>CBDBID010000026.1:0-24489 GCA_965205565.1 Acidobacteriota bacterium
AGCACCCCAAAAGCTCCAGCGGCACCGACCACTCCAGCCATCAAGGACCAACTCATCCCGGTCGAGGAGAAATCCCAGCTGGAACCCTGCAGGATCAGGACCGCCAGCGGGGCCAGAACCGCGGTCAGAAAATAGGCGATTCCAACGAACAGGAAAGCCTTGTAGCGTCCTCCGGCCGGATCTTGAAACCCCAGCTGGCCGGTGTGTAGAAGAATCCCGTAAAGCCCCCACATCAGGACCGTGAACAACGCAAAACCAAGCCACGCGAGACCGGGTGGTCCCGGGGTTGCCTCAGGCATGAAAAAATCCTCCTCTCCGAGTCTCTCTCCCACCCTCTAGTCGGTCCGCTCCGGGTGCGGTCGAGCTGCGAGAACGGGCAGCCATTTAGCGGTCGGTCCCCGGGACTCAATTCTCCCAATGGCCTCAAAGACGATTTGCGCCCGGGATTCCGTTTCCAAACTGGGAGAAATAAAGCACCGAAGCCAGCAAGGGCACATTTTCCTGAATCCAGGACACGAAGTTCGAAACCTTCACAAAGACACCTGGAAACTCAGGAACATCGCAAGCCTGTTCCGGGCTACCGCCAAAACTGACCACGCCGACTTGCTTGAAGCCACCACTCCCATCCGGCACCACGAGAGGAGCACCACTGTCCCCCGTGCAGGAATCCTTGCCCGACACACCACCCGCGCAGATGCATGTTCTCAGTGATCTCCTCGTCCGCGTAACTGGTCTGGGCACAATCAACGATGGGGAGAGAGACCTGTTGTAGGATGTCGGGTTCACCGATCCCTTCACCCCTCTCACCATGCCTTTCCCATGCATGCGGCCCCCTTCCTGGCTGACCACAACTCTCCCGAAAGACCACTCGTTTAAGGAAGGGTCGATGCTGGAAGCTCCGATTGTGCCAGAGAGGTTCAACGGGAGCAACTGCCGAACCCCCGAGAACTGAGCACTAAGAGGGCTTCACGGTCACCAGGGCCTCGGCCAGGGGTCCGTGGGAGACTCCATCCACCCGGACCTCCACGGTCAACAGCCGGCGGATGCCGTCGCCGCTCTCCGGTGCCTGGCACTCCAACCGGATCTCTCCTCGCTCGTCTGCCTCCAGCTCCAGACTCTCGAACCCCGAATCGCTGACCCATCCCGGGGGACCCAGAAGTCGAGCCTCGAAACGGGCGGCTCGCTCCAGGTTGTTTCTTACCAGAAGCCGGTAGCGCCGGTTTTCTCCGGGCTCCGCCGAGCTCACGTAAGGCAGGAGCCGTACCCAGAACAGGTCAATGAAATGATCGGCAGGCTCGTCCACGATGTCGCGAAAGGCGCGCTCCTTGCTTTCGATGAAGTGACAGTACGTGTCCAATTCCTGCTTCGAGAACCGGAGCACCCCTTGGTGGCCGGGGCAAACCAGTTCTGGCTGGACCTGGCGCATGATCTCGGCGCAGCGACGGTGCATCTCCAGGCGAAAGCTGTTGCGAAGAACGGTAGTCTCGAAAGGCTCGATCTGCACCTCGTTGCCATGCCTCATGACCTCCTGCAAAAAGACGTTGTCGCCGGTGAAGGCGACCCTTTTCCCGTCGATCATCCCCGCCACCAAAGAGTGGTATTCCGTCTGTCCCGGAGCGTGAAAGATCTGAAACTCGAATTCCTCCCAGTTGAAGCGCTCCCCGTCGGACAGGACCCGGTCGATGCGGATCGGTTTGGGGTAAAGGCAGGGAGTGCTGGCCCAGGCAGCCGGGTCGGCTAGAGGTTCGCCCACCTCGCGAAGGGCCCAACAGCGGGCTCCGTAGTGGCGCTGCAGGTGAGGGATGCCGCAGGTATGATCGTCATGGATGTGGGTGGGGATGACCAGATCGAAGTGGCTCACCCCATAATTCTCCCGCAGCTCATCGAGATGGTGCTCGACGAAACGCATGGTCTCCAGGCCGTAGTGATCCGACAGTACGTGCATGTGAGGGTAGAAGGCATGTCCGTAATCCAGGAAAAGAGCTTTACCCGACTCCGAGAGCACAACATAGAAGCTGGAGCAGGTCCACACCCCTCCCCAGAGTAAGTGCGGGGATAGCTCCACCATCTGGGGCTCCGGCAAGAAGGCGGTCTCGGGAATGCTTTCCCGTCCCCCGATACGCAGTCCCCGCCCCATTCGCACCAGGTTCATGAGACGGCGCTGCAGGGTGTCGAGCTCCGAGTCCACGCTTTCGATTGGATCTCCATGGGAGGGAAGGCAAAGTTGGGGAGCCATCTTCTTCAACGCCTGGGTGGATTGCAAGGTGAAGAGAACCCCTTCCATGGCGCCGTAGGTGTATTCCATGGCGTGGAGTTGATAAAGCTTACCTCCCGGATAGATCAAATCGCCGGTAAAGGCCACCCGCCGCGCATCGATCTCCGCCAGGAGCGTGCTGCTTCCTCGCGTGTGGCCTTTGGCGGGCAGAATGTAGAACTGGAAATCCCTCCACTGGAACCGTTCGTAGTCATCCAGTGTAGCGGCCACGGGGATGTTTTCACCGACGCTGAAAAAATTGTTGCGGTTATCATAATTGTCGTAGGTTCTGCGCGTTTGCCAGAACAACTCGGCCCGATCGAACAGGTAGCGCTCGGGCTCGGGCACGGCCACGGAGGCGCCTGCCTGGACCAGGCGAGGGGTGCCCCAGCACTGGTCTCGATGATGATGGGTGTGAAGCACCCATTCAATTTGCTCCACTCCGGTTTCGGCCAGGTGATCGAGGATGGTGCCGGAACCGCAGTCGATCAGAAGGCCTGCATTTCCATCCTTGAGGAGGTAGACGTTACAGGTATCTGAAAACTGGTAGAGATGATTCGAAAGCTGAGTCAGCGGACCGTTCATGGATAGATGTACCTCCTCCCTTCCCGTTTTTGTCACCGAAGTTGTTCGGGGTCTCGGCCTTCTTGATGCACTCGATCAGCGAGACCGTACCGCTTGGGTCTGTCCGGGTCAACGCTCTCGATGCGACCGTCCCGGAGGCGGATGATCCGCCGGGCACGCCGGGCGATCCTTTCCTCATGAGTGACCAGAACAACGGTACGGCCACGCCGGTGGAGATATTCAAACAACGAGATGATCTCGCACCCGTCTGGGAATCAAGATTGCCGGTGGGTTCGTCGGCCAGAAGGAGAACGGGATCGTTCACCAGTGCGCGGGCAATGGCTACTCGCTGCCGCTGCCCTCCGGACAGCTCCGCGGGCCGGTGATCGCACCGATCTTCCAGGTCCACCTCGGCTAGGGCCTGACGGGCCAGGCGCCAGCGCTTCTTGGCCGGTACGCCGCTGTAGATCAGGGGCAATTCGACGTTTTGCAAGGCAGTGGAACACGCCAGTAGATGAAAGGTCTGAAACACGAAGCCGAGGTCGCGATTCCTGATGGATGCCAACTCATCCTCCTGGATGGTATCGACCCTTCTACCGTTCAGAAGATATTGTCCCCGAGTGGGAGTGTCCAGACAACCGAGAAGGTGCATGAGGGTCGATTTTCCCGACCCCGAAGGCCCCATGATTGCTACATATTCGTTGGGTTCGATGTCGCAGCTGATGCCTTTTAGGGCTTGAATCCGCTGGGAACCCATCCGGTAGGTTTTTCGGAGATCTCGCACTCGGATCAGGGGCGGAGGGGGCACAGTCAATCCCCTTCGTTCTCGATCGTTAGCCTGTCCCCGCTGCGGAGCTTTCTAAGGACTGCGTTGGTACCAGTCACAATCCGAGTGCCTTCACCGGGTCCCCGGACTATCTCGACATCGGTTTCCCCCATGATTCCCGTCTCCACTGGCACGAAAACAGCCTTTTCTTCCCGGACGGCAAAGACTCCCTGCCGCTCTTGCCCCTTCTGCAGACGCGACGATCCGGAGGAGTGGCCTGCCGCAGCAGCTCCTTTTCTCGGATCCGGAACCCCATGGCGCAGAATCAATGCCTGGATGGGTACCGCCAGGGCGTTCTCCCGTTCGGCCACAGTGATCTCGGCCGTGCAGCTCAAGCCAGGTCTGAGCTCGATCACGGGATCGCTGAGCCGAATCACAACTTTGAAGTCTCGCGCGTCCCTTCTTCGTTCCGGGGTCTGAATGACGGAACTGCCGATCTTGGCGACGGTGCCCCTCAGGAGTGTGGCGGAAAGAGCGTCCACTTCAACGAGAGCCTCCTGCTCCAGTTGAACCTGGACGATGTCGGTCTCATCGACTTCGACTTCGGCTTGAATAATCGACAGATCGGCGATCTCCATTAGGGTAGCGGCCGGGTGGTTCAAGGTTCCGGGCACCGCTCGTTCTCCGGCTTCCACATTCAACCGGGTGATGACGCCGGCCAAAGGGGATCGGATCAGAGTCTTCGCCAGGAGGTCTCGCTTGCGTTCCATCAAGGCACGATTGCGTTCGACCCGGCTCAGGGCTCCTCGGTGAGAGTGGCGGGTCTGTTCGAGAAGCACTTGAGCGACCGCCACTTCCGCCTTGGCCTGCTGTACGCGGGCTCGGGCCGTTTTCAGAGCCGTCCCCTCTTTGAGCCAGACGCTGTCTGCATTTTCGTAGCTCTCCCGGGAGATCAGGTTCTCTTCGAACAACTGCTGATGGCGGTGGAAACTTCTGCGTGAAATCTCCAGGGAATTGGCGGCGTGGGCCTGCTCGGCGCGGGCGACCTCCAGTCGGGCGCGATCGCGGCCCAGGTTATTCTCCTGCAACGCGATCTGAGCCCTCCGACTGGCAGCTTCCGCCAGTCTGGCCTCCAGTAGCGCTTGTTGAGCGCGAACCTCGCCTTGCGTCTGGGTGGGATCGATGGGCAGCAACGGAGTGCCCTGCTGCACCGCATCCCCCTCCTGGACGTGGACTTCCCGTATCAGGCCGGGGACCTCGGCTTGAAGCTGGACATATTCTTTGGGACGAATCTCGCCAGAGGCGATCACTTGAGAAATGAGTTTGGGATAACGGGTGACCTCTTCCGTCTGAACCTGGATCCGCTCCCTTCGGTCGGAACGGACACTCAACCCTACAATGGCGCCCAGAATGAGCAGAGTCACCCCCGCCAACAAGGTTTTGCTCTTGTTGTTCATACCGCCTGCCGAGTATGTTTAATCAAGAATCCTACTATGGTGTGGTGGACCAGTAAAGATGGTTGCAGCCGGTACGCAGCCTTTCTGAGATCCGGGTGAGGGGACCAAAGTCATCGTGCTGAGTTACAGACAGGCCTTGACCAAGGTCTTGGACTCGGTTCCGGAGCCCCAGAAAGTCCGCGCGTCGCTGCTGGCCAGCCAGGGCCGCGTTCTGGCGGAAGCGGTCCTCGCCGATCTGGATCTCCCCCCCTTCGATAAATCCTTCATGGATGGCTACGCTCTGCGAGCCCGGGACGTGCACTCCCTCCCCCGGCGGCTGCGCCTCGTCGGAACCACTCCGGCAGGCAGTCCCCGGCAACTCTCGGTGGGGTCGGGGCAGGCGGTTCAGATCATGACGGGAGCGCCCGTCCCCCGGGGAGCGGATGCTGTCCAGATGGTGGAGAAAACACGCCGCTTGGACCAGGATCTCGTCGAGATCCTGGAACCGATAGGACCCGGGGATAATATTGCCCCTCGAGCCAGTGAGGTGAAATCGGGCCTTGCGGTTCTAGAGCCGGGGAGAGTGATTGGCCCGGCTGAAATCGCCGTTCTGGCCACCTTTGGGCAAACCGACGTTGCCGTCTTTTCAGCTCCCCGAGTGGCCGTTCTGGCCACAGGAGACGAGATCGTCGAACTCGATCATCGACCGGCCTTTGGACAGATCCGGAACTCAAACGCCTACATGCTTCTAGCGCAGTGCCTCACTCTGCCCGTGGAGGCCAGCGTATTCCCCATCGTCCGCGATGACCCTGCGGCCATTCGCCAGGCGCTGGATCAGGCGCTAGACGGCGATGTGGTCCTCTTCTCGGGCGGCGTGTCCATGGGCGAGCACGATTTCGTCCCTCGAGTGGTCGCCGAGGCCGGAGTGAACATTTTGTTTCATAAGGCCAGCATCAAACCCGGTAAGCCTATTCTGGTAGGTCGGCGGGACGATCGAATGGTTTTCGGCCTTCCCGGCAATCCGGTCTCCTCTTTTGTGACTTTCGAACTCTTCGTCCGGGCCTGCTTGCGCAAGTGGATGGGTTTTCAGCGGAGAAGTCTACCTCGGGTTCGGGCCCGACTCTTAAAGGAGGTAAAACAGAAGCCGGGTCGCACCTTCTTCAAGCCGGCCAGCCTCCTTTGGCAGGAACAAGGTTTTTGGGTGGAACCCATAGAGACTCGAGGGTCTGCTGATATGGTGGCTTTTTCCCGCGCCAACGCTCTACTGGTGGTTCCAGCCACCGTCGATCTTCAATCCGCGGGATCACGAGTCGATGTCCTCCTGCTGTCCGACTGGGCAGAAGGCGAAAGCGCGTCAGCAGACCTGAGTGGGGGCAGCCGGATCCCGTGAAACGGGAATCTGCGAGTCGTAGCAGGCGAGGGTGAGCGGTAAGGAGGTGCTTTCGTGGAACTGACCCATATTGACAAGCAGGGACGCGCCCGGATGGTCGACATCAGCCGCAAGGAGCGGTTCGATCGCAGAGCGATTGCCGAAGGGACACTTTTCGTTTCGGCTCAGGTGCACAATCTGGTGCAGCAGAGCGGGCTTCCCAAAGGGAATCCCTTCGAGGTGGCTCGCATGGCGGGCATCCAGGCAGCTAAGCAAACCAGCCAGCTGATTCCTCTCTGCCATCCCTTAGCCCTCGACTGGGTGGAGGTGAAGATCGAGTTGCTGGAGAAAGCCTTCCGAATCCGCAGCGAGGTGCTCTGCCGCTGGTCGACGGGAGTCGAAATGGAGGCGCTGGTGGCGGTCTCGGTGGCGGCTCTCACCCTGTACGACATGTGCAAAGCCGTGGACTCCCAGATGTCGATCGGAGAGATCCGGCTGGTGGAAAAGAGCAAGAGTGGCGCGCCAGCTGCCCGCGACTAGCGCCCCCCACGTTGGGGTGGGACCAGATCGAAGAGATTCATCGCCAGGATTCCTGGCCTCAGCAGAAGCTCCCTCCACGAGGGCGGGAGCAGACCCGGCTGCATCCCTCCTCTGATATAATCATCTCGTGTTTGCATGCCTTCTTCTCGGTCTCACCCTTCTTTTCGCGCCCGTTGGGCTAGCGCAGAACACCGCCGATCAGACGGAGCCGTCAGCCAGCGATCAACCGGGGTTCAAGATCGGGGTCGCCGTGGACCAGGTGTTTTTATCGGTCAATGCCCGGGCTCCTCAGGGGGGCTTTGTGCGCGACTTGCGCCAGGAAGACTTCCAAGTCTTTGAAGACGAAGTCCGGCAGCAAATCGTGAACTTCTACAGCGAGGCAGTACCCGTGCACGTCGTTCTACTGATTGACGTGAGCGGCAGCACCCGCGACGCGCAGGGGGCCATCCGCCGAGCCGCTCTCCAGTTTGCCCAGACGCTCGATCCGGAAGATCGAGTCGCCATCATCACCTTCAACGACAAACCCCGCCTGATCTTGAACTGGACCAATGACATTCAAAGAGTAGAAACCGCTCTGGAAAGCATCTACGCCAAGGGGCGAACCGTACTCAACGATGCCCTGTACGTGACCTTCGACGATCTCCTGAAAGATCTCGAGGGGAAGAAGGCCGTGATCCTTCTCACCGATGGAGTGGACACGGGCAGCATGGTGGGCTACGAGGAAGCCTTCGATCTGGCCGTGCGCTCGGAGGCCATGGTCTACGTCGTCTCCAAGCTCGATGAGTACTGGGCGGCGGCCATCGCGCAAAGAGCGGCCTTTCTGGCCCGAATCGGCTCCATCCCGAAGATGTTCACCGATGAGTTCATTATCGAAGCCAAGCGCTATCTCAACCGGTTGGCCCGGCAGACCGGCGGGAAAGTGTTGGGCGCCCGAGCCTTTGCCAAGCTCTCGGACATCTACGCCCGAGTGGCCGAAGAGCTGAAAAACCAGTACTACATCTCCTATATCCCCTCCAACATCATCCAGGATGGACGCTGGCGCAGTATCGAGGTTCGGGCCCCTTACGTGGCGGCGATCGTAAACACCCGTCCCGGCTATTACGCCTCACACAGTGAAATGCCGTCACCGAGCGAGATTGTCCCGTCAGCTGGCAGGTGACGGCTCGAAAAGCCGGCCACCCGTGGATCCTTTTTGATTTTCTCGAGGGTTGACAATGTCGAGAACCCCTTGCTATGCTAGCTTTTTGAAAAGAGTACTCAACTAGTACTATTTTAGCAGAGACGATGATTCGACTGAGCAAAGAGACCGACTACGGCATTGTGTTGTTGACCCACCTGGCGGCTGATCCGCAACGAGTCAGCTATAGTGCCCGGGAGCTGGCCCAAGAGACCCACCTGCCTCTGCCCATGGTCAGTAAGATCCTGAAGCTGCTCACTCGCAGGGACTTATTGCGTTCTCAGCGAGGGGTCAAGGGAGGCTATCGGCTGGCCCGGCGACCCGAGATGATCTCGGTGGCCAAGATCATTAGTGCCATGGAAGGCCCCATCGCCTTGACCGAATGCGTCAGCGCTTCCGGGGATTGCCGTCACGAACTCCTGTGTCCGGTACGGGGCAACTGGAAAACCATCAGTCACGCGGTGCGGCAGGCTCTGGAAGGGATCACCCTCACGGACATGGCCCGAACTTTCGAGCCGGACTGGCTCCCCTTTCAGGACAAATCGATTCAAATCGTCTCGCTGCAATGACAGCTTGGATCTTGCTCGAGACAGGCTTCGAGGAAAACGTCTATGGCTACCACTGAAACAGAGAAACTTCGCGATCTAGCGCAGCAGGAATACAAGTACGGCTTCTTTACCGACATCGAAGCCGATAGCGTACCTCCGGGTCTCAACGAAGAGGTCGTCCGGTTGATCTCGGCCAAGAAAAACGAACCCGATTTCATGCTGGAGTGGAGACTGAAGGCTTATCGGCACTGGTTGGAGATGCAGGAGCCGAGTTGGTCGAATGTCCACTATTCACCCATCGACTATCAGAGCATCGTCTACTATTCGGCTCCCAAATCCAAAGAGGACGGCCCCAAGAGCCTGGATGACGTGGACCCGGAGCTTTTGGAGACCTATCGAAAGCTGGGCATTCCTTTGGAAGAACAGCAGATGCTGTCTGGCGTGGCCGTGGACGCCGTCTTCGACAGCGTCTCGGTGGCCACCACCTTCAAGGAAAAATTGGCCGACCTGGGCATCATCTTCTGCGCCTTCTCGGAAGCGGTCCAGGACCATCCCGATCTGGTGAAGAAATATCTCGGAACCGTGGTTCCCTACACCGATAACTTTTTTGCCTCCCTCAACTCCGCCGTCTTCAGCGATGGTTCCTTCTGCTACATGCCCAAGGGGGTGCGCTGCCCCATGGAACTATCCACCTATTTCCGCATCAATGCGGCCAACACGGGACAATTCGAGAGAACCCTGATCGTGGCTGACGAGGGCAGCTACGTGAGTTACCTGGAAGGATGTACGGCTCCCCAGCGCGACGAGCACCAGTTGCACGCCGCCGTAGTGGAGCTGGTGGCACTCGACGACGCTCAAATCAAGTATTCCACCATCCAAAACTGGTATCCCGGAGACAAGGACGGCAAAGGCGGCATTTACAACTTCGTCACAAAGCGAGGCAAATGCGCCGGCGTCAATTCCAAGATCTCCTGGACCCAGGTGGAAACCGGAGCCGCCATTACCTGGAAGTATCCCAGCTGCATCTTGATGGGCGACAACTCCATCGGCGAATTCTATTCGGTCGCCATGACCAAGAATCGCCAGCAGGCTGACACCGGAACCAAGATGGTGCACATTGGGAAAAATACCAGGAGCACGGTGGTTTCCAAGGGGATCTCGGCCGGCTTCGGTCAGAACACCTATCGCGGTCTGGTGAAGATGCTGAGCCGGGCCGACGGTGCCCGCAATTACACGCAATGCGACTCCATACTGCTCGGCGATCAATGTGGAGCCCATACTTTTCCGTATATTGAGATCAATAACAGTTCGGCTCAAATGGAGCACGAAGCCACCACCTCCAAGATTGGTGAGGACCAGATTTTCTACTGCCAGCAACGGGGGATTTCTTCAGAGGACGCCATGTCGATGATCGTCAATGGCTTTTGCAAGGAAGTCTTCAAGGAATTGCCGATGGAATTTGCCGTCGAGGCGCAGAAACTTCTGGGAGTCAGCTTGGAAGGCAGCGTGGGCTGAGCCGAGCGCACAACGCCAACCCAAAACGATTTAAGAACGGATGTCAGACAAGATGTTGGAAATTAAGGATCTTTACGTCAAGTCCGGGCGAAAAAACCATCCTTAAGGGCATCAATCTGGAGGTGAAGGCCGGAGAAGTTCACTGCATCATGGGGCCCAACGGCTCCGGAAAAAGCACACTAGCCCAGGTCTTGGCCGGCCGGGAAACCTACGAGGTTATCCGGGGCGAAGTCCGCTACCTGGGACAGGATCTTCTTGAGATGTCTCCCGAAGAGAGAGCTTGCGAGGGGCTGTTCATGGCCTTCCAGTATCCGGTGGAGATTCCTGGGGTCAGCAATGTGTATTTCCTACGGGCAGCTCTCAACGCCATGCGCAAGCACCGTGGCCTGGAGGAGGTCGACGCCATGGACTTTCTCGCCCTGGTGCGCGAAAAGGTGCAGGCCCTGCACATCGACGAAGGCCTGATGCAGCGTCCCGTCAACCACGGGTTCTCGGGCGGAGAAAAGAAGCGAAACGAGATCTTCCAGATGGCTGTTCTGGAACCGCGTCTGGCGATCATGGATGAAACCGATTCCGGCTTGGATATAGACGCTCTTCGAGTGGTGTCGGAGGGAGTCAACGGCATGCGGGATCCGGAACGAGCCATCGTGGTGGTAACCCACTACCAGCGGATCCTGGATTACATCGTTCCCGACCACGTCCACGTTCTAGTGGATGGGAATATTGTGAAATCGGGCGACAAGGATCTGGCTCTTGAGTTGGACCAGAAAGGCTATGCCTGGGTCGAGGAGAAAGACTCCGCCGCCCAGGCCTTGAACTGATTTTTCGATGATGGAAACCGTGTCTCACGAAAAAGACCTCTATCCCGCTCATTTCGAGCGGTTGCAGGAGTCGCTCCACCAGGAGCCGTCCTGGATGCTCCAGCGGCGCCGGCAGGCCATTGACTACTTCTCCGACTACGGCTTTCCCCAGCCCACGCGACGAAGAGTGGAAATACACCGACGTCGCTCCGGTTGGCCAGATAGCCTTCCAACCGGCCGGGAACGGCCAAACCCAGATCACCCGTCACCGTCTGGACCTGCTTCCCTTCGCCGACATCCAGTGCCCCCGCATGGTCTTCGTCAACGGCTTCTTCTCCTCGTCACTCTCGTCGCTGGAGGGACTGCCCGAGGGTGTCCGGGTGGGCAACCTTCAGTCCGGATTGGCTTCCTTTCCAGAAATCCTGGAGGCACATCTGGGACGGTACGGGGATTACCACGCGAGCGGCAACGTGTTCGATGCCCTGAACCAGGCCTGCACAGCAGACGGCGCCTTCGTACACATCCGCTTCGGAACCGTACTCCAGGAGCCCATTCATGTCCTGTTTCTGACCACCGGCGGAGAGCAGCCCGTAGTCACCCATCCTAGGAACTTGATCGTGGCCGAGAAAAGCAGCCAGGCTCAGGTGGTTGAAACCTATTTGAGTCTGACTGACGAGGTTCATTTCACCAACCCCGTCACCGAACTGGTGACCGGAGACAATGCCACCCTGGAGCACTACAAACTGGTGAGCGAAAATCTCCACGCCTTTCATATCGGAGCCCTGCACGGCTACCAGTCGCGAGACAGCCACCTCAGCACCCACTCATTTACCCTGGGTGGAAAGCTGGTGCGGCACAACCTTACTGCCGTGCTGGACGGCACAGGGGCCGACTGCAGTCTTCGAGGCTTGTATTTGCTGCGAGGCCAGCAACACGTCGACAAACCACACCAAACTGGATCACGCTCAACCACACGGTAGCAGCCGCGAACTGTACAAGGGCATCCTGGACGAGCAGGCTACCGGAGTCTTCCACGGGCGGATCCTGGTTCGACCGGGTGCCCAGAAAACAGACTCCAAACAGACGAACAACAATCTCTTGCTCTCCAACCAGTCCCTGGTCAACACCAAACCTCAGTTGGAGATCTATGCGGATGACGTGAAGTGCACCCACGGCGCCACCATCGGTCAAATCGATAAGGATGCTCTGTTTTATCTCCGCTCGCGGGGTATTGACGAAAAGGCAGCGCGGTCCCTTTTGATCTATGCCTTTGCCAACGACATGATCGCACCTATGCGGGTCGCGACACTGAGAAAGCAGTTGGATGAATATCTCTTCCAGCAATTGCCGTCAGGCGATCTCATCCAAGGGCCCACTTGCAAATGAAAAGCTTGCGAGAAACGACAGCTGCTCCTGAAGCATCGGCCTTCGGGGAATGGTGGGAGGCGGAGAGGATTCGAGAGGATTTCCCGCTTTTGAAGCGGCAGGTCCACGGCCAACCCTTAGTGTATCTGGACAATGCGGCGACCAGCCAGAAGCCCCAAATCGTGATCGACGCTCTGGTCCAGTACTACACGGCCCAGAATTCCAACATTCACCGCGGGGTTCACAGCTTGAGTCAGGAAGCGACCGACGCCTACGAGCAGACGAGGCGGAAGGTCCAGCGCTTTGTGAACGCCGGCGACTGGCGGGAAATCGTGTTCGTCCGCGGCACCACGGAAGCCATCAACCTGGTGGCTCAAACCTACGGGCGCCAGCACATCCGAAGTGGCGACGAGGTGGTCATCTCCAACCTGGAGCACCATTCCAACATCGTCCCCTGGCAAATGCTTTGCGAGCAACAGGGAGCCAAGCTTCGTGTCATCCCCATCAACGATCAGGGAGAAATCCTGCTGGAAGACTACGCCTCACTGCTGGGGGATCGAACCCGACTGGTTGCCATCACCCACGTCTCCAATGCCCTAGGGACCATCACTCCGGTGCGACAGATGATTCAAATGGCGCAGCAACGCGACATTCCGGTTCTGGTGGATGGAGCCCAGGCGGCGCCTCATATGAAAGTGGACGTGCAGCAGTTGGGTTGTGATTTCTACGCCTTCTCAGGTCACAAGATTTACGGTCCGACGGGAATCGGCGTCCTTTACGGCCGTTCCAAGTGGTTGCAGAGCTTGCCTCCCTATCAAGGTGGGGGAGAGATGATCCGCTCCGTGACTTTCGAGAAAACCACCTACAACACGGTGCCCCACAAGTTCGAGGCGGGGACACCCAATATCGCGGGGAGTATTGCCCTGGGGACCGCTATCGATTACATCAGCGGATTGGGTCTGGATAAGGTGGCTGCCTACGAGCACGAATTGCTCGAATACGCGACGGAGGTTCTCTCGCAAATACCGGCCCTTCGCTTGATCGGTACGGCACGAAACAAATCCAGCCTGGTGTCTTTTACTCTGGGAAGCGTCCATCCACACGACATCGGGACGATCCTGGACCAGCAAGGGATCGCGGTGCGCACCGGGCACCATTGCGCGCAACCCGTGATGGATCGCTTCGGCGTATCCGCCACCGTCCGTGCCTCTCTGGCTTTTTACAATACTCGAAAGGAAATCGATCGCCTGGCCGAGGCTCTACACAAAGCAGCCAAGGTGTTTTCCTAGATGTTTCTCAACCAGCTCTACCAGGAAATGATCCTCGATCACAATCGCAAGCCCCGAAACTTTCGGGCGCTGGCAGGAGCCAACCACACCGCGGAGGGTTACAACCCGCTGTGTGGAGATCGTGTGACGGTGTACCTGAGACTGGAGAGTGATGTGATCCAGGAGATCAGCTTCCAAGGCTCCGGTTGCGCCATCTCCACGGCTTCAGCCTCTTTGATGACGGAGAGTTTGAAGGGCAAAACTCTCCACGAGGCGGAGGCAGTTTTCAAGCGCTTCCACAGCCTGGTCACGGGGAGTCCAGAGCAAGATCTGGATAACATGGGGAAGCTGGCCGTTTTTCAGGGAGTCAGCGAGTTTCCCGTTCGCGTCAAATGTGCCACTCTGGCCTGGCACACCTTGCAGGCCGCCCTCTCGGACCGGGAAACTCCGGTGTCGACAGCATGAAAGGGTAGTCGGCTGCCTGTCATGAGGAGCAGCGAGATGGATGAGAAAAAGACGGGAACCCCGCAAGGGGCCGCAGAGGTGAAGGGGGAGAAAACTGCTGAGCTGCAAGCCAAGAGCAGCCCCCTGAAAGAGAAGATTGTCGAGGCGCTCAAGACCTGTTACGACCCGGAAATCCCTGTCGACATTTATGAGTTGGGACTGATCTACCGTCTGGACGTCGATCCGGACGGGCAAGTGGAAGTGGACATGACCCTCACCTCTCCAGCCTGTCCCGTAGCCGGATCCCTACCGCCGGAGGTGGAGAGCAAAGTTCAGGGAGTGGAGGGCGTACGCCAGGTGAAGCTGGAGGTGGTCTGGGATCCCCCCTGGACCATGGAAAACATGTCGGAGGCGGCCAAGCTTCAACTGGGACTCTTCTGAAAAGAGCGTTCCCGACCCAGCTCGGATGAAGACTCGACGCCCACTCCGTCATTCGGCCTGGATAGAACCCTGGAGCATTTTTTCAGAGCGAGCAGATCGTCAGCCCCTTCTTGTGAAACCCGTGAGGCCCGCAAGGGGCCAGATCCAGCCAGATCCTTGTTGGCTTAGACACTCCAAAACTGATAAACTCCAACGATTGTGTGCGGGATCGTTTGCTATATCGGCGAGCAGCCTGCCCTTCCCATTCTCCTCGAAGGTCTGAGAAGGCTGGAATACCGAGGCTATGATTCCGCCGGGCTAACCATCGTCGGAAACGGCTCCACCCACCACCACCGGGCCATCGGAAAAATCCAGCAATTGGAAAAACAACTGGACGGCAAGGACCTGGAGGGTACGGCGGGAATCGCCCACACGCGCTGGGCCACTCATGGCAAGCCTTCCATCGAAAACGCTCACCCGCAAGTAGACTGTTCCTCAAGATTTTTCGTGGCCCACAATGGGATCGTTGAGAACTACAGCGACCTCAAGACTGAGTTGTTGTCGCGAGGCCACCAGTTCCGCTCCGAGACGGACACCGAGGTCATCGCTCACTTGTTAGAGGAGTACTACGAGGGTGATCTGGAAGGAGCCCTGATCCGGACCCTGGAAAAGCTGCGAGGCGCTTTTGGTCTGGGAATTGTGAGCGCCGACCATCCCAACACCATTCTGGCCTTCCGCAGGGGAAGTCCTATCGTCCTGGGAGTTGGGGGGAAAAGCTTCTTTGCAGCTTCCGATCTTTCGGCCCTGGTGAACTATACCCGTGACGTCGTTTACCTGCACGACGACGATGTGGCCACACTCAGCCCGGATGGCTACAAGGTCGTCAACATCCACAAACCCACCATCTTCCGCAAGGAGGAAATCGTGGACTGGGATGTTCGAGCGGCAGAGAAGGGGAGCTTTCCCCACTTCATGCTCAAGGAGATCTACGAGCAGCCGGAGGTCATCCGAAACGCCATGCGGGGGAGGCTGCTGGAAGCAGAAGGAACGGCCCGTCTGGGAGGTCTGGATCCTGTGGCCGACCAATTGCGCAAGATGGACCATCTGATCATCGTCTCGTGTGGCACCTCGTACTACGCGGGATTACTGGGTCGCTGCATCCTGGAGTGGCACACCGACCTCGCCGTGGAAGTGGACCTGGCATCGGAATTCCGCTACCGGCGTCTGAATTTGAAGAAGGGGACCTCCGTACTGGCGATCAGTCAGTCCGGCGAGACCGCCGATACGCTGGCGGCCGTTCGGGAGGCCCGACGCAAAGGGGTCCCCGTCCTGGGACTGATCAATGTCGTGGGAAGCACCATCGCCCGGGAAACGGACGCCGGCATCTACAACCACGCTGGCCCTGAGGTAGGCGTGGCTTCCACCAAATCCTTCATCTCACAAGTCACCATCCTTTATCTCATCGCCCTGCTACTGGCACGCCATCAGAGAATGTCGGTGAGTGAGGGTCAGGCTTTTATCCGCGAACTGGAGTCGCTTCCTGAAAAGATCGAATGGCTGCTCCTGCAGAGCGAAAAGATCCGGCAGATCGCACAGCGATACAGTCACTACGAGAACTTTCTCTTTTTGGGCCGCAAGTTCAATTACCCGGTCGCTCTGGAAGGGGCGCTCAAGTTGAAAGAGATCTCCTATCTGCACGCGGAGGCATATGCGGCCGGAGAGATGAAACACGGACCTATCGCTCTGATCGACAGCCAATTCCCCTCCGTCTGCCTGGCGCCGCGAGACACCACCTACGAGAAAATGGTCAGCAACATTCAGGAAGTAAAAGCGCGGGGGGGGCGAGTGATCGCAGTAACGACCGAGGGTGACAAGGAACTGGCGGGACTGTGTGATGATGTCATCGAGATTCCGCCCAGCGAAGAGCCGTTTACCCCGATCCTTGCGGTGGTACCGCTACAGCTGCTTTCCTATTACATCGCCGAGGCACGGAGCTGCGAGATCGACCGTCCACGAAATCTTGCCAAATCGGTCACTGTCGAGTGAATTCCGGCATTCATCGGCCCCTTGACCCAACCTGGCACCATGTCCCGAGGGCACCCTTACCCGCTCCGAAAGGCGTTCCATCCGGTAGGCACCCCGGGCACTTCGGCCTCTCGCCCCCCTGAAGCACGCCATCTCCCCGAGTAACGAGGAACATCATGATCGAGTGGATCCATTATCTAGGCCTTTTTGGCGCGGGCTTCTTGGCAGGAACCTTGAACGTGGTCGCGGGAGGTGGATCCTTTCTAACTCTTCCCGTCCTCATCTTCATGGGGCTGCCTCCAGTGGCCGCCAACGGCACCAATCGAGTGGGAATTCTGTTGCAAAACGTCGGCGCCGTCTGGGGCTTTCATCGCCATCGCGTGGTGGATTGGAGGGCTGCTTTTTGGGCTGCCGCCCCAGCCACAGTGGGCGCTGTTTTCGGAGCGTGGATGGCACTCGCCGTCGGGGATGAGGCGTTCAAGCGGATTTTGGCCTTCTTGATGATCGCCGTAACGCTGTGGACTCTGTGGGACCCACTCAAGAATAAGACTCCCCCCGATAACTCAGGTAGGATTCGCGCCAAGTCGGTCGCCCTGGGGTTCTTTTTGGTCGGCATCTACGCTGGATTCGTCCAGGCAGGTGTGGGTTTCCTGATCCTGGCAACCACGACCCTGGCGGGGTTGGATCTGGTCCGCGGGAACGCGGTCAAGGTGTTGAGTCTGGTCGCCTCTACCTGCATGTCCCTGGGAATCTTTGCCTGGCAGGGGAAGGTGTATTGGTGGCTGGGATTGACCCTGGCCGCAGGGACCGTCCTGGGAGGCCTGCTGGGGGTGCGCCTCACCGTCCTCAAAGGGCACACTTGGGTCAAAGGGGTGGTGACGGTAACGGTGATCCTGTTTTCTTTGAAGCTCTGGCTTGCCGGCTAGGCAGCCCTCGGGCGTCCCCTCCGATTTTTCGATTCAGCGGTGCGCCGCTGGGCTCGCTTCGGCGCGGATCTCCTTGCGCCGGATCAGTCGCACCACGACCTCCACGGTCAGCCAGATGGAGACCAAGAAAATACCTGCCCCCAGGACCAGCAGAGCGTGCGCTCTCAACGACCAGAAATCGCGCAGCTTGATGATCATGGCCACCACAGTCGTCACCAACATCAGAAGCATGGGAACGGCCGTATAGGCGAAGGGGCGGCCGCGCTGCACCAAGTACAGCGTTACGACCAACAGAGTTAGCCCGCCGAGAATCTGGTTGGTGGTGCCGAAGAGTTGCCAAAGCGCCAGGCCCGCCGCCTTGCCATCAATCCGGTAGAAGGCGAAGAATCCGATGGTGAGGACAGCCGCCACCGATCCCACGTAGCGATTGGCCAATACCGGGACCCGCAGGGTCTCACTGATTTCGGCAATGTTGAAGCGAAGCAGCCGCGTGGCCGAATCGAGTGTGGTGAGAGCGAAGGAAATGGCCACCAGGGCTACGAACGGCTGAGCCACCTGGAGGGGAACGCCCAATTGACTGATGAAAAGCGCCGCTCCGTCGATAAAGGCCTTCATATTAGGTCCCAGACCGAGAGCCAGGTCCCAGGATCCATAGTGTTTCATCCACAGGTCCCGAGTGAGAAAACCAGCCGTGCAAGCCAGCACAGAAGCCAATGCGAGCAACGATTCTCCTATCATCCCCCCGTAGCCAATGAGGGTCGCATCGGTTTCCTTGTTGATCTGTTTGGCGGTGGTGCCCGAAGAGACCAGACCATGAAAGCCCGAGATTGCCCCACAGGCAATCACAATGAAAACGAATGGAAACAGAGGAGGCGCTCCCGGTGGATGGAGCTGGATAGCCGGCGCAGCAAATTGGGGGCGCAATACGAAAAACCCCCCGAAAATAGCAACCAGGCCCAGATAAAGCAGAAGTGAATTGAGGTAGTCCCGGGGTTGCAACAATAGCCAGACCGGCAAAATCGAGGCGATCGCGCTGTAGGCTAGCAACAGGAGGCTCCACTCAGTCAGACCCAATTCTGGAACCGGCAGTTTGGTGGCCGCCCAGACACTGGTCAGGGTCACAACGAAGCCCACCACGGTGAGCCACCCCAGCGACGCGTTGCGCTTGTACACCCCCCAACCCATCACCACGGCTACCAGCATAAGGCTGGAGGTGGGATAAAGCGCCTCCGGGTTGTAAGCCGCCGTGAAGAGCGTCGCACAGACGTGCACAAAGACGCCCATGGCCAGAGCGATCAGAAAGAACGTGATGATATGAAACAGGGTTTTGGCTCGGGAGCCGATGACCTCCTCAGCCACTTTTCCCACCGACATGCCACGGGCGCGCATGGAAATGACCAGAGCCCCGAAATCATGTACAGCACCGATCAGGAGGGTGCCGAGCACCACCCACAGCAGGGCAGGTAGCCACCCCCAAATGACCGCTATGGCGGGTCCCAGCATGGGGGAGAGCCCCGCGATGGAGGCGTAGTGGTGCCCGAACAGCACATACTTGTTGGCCGGCACGTAGTCCACTTCATCCCGGAGCAGGTGAGCCGGAGTGACCGACTCTGCATCCAGCCGAAAGACACGCCGTCCCAGGTATTTGGCATAGAGGTGGTAACCGAGCAGGTAGAGACTGAAACAGGCGATGGTCGCCACTACGGGAGTCATGGGCGCGTATTATAGCTCTGATCGTACGGGGTCTCTACGAGAGAAAGTTGTGGGGTCTGACGGGGCGTCACTGGGCCGAAGGCCTAGCAGGCTGGGACCTTTCCTGAGCCGGGTTCACGGAGCGGTGCGATTGCGCTGGTAATGAGGCTGGTAAAGCTCGAGCGTGAAACCACCGGGGACTCGGAAATGGGTGGCCAGCCCATACCCGGTGTCGGAGACCGGGTAGACGAACTCGACGCCCCGTTCCTTGAGCTCAGCTACCGTCTGGTGGATATCGTCGCAGTAAAAGGAGATGTAAGGGGTGCCGGAGGGCACCTGCCGTCCGTCCTCTTTCTCCACGGAGTGACAGCCCATTTCGGCGTCGGGTAGGTCAAAAATCAGCCACCCCTCGCCGACATCCGTGTGCGGCAAGCCCAGCTTGTCGCGAAAAAACGCTCGCAGCTCTTCGGGTTCCGAGCTGTAGAACATGGTGTGTGCGCCAGAAATCACCGCCATTTCTCCCAGAGAATTTGAGACATTTGATCGCCGACAAGATGCCGGCGGCACGTTTGACCGCCTTCTTATGGGCAGTCTTCGTGAGTCTAAAAGCGCAGCGCCGGGATCCAGGTGTCTTCGCTGCGGGTGTTCCAGCGCTCCAGGTAGAGGCGTCTGGATTCTCCTTGGGGATAGGCTTCCGCGGCCGGAAAGGGGTAGGCGGTCATCCCGTGGTAGGGCAACGGCCCCACCGTGTCTGGGGAGGCCGAATTGGGGTCCATGTCCTTGCCGAAGCCGTCCACGTAGATCAGATAGTCCCGAACCCAACCCTCCGGAAGGTGCGGCAAAGTGGACAGGTCGAAAAAGACTTCGACTTCGTCGCCCGAGCGGGTGATGACGAAACGGTCATCCCGCTCCGAAAGCAGTTCCAGGACGTCTCCGTAGCGGGTGTATCCGCCCAAATGCACCTTCCAGGGGGCGGTCAACGAGATCCGCTCGTAAAAGTATTGATTGGGGGATCGGGCGTCGAGACTCGACCATTCCGGAAACCCCCGGAAGTGCAGATCGGCGTAGCTGGCCGGCTGCCGGTGCAGGCGGTAGTCGGTGAAATCCGGACCGCTTTCCACCCGGATCTGGTCCCAGTGGATGCGCATATTGGTGACGATGCGCACCCGCCTCGAGGAGGAAAGGAACTTGCCGGAAAGATCCACCGTCATGGTCTTGGGGAGTCCGGCGGGAAATCCCATGCGCTCCAGAACCGTCACCCAGCGGCCCTCGGGGTCCTGCACCTGCAAATAGGGCGGCGTCAACTGCAAGCCGGCCTGTGAAGCGGCCAGATTGCTGGTGCTGTCGGCGTAATCGATCCAGGCGTGCATCAACAAGACCACCCGTCTGGCGGAAACCGCTCCCAGATCCAGGATCATCTCGTGCGGCTCAGCGTATCCTTTGAAAGGCAACGAGCGAAAAAGGCTGGGATAGATCCGATCGACCTTCGCGATCTCCGATAAAATGCTGCGTCCCTTGCCGTCCCGAGCCTCCACTGGTGGCTGTGGCCGGGAAGCTGTCAGGATCCTGAACCCCGGGTAGGGAGGAGACGGTAGCAGCTTCTCATCCGGGAAGATGTCATATCCGGCGGCATGGTCCACCGTCACCAGTTCGAGCTGATCGAACAGGATCACTTCTTCCAGCTGGTTGTTCAGGGTGATTGCGAGTTGCCCGTTTCGCAGAGCGACCGACTCCCGGTCGAGTTTGATGTACTCGTCCGTGTCTGGATAGTTGTAGCGGTCGGGCGCCACCAGGTAACCGTAGGCGCTGCCACCCAGAAAATCGGTTTGAAACCGGTAGTTGGATCCGTCCCACACATAGAGGATGGGACAACTGGTGCCCTTGCGGTCCAATTCCTGGATGCTCACGGTCCCATTGATCTGGGGATTCAGCTCGGATTGAAGGACGCCGCCGGGCCAGAGCAGGCGAACGATTTCAGCACCTTCCAGCGCACCTAGACCGAAGTGCGCGGTGGGAGGACCCTGACTCAGAAAACCGTGACCGCCGTAGATTTCCGTTTTCTGGCGCAGCCGGTCGGACCGGACTTCGACCTTGGTCCCCACCCCGGGTTTGTTGCTGTTGGTGCCGGTCAGCTTCACCTTGATCCAATTGTTTACACTGCCGCCATCATTGCGCAGCAGGAGTGGCGCCGCTCCATTCACCGTCGCCAGAATGTCCAGATCGCCATCCTGGTTGTAGTCCGCTATCGATACGCCACGCAGCGGAAGGGAGGAAAAGCGCTTCAGACCGACCGATTCGGAAACGTCCTGAAAGTCTCCTGCCCGATTCTCGAAAAGCTGAAAGGAAGCGGCAGCAGACGGCCCCGGGTCATCGAATAGGGGGATCGCCACCTGGAGGATGTCCAGGTCGCCGTCATTGTCGAAATCGAAAAACTGCGCGCTGTGAGTCCTCCCGTTGGCCACACTTTCCAGGTCTGCTGCGAGAAAGCGCCCATTTCGGCCCTGGTTGACCAGTAGCTGGAGGGAATCCGATGCCGAGGAGGGTAGCAAGAGGTCGGGATAGCTGTCCCGATTCCAATCCCCAATGGCAGCGCTGACGCCACCGGATGCGGAAGCGGCGCCGACCTCACTGGCCACATCCGCGAAGCTGCCGTCTCGCTGATTGCTGTAGAGCTGGTTGGGACCGTCCCAATTGACCACATACAGGTCGATGTCACGGGAGTTGTTGTAGTCGGTGGCCAGGCAGGCCAAGCTCTTCGATTTCCCGCCCCGCAATCCCGCCTCTCTGGACACATCCGAAAAGCTGCCATCGCCGTTGTTGCGATACAGGACGTTGTCCGCGCCCGGAAAGTCGTCGGGGAAGCGTCCCCCCTGGGCCGGAAATGCCTCCAGATCGATGAAGTTGGCGACGAAAATATCCAGATCGCCATCGTGATCGTAATCGAGGAAGGTTCCCCCCATGCCCCAACCGGGATCACCCACCTGGGCCGCAGCCGTCACATCGGTGAAGGTTCCATTCTGGTTGTTGCGAAACAGCGTGTTGGGTCCGTAGTTGATCAGGTATAGATCCGGGAATTGGTCGTTGTCCACGTCGCCCCAGAGAGCCATCATGGTTTGAGTCGCTTCTTTGGGTTGCAACGCGTCGCCCACGTCATCGAAGCTCCCGTCCGCGCGGTTGCGTAACAGAATACCGGGGGCGCCTTTCGCGCCGGCATTCGCCAGATAGATGTCCAGCCAGCCATCCCGGTCAAAATCAGCCCAAGCCACACCCGATCCCAGATAGGGGACCACTTCTCTTGCCAGTTGCTCTTTGGAACCGACCTGACGCGTGCTCTGGCCGGGTCCACCGTGGCGAAATCGAAGACCTGCCTCCCCGGCGACATCGGAGAATCGCACCTGTGAGGGACGAGTGGGCCAAGGTAGTTCCAACTCCGGAAGATAGGGACTGAGATCATCAATGGCCAGCGAGTACTGCCCCTGTTCTAGATACTGCAAGCCGATCGTGGTAGTGCCGAATTTTCCCTGCAACTGGCGGAAAGTCTGCATCTGCTTCTGACCCGCCTCTCGCTTCCCGCCGCGCATCAGGGCTATGGCCAGGTTGTAGTAAGCCGAGGCGTTGTAGGGTTCCCTGGCAACCACCTTCCGGAGGTGACTCTCTGCTTTTTCATAGTCCCTCAGACGGCTCCGCAGGAGTCCCAGATAATACTGAGTGGAGGCGTCTTCAGGGTCCTGCTGAGCTACCTCCAGAAATTCGTCGATGGATTTTTGGGTGTGATCCTGATTCCGGTAGATCAAGCCCAGCATGAATCGAGCTTGGATCTGGGTCGGATCCGACCGCAGAGCCTCGAGCAGGTACTTTGCCGACTGTTCGAACTGCTGAGCGTTGAAATAGGCGATCCCCAGGTTTACCAGGGCGGGGACGAAGTCGGCTCGAATGCTAAGGATGGCTTCGAATTGCTTCCTTGCTTCGTCAAACTTGAGCTGTTCCATCAAAGCCACGCCCAGATTGTTGTGGCGCAAGAGGGCCTGCGTTTCCGGTGACAGGTCTCCAGCCGCTGATTCCTTCGCCGCCGAAGGGAAAAAGAAATGCTGGGCGAAACCGGCTAGAAGCACAAAAAGACTAGCGCTGACTCCGAGCTTCATAAAACGCAGCTGGGTGGGATTCATCCGGAACTCAAACACATCCGCGAACGGTCATTCACGGATAAAAAGATACTCCTTCATTCCGTTTCGCAGCAGGAAGCATTTGTAGGCGTGAAATTTCGGCATCAAGACCTCGAGCTCGATTTCCTTGAATCGGGGAGCCGGCCGCAGGGCTACTGGCTCTGACTCGTAAATCACCTGGTCGACCCCGAGAATCTTGAAATGCATGGGCCGCTCGGGAATCTCCTTCCGCGTGGACACCAGTGCAAAAAGCAGAGTGCCGGAGCGGCAATACCGGTCCAGGTGCTGCATCAGGTACTGAAATTCGAGGCGTGAAAGATAATTCAGCAGGTCCCAGGCCAGGACAATGTCGAACTGGAAGCGCTTTTTGAAGGGGAGCAGCTGACGCAATAGCTCCTCGTACTGGAAGCCGTCGTCCGGACCCTGCAACCGCAGGGACGTAACCCCTTGATAGAGGTCTTCAATGTACAGGGTGCAGCGAATCTGGGAAAAGAAGTCGATGTTGGCGCCGTCGGCGGCACCCAAATCCAGAATGGTGTATTTCTTCTCTTCCTCCAACTGGCTCAAAAGCGCGCGCAGAGCCAGAGAAGAGTGGGTCTTCGATTGGGATCTGGGAGAAGAACACAGCACTCCACCGGATTTCGAACCGAAGGATGAAAGCCACCTCATCTGGTGCTCGCCGGTGAGGTATCTTTATCGAAGCCCAAGCTCAGCTTCTTGCCGGCAACGGCCGGAGGCTTTGATCCCACTGGGGTCTGTTCTTTCTCCACCGGTCGAACGCCCGGCTTGGCTTCGGGAGCTTCCATATCGATACTGCCCTTGAAGTTGGCCCCGTCTTCCAAGTTGACCCGGGGAGCCCGCAGATTTCCTAAAACGCTACCCGACTGCCGGATGACGATCTTTTCCAGACCGTACAGGTCACCCGTTATGTGACCTTCCACACTGATAATGCGGCCGTAGACGTCTGCCTGGATGTGGCCGTCCTTCCCGACCGTCACATTGTGCTTCCCAAGGTCGATCTTTCCTTCCACACGGCCTTGAATGGTTAGATCCTCCTCACCGGTCAGGTCGCCCTGGATGCAGATCGTGAGCCCGATGCTGGCTCGGCCCTTGATCTGTTCTACGGGATTGGGATCGGTTCTGGCGGGTTCTAAGAAATCTTTTTCTTCGGTCTTCTTCCACATTGTGCGATGTCTCCATAATCTCTTATACCCAAG
>CBDBID010000027.1:0-10000 GCA_965205565.1 Acidobacteriota bacterium
TCAGCACCTCGGATCAAACCACCGAGAGCCAGCTGCTCGATTTGAGGCGCTACGTCCAGGATCGCGGCTGGCAGGTTTTCCAGGAGTACACCGATAACGGCATCAGCGGCACCAAAGACAACCGCCCCGCGCTCAATCGGTTGGTGGACGATGCTCGAAAGCGCCGATTTGATGTGGTACTGGTATGGAGGTTTGACCGCTTCGCCCGCTCCACCAAGCACCTGATCCTGGCCCTGGAGGAGTTCCGCAACCTGGGCATCGACTTTGTCAGCTACCAGGAAAACATCGATACCAGTTCACCGCTAGGCGGGGCCATCTTCAACCATCATCTCAGCCGTGGCCCAGCTGGAGCGGGCCTCAAGAGGGCCAGAGAACGCGGCAAGCAGCTGGGAAGGCCTCGTGTGCCGGTGGACGCCGCCAGAATTGCCTCTCTACGTGCTCAGGGGCGCTCCTGGGCTGCGATGTCTCAAGAGCTGGGGGTAGGCAAATGGACGGCGCAGAGGGCCTACTACAGCTTGCCCAAAAACCCTGCCGGAGGGTCGCCTGTAAACGGTTGATTTTCCTAGTCGGCGAACACAGGATTTCGACAGCCCAAAAACAAACGTTTTACGGGCGAAGAAGCTAGCAATAGCGCCCTGCCCGGTTACCTCGAAGCTGGAATGGATGAGCCGACCCAAGCACACAAGAGCCATCTTGCCGCCAATTTTCGCGTCTGGTGCCTTGACCGAAGGAATGAACGCACAGCGGGTTCACAAGATCACGGAACAGGGACGCGAGGGATGCTAGCTGGTGTGTTGGATTAGACCAAAACAACAAATTATACGTTTACAGCCAAATCGGATTTCCCGAAGCGAACTGTCTCTCACCCAGTCCCTGTCAGAAAACCCAATAGGACTGGACTTTTCCGGAAAACCGACTCCAAAGGTCTCAATCTTTGTTGACGGCACCCTTCGAGAGAGCCATCATGATATCGGGTTCCTGAAAGCCCAAGAGGCGGCGGCCACGAGGCTGAGTGAAAGCGCAGTCAAGGTTATGAGACGCTGGTTCTAAAGGTTATCAGGAGCCCTTTTTTTGTTCCCCTCAGGTGAGTTATCCACGCCCCGTCGAATCCTTTCAAATTCTTTACGCTTGTCCAAGCCGGGCCACGGGCTCTCCAACCCATGATCTTTTAACCCGGATGACCCACAGCTAGAGTGTAAATATGGCCGCTACGGGCACCTTCGAATCACGAGTCTTCTTCGGCGGGAAGGCTGGCAGGTGAATCACATAAGGATCAAAGGACGTCGCGAAGATGACTAAAGAATCGATGTAATTGACAGCCGGTCCGTTAGGCGGGCTTGCAGGGTGGCACGCCACGCGGCACCGCGGCTACAGCTTACTAGCCATCCTTTAGCCTGAGTACAACCACATGCCGCTACCACCCAACTCCGCCAGCCTTACGGTCAATACCCACCAGCGGCGCTATGACGTCGACTGGCTGAGAGTCATAACCCTGGGCCTGCTCATTATCTACCATGTGGTGGTAAGCTTCCAGCCCTGGGCGACAAAGATCTTCTTTATCCAAAACGAACAGTCTCTACCGAGACTATGGGTGATCATGTCCATCATCAATGTTTGGCGTATCCCCATAGTCTTCTTGATCTCCGGCATGGGAGTGCGTTTCGCGATGGAACGCCGTGATTGGAAGCAACTGCTCCGAGATCGGACAGCTCGAATCCGCGCGCCGTTCGTTTTTGGCTTCTTTTCCATTTGCCCAATCAGCTTATATGTAGAGATTAAATGCCGAATTTCTCACCCCAAGCTCCAGCATTGCAGCTTACTTCGAGGGCGTAAGATGGTGCTATACCAGGTTCGATCACAACCAGGCCTGCTCTGGGAGCCACGATTTCTATCTTTGCTTCGGTCTCGAATATCTTGCGGCTTACTTCCTCAAAGCGGGCCCTAACGCGGGCTTCCTCAGCTAATGGCCCATTCTGATTTTGAAGGATTAAGACGGTAACACGAATCTTCTTCATCGGCATAATCCCGAGTAAGCTCAAAAAGAAGTCACCGAGACCAATAAGGCGATGTATAAATTCCTTTGAGACGGCAATGCACTCGGCGTCGGCCTGGCGGAATTCTGTCGGACACGCGTGGTGGAAGAGATGGATTCTGATATCACGCGGATAAACGCGCTGACGGCCGGCCGTGCAACCGCGGCGATGGTTCCGGTTTCCTTCGAAACGGACCGTCAGGTTATGGAAGCTGCCATGTCAGTCATTGGTTTGATCGACCCGCCAGACTCGCGCTTCATGTGGATCCGCAACACGTTGGATGCGAGGGAGGTCGAATGCTCGGAAGCTTATCTTGATGAGGCTTCTCAGCGAGATGATCTTGAGATTCTTAGCGAGCCTCGACCCTTGCCGTTTGACAGCAATGGGAACCTACCGGATTACGTGCCGGCTCACTAGTGTCGCGGAGCTCCGCCCTCCGAATAGCGTTAACCATGCTGCCAGTCGCTGCTTTCCTCCACCTCGTGCCACTTGGCGAGTTCCTCTTGGATTTCGGGCAGGCCGTTCCACGGTTTGGCAATGGCCCAGAAGAGGCCCAGCGTTTCGTCGCTCTCGTTGATGAGGTAATGCTCACTGCCGTCAGGGATGAACACTACATCGCCGGCCTCGATCGGGTGCGGCTCATCATCGATCACGACAATACCGCGGCCCTCCGTGATGTAATACAACTCCTCTTGCCCGACATGCTTGTCGGCGTGGCCGCGGCTTCCCGGGCGGACATAGAAAATCCCGGCAGAGTATTGCTGCGACCCGCACGCGTCCTCAGTAACCATGACGCGATTGCGCATCATGTTGTCGGGCGACTCGATGTACGGGACATCATTCAGACGGAAAACTATTTTTTTTGCTGCACTCACTCCTGCCTCCTTGTGTTCAGTTGAATTGTCATTGCTCCTGTGAAAGTGCAGGGGCTCACCGTTATGCCGACGTGTACCCGCCATCGATCACCACGGTGCTCCCCGTCATGTAGCCGGAAGCGTCGGACGCCATATAGACCGCCAGCCCCTGAAGTTCGACCGGTTCACCCGCCCGCTTCATGGGCACGCGTGCCACCCAGTTTTCATACTCGGCGGGATCCTGCTCCTGCAACTCACGGATGCGCGGTGACAGCATGAAGCCCGGGGCAATGGCGTTGACCCGGATATTGTGAGGTGCCCACTCGACGGCCAGGGCCTTGGTGAGCATGATGACCGCCGCCTTGGCGGAGTTATAGGCCGATGTCGGCGCTCCCACGCCCAGGATGCCGGCCATGCTGGCGATGTTGATGATGCTGCCTTGCTTCTGACGCGCCATGGGCTTGAACGCCGCTTGACAGAACCGGAAGATGCCGAAGACGTCAATATCGTAGAGCTTCTGAACATCGTCGATGCTGATGTCCTCGGCCGGTTCCAGGATCGAGATGCCCGCGTTGTTGATGAGGATGTCCAGCGTGCCCCAGGCATCGACAACAGAAGTGACGGCCCGCTCCGCGTCCTGCTCTCTCGTCACATCTCCCTGTAAGCTCAGCGACTCGACGCCCAGCGCTTTGATGCTGTCAGCGGTGCCCTGTGCGGTTTCCGCATTCACATCGATTGCGGCCACATTCGCCCCATGACCGGCGAGCCCCAGGGCCATCGCCTCTCCCAGTCCCTGCCCTGCTCCTGTGACCAGTGCGTTCTTCCCCTCCAAACTAAACAGATGGTTTGACGATGCCATTGGGAGCCCTCCCTGCTTAAACCGACATTCCTCATATCAGCCTCGGGTGGACCTTCTTCGGGTCTCCCCGTGGCGAATGGGAAAAACCTATCAGCCCTCCAACCAAGGAACAAGTGTTTTTCCTCATCTTTCCCCTGAAAACGGCCTCTGATCCCCGAGTTATTCCAGGGGTCTTTGCCGAAATCTGATCGGCAGAGACACTTCTCCTGCCTCTCGATCAGAAACACGGGCGCTAGGCTGTTCTCCATCTCAAGCGGTCAATCCGACACAACAGCCCGGCCCATATCTCCTTGCTCACCGCTACCTCCGCCATCTGAAACGTCACCATCCGGCCATGCCGGACCACCTTCGCTCCAATCTTGATCAGTTTGGTCAAGAGGGTGCGAAGGGACCAGTGTTTGATGCTTCTAGGAAGGACCAGCCGCCGGAGAAAATTGCCCAGGTTGTAGGCCAAAACAAAGAGAGCCCACCTCACCTGATTCGGGATAAATCGTTGGCAGGACAACCGAGTCCAGTTCAAGGCGTACTTGCCTTCCTTGATCCACTGCTCGGCCATACCGCGTCCGTTGTAAAAGTGAACCACGCCTGGGGCTTGTGCGCTCATATTGGTCACAATGAAACCGACTCTCGGATAGAGTTCGCCTTGAAGGTAACTAATTGTTAGAAAGTAAGCTTAGAGATAGAGGATGGGGAGTGTAAAAAGTAGGGCGATACCCGTGAATACGAGGAACAGCGTCTCCTCCTTGAAACGCGTGATTAAGTGCCCGACTAAAAAGGTACCTAAGGCCATATTCTCCAGATAGGAAAAGAGAAGAATTGGAAACACATAGGACGTCACCCCGAAGTACGAAGTGGACAGTCGAAAATAGGCAATTTCGTAAGCGAGTGCCACAAATCCAACTATAAATGAGGCTAGCGCTAACATTCGGATGTCTTAGTGTGTCCCTAAAGCCAAAGTCTGACGGAAAAGAGAACGTGTGGCCTCAATGATTACGGTAAATGAAGGTTCAGGTTCTTCTCTGTGACGTTTACTGGCAAGTAAATAGAGCGAGCAGCGAATCAGCACATCCATAAGAGAAACCAACTGGCAAGTCGTACTGAGACCCAGCGTGGCCACCAGTACGAACCCGGCAAGTAGAGCCCCCGTCCAGCGCCCACAACATTGGCTGAGTAAGCCACGCTGGTCGCTCGTCCGGTTGAATAGTTATTTCGGAAGATGTGCACCATGAGGAGGGGTGTTCGTGCGCCTATCGACGAGCCGAGACCCCAGCAATCCGCCAAACCCCAAGCGGACCATAAAAAGGGAACGATCAGAGTGACGGAGTAGGAGTCAATGCCGATGACTTGGGTCAGAAGTCTCTGCCACGCCACCTGATACACAAGGGGGGTAAAGCCCCCTAGAAAGAACAAGAGAGTAAACGAAAAGAGCAGAAGGTTGTTCTTATGTTCGTCGATAGTCGTCATTTTCATGAATTGGGCGTATGAATCTTTGGCCCGAGATGTCTGACATGAGCCTTGCATGGACCTTCGTCGGGTCTACGCCTCGTGAATGATGTAAGCCTATCAGCCCTCCAGCCGGTGAACCAACTGCTTGGGGATTGTGCAAATTGAGAGGGGCCAGGATTTGGGCTGAAGCTCGGCTGGAACCAACTTCGAGCTTGGATCTGACAACGGACATTCACCTGCCCGTGGCGGGCGGTACGGGAGGTGTAATCTTCTACGGACCGACCGTCAAAAGGATGGAGATTAGTTTGGGAAAGGTAGGATCCAGCGAATTCAGAGGAGGCCTAATCGAGAAGTTTGTCCGCCACCGGCATGGTGGAAAATTGTTCGGGGCGAGTCTGGATCACAGTAGCTGATATGCTTCCATTGCTACGCACTCTGAGCAGGCCTTCAAACAGGTTCAGATTCAATCGAGTCGTCCCAATCGAACTCGTCCAAATAGATGGGCAGCTTCACACGTATCTCACCAACGGTTCCATAAGCAGAGTGCCCTTCCTCCACTACGCAAACTGCCCGACACAGTTAAGCAGGTGGGATGATGCAGTACTACTTTGGGCAGTAGTCAAACGGGAGAAGGCTGAGATGATTCCTCATCCCAAGAGCAGTGCCGGATTTGGAGAGTAAGATTCTTCAGGGTGACTCAGCCGCATTCCCGGCAGAGGTCGATCTTGACGCCGCACAGCTCCTGCTTGTTGAACTACTTGACGGCAGCTTTCCCTTTTTCTTTTCGTTTGGCCCAGTACTTTTTCATTCTCTCAGACTGGGCCTCTCGCTGTGCAGCAGAGCGGTTTCTGCGTCGGCCTCGTCCGGATTCTCCCTGCCGCGGCGACGGCTTGGGACCTTCTCGCGAAGAGCTGCTCAGACCGAGTTCGCTTCGAATACCCTCGATTTCAGCGTCCAGTGCATCCCTCTTTGCAATTAGGTTTTCAAGCGCGAGTTCTAGAAGTCTTTGTTTGTTCATAGGCAGAGTATATACCACAGGCGGTTTGGTACTGACAAATTTATTGGAATTGGAGCGGGTGCCGATTTTCCGCAGCTAGGACTACTCCATTCGTGCTAAAGTTGGTCGTTTCGCTGATTTGACCCTTTGGATCGTGCTGTCAAGTGGAAGGAACTTTCACTACTGGAAAACTGCCGAGAAAGGATAGCTGCGAACGGCAAGCTGCGGTAGGAATCTGGTTCTTGGCGGCAAGTCCGGAAGCCGAATGGGCCAGAAAGGGAGACCCCTCCTTCACCAGCACGAGATAAGACGCCAGAGATTCAGCAGAAGGCTCCGGTCTCACGTCAGGAAGTGGAGCCAATTCGAGTGTATGCGTTCAGGCTGCAGGAGTTTGCCAGGACACTGCAGGTCAGATCAGCACGTAGATACAGGATGATAGAGAGAGCAAGACCATCGTAATTCGTCAATGCTGGGTGGCCCAAGGAGAAAAATCAATGTTAAGAAGATTTGCCTGGGTTTTGATCCTTCTGATCGCCAGTTCTTGTGGTGGGTTTGAGAGCTTCTCAGCCGACGAGTTGGAAACTACAAAGGGCAAGAGCCTGAAACGCTTGGCTATGACTTGTATGTTGGAAGATGATTCAGAGATTATAAGAAAGTATGATGAGTATCATGCCAATCCCTGGCCGGAAATTATATAATCTGATTATAAAGCCGGTCTCCGCTGAGTATTTATTTATCGCATCGAGCGCCGTCTTTTCCTGTTCATGGAAACCACCGATGATTTCGACATTGAACGCATCTTGGAACATCCTCGGGTTAAGGAATGGGACCAACTGATGCGGACGTTTCAAACCAATGTGCCCGAAGCTGAACCCGGTACCACCTGGATAGAAATGAAAGAAATCCACGCCGTTGACCACACGATGGAATCTGATGTAAAGTAGACCATGACTATCAGACCACCTCTAGAAATCGACCGATTCAGTTTGGCCGGTACCGACAGAGTTATGATCGCAGGCGAGACCAAAGGAAATTAGCTAAGGATCTAGGCATATTGTGAGCGAGATTAACGGAACGTCATCAACCATTCGATCAATAAATAGTTTAAGTCTGGATTCCCACAGTTAAATAGAGGTCCAATGAAGCGACAACACCAGTGACGCGAGGTGTGTTGGAGCCGTGTTTAAGGTTGAATCTAAGGAGTGATGGCTGGTCGTAGTGTCTATTCACTATTAGTCGAGTGATCGGTGGGAAGTAGCCTCCTCATCTACCCAATCTTCCTCTTCCCAGCTCGTTCGCTTCAGCCCAGGAACCTTCCGGGTCGGACCGGCTCGGTAAAGTGAACAGGATTTTGGACCGTAGCAAAAGGTCTCGAGTCGATACCGGCTCTCCTTTGGATTCCAATGGTCGATGATCATTTCAACCGCCATCCGGCTGCCCCATAGGCAAGAGCGGCACTTGGCCTAGTTCCGGTGCGTTCCATGACTCGTAGCTTGCTGGTTTTGTAGAATTCTGTCACCTGCAGGCGGCTGTCTCGGACTGGTTGAGACTCACCACTGATGATGTCGCGTATCCGGAATCCGTGCTTTTCTTGTGCAACCTTGCCGATTGCAACAAGGAATTCCCGCTCTTCGTGGCCGATGGCTCCGTTTACGCGAAGCAGAGACTCCAGATAAGTATGACTGAGTTGGTCAAAGGAGCGCGTCAATCGGATGCGCGGCTGAACCGCGTCAATCCTTCCTGCCCATCGAGTCTTACCATCCACCATTCTCACCAGAACCACTTACGTCCTAGATTGCCAGGGCACGACCCTGGAAACCCGCCCCACCGCTTCGCTCTCTGCCCCATGCGCTATTCCCCCTCGATCTCGACAATGATCTTTCCCTGAGCCCGGTCACTTTCACTGCGTCGGTGGGCTTGGACGATTTGCGAGAGGGGGAAGCGACTGTCAATCACTGGTTTCAGCTTGCCCTGAGCAACCATCTCGGAGAGTAGATCCAGATCTCGCCCCAGCGGCTTAACCCGAAAAAACTGGGCTTTTTTTCGTAAAAAGCAGTTCCCGAGGAACATGGTGAAGATAACGGCAAGACTGGGGAGAGTGGTGACGTAGCTGCCCTCTTCGGTCAAGAGCGGCCGGGTCTTGAGGAAGCCATAGCGGGCCACCGCGTCGAAAATCACGTTGTACTTCTCCCCTGCTTCCAGAACGCTTTCCTTCCGATAGTCGATCACCCGGCGGGCGCCCAGGCTCATGACCAGTCCGCGGTTGGCGCCGCTGCAGACGCCCGTGACCGCCCCACCAAGAGCCCGGGCGATCTGGACCGCGAAGCTCCCCACTCCGCCCGAGGCGCCCAGGACCAAGACGTTGTGTCCGCTTTGAAAGCGGCCGTGATCGTGTAAAGCCTGCAGCGCGGTCAGGCCCGCCAACGGAATCGCCGCTGCTTCCCCCGCGCTCAAGGTCTCCGGCTTAATGGCCAGTGTGTCTTCACTGGTGATCACCAGTTCGGCATAGGCTTGGCCTGTTTTTCGGTCAGATCGGGCGTAAACCCAGTCGCCTTGCTGGAACTTGTCGGCTCCAGCTCCGGTCCTCTCGACTTGTCCGCAAAGGTCAAACCCCAGCACTTTGGGAAAACCGCCTCCGATCAAGAAGCGGAAAGACCCATTTCGGATCTTCCAGTCAATAGGGTTGATGCTGCTGGCATGCACCCGGACCAGAACTTCTTTTGGCCCGGGAACCGGGTCGGGTATCTCCTCAATCTGCAGAACGTCCGGCGTTCCGTACTCGTGAATCACGACCCCTTGCATCGCACTCCTCCCGAAAACAAGGAGGCTCCTAGCCCCACAGTTTCCCCGTTGTCTTACTGCTTTCCAAGTGCTGTTTTGCTCTACGGTTCAGTCACGGAGTCCACGATCGTTCTCGCTTCCTTTTTTGTGTCCGAATTGTGTCCATAGCCGGTCAAAACTGGTCAAAGCCGAGGCAAATTGAGCGCACTAGCGGGTGCCTGTAATTGCAAAGGAAAAGGGGACTGAGCCAGTTCTTTCAACGACTTAGATAAGTCCCCGTGGACGGTTTCGTAGACCAAGGCTCTATCCAGCTGAGCTATAGGCGCATGGCTGGGACAGGCAGTGTAGCAAAACGGACCGCCCGGAGAAAATCCGGTCCGGGCCTTTCCCCGGCCTCGATCCTCCCTCTCGCCCCGCCCCAACCAAGTGGAGTATATTTTGTACGGGTTGTACCAGCCCTGGTTTTGGTGAAGCCGAGCCGGCGGTGGCGCCGGCTACAGGCAACGCAAACCCTGAGGGAAAGGGTAGGGAAGAGGGTGCGGTTTCGCGTCTCCATCGCTCAGATCAATTCCAAGAGCGGGGATCTTCGCAGCAACGCGGCCAAGATCGTGGCCGGCATCGAGCGGGCCCGGCAGGAGGCCTGCCATCTGGTGGTCTTCCCCGAGATGTGCCTAACCGGATACTGCCTGGATGAAAAACTGCTCATCAACCGGGCCTTTCTGCGCGGCAACAAGCAGATCCTGATGGAGGAGGTCGGGCCGGCCACCCAGGGGCTGGCGGCCGTGGTGGGTTTTCTGGATTTCGACGAAGCCCGGGTGGGGCCGGATCAGCGGGTGTTTCGTCACAACGCGGCGGCCGTCTTCGAAAACGGCCGCCTGCTTCAGATCGTCCACAAGCGGCTGCTGCCCGCCTATCGCTACTTCGACGACAAGCGCTACTTTCAACCCGGAGAAAGTGTCGAGCCGGTGGGCATCTCCACCGCGGAGGGCCTCGTCTCGATCGGGGTCCTGATCTGCGAGGATCTGTGGGA
>CBDBID010000027.1:15000-99852 GCA_965205565.1 Acidobacteriota bacterium
ACCACCGTAGTTCGTTATGAGCGATGAGGGGACGCAGAGGGATAGGCGGTCCGGGTGTTGGAAGTCCCGGTCCAAGCGCGTAGGCAGGTCCGGTAGGTAAATCCGCCGGGCTATATGCTGAGACGTGATGGGGAGTCCCGCAAGGGACACAAACCCGCTGATTCCGCACTGCCTGGAAAAGCCTCTAGCCAGAACGAAGGTGACCGTACCGCAAACCGACACAGGTAGACGGGGAGAGAATCCTCAGGCGAGTGAGAGAACTCTCGCTCAGGAACTCGGCAAATTGCCACCGTAACTTTGGGAGAAGGTGGGCCTCCATTAGGTGTAACTCTTCGCGAGTGAAGCCGAAGGAGGTTGCAGAGACTAGGCCCAGGCGACTGTTTACTAAAAACACAGGACTCTGCTAAGTCAACAAAACGACGTATAGGGTCTGACGCCTGCCCGGTGCTGGAAGGTTAAAGGGAGAGGTTAGCTCTTCGGAGCGAAGCTTTGAACTGAAGCCCCAGTGAACGGCGGCCGTAACTATAACGGTCCTAAGGTAGCGAAATTCCTTGTCGGGTAAGTTCCGACCTGCACGAATGGCGTAACGATCTGGGCGCTGTCTTAGCGAGAGACTCAGCGAACTTGTAGTACCGGTGAAGATGCCGGTTGCCCGCGACAAGACGGAAAGACCCCGTGCACCTTTACTACACCTTAGCCTTGGTGTCCGGTGCAGGATGTGCAGGATAGGTGGGAGGCTGTGAAGCCGGACCGTCAGGTTCGGTGGAGCCGCTGGTGAGATACCACCCTTCTTGTACTGAGCATCTCACCTCGATTCCCTGAAGCGGGACGAGGGACAGGGTTAGGCGGGTAGTTTGACTGGGGCGGTCGCCTCCTAAAAGGTAACGGAGGCGCGCAAAGGTGGGCTCAGGCTGTTTGGAAATCAGCCGAAGAGTGTAAAGGCATAAGCCCGCTTGACTGCGAGACCAACAAGTCGAGCAGAGACGAAAGTCGGCCTTAGTGATCCGGTGGTTCCGCATGGAAGGGCCATCGCTCAACGGATAAAAGGTACGCCGGGGATAACAGGCTTATCTTGGCCAAGAGTTCATATCGACGCCAAGGTTTGGCACCTCGATGTCGGCTCATCGCATCCTGGAGCTGAAGAAGGTTCCAAGGGTTCGGCTGTTCGCCGATTAAAGCGGTACGTGAGCTGGGTTTAGAACGTCGTGAGACAGTTCGGTCCCTATCTGTCGTGGGCGCAGGAGATTTGAGGGGGGCTGACCCTAGTACGAGAGGACCGGGTTGGACGCACCTCTGATGTACCAGTTGTTCCGCCAGGGGCAGCGCTGGGTAGTCACGTGCGGTCGAGATAAACGCTGAATGCATCTAAGCGTGAAGCTGTCCCCAAGATGAGATCTCCCTCCCGAGTAATCGGGACTGAAGACCCCTCGGAGATGACGAGGTCGATAGGCAGGAGGTGGAAGTCCGGTAACGGATGAAGCTGACCTGTACTAATCGGTCGTGAGGCTTGACCTAGAATTCTTTGTTGCACAGACCGGAAGGAGTCGATTGATTTTCTGGTGGCTCCTTCTCGCTAGTCTAAGGCACTCGATTTTCCGGCGATACCAGCGGAGGGGTCACACCTGTTCCCATGCCGAACACAGCAGTTAAGCCCTCCAGCGCCGATGATACTGCACGGGAAACTGTGTGGGAAAGTAGGTCGTCGCCGGATTTTTTCTGTCTGAAACACGGCTTCTACCGTCTGGATTCTGGCGCTCCGAAGAGCCGTGTCTTCCCCAGCCCGCCCCATGCCGGTGCCTTTGCCCTTGCCCATGCCCTTTTGCCGGCAACCACCTCGGCTTTTTCCGAGTGGGGACATTCCTGCAATGGGATGGCCAGATCAGGGGAAGTGGTCTGCCCCATTGATATGTACCAATCATAAAGTTAGGCAGGGGCAAAGGCCAGGGGTCAGGAAGGGGAGGCACCCGATCTCAATGGATGCGCTTGAAGCCGCGCAGGATCTGCTCGATGTTGAGTCGCAGCACGATGGGTCTTCCGTGGGGGCAGGTGTAGGGGTTGGCACAGTCGAAGAGTTCGTCCAAGAGCCACTGCATCTTCTGGGGAGAGAGCAGGGTGTTGACCTTGATGGCCCGCTGGCAGGATAGGCTGATAGCGATCTTTTGTCGCAGCCGCTGCCGCCGGGCTCCCGGATCTCCGTTGCTGGCCACTTCCCCATCGCCTGGCGAGAGGATCTCCTCGACCAGAGAGCTAGCGTCGCAGTCAGTGGCCTCCGCGGGTAAGGCTTTGATGGCCAGGCTGCCCTCCCCGAACCACTCCACTTCAAAGCCGTTTCCGTTCAACTCGGTGAGGATCTTCTCCAGCTCGGCCCGCTGTCCCGCGTTGAGTTCCAGAATCTCAGGGGAAAGGAGCCGCTGGGAGGGAACCGGAGAGGGCCGCTCCAGCGAGCGCAACGCCCGATCATAGAGAATACGCTCGTGGGCCACATGCTGATCCACCAGCATGACGCCCTCCCGATCGGCGGCCACGATGAAGCTCTCCACGAATTGACCTAGCACCACCGGCACGGGGCTGCACTGGTCAGTTTCCGGAATGGCGTCGATGTGGGCCGTATCGGTGGAGAATGAGGAGGTTCGGAGAGCCTCTTGTCGTGCCATGGCGATGTCAAACATGCCGGTGGAGTTGCCCGAAAAGCTTCGCCAGGTCCCGGAGCGCGCGGGCTGCGGCCCGCCCGGAAGTGGCATCTCGCCCTGCAGTTGATCCAGGGACAGGTCGTGAGCCACCCGGGTCGGCTGGCTCCTGTGTAGCAGTAGGGCCTCCTCAATGGCGTGGGAAACGGCGCTGTGAACACGACGCGAATCGTGAAATCGGACTTCGATCTTGCCGGGGTGGACGTTAACGTCGACTTCCTGGGGATCGATCTGCACGAAGAGCAGCAACACCGGATAGGCCGAGGGTGGGATCACGTCCCGGTAGGCTTGGCGCACCGCGTGTAGCAAGACCCGGTCCTTCACCACCCGCCGGTTCACGTACAGGAATTGATGGATGGGATTGTTGCGCTGCTCGTGGGGCAGGGAGGCCAACCCGTGGACGCGAACGCCCCCCCGCTCGCTTTCAACCGGGACCAGGTTGGGCAAAAAGCTCTCGCCCAGCACCTGGTAGACCCGCTCCTCCAAGCCGGAAACCGCAGGGGCATCCAGCAGCCGTCGATTTTGATGCCTGAGCCGAAACTCAACCTCCGGGTAGGCCAGGGAGCAGTGCATGAGCTGGCGGCTGATATGTCCGATTTCAGTGGTGGCGGTTTTCAAAAACTTCTGCCGCGCCGGTAGGTTGAAGAAGAGATCTTCAACTTGCACTTCCGTGCCCTGTGGCCAGGTGATCTCGCGCTCCGAGCCATACTTCCCCCCCGAGTAATGGATTTCGGTTCCCAAGGGCCGCTGGGCTGGGGCGGCTCCATTTTCGACGCTGCGCAGGCGCAGGCGGGATACGGAGGCGATGGAGGGGAGGGCTTCGCCGCGAAAGCCCAGGGATCGGATCTGAGTGAGATCTTCCCAGCGGCGAATCTTGCTGGTGGCGTGGTGTTCGAAGGCGAGCCGGGCGTCCTCGGGGCTCATGCCCGCCCCGTCGTCCCTCACGGTGATGGAACGCTTGCCCCCCTGCAGGGCCTCGATGTGGATGCGTCGGGCGTCGGCATCGAGGGAGTTTTCCACCAGCTCTTTGACGACCGAGGCGGGCCTCTCGATGACCTCACCGGCCGCGATCTGGCGTGCCAGGACTTCGGGCAAACGGTAAATTTTGGCCACGGTGCCATTATAGCTAGCCGGGCTGACCGGCCGTCCTTGGCTAGTACCTCGTTGCGGAAATACGAGTATGTTTGCGGATGGGGCTTGTGTGGTGAGGTCGAGGGAAGAGGAGGAGGCGATGCTGAAGCATCATCGACGACGAGTGACGAACAGATCGCCCACAAGTCCCATCCGCCCAAGGGGTTGCGGCGGGACGCCGCCCATTTCTTTGTTGCGGCTTCTCGGACTGGACCACGTCGCGCTCGCAACAAATATACTCGTATTTCCGCAACGAGGTACTAGTCGTCCTGCTCGACCCGGATGTGCAATTCTCGTAGTTGCTCGACGGTAACCGTGGAAGGGGCCTGGCACATGAGATCAATGGCCCGCGCCGTTTTGGGGAAAGCGATCACCTCCCGGATGGAGTTCTCGCCAGCCAGCAGCATAGCGATGCGATCCAGGCCCAGAGCGATCCCGCCGTGGGGGGGAGCCCCGTGGCGAAGGGCTTCCAGGAAGAAGCCGAACTTGGCCTGTGCCTCCTCGGGACCGATGCCCAGAACTTGAAAGACCTGGTCCTGCAAGTCGGGCTGATGCATACGAATCGATCCGCCGCCGATTTCCAACCCGTTGAGGACCAGGTCGTAGGCCTGAGCCTTGATGCGAGTCGGATCTTTCCCGAGCCACTGGACGTCCTCGGGGCACGGTGCCGTGAAGGGGTGGTGGCAGGGGGAGAATCGCTTCTGGGTTTCGTCCCATTGCACCAGCGGGAAATCGTGCACCCAGAGAAAAGCAGGTGCGCTGGAGATCAGTCCCTCCCGCTGGGCCAGGTGGGTACGCAGCTGCCCTAGCGAATGCTGAACAGTGGCCCGATCTCCCGCCACCATGAGATAGAGGTCGGCCGTCTGCAAGCCCGCTTGCTGGGCGACCTGCTCCAGGGTGTGCGAGGCGATGGCTGCGGGAAGGGAACTTTTGAGACCCGACTCCGTGCGTCGCAACCAGGCCAGTCCGGCAGCCCCGTAGCTTTGCACTTGCGCGGCCAGATCATCCACCTGCTTGCGGGAATAGATGGCTCCTTCAGGCAGACAGATGCCCTGGACCGTTCCGCCGCCTTCCAGGATGCCTTGAAAGGTCTGGAAGCCGGAATCACGAAAACAAGGGCTGACGTCGCTCAGGGGCAGCTCGAATCGAGTGTCCGGACGATCCGTCCCGTAAAGAGACAAAGCCCGGTCGTAGTTCATGCGAGGGAAGGGACGGGAGATGGAGATGCCCGCCAGGGCGAAGATGCGCTCCAGCAGGGACTCGATGAGATCGAAGAGCTGGTCCATTGTCAGAAACGACATTTCGATGTCGACCTGCGTGAATTCCGGCTGCCGGTCCGAACGCAGGTCCTCGTCACGAAAACAGCGTACGATCTGGAAATACTTGTCGAATCCAGCCACCATCAAGAGCTGTTTGAATAGCTGGGGCGATTGGGGTAAGGCGTAGAAGTGACCGCTGTGGATGCGGCTGGGGACCAGGTAGTCGCGAGCGCCCTCGGGTGTGGACTTGGTCAAAATGGGGGTCTCGATTTCCAGAAAACCCTCTTCGTCCAGAAACTTTCGAATCTCCAGTGCAACGCGGTGGCGCAAGCGCAGGTTGGCTTGCAAACGCGGACGGCGCAAATCCAGGTAGCGGTAGCGCAGTCGCGTCTCCTCGGAGGTCAAACCCTCGTCGTGCAGGGGAAAGGGAGGGGTTTTGGAGGTGTTGAGAATCTCCAGCCGCTCGGCTCGAATCTCCCAGTTTCCGGTAGGAATGGCACGATTGACGGTGTTTTCGGAGCGCTCCAAGACGGTTCCCGTCACCGCTAGCACAGACTCGGGGCGAGCCTGTTTGGCCCGGCGCAGGGTTTCCGGATGCTCAGGACTGGCCACCACCTGCACCACGCCTTCCCGGTCTCGCAAATCCAGAAAGGTGAGATTCCCCAAATCTCGTCGCCGGTCCAGCCAGCCAGCCACCGTGACCTCCTGGCCGACTCGATCGGGACCGACCTCACCACAGTAACAAGTCCTCAGCAAATCGGATCTCCCTTTCTGTATGAGCCGTTCTCCCGCGGCGTCTTTTGATGGGAGGTGCTCTTTAACTGGAAAGCACTCCGGCACGGCCTTTTCACCTACTTCGGGGCCGCCTTTTTCGTTCCCACGCTGGGGTCCCCTTTCATCCAAGCCTCCAGGTCCTCGGCCAGTACTTCCGCTTGGTGTCCATCCGCCATTCGCTTGATGCCGAGTTTTCCGCCGCTCATCTCCTCTTCTCCCACCACGCAGACGTAGCGGGAGTTCATACGGTTGGCCCGTCTCATTTGGGCCCGCAGGCTGCGCCTCTGGTACTCCAGATAAGCGAAGATGCCGCGCTGGCGCAGCCGCCGGGCCAGCTGGAAGACGTAGTCGAAAGAGCGATCATCCAGGTAGACCAGAAACAAGTCCGGTGCTGGGGGCTCAGCCGTCTTTTCCAGTGCGCCCAGTAGCAGTACCAGGCGCTCCAGCCCCATGGCGAAACCGAAGCCCTGGGTGGGCGGCCCTCCCAGCATTTCCGAAAGCCCGTCGTAGCGGCCCCCTCCCACCAGAGCGTTCTGTCCGGCACCGAGTCCCTCGCTGATCATTTCAAAGGTGGTGCGTACGTAGTAGTCCAGACCGCGAACCAGACGGGGGGAAATCTGATGAGGGATGGCCTGTAGGTCGAGGTATTTTTGAAACTGGTCGAAATGTTGCCGGCAATCGGTACATACGTGATCCAACAGGGACGGCAATCCTTCGATGAGGGGCTGGCAGGAGCAGTTCTTGCAGTCCAGAACCCGCAGGGGATTGGTCTCGGACCGGCGCTGGCACTCCGGGCAAAGCCTTCCGGAGAGCTTCCGAAGCTGGCTCCGCAGATGATCGATGTAGGCAGGGCGACACTGCTGGCAGCCCACCGAATTGACGATCAGCTGGTGGTCGGTCAGCCCCAATTCTGCCAGCAAGCCGTGGAGCATTTCGATGACCTCCGCCTCGACCGCCGGATGGTCCGAGCCCAGGACTTCGGCCCCGATCTGGTGAAACTGGCGGTAACGCCCTTTCTGGGGCCTTTCGTGCCGGAACATGGGTCCGATGTAGTAGAGCTTGTGCAGTCCGCCGTCGCGGTACAGGGCGTGCTGGATGTAGGCGCGCAGCACGGAGGCCGTGCCCTCCGGTCGCAAGGTGATGCTCTTGCCCTTGCTCTGGGCAAAGGTGTACATCTGCTTCTGGACGATGTCCGTTTCCTGACCGATACTGCGGGCGAACAGTTCGGTCTCCTCGAAGGCCGGGGTTCGGATTTCCGCGAACCCGTACAGTTCGAAGCGGCGCCGAGCCGCAACTTCGATCCCCTGCCACCGTTCCACCGCGCCGGGCAGGATGTCGTGAGTTCCACCGACCGACTTCACACTCATGGCGTTGGCCAAAATTCCACTATTATATGGAGAACGAAGTCGAGGTCCAAGGAATGGGGGGGGGATATTCGCGTAAGCGGCCGGTGTCGGCTGGACCTTGCGGCTTCAAGCGGTGGGCGGGGATGGTTTCCAGGTGCTCGACCAGCGCTTTAGACGCCGGTAGATCTGGGCTCGATGAGTACCGCCCCAGTAGATCTTTCCGCAGTGGGGACAACGCTTGAAGGTGTTTTGGGTTCGATAGACGTAGGGCGGGACAAGGCCCGGCAGATCTTCTTTCTTGACTCGCTGGAGAAACGCGTTGCACTCCAGGAAGCGAGTCAGGATGTTCTCTGGTTGGACCCTTTCTCCCAAGGCGGTCAGCGCCTCGCGGATCTGAAACGGCAGTTGGGTGCTGCCGATCAGCAGAGAGCGGCGCAGCCGCCGCCTTTGCACCAATCGGGTGTCACGCGTGAGGGCGATGCGCTGTTGCTGGGCGCAGAGCCGGATAATCTGGTGGTCTTGGATGTGGTTGTCGTAAAGGGTGTCGTAGCCCAGGATGCGCAGCCACTTGGCCAGAATACCCAGCATCACGTCTACCACGAATTTGGGCGCCTCGCGAATCGGTACTCGCTCTATTCGAGATACTCTCCCAGACGCCGGAACTTCTGGAAACGCAGATCGACTCTCTTGCGGGGATCCAGCTCCTGGACCTCGCGGAGGTGTGGGCGCAAACTCTGAAGTAGCAGAGAAGCCGCTTGCTCCCGGTTGCGGTGGGCCCCTCCCCTGGGTTCCGGGACGATCTCGTCGATGATGCCGAATTCGAACAGGTGGCCTGCTGTCAGTCTCAGCGTTTCGGCCGCTTCCTGCACGTGTTCCTGATCCTTCCACAGGATGGCCGAGCAGCTTTCCGGGGAAATCACCGAGTAGATGGAATGCTCCAGCATCAGCACCCGATCGCCGACTCCGATTCCCAGGGCTCCGCCGCTGCCGCCCTCTCCCAGGACGGTGGCGATCACGGGAACGGTCAAAGCGGCCATGGTGCGCAGGTTCAGGGCGATGGCTTCCGCCTGTCCTCGCTCCTCGGCTCCGATGCCCGGATAGGCGCCGGGCGTATCGATGAAGCTGAGAACCGGCCGCTGGAACTTTTCGGCCAGCAGCATGAGCCGCAGAGCCTTTCGATACCCCTCGGGTTTGGCCATGCCGTAGTTGCGGAAGAGGCGTTCCTTGGTGTCGCGTCCTTTCTGCTGGCCGATGACCATCACGGGTTGATCGTCCAAGAGGGCAAAGCCACCCACCATTGCGGGATCGTCGGCGTATTTCCGGTCGCCGTGGACCTGCCGGAATGAGTCGAACAGATGGGGTACGTAATCCAGGAAGTAGGGCCGCTCCTGATGGCGGGAGAGTTGGACCTCGTCCCAGGCGCTGGCGGCGCCACCCAGCTGGTCTTCCAGCTGGGCGATGCGCTCTTCGAGGACGGCCACTTCGGAAGAGGCCTCGCTGGGAAGCGTCTCTACCTGCAGCTTGAGCGAGTTGAGTTCTTCAACGAGCTCTTTGGCCGTCACCCCTGCTGTCCTTTCCCGTCTCCCCAGCTGACCGGACGTCCAGCCGGTCTCAAGTATACAGCGTGAGGGAATTTTCGCCAAAGAGGTTTTCCACTTCCTGGACGAAGGAGGGGATGGGGTTGATGGCCACTTCCTGGTTGGGGATCAATCGGATCTGGTACTGATGGGAATCGAAGAGCACGAACTCCAGCTGGCAGGAGCCGGGAAAACGGCTCAGGAGCTGTTTGAGCCGGTCGATTTTTCGGGGATCGATCCCGGAGACGGCGACGTGGATGGCGGCCCGGCTCACTTCTTCGCTCCAGAGCCGCTCAAAGGGCACGATCTCGGAGCACAGCAATCGGGTCAGTCCCTTGCCGTCCACCTCGCAACGACCCCGCACCAGAACGGGGGAATCCCCGTCCAGCAGGGATTGGTAGCGCTGGTAGTCTTTGGGCCACAGGAGAACTTCCACGCTTCCGGTGAGATCCTCCAGCTGAAAGGTGGCCATGGTGTCGCCTTTGCGCGTGCGCAGCAATCGGAGACTGGAGATGACACCCCCGACGGCCACTTCTTTTCCCGAGGTGTCCTCGCCGATCTGGCTGGCGGTTTGCTGGGTGAACCGGGCCAGCTCCTGTTCGTAATCTTGCAGGGGATGACCGGTGACATAGTATCCGAGGGCCTCCTTCTCATAGCGCCATTTGAGCCGTTCCTCCCACTCACCCTCGTCTCTGACATCTTTCCCCTGGGAATCGAGAGCGGCCAGTTCGTCCCCGAAAAGCGCTCCCTGGCCGACCATGCGATCCCGCTGGGCCCGCTGGGCTCTTTCCAGAGCGTCGTCCAGATCTTCGGCCAGAGATTTCCGGTGATACCCCAAGGAATCGAAGCATCCGGACTTGATCAGGGCCTCCAGCACCCGTTTGTTTACGGCCCTCAGGTCCACGCTTTCGCAAAACTGGTGGAAGCTGGAGAACGGACCCACCTCCTGGCGACAGTCGAGGATAGAGCGGATGGCGCTCTCTCCCACATTACGAATGGCCGCCAGGCCGAATTTGATGTTCGAACCGGAGGCCACGAAATGGAGATGGCTGGCGTTGATATCGGGGGGAAGGATGCGGATGCCCATTTCCTTGCACTCCACGAAATGTTTGACGATCTTGTCCGAATTGGACATTTCGTTGGTCAGCAGCGCGGCCATGAACTGCACCGGGTAACGGGCCTTGAGGTAGGCGGTCTGGTAGGCCAGCAGCGCGTAGGCGGTGGAGTGGCTCTTGTTGAATCCGTAGCCGGCAAACTGTTCCATCAATTTGAAGATGCGGCGCGCCTTGGCCGCATCCACTCCCCGGCTCTTGCAGCCGGAGAGAAACTTCTTACACTGCGCCTGCATGGCCCTCTTTTTCTTCTTGCCCATGGCTCGACGCAGCAGGTCAGCCTCACCCAGCGAGAATCCGGCTAACTCGCTGGCAATCTGAATCACCTGTTCCTGGTAGACGATGACGCCATAGGTCTCCTTCAGGATCTGTTCCAGTTCGGGCACCAGATAGTCGACCTGGACCTGGCCGTGGCGCCGGGCGATGAATTCATCGATCATACCGCCCTGGATCGGTCCCGGGCGGTACAGGGCATTCAAGGCGATAAGGTCTCGGAAGCGGTTGGGTTGCAGCTTGCGCAGGATGTCCCGCATGCCGGCTGACTCGAACTGGAAAATCCCGCTGGTGCGGCCTTCGCAGAAGAGTCTGAAGACCTTGGGGTCGTTCAGATCTAGATCGGCAAGCCGGACGGTGTCTCCGAGTTGTTCTCGAATCTGGGACACGGCCTGATCCAGGATGGTCAGCGTGGCCAGCGCCAGAAAATCCATCTTCAGCAGACCCAACCGTTCCAGGTCCGCCATCGGATACTGGGTCGTGATTTCGTCCTTATTGGTCTTGTAGAGTGGAATCAGTTCCAGCAGGGGCCGCGGTGAAATGACGACTCCAGCGGCATGGGTGGAGGCGTGGCGAGCCAATCCCTCCAGGCGTCGGGCCACCGCCACCAGCTGCTGATAGCGGGAATCCGCAGCCATTTTCTTCAGATCCTTGACCCCATCCAGGGCTTTCTCCAGGGTGGCTCCCGGCTCCTGAGGGACCAGTCGAGCCAGCCGGTCCACCTCGGCGTACGGCACGTCTAGGGCGCGTCCCACGTCGCGTATGGCACCGCGAGCCGCCATGGTTCCGAAGGTGATGATCTGGCTGACATTTTGGCGACCATACTTCTGGGTCACGTAGTCGATGACTTCGTTGCGCCGCAGCATGCAAAAGTCGATGTCGATGTCGGGTGGGGTCACGCGTTCCGGGTTCAGGAAGCGTTCGAAGAAGAGATCGTACTGGAGTGGATCGATGTCAGTGATGCGCAGTGCATACGAGACCAGCGAGCCGGCCGCCGAGCCGCGACCGGGTCCGACCGGGATCTTTTGCTGGCGGGCGAAGCGGATGAAGTCCCACACGATCAGGAAGTAGCCGGGGAAATTCATCTGCTTGATTATCTCGATCTCGCGTTCCAGCCGTTGCCGGTACTGGTCCAACCCATTGCGAAGCTGCCCCTGCGCCTGCTGCCGTTTCAGATGAAGCAGCCGCTCCTCGAAGCCCTCCCGCACCACCTGTTCGAAGTGACTCGCCAGATCTAGACCCTCGGGAACGTCAAATTTGGGAAAAACGTTGGTGGGCGCGGAAAGTTGAAACGAGCACTTTTCGGCGATCTCCAGGGTGTTGGACAGGGCTTCGGGGAGATCTCCGAAGACGGCTGCCATTTCCTCTTCGCTCTTGAAATAGAACTGGTCGGTCTGGTACCGCAGCCGGTTGGTGTCGTTGACCGTCTTTCCAGTCTGGACGCACATCAACACGTCGTGGGCGAAGGAGTCGTCGCGGGAGAGATAGTGGCAGTCATTGGTGGCTACAAGCGGGAGATTCAGCTGGCGAGCCAGCTTGGTCACCTCCGGATTGACGCGTTTCTGTTCCGCAATACCGTGATCCTGGACCTCGAGATAGAAGTTGCCCGGGCCGAAGATTTCGGCCAGAGTTCCGGCTTGGCGTCGCGCCTCCTGGTATCGATCTTGCACCAGATTCCAGGCCACGATTCCCTTCAGGCAGGCCGAGAGGCCGATCAAACCCCGGGAGTGTTGCTGCAAGAGTTCCAGGTCGATGCGGGGCCGGTAATAGAAACCCTCCAGAAAACCGGCCGAGACGAGGCGGGCTAGGTTTCGGTATCCCTCCTCGTCCTTGGCCAGCAGGACCAGATGATTGCTGCGATCCGAGCGCCCGCTGCGGGAGGTGCGCCCCTCGCGCGCCACGTAGACCTCGCAACCGATGATCGGTTTCAGGCCGTAGCGGGAGACGGTGTCGTGAAATTGCACGGCTCCGAAAAGATTTCCGTGATCGGTGAGGGCTAGGGCCGGCATCCCCAGCGAGGCCGCCCTCTCGGCCACAGCCTCGATCCGGTTGGCACCGTCGAGCAGGCTGAAATGGGTGTGCAGGTGCAGGTGAACGAAATTACTTTGCGGCTTCGCCAAACTGGGCTCTCTCCTTTCCTGAATTCGAGGGGCGGGGCGGGACCGATTCGGCTCTCACCTCACTCCCACTCGATCGTGCTAGGTGGTTTGGAGCTGATGTCATAAACGACGCGGTTCACCCCGGACACTTCATTGACGATCCGGTTGGAAATACGGCCCAGGACGGAGTGTGGCAGCGGCACCCAGTCGGCTGTCATCCCATCCAGGCTGGCGACGGCGCGCACGGCGATGACGTTTTCATAGGTGCGCTGATCCCCCATGACGCCTACGCTCCGAATGGGCAGGAGTACAGCGAAGGATTGCCAGATTTGCGCTCGAAGCTCGGTGGTTTGAATCTCCTCCTGTACGATGCGGTCCGCTTCGCGCAAGATGGTCAGCCGATCGGGTGTCACCCGGCCCAGGATGCGAACCGCCAGGCCGGGCCCCGGGAAAGGTTGGCGCTGAATGAATTCCTCGCTCAGTCCCAACTCCCGGCCGACCTCGCGGACCTCGTCCTTGAACAGATGGCGCAAGGGTTCAACCAGAGACAGCTGCATGCGTTCGGGCAGTCCACCCACATTGTGGTGACTCTTGATGACCGCTGAAGGTCCTCGCACCGAGACCGATTCGATCACATCCGGATACAGAGTTCCCTGAACCAGAAACTGAACTTCTCCCAAGCCGCGAGCGGTTTCTTCAAAGACTCGGATGAACTCCTCGCCAATGATCTGTCGCTTCCGTTCCGGCTCCCGCACGCCGCGCAACCGCTCCAGGAAGCGTTCCGCCGCTCGCACGCCCACCACCCCCAGGTGCAGTTGGGATCGACACCGATCCATCACCTCTTCGTATTCGTTTTTGCGCAGCAATCCGTTGTCGACGAAAATACAGGTGAGACGCTGGCCGATGGCTCGATGCGCCAGCAGCGCGGCGACTGTCGAGTCGATCCCTCCGGACAGCCCGCACACCCCTCCTCCTTCACCGATCTGCGCCTTCACGGCGGCGACCGCCTCGGTCACGAAGGAACCGGCCGTCCAGCTGGGGGCGCACCGGCATACCCGGAACAGAAAGTTCTCTAGAATTTCTCGTCCTCGAGGGGTGTGGATCACTTCCGGGTGGAACTGCAGCCCGTAGCGGTGGCGTTGTTTGTCCTCGATGGCCGCAATGGTACTGTCCGTGGTAGCGGTCACCGAGAACCGGGGCGGTGCCTTCTGGATCTGATCGCCGTGGCTCATCCACACTTCCATCTGCTGGGGAAGGCCTTCAAAGAGGAGACTGGAGTTGACGCGCCGCAAGCGAGCCCGTCCGAACTCGCGGCGCTGGGCGGCTTGAACTCGCTCCCCGAAACGGTGGGCTAAGAGCTGCATGCCATAGCAGATTCCCAGCAGCGGGCCGGGGAAATCATAGACGCGAGGATCCGGGTGAGGGGAGTCAGGAAGCGTTACGGAAGCGGGGCCACCGGAGAGGATAATACCCTTGGGAGGGCGCGCTTGGATCTCCTCCCAGGGGGTGTTGAAAGGCACGATTTCGCAATAAACCTTGGCCTCGCGCACCCGGCGAGCGATCAATTGTGTGTATTGGGAGCCGAAGTCCAAAACCAGGACTTGTTCTCGCTGCGGTTGTGGTTCAGTCATGGGACCGCTGGAGGTCTGAGTATAGCACGCCTGACCGACGGTTCCGGTGCTACCTGCAGGCCCGTTTTGGTCCCTTTTCGATCCCGCCGGGCCCGGCCAAGGGCTCTTTTGACTCCCTCTTGACGCGGCGGGTGCTCCGACCCGAAGATGGTCTCCATGTGGGAGGCCGTTTTTTTGGGCATCGTTCAAGGTGCCACTGAATTTTTGCCCATCAGCAGTTCGGCGCACCTCGTGCTATTCGCTTTGTGGATGCGGGAGAATCCGGCCGGTCTCACCTTTGACTTGATGCTGCACGTCGGAACGTTGGGGGCAGTTCTCATCTATTTTCGCAAGGAATGGAAGAACCTCGCCATACAGCTCGTTCGATTGCTGTTTGCATCCAAGAAGGAGACCTCCGACTTTCGACTGGCGGCGGCGCTTTTTTGGGGCACCCTGCCGGCGCTCCTCGCAGGAGCTCTTTTCGAGGGGGTGATCGAGCATACCCTGCGGCGACCGGGCGTGATCGCTGTCACGCTGGCGGGATTTGGTCTGCTTCTGGTGTGGGCCGACCGGAGGGGCCGGCGCGTCCGGAATCTGTCGGGGCTTGGCCGGCGTGATGCTCTTCTGATTGGAGCGGCGCAAGCCTTGGCTCTGGTGCCGGGAGTGAGTCGCTCCGGCATCACCATCACAGCGGGGCTGTTGCTCGGTTTCAGCCGGGGCGAGGCTGCTCGCTTTGCGTTCCTTCTGACCGTTCCGGTTATCACGGCGGCCGCCCTCTGGCGGGCCCGGCTGCTGTTCGTGGCCGGACTACCGAGCTGGAACGACCCTGGGACTCTGACAGCCGGTATGATAGCGTCATTAATTAGTGGTTTTTTATGCATCGGCATGTTGCTGAGGTTTCTCAAAGCGGGAAGCTACCTGCCTTTTGCCGTCTATCGTTTGTTGCTGGCTTCTTTTATCTGTGTCTGGTTGGCCTGGTAACCCCGGCCTACCCTCAGAATAAGGCGTCGGCCGGTCGGCACAACCAGGTGCTTCGGCGTTACTTCCTGGAGCAGTTCCGTCGCATGGGAGTGGGGGAAGGATTGAGCCGTTCCCGCCACTTTCGGGAACAATTCATAGACCGCCAGATCGACAATTTCCTGGAAGATCTGGAAGGCTCCTTGGACAGTGTGAACTCGCTTTACGTGGAGGTCTTGCTGGCTCGCGATCACTCCCTGAGCGAGCCGTCTCGCCCCCAGCGGAAGGAGGCTCGCGGCCGCTTGGAGGATTCGCTAAAACAGCTCTCAAAGGAAGCCAAAAGCCTGCGCAAGAAACTCTCCCTCGTCCTGAGTCCCCTGAAATTGAAGAGGCGTTTCAGAGTTTCTTTCACCCCCGAATCTGCCGAGAATGGATTCCAGCGAGAGATCGACTGGATTGGGGAGGAAATCAACAAAGCTGAGCGCCAAATCAACGATTATTTCTTCGTTCCCAGCCATACGGTGCAAGTGAGCGAACTTCGGGGAGAGAACGTGCTCACCCACTTGAACCGCGTGCACAAATTGTCGGAACAAGTGCGCCGAAAGCTGAAAATGGTAAAGGTGGGCGGCTGAATCCCGGTCGGCGGCGGCCTGCTGGGAGACGCTCAGGACCCCTCGGGGCGGTCGTTCGGGTGGGCCGCTTTCTTCTTGCCAGCGGAGCGAGGCAGCGCCAGGCCGCCCGTCCGGTATACTTCCTGAATTCCGTAATTCTGGACGTTCTGGATGAAGGCGTCGACTTTCTCGGAGTGACCCGTGACCTCGAAGATGTAACTGCGGGGCCGGGCATCGACCACCCGAGCCCGAAACACCTTGCACAGGGACAGGATTTCCGCCCGGTTGGAAACCGTGACCCGAACCTGAACCAGCGCCATTTCCCGGGCCACGTGGATGGATGGGTCGTAACGGATCACTTTGACCACGTCCACCAGCTTGTTGAGCTGTTTCACGACCTGCTCGGTGCCTTGCTTGTCCGTGCTGGTCGTGAGGGTGATCCGGGACAGGGTGGGATCCTGGGTGGGGGCCACGTTGAGGGTTTCGATGTTGTATCCCCTCTGGCTGAAGAGACCCACCACGCGAGACAGCACGCCGGATCGGTTTTCTACCAGCAGGGCAAGCAGCTGTCCCTTACGTTTCTGATCTGCTGTTTTCGCCACGCTTCGATGCCTCTGTCCGCCGATTGGGCGGCTTCCGGGCCAGCCGCACGGAACTCCTCCAAGCGCTGGCTGATCGGCCCGAACGGCGGCGAACATAGCACAGGTCCCTTTTCCTCTCAACCAGGCGCAACGCCTCCCCATGACCCGGCAAGTAATCGTAGCCCTTACCATCCCTTGGTCGGTCCGCTACGGGACCAAGCTCTGCCATCAGTCATGGCTGGGAGCAGTCCCATCGTTCGCTCTTCGAGGCACCCCGGACGAGGTGGCTCAGGTCCGAGCCGTCCAGAGCCTGGGGAGTCGTCACCTTCAGTAGGCTCGCCAGGGTGGGTGCCAGATCGACCGTGTTCATCCGTTGCGCGATCTTGGCGGCGGGAAAGTCGGTCGACCAGAAAAGGATGGGCACCTGGGTGTCGTAGGCATAGGGCGATCCATGAGAGGTTCCTCGCCCTCCCGAGGCCAGGTGGAATTCCTTGAACTGCACCAGCAGGTCCGGACTTCGATCGGGATGAAAACTATTCAAGAACAATCGGGAGTACGGCTCGTTGGTGAAGGCCGCCGCTTCCAGTTGGGTGTGAGACCAGACCTTCTCGACGTTCGGACAGGCCTCCAGCCGGGCGGTCAACTCCGCTTCCACCTCCCGGCGCCGGAGGTCGGCTTGAGCGATGGCTTGGTAGTCGAAATAAAGCGATGAAATAGCGCCGGACAGCCACCAATCGAAGCCGCGAAACTTCCTGGAAAGGGCGAGTCCGGCCTGTTGAAAGCAGGTGATGTCTTCGACTCCCAGGCGGCTACCGGGTCGATTCTTGACCTGCTGCAGATACTCGGGCAAGGGCATCACGCCGTGATCGGCGCTCAGGGCCACCCAGAAACGGTCTCTGCCCACGTTTTCGTCCAGGTACTGGAAAAGCGTGCCCAGGGAGCGGTCCAGGCGCTGCACCGCGTCCAGTACCTCGGGGCTGTTGGGTCCGTAGCCGTGTCCCACAGAATCCAGGGCCGCGAAGGAGAGGGTCAGCAGGTCCAGGGTCTCATCTCTCCCCAGCCCCTCGCTTTCGATCAGCGCCTTGGCGAACTCCACCAGGTAGTCTTCCATCATGGGAGAAGAGCCGAAGGCGCTGTAAAAGCGCGCGTCCGGGTGTAGCGACAGTCCCCCCAGCGGTCGGGGAAAACGAGTATGGAAGGCTCCACCGTCGACCTCGTCGATCTGCATCTTTTGACGCAGTTGGGCGGAAACTGGAAGCGGCTCCCAGGCCTTGCCAAACCAAGACTCGGGGATGCGGCGGCGGTGAAAATCGAGCACCCATTCGGGCAGGGAAGACCGATAGTACTGGCTGGTCACGAAGGAGCCCGTGTCCCGGTCGTACCAGTAAGCCGCGTCGGCCTTTGCCCCTCCCATTAGGATGGCGGCCCGATCCTTTCGGCCGGCCGAAAAAACCTTGGAGGCGGGAGAGTCGGCCCGGATCCAATCGCCCAACGAGGTGACCAGCAGATTGCGCGGCGATCGGCCCGCCCCAGATGGCGAAGGGTCCGCCCATGGAAGCGCATCCTGGAAAGGGGTCACCAGAGGCGCCGTCGGATCTTCCACACTATACACGGGTTTCTTGTGGATGCGGTCATACCAGCTGTTGTTGACGATCCCGGAGTGGGCGGGATACATGCCGGTCACCAGGGAGGCATGTCCGGGCCCAGTGGTGGTGAAGGCGTGATTCTGGTGGGCGTTGCTGAACACGACGCCTTCGATCACCAATCTCTTCAAACCGCCAGTCAAGACGGGACAGAAGCGCTCTAGATACTCGTAGCGCGCCTGGTCGACGGCGAGAAGCAGGAGCAGCCTCGGCCCGGAGTGCTCCGTGCCCGCGGTGGAACCAGCCGCCGGCTGGGAAAGCAGAACCACCAACAGGCCCATCAGATAGCCGACTCGACTCATCTCAATCTCCTCCTCCCCCCTGCATGAAGTAGTACCCGGCCAGGTGTTGAATCAGGAAATGGCCATCTTCGATGTGGCCCGTATGAGAGGAGGCTACCTGGATCGGGTGGCGGGCCAGGCGGGCCAGCTGTCCGCCCGGAACGCCCGTCATCCCGATCGTGTGCAGGCCCCTCTGGTTGGCCCAGCGGACCGCTTGGATGACGTTGGACGAATCCCCGCTGCTGCTCAAGGCGATGAGCAGATCTCCCGACTGGGCGTAGTTTTTGAGCTGTTCGACAAAAACCTGGGCATAATCCAGGTCGTTGGCGAGAGCGGTCATCCAAGCCACGTTGTCCGTCAGGGCAAGCACCCGAAAGCGTTTGCCGTTGGGAGCAGAACTGCCCTTTCCCAGTTCGCTGGCGAAGTGAGAGGCGGTGGTTGCGCTGCCGCCATTGCCGCAAATGAAGATTTGCTGGCCTGCGTCCCTGCACTCGGCCAGCATCGTGATCACCCGTCCCACGGACTCCTCGCCGACCTGCTCGAGGGCGGCCAGAGTCTCTGTTTTGTAGGCTCGAATGAAATCCTGGATGCGTTCCGGGGAACAATCCTTCCCCATGGCCATTCCTCGTTGTTTTTGCCGAATATGTCATATACCATAGCAGGCCGATTGTCCATCCAGGGGGCAGGGAAGTATGCGGGGTGTCCTCGACGAAAAGAGTGAGCAGAGAGTAGCTATGGACGAGATCATCGCCGAAATGGAGAAGGGCTGGAACGAAAAGATTGTGTTTCGTTTAAACGAGTACCGGGGCCGACAGTACTTCGATCTTCGCATCTACTACGAAGACGACGAGGGCGAGTGGAAACCCACCAAGAAGGGAATATCCGTCCAGGTGGACCGTTTCAACGAATTCAAGGAGAACCTGGGCAAGCTGGAGCAGGCGGTGGCCGAAAAGGACGACACGGACTCCTCTGAAACGCCTTGAGCGATCCTCTGGTTTGGTAAGGCCTTCTGTATTGATTGAAAGCAATTGCCAAGACGGGCGGTCCAACCTCGGTTGGCCTCTCCCTTTTCGACCTTTCGAACCGTTCTTTCCCAAAGGAGTCAGTTGAAATGGCCAAGGTTGAAATTCTGTGTAGAAACCACGGGCCTTATCGGATCTCGGGGAACTTCGAACTCCAGGATGCCGATGGAAAGCCCTTTGATCTGGGCGGGCGCAAGGTGATTTCTCTGTGTCGTTGCGGTGCATCGGAAAACAAGCCGTTTTGCGATGGCACCCACAACCGGGTGGGCTTTCAATCCCAGGTTGAGGCGATCCAGTTGGCGCCTCCTGGAAAATAAGGTCGAGGGAGCGTTCCTTGCTCCCGGTTGGACTTGCCAGGCCCGCGTGGCTGCGGTGCCGACTTCGACGTTCCTGACGGGGGTGGGGAAAGGAAGGCTGGTTGGGCGTGGTGCCAGCATACCGGGGCGAGTCCCAAGCTGTAACTTAACATAATATTTCTTATGCGACGTTAAGCTCACGCCTGCACCCCTCCACTCCGGACACCGTCGCCGAGGTTATTTCAGGTTCTGAGAATTGAGGGGGAAACGCTGTATCGGTAGTCCGTTAGATCCAATCAGCTCACATCTTATATTTGCCCAAATCCTCGGGATTGAGGTTCTCCAGCCACTTCTTGACGTCTTCCGGGTCGAGGTTCTCCTTGTCCAGCGTCAGGTTGCGACTGCTGTTGATGACCTCGTCGGTAACGAAGATGGGAGAATCGGTGCGAAGGGCCAGGGCGATGGCGTCACTGGGACGGCTGTCGATGGTCACGATATCTCCGTCCATCTGCAGATGAATCAGTGCGTAGAAGGTGTTGTCCTTCAACTTGGTGACCACGATCTTCTCCACTTCCGCATCGAGCTGCAGGAGCACGTTCTTCAGCAGATCGTGGGTCATGGGCCGGGGCGTGTCGACGCGTTCGACCTGCAGGGCGATGGCGTTGGCCTCGAAGATCCCTACCCAGATGGGCAAAAGAGTGTTCTTGTTGGCGTCCTGGAGGATAACGATGGGAGAGTTGGTGATGGGATCCATCATCAACCCCTTGATCTTGAATTCCCGCTCCATGGTTTTTTTCCTCAATGCGGCGTTTCGGGGACGCTCTCACCGACCAGGCTGTGAGGGCCGACCTGGGTGATCAGCACCTGGACGAAATCCCCGGGCTCCGCCTTCCCCGCAAAATTAACGATCTTGTTACTAGCCGTGCGCCCGCAGGAACGGATGCCATCTCGGGCCGGACCCTCCACCAGCACCTCGAAGACCCTTCCCAGATAGTGTTGCCGGTGCAGATCCAGTTGAATCTCCCGCTGGCGTCTCTGCAAGGTCATCAGGCGAGCCGTTTTCTCCGCCTCCGGGACCTCCTCCGGCCAGCCGGCCGATTCGGTATGAGGCCGGGCGGAGTATTTGAAGGAGAACATAGACTCGAACTGCACGGTTTCGACCAGGCTGAGGGTCTGCTGAAAATCCTGCTCGGTCTCTCCTGGGAAACCGACGATGATGTCGGTGGAAAACCGGATGGACCGTCCGCAGTTGCGGAATTTTTCTACAATTTCCAGGAATCCTTCCCGGGTGTATTGGCGGCGCATCTTGCGGAGCACGCGGGTCGATCCTGCCTGCAGCGGCAGGTGAATCTGGTTGCAGATGATTGCCTTGTGTCCCACCACTCGGATGGTCTCGTCGTCAAATTCACGCGGGTGAGGCGAGGTGAAACGGAGCCGGCGCAGACCTTCGATTTCAGCCAGTTCGGCCAGCAGCTGAGCGAACTTGTACCCGCACCGGGTGGGATCACGATAGCTGTTGACGGTCTGTCCCAGCAGCAGCACCTCCACAAAGCCCTCCTGGATGGCCTGGCGGGCCTCTTCGAGGATGGCTCGGGCGGGCCGGTTGCGCTCTCGCCCCCGGGTAAACGGGACGATGCAGAAGCTGCACCGCTTGTTGCAGCCTTCCATGATGGTGATGTTGGCCCGAAAATCGGAACGGCGCCGGGGTGTCGCGAACTCGATGGGGGCGGCGTTGGGCAGCCAGCCGGTCTTCACCCTTTGGGCGGGTTCGGCCAGACTTCGTCCTTGCACCTCCTCCAGGAGATCTCCTAGGGAGTAGTACATGTGGGTCCCCACCACCAGGTCAACGAAGGGCACCCTCTTCACCATATCTTCACCCTCCTGCTGAGCCACACATCCCACCACCCCGATGATAAAGTCCGGATCCGACTGTTTGCGGGCCTTCAATTCCCCCAGGCGGCTGTAGACCTTCTGGGCGGCTTTTTCTCGCACGCTGCAGGTATTGAGCAGGAACAGGTCGGCCAACTCCGGGCGTGGGACCGGCCGTAGGCCGCGATGAACCAACAATCCGGCGATCTTTTCCGAATCGTGCTCGTTCATCTGGCAACCGAAGGTCTCGATGAAGAAGCTGCGGGCCACGCTGACCATTGTATCGAAGATAATCGTGAACCCACAACAGCCAGCCAGGGAGGGCGGCGCCTGCCCAGGGGGCGTTTCAGACCCGCTGGGCGCCTCTTTCCAGAAGTTCTCGGGCATGCTGGCGGGTGGTCTGGCTCACGTCCTCTCCGGCCATCATGCGAGCCAGTTCCTCGACGCGGGCGGATTCATCCAGGGCTTGCAACCGCACCACAGTGCGCTGTCCCCTACCCTCTTTCCAGACCTGGAAATGGCGTCGGGCGAAGGCTGCGATCTGGGGGAGATGGGTGACGCAGAAGACCTGGTGGTGATCGGCCAGGCCCATCAGTTTTTCGCCCAAGCTGTGGGCGATCCCGCCTCCGATGTCGGCGTCGATTTCGTCGAAAACGAGGGTCTTGGAATAGCTCTCCAGGGTCAGGATGGACTTCAGAGCCAGGATCACGCGGGACAATTCCCCCCCGGAGGCCACCTTGGAGAGGGCCTTCGGACTCTCCCCGGGGTTGGCGCTGAAGAGAAATTCGGAGTCGTCAATTCCGCGCTCCGCGGGACCTTCCGGATGGGCCGTCAGGTGGATGGAAAAAACGGCGCTGGACATGCCCAGCTGCGCCAGCTCTTGTTCCACTTGACGGCTCAGCCGCTGGGCGTCTTTGCGACGGCAATCGGACAGCTTCTGCGCCACATCCAGGTATTGCTGGGTCAGCTCCCGCTCCTGGCCCATCAGTTCACCGACGCTGTCTTCATCCTGGGAAAGTTCCTCCCATTCCTCACGGAGCCGCACCTCATAGGCCAGTATATCGTCGACCGTCTGCCCGTATTTGCGGCTGGCTTTCTGGATCTCCGCCAGGCGTTCTTCCACTGCCTCCAACCGTTCCGGATTGGTGGCGATGTCTTCGGCATAGTCGCGCAGCTGGTAGGCCGTTTCTTCGACTTGATAGCGCAAATCGGTCCACTGGCCAGAAGCCCGTTCCAGGCGCGAGTCAAGAGCCGTCAGCTGGCGCAGATTCTCCTGGATCTGCTCCCAGGCGGCCAGCAAGGGCTGCTCGCCTTCGTACAGCAGGTGATAGGCCTCCCGAGCCCAACGATGGCGCTGCTCGGCGGTTTGAAGCAGCTCCCGTTCCGTCTTGAGCTGCTGGTCCAGACCGGGCGTCAGCTGTAATTTTTCGATGTCTTGGATCTGAAACTCGAGAGTGTCCAGGCGGCGGAGGCGGTCCTGCTCACCGGCCTGTCTCTGTTCCAGGCGGGTGCGGATACGGCGGAGCCGTCCGTAAACCTCACCGACTTTCCCCATCAGTCCGTCTCGTGCGCCGAAGGCATCCAGAAACTGTAAGTGCACACTCGGTTGCAACAGCAGTTGCTGATCGTGCTGCCCGTGGATATCGGCCAGTCGCGATCCCATTTCCTGGAGGAATCCCTGAGTGACCAGGTGATGGTTGATGAAAACCTTGTTGGTGCCGGAACGCGTGATCTCCCGCGCCACGATCAACTCGTTGCCTTCGACGGGCACGCCCTTTTGGGTCAGAAGATGGCGGGCCGGATGGTGTGCATCCAGGACAAAGAGTCCCTGAACGCGGGCCGACTTGAACCCCTCTCGCACCATTTCCTGGGAGGCCCGCGAACCCAGCAGCAATCCCACCGCGCCCACCAGGATGGATTTTCCGGAACCGGTCTCCCCGGTGATCAGGTTCAGACCTTCCTGAAACTCTACCTCCAGCCGATCGATCAGCGTAAAGTTCTGGATGGAAAGAAACTTGAGCATAGGCTCACCCGAACCGCGGACAAACAGGGGCGCGATTGACCCGAGACGCCCCACCATCGCGCCCGAAATGTAATGGGCGGCGCGCAGCCCGTCAATGGATTATATGCCGGACAGGTGACCCCGGGCCCGAGGCGTTTCCGCCTCCATCCTGTGTTTTGTTCTGTCTGCCCTTTCAGTTACAATCAAACCGGATAGGGACGAGGGGTGGGCGTCCGAGGAGCCGTGCTTGAGCGTTTTAGTCTGGGTTCTCCTCCAAGGAAGCTTCCAGAGCTTCTGGGCCTTGATCAGCCAGAGTGGTCCCGTCGGCCATGCGGTCCTTCTAGTGCTGGTCTTCTTCTCCATTTTTTCGTGGGCCATCATCTTCAAGAAGATCCGTTTCTACCGGCAGATCGATGGGGAATCGTACGCCTTTTACCGGGATTTTCGACAGGCGTCCAGCCTCTCGGTGATCTATCGGGAGTGTGAGCGTTACCCGGTGTCCCCGCTGGTGGGAATTTTCAAGAGCGGCTACGAAGAATTGAATCATCAGGTGCGGGCTGGCGAGGGATCGAACCCGGCAGAGGCGGGGGCCGGGTCGGTAGGCGCCTTGAAGAGCTTAAACGGCCTGGAGCGGTCCCTGCGCAAGGCGGCGCAGGCGGAAATGACCGTGCTGGAGCGCTCGCTCCATTGGTTGGCCACGACTGGGGCCGTGACCCCTTTCATCGGTCTGTTTGGCACCGTGGTGGGCATCATCAATGCCTTTCAGGGCCTGGGCACGGGCACCACCACCACTATCCAAGCAGTGGCCCCCGGAATCAGCGAAGCCCTGGTGGCGACGGCAGCCGGTCTATTCGCCGCCATCCCGGCCGTCATTTTCTACAACCATTTCATCAATCGCCTCAAGGTCTTCGGCGTGGAGATGGACGATTTTTCGGTCGAGCTGCTGAACCTGGTGGAACGCAGCTTTACCTGAGAGCGCTTAGGATCATGGATTTCACCGATCGAACCGGGGTGACACAACCTTCTATTTCCGAAATCAACGTCACGCCGCTGGTGGATGTCGTGCTGGTTCTGCTCATCATTTTCATGGTGACCGCGCCCATCCTGCAGACCGGAATTGAGGTGAATCTCCCCAAAACCCGCGCCGCCGTCAATGTGGATCCGGAACAGAGGGCGGTCATCACGATCAATCGTGACGAGCTGCTGTATTATCGATCTGACCCGGTGAATTTCAACGCTCTGGGCAGCCTGCTCCAGCAGGAAATCGGGGACAGCGGTGAGTCGGTCTTCGTCCAGGCGGATGAGGACGTTCGCTGGAAAACGATCGTCGCCGTATTGGATGAAGTCAGGGTGGCCGGTTACGACCAGATTCAATTGGTGACCAAGCCATACGAAGGGAATCCATAAAACAAGGTGTCCGGCAGGATTTTGGTGGCTCACATTCGAGAGGGCCACTACCGAAGGGAACTGACGGTCTCCGGCGCCAGCCATGTGGCGCTGCTGCTCTTCTTCCTGTCCGGCCTGAGCCTGTTCCCGCAGGACGAGGTTATTCTTCTGGGTTCGGGACCGGGAGGGGGTCAGCGGGGCGATTCGATTCCCGTGGGCCTGTCGGAACACTTGAGTGGCGGCGAGGGGATGTACAAGCCGGCTCTGACCCCACGTCCGGAGGCGGCGTCTCCTCCTCCCCCGGAACCGGCTGAGACACAGCCGCCCGAAACCACGGTGCCCGAGAAGATCTTCGTCCAGGAGACTCCCTCCCCCAAGCCCAAGAAAAAGAAACCCCCCGCCCGCTCCGCTTCTTCCGACCCGCCGAAGAGAACCTCCAGTCCCGGAGTCATTCCCCGCAAACCGGATTCCGGCAGTGGGGGGCCGGGTGGTCGAGCCGGGGGATCAGGCGGAGGGTTCGGGGGCGGTCGCGGGGTCAGTATCGGGACGGGGACGGGCCAGGAGGGTGTCGATTCCTGGTACATCCGCCAGGTCGAGCAGCGCATCGGCCGCAACTGGTTGAGTACCTCGCTGGGTGCCATGGCCCGTCCCGTGCGGACGGTCATGAGCTTCGAGATCCGGCCCGGAGGCGAGATCGATAACATCCAGGTCGAAGAGAGTAGCGGATTGCGCAGCGTGGATCTGGCCGCGGAACGAGCCGTTCGAGCCAGCCACCCCTTACCCCCGCTACCCTACGAACTGCGCCATCGCCGGGTGCGCTTCATCGCCTATTTCGATTACCCACCTCATTAAATCCAGGAGAATGCCCGTTATGCAGTTTCAAACCTCCTGTCTCTGGCTCCTGATCCTGCCCGTGCTGCTAGGAGCGCAAAACCCCGATGTGATCATCCGGCCTCGGCCGGCAAAGGAAACCCGGCTGGCGGTGGCCGATTTCCAACCACGCACCGTGGCCAGCACGGAGACGAGGGCGGCGCTGGAGGTATTCAACAGCGTGCTGCTCAATGACTTGAAGTTTTCCGCCTTCTTCGACATCCCCTCCAAGAGCTTCTACCCCATCCGCCCACTGCGCGCGCCGCGCGACGTGGAGTTCGAGAATTGGCAGGTGCCCGCCCTGGACGTGGACTTCCTCATCCTCGGTAACCTGCAGGTCGACGTGTCGGCAGGCGTCCTGGAAGCCTACCTTTACGACATCAAGACCCGGCAGCAGGTCCTGGGCAAACGGTACACCGTTTCGGAAACAGCGCTGTTGCGCCGGGTGGCTCACCAGTTTGCCGATCAGGTGGTGTACCAACTTTCGGCGGGGACCAGTCGCGGGGTAGCTCGAAGCCAGATCGCCTACAGCTCCAAAAAGGGAGACAGCAAGGAAGTCAACATCATGGATTATGACGGCTGGAATTCGCGCACGGTCACGGCCAACGGTGGGCTCAACAAGTTCGCCTCGTGGTCGCCGGAATTGAGCAAACTGGCCTTCGTGGTCAAGTTGCCGGGGGTGAACCGCTGGGAATTGTGGATTCAGGACCTGGAAGGGGGGCGCCAGGTGCTCTCCGCGCCCAGCAACTACGTTTCCTCGCCCGCCTTTTCACCGGATGGATCCAAGCTGGCCTTTTCCTCCCGCGAGGCGCGGGCGATTGAGGCGGATCTCTACATCGTGGATGCCAGTGGGGGCGGCCGTCGCAACCTGACCCATCATAGGGGGATCGACACGTCGCCCACCTGGAGCCCAACCGGGCGGCAGATTGCCTTTATCTCGGATCGGGCCGGAGCTCCAGCCCTCTGGGTGATGGACGCGGACGGCTCCAATCTGCGGCGGTTGGTCACGGAAGGGGGGCATTGCGACAGTCCTGACTGGTCGCCCGATGGCCGCCACATCGCCTACTCCTGGCAGGCGCCCAAGCAATGGAAACATGACATCTACGTGGTGGAAGCAGCCTCGGGAAAGATCTTTCAACTGACCTGGGGAAGAGGCAGCAACGAGCATCCCGCCTGGTCCCCCGACGGACGGCATCTGGCCCTTCAGAGCACCCGCACCGGCACCAAACAGATCTTCATCATGAACGCCGACGGCAAGAACTTAAAACAGGTCACGGCCTATGGTATAAACGAAAGCCCCGCTTGGTCGGGCTACCCCAAGGAGGGGAAAAATCCTTAAACGGAGGAATCCATGCAACGACTCATGCCTGTCGTCATAATGTTGGTATTGGCCGTGGGAACACTCCCCTTCAACGGCTGCAAGAAGAAGAGGAGAGCCACCGCACCTACCCCTCCGGGTTCGTCGACGACCGCCCCGGACACCACGCCGGCTCCCGCTATTTTACCCACCATCTCGATCGCCGCTTCGCCCAGCAGCATTGAACGCGGTCAGCAGTCTACCCTGAATTGGAATTCCGAACACGCCACTTCGGTGGTGATTGATGCCGGAGTCGGAAACGTTGCCCCCAAGGGCTCCTTGGTGGTTTCTCCCCGGGAATCTGACACCTTTACGGCCAGCGCCATCGGGCCGGGCGGCGAAAGTCGGGCCAGTACCCGTATTACCGTCGTCGATCGCACCCGAGGAATCATCGCCGCCACGGATATCGAGGCCCTTCAAAAGGCGATCGATGAAGGTTTGGTTCGTCCCGTTTTCTTCGCTTACGACAAAGCGCAACTGAACCCAGAGGCCAAGCGCATCCTGGGGGAGAACGCCAGCTGGTTCCGGCGATACCCGAACGTCAGGATCGTCGTCGAGGGACACTGTGACGAGCACGGAACCGAAGAGTACAACCTGGCGCTCGGCGATGGCCGGGCCCGCGCCACACAGGAGTACCTGGCTGGACTGGGGGTGAATACAACCCAACTGGAGACGATCTCTTTCGGAGAAGAAACTCCCTTTTCCACCTGTCATGACGAGTCCTGCTGGAGACTGAACCGCCGGGCCCACTTCGTGGTGCAGCGCTAGCGACCCGGGGTCCGATGACAAACAGTCCAGTGGGGGGGGGGGGGGGGGGCTCTAGGGAGTGGGTCCGTTTGTCACGTGTTCAGCGCCCACGGGTTAAGAACGCGCCGCCAGCCTTGCGAGCGATCTCTTTGTCGCTCCTCGACCTCACCTCCCAAGCCCCCTCCGCAAACGTCACCGTATTTATGGTAGGGAGCACTAAGCCCGCCGCTTGGCGGCTTTGATCCCCGCTCCGGCGACCAGTAGAATAGGGCCGGGAGAATCAATCATGAGAAATTCCGCACCCGCTTTCCTGGCCCTTCTTTCCTGCCTAACGGTGGCAGCCTGGGGAGGCACGAAAGAAGAGATCATCCGTCTGCAGAGCGATGTTTTACAGCTACAACACCAGGTCCGGCTGTTGCAAAAAGCCATCGGCGAGAGCGGTGGTATCGTGAAATCGCTCCTGGAGCAGCTCAACGATCAGGTCGCCACTAGTAACGTGGCCTTTCAGAGGTTGGAGAGCGCCCTGCGGGGCCAAAAGAGCAGCGTCGAGGACAGCGCGGAGCAGATCCGGCAGTCGGTTCAGGGTCTCAGCGTCAAGCTGGACGACACCAATAACCGGATCGCCTCCCTGCACCAGAAGGTCGAAGAGCAACAGTTGCGCATCAGCACTCTTCGCTCCACTCCCTCGGCTGCGGGAGGCTCGGTTGAGCCGGACCAGATCTACAGTGCCGCCTACAACGATTACCTGATGGGGAACTACGATCTAGCGGTGGCCGGCTTTCAGGATTTTCTGGCCAACTACCCGGACAGTGAATACAGCGATAACGCCGCCTATTATATGGGGGACGCCTTCTCCATCCAGCACCACTACGAATTGGCAGTTCAGGCCTTCGATCAGGTGATCAACCTGTATCCGAAGGGCGACAAGGCGCCCAGTTCGTATTACAAGAAGGCCCTGGCTCTGCAGCAGATTCAGAAGCACTCGGAGGCGGTGGAAATCTTCAATTCGTTAATGTCCCTTTTCCCCGATTCCCACGAAGCCAGCCTAGCGGCTCGGGAACTGGAGCGTTTGGGCGTCAACCTCAGCCGGAATCGAAACTAGAATAAGCCAGCGTTGGGGCAGCGCTGCCGGTGCCGCCGCCCTCCTCGCGGTACGGAATCCCACCAAGCCACCGCCACCGAGTTGGCCGTCACTAGTACCTCGTTGCGGAAATAGGAGTATGTTTGCGGATGGGGCTTGTGTGGTGAGGACGAGTGACGAAGAGATCGCCCACAACCACCATCCGCCCAAGGGGTTGCGGCTCCTCGACGATACGCACATCGCCTCGTCGCCGACGCCTCGAACTGGACGACGTTGCGCTCGCAACAAACATACCCGTATTTCCGCAACGAGGTACTAGAACGGGATGTCGTCGTCGGTGATTTCCGGGTCCATCTTCTGTTCGGGTGTGCCCCCCGACTTCTGTTCGGGTGTGCCCACCGAGGCCGGAGCGTTAACGGAGGCTTGATTTTCTTCCCGGGACCCCAGCATGCGCATATCGGAGGCCACGATCTCGGTGGTGCGGCGTTTGTTGCCGTCCCGGTCGTCCCATTCCCGAGTCTGGATGCGGCCTTCGATGAACACCAGTTTTCCCTTCGTCAGGTACTGGTTGCAGATTTCGGCCAGGCGGCTCCACACCACCACGTTATGCCACTCGGTGCGGCGCTGCCGCTCTCCGTTGGAGTCGTTCCAGAACTCGTCGGTTGCGACGGAAAAGTTGGCAACTGGGGTTCCCGAACTGGTGTGCCGCAGCTCTGGATCCCGACCCAAGCGCCCAATCAAAATCGCCCGATTTACCATAAGAGTGTCCTCCTCGTTTCCTACCCACTATAACGATTCGGTCTGAAAAACTGCGAAGAAAAAGGGGAAGGAGGGTCCAGAGGGCTTGAGCGACGTAGCGAATCACTCCGTCAGGCGGTGAAAGGCTGGCGCGACTTTGGCCGACCCTGGGTCCGGCCGGTGTCAGAATCGGAAGACCCGGGGGCTGCGCCGGCCCACCAGCTCGATCTTTTTCTTCACCTCGCGGCTTCCGCGGTAAAAGACCACATCCAGCTCGTCTCCCGGCCGCAGATCCTTGACGATCCGAAAGATGTCTTCGAAAGAGCTCACTGCTTGACCTCCCAGAGAGACCAGGATGTCTCCACCCACGACGAGCATGTAGTTGCGATAGATCACGCGCCGATTGCCACCTCGGATTCCGGCTTCATCGGCCGAGCTGCCCGTCTCCACTTGCTCGACCAGCAGGCCCTCCTCCACGGGCAGGCTCAAAGCCCGGGCTAGAAGGGGCGAAAGCGGACGTCCGCGGACTCCGAACCAGGGCCTTCGAACCTCACCGTACTCGAGCAGATCGGGAATGACCAGAGCCAGGGTATCGACGGGAACCGCAAATCCGATGCCCACGTTTTCTCCGGTTCCCGAGAAGATGGCGGTGTTGATGCCGATGACTTCTCCCCGGGTGTTCAGCAAAGGCCCACCGCTATTGCCTGGATTGATGGCGGCATCGGTCTGAATGACCTCGTCCACGATGCCGCGGCGGGTGCGCAGGGTGCGTCCCAGAGAGGAGATGATACCGGTAGTGAGGGTTCTCTCCAGGCCGAAGGGGTTGCCGATGGCCAGTACCTTCTGACCCACCTTCAAGTCGTCGCTGTTTCCCAGGGGCAGCGGATGGCATTTCTCCGGCGGGCAATCCACCTTCAAAACGGCCAGGTCGTTGATCGGGTCTGTCCCCACCACCGTGGCTTGATGCTGGCTCTTGTCGTAGAGCGTTACGTCGATCTGCCGGGCCTCCTCGATGACATGGTAGTTAGTGACGATGTGGCCTTTCTTGTCGATCATGAAGCCGCTGCCTACCCCCTGGCGAGGCACCGGGTCGAAAAAGAAATTCCACTCCACCGTGGTGCTCGTCAGGTTGACCACCCCTGGGCTGAGCGTCTCGTAGATCCGGATGTTGACGGTTTCCTCGTCGCTTAGGGGCTGGCTCGAAACCGGCGAAGCCTCCGGCGGTTGAAATTCAGCGCTGCTGGCCGGTGGCACCGGCCAACGCAGAAGAAAGACCACTAGGGCGGATGCCAGCAGGGTGCTGGCCAGGACGATCTTGACAAAATCGCGAGTTTTCATACTTGGACGACCTCTTCCCTGGGCTCGGAGAGGGGTTCCCCTCCCTGCCCGGAGCCTATTATAGCCGCCCCCGGAGCGCTCAGGCGTCCGGCTCTCCAATCACCCGGTAAACCAGCCATGAACTCACAAGCGTGAGGGCGGCGGCCAAGCCTAGCACGGCCGCGTATCCCCAGTTCCCATAGAGAACACCGGCCAGCAGCACCGCCAGCGAGATGCCCAATTGGGAAAAGCCGTTGCGAAGCGCCAGAAAGGAACCTCGCCGCCGGGAACCCCCCAGCTGGGTCTGGAGCGTATGCAGGGCGGTCTGGCGGAAAGCCACACTCAGGCTCAGGAGGAAAAAGACCACCCATAACAAAACCACGGTCTCGACGGTGTAAAACAGGAGCAGGAAGAACGCCAGAGCGGTGTTGGCGACCAAGAAGAGATCCCGCTTGCTCCAGCGGTCGCTGATCCAGCCCGAAACGGGACTGGCGACGGCCGCCGCCAGACCGGCAATGGCAAAGAGCCAAGCAATCTGCACCGCGTCGAGCTGGAAACTCGCAGAGAGATAACCGGGAGCGAAGGTCAGAAAGGCGAGGGTGGCCCCGGAAACCAGGAAGGAGACTCCCAATGCCGCCAGCATGGGTGGTCTCTTGCCGATGCGGGCGTACACCGAAAAGTAGGGTTCGTGTAGCCCGGGAGCAGAGGGCCGAACGCGGCCCTTCAGGGCAGCAAAAGAAGCCAGGAAAAGCAGTGAAGCCAGGACACAGAACAAAAGGAAGATGGTCTGCCAACTCCAGGTCCGGGCGATCCAAGCGCCGGTTGGAATGCCCAGAATCAGGGCGGCGAAGTAGGAGCTCAAGACTGTTCCCATAGCTCGTCCCCGCCGTCGGTAATCGTACAAATCGCCCACCACGCTGTGGGTACAGGTGGCCACCAGTCCGGCCGCCAGCCCCGTGGCCGCCCGCACCACCAGCAGGGGCGCTAGTTGGGTCATGGAATAGGCCCAAAGGGACAGGAGCGCCAAACCCAGATACCCGACCCGGAGAAAGAAAACCCTCCCCAGACGATCCAGCAGGGGGCCCAGGAGGAGGTTGCATGCGGCGGCCGACAGGGCGTAAAGGCTGAAGAGCCATCCCAACTGCTGCAGCGAAGCCGGCAGCTCCCGGCTCAAGAGGGGCAACAGGGGGATGAGGACTTGGCTGTCCAGGGTCACCAGGAATAATCCGGCAAAGAGGGTGAGCAGGGTGCTCTTGCGGGCCGCACTGGAGGAAACACCCATGTTCAATCGGAGTGGCAGGGATGCAAGGTCCTCTGCATGAGCAGCGCGTCCTCCACCGGGATCGAGTAGTAGCCTTCCCGGTGTCCGTAGACTCGAAATCGGCTGCGCTGGTAGAACTGGATGGCGCCCTGACTGCTGGAACGCACCTCCAGAACGCAGGTCTTCGCCCCGCGGTCCCTTCCCCACTGCAGGGCGTCGGTCAGCAGTTGGCGCCCCGCCCCCCGCAGCCGAAAGGCGGGGTGGACGGCGATCTTGAAGATCTCCATCTCCGACTCGATCCGACTGGCGATGCAAAAACCCAGGATTGGGCTCCCGTTGCAATTCCGGCAGAGAGTGGAGAAACGTACCGTTGGGCGCCTCAGGAAATCGCGATAGGTGCCCCTCTCCCACGGAGCCAAGCGGCACAGTCGGTCCAGCTGCTGAACGGCAAATAGGTCGCCGATCTGGGCCAGTCGCAAGCCCCACCCTGGCTGGACTCCTCCCTGGCTCACCACGGAGCGATTCTCAGCACGACGAGGGCTGCTTTCGTCCGAGTTCAGCGTCCGAGGGCCGCAGGTACCGGGCCTGCAAAGACTGGGCGACATGCTGTCCACCCCGCTGGTAGCGTTGAAAGGCCAATTGACAAAGCTGTTCCAGAAGGCGGTTGTCGGTGGCCAGGACTCGATGTCGCGATCCCAGGGATTCGATACTGTTTCGGTAGAGCCCGGCTCCATCCCCTACGAACAGGCAGCTCTGAGCGGACAGCTGACCCAGCCAGTCGGCCGGTTTCGCTACCTCCTCCTCCATCAACGGCTGGGCCGAGTCGCCGGCAAATTCGTACAAAGCAGCGAAGACCTGCTGACGCCGGGCGTCGATCCAGGGCGCTACCCGGGAGTGAACCATTCGAAAACGGTAGGCCAGGGCTTCCAGTGTACAAATGCCGATGGCCGGTTTGTTCAGCGTCTGGGCGAAGGCCTTCACTGTGGCCAGGCCGATCCGAATGCCGGTGAAGGACCCGGGACCGGTTGCCACCGCAAAGGCATCCACGTCGGGCAGTCTCAAGCCGTGTTGGCGGATCAGGAAATCCACGCCGTCCAGGATCTTTTCCTGGTAGCGCAGAGGGGTCTTGAGCATGAGCAGGGCGATCACTTCGGCGTTGCGACTAAGCGCCACGCCACCGCTGTTGGTAGCGGTGTCCAGGGCTAAAAGGTACATTCCGAGCGCCCGCCGTTATTTCATACCTGCGTGGTAAAGTAAAGCTCGTGGATCAACGCACTCCCATGATGCGGCAGTATCACCAAGTCAAACAGGCTCACCCCGACAAACTCGTCTTTTTTCGGCTGGGTGACTTCTACGAGATGTTCTACGAGGACGCCGTTCTGGGTAGCCGGTTGCTGGAGATCACGCTCACCTCGCGTCACAACGATCGGCGGGGTGAACCGATTCCCATGTGCGGCATCCCCTGCCACGCCGTAAACACCTATCTGCAGCGCCTAATCAAGCGTGGACACAAGGTGGCCATCTGCGACCAGGTGGAAGCGCCGCAGCCGGGAAAAAAGATCGTGCGGCGCGAAGTCACGCGTGTGGTGACGCCGGGGACCGTGGTGGAGGAAGGACTGCTGGAGAGTGGGGAGAACAATTTCATCGCCAGTCTCCTGGATCGAGAGGAGCGCGTGGGAGCCGCTTTTCTGGATGTTTCCACGGGCGAGTTCATGCTGACCGAATTCTCCGGCAGCCGGGCCTGGACTCGGGTCTTGGAGGAACTGGCCCATTTCCGTCCTCGAGAACTGGTGGTGCCAGAACGGGCCGAGCTGGAGGTGAGGCGACGAATTCCGGAGCCAGAGCGAGCCGATTTGATTCTCACCACCTATGCCGACTGGACCTTCAACACCGATTTTTCTCAGCGCACGCTCCTGGAGCATTTCCGGGTCGCCACCTTGGAAGGGTTTGGCATCAACGCACAGAAAGCGGCTCTAGGTGCGGCGGGCGGTCTTTTGCATTACGTCAAGGAGACACAGCGCTCCAGGCTGTCTCACCTGACCTCGATCCGTTACAGCGAGCCGTCCCGGTATCTGAAGATGGACGAGACCACGGTGGCCAACCTGGAGTTGGTGCGGGGCCTGGACGGCAACAAGGCCTGGACGCTACTTTCTACCCTGGATCAGACGAAGACGTCCATGGGAGCCCGCCTGCTGCGCAGCTGGCTGTTGCGGCCGCTGCTCCAGATCGAGAAGATCGAAGGCCGCCTGGAGGCGGTCCAAGAATTGACCCGATCGGTGGTGGTGCGGGGGCGTCTGGGTCACATTCTCTCATCCGTGTACGACCTGGAGCGTCTCTTGAGCCGGGTCACCCTGCAGACCGCCAATCCCAAAGATCTGCTGGCCCTTCGAGACTCCTTCCGCCAGCTGCCTGCACTGAACCACGCCCTCAAGCCCTTCGACAGCCCTCTGCTGCAGGGAGACATCGATCCGGTGGAGGATCTGGAGCAGCTGTTGGGGCGAGCCATCGACGACGACGCCCCCGTTCAACTGCACGACGGGGGCATCATCAAGAGCGGTTTCGACCCCAGCCTGGACGAGCTTCGCGCGGCGGCCACTTCCGGTAAAAAGTTCATCGCCGGATTGGAGAGGCAGGAGCGGGAGCGCACTGGAATCGGCTCCCTGAAGGTGAAGTACAACAAGGTCTTTGGCTACTTCATCGAGGTGACCAAGGCACGCCTGGGGTCGGTCCCCGAAGACTATCGCCGCAAGCAAACCCTGGTGGGGGCCGAACGCTTCGTCACCACCGAGCTAAATCAGTACGAGGAGAAGGTGCTAGGGGCCGAAGAGCGCATCCAGCAACTGGAGAAGGAGCTGTTCACCCAGGTACGGGGCGAGGTCGCCGCCCAGGCGCATCGCATCCAGCAGGCCGCCCAAAAGATCGCTCGCATCGACGTGCTGGCTTCCCTGGCTGAAGTGACCCAGGCGCGACGCTACGTGCGACCTCAGATGGAGAATTCCAGCGAGCTGGTCATCCGGGGGGGGCGCCACCCGGTACTGGAGAGCCAGGCCCAGGAACCCTTCGTTCCCAACGATCTGCATTGTGACACCGGCGATCGGCAGCTGCTCATTCTCACCGGGCCCAACATGGGTGGCAAGTCCACCTACCTACGACAGAACGCCCTCATCGTGGTGCTGGCCCAGATGGGGTCCTTCGTGCCCTGCGAGGAGGCTCGCATCGGACTGGTCGACAGCATCTTCACGCGGGTGGGAGCCAACGATAATCTGGCCAAAGGACGCTCTACCTTCATGGTGGAAATGATCGAGACGGCCCACATTCTGAACAGCGCCACGCCTCGAAGCCTGATCCTGCTGGACGAGGTGGGACGTGGGACGGCAACATTCGATGGCCTGTCGCTGGCCTGGTCCGTGGCCGAGTATCTGACCACGGAGGCTCCGCGGCGAGCTCGAACTCTGTTTGCCACCCATTATCAGGAATTGACTCAACTGGCCCGCCTGTATCCGGGGGTCAAGAATTATCGCGTCACCGTGCGAGAGAATGCCGGGGAGATCCTGTTTTTCCACCGGGTGCTGGAAGGGGTAGCCAGCAAGAGTTACGGCATTGAGGTGGCGCGGCTGGCGGGCCTCCCTCAGCCCGTCCTCGAGCGGGCCCGGCAGATCCTGGCGCGGCTGGAGAAAAAGGAAGTGGATCTGACGGGGCGAGCCCGGCTGCAAGCTACCCGCCAAGTCACCCGTGAACTGCAGCCCACCCTCTTTTAGCTCAAGTTGCGCTCGCCCTAAAACCGTGCCCGGAAAGGGAGCGGAGGGACTGGCCGGAACTTCCAAGGCTCGCAGCTGCAGTGGGAATTTAAACGCCGGCTGTGCCACCATAGGGCGCCATGGCGAGGAGACAGACGTACAAGGCCGCCCGGAAGAGTTTTCGGAGTGCCAGCGAGCGCTACCACTGGATCTACTTTCTGTGCTTGGCTTTGCCTTTCTTTGCCGGCTTGGGAGATTCCTCCATCTGGGACTCCAACGAAGCCTACTACGTGCAGACGCCGCGCGAGATGATCCAGCGCGACAGCTGGGTGGTGCCCTATTTCAACGGCCAGCCCCGACTCAACAAACCGCCGCTCGCCTACTGGGTGGTGGCCGTTTTTTATGGCCTATTCGAGGCTTCGCTGCTGTGGCAGCGCATCCCCATGGCTCTTCTGGCCCTGGGGTCGGTCCTTCTGCTCTACCGGATCGGACGGGAGCTGTTTCAGGCTCCCCAAGTGGCCCTGCTGGCCGCCGGCATCCTGGCCGTCACCTTCCGCTATCTGATGCTGGCCCGGCGGCTCTTGATCGACATCCTGCTGGTTTTCTGTCTGCTGGCGGCCGTGGCGCTGTTTCTTCGCTGGTTGCGTGGCGGTGGCCCAATCCCTTTTCTTCTGACCGCCCTCTTTGCCGGACTGGCTTTTCTCGCCAAGGGACCCGTGGCGCTGGTGATACTGGCGATCCTGCTGGGCTACTTGTGGCTCAGCGGCCAAGCCGGCCAACTAAGACACGCCCCCTGGCGGGCAGCCCTGCTGATCCTGCTGGCAGTCTCCTCCTCCTGGTTCCTGCTACTAGGACTGGAGATGGGATGGAAACCGGTAGGGGATTTTTTCTGGACCGAAAATTGGGGGCGCTTCTTCGACCTGGACTTCGGCCCTCGGCGCGGCGCTCTCTTCTATCTGGGCGTCTTCATGGGGGACTTTTTCCCCTGGTCCATTTTCTTCGTCGCGGCCCTCTTCAGCGGCGTCAAGAGTCGCCGAGTGGGGGGCCGGCGGGGGCAGTCGCCCCTCCAGTTTCTCAGTCTTTGGATGGGTGTCCTGCTGCTGCTGCTGGTGCTCTCCCACAACAAGCAGGAACACTACCTGTTGCCTCTCTACCCGGCGGCCGCGCTGTGGACTGCCGCCTATCTGCAAGGGCGCCGTGTGCCGCTTGTCCTGCTGGGTCTGGCATCACTCGGCCTGTTGGCAGCAGCCCTTCTCCTGGCTTCGGGCGTGGTAGCCCTCTTTCCCGCCGATCCGCTGCTGTGGGCACCCTTTCTTCTGCTGGCGCCACTCGGGTTTTCCCTGTGGCGACAGCGCTGGAAGAGGGTGACGGCCTCTCTGGCTCTGTTCTACGCCGCGGCGTTCGCCTTATATTCGCGTCCCCTGGAAGAGTATCGGCCCGTCACCCATCTGGTCGCCGCCCTGCAGAGGGACGCCGGTTCGGAAACCTTTCTGGCTGGCTACTGGGGATACGCGGCGCCCAGCCTGACCTACTACCTGGATAGGCCCATCCTGGAACTGCGAGAGGCCGGGGAGGCATTGGCCGAGTTGGAGGGCCCCCATCGCACCTACCTGCTACTCTCGCAGCAGGCCTATGAAGAGGCCAGTCGCCGCCTGAGCCGGCCGCTGCGCATTGTCCAGGTGCGAGACAGGCTGTATACTAAGCCTCGCGTCTTCATCGAGGGAATCCGACGTGGACGAATCGACCTCCTCAGAGAGGGCTGGACCCAGCCCATCTATCTCGTCACCAACGCGGACCGAGCCGGACACGATCTACCTGTCCGTGGTTATCCCGGTCTGGAACGAAGTGGACAATCTCCAGCCTCTGTACGATCGACTCAAGAAAGCGCTGGACTCGCTGGGGAGGTCCTGCGAAGTTCTCTTCGTAGATGACGGAAGCACGGACGGAAGCGCCGAGTTGCTGGAGCTGCTGGCGCAGGCCGATGAGCGGGTCCAACTGCTGGCCTTTGCCCGGAACTTCGGCCAGACGGCTGCCCTGGCGGCCGGCTTCGAGCACGCTCGCGGCGCCGTAATCGTGTCCCTGGACGCCGATCTGCAGAACGATCCCCGCGACATCGCTGCCCTCCTGGCCAAACTGGAGGAGGGCTACGACGTCGTCTCCTGCTGGCGAAAGAACCGGCGGGACCCCTGGTTGACGCGCGTCCTGCCGTCGCGGATCGCCAATTTCCTGATCAGCCTGATTAGCGGAGTGTATCTACACGACTACGGTTGCACATTGAAGGCCTACCGTCGCGAGATTCTGAGCCACATCCGGCTGTACGGAGAGATGCACCGTTTCATCCCCGTGTTCGCCACCTGGGCGGGTGCCCGAGTGGCCGAGATCCCTGTGCGCCACTACCCCCGCCACCAGGGGCGTTCCAAGTACGGCTTCCGGCGTACCTTCAAAGTGATGCTGGACCTGATCACAGTGAAGTTCCTGGGAAGCTACTCCACCAAACCCATGTATCTATTCGGAGGCCTCGGCCTGGTTTCCTTTCTGGGCGGATTCCTGCTCAGCTCCATTACCCTGTACGACAAGTTCGCCCTAGGCGTGAAGGCTCATCGCAATCCGCTGCTGCTACTGTCCATCTTTCTGTTCGCCGCTGGTCTGCAGTTCGTGCTCTTCGGTCTGATCGCTGAGCTGGTCGTGCGCACCTACCACGAATCGCAAGGCAAGCCGACCTATATTCTGCGCCATCGGTCCTCGCCGATGCGGGGAACGGACCGGGCCGTCCCCTCCCCCCGAGCCCTGCCCGATGGTCCCTCCCCGAGAAGTCGATCCCGTGCTCGACACCCTTAGTGCTCCTTTCCATAAATACGGTGACGTTTGCGGAGGGGGCTTGGGAGGTGAGGTCGACGAGGAGCGACAAAGAGATCACCCGCAACTCCCCTCCGCCCGAAAGGTTGCGACGGGACTCCCCTGTCTTCGGTGTTGCTTCTCCTCCCCGATGTCCCCGCATCGACTCGTCGTCGCGCCTGGAATCCAGGGGTGTCGCGTTCGTAACAAACATCATCGTATTTATGGAAGGGAGCACTAAGGCTTCTTGACTCGGTCAGCTGAATTTTTGAAGAATAGTAAAGGTTTTATGGACATCTACTCGGAAATCGTCCGGGTTCGGAAAGAAGGCCGGCGGGCCGCTCTGGCCACCATCGTCCGGCGTCTGGGCAGCACCCCACGCAAGGATCACGCCAAGATGCTGGTCTACGACGACGGTTCCTTCATCGGCTCGGTGGGAGGAGGCTGTACCGAGGCGGAGGTCTGGCAGGCAGCCAAACGGGTCATTGAGGGAAGCCAGCCCGCTTACCTCAAATACGAGCTGACCGAGGAGGACGCCGAAAACGAGGGCCTGGTGTGCGGAGGAACTGTGGAAATCTTCGTTGAACCCATTCTTTCCGAACCCAAGGTCATCCTGATGGGAGCCGGGCACGTGGCTCAGGCCATCGCCAAGGTGGCCGATCTGGTGGGCTTTCAGGTGGCCGTCGCAGATGACCGCGAATCCTTTGCCAGCCGGGAACGATTTCCCCAAAGCCAGGAAATCGTCCTGGCTCCCTTCGAGGAGTGCCTGCAGCAGATCGCGGTCACCGAAAACAGCTTCCTTCTGGTCGTCACCCGCGGCCACCGCCACGATCAGATCGCCTTGGAACAGGCTATCCAGACCAGAGCTCGCTACGTGGGTCTGATCGGCAGCCGCCGCAAGATCCAGCTGATCGTCGAGAACCTGCTGCGAAAGGGCTATGGGGCGGAAACCTTCGACCGGCTCTACGCCCCCATCGGACTGGAGATCGGTTCAGAAACCCCCGAAGAAATCGCCGTCAGCGTGATGGGAGAGCTGATCGCCATCCTCAAAGGTGTCCACCAGCGACACAAAAAACAGCTCTTTGTAAAGAAAGTGATCGGGAAGGCCCAGGAGCGAGTGAGAGCGCCCTCGTGAGATACAATCGAGGGGGGAATGCGGGTGGTTCCCGATCCCTTAATTTTTTCTTCTCTGCAGATAGATGCTCTAGTTATCTTTAAGCAGATTCTCAGACAAAAAAAACTCGATCTCGTCACTGCGCTCTCCCCGCCGCACGATCCGGGGCGGATGACTCGTCAAATCCAGTACCGTTGAAGGCGTCGTGGCGGCGGCAGCACCCTCTTCCAGAAACAGATCCACCCGCTCCCGGAACAACCGTTTCAAGCCGTCGACCGAGGGAGTGGGCCGCCCGGAGAGGTTGGCGCTGGTCGAGACCAGGGGCGAATCGAGCGCCTGCAGCCAGGCGCGCAGGAAGGGAAGCTGGGGCATTCGCAGCCCCACTTTGCCCTCCTCTCCCCGGATAATTGGGGGCACTCGATCTCGGGCCGGTAGCAGCAGGGTGAGCGGGCCCGGCCAGAAGCGCCGGGCCAGCGGCAGGAAGGCCTGGGGCTGGCTGGTGGTCAGCCGCTTGGCCCAATCCGCATCGGGAATCAACAGTAAGAAGCCCTGCCGGCGAGACCTTTCTTTGAGCGCTAACACCCGCTCCAGAGCGGCCTGGCAAAACGGGTCGCAGGCGAGGCCGTAGACCGTATCGGTGGGATGCAGCACCACGCCACCCCGGCGAACCGTGCCCACGGCTCGCTCAATGATCTCCAGTGATGGCTGCAAAAGGTCCACTTCCATGAAGTTCTCGCAGCTGCCCGGGAAGGGCCAAGAACCGCCCCCTGGGCATTCCCACCCTGCCGAGAGGCAGTGGCGAGTCGCCCGGCTGTCCCCGTCGCTAGTCTGGTCCGATCGCTCGCCCTCGATGGAAACTACGGCCCGGCACGGAGCAGAAGCAGCCTCAGCTGCTAGAATATCACCACCACTCCAGAACGCATCCGGAGGCTGGTGCTGAAATGGACCGAAGTCTTTTTCCTCCCCTGGAAGGCGAGCCAGAAAGCAGCGAAGACACGCTACGTCCGAAGGCTCCTCTGGCCGATCGGATGCGGCCGCGCCAGCTGGAGGAGATTCTAGGGCAGGATCATCTGCTGGGGGAAGGCAAGATTCTGCGCGAAGTCATCGCCGCCGACCGGGTGCCTTCCCTGCTTTTTTGGGGGCCACCCGGGGTGGGCAAGACGACTCTGGCCCGCATCATCGCCACCCACACCCGCTCCCACTTCGTTTCCCTGAGCGCCGTCCTGGCCGGCGTCAAGGACGTAAAACAGGTGGTGTTGGAGGCCAAAACGCTGCGCCGAGGCTCGGATCGTCGAACCCTCTTGTTCGTGGACGAAATCCACCGTTTCAACAAGGCCCAGCAGGACGCCTTCCTGCCGCACGTGGAATCGGGTCTGCTCACGCTGATCGGAGCCACCACGCAGAATCCTTCCTTTGAGATCATCGCTCCCCTTCTCTCGCGAACCCGGGTACTGGTCCTGCAACCGCTCCAGGCAGACGACCTCTTGAAGATCCTGGGTCGAGCCCTGACGGATCGGGAACGCGGGATAGCCGCCTGGGAGCTTCAAGTAGAAGAGGAAGAGCTCCGGCAGATTGCACTGTTCGCTAACGGGGACGCCCGAGCGGCTTTAAACGTCCTGGAAACGGCCGCCCGGCTGGCGCACCAGCAGGACGAAGAGTCGCCACGAATCACCCGGAACTGGTGAAAGAAGCGCTGCAGACCCGCACCCTGCTGTATGACAAGGCGGGCGAGGAGCACTTCAATCTGATCTCGGCTCTACACAAGTCGCTACGCAACAGTGACATCGACGCCTCTCTTTACTGGCTGGGGCGCATGCTGGAAGCCGGTGAGGACCCGCTTTACATCGCTCGCCGCATGGTCCGTTTCGCTTCCGAGGATGTGGGTATGGCCGATCCGGCGGCACTCGGGCAGGCCCTGGATGCGGTCCGCGCGGTCCAGTTTATCGGTCTTCCTGAGGGCAAGCTGGCGTTGGCCCAGGCGGCGGTCTATTTGGCTCAGGCCGCCAAGTCGAACGCCCTTTTCCGGGCCTATGCTTCCGTCGCTGAAGATGTGGAGACCACCCGCAACGAACCCGTCCCGCTGCACCTGCGAAATGCACCCACGTCGCTCATGAAATCGCTGGGCTACGGGAAAGGCTACCGCTACGCCAACGATGAGGAGGACGGCGTGGCCGACATGGACTGCCTCCCACCCAACCTGGCCGGCCGCCGCTACTACCGGCCAGGCGAAGAGGGTTACGAAAAGGAAATCGGGCGCCGCCGGGGAGAGATCGAAGCGTCTGGGAAGCGGAAATCCCGCCCATAGAACGGAGCACCGGGCCCTGCGCGAGGAACTTTCCGTGATGTGCGCGGATTTTTGATTTTCCGGCTTGGCCAGGGATAAGATGAGGCCTCTTTTTTCGGTGGAGATCATGAATGAATTTTCTCAACTGGAGCTATTACGGAAACACGGCACGGTCCTGGTTGAGTGCTCTAGCGCTACTGGTCGCAGTGCTGGCAGTGATGTGGGTAGTGAGGTCCGTGCTTGCCCGGCGCATCGGTGATTTTTCAAAGCGGACTCGGACCACCGTCGACGATCTGATTGCCGAGCTTTTGTCGGCAAGCCGCCTGTTTTTTTACTGGCTGTCTCCGTTTACGCGGCCTCGCAGATGGTTATCCTGCCCTCGCGGGTGGGAGCGGTCGTGCAGGGTGCAGTCATCGTTCTTGTCATGCTCCAGGTCGGCATCTGGGGCAATCAACTCGTAGCCTACCTAGTATCCCACTATGTCCGTTTCGAAAAAACGGAAGACGCGTCCGCAGCGGCTTCGAGGGCGGCCCTCAGGTTCGTTGGCAAACTGGTTCTCTGGACCCTGGTCCTGTTGCTCATCCTGGACAACCTGGGATACCAGATCACCACCCTCATCGCCGGTCTGGGCATCGGTGGCATTGCGGTGGCACTGGCCGCTCAGAACATCCTGGGGGATCTGTTCGCTTCGCTGTCGATCATGCTGGATCGACCCTTCGTGGTGGGAGACGTCATCCGGGTGGATCCCTACGTGGGAACGGTCGAGCACATCGGCCTGAAGACCACTCGAGTGAGGAGCGTTTCCGGGGAACAGTTGATCTTTCCCAACACCGATTTGCTGACAAGCCGCATCCGCAACTTCAAGCGCATGGAAAAGCGCCGGGTGGTCTTCTCTTTGGGCGTTGCCTATGAAACACCCTTACGACAAGCTGGCCGCCATTCCCCACATGATCCGCGAGATCATTGAATCACGCGAAAACGTCCGATTCGACCGGGCCCACTTCAAGGAATTCGGAGATTTTTCCCTCAATTTCGAGGTGGTCTACCATGTACTGATTCCCGATTTCTCCGTCCACATGAACACTCAGCACAGCATCAATCTGGCGCTGTTCAAGTGTTTCCAGGAGGAAGACATCCAATTCGCCTATCCCACCCAGACCGTTTACTTCCAACGGCAGGTGGGTACGGCCGCACCGGGGAACAAGAGCTGACTCTGGAGGGACCGTTTCATGCGCCGGATAAGCCAAGGAAAGTTTCGCCATCTGAACCGGGTTGCCGACCAGAGAGGCGTGATCCGGGCGGCAGCCATGGACCAGAGGGGGTCGCTGCGAAGGGCCCTGGCACGGGCCAAGGGCGTCGACAGTGCGGACATTTCTCCCGATACCCTGGCCCAGTTCAAATCCACCGTGGTGCGCGTCCTGTCGCCCTATGCCAGCGGCATCCTGGTGGATCCGGAATTCGGCCTGGAGGCGGTGGCTGAGAAACATCCCGACTGTGCCCTGCTGCTGGCTTACGAGAAGTCGGGTTACGACAACACCCGGCCGGGAAGATTGCCGGACCTGCTGTCTGCCTGGACGGTGCGCTGTCTGGTAGAGGCGGGTGCGCATTGCGTGAAATTCCTGATCTATTACCATCCGCAGGAGTCCTCTGCCATCAACTCTGAAAAGCAGGCCTTCGTGGAAAGGGTGGGGACGGAATGCGCCTGCCACGACGTCCCCTTTTTTCTGGAGTTCGTGGGCTATCCGCTCCCGGGCCAGACGAACGCGGGCGAATACGCTCGGCAAAAGCCGCAGATGGTGGCGAAAAGCATCCGGGAATTCTCTCGCGACCTCTACCTGGTGGACGTATTGAAGGTGGAAATTCCGGTGGATCTGACCTGCGTTACTGGCTCCCGGGCCTACCGGGATCAGGGAGCGGTGTACTCCATGGAGGAGGCCAAGGAACATTTTCGCACTGCCGCTGGCGAGGCCAGGCGACCTTTCATCTACCTCAGTGCCGGAGTCAGCGACGACCATTTCCGCGAGAGTCTGGAATTGGCCTTGCAGGCTGGAGTGCCCTTCTCGGGAGTGCTGTGCGGCCGGGCCACCTGGCAGGAAGGCATCCCGATTTACGCGCGTCAGGGACAGAAGGCTCTAGAGGACTGGCTCTCGCATCGGGGAGTTGAAAACATCCAGGCGCTGAACTCCCTTCTGGAAGCTGCTCATTCCTGGCAGGATTTCTACGGCGGTGTTCGGGCTGCCGAAAGCGGATCTGGATAAGGGTCGAGGCGACTATCGGGCGGGTAGAACATTCCGCCCCGAGTCGCTCCGTGCTTCCGGTCGGTGGGGGCCGGAGCGTGCCTACACTTGTCCGTGTGCGGCTCGGAGCTGTTCGGCCGCCTGGCCCATCTTGGCGATTCCCTCCTCCAGCAGCTCCATGGAGGTGGCGTAGGAGAGTCGCAGATAGCCCTCGCCGAAGCGCCCGAAGGCGGTTCCCGACAGGAGTGCCACTCCGGCTTCTTCCAGCAGATAGCGGGCAGTTTCGGCTGTTTCGGGTCCCAGTTGTCGAGTGTTGGGAAACACGTAAAAAGCACCCCTCGGGGTGAGGCAGCTGACGCCGTCGATCTGGTTGAGCAGCTCGACCACCCGGTCGCGCCGCCGACGGAAGGTGGCGCACATCTCGCTCACGGGCCTCTGGTCGCCGCGCAGGGCGGCCACCCCCGCTTTTTGGGTGAAAGCGGCGGTGCACGAGTTGGAGTTGACCATCAATTTCGTGATCTGCTCGGCTAGCCTTCGGTGCATGACCCCGTAGCCCAGCCTCCATCCTGTCATGGCGTACGTCTTGGAGAAACCGTCCAGAACGATCGTTTTCTCCTTCCATCCTGGAAAGGACGCCAGGCTGTGGTGCTCTCCGTCGTAAAGAATCCGGCTGTAGACCTCGTCGGAGAGAACGACCAGGTCGTATCCGGCCAGGCCCTCCGCCAGTCGCGCCAGATCTTCGCGGGTCAGCACCGAGCCGGTCGGATTGTTGGGAGAATTCAGGATGACCATGCGGGTACGCGGTCCAGCAGCTTCGATCAGCTCCTCCACGTCCATCCGAAAATCCAACTCTTCACGCAGAGCCATCGGCACCGGCCTGGCCCCCACGTAGCGGATCATGGACTCATAGATGGGGAATCCGGGATCCGGGTAGATGACTTCGTCTCCCTCCTGGGCCAGCGCCAGCAGACTGAAGAAGAGGATCGGTTTGGCGCCAGGAGTCACCACCACCTCGTCGGGGGCGACAGGGATGCTGCGGCTGCGGGAAACTTCTTCGGCGATGGCTTCCCGTAGCTCCGGGATTCCGGCTGAAGGAGTGTAGTGGTGATACCCATCCCGTAAAGCCTGGACGGCCGCCTCGACGATGAACCCGGCGGTATCGAAATCGGGCTCACCGATCTCCAGATGAACGATGCGCCGTCCCGCTGCTTCCATCTTCTTGGCCTTGGCCAGGACTTCGAAAGCCGTTTCCGTGCCCAGGCGCTCCATTCTGTTAGCAAGTTGCATGGGCCCTATTTTCGGCGCAGTTGCCGGGAAGGGTCAATACCTCGTTTCCCCAACATCGTCGTTTAACCGTTGTCGCACACTGAATCTCCCGGCCAGCTGTCGTGGTTGGGAAACTGCCGGAAGTCGCCCTCTCGGAGTTGGATGCGAGCGAACAATCTCGGATCGAAGTGGGAAATCCGACCCGTTGAGGGGCCGAGCTTGGGGCTGGCGACCGAAGCGGTTAGAATGGCGGACCGCCCAGGGGGACGATGGTGAGATTCAAGAAGAAGTGTCGCACGCCAGGCTTGGCGCTGAGCTTGTTGCTGGCCGGATGGGCGAGCCCACTGGTGGGACAGGATCTCGAATTCCTTCAGGTGGCTTCCGGCCTCAGCAATCCGGTCGCCTTCACCCACGCGGGAGACGGTACGGGCCGGTTGTTTGTCCTGGAGCAGGTGGGCCGGATTCGCATAATCCGCTCCGGAACGCTGCTGAATAGGCCCTTTCTGGACATCACCAACCTGGTTCGAAGTGGCAATGAAAGAGGATTGCTAGGCCTGGCCTTTCATCCCGACTTCGCCGTAAATCGGCGCTTCTTCGTGAACTACACCCGTCAGAGCGGCGGGCAGTTGCAAACGGTGGTTGCCGAGTACCGGGCTTTTGGTGCCAACCCCGATCAAGCCGAGACCGAGCCGTCCATCCTACTGGTCTTCGATCAGCCCTTTATCAACCACAACGGCGGTCATCTGGCCTTCGGTCCGGATGGTTTTCTCTACATTGCCACGGGTGACGGAGGATCCGGAGGAGACCCGTTCAACGCCGGTCAAAGACGGGAGACGTTGTTGGGCAAGATCCTGAGAATCGACGTGGACGGTGGCCAGCCCTTCGCGATCCCTCCCACCAATCCCTTCCTCGGAGAACCGGACGTGCGACCGGAGATCTGGGCCTACGGATTGCGCAATCCCTGGCGATTCTCGTTCGACCGGCTAACGGGACGGCTACTAGCCGGCGACGTGGGGCAGAACCGCTGGGAGGAAGTCGATCTCATCGTGGGGGGCGGCAACTATGGGTGGAACGTCATGGAGGGTCCTGACTGCTTTCAAGCAACCGCCTGTGACACTACCGGACTGGCATTGCCCATCTTCTCCTACGGCCGCTTGGAGGGGGCCGCGGTCATCGGTGGATACGTCTATCGGGGTCAACAGCGCACCCGTTTTCAGGGCCACTATGTTTTCGGCGATTTCATCTCGCAGAAAATCTGGGCTCTGGAAGAGGCGGCAGGGGGAGCATGGCGGCGGATCCTGGAGCTGGACACTCCCTTTTCCATCAGCTCCTTCGGCGAGGATGAGGAGGGCAACCTCTATCTGACGGAATTGGGCGGCACTGTCCAGCAACTCGTCTTTGAGGAGACAGCCCTGCCGCCCTCCATCACCCTCTCGCTCCAGTCCCCTTCGGACCTGGCTCTGGTGGGCGATTACCTAGTCCTGGAGGCCGTGGTTTCCAACCAGGGAGGCTCACCCAGCAGTGCCCCGGTCACCCTCTCGAGCGGGCTGCCCGAAGGCTTCCGCCTGGACCGGATCGAAGCTCCGGGCTGGGATTGCCAGACGGACGGCCAAGCGTTGACCTGCGTTCATGAGGACCCTCTCGATCCCGCCTCGGAAAGTCGCGTCCGTCTGCGGGCGCTGGTGAGTCCCGAGGCCCTTCCGGAGCTGGCGAGTAGGGTCATCGTCGAGGGAGTGGAAGTCGATCCGGAGGCGAACCAGGCCACACAGCGGATGCCCGTTCTGCGGATCGGCGATCTTCCCCTGAACTTCGCCCAGCTAGCTCTGGGGGACGGATATCGATGCATCCTGATTGTGAGCAATGTCTCCGAGCGGGACTGGCAGGGCCGAGCCCGCTTGCGCATGGGGAACGATCGAGTGTGGTCCTCTCCGGTCCGGATCGACGGACAGGAGCTAGGCCCGGGAGGCCAATTTCAGATGGTTCTGGACGCCAAAGAGAGCCGGAAGTACGTCCTGGAAGGGGACCAAGAGTTGCAGTCCGGGTACTTGGAACTGAGGGGAGAGCCAGGATTCCCGACCACTTCCCTGGCGGTGAGTTTCTTCTACAATCTCTCCGGACCGACCGGTTTGCTGGACTCTACCGGGAGTCCTTCTCAGCCGCCCTCGACTCGCTATCTCTTCGGCGTGGAGCGCAGCACGACCGCCAACACCGGGTTCGCCTGGGCTCCCTTCCTCGATACCTCGGACTTTGGCATCATGTTGCAGCTGTACGATACGGACGGCACTCTGCTTCAAACCCGCCGGCTGGCCTACGATGGGCACCTGGCCCGTTTCTTTACCGAGGTATTTGAGAATTTGCCGGCTGAATTTGTCGGCCTGGGAGAGATCCAATCCGAGAAAAGTTTGTTTCTGACCGTCCTGCGACTGGAGTTTAGCGCTTCGGGAGGACAGACCTTTGAGCTGACCAGTTCCCTTCCCGAGCGGGGCTACTGATCTAGCCGCTTCACCAATTCATCGAGAGCCTCCTGAGGTGCGACTCCTTTGGCTTGCGACAGTGGCACGGCCAGGGCGCCCAGCCGGCGGTACAGTTCGGCAAAGGGCGGATTCCAATTCTGCAGCGCCTCCAGGTGTCTTTTCACCACGCTCACGTCGCCGCGAGCGATGGGTCCCGTCAGAGCGCGAGTGGTGTCCAGGCGAAAAATGTTCTCGACGGTTCCTCGCACCAGGGGAGCCATGACCTCCAGGGCCGTGTCTCGCGGCAAGCCCGCTTTCTGGTAGGTTTGCGTGCCCATCTCCATCAAGGCGGTCAGGTAATTGCACACGATGATGGTGGCGGCATGATACAGGGTCTTGAATCGGGGATCGATTGGGAATGTCTGAGCGCCAATAGTTTCAAAGGCGGGGCGCAGAATCTGCAGGGCGGCTTCGTTTCCCTCCACCCCACAGAGTGTGCCCTCGAAGGTGACCACGGACCGCTGCGGATCCGCGAAACTCTTGAGGGTGTGAACGCTGGCCGCCAGCGCTCCCTTCTTGGGAACGCTCGCCCAATCCGCAGACGGAATCAAGCCGCTACACTGGAAGACGATGCTTCCCGGTTGAAGCAGCCCGGAGCCGGTGAGTTCTTCACCCATGGCAACGAGATTCTCATCGGGCACGGCGATCAGGAACAGATCGGCGGGCCGCAGGGCCGACATCCGATCCACTGCCCTCCCACCGCCCATAAAATCTACTGCCTGTTGGGTACTTGGGAGAGATCGGTTCAAAATATTTTGAAGCTGGAACACTTCCTTTTCTCGCCACAGGCGTCCCAGGGTTTTCCCGACGTTGCCGCATCCGATGATGTTCAGAGTACTCATGGCGTGGTCTTTTTACGCCGGTGCTCCCGGTTGCACGCGGGAAGCGCTGGAGGCGCCGCGCCGATCAAGGTGTCGATCAAGGTTCTTCCTCAAAAAGGGCTTTCCCCGCCGGCCGGCTCAAAAGGAAGGCCGTCCACCCGCCCACCAGGGTACCCAGTGGAAAGGCCAGGAAGAAAAGCAGGAACGCGATCATGCAGTACTGGTGGCGCACCTGGTAGTAGAAGCCGCCAGCTCGAAACACGACCACGGTCGTCGCCAGCCAGAAGAAGGCGAAAGCTACCATCAGGCCGATAGCGAAGGATTCCAGGGCGGGGCTCAGGGTGCTTTCCAAACCCAGTGTCCTGGGAATGCGGTTGGTGGCGTGGGGCAAGAGCATCAATCCGAGCAAGGCCATTATCGCGGGAAAGATGCGGTAGACTGCGCTGACCGCCACGACCTGCGCCCGGTAGAACTTCTCTCCGAACAGAGGAGGACGTTCGACGCTCCGTTTTTCAGGTTCCTTCATCCCCTCTTTCTGGTGTGGCTACCGGATCCCGCGCCTCGACAATCCTCCAGCTAGCTGGAGAAACATATCAAGGAAGCCTGGAAAGTTCTAGTTGTCGGGCGGCCCGCGAGGAGTCGGTGGGGCTCCGGATCGCCTCTGCTATAATCTGCCCTATGGCGAAACCTCAGAGCCCGAGAGTCTCCCAGCGCTCCAAGGCGTATTTGCTAATCTAGATGCGGCCGCCGGAAAGCCGCTTCGGCAAAATCTATCCTCACCACCATGTCTAGTTCTGACTGGAATCCCGAACGCTGGATCGAAACGCCTTCCGGGCGGTTGCAGATCCAAGCCCTGTCCAACACCGATCAGTTCGAAAGGGTGGTGGATCTGCAGAAGGAGATCTGGGGTTACGGCAGGCGGGGCGGAGACGACCCGTATCCGGCGCGAGCGCTCTTTGCCCTGGCCGAGAGTGGCGGCTTGGTCGCCCTGGCTGTGCTAGAGGAGAAGGCGGTGGGTTTTTCGGTCGCCTGGTTGGGGATGGATCCGAAGGTGGATCGCCACTACTTGCACAGCCAGCTGGTCGGCATTACCCCCGGTCATCGTCATCTGAGCATCGGTTACCATCTCAAGCTGTACCAGCGCGACTTTTCCCTGCACCGGGGACTCGACCTGGTGCGCTGGACCTTCGATCCCTTACTGAGCGCTAACGCCAACCTGAACATGCGCAAGCTGGGAGCCCTGGCCCAAGTCTACGTTCCCGACTTTTACGGGGGGTTACTGGACCGTTTCAGTGCCGGCACGGGCAGCGATCGGCTGTGGGTCGACTGGTACATCAACTCGCCCCGCGTCCTGGCGCGTCTGCGGGCTCCCGCGGGGCCGCTGGAAGCGCTGCCTCCCGTCCCCCAGGTGACCCGCATCGAGGAGGAAGGTTCCGGAGAGTCCTGGCGGCGCCTCGAGGCCTATCAAACCGATTGCAAAGAAAACGACCTTCTGGTGGAAATCCCGGACAATTTTGACACCCTGAGGAGGACGCATCGCCAAGAGGCTCTGCGCTGGAGAGAGGGCATCCGCAGGATCCTGCGGCACTATTTTTCGCAGGGTTATCGGATCGCAGATTGCCTGGTCCTGGGAGGAGATCGTCGACGCCACTTCTACCACTTGACGGGCACGCCGGTGGAGACCCTGCTTGAGCGAGGTTAAGGCCAGGTACCCCGAAGATTCGCACCCGGTCCGCAATGGCGAAAAGATCTCAGGACCGGAACCTTCGTCGCACCCTTTGGCCCGCGGAACTCTCTCAGGAGGATGAGGGCCGTTCAGCCCGCAGATTCGACTGCTCGAGTACCCCCGGGTTGACGACAAAGGGCACGACCTTGCCGGTAAGGGCGTGGGCCACCTGGGAGGCGGCCGTTTCCTGAAGCTCCAGCAGGGACTCCTGAGAACAGAAGGCGGCGTGAGGCGTAATGATGGTCCTGGGGTGACACACCAGGGGATCCTCCGGAGCCGGTGGTTCCTGGGCGAGCACGTCCAGAGCGGCGCCGGCAATCTCTCCTGCTTCCAGGGCCTGCAGCAGACCGTCCGGATCGACGACCTCTCCGCGCGACGTGTTGATCACAAAAGCCGAAGGCTTCATCTGGCGAAAGGTCTCCCGGCCAAAGAGATGGTGCGTTTCCGGGGATAGCGGTGTGTGGATGGAGATGAAATCGCTGCGCTGCAGCAGTTCGTCCAGTTCCACCAGTTCCACCTCGTAGCCTTGGACTGCCTCTTCGTTGAGATAGGGGTCGAAGACCAGAACGTGCAAACCGAATCCCCTGGCCTTGGTGTAAAGAGTCCGGCCGATCTTTCCAAAACCCGTGATGCCCAGCGTTTTCCCCTTGACCCGATACAGCGGCGTGAAGGCCTGCAAATCGTAGTTGCCCGCCTTGATGGCGCGATCGTAGAGAACGACCCGTCGCGCGCAGGCCAGGATCAGAGCCATGGCGTGGTCGGAAACCTCCTCCAGACAATAGGTAGGAACGTTGGTCACCAGGATGCCCAGCTCGGTGGCTCGCGCCACGTCGATATTGTCCAGGCCAATGCCGTAGCGGCTCACGATGCGGCACTGAGAGGCCTGCTCCATAACCCGACCACTGACCGGCTTCCAGCAGGTCAGGATGGCTTCTACCTCCGCCACCAGGCGGATCAGCTCCTCCTCGTCACCGCTCTCGGCCACCAGCAGGGAGGCTCCGGCAGCTTCCAGAATCTTTCTTTCCGGTTCCAGGCTCTCCCAGGCATAGTCGGTCACCAGGACCCGGTTGTGCTCACGCTCTTGCATGCCTTTTCATCCCTTCCAGAGAGGCCACGGCCGGGCAGTAGGCGCTCATTTCAAGATCCGCCACCTTCAGAGCTGGCGATTATAACCCTTCAAACCCTCGCCAAGTCCACACTTTCTCTCAGTCCTGGGAAGCCCGCACCGGATAATCACCCCCACTTTCCTGACGCAGGCCCCCTCGGTCCAGCCTCCCGGACGCTCCAACCTGGTGCGCCGTTACCGCCGAATCCAAGAAGCCCTCAGATCGACCCCTCCCAGTTTTTCTCCCGCCTTCGCTCGAAAAACTCCCGCACTATTTGGCCGGCCGCTTCGGCCAGCACTCCCGACACCACTTCGACCCGGTGGTTGAAGAGATCCGGGGCGAGCAGCGCCGCTTTCGAGGTCACGGCGCCGGACTTTTTATCCTCTGCAGCGAACACCAGTCGGCGGATGCGGGCCCAAACGAGACCTCCGGCACACATGGCACAGGGCTCCAGCGTGACGTACAGGTCGACGCCGTTGAGCCGGTAATTGGACAGCTGCGCTCCGCAGCGGCGAAGCAGCAACAGCTCGGCGTGAGCGGTCGGATCGTTGAGCTGAATACTGCGGTTGTGATCCTTGGCCAGCAATTCACCGTTCAGCACGGCGACTGCACCCACCGGCACTTCTCCCTCACGGGTGGCGGTCTTGGCCTCCGTCAAGGCGATCTGCATCCAGTGGTCTTTGGAATTCAAGCTCTTCAGGGGGCGGCGACAGCGCCGGCAATTCAGGAGAGCCCGTGTCCGGTCCTATCGCAGGGACGCCTGGCCCTCCAGACTGGTCAGTTCAAACTCATCCGCAATGGTAGCAGCCTGGTCCCGGATGCGATCGTGGACCGTCACCTTCACCCGGTATTTTCCCGGCTTCAGGTCGTCAATGGGAAGGGGTTTCACGAGAACGATGCGTCGCCCCGAAGAGAATTGCACCGAGTCCCCTGAGGCGTCGGTCGCCTCCCGGATGAGAACCCCGCCCCGAGAGATGGAGTAACGAACCTCGAGCGAAGGAAGCTGCGAACTCTGATCGAACGCTGCATTGTAGACTTGCAGATAAATACCCAGAGGGTTTGCCAGCAGGAAGCGATGGGTCAGGCTGGGCCGGACCCATACGTCGCCGATCACGAACATCGGATCGTCCGTCGGAATCTCCCCCAGCGGACGGATGTGGTCAGACAAGATCAGGGAGCTGAGGGTCAGTTTCTCTTCCGAGTAGGACGGAGGAATGATGGCCTGGCTGAACACTCCCGTGCGGCCGCTGTTGAGGTCCTTGACCACCAGTTCCAATTTGTAGCGCATTTTCCGATCCAGGGGGAGAACCTTCTGGTAGAGGGAGACTTTCAGCAAGCCCTCCATGAGACTTTCGGACCGGAAGGAGGTGATCAGGTCATCGTCGAATTCCTGTACCACCCGATTGGTGATGCTGGTGATCAAACCGTAAACGGCCACCCGAGCCACGTGGACGCCCTTCTCTTCTCGGAACGTCAGGTCCCTATTGTTCAGGGCCAGCGTGAGCGGCACCAGCACCTGCCGATCGTTGAGTCGAATGTAGTCCTGCCGGGTCTGAAACGCAAGATTGTCGAAGCTTAGGTTGACCTTAACCAGTTCCTTCAGGTCACGGTACTTAATCGGCTTTGCCTGCTGGACTTTAGAGTAGGTCTCGTAGCGGACAAACGGGTTGTCTTTCATCCGCTGGGTCATTAGCTGGTAGTGTTCTCGGTTCCCCGGAGAAAAGAAGGGGCGTTCCGCTTTACTGGCCAGACCGAGTTCTTCGGCCAGGGTCAAGCCGGCGCCCGGTACTCGCAACAGCGCATCCTTTTCTTCAGGGTGCGTCGCCAGGCGGTACTCCCCACTGAAGGACGGGTCGACGAACTCTAATTCCACATCCTGCCCCACTCCTTCCAGGTGGCGATATCGCCAGATCTCAAAGGGGAAGGTGCTGGTCGAACCGCCGCCTTCGTAGGAAGGGCGATGATAGGTGCCCCCGGAGGGGTGTGCCTCGATTTCTGCCGGAGGTCCGTGAATGATGTAAATGCGTCCCCGGTCGCTGAGCCAGCCGGCGATCCCGCTCGAGAAACGCTCATTGGCATAGGCGATCCGCCGGTAATGCTCCTCTTTGAACTCATTGATGGACGAGATCGGATCGGGGTCTCGCCGAAACCAAAACTGCTCGATGAAGTGTTCCTTCTCTTCGGGTGTGGTGAGCCTTTTAAGGACCCCCTTTTCTTCGGCGGAGATGATGTAGCGGACATCCTCGACCAGCCATTTCTTGAAGTAGTCTTCCCTTTCCTCCTGCAAAACGGATGGCTGCTGGGCACAAAGGATCGACGGAACGACCGGGAGGCTGGCCCAGAGGGTAATGACTAAGACAGAAAGGAGACGATCCAAAGACATCCACTCTCTCATGTTGGCTAACGGCATTATATACCAGTCGGCTGGCAAGTCCCGGCCGCGAAAGATGCGTTCTTCCGGAATGGTCGCTTACCGGGGGGTGGAACCTCGGCTTGACTTTCCAGGCCCTTTCGGTCACAAGATAGCCGTAGGCGCCGCTCCTGCTGCGGCCGCAACCGGCCCCCGCAAAACGGCTGGGCTCATCGTTTCCCTTTGGACAACAGAAGCATTCGGTCCGGCCCAGCACGAGCGTGAGAACACCGATGAGAAATCTGAAAGCTAGCGTTATTCTCTTTCTCGTCCTGGGTCTCTGGATGGCCTTGGCGGGCGGGATCAGTCTCTACATCGATTACCTCTGGTTCGATTCCCTCGGTTTTCTGTCCGTGTTCACTACGGTGTGGCGGTCGCGCTTCCTTTACTGGCTGATGGGTCTGGCGCTGTCGATGACATTCTTTGCCGCCAATCTGTGGCTGGCGTCACGCCCTTCCAGGGGCCGTTACTGGATCCGTCATAAAGTGGTGGACCTGGCTCGCCAGGGCGCGCGTTACCTGCTGTGGGGCGCGGCTCTGGCTTTCTCCTTTTTCGCTGCGCTCAGCACCCAGGCCCAGTGGCTGCCTTTCCTGCAGTACCGGGAGGCCACGCCAGTGGGGATTACTGACCCAATTTTCCTGCAGGATCTTTCTTTCTATTTCTTCAGCCTGCCGGTTTGGCAATTCGGCCTTCGTTTCCTACTGGCAATCGTGTCGCTGTCGCTGGTTCTGAGCGCTGCCAGCTACGTCATCAACGGCCATCTCGGTTATTTGCGGAGGCTTCAACTGAGCGGCGAAGCGCGCCGCCACCTGAGCTTTTTGCTGGGATCGATTTTCGGGCTTCTGGCCGTCCATTTTTGGCTGAAGCGGTTCGACCTTCTCTACAACCAGGGAGGCGTAGTGTTCGGAGCCGGTTACACCGACATTCATGCCTGGCTCCCATGCTACTGGATCTTGGTCGTTTTTTCCCTGGTTACTGGTCTGCTGGTCTGGACCTCTATGGTGATCCGGACGATCCGGCCGGCGGTGCTAACCGCCAGCGGCTTCGCCGTGGTTTACCTGCTGACAAACGTGTACCCGCCCCTAATCCAGACCTTCGTGGTGGAACCCAACGAGTTGCAGAGAGAGACGCCCTTTATCGAGAACAACATTCGTTTCACCCTTCAAGCCTACAATCTGGACGGTATAGAAATCCGAGACTTTGCGGCTCGAGCTACCCTGCGCCGTTCCGATCTGGACAGAAACCGCGGAACCCTCCGCAACATCCGCCTTTGGGCTTGGCGCCCGCTGCAGAGAACCTACGAGCAGCTGCAGTCCATTCGTCCCTATTACACCTTTCACGACGTCGACCTGGACCGCTACGTGTTGAATGGCGATTACCGCCAGGTCATGCTCTCGGCCCGGGAACTCGATTTCTCCAAAATCCCGGAGCGGGCCCAAACCTGGATCAACCAGTATTTTCAGTACACCCATGGCTACGGGCTGTGTCTGAGTCCCGTCAATGAGGTCACCAGCGAAGGACTCCCTCAGTTCGTGATCAAGGACATCCCGCCATCTTCCAGCGTGGATCTTGTGATTACGCGGCCCGAGATCTATTTCGGCGAGCGCACCGACTATCCGGTCTTCGTTCGTACCGCCATGAAGGAGTTTGACTATCCCATCGGAGATCAGAACGCCTTCACCATTTACCAGGGCGACCGCGGCATCTGGATTGGATCTTTTTTTCGCAAGCTCCTTTTCGCTTGGGAACTGAAAAGTTTCCAGATCCTGTTTACCGAGAATTTCACCGACGAGAGCCGGGTTCTCCTGCACCGCCACATCCAGGACCGGGTGTCCCGCATCGCCCCCTTCCTGCGCTACGACGAAGATCCCTATCTGGTCGTCTCCGAGGGACGCCTGTTCTGGATTCAGGATGCCTACACGCTGACGGATCGCTACCCCTATGCGGAGCCGTTTGAAGGGAGATTCAACTACATCCGCAACGCCGTGAAAGTGGTGGTGGACGCTTATCTGGGAGACGTAACCTTCTACGCGGCCGATCCCCAGGATCCTCTGATCGCGACCTTGTGGAAGATCTTTCCGTCGCTTTTCCGACCCTTGGAGCAGATGGTCCCTTCCTTGCGGTCTCACGTCCGCTACCCCACCGATCTGTTCGACATTCAGCGCGACCTTTTCCGGACGTATCACATGAGGGACCCAAGGGTCTTCTACAACAAAGAGGATCTCTGGGAAGTCCCCAACGAGATCTACGGCGACAACGAGCAGCTCATGGAGAGTTACTACGTCATCATGAGCCTGCCTGGGTCGGAGCGCGAAGAGTTCATTCAGCTGATCCCCTTCACTCCCAAGAACAAAAACAACATGATCGCTTGGCTGGCTGCCCGCTCCGACGGCGAACATTACGGAAAGCTGCTGCTGTACCAGTTCCCCAAGCAGGAGCTGACCTACGGGCCCATGCAAATAGAGGCTCGTATCGATCAGGATCCAAACATCTCGCAGTTGATCACGCTCTGGAGCCAAAAAGGATCGCAGGTCATCCGGGGCAATTTACTCGTGATCCCCATCGAGGAATCTATCCTCTACGTTGAGCCGTTGTACCTTCAGGCGGAAAAAAGTGACATCCCGGAACTCACGCGAGTGACCGCCGTGTACGAAAACCGGGTGGCTCTGGGCAGTACCCTTCAGGAAGCTCTCGAGCAGGCTATCTTTGGATCGGGCTGGGTGGACCGGAGGATGATGGCCGCCACGGATGCACCCGAGCCCGCCGACGTGGCCGATTTGGATCTGGCGACGGCGGCCTGGAGGCGTTATCGTAAGAGCTTAGAGTTTCTCAGGGCTGAGGATTGGGCCTCCTACGGGGAGGAGCAGCGGCGGCTTGGTGAGATCCTGGATCGTCTTTCGGGCAACGGGTCGCCGGAGTCGCCGTAGTACTCACCGAGCCCGCCTCGACCGATTCCCAGGGCGGTTTCTGGCCGGTCGAAGCTCCCTCACCACCGGAGTGGCCGAGCAGAGAGATCGGGGCGACTCCCTTTGACTATCACGACGGCGGGTGATCCCAGATCGCCCACACGTTGCACTAGACTGAAAAGCCTTTTAGAATAAAAGTGTACAAGCGAAGGAGATAGGGAATGATCACGCTAACGGAAGCCGCCATCAAGCAAGTCAAGAAAGACATTGCCGAACAGGAAGGATCATTTGAAGGAATACGCGTCGGTGTAACCGGCGGGGGCTGTTCGGGGTTTCAGTACGCGATGAACCTGGAGCGCCAGAGTCAAGGAGGCGACCAGATACTGCAGATCGACGGCTTCAAGGTGTTTGTCGACGAGCAGAGTCTCTTGTACCTGGAGGGTACTGAAATCGATTACGTGGAGACCATCCAGGGAGCCGGTTTTCGATTCAACAACCCCAACGTGAAGGGCACCTGTGGCTGTGGAGAATCCTTTCAGGCTTAGTGCTCCCTTCACCGTATTGACCCGTCTTTGCGCCTGGAATCCTGTGTTATCGCGTTGCCAACAAATACCATCGCATTCATGGAAGTGAGCACTTAGGAGTCTCGAGCATTCGCATTGATCCCTCCTGCGGGGGGAGGGCACATCTGCTACGCGCCCCTTTCTTTTCTCCACCAGCATCCGCTTTTCTCCCGTCCTGTGGGGAAGGGTAGCGATCTCCCTGCTCTGCGGCGATTCCCGTCAGTTGTCGATGAAGAAGATCTCTTTCGACTCCCGAGAAGAATACACGAAGGGCCGCTTGCTCGAGTCGGAGGCTCAGGCGAATCCTTTCGACCAGTTTGGACGGTGGATCCAGGAGGCCGAAAGCAAGGGTGAGAGGTTTGCCAATGCCATGGCTCTGGCCACGGTTACCCCGGAAGGTAAGCCCGCGGCTCGCTTCGTGTTGCTCAAGTCCATTGATGACCGGGGTTTTGTTTTTTTCACCCACTATGGGAGCCCCAAGGCTCAAGATCTGCGGGCGACACCTTACGCTTCCCTGCTCTTTTTCTGGCCCCAGCTCGAGCGTCAGGTGCGGGTCGAAGGTCCGGTGACGCGCCTGCCGGTGGAAGAATCGGACCGTTATTTTCGCAGCCGTCCCCGGGCGGCCCAGCTGGTGGCCTGGACTTCGCGACAGAGCCGCGTGATTTCCGGCCGGGAGATTCTGGAGGCAGCGCTACGGCGGCGGGAAAAGGAGTACCGGGATCGGGAAATTCCCCGCCCTTTCGACTGGGGAGGATATCTTCTCGGGGCGGAGATTTTTGAGTTCTGGAAAGGGCGACCCGATCGATTGAACGATCGGGTCCGATACCGGCTGCTGAACGACGGCAGTTGGAAGGCGGAGCGCTTGTCTCCGTAAGCGGGGTTGGACCGGCTCCCGGCCGGCTAGGCTGGGCTTCGGCTGGCTCAGCCCGGGCGGAAGGCGGGAATTCCTTCCTCGGGCGCAAACAGCGGGAAGGGAACCACCCCAGTGGCTACCGCCAACTTGGCATTGATCTCTTGTAGTTCCTCGCGGGCAAAACTCTCTACAATCCGTTCGATCAGCCCGTCGGGACCGATGTAGCAGAAGGTTGGAACGAAGCTCAGCCGGTAGTCTTCGCTGACCGGGTGGGGAGACAAATCCAGGTAGACCGGCATCCGAACTCCCCAATTCCGTACCATTCGAGAGGCCGCGACAGACTTTTCTTGAGCGATGGTCAGAATCGAAACCGCCGAACCAGGATAGTTCCGATAGAGACGATCCACCAACGGAAGGGCGTATTCGCAGGTGGGGCAGGTCTCCTTTACGAAGATCAGTAAAACGGGCCCTTGGAGGAGAAAATCTCGCAGTCTCCCCCGGGCATCCGACCCAGACTCTCCGCCCGGAGCCAGCCGGGGTAGATCGAAATCGGGCGCCCTGGAGCCTTTCTGAATACTCATCTGCCTTCGCTCTCAACGGCCAGCTCTGGAGAGGTTTTTCCAGCGCCGTGGAGTCTCCCGATTTAGGAGGTTCGTTGTGTTGACAGGCTTTCCGCAGTGACAGTATATTACACAGCTCTGGGCCGCCGGCGTAGCGGCGGATTCTTGAAGTTTCCGAGGCCACCGCGTGAGCGAGCAGGCAGCACCATCAACCCGACATCTTGTGCAACAGAAAATACCCTTTCTTAAGGCGATGGCGAGTCGCCTGAGGCGGCATTCTCTGGTTTCGACCTCCGAAGCCGGCTCTGGCCATCCGACCTCCTGTTTGTCGTGTGCCGATTTGATCTCGGCCATCTTCTTTCACTTTCTCCGCTTCCAGGTGGAAGAACCCGACAATCCCTATAACGACCGTTTCGTTCTATCCAAGGGACACGCGGCACCGATTCTTTGGGCGGCCTGGGCCGAGGCGGGAGCCTTTTCTCCAAAGAAACTGCACACCCTGAGAAGGATGGACAGTGACCTGGAGGGACATCCAACTCCTCGAAATCCCTGGGTAGACGTGGCCACCGGCTCCCTGGGTCAAGGGCTCTCGATCGCGGTGGGGATGGCCCTAGCCTCGAAGATAAGCGACCGGAGCAATCGGATCTTCGTGCTTCTGGGAGACGGGGAGATTGCCGAGGGAGCCGTCTGGGAAGCGGCTGCTCTGGCCAGCCACCGCCGGCTGGACAACCTGATCACTGTGGTAGATGTGAATCGACTGGGTCAGAGTCAGGCCACCATGCACGGTCACGACGTCCAATGTTACGCTGGGCGATTTCAGTCCTTTGGCTGGCAGACGGAAGTCATCGATGGCCACGACATGGCTCAGATCGTCTCGGTTCTGGAAGGGGCCACCTCCAGCCCTGGCACTCCAGTCGCCATCATTGCCAAGACCCTCAAGGGGAAGGGTGTCTCGTTTTTGGAGGATCGGGACGGCTGGCATGGGAAACCGGTTCCGCAGGGAGAAGATCTGGAAAGAGCTCTGAGCGAAATCGAGGATCGCCCTGAAGAGATCGAGTCCTTACGGGTCGCTCCCCCGGCGCGCCCGTCCGAGCCCAAAATCCTGCCCCAAATCCCTCAGACGGCGCCCCCGCAGTACGCTCGGGACGAACCGGTGGCAACCCGCTGGGCGTATGGAGTCGGACTTCAAAAGCTGGGCCGGATCTGCCCCGAGGTAGTGGTTCTGGACGGCGATACGAAGAACTCCACCTATTCGGAATTCTTTTTACGAGACTTTCCCGATCGTTTTGTCGAGTGTTTCATCGCCGAGCAAAACATGGTGGGAGCGGCGGTGGGCATGGCCGCCCTGGGAAAATTGGCTTTCGCGTCGACCTTCGCTTGTTTTTTGACGCGCGCCTACGACTTCATTCGGATGGCTGCCATATCGCAGGTCAATCTGACCCTGTGCGGTTCTCACGCCGGTGTCTCCATCGGTCAGGATGGACCCTCTCAGATGGGGCTCGAAGATCTGGCCATGATGCGGCCGATCGCCGGTTCGACCGTCCTGTACCCTTCGGATGCCGTATGTGCCGAACGGATGGTGGCACTGGCGGCGCAGACCACCGGTCTGGTCTACATCCGTACCTCGCGGCCCAAGACGCCCATTCTCTACGATCCCGGGGAAGAATTTTCCATCGGTGGCTGCAAAGTGCTGCGATCCAGCTCTCAAGACCGGGCCACTCTGGTGGCAGCGGGGGTCACCTTGCACGAAGCCCTCCAGGCTCACGCGGCCCTATTGGCGGAGAATGTCTGCGTGAGGGTCATCGATCTGTACAGCGTGAAACCAGTGGATGCGGAGACGCTTCAAAAGGCGGCGGCTGAGACGGGGGTTGTCATCACGGTGGAAGATCATTATCCGGAGGGGGGTTTGGGAGAAGCCGTCCAGAGCGCGCTTCATGCCACGCCCTGCCGCTTCAAGAAACTGGCCGTTTCGGCGCTGCCGCGCTCCGGCACGGGTGAGCAATTGATGGAACACTTCGGCATCGGAAGTCAGGCCATCGCGGCTGCAGTAAAGGAAACCCTCGACCAGCGGTGAGCCGTCCCCGGTCCGCTTACCCATCGCTCTTGCCGGCGGGTTGTGGGAGGAATCGATCCACGACACGGGCGTCCGCAGGGCCCTCCGCCGGCAACTCCACTCGACAATTCATCTCGATGCGGGCGTAACGTCGCTTCAAATACGCCAGGGCAATGGCGCAACCGAGGCGCGGAGAAAAGACAGCACTGGTGACCTTCCCGATGGGATCGCCCTCTGGAGTCAGGACCGCGGCTCCCGGCTCCGGCACCTCAGATCCGGAAAATAGCAGAGGCGTCAAGAGCCGGCTGACACCGCCGACATAGGTGGCCTTCGACACCACTTCCTGTCCGATGTAACATCCCTTGGTGAAGCTGACCGCTTCATCCAGTCTGGCCTCCATGGGATAGTTCTTTTCGTTCATGTCTACGCCGTAGAGCGGGTGCCCGGCTTCCAGCCGCAGGATCTCTCTCTCCGCCTGACGGAGTGGCTCCAAGCCCAGGCGCCTCCCTTGTGTCTCAATCTCATTCTGGAGGGAGGATGTCGTTTCGGATGTGCACAGGATCTCGAATCCCAATACGGCCAGATGGCTTTTGCGAATGATCCAGACGTCTGCGTCCCGCCATCTCGCCGGCTGCACCTGGTATTCCCTCTCGGGCCCCTCGATTTTCAGCACTTTCTGCAGCAGATCGCAGCTGCGAGGGCCCTGTAATGAGAGATGTCCGAACTGCTGAGAGATGTCCGTTAGAAAGACTTCGTCCATGATGATGAACTTTTCCAAGGTCTCGATCATTCTGGACAGCAGGGACGACGCCAGATCCAGCAAGACCCGATCGGGGAATCGGTAGTAGTAGAAATCGGAGACGATCTTGCCGGTGGCGGTCAAGAAAGCGCCATACCTTCCCTGCCAGACGGGCAGTTGGACGACGTCGTTGGTGATCATGGCATGCAGGAAGGTGATCCGATCCGGACCGGTCACCTCCACTTTGCCGCGTTCGTTTAGATCGAGTAGCGCTACCTTCTCCAGGGCCGCCTGGTATCCGTCGGGCGCCGGCTTTGTCACGCTGCTCATTTCATCAGTCCGGTGACCGTCTTGTCAATTCGTAGTATAAGAGCGGCGCATGGCCGCAATCCGAGCGTTTGTTTTCGACTTCAACGGTGTGCTGGTCGACGACGAAGACCTGCACTACAGCAGCGCGAAAAGCGCGCTGCTGGAGCAGGGATGGACCCTCACCCGGACGGAGTATTACGGGAAGTATCTGGCTTACGACGACCGGCAACTTTTTACGAATTTTCTGAAAGACCAAAATCGAGTGGCCGAGCAGGACACGATCCGGAATCTGATCGCTCGGAAATCATGTTTCTACTTCGAGGCGATCGAGGTCGAGGTTCCCGTCATCGAACCTACGCTTCGGTTCATCCGTCGATTGCCGGTCGACGTTCCTCTAGCGATCGCTTCGGCCGCAGCACGAAAAGAGATCGAGGTCATCCTGGAGCGGTTGCAGCTACGCGCGCGTTTTTCCTGCGTCGTGGCGGCCGAGGATGTCCGAAGAAGCAAGCCTCATCCCGAGGCCTTCCAAATCGCTTTCCGACAGCTGCGGACCCTGCACCCGGAGCTGCGAAAAGAGGAGGTGTCGGTGGTCGAAGACTCGGATCGAGGGATTCGAGCGGCCCACCGTGCTGGCTTGAAATGCGTGGCCGTGACGACTTCCTATTCGCCCGCTCAGCTACAAGAAGCCGACCTGGTGACGAAAAGTCTGGGAGGCTGGTCGGTCTCCAAACTGGAACAGGCGTTGCTGGGTTAAGTCAATGTCTCGCCGGGCTTGAGGGCCAGAACCTGTGTTCCCAGATCGGCGGTGCGTCGAGCCAACTCCTCCGGTGTCCCAGTCAGCGGTGGAAAGGTTCCGTAATGCATGGGGACCACCTTCTGGGCGTTCATCAAGTGGCAGGCATAGGCGGCCTCTCTGGGATCCATGGTGTAGAGATTTCCGATGGGCAGGAAAATCAGCTCCGGTTGATAGATCTCGGATATGATCTTCATATCCCCGAAGACGCAAGTATCGCCCGCGTGATAGATGCGGAAACCGTTCTCGAATTCCACCACGTAGCCCGCCGGTTCACCTCCGTAGACCACCGAACCGTCCTCTTCGAGGATACCCGAACTGTGCCGCGCATCGACCATGGTCACTCGAACATCATTCAACTGCTGGGTGCCCCCTTTGTTCATGGTGTTCACGTTGGCGATCCCCTTTTTCTCCAGCCACTGTCCAAATTCCAGGATACAGCCAATGACGGGCTGATGTTTGCGGGCCAATTCCAGCAGGTCCTGGATGTGATCGAAGTGGGCGTGGGTGATCAACACCGTATCCAATGACGCCAACGATTTGTCCGATTCCGGGCACGCCGGATTGCTGGCGACCCAGGGATCGATCAGGAGAGTTTGCCCCCCGGGTGTGGTGAAAAGAAAGGTGGAATGTCCCAGGTACTTGATGCTCACGCCTCGCTTCAATTTCATTCGTGCTCTCCCTGTCGTTGTCCGTCAGAGGCCCTTTCCGGAGGCCGGAGAACGGCGGCGAAAACCGCCTTGTTGCGGCTTTCGTGGGCTCCTTGACAGACAATATACGCGAGCCAAGAAATTGAGTAAACTGGAGCTAAGTGCTCCCTTCCATGAATACGGTGACGTTTGCGGAGGGGGCTTGGGTGGTGAGATCGAGGAGCGAAGAGGAGGCAATGAAGTGGCATCGTCGACGAGAAGCGGCGAAGAGATCGACCGTAACCCACCTCTGCCCAGAGGGTTGCAACGCGACACCCCTGTTTTCGGTGTTGCTCCTCCTCCCCGATGTCCCCGCATCAACTCGTCGTCGCGCCTGGAATCCAGGGGTGTCGCGTTCGTAACAAACATCATCGTATTTATGGAAGTTAGCACTTAGCAGTTGGATTTCCCGCTCCAAAGGGATTCGACAAACGAGCTGACTGGAAAATTTTCCGCCCATCTGCACACCCCATGATAAAGGCAATTCTCATTGTCGCGCTGCTGATTGCGGTGGCTGGGTTCGCACTCCGGTGGCTGGTCACGGCTGTGGAACCGCACCTCACTTTCTACCCCCGCCAGGGTCTCACGGACAGTCCGGGCGACCGAGGTCTTGACTTCGAGCAGGTTCGCATTGAGACCCAGGATGGTGAGGAACTTCGCGCCTGGTTTTTGCCCCATTCCGATCCGCTGGCCGAGGTGGTTTTTTTTCACGGTAATGCCGGCAACCTTTCCCTTTGGCTCGACTTTCTGAGCAAACTGGCGCGCCAGCGGCTCGCCGTTCTGGCCGTCGATTATCGGGGCTACGGAGTCAGTTCCGGATCGCCCACCGAGGAGGGCCTCCTGCTGGACGCTCGGGCCACTGTGCAGGCGTTCTGGGAGAGGGTCCACCATCCGGATCGCAAGGTGGTGTACTGGGGACGCTCTCTGGGGGGCGTGGCAGCCTCCTATGCCGCCAGCGTGCGGGAGCCGGACGGGATCATCCTGGAGGCTACCTTTCCAGACAAGCGCTCCCTCTTGCACCACTATCCAGTTTTGAGGATCCTGAGTCCTTTTTCCAAATACCGTCTGGCCACCGTCGATTATCTCACCAACCGCCGATGTCCGGTCCTCGTCGTCCACGGGTCTCAGGATAGCGTGGTCCCGGTGAGCCAGGGCCGCTCGCTTTTCGAACAATTGAACGCTCCGAAGAAGCTCCTGATCGTGGAGGGTGCCGGCCACAACGATGTGGAGGTGATCGACCCAGAAGTCTACTGGGAAGGGATCGCCACGTTTTTGAAGGCTCTTCGAGATGGACCAGATTCACATTAAAGAAATCTCCGGAACGGCCCGCATCGGAGTGACGGAAGAAGAGCGCCGGCAACCCCAGAAGATCTTGGTGGATGTCGTTTTGTTCTTGGATCTGGCGGCGGCGGCCCACACCGATGACTTAACCCTTACGGTCGACTACTCCCAGGTGGTGAGGATCGTTCTGGAGGTCATGCAGGCCAGCACCTACTTCCTGCTGGAATCTTTGACACACCAGATCTGCCAGCGTCTTCTGGCGAGCAGTCAAGTGGATTCGGTTCGAGTTGAGGTTCAGAAATTCCCCGAGCTGCTGCAGCCATCGGCCAAAGCGGTCGCCGTGCTGATGCAGCGAGGCTCTCCTGGGGTCTAAACTGGAGACTTTCCCTGGGCCAGGATCACACTGGATGCTCGGAGCGCTCAGAAGGGAGTACTAAACTAAGTGCTCCCTTGCTGGTCTGACAGGCGGGTTAGAAGGGCCAGAAGATCCTTGCTCAACTGCGATCGACTGAGGATTTCATCCGCACCTGCCTGCCGAGCGCGTTCCAGCAATTCGCTCTGGACATGCGACCCGTAGGCGACGATGCGCACTCCCGGATCCCGCGCCCGAATCTGTGCGATCAAACTACTCGCACTGATGCCGTCCGCGTTGAGATCGAGCAGGATGAGAGACGGTTTGGATGCCAGTTCCGGAAGAAACTTGTACAGGGAAGATACGATCTTTAGATCGACCCCTGCCGATTGCGCGCTCTGCCCCACCTTGGCTTGAAAGAACAAATCGGTGATATAGGCAAGAATACTCAACAATCCGCCTATCCTGGGACAAAAGGGGTCGCGCGCGCTAACGCGTGTTCGTGTGGCGGGAAAAAGTAACATTTCCCCAACCGACCGAGGTCGTGGCGCTCTGGCGCCTCACACGATAAACGAGTGGCCGCAGCTGCAGGTCTTCGAGGCATTTGGATTTGAAAAGGTGAATCCCTGCTGCATGAACGAGCCGCTCCAGTCCAAGTGCATCCCCTTCAGATAGAGATAGCTTTTCAGGTCCACGAAAACTCTCACGCCATGTTCTTCGAAGACCTTGTCGACCGGCTTTTTGATGGGCTCATATCGCATCACGTAGCTGAGACCCGAGCAGCCGCCCCCTTTGACTCCAAGCCGCAGCCCGCCATCCGGCATGCCTTCCTTGTGCAGCCCTTGCTGAATCTTTGCGGCGGCTCTTGGGCTAATTCTTATCGACATTGGAGCATCTCGCCTCTGCGGGACTCCCTACCATCCTTCACTAAGAATTATACTATACAGGAAAAGTCACATCGAACCGAATCCAGAAAGGGACAACGAAGACCCGTGGCGGCGCCCAGATTGGCATCCGCAATCCTATCGGCCGGAAGATCCAGCCGGATGGGCTTCCCCAAGGCGCTGCTGCGCTACCGCCACCAGTATCTTCTGGAGCGTCTGGTACAGATGCATCGGCAAATCGCACTGCAAGTCTTCGTGATCCTGGGGGAAGACCACGACCAGATCGCAAGGGCTCTGGACCTGAGAGGGGTCACCGTCTTGCTCAACCCGGAACCTCGGCGGGGCCCGCTGTCCAGTCTTTGGACGGCTCTGCCCTGGTTGGATGGAAGCTCCGGAATCCTGGTCCATCCGGTCGACCATGGGCTGGTGAGCCGGCAGACGATTCAGGACTTACGGGATCTGCACTCCCGGTCGCCCAGGAAGATCATCATCCCGAAGTTTCAGGGGGAAAAGGGACACCCGGTGATTTTCCCAGCCCGGTTCTATCCGCATCTGAGGCGCGCTCCTCTGCAGGAAGGTAGCCGCTGGGTGGTCCGCAACCATCCCCAGGACGTTGTGTATGCCCTGGTGGAGGATGCCACCATACTGTGCAACCTCAACCGGCCGGAAGATCTCCCCGCCGGCGTCACCATCCCCTCAACAACCTCGTTCAAAGCTTCGTAGTAGGCCTGTTGGTCTTGTTGAAATTGAATGTAAAGTTCACTTAAGTATATTATTATCAACAGATTATAATTGTATGATCGGACTGCTATGGTATAAAGGAGGGGCGCCCTCGAGCGAGGGTAGGCTGAGTGGATCCTACCCTCGCCAGCCTTTCCCGGCCGGGGTGAAAAGTCAGCATCAATACTTGGGCATGCTGGGATCGACTTCGTCGGCCCACGCTAAAATTCCGCCGCGCAGGTTACGCAACTTCCGGAATCCGACTTGATGCAGGCGTTCGATGGCCTTGGCGCTTCGCATGCCGGATCGGCAATGAACCACCATCTCCCTGGCACTATCCAGCTCATGGATTCGGTCCATCAGCTCGGGTAGCGGAATCAGGTGCGCTTCTTCGATGGAGCAGATGTCGTACTCTTCCGGGTTACGCACGTCCAGGATGAAGGTTTCTTTGCCCTCTTCCAGTTCCTTCTGAAGTTCTGTTGGAGAGATTTCGGCGATCTCGTCACTCACTTCTTCGGTCTCCGGTGGGATACCGCAAAATTGCTCATAGTCGATCAGTTCGGTCACGGTAGGATGATCGCCGCAGGCTGGACAGGCCGGATTCCTGCGCAGCTTGAGTTCCCGAAAGCGCATACCCAAGGCGTCGAAAAGCAAAAGGCGGCCGGCTAGGGATTCTCCCTGGCCCAGGATCAGTTTGACCACTTCGGTGGCCTGGATGACACCCACCAGGCCCGGCAATATGCCCAGAACGCCTCCTTCGGCGCAAGAAGGCACCAATCCGGGGGGTGGCGGCTCCGGGTACAGGCATCGGTAACAAGGGCCTCCCGGGGCGGCGAAGACGGAGGCCTGACCCTCGAAGCGGAAGATGCTTCCGTAAATGTTGGGTTTGCCCGTCAGAACACAGGCATCGTTCACCAGGTAGCGGGTGGGAAAGTTATCGGTGCCGTCGGCGATGATGTCGTAATCCCGGAAAAGTTCGAGGGCGTTTTGTGAGTTCAGATGAGCTTCGTAGGTCTCCAGTTCGATGTTGGGATTGATGGCTTGCAGTTTTTCCCGCGCGGAGGTGAGTTTGGGACGACCCACATCGCTCGTGTAATGCAGGATCTGGCGCTGGAGATTACTGAAATCGACCACGTCAAAGTCCACCAGGCCCAGGCGTCCGATTCCGGCGGCGGCCAGATAGAGGCTTAGGGGCGATCCCAGACCACCCGCGCCGATACACAGGACGCTGGCTGCCTTGAGCTTTTTCTGGCCCTCCATGCCGACCTCGGGCATGATCAAGTGTCGGCTGTAGCGCTGGATCTCTTCGTGTGACAGTTCCTGTGGCGGCGCCAAGCTCGTCGAGACGCCCCCGGCGATGGACGGGACAATGCTGACGGTGTCATTATCTTCCACGGGCGTCTTCTCCCGCTGCAGGTAACGGATGTCCTCATCATTCAGGTAGATATTGACAAAATTCCGGAGCTTCCCTTCCTCGCTGAAGAGGTGGCGTTTCAGGTCCGGGTACTCCCGACTTAGGTTTTCCAGAACCGCTCCGATGGTACTTCCTCCGAGTTCCAGGGCTTCCTGTCCTCCGACGTAAGTCCTGAGTGGGGTTGGAATCATGACTTTAATTCCCATTTTTCCTCCTCATGGCATTATCCCATGAAAACGATCGGTCATTCGATTTGCATTTTCTCGGCCTCGAATTCGGACCGATCATCCTTCAACCGCCAGTTGGAAATCTCTGCCGCCCGGCCCCGGCGGACGGAAACGATCATATAAGCATACCAGGGCCAGGCATGCTCCAAGTCATAGGATGAGGGTTTGGCAGGGACATCTGGGTGACTGTGGAAAAATCCCAGGATTTGATGCCCCAGAGCCTGGCAATCCTTTTCCGTCCTCAAGACGAACTCCGGCGAGATCAGGTAGCGATTTTGAGGGCTGTCGGCCCGCTCGTTCTCAGCCGGTAGCACCCGCAATAGGGTCCGCCCGCCCGCCGCCTCCACTGTGCCGGCCAGGATTCCACAGCACTCGAAGGGATAGCTCCCTTCGGCGATCTCACGGATTCTTTTCAAATGTTTCTGGCTCAAGGAAATCATGGCTTCCTGGGAACCGGTTGGATGCCGTGACAAACCCGGCTGCAGCTGCTCTGGAAAGGCTACCAGAACTGCTCGGACAGGTACTTGTCTCCTCCGTCTGGAAAAATGGTGACGATGCAGGCCCTTTCCACGTTGCGGGCCACTTCCAGGGCGGCCACCAGCGCCGCACCGGAGGAAATTCCGGCAAAGAGGCCTTCTTCTCGAGCCAGCCGAAGAACCATCTTCTGGGCGTCCTCCGTGGCGATTGCCAGGTTCTGATCGGCCAGGTTCTCGTCGTAGATCCGAGGGACCAAAGCCGTTGGCATGTGTTTGAGTCCTTCCAGACCGTGAAAGGGAGATTCGGGCATAAATGAAACGGCCTGAATCCTGGGGTCGAGCTCCTTCAGACGCCGCGTGGTTCCCACGAAAGTTCCGCTGGTTCCCAGACCGGCCACAAAATGCGTCATCTCGCCGCTCACCTGCTTGTAGATCTCCATGGCGGTCCCATGGTAGTGAGCCTGCCAATTAGCATCGTTGCTGTACTGATCCGGATAGAAGTACTTGTCGGGATCCTCCTCGTAGAGCGATCGGATGCGACGGATGGCTCCGTCGGAACCTTCCAGCGGATCGGTAAACAGAAGTTCGGCCCCGTAGGCTTTCAAGATCCTCTTGCGCTCCTGGCTGGCGTTGGTCGGCATCGCCAACAGAACCCGGTATCCTCGGTTGGCCCCGATCATGGCGTAGGCAATGCCGGTATTCCCGCTGGTGGCGTCGATGATGGTCTTGTCGCTACTTAGCTGCCCGCTCTTCTCTCCCTGCAGGATCATGTTGTAAGCGGGACGATCCTTGACCGAGCCACCTGGATTGAACCACTCCAGTTTGGCGAAGATCCGGCCGCAATCGGAGGCGATGACCCGCCGGATCTCGACCAGAGGCGTGTTGCCGATTTCGGCCAGAAGGCTGCTCGGTGGGCTCTGTACCAGAGGGGTCATGAGGCCGGTCTACTCTCAGATGTGGTAGACGATCACCTGATCCGCTCGGATCTTGCGGCGCACCAAGTCTTGCAAGCTGATGGCAGCGAGTGTTTCCAAGAATTCACTCTCGATCTCTCGCCAGACCCGAACCACGATGGAATCCGTGTTGACCCGCGGATCGACGAACAGGATCTCCCCCTCTACAGTCTCCATGACATCGCGAAGCGAGATCCGCTCGGCCGTCTTTGCCAATCGATATCCTCCCGAGGCTCCTCGAATACTGTGGACCAGGCCCGATTTTTTTAATTGGGTGAGGATCTGTTCCAGAAACCTGAGAGGGATCTTTTGCCGGTCCGCGATCTCTTTAGCCTGCAAATGACTAGCCCCGGCGTTGAGAGCCAACTCAAAGACGGCCCGGATCGCATAGTCTACCCGAGCCGTAACCTTCATCTACTATAATTCCTACCAGATTAGTCAGGTTTCCAGCTTATTATCCTGATGCGTAATCCGGGTTGTCAAGCGCGCACCCGCCTGCAGCGATGGGCTTCACACAAAGGTCACGGACACCCGGTGGGAGATGCAGCCGGCCTGGTATCCTCGTTCCAGGAACAGCTCGACCGCCCGGCGACCATCCTCGCCGTAATCGAGGGTGCGGGAGTTGACGTACATCTGGACGAAGCGATCGCCTCGGTCAGCGTCCAGGCCTCGCCCGAACTCAAGGGCGTATCGGAGGGCTTCGGGGCGATGATTCAGACCGTAACGAATGCTCTTCTCGATCAGATCCGCAATCCTCGCGATCCGATCTTTTCCTAGATCCCGTCGGATCACGTTGCCTCCCAGCGGAAGAGGTAATCCCGTCTCCTGTTTCCACCAACGGCCCAGATTCACGATTTCGTGCAGCTGATAATCCTGATAGAAAAGCTGGCCTTCGTGGATGAGCAAGCCGGAGTCGATCTTCCCTGCCACCACCGCCGGAAGAATTTCATCGAAAGGCAGAACTTCGTATTGGAATCCCGGTTGAAACAGTTGCAGAGCCAGAAATGCGGAGGTTTTCTCGCCCGGTATAGCCACGGAGTGGCGGGTCAACTCCCGAGGATCGAATGGAGTGGCGCTGACCACCATGGGACCGTATCCCTCCCCCATGCTGGCGCCGGTATTCAAGAGGGCATAACGCTCGTGCAGGAAGGCATAGGCATGGATGCTGACGGCGGTGACCTCATACTTGCCTTCCAGGGCCGCCTGGTTCAGGGTCTCGATGTCCCGGAGCACGTGAACGAATTCGAATTCCGGGCTTTCCACCTTTCCGGAAGCCAGGCCGTAGAACATGAAAGCATCGTCGCTATCGGGACTGTGAGCGATGTGGATCTCTTGCTGGCTCATTCTGGGGCCAGACTATAGCAAAAGTCGGGACAGTTCCGTGAGCCTCTCAATGCGTCTCTGATCCAAACTTCCCAGGGCGCGTTTCCGGGGATCGTACAAGAGGGCTTGCATTCCAGCTCGTTGCGCACCCCTAAAATCTTCCTCCAGACTGTCGCCCACATGCAATGCCTGTGCCGCCTCGAAGCCAGTTTTCTGGAGGGCGTGCCGAAAGATGGCGAGGTCCGGCTTAGCGGCGCCCACTCTCGACGAGATGGTAAGGTGGCTAAAGAAGGAGCGGATGCCCAGCTGTTGCAGCAGGGAGTCGATCCGTGAATCGAAGTTCGAGAGAAGACCGATGCTGAGTCCATTGTCGATCAGACGGGAGAGCGTGTCCCGGCAACCCGCCTCCAACTTCCAGGCATCGGCAGTGGAGAAAAAATCGTATAGACGGTCAAAGCACTCCTCCCATCGGGGGAACAGTGCCATGGGTTCGAAGGTCTGACGGACCACATCCTTCCACCAATGCCTTTCCAGATCGGGGATGGCGTTGGGCCCCTGACCGGGAAAGGCGAGAGGTCCTTTGGCTTGCAGAGCGGCCGCAAAGGAGCGTTCTAGTTTCCGCCAGGTTTCCGGATCTCGACCGGTTTGGAAACCAAAACCGGCCGCGCACTCCCCGTAGCTCTGCCCCACGGGCCGGCGCAGCCGAATCAGCGTGCCGGCCGCATCCAGGAAGACGATTCGAACCCGGTATCGAACGGTGCCGTGCATTTCCCTTTGCAATATTGTGCAGACTCACGACAAAATAACAATGTGGCAGCTCAGGCGATCATCCACCAGCATGCTGTCGAACCGTTTTTCAAGAACGGGTACATCGTGGGCTGTGCCGATACCGCGGAGGCGATCTACATCGATCCGGGCGACGAGGCTCCGGAGTTGCTCGGCCGAATCAACCAAGAAGAACTTTCCTTGTTCGCCATCGTCAACACTCACGCCCACCTGGACCACATCTGCGGCGTCCAGCGAGTGCGGGAGGCATGGGACGTCCCCATCTACCTGCACGAGGAGGATGAGTTCCTGTATCGAAATCTGGAGAAGCAGGCGGGTTGGTTCGGTTTGCAGTGCTCCGCGGCGCCACCCGTGGACCGGCACCTGGAAGAGGGACACCAGCTGCAGGTGGGCCGGCTGACCTTCCAGGTCTACCACACCCCTGGGCATTCACCTGGTTCCGTATCTCTAGAGGTCGACGAACATATCTTTTGTGGAGATCTCATTTTCGCGGGTTCGATCGGTCGAACCGACCTGCCGGGAGGATCTCTGGAGACTCTCTTGAGCAGTATCCGGGAGAAAATTCTGCCTTTGGGTGATGAGAAGATTCTTCATCCGGGTCACGGACCTGACGCTCGAGTGGGTGAGGAACGCAGGACCAATCCCTACTTGACGGGTAGTCCGCTGCCACGGCATTGAATGGCCCGTTTCCGGGGCTTTTGGCGCTCGAGAGCCTGGACTTCGGCCATCCTAATTCGTGCGCCTTGGGCGGTTTTGAGAGCAGGGTTCAGGGGGACCATCCGATGCCCGGCTGCGGCAGCGTGAACAACCCCCTCCATGACCGAAAAAAGACCTCCAGCGAGGTTGCGGAGCACGCTCGCATCGGGATATGATCCGAGTCGCTTTCCAGACCTTCAAGGGGGCGAAGGGACCATTCATTCGGGTGTCGTAGGCCTCTCTTGACTAGCTGCAATGGTTGACCAGCGCGTGTATTCGACTCGAGAGCTGGCTCATATGTGGAATGTGAGCGAGTCCACCATCAAACGATGGACGGATTCCCGCCACTTGAGCTGCTATCGCACCCCGGGTGGACATCGAAAGTTCCGGCTCGAAGACATCTGGGCTTTCCAGGAAAAAAGAGGGTTTGAGACGACCGGGCTCTTGCCGGATCCGGAATGGGAAGATCCGGACATCGAAGTGTGCGTGAATCAGAAAAACTTCTCCAAAGTCCGCGACCAGATCTTCTACTTGGCTGTTAACAACCAGCGCGGCCACATCGTAAACTTGCTGGGACGGCTCTATCTACGGGGAATCAGTCTAGTGGATCTGTATGATGACTGCCTCATGCCGGTCACGGACCTGGCAGCGAAGGCCTTCCAAACAGGGCGGATCTCGTTGGGGCAGAGCCGGCTCGCCGTCAACAATCTCGAAGAGGCGATGTACAGTCTATTTCCACGCTTGATCCGGAAACGGCGCAACGGGCGCACTGGACTGTGCGGTACCTTCGATTCGCACCGTCCCGTTCTGGTCAATGCTCTGTCGAGGTTGCTGGAAGAGGCGGGGTGGGAGTGCATGAATCTCGGCGGCAATATGCCTCTGGACGCCATGGCTGAACTCGTCGAGAAGGAGCCGGTCAATCTGGTCTGTGTCGTGTCCGCCAATGGAAAACCTTTGGAGGAAGTGGAGAAAGGGCTCGACACGCTCTCGGCGGTCGCGGAGGATTACCGCATTCCTCTGGCACTGAGCGGACAGACCTTCGCCGATTCCAAGTACCGCTCTCAACTGCCCTATCACGAGTACTTCCCGAATTGCCGGTCCTTCCGGCGGTTTCTGGTGAGTTTGACTCATTAGCTGCCCGGCTCCCGAAAGCTCCCGGCTTGCGCCGCCAGGTCCGTTTGCAAGCCTGCTCTACTTCATAGAGGTCCCCGCAAAGAAGGCTGTCTAGAAGGGGCCTGACCCGTCCAACCCTCTTCGCACAGGCAGTCAAGGATGAATTGGCCCACTCCTGCCTTCCTCTCCGGTGACCGAGGGAATGTCGACCAAACTTCTCGTCAACTTGATCCCGTCCATCAAGTCTTCCTTGATGCCGGCGCTGGCTCTGGAGAATCCCTACGGTGTTCTGCCCGTACCACGGTCTTGATCCCTCCCCGCACGTTAAAATCCCCAGTGACTTCACAGCGAATCGGATTGCAGGCGCTGCAAACGTCCTCCAGGATCCGGTTGGTGACGTGTTCGTGAAAGATTTGCTGCTCCCGAAAGGAGAACAGATACAACTTCAGGGATTTGAGCTCGATGATCTTCTGGTCCGGGACGTACTTGATGTGGATGGTTCCGAAATCGGGCTGACCCGTGCGTGGGCAGAGTGCCGTGAACTCGGGACAGCTGACACGGACTTCGTATTCACGACCGGGGTATTGGTTGGGGAAGGTTTCCAGTTGTGCCTTCATGAAACTGTCTCGCTTGGTGAAGGGGGCGCTGAGGAGCCATCAGTCCTGCAAGGCTTCTTCGGGAACCACCCGTGGTTTGCCGGTGTACAGATAGCGTTTGATCTTACGCGTGGTGGTTTTTTCAAACTCTTGATTGCGCAGAGTGAACTTCTTAACGCGCTTGTACAAAGCCAGGCGTCGACAACAGCTCTTGATCTCGCTACCGATCACCTCATCCATCTTGCCCTCATCGTAACCCGGCCGGCCAAAGGTCTGATCGAAGGTCTCCGTGTTGGGCACGACGATGGCCTGGACCTCCACCAATCTGAAATCCTCCTCTGCTCCTCCCCACACCAGCGACTCCTGGATGTAGGGGCTTTGGTTCAACACGGCTTCAACCTCTTCCGGATAGATGTTCTTTCCGTTGGGAGTCACGATGACGGACTTTTTTCGCCCGTTCAGATAGAGAAATCCCTCTTTATCAAAATATCCGAGATCCCCGGTGTGCAACCAGCCGTCGCGGACCGTTTCGCCGGTGGCTTTTTCATTGCGATAGTACCCTTTCATGATGGTCGGGCCCCGCACCAGAATCTCGCCGTCGACCTCCCGCACCTCCAATCCTGGCAAGGGGAGTCCCACCGAATCGTCCTTGAGCCAATCGATCCGGTTGACCGCAATGATGGGGGAAGCCTCGGTCATCCCGTAACCCTGGATGAAATGGATGCCCAGTTCGCGAAACCCTCTCCCCACCTCGGGGTTCACGGCCGCTCCGCCACAGATCAGCAGCTCCAAACGGCCGCCGAAGCGGTCATGCAGTTTCCGGAAGATCCGGCGCCGAAGATTGACACGCAGGACCCTTTCCCCGAAGCTGGCTACAGCCTGAGCCAAGCGAAACTTCCACGGACCTTGTTCCTGAATGCCCTCGCGGATTCGCCGGTACATACTTTCGAACAGGAGGGGGACACCCAGCATAACCGTGGAGCGGGTCTCAGCCAGGTTTTCCCCAATTCTCCGGAGACTTTCGGCGTAGCAAATACAGGCTCCCTGGTAGAGAGCCGTCAGAAAACCGGCCGTGCACTCGTAGGCATGGTGCAGAGGCAGCACCGATAGAAGCACCTCCTCGTTGTTGATGCCGATATGGTGGGAGGTGGCCACCACGTTGGAAGCGATGTTGCCGTGGCTCAACATCACGCCTTTGGAGTTTCCCATGGTCCCCGAGGTGAAGATGATGACGGCCAAGTCTTCCGGCTTCACGACAGCGTCTTGGAAGACAGTGTTTCCCTGTTGCAGAGCCTCACCACCTCGAACCAGCATCTCGGGTAGGGAAAGTTCCGTTCCGGATGCATTCTCCTCGATCGAGATCAGGTGCTCCAGAAGGGGAAGCTTCTTGCGCAGCTCTTGGATCTCGGAGATGTACTGAGTCGAACAGATCAAGGCCCGGGCTTCCGCGAAGTCGACAATGTGCTGGATTTCAGCCGTCCTCAGATCCTTGTCGATGGGGATCACCACCAGGCCGCAAGTCACGATTCCCAGGTAGGCGATAGCCCACTCGGATCGATTCTCCGACAGCAACGCGACTCGCTCTCCCTGCTCTAAACCGAGTTGGCACAGGGCAGTGGACAGCCTCTTCACTTGATGACCGAGTTGGTCGTAGCTTAAGGGTCGATAGACCCCTTCCTTCTTGGTCTGCAAGGCAACCCGATCCCCGTACCGCTCCACGGTCTCGTGAAGGAGATCCCTCAGGGTTGCGATGGGATAGACGGAATAAACAGGCGGTTTCCCCACGGCCCACAAATTGTACGGAAAGCTGACCGATTCCGTCAATTCCGTGAGTCTTTTGGAACGGTTGAGTTTTTACTGAAGGGGGATCGCGAAGGTACTAGGCCGTCGGGATCTGGGCCAGCTCGTCTACCAGGTCAGAAGGAAGAGCAAACTGGACGTGCTCCTCCCGGGTGACCAATTCTTCGATGTCCGACCCTCGCCGCCGGAAAAAATCCACCACTTCCTCGACGAGAATCTCTGGAGCCGAGGCTCCCGAGGTGACGCCCACCTCACGGACCCCAGCCAGCCACTCCTCACGAATGGAACGGACGTCACCAATGAGATGAGATCGGGTTCCCGCCTTCTGCGCCTCCTCGACCAGTCGGTTCGAGTTGCTGCTGTTGGAAGCACCCACCACCAGGATCAGATCGACTCGAGCAGCCAGCTCCCGGACGGCCATCTGGCGATTCTGGGTGGCATAACAGATGTCTTCCGACGGCGGCCCCTGGACCGCCGGGAAACGCGCGCGCAGCGCCTGGATGATCTCTCGAGTATCTTCCAGGCTGAGTGTGGTCTGGGTCAGATAAGCGATCTTGCTTGGGTCCTCCACCTCAAGCTGATTGACATCCTGGACGCTACTAACCAGGCGCATGTGTTCGGGCGCTTCGCCCATGGTCCCGACCACCTCATCGTGACCGCGATGACCGATCAGCACGATGGTACACCCCCGTCGGGCGTAGCGAACCGCCTCCAGGTGCACCTTGGTCACCAATGGACAGGTGGCATCAATGACCTTCAACCCCCGTCTGCACGCCTTTTCCCAGACCTCGGGAGCGACACCATGGGCACTGAAAATCACTGTGTTCCCGACCGGAACTTCCTCCAGCCGGTCCACAAAGAGCGCTCCCTTCCGACGCAGCTCCTCCACCACGTGGAGGTTGTGGACGATTTCTTTCCGGACGTACACCGGTTTCGGATACACCTCCAAGGCGATCTTGACGATGTCGATAGCTCGCACGACACCAGCGCAAAAACCGCGAGGACTGGACAAGACTACCTTTTCGATCATCTGGGGAGTTCATGTTACCATAGGACCCCGCGGGCAAGAACCGATCCGATGACTCGGCTCGTTCAGGAGGTGGTGGATTCCGATTCTCCTTGCCGTGGCTCCGCCACTCGATTCTCCTGCAGGCTTGCGCTTACCGCCTCCCACTCGGCATAGAGGCTTTCCCACGTTTGGGTAATTTTCCGGTGCTCGCCGGCCGTCTGATGACGGTCCGAGTAGGCCAGTTGAGGGTCCTGAAGGACTTCTAGCAGCTCCCGTTGCTGTTTCTCGACGGCCTCCAACTCGGTTTCCAGCTCAATCAGGCGCTGTTCCCTTCTCTGACGTTCGTTCTTGGAAAGAGTCCGGGGGTGCCCTTTGGGCGTCTCCTGGCGCTTGGGTGCTCGCCTCGGCGGAGGCTTCGATGGGTGGGAAGACCACAACTCATCCAACCCACGGAGTTCCTCGATCCGACGGTCTCGGATGACCCAGAATCGCTGGGCGACCCGCCTCATCAGGTACAGATCGTGGGAGATGACCAGAAGATTGCCCGGATAGCTGTGCAGTGCCTTTTCCAGTGCCTCCCGGCTGGGAATGTCCAGGTGATTCGTCGGTTCGTCCAGTAGCAACATGTTGCTGGGGTGCAAAAAGAGTCGGGCCAGTGCCAGTCGGGCTTTCTCGCCTCCACTGAGTTGCGTGATCTGCCGGGTGATATGGTCTTCCTCGAATAGAAAGCGCGCTGCCAGTTGGCGAATCTGTTGATCGGGGCGCTCGGAATCCAACTCGCGTAGGGCATCGTAGACGGTTCCTTTGCCGGGATCCGGGTTCTGGGAAAAGTAGGCCGGGCGCACGTTGACTCCCCATTTCACTTCCCCCTCCAAGGCGGGAATCTCGCCCAGCAATGTTCGTAAAAGCGTCGTTTTTCCGCTTCCGTTTCCGCCCAGGATCGCGACTCGTTCGCCCCGTCGCACCTCAAGCTCGACGTCTTCGATCAGGGGCTGGTTCGGGTATCCAAAGGTGGCGTTGTGAAGGCCCAGCGTCAGCGCAGCTCCTCGCTCTCCCTCGGGGATCTCAAAGTCCAGTTCCTTTTGCGGTGGGTGCGGTTGCAACCACCGGGTCTTCTCCAGCTGTTTGCGTCGCGACTGTGCTTGTCTGGTCTTTTGGCCCGCCAGGTTCCGCCGGATGAACTCCTCGGTGCGATCTTTCCATTCCTGCTGTTTCTGATAGAGGCGGTTCTGTCGCTCCACCCTTTGGCGGCGCAGCTCGTGCGAACGGGTGTAATTGACGGGATAGTCGTGCAGGCGCGACGACTCGATCTCCCAGGTACGCGTGGTGACCTGGTCGAGCAGGTAGCGATCGTGGCTTACCAGGACGTAACCCCTCGGCAAGGATTGAAGGAATTCGATCAGCCACACGATCCCGTCCAGGTCCAGATGATTGGTCGGTTCGTCCAATAGGAGCAGATCCGCCGGACTCAGGAGTGACTGCGCCAAAAGAAGGCGGCTTTCCTGTCCACCGCTCAGGTTTGCGCATGGCTGGATCATCCGTTCACCACTCAGTCCCAACCCGTTCAGGACGGCCTGGGTGCGGGCGCGATACTGGTAGCCCCCGTGTGCTTCGAATCGTTCTCTCAGGTTGCCGTACTCCTCGGCGAGGGAGCCGCGACCCGTAGCGTAGGAATGGGACATCTCTGCTTCCAGTTGCTGCAATCGCTTTTCCCATTTCTGCAGGCGGCGGAATACCTGCAGCCCCGCCTGAAGCACGGTATCTTTCGGGTTGAAATGGGGAGTCTGGGTAAGGCGGGACACGCTCAAGCGACGAAGTCGCCGCACGGTCCCCCGCTCCGGCGAAAGTGTCCCTTCGATGACATCCAGGAGAGTAGTTTTTCCGCTTCCATTGCGGCCGACCAGACCGATGCGATCCCCTGGATGGCACTGGATGGTGACGTCCCGAAAGAGAGGCGCACCGGAAAACTCTTTGGATACGTTTTCTAGCCGAAAAAGCATGGTGGCGTTCTTGCACCCAGAGCGTCGGCGGTTCTCTCTGCTCTCCCTTTTATTGGGTTTGGCTCAAGCTCTCGGCCCGGACGGCGGCGAAAGGATCGTCTGGGTTCCACTGGGGTCTTTCTTCCTGATGGGCTAGTTGCAAGATGGTGCGTAGCACGAACTCCATCATCTGCCGGCTCCCTTGGAAACTCCAGGAGGGGTCGAACTCATCGCTGGGCTGATGGTAATGCCGGGCGATGTAGTTCCCCATCAATTCCTTGCCCCAATCCTCCGGTTTGTCGCGAAACCGAAGACCTGGCTCGAAGTAAACCGCCGGCACGCCTACCTTCACGAAGCTGAACTGGTCGGATCGGAAGAAATAGCCCTTTTCAGGAAAGGCTTCCGGAGAAAGCTCCATGTCCATTTGGGAGGCCACCTGGCGGATCACGGGGAGCAGTGTGGACCGCGCCGCCCCGATGGCGATGATGTCCTCTGTTTCACCCCACACGTTGATACTATCGACGTTGAGGTTGGCCACGATGTTGGCTAGCGGAGTCGTGGGATGCCGGGCGTAGTACTGGGAACCCAGCAGGCCCTGTTCTTCGGCAGTCACGGCTGCAAACAGGACCGACCGGCGCGGCTGGGAACCTTTCAGAGCCTGAGCCAGTTCCAACAAACCAGCCGTCCCCGAGGCATTGTCCAGCGCGCCGTTGTAGATCCGATCGCCACCTCCGGAGGATCCCATGCCCAGATGGTCGTAGTGACTGGTTACCAAGATGACTTCCTGGCGCCGTTGACTGTCCACACCCGGCAAGAGCCCTAAGACGTTGGGCGCTTCGACCCGGCGGAGGCTGGAATTAATCTGGATCGAAACCGAGCTGTCCATGAGAATCGGATCGAAATCGGATTCCTTGGCTCTTTTCTTGGCTTCTTCCAAAGAGAGTCCGGACGACTGCAGCACACGGTCGGCCCATTCCGCTTGCACCCACGAGTGCACCAGCGGAGGGTCGGCTTTCTCCTGAACCAGATAGAATTGCTCTCCCGTCCACGAACTTTCGACGACGCTCCAGGGATATCCCGCCATCCCGGAATCGTGGACCAAAATCACTCCGGCCGCGCCGCGCCGCGCTGCCTCTTCTAACTTATAGGTCCAACGACCGTAATAGGTCAGTGCCCTACCGCCGAAAAATTCAGGGTCCTCGGAAGGAGGCTCGTTCACGAATGCCAACAGGACCTTCCCCTTTACGTCACGCTGCTTGAAGTCGTCCCACGGAACTTCCGGAGCATCGATTCCGTAGCCCACGAAGATCAGAGGCACCCGGCTCAAGGCCACGGAAGGCTGCTGCCGCGGGGACCAGGCTACGAATTCACTTGGATAACTGGGACGTAGAGTCTTTCCTTCACTGGAGACGATTTCCAGATGCATGTCAGGGTCCGTCGATATCCCCACCAGCGGAACCATCTGGAAAAAGGATCCGCCAGGGACTCCCTCCAGTCCGGCCAACTGAAACTGGGTGGCGATGTAGCGAGCCGCCAGTTCACCACCGCGCGTCCCCGGGCTGCGGCCTTCCAGTAAATCGTCAGATAGAAACTCGACATGGCTTCGGATATTGCTTGAGCTCAAAGGTGGCACCGGCCCCAGTGCCTCCCTGGTCTCCTCCACGCAGGCGAGTACTGCCCAGGGCAGCAGCCACGCCAGCAGAAAAGTTCCACCCAAGCCGTCCATTTTCCAGAAACCTGTCCAATTCACGATACTCTCCTCATGCTTCTTCTCCGTCGCCATCAAGGCTTGGATAGCGGATAAAATCAGGATTCAGAATGCCGTTCGGATCGTAAAAGCGCTTCCACAAGATCAGTTGTTTCCAGCACGCCCCGAAATGCTTAACCCAGTCGGCCGAGTCAAACTCAATCCATCCCGACAGCTGTCGCTTTGCTCCGACTCCCAGCGCCAGTTGGCTCGCCTTGCGCAAAAGGGAACATCCCAGGGGCACCGCCTCTGGGCGCAGAGCTGGGAGCAATTGAAAACACACCTCTCGTTTCTCTGCCCCGCGCAGGAGCGGCGGAAAACCACGGTTGGGCTGGTTGCACAATTGCAGGGGCAACCGGAAACCCGGCAGAAAATGAGGCGGGAAGACCTTCAGAACACCGGAAATATAGTCTGCAGCCCTGTCCCAGGGTAAGAACACACCCACGCAAGGGTGGGGTAGGTTCCAGGTTCCGCTCTCTCTCCAAAACTCGATCTCTGTTTGTCCGCGGTTCAGGAGATCCCAGATCTCACCCTCTTCGGAATGGACCCGCCGGTAAAAACTGAGATCCTCCAAAAGCGATCCTGCCGGCGGCTTTGTGTCGTCCAACTCGGTGCTCAGCTGCAAGGGAAAGAACCACTCGGCCAGGGCCATTTTCGTCGATCCGAGTTCCTGAAATCCCTGCAGGCTGGCCGAACACCAGGTCTCGACATAATCGAAACGGTCTTCCTCCACGATCTTCTGCAAATCTCGGATCAAATCAGAAAGATCGTCGTAGAGCAGGAAGCTGGTCCTGACCCGAGGCAGACATCGCCGCAAGAGCAATCTGGCTCGAGTGATGAAACCAAACTGGCCCCAACCACCGCGCAGACAATCGAACAGCTCGCGATTTTGAAGGGCCGAGCAGCGCACGGAATGACCTTCGCCGGTGACCGCTTCCAGCTCCAGTACATGGGCTGCCTGGAAACCGTATCGCTGGGAAGAGGCGCCGAGTCCGCCGCTCGCGATCGTTCCTCCCACGGTCACCTGGAGGTGGCCCGGCAAGACCGGTGGCATCCAGCCCTGCTGCAGAGTCTCGCGGACTACCTGACTCCACAGCGCACCTCCTTCAACCCAGATGGAGCCTTCGACCACCTTACCGATCCGGTTCAGGGTGCTCCATGTCCAGAAGAATCCCATCCTGGTTGAGCGCCTGACCACCCTGGGAGTGAGCGGTGCCCCGGGCTGACACGCTCACGCCCTCTGCGGAGGCGAACTTGACGACCCGCTCAACCTCACCCGCAAGGCTCGGTGCCACCACCACGGAGGGGATCTTCCGGATGATGCGTCCGAAGTCGGTATCCACCTCCGCAAGGGTTTCTTCGTCGGAGAAGACTCGCTCCGGAACAATTCTTTCCAGCCGTTGGGCGATGGTCAATGCGGTGACTCTGCCAGGCCTGCGGGCATCTCCTGTCGGGCTGCCGAAAAGGGCCGATGGCGCCCGATCCGTGCTGGGCTGGGAGCCGCCGCGCCCGCCGATCCAACCATTCCCCGTTTCTGTGCCAGAAACGCCGATACCACGGTCCTAACGTTCTGTGCTAGCCTCTCGACCCGATAGTTCATTTCCCTCATTTCCGTCTCTGTAATGAAGTTCTCCAGCCCGTCCAGAGCTACGCGCAGTTCCGGGAAAAGTCCCAGGGACCTCTGTGCGAGCCAAGGGCGCGGCGTGATAGGGCGGGAAGTACCTCTTGTCATCGGCGAGCACGAACAGGTCCAGGGCGCGAATGAGCCCACTGGTACTATTTCCCGCGATCAGGTCGACCTGCCCCTCTGCCAGGGAGCGGTAGATCAATCCCAGCTCCATGACCCTGGGCGGACCTCGAAATCGAAGACCGTAGGTTTCGGAAAGACCCTTGAATCCATCGGCTCTCTCGATGAATTCGTAGCCGAAACCGGCGTCCCACTCCGGCGTGTAAGGCGAGATCTCGGAGATGGTTTTCACCTGTAGATCCTCGGCGTCGCTGTTGCGAATCAGAATCGCGAAGGTGTTGTTGAATCCCAGGGGTTGCATCCACTCGACGCCGAATTGGCCATATTCTCTCTTGACAAGACGATAGACTTCATCGGGATCCTGCAAGGGAGCCTGCTTCAGGATCGCGGTCAAAGCGGTCCCCGTGTATTCGACGTACAGATCGATTGCTCCAGCTCGCAGCGCTCGATCACAGATGAAGGTTCCTCCCAGGTTCAACCGCCGATCCACCCTCAATTCCGTTTTGGCTTCAACATACTGAGCCAGAAGCTCTCCCAGAATGATCTGCTCGGTGAAATTCTTGGATCCGATCACGACGCTTTTATCGACGGGACCACCACACCCCACCCATGGAAATCCCAGCAGAAACGGCAGCACAAAGTTCTTCATGCGTTGCCGCCCCTTCGCTGCCGATTCGCCGGCGACAGTGAACGCTCCAGAGCTCCCAGACTCAAGTCGGCCACCAGAGCCATCGCGGCGGCCGGCACGGAACCGGCCAGAATCAAGGTATTGTTTACGCTGGCCACCCCCCGAAAGATGTACATACCCAGCCCTCCAGCCCCGATTGCCGCAGCGATGGTGGCGACTCCTACCGAGGTGATGGCCGCCACTCGAATTCCGGACAGGATCACCCCCAGAGCCAGAGGCAGCTCGACTCGCCAGAGCAATTGGCTATCGGTCATGCCCATCCCCCGTCCCGCCTCCTTGACCGCCGGATCCACTTCCCCGGATGCCCGTGTACGTGTTGCGGATGATGGGAAGCCAAGGCGTACAGGACCAGCGCCACGATCGCCGTCTTGACTCCCAAGCCGCCGATGAGGGGGACGGAAATGAGAAACCCAAACAGAGCCAGGCTGGGAATGGTCTGGACCATATTGGCGAAGCCGAGGATGACATTTTCGAGCCGGGGCACTCGAGTCATCAGTATGCCTGCCGGAATGCCCAAAGCGCAGGCCAAGGTCATGGCCAGACTGACCATAAATAGGTGCTCCAGCGTCAAGGACAGCACCTCTGCCGAATTCATCAAGAAGAAGCGCCACAGCTCCATTTTCCACCCTCCTAATCGTTCGCCATCCCTGCCTTCTCCCTAGCTGTTTCCGTGACACAGACCGATCACTGGCGCATCAGCGCTTGTCTCAAAGGTCTCAAGAAGGCCACCACCTCCGGTTGCTTCGATCCAAGCAGCTCCTCAGGTCTACCGCAATTCACCACACGACCTTGCTTCATCAGCCCGATACGAGTCCCCAGAAGCAGGGCCTCCTGGAGATCGTGAGTGACGAACAGGATGGTTTTCTGGAGTTTTTCCTGCAGCTTCTGAAACTCTTCTTGGATCTCGCTTCGCGTCAGAGGATCCAGCGCACCGAAGGGCTCGTCCATCAGCAAAATGGGCGGATCCAGAGCCAGAGCTCGAGCCACCCCTACCCGTTGACGCTCTCCTCCGGACAACTGAAACGGATAGCGGGATGCATACTCAGCCGGATCCAGGCCCACAGTCGCCAGCAGCGTGCGTACACGGGCTCGAATCTTCTCATGAGCCCATTCTTCCAGGGATGGAATCAACCCGACGTTGCGCTCCACGGTCAGATGAGGGAAAAGCCCCACATCCTGAATCCACGTATCCCTATGCGGCGCCGCAAAGTGATCGGATCCCAGCTCCGGGTGGCGGCACCTTCCACCAGCACCTCTCCTCGACTCGGTTCAACCAGCCGGTTGACCATCCGCAGGGTGGTGGTCTTACCACAGCCACTTCGTCCCACCAGGACAAAGGTCTCTCCCCGGTCCACCGCCAGGTCCAGTTCGGAGAGGACCTGCTGACCCGCAAAGTGGCAAGACACGCCTTGGGAATTGGATCGCTGGCACCGTCATGGTTTTCGCCCTCTAGAAGGCCGGCTCGGAGCCCATGGTAAACCAACCTCCCGACCCGGGATAGAAACGACCGTTTCAAAGTGTGCGAAATCGGGGGAATAAAACGGAACAAAATCTGTATATAGGGGAAGGAGGTTTTTCAAATGAGCCAACTCTCCTGTGGAGAATCTAAATCATGTCGACAAGGTATGGCATCTGCGTCAAGCGGAGCTTTCCAGTGGCC
>CBDBID010000028.1:0-50341 GCA_965205565.1 Acidobacteriota bacterium
GATTGGAAGCGAACCGAACCCGATTTTTCGGTGTACCTACCGGAAAAACCGGGAGAGCGGGATGAGTACGCCGACCACATCCACGTTTTCTACACTCCCGGTGGGGATCTGATGTGTTTGTGGACCCAGGGAACCTACGAGAGCGCCCCCGATATGCGGACCGTCTACTCTCGAAGTAAAGACGGGGGAAAGACCTGGTCGCCCATTACCGCCATCGATGAGCCCAAGTATCCGAACCAGACGCCGGCTCTGGGCTTTCCGCTGGTGAGCCGCTCGGGAAGGATCTACTGTCTGTACAACCAGCATTACGGTTTTGGAGACACGGGCCTTTTCGGAGGGCCCTTGCGGGTCAAATATTCCGATGACGACGGTCAGACGTGGATCGCGAGTGGGGTGGATCTGTTGTGGCGACGGTCCCGTTACGATCACCCGGATCCAAAAGTTCATCAAAGCTGCATCGTTTGGCAGCAGCCCCTCCGAGATGGTAAGGACAGGATGATTGTGGGTTTCAGCCGCTGGAGCAGCCAAATGGCTTACCCGCGGCCCGTGGGGGGCAACCGCCATCATTCGGACAGCCAGTGCGAACTGATGCGTTTCGAGAATGTCGATGAAGGCCCTCACCCCAGGGATCTCAAGATCACTTTCTTACCGGACGAGCTAGGGATCATTCGAGTCTCGCCCCGCATCGAGCCGGAAGCCTCCCGGGGCTACAGTTTGGCCCAAGAGCCAGGCATCGTGGTCCTGCCGGACGGACGGCTGTTTATGACCATGCGCACCGTGACCGGCTTCATCTTCTACACGGTGTCCGAGGATCACGGGCACAGCTGGCGCAAACCGGAAGAACTGCGTTATTTCGACGGGGGTGCCATGGTGGAGCATCCCAAGTCGCCGCCGCCGATTTACCGGCTTCAGGACGGGCGGTACCTGCTATTTTTCCACAATCACCAGGGTTATCGGGACGGGGCCACCGGCCCCTGGGACATGGATGCACGCCGGCCCATCTACATGACCGTGGGAGAATACCGCCCGGACGCCTACCAGCCCATTTGGTTCAGCCAACCCAAATTCCTGTTCGACACGCAGAAGGTGAAAACCGGAGTGACCCAGCTTTGGTGGTTAGCCATGTATGCCAGTTTGACGGAGCGCGACGGCGAGCGGATCTTCTGGTATTCGGATCGCAAACAGTTCGTCCTGGGCAAACGCATCACCGACGAAATGTTGGCGGATATGAAGGCGCCTACGGCGTGACCATGCTCGCGGGGAGGGCCGCCCGGGTTGTGAATCTCAAGCGATAAGGAGTTGTGGCGTGAAGGCGCCAGCAGGACATCTAATCCACCATCTGATCGCGGGCTGTTCGAGTCTCTTATGGCTTTGACTCCCGTCCGGTCAACGAGGAAGACCTGCGTTCCCTGTTTGAAGCGGCTCTGATGTCCCTATCTAAAGGTCGGTGATCTGAAAGTGGCCACAACTCCACTCTGGTCGCCCACCCCGGAGCAAATTCGCGAGGCCAACCTGACGGCCTTCATTGAGGCGATTGCCCAGCGATACGACGCTTCGATCGTGGATTATTCTTCACTTTACAATTGGTCGATTCGCCATCCGGAGCTCTTCTGGGGAGCCGTGTGGGACTTTTGCGACATCCGAGCCACTCGACGCCGAGATCGGGTGGTCGAACATTTCGATCGGATGCCGGGAGCTCAATGGTTTCCTCAAGCGCGTTTGAATTTTGCTGAGAATCTGCTGCGCTACCGGGACGCGCATCCAGCCTTGGTGTGTTGGGACGAAACCGGAAGACGGCGCTCTCTGACCTATGCAGAACTCTATCGGCGCGTCGCCGGGCTGGTGGACGCCTTGCGGTCCGCCGGCGTGCAAACTGGTGACCGGGTGGCCGCCGTCATGCCCAACCTACCCGAAACGGTCATAGCCATGCTGGCCACCACCAGTTTGGGAGCGGTCTGGTCTTCCTGCTCTCCAGACTTCGGCCCGCGCGGGGTTTTGGATCGGTTCGGTCAGATCCAGCCCAAGGTCCTCTTTACGGTCGATGGGTACACCTACGCGGGGAAGAGTATCGATCTGGGTGGGCGCCTCCGGGAGATCCTGGATCAGCTGCCGGATTTGGAAAAGGTGGTGGTCCTTCCTTATCGGCTCGAGATGCCGAATCTGAAGGGTGTCCAGCGCTGGGTGCGATTCCAGGACTTTGCGGGTCCGGGGTCCGAAGCGCCCATCGAGTTCCCCGAATTCCCCTTCGACCATCCCCTTTACATCATGTACTCCTCAGGCACCACCGGTTTGCCGAAATGCATGGTTCATGGAGCCGGTGGCACGCTGATTCAGCACTTGAAGGAATTGGTTCTGCATTCCAATCTGAAGCGCCATGATCGGATTTTCTACGCCACCACCTGCGGATGGATGATGTGGAATTGGATGATCAGTAGCCTGGCGGTTGGAGCCACGGTGCTGCTCTACGAGGGTTCTCCTCTGCATCCCCGAAAAGAGATCCTCTTCGACTTCGCCGAGAAGGAGCGGATGACGGTCTTCGGAACCAGCGCCAAATACCTGGCAGTGATCGAAAAGAAGGGCCTGAGACCGATGCGTACCCACGATCTCTCCCATCTGCTGTCCATTCTGTCGACCGGATCCCCGCTGATTCCCCAGAGCTTCGATTACGTTTACCGGGACGTGAAGAAGGACGTTCGCCTTTCCTCCATTTCCGGGGGTACCGATCTGATCTCCTGTTTCGCTCTGGGCAATCCCATCGGTCCGGTCTACCGGGGTCAACTGCAGGCCCGGGGTTTGGGGATGAAGGTAGAGATTTTCGATGAAGCCGGAGCGTCCCTGAAGGACGGGACGGGTGAATTGGTGTGCACCCAACCGTTTCCCTCTATGCCGGTCCGCTTCTGGAGAGATGGAAGCGGCGAAAAATACCGGAAGGCCTATTTCGACATCTTCCCCGGCGTCTGGCGCCACGGAGACTGGGCGCGCCTAACGGCACAGGGGGGGATGGTCATCTACGGCCGCTCCGACACCACCTTGAATCCGGGTGGCGTGCGCATTGGGACGGCAGAGATTTACCGCCAGGTGGAACAGCTGGAAGAGATTCTGGAAAGTCTGGCTGTGGCTCAGGAGTGGAAAGGAGACGTACGGATCATCCTGTTCGTCAAGATGAAGGAAGGGCAGGTCCTGACGGAAGCCTTGAAGGATAGGATCCGAAAACACCTTCGTCAGAACAACACCCCTCGCCACGTCCCTCGAAAGATTCTAGCGGTGAAGGAGATCCCACGTACCATCAGCGGAAAGGTCAGTGAGGTCGCGGTGCGGGAAGTCATCCACGGCCGGCCCGTGGAGAACATCCACGCATTGGCCAATCCAGAGACCCTGGAGTTGTATCGGAATCTTTCCGAGCTGCGCACGCCGTAGAGTCTCATGTCAGCCCGCACCCATTGGTTCTACCTCGATCTGGACTCGAACCCGGGACCCCGAACCTTGAGCGGCAGTCGCGAGGGTGGCCAGGAGTTCCTGGACGGAGGTCTGCCCTATTCCCGTGGCAACGGTCCCCGGCAAGGTCGCGCCTGCCCCGGAAGTCACACCGAGCTGAGCGGCCGCCCCAGGCAACTGAGCCAGTACTGAAGCCGTCACGTCCAAACGGCCGAAACCGTAGCGCGGATGCCAACCACTGTTGCCGGGAGGCGGGTTCCGGCGAGCGCTATCCAGGATGGCACTTATAGTTAAAGTGGTGCTTTATATTCTCTGTCGGAATTAGAGTAGAAAGTTTCAAATATCCTCCGCTGGGGGGGCAAGGCGTACCCCCAGCCAGAGAACTCCTGCGAGCATGGCTAGCAGGCCGGTGAAGTCCAGGCTGATCTCCCAGCTAAATCGATTGGCGATGACGGGAGTCATGCTAGCGGAGATCAAACCGCCCAGGTTGCCACCCATGTTCATAAAGCCGCCCGCGCGGCCTGCCGAGCCGGGAGCCACCCGAATGGCGGAGGCCCAGTAACCCGGATCCACCAAGATGACCAAACCCTCGCACAGCGTCAAGGCCACAACGGCCAGATAGGCGTTCTCTTGGCGAGCGCCCGCCGACATCAGAACACCGGCCAGGGTCAGCGCCGTCAGCGGCAGGATCCGACGGCCCCAGGGCTCTCCCAGCTTTTGAATCAACCAATCCGACAGCGTCCCACCGGCGGGCGCCATGAAAATGGTCAGAATCCAGGGGGCGGTGGCGATCCAGCTGCTCTCCAGAATGTCGAAGTTCCGGACCTGGACCAGATAAGGAAAAAACCAGAATACGAAGACATAAAAGACGTAATTACTCAGAAAGTAGCTGAGGGTGATCAGCCAGCTGTTTTTGCTCCGCAGCACCGCTCGGGTCTGGGCCGCTGTTTCCTTTTGAGAGAGCCGGGTCTGTTCCGCTCCCCGCTTTTCTCCCCCCTTGTAGGCCCACACCAGGGCCATCACGAAGGCCGGAATCGAGATGATCCAGAGCGCGGCTTTCCATCCCCAGGCCAGCATCAAGCGCGCCACCAGCGGCGACGCCAGGGCCGAACCGGCTCCCATTCCCACGGCGAACACGGAAATGGCCTTGGCCTGTTGAGGTTTCTGGAACCAGGTCGAGACCACTCGCGTGGAGGCCGGGTAGGTCGGGGCCTCGGCAACTCCCAGTAGAAAGCGAACTCCCAGCAGGGCGTTGAAGGTGCCAAACAGAGAAGCGAAAAAACGCTGCTCGACTAGAGCCGTGGCAATGGTGAGTATGCCCCAGGCGAGCATGGCCCAGCCCAGAACCCGCTTGGTGCCGAACCGGTCGGACAGAGATCCAGAAGGGTACTGGCAAAGGGCGTAGCCCAGCATGAAGGCGCTGAAGACGCGACCCATCTGAGGCTGATCCAGGCTCAGATGCTCCATGACCAGAGGACTGATGACGGAGATGCAGACCCGTTCCAGGTAGCTGATGGCGCTGACCGCTCCCAGCATCACCAGGAGTCCCGCTCGCGGAGATCGGACGGGAGGGAGCGCCGAAGCCGGCGCCGCTGTACCGGAGTCTCTGGACCGTTGCAATGGCTGCCTTCCTCTTGCCGGGGAGGGACGGCCAATAGGCGCCCTCGCCTCCTCAAGCGGGCGCCGATTATCCCAGTCCTTCCTTTGGCCTGTCAAACCGTCCAGGCCGAGCGAGTTCCCCTTTCCCAGGCCAGAGTTTCGTTTGACTTTCTTTACGTTTCTTCGACACTCTCGTAAGAGAGCGTGGTTGCTCTAATTTGTCGATGTAACCTCTCCAACCGGGTGACAATAGTATGAGGCCGGCAAAAAGCGGGAAGCCCATCTAGTGCAGTGTCCGATCCGATAAATTCCCGTTGTTAACAGGGACTGAGTGATTCTCGTGCTTTTTCAACCTTGGTCAAGATGGAATGGGCGGTGGCTCGCCACTTGAAGGGTTTGGCTAAGTCTTGATTGTGCACTCGGATATATCTTCTGATTTCCTGTCGCAACTGTGCAACGCTGGTGAAGGAGTTTCGGTAGATAGAGCGACGCTCCAGCTGGGAAAACCAGCTTTCGACGGCGTTGAGCCAGGAGGCGCTGGTGGGGGTAAAGTGCAGATGGAAGCGCTCTCGCCGGGCCAGCCAACGTACAATCTTCTCGGTTTTGTGAGTGCTCGAGTTGTCCAACATTAAGTGGACATCCAGTTGGGAATCGACCGCCCGATCGATCTGGCGAAGAAAGGCCAGAAACTCCTTGGCTCGGTGCCGGTTGGTGAGGCGCACCCATGACCTCACCTGTGGCCACATCAAAAGCGGCATACAGGCTGGCCGTACCGTGGCGCTTGTAATCGTGGGTTCTGCGCTCGATCTGTCCGGGTTTGAGCTGGAGCATGGGCTGAGTTCTATCTAGAGCCTGGATCTGAGTCTTCTCGTCCACGGACAGGGCCAGGGCATTGTCGGGCGGGTCCATATAGAGCCCGACCACATCGATCACCTCCTCGGCGAAGTGAGGGTCATTGCTGATCTTGAAGCTGCGGATCCGATGCGGCTTCAGGTCGGCCGCCTTCCAGATCTGGACGACTTGATGCTTGCTCACTCCCGCCTGCTGGGCCATCAGTCGCACACTCCAGTTGAGTTGACTCTCGGGGGATGCTTTCCACGGTGGCCTTCAGAATGGCTCGTACCTTGGCCGGCCCTAGCGAGGGCGATCGTGGAGTCCTGAAAGCCCCCGCTTCAGGTAGCGTTTGCGCCACACCTGCACGCTGGCTAGTCGCTTCGAGAGCTGCAGTGATACCTGGGTCGCCGTCAGGCCCTCACCACAAAGCAGGATCACCTCAGCCCGATCGGCCAGGATTCTTTTGGTGTTGGAAGCCCGCAACCAGGATTGCAGGATCTTGCGATCTTCTTCGGGTAATTTCAATCAGATGTGCGGTCTCACGATACTCAAGGACAGTAAATCACCCTGACACTTAAAATCGCCTACTTTCCGGACAGTAAGTTCGTGTACGGATCATCGGGGCACCGATGGACCTGGGGGCCGGTCGACGAGGGGTGGACATGGGGCCGTCCGCGATCCGCATCGGTCGACTGTCGAAAAAGCTTCGCAAGATGATGGGTCTGAAGGTGGAAGACGTGGGCAACATCGAGGTCCGCATTCCTGAAGAGGTGCCCTATGGTGAGAAGAACCAGATGTATCTGGCTGAAATCTCGGAGGCCTGTGCCCGCCTGTCTGAGAGAGTTCTGAGTACTCTTAGGGGTGGCCAATTCCCCCTGGTTCTGGGAGGAGAGCGCTCCATCGCCGCCGGCAGCATCGCGGGAGTGAGTGCTTTTTACCGGCAGCAGGGCCAGAGAATCGGACTGATCTGGATCGATGCTCACACCGACATGAATACGCCACGGACGAGTCCTTCGGGCAATGTCCACGGAATGCCGCTGGCCGCTCTCTTCGGTCTGGGCCCCACAGAATTGTCCGAAATCCAGGGCTTTTCTCCCAAGATCGATGCCACCCATACCACATTGGTGGGAGTTCGAAGTGTCGATCCATCCGAGAAAGCGAATATGAGGGTATCGGTCTCAGAGTGGTCACCATGAAAGAGCTGGATATGCGAGGGATGAAAGGGGTCCTGGAGGAGGCTTTGGATCGCGCTAGCGACGGAACTGTGGGATTTCACTGCAGTTTTGATCTGGACGTGGTCGATCCGCAGGTGTCTCCCGGGGTTGGAAGTCCCGTCGCGGGAGGGATTACCTGCCGGGAAAGCCACTTGGCTATGGAGATGATTGCTGATAGCTTTGAGCTCACCTCAATGGAGTTTGTCGAGGTCAATCACGTTCTGGACGTTAGCAATAGAACCGGGTTGCTAGCCGCCGAGTTGGTCTGCTCCGCCTTGGGAAAAAAGATCCTTTAGGAGCCATCGGAAGTTGTCCTTGAAACAGCTTGTCCTTCTCTGCGGAGGTCGCACGGCCGAGCACGAGATCTCCCTGATTTCCGCTTCTTCGGTGCTGCGAAATCTGGACCTGAGCCGCTATGGGCTTTCGGTCATCGGGATCCGACGCGATGGAGGCGTGTACTCGCGGCAAGAGCTGGTGAATCGCCTGAAACTGCCGCCTGATCTACCCTTGGACTATTGTACCGGGGGGCACTGGCTCTGCTTGCTCGAACAACTGCGTCCACGGCCGGATATCGTCTTCCCGGTGCTGCATGGACCCTTCGGTGAGGACGGTACGGTTCAAGGAGCCTTGGAGGTACTGGGTTTGCCTTACGTCGGGTCCGGAGTCGGTGCTTCGGCGATAGCGATGAACAAGATCCATTGCAAGGCGCTGCTTCAGCGGACGGGATTGCCCGTGCTGCCCGGCGTCGAGGTTTCGCAGGTGGCGTGGAACCAGAGCCGATCCGACCTGGTCCGTCAGATTGAAGATCGCCTTTCTTACCCGTTGTTCGTCAAACCGGCCAACATGGGTTCCTCGATCGGGGTGAGCAAGAGCACCGGGAGAGAGGAGCTGATTCGCCACGTGGACTCGGCCCTTGGATTCGATGAGTTTGTTCTGGTGGAGCAGGGAATTGAGGCCAGAGAGATTGAAACCTCAGTCCTGGGGAACTGGGTTCCCCGAGTATCGGTGGCCGGAGAGGTCGTACCGTCGCGGGAATTCTATGATTACGAGGCGAAATATGTAGACGAAGACAGCCGGCTGCTGATCCCGGCGCCATTAACCCAGGAACAGATGGAGGAAGTGCGCGCTCTGGCCCTGCGGGCCTATCAAGCACTGCAGTTAGAGGGCATGGCTCGGGTCGACTTCCTGATGGATCGTAAGACCGATCATTTTTGGGTCAACGAACCCAACACCATCCCGGGATTCACTCAGATCAGCATGTATCCCAAGCTTTGGGAGGCCTCGGGTCTGGCCTATTCTCGTTTGCTGGATGAATTGATAGATCTGGGGCTGGAACGCCATCAAAGACGGCTCGCCTTCAGGGTCGAGAGGTAGAAGGCGAGGGCGGCACGAATCTCAGCTGCCTGGGATCGGCCGCCGCTGCGACCAGGGTCGGGCCCGTTCGAGTTGTCCCGCCAGTCCGAACAGAGTGTCCTCCTCTCCGAAGCGGCCCAAAAAATGGATTCCGATGGGCAGCGTTTCGGCATTCCAAGACAGGGGAACCGACATGGCCGGCTGTCCCGTGACGTTAGCCAGATAGGTAAAGGGTGTGAATTCCGACATGCGGCGTCTCAGTTGGAAGGGGTCTCCTCCCTCGAAGCGAAAGGTTCCCAGGGGCACGGGAGGTTGCCCCAGCGTCGGAGTCATCCAGACGTGGTAGCGAGTCAGGAAGCGGGCCACCTCCCGGGATAGCTGCTGCAGATTCTGCCAGGCCATCAGGTATTCCGGTCCGCTGATTTTTCGTCCCCGCTGGGTCAGCGACCAGACGAAGGGTTCGAACAGCTCTTCGCGGAGTTCTCGATTCAAACTGCGACTCAGATCGTCCAGGCACCAGGCAAAGCCGGCCGAGATCACCTGGGTGAAGGATTGAAACAACAGCTCTCCTTCCAGCTCGGGGCGGTTTTCTTCCACCTCGTGTCCGAGTTCCCGACAGAGAGAGGCCGCCTCCTGAAGAGCGGCAACGCAATCCGGGTGAACGGGCGAATCCAGGGGCGGCCGGGAGCTGAAGGCCACCCGCAGCGGCTTCGGATCTGTTTCCGCCGCCTCCAGAAAGGATCTGGTGGGACAGGGAACTGCATAGGGGTCACCGAAGTCGGGGCCTGCCGTGGCGTCAAGCATGGCTGCGCTGTCGCGAACCGATCGGGTGAGGACATGTTCGGCTACCAGTCCGCCGATCACGTCCCCAAAGGCGGGTCCCAGTGGATTGCGAGCACGGGAGGGTTTCAAACCGAACACACCGCAGCAGGAAGCGGGAATGCGGATGGATCCCCCGGCATCGTTTCCGTGAGCCATGGGAACCATTCCACTGGCTACAGCGGCGGCCGATCCGCCACTGGACCCACCGGGTATACGCTCCAAGTGCCAGGGGTTGCAAGTGGGACCGAATAAGGCCGGCTCAGTGGTGACGCCCATTCCCAATTCCGGAGTGTTCGTCTTGCCGAGCACGACCAGTCCGGTGCGGCAGTAACGCTTCACCAGCTCCGTATTCTGGGAGGAGATGTAGCCCTCGAGAAAGCGGCTGCCCTGGCAAAAACGCGCCCCCGCATATTGAGCGAGAAGGTCCTTGAGTAAAAAGGGTACGCCGGCGAAAGGTCCATCCAGCTGAGGCCCAACCGCCTGTTCGCAGGCCTGATCGTACATGGGTGTGATCACGGCGTTGAGCCGAGGGTTGAGAGCCTCGATCCGCCCGATGGCGGCTTCCACCAGCTCCAGAGCGCTGATTTCGCCACGCTTCAATAGTTGGGCCTGTCCCAGTGCGTCCCGATTGAGCACGTCTGTCCAATCCGTCATTACGGGAGTCCCTCTTAACTTGGCGTCTCGTAGTCTTCCAGACCTGAGGAGGATCAACCCCTATTGGCGGCTAAAACTCACCTGGGGGAATCCTTCTTCCGGACTGGGACGCACTCGTATCCGAGCGCCGTAAACGGCTCGAATGTTTTCTTCTGTGATTACCTCTTCCGGGGTCCCGCACTGAATCAGACTCCCCTGGTTCAGGAGGGCTACAGTGTCCGAGAAGGCAGCAGCAGCCGTCAAATCATGGAGCACCATGATGACGCTCATCGAGTGCCTTTCATTGAGCGAGCGAAGCAATTCGAAGATGGTGATCTGATGGCCGATGTCTAGGTGCGAGTTGGGTTCGTCGAGCATCAGGATGGTGGGTTGTTGGGCGATGGCCCGCGCAATCAAGACCAGTTGGCGTTCTCCGCTGGAAAGATTGGAGATGGATCGATGCCGGAAGGGCTGTGTTTCCGTCAATTGCATGGATTCCTCGACCACCTCCCAGTCTCGATCTGTCATCGACTGGAATCGGTTCAGGAAGGGAAATCGCCCCATGGCGACGACTTCTTCTACCGGAAAAGGGAACTGAAAGTATTGCTCGGAGGAGATGACAGCCATCCTTTGAGCTCGCTCCCGAGGAGTGTAGTCCTCCAGCGGACGCCCATCCAGAAAGATGCCTCCTGTCTGAGGGTACAGTCTTCCGGCCAGTAATTGCAGCAGTGTCGTCTTGCCACTTCCATTGGGACCGATCAGAGCCAGGATCGACGCTTCCGGGATCTGCAAGTCGATCTGCTGAAGGCTGAACCCGGTTGGATATTGAAATCCGATGTGTTGCAGCTGCAGGTCCGGCATCAGAACTCTCCGATGTCCTGTTGGCGCCGGAGCAGATAGATGAAATAGGGCGAACCGACCAAAGCGCACAGCGCTCCCACCGGAATCTCTTGCGGCGGCATGGCTGTTCTGGCGAGAGCATCGGCAAGAATCAGAAAGATGGCTCCTCCCAGAGCCGACGCGGGCAGCAGCAGGCGATGGTCGGGTCCCACGATCATGCGCATCATGTGAGGGACGATCAGACCGACGAACCCGATCATCCCAGCCGCTGCTACGGAGGCCGCCACCATGGCGGAAGCCGCCCCGAAGAGGATTTTTTTGACTGTTTCCACCCGCACCCCGAGGTGGAAAGCGGCTTCTTCCCCTTGGGTGAGGAGGTTCAGTTCCCGGGCATGAAACCAGTTTATGAGAAGTCCGCCCACGATGATAAACCCGGAGATGGCGATCAGCTGAGGATCGCCTTCGGTGAGGGTGCCCAAAAGATAGAACAGGACGGGGAAGGACTCGCGGTAGAAAATGGAAAAGAATAGAAACACCAGGGCATTGAAAAAGAGGCTGATGATGACCCCTGCCAGGAGCATGGTCTGGACCGGCGTCTTGCCATGAGAACGGGCGATTCGATAGACCACGAAAATGGAGGCCAGTGCAAAACTGAGCGCCGTGAAATAAAGCACCGGGTAATGGCGCGCTCCTAAGATTCCAGCTGTCATGACGCCGGCGGCTGCCGCGCTCGAGGTGCCCAGGATAAAGGGATCAGCGAGAGGGTTCCGGAGCACCCCCTGAAAAACGGCGCCGCCGCCGGACAGGCCGAAACCAACCAGTACGGCCAGCAGGACCCGAGGGAAGCGGATCTCCCAAATGATGGTCCAGGAAGCCTCGGGAACCGGTCCGATGAAGAGAGCGGCGGCGGCAACCCCGAAGGTGACAACCAACAGACCCATCAGCAATTTCACCGAGCCCCCTCTTCTGCCAGGAGTTGGCGGAGGCGGTCTTGGAGCTGGTCCATTCCCGGCATCAGTCGCTGGCTACCGTGAGAGAGCAGATTGCGGTCCACGTCATCGATGATCTTGTTTTCCCGAACTGCCCGGATGCCGGCCCATCCGGGCCGGACGCGAATCTCATCGGCCCGAGCGTCCAGGGAGACAATGATTTCCGGGTCGCGGGCGATCACCATCTCCTTGGACACCTGAAGGGCGGGTCTGTTCACATCTTCGAAGATGTTGCGAGCTCCGGCAAGGTGAATGGCCTCAGTGATGAAGCTGCTTCGACCGACCGTCCAGGAGGGACGATCGATCTCCAGGTACAGAGAAGGCCGGCGCGGCAGCTCTGCGGCGCGGCGCTCGATGAGTTCAGCCTGCCGTTTCATGCTTTCCACCAGCCCTTCCGCCGCCTGCGGTTCTCCCAGCGCCCCTCCCACCCGGCGGATGAGGCAGTACACGTCGGACAGCGATCGGGGACTTTCCACCTCCACCACTTGAACACCTAGGGAGCGCAGTCGGGAGGCGGTTTTGGAGGAGGCCGAATGTTCGGCTAGCACCAGGTCCGGTGCGAGATTGAAGATTTTCTCCAGGTTCGGGTGGATGAAGTCTCCGACCTTTTCGATTTTCGCCGTCTCGGGAGGATAGATGCAGTAACTGGTGACGCCCGCCACTCGGTTGCCAAGGCCCAGAGCGAAGATGATCTCGGTCAGATTGGGCGCCAGAGAAACCAAGCGAGGCTGCCCACCCGCGTCGGTGTGCGATCCGGTGTCGCTCCGGAAGCGCTGCATGAGAAACAGCGCCACCAGCAGGAGCGAAACCGCTACCAGCAACTTCTTCATCGTGGTCCAGCCGGGACGGTTTCATGACCATGAGTTCCGGTGGGAAGATGTTCTTGCCTCTAGAAGGGCACCCGATACACACGCTCTCACCGGGTAAAGTCCACCCCAGCAGCGCCGTTGGGTTTTGGAGAAAGATCCGTGGGACTATTCCCAACCCTTTGACGCGAAGAGTTGTTCAAGACTGATCAGGGCAGGTTTCCTGGCTGACGGCTCAAACGCGACCTTCAAGGCCTTCCCCTCGAGAGTGGCCGGCTCGCTCGGAGCCAATGAAAATCGCTTGCCGATCACAGTGGCGCGACCGCACGGGAGTGACACCCGTTTCTCTGCTCGACGTCACCCTGACAGACTTATGGAAAAAACCGAACCAGATACTAGCACCGAACTGCATGTTCCGTCAAGGCAACCTACGTGAGCACCGCGAGCACTTTCTTGGAGAGGGCTACACAAGGTTCGCAGGGACGGTCAAATCTGCTATCGTTGGGTTTGAAATGCAGCGGCAAGCGGCACCACGAAAGTCTTCTCGACACCCACCGTGGCTCAAGGTCCGCGCTCCTTTCGGGCCGCAGGTGCATCAACTCAGGACTCTTCTAAATGGGCTGCAGCTCAACACCGTCTGCCAGGAGGCCATGTGTCCCAACATGGGGGAGTGCTGGTCTCACGGGGTGGCCACTTTCATGATTCTGGGTGACATCTGCACCCGGGGCTGCCGGTACTGCGCTGTCACTAAGGGCCGGCCCAAGACACTGGAGCTTGGGGAGCCTCGTCGGGTGGCTGAGGCGGCCGAGGCGATGAAACTAAAACACGTAGTGATCACGTCCGTGGATCGGGACGATCTGGAGGACGGAGGGGCCGGAGTCTTCGCGGCCACTGTTCGCGAGGTGCGGAAGCGACTTCCGGATTGCACAGTGGAGGTTCTCGTTCCGGATTTCCAGGGTTGTGTGGAAAGCTTGGAAATCGTGTTGAAGGCGAATCCGGAAATCCTGAATCACAACGTGGAAACGGTGCCGAGGCTGTATCCGACTGCCCGGGGCGGAGGAGACTACGCCGTGACGCTTCAATTGCTGGGGCGGGCCAAGAAACTCTCCCCCCAGGTGGTGACGAAAACGGGAATGATGTTGGGTCTCGGCGAAACGGAGAAAGAGATCACCACCGTATTGACGGATCTGGTGGCTCAAGGGGTGAGTATATTGACCTTGGGCCAGTATCTTCGCCCCACGGGGTGGCATCTCCCCGTGGCACGGCACTACCGTCCGGAAGAGTTTCTGGCCTGGAAAATTCGGGGCGAGAAGATGGGTTTTCAGCACGTCGCGAGCGGACCGCTGGTACGTTCCAGCTATCTGGCTGACCGTCAGTTCCAGGCACTACAGAAGGGCAGCAGCACCCACTCTGGTGGTCCCTAACGGCTGTTGTCTCCCCATCGTCTGAGTGGTAAGATTGCCGCCCTGGGAGAAAGCCGATGCCAAGATATCTGCCGGTTCAGGTCGACGCTGCCAACGAAGACATCCGTGCCGTCTACCAACAGGTTGAAAGCCAGCTGGGTATGGTCCCTAATCTGGTCAAAACTCTGGCTCACAGTCCCAATTTTCTCCAGCCGGTGGCCGAACTGTATGGCCGGCTGCTGGGAGAGACCGGTTTGAGTGAAAGGCTCCGTCAGCTAGTGATCCTCAAAACTTGCAAACTGGACAAGTGCAAGCAGACGGTGTCGCTGTACTCGAAAAAGGCCCAGGAGGCCGGTTGGACGGACCAGCAGATCGAGGCCATGGATGATTTGGCGGCAACGGATCTGTTCACGTATTACGAGAAGGAGGTGCTCCGGCTGACCGAGCTGGTCATTCGGGAACCGGATGATATCCAGAATGATTTCTGGACTCAACTGGACAACCACTTCACCTCCGATCAGGTCGTGGAGCTGGTCGTTCTGATCGCTTTTTTCAGCGCTATCAATCGAGTGCTGCTCACCTTGGAAGTGGAGGCGGATCCGGAGTCCCAACCGGAACTTCAGGAGGCGGCGCAGGCCTCGTCCTAAGTGCTCATTGCACCTCCCAGGCCCCCTCCGCAAACGTCATCGTATTTATAGGGAGCACTAAGAGTGGGCGTGGCCGCCGCGTTGCTCCCGCCGGGCCAGATCGAAAATCCTTCCACTTCTATGGCTCACCAGGCCATCTTTTTCGACCTTTTCAACACCCTCCTTCATCTAGACTATGCACTCCTGCCGGAAGTTGAATTTGAAGGAAAACGATTCCCAACCACCACCCTTGAAATCTACCACCGGCTCCAGCAGGAGTTCGACGTCTCGTTTCCCTATCCGCACTTTCTTGGCGCATACCTGGAGATTCGCACCCGCATAGACGGGATGATCCGTGAGGAGCTGCGGGAATTCTCGTGTGATTGCCGATTTTACCTGTTGCAGAAAAGCTTGGGGATTCCGGAAGCCGCCGTTCCGGTCATGGTGAACGCGCACATGGGTGAGATGTTTCGCATGATGTACCTGCCCGCCCAGAATGAGGCTGTCCTGAATCGGCTGGATCGATATCCTCTGGTCTTGGCTTCGAATTTCGATCACGCTAGAACAGCCCGGCGGGCTCTTCAGAAATTCCAACTGGCTCCGCGCTTTGCTGCGATCTTCATCTCGGAAGAGGTGGGATGGAGAAAACCGAGCCGGAGGTTTTTCGAGAGTGTCATTCGGGGCAGCGGTTTCGATCCGGAAAAATGCCTTTACGTGGGGGACGATCCCTGTGCCGATGTTTACGGGGGAATCCAAGCCGGATTTCAGGTGGTCTGGCTTGCGGGGAGCGATCCAGAACGGATTCCTCGAGTGGCGCCCAATTGGCGTATCAACAAGCTGTCCGAGTTGTTAGAGTTATTGCCAGAATCGGGTTAGAAACGGGTCAGAGAGGTCGGCCTCAGGCTCCGATCAAAAGCTCACCAGATAAGGTGGCCATCTCTCTCAAACGATCAGGATTTTGGTTGATTCTGAGGAACGAAGTAGCCTTTGCGGTGGCGTATGGTGAGGTCTTTGCCCTTTCGGATCTTGACTCGGATTTTCCGGTATTCTCTTTTTTTCTTCCGGTTGTGCGGGGTGTAGGTCAGGCTGTACTGACTGCGTAGTTCTTCGTTGATCTGATCGAAGGCCTGTTGAAGCCCGGTGCTGGAGTAGGGGAAGAACGGTCTGCCGCCGGTTCGCTCGGCTAACTCCTTGAGCCTTTTTTCACCTCTGGACTCAGGGCTGGCCCGCAAGCGGGTGGAGCTGATGGCGTAGATCACGACCCCTCGGCGTAGCACCATTTCCAGCGCTTCTTCAGGGGAGTGTTGGCTATGCAGATCCACCCCGTCGGAGACGACCACGATCGCCTTTCTGGCACCGCCGCGGACCAGCTTTTGCTGGCAGACTTTATACAGAGCATCCAGGAGAGCCGTTCCTCCGCCGGCCCGCAGTCCACGAATGGCCTGACTGATGGCACTGGGTTTGTTGGTAAAGTCGTGGACCAGCGATAGGCCGGTGTCGAACTCCACCAGGAGAGCCTGATCCTGTGGTCGCAGGACAGTACGGACGAACTGGGTGACCGCTTCCTTTTCGAAGTTCAGTTGAAGACGCACACTGGAACTCGTATCCATCAGAATCGCCACTTGGAGAGGCAACTCCGTTTCGTGCTGGAAATTCGTGATCTCCTGCCGAACCCCTTCATCGTAGACCTCAAAGCGGCGGGCGGGAATGTCGGTCACGAAGTGACCCTGCCGGTCCGTCACCGTGACCAGCACATTGACCGCTTCGACCTCTACGCGGATCTGGGGGTTTTGGAATGAAGAGCCCGTCAGGAAGATAAGAGCGAGGAATGATGCCGCGGCGTTTCGCATGGATGCCGGATGGAACCAGTTTACTTTCTCTAAAGGATTCTGGGACAATGACCCTTCCCATGTCAAATGCGAGGAACAGCGGGGATCAGCTGGATCTTATCGCGCGCGAGATCGTCAGCGAGTGGTATCAGCGAGCCAAGAGAAACTACGTTACCGAAGAAGAGAGCCAGGCCCTGGGAGTCGGTCCGGAGATCAAGTGTTTCCACAGACGCGGGAATCACCGGATCAAATTTGCCAGAGCCCGGGAGTTGGACGTGACCTACGCACTGGGCGCCCATTCCCGGGAGGGTCGTCTCTTCATCGAGTCCAGCGTCAACAACAAATCGGACGGGTTCGACTATGAGTTGTTCGTGGACCGCTTGAAAAACTATTACTGGCAGAGTCGAAATGAAAAGCCTTGGACCGATCCCGATTTCGATCACTTTACCTACGGAGACTTGTTGCTGTTCGAGCCACGCATGGGCAAGTCGGTGATCCTGGACGCTCGCCAGGATCGAGCCGACATCATCCGACTCTTTTTTGAAATCAACCCTAGGCACGAAGAGCTTCTGAGAAGCCGACCCGACATTTTTCGGGATTTAATCGAAGAGTACTGTATCGCTCCTTTGAAGCGCATCTATGCAGAATCCTACCGCGAAGGCTGACGCAGGTGCAGCCCGCTGCCGACGCTGATTCGGGCCAACTTCGAAGTGCCCAGTCCACCTGGAGTCTGAAGAAGGGGGCAGGACTCGGAAAAGGCGGGACCGGCAGCGCGGTCGCCTGGGGAGTCTGGCCGCCGGGACGGGCTCGTTATCCAGTTGCCGTTATTATTCCCCAGCAAGGGAGGCCTAGATGGAAGATCCAGAGGAACAAAATGAAGGCATCCGGGAATTTTTGAGCCGCGACTTTGGTTGGGAGTTCTCGGCTGGGGAGTGCAATTTCCTGATCCAGCTGCTGGCTTATGTGGTGTCGGGAAACCCCCATTTTGTGCCCGCCGGAAAAGGCAACAAGGAGCCCCTGAATTATCAAAGCATCCGTTCCATCGTGTTGTTGAACGAAAAGCTCAGCACCCAGCTGCAAGAAAAGGCGGCGGAAGCCTCTGTCATCATCGACCAGGTCCACCCCGCTTCAGACAAGGTCCAGTAAAGGGCTTTTCCTGGGACGAGTGGTCAGGCGGAAGCTGGCAAGAGGGAGGTTAGGGGTTCGGGCAGGAGGGCCTGTCCCTCGCTGTCGAAGGCCAGGTGCTGAGCCGGATCGAACCATTCGGCGAGGGCCTCCGGGTGAGATTGGCGCAGCGCTTCGGAAACGTACAGGTATTCCAACTCCAGCGTGTTGCGAATCCACACCACCCGGGCGTTGCGGGGCTCGAGACGGGGGGTAGTATTCAGGGCCACGCAGATGGCGTCGCGCTCACTGGCGGCCACCAGAGGTAACCGCACCCAGCTCAGTTCTCCGGCCGTAAATCCATTGGCGTACGTTTTCTGGTAATCGACGGATTCATATAGCCGGCGGGTGATCACTTCGGCGCCGCCCATGCCGATGGCGTTGCCGTGAGTCTCCGGACTCAGGCCCAGAATTACGACAGTGCGGATGCGCGGTTCGTGGGTCTGGCTGCGAAGGGGCTCTGCGGAGTAACGTCCGATGACGTTGGGATCCATTCCACAGCCCGAGATGTTTTTTCCGATCTCACTGACCACCAGGATGTCGAACTCTTCGAAGGGAATGCGCGGAAACATCTCCCGAGCTTCTTCCAGAAGCTGGGCCTCCCGGACGCGAATGGCACGGTTCTCAATGAATTCGATGCGGGCCGTGGCGTGGCGACCGTCCTCCACGATGGCGAGGCCAAAGAGTACCGGCATTCTGGCCAGGATCTGCTCTCCGATTTCAGGGATCAATTCGTGGAATCGATCGAACCCTTGGGAATGGGTCATGCGAGCTCCCTGCTGGTTGCCCATGCCGATGACCAGCATCTTAAGGAGACCGCTTTCCACTTCTCCCCGAAAACTGGTGTGCAACTTGACCCGGTTAATCACGATGATGCCGTCAGCCTGAGCGGCCTCTTTGTCGGCATAAATGGGAATCTTGTCCCGATTCTCACCGACCTCTACGACTTGCATGGAGGCCTGGATCGGGGCGCCCATGCTGGCTTCCGTGATGCCGTAGGAGGCGAGTACCTCCAGCTGACCCTCGGGGGTGGCGCCCCCGTGGCTTCCCATAGCCGGAAAGAGGAAGGGCCGAGCCTCCAGCTGCTTCAGGTTGTCTGCCACGGCCCGGACAATCCGGGCGAGGTTGGCCACCCCCCGGCTACCCACTCCCACCGCGATTTTCATGCCGGGCCGGATTTTCTCGCGAACCCCCGGCAGCCCGAATTGGGTCGATATCTCCCTATCCAGATCGGCGATGGGTGCAGACTTCAGCTGCTGCCTTCCCAAAAGCATCTTCGGCAAAGCCTCGTCCGGGATCCAGGTCTGCCAGAAGTGCATCGTGCTATTCATTTTCATTTCTCCTGAGCGGCTGGTGAAGGTGCCAACTTCGTCCTTTCCTTGTCATCGAAGGGGTATTGTATCAACAGTTTCCGGTCTTCGGATACGGTGGTGGAGAGAGCGCTAGGGAAGATTGACGGGGGCTCATTGATGGTGCACCATGGTGCACTATGAGTGTACAGACTCTTGACAACCGGTTGGCGGTGCTGGGTGTAGGGAAAATGGGGGGGATACTTCTGCAGGCCTTCCTGCGCCAGGGATTGGTCAAGCCAGATCAAGTTTTCGCCACGGTGAAACACCCGGAAACGGCCGAAGCCTTGAGTCGGAGTTTGAAAGTAGGGGTCGGCACGGACAACGTCGCGGCCGCAGAGAAGTCTGACATCATCCTGATTTGCGTGAAGCCCCAGACGGTAAGACAGGTTGCTGAAGAGATCAGCAGCTTGCTCACGCCTGATAAGCTCGTCATCTCCATTGCGGCTTCCGTGCCCACCGACTACATCGAAGCCGTCCTCTCCAAAGCGGTCCCCGTCGTGCGCGCCATGCCCAATACTCCCTGTACGGTTGGTGCCGGTATGACCGGAATCTGCAGGGGACGGTTTGCTCAAAAAGACCACGTACGCTTGACTCGTCGACTGTTCGAAACGGTCGGCAGAGTGGTCAGGGTGGATGAAAAACACATGGACGCCGTCACCGGTCTTTCGGCCAGTGGCCCGGCCTTTATCTACATCATTCTGGAATCGTTGGCCGAAGCTGGAGTCAAGGTAGGACTGCCTCGCGATGTGGCCACCTTACTGGCGGCTCAGACGGCCCACGGAGCCTCTCAGGTGGTGCTGGAGACCGGGGATCACCCGGCGCTTCTCAAGGATGCCGTCACCACCCCGGCAGGATGCACCGTGGACGGTGTGCTGGAACTGGAAGAAGGCAAGCTGAGGGTGACCCTGATCAAAGCAGTCGTGAAAGCCTCGGAGCGAGCTCGCGAGCTGCTTCTTTCCAAATAGAATCCGGCTGGCAATCCAAACTCGAAGAGGCTGTTCCGCCGCAAGCGGGTGCCGGCGGTTGGTCCTAGTCGCGGGACGCCTCCCCCAGATCTCGTCCGTTGAGCGTTCCCCTTCAGGCTGGCTCCTGATGGGTGGATGGGAAGTGGGGGAAGGAAGAACGGTCTTCGAAGCTGTGGCGCGTTCGCTACATTAGAGGGGTCCGATTGGTTCTGGAACGCGATGGGTTTAGAAGTTTTCGGACTTGGAGTTCCGGACCTGCCACGGCCCCGGCTCCCGGTCGGCGAAGAACCTTTTCAAGCCGGCCAGCCGGGAGGCCAGATTCACGACTTCCCCGACCACCAGCAAAGCCGGAGACTCAATGCCCACACGCAGGCTCTCGGCGACGATGTTTCTCAGAGTGGCCAGGGCTTCGGTTTGGTTTCCCAAGGTTCCCGACTGGATCACGGCGGCTGGTGTGTCCAGGGGCTTTCCGTGCAGGACCAGCTGGGAGACAATATGGCGTAGATGCTGGAGAGGCATCAGGATCACGAGAGTGTCCGAAGCTGCGACCGTAGGAGCCCACGCGATGGCACGATCCGACCCGCTGGCCTGGTGTCCGCTCAAGATCGTCAGCGATGAAGAGATGCCTCGTTGGGTCAGCGGAATTCCCGCCGCTGCGGGAGCCGCCCAGGCCGAACTGACACCGGGCACCACCTCGCAGGGGATGCCATGTCGAACCGCGTAGAGGGCTTCCTCACCTCCACGGCCCAGGAAAAACGGATCGCCTCCCTTGAGACGAACCACCTGCTTCCCTTGCCGAGCTCGATTCACCAGCAGTTCGTTGATCTTATCCTGAGGAAAACTGTAATGACCGCCCTTCTTGCCCACGCAGATCTTCTCGCACTTCGTGGGAGTGACTTCCAGCAGCCGCAAATCGACGAGCCGGTCGTAGACCACCACATCGGCGCGTCGCAAGCGCCGATCTCCTTTGACCGTGATCAGTCCCGGATCTCCGGGACCGGCGCCCACCAGAACAATGCGGCCGGCCGCTGCAAGAACTTTCAACTCCACTCCTCCAAACTCTTTCGAATCCGGTCCCAGACCCCTTCCTCGCCAGCTTGTTGCATCGTTTCCACAAGGTTGCCGGCAACCAGTTGGCGGTAGAAATCCCTGCGGTCTTCAAACTTCTTGAGACGATTTTGAACCAAAGGTCGCACCTCGCCCAGGACCTGCAGCAGGGTGGCGTACTCGCTTCCGAATTGGCGCTCCAGTTGTTTGCGGATAAGCGAGGCCAAGGCGGGACTCTTGCCCGAAGTGGAGATGGCGATCAGCAGGTCACCCTGTTGCAGCAGGGCCGGCAGGATAAAGTGGCAATACTTGGGCTGATCCACCACGTTGAGAAGGATTCGATTTCGTTCGGCGAAACGGGCGATCTCCTCGACTCGAGGCCGGTCCTCGACCGCAGCCACGATCAGAAATACCTTCCGAGCTTGACCAGCATCCCATTCCGCCTGCTTCTCGACAATGGCGCCAGCGCGGCGCAAAGCGGAGGCCTTTTCCTCGGCCAGCGGATCTTCTCCCACGACCAGGCAGGTCCGCCCTCTAAGGTCTAGAAAAGCCGGATAGTATCGCATCCACCCTCTTCCGAAATCCCGATTATTTTAGTAGAAAATAGCCCTTCCGGGGCTCGAAGTAAAGTGCGGGAGCAGTGCTGTGGGCCAAGAACCGCGCGATCGGAGCCTCCTGATCATGGGGGGGGGCTGCCTGAGGGGTCGACGCTGGCCCTTTCGCGCCTTGGTGTAATGGAGCGCCCCGGCATCGCCTCCTCCTCGCTCCTCGACCTCATCTCCCAAGCCCCCTCGGCAAACATCACCGTATTTATGGAAGGGGGAGCACTTAGGTAGGAAGGTGGCAGGCCAGCAGCCGGATGGATTGGGGGGCCTGCCAGACAACCCTCCAGCTTTCACCCCTGTCTTCGCTTCGATAAAGCAGCGACCCTAAAGCTACCCAGGCCAAGCGATCGGCGCCGAAAGCGATGTGGCAGGTATCGATGTTGCCGGGACTGGAGGCCGGGAAACCCGTGACCACGTGAGTCCAGTGCCGTCCCCCATCTACACTCCGGTAAAGTCGGGCCCGGCCCTCGTGCGGGCCGTCACTCACGCTGGCCAGAAGACCGTCCAGGTCGGCTGGATCAACCGCAATCGCTCGTCCGTAACGGGCCTGCAGATCGTGGCCGCGGTGGGCCCAGGAACGGCCCCGATCTTCACTGACGAAAACGGCTGAAGCCGTGTTGGCGTAGACGCGATCCGGAGCTATGGGGCAGGTGGCGATCTGGTGCACGTCTTCGTCGAGTTGTGGCTCCACGGGTGACCAGGTCCGTCCTCCGTTCTCCGAGCGCATGATGCTGCCGACGTGAATGTCGGCGTAGATGATCTCCCCATCTGCGGCGGATGCCAGACTGCGGATGGAGGGAGGCCCACCCCAGGGAGTGTACCAGTCGGCGCGGCACTCGAGTTGCTCGAATCCGTCCACCGGGACGGGTCCGCCAGAGGCAGCTTCCCATCGGTGCAGATGAGCTTCGCGAGTTCCCAGCAGCACCGCCGGAGGTTGCTCGCCCAAGATGAGGAGTGAGGTGACCGAATCGGTTGGACTTGCCACCTGGTCGCATCCTCCGTCCGTTTTTACCCATAGAAGAGCGTCCTTCAAAGCCAGAACGTCGTTACGGCTCCCTTCCGCCATGGCTCCCGCCCCTCCGTCGTTCAGCAGTTGAGTGGGAGCTCCTTCACCGGATCTCCACTTGAAGGCGCTGCTCTCGGTCGCGATCAACATGGATGATCTCCACAAGCCCTCATTCTAGCAGTTCTCTGCGCGCGGGAGCCGATCCTGCCAGGTTCGGACTTTTCCAGATGGACTCGGGCCGGCCCAATCAAGTGCGTGTTGGAGGGGTCTGGTGCGGCGATTGCGGGGGAACTCTTGAGGTGCCTGACCAGCTGACGTGGGTTTTTCACCGCAAAGGTTTCTTGTCGGTCCAATCTTGCATAGACTCCGGTATCGCTTCTGGTTGAGAGCACCCAATCCTGCACTGGCTTGACGAGTCGCACGAGGAGGAGTTTTTCATGGTCCCTTATCCAAGCAATCACCGCCATGCAAGAGTCGCGCTGTTGTGGTTTTCCCTGGCTCTGCTTTGTGGGAATCTTCAGGCAGCTGTGCTTCGCTTTGAAATCACCGAACGGGGCGCTTTTGCCGGTGGGCAGTCGTTTGGGCCGGTAGGTGAGTACGAGAGAATCGTGGGGGAGGTTCATTTTTCCATCGACCCCAAGAGACCTCAAAACCGGACCCTTGTCGATCTCGATTTGGTCCCGCCTAACGCCTCGGGCCAGGTCGAATTCAGTGCCGATCTGTACATTCTGGCTCCCAAACATCTGAAGCGCGGCAACGGCTCGATTCTCTATGATGTGAACAACCGGGGACGGAAACTGGCCCTGCGTTTTTTCAATCATGCTCCCCTCGGAAACGATCCTCAAGATGCCGGCGACGGTTTCTTGATGCGGCAAGGGTTCACGCTGGTATGGAGCGGCTGGAACAGCGAGGTTTTGGAGGGAGATGGGCGCATGCGGCTGCGAGCCCCCGTGGCCACCGGGGAGAAAGGCCCGATCACCGGACCGGTGCGCTATGAAATATGTACCCACGAGGAGGGGAAGACGCGCCTCAGCGTCACTCGGACCACTCATGCGGCCTACCGACCTACCCCAGACGGTCTGAGAAAGGCCACGCTGTCCTGGCGTAATCGACCCGGAGATCCCCGTGTGCCCATTCCGCGCCAGCAGTTTGGGTTGCGCATCTCTGATGTGGATCCCGTTGACGCCCATCCCATGCCGCTAGTGGAATTGGAACTGCCGGCGGGGTTTCGTCCGGGGTACCTGTACGAACTGATCTACGAAGCTCAGGATCCGGTCGTTCACGGGCTGGGTTTCGCCTCCGTGCGGGATTTGATCTCAGCTCTTAGGAACGGCCTGGGAAGGGGAAACCCGGTGGTTTCCGGAGGCAAACCAATCCTTGGGTTGGCTTATGGCTTCGGGGTCTCGCAAAGCGGACGGTTTCTGCGGGAATTTCTTTACTCCGGCTTCAACCAGGACGAGCGGGGAGAGCGGGTTTTCGACGGCATCATGCCCCACGTTGCCGGTGCCGGGCTCGGTTCCTTCAACCATCGCTTTGCTCAACCAACCGCCTACGTCACGCAGCATCGCCTTCACGATTGGCCCACCGATCGTTTTCCCTTCGCCTACCAGATCCAGCGGGACCCACTCAGCGGGTACAGCGATGGAATCCTGCGGCGCGCCACGGTGGTCGGGGTTGTCCCCCGCGTCATCCACACTCAGTCATCCACCGAATACTGGTCTCGCAGCGGCTCACTGGTGCACACGGATCCACTCGGTTCCGGAGACGCTGTGCTGCCCGAGACGGTGCGGGTCTTTGCCTTCGGTGGGACCCAACACGGAATATCGAGCTACCCGCCGGAGCCAGGCATCGGGCAGGCGCTCGCCAATCCAGCCGACTATCGGCCTCTTTTGAAGGCTTTGCTGGTGGCCTTGGACCGCTGGTGCCGGCAGGGAGAGCCGGCGCCTCCTAGCATCTATCCGACCATTCAGGCGGGAACACTGGTGGAGTGGATCCAGGAGACCACCGGATTTCCTTGGCTTCCCGGTGTGCGCTACCCGCAGGTGATCCAGCAACCCGCCCGGTTGGACTTCGGTCCGCGTTGGCCGAGCGAGGGCATCATCGATCGGCAACCGCCCGGCATCGCCGGCCACTATCGGGTTCGGGTGCCCCGGTGTGGGCAGGACGGCAACGAACTGGACTGCTTGCTGCCCCCCGAAGTGGCCGTCCCCCTGGCCACGTTTACCGGTTGGAACCTGCGAAGCCGGGAGGCGGGCGCCGAAAGCGAGCTGGTCGGATTGAACGGATCGTACCTTCGGCTGGCTCTCAGCGAGGCCGATCGACGGGCCAGTGGAGATCCTCGCCTCTCCCTGGAGGAGCGTTACGGCAGCGTCGAGGAATATCGAAAACAACTGGTTCAATATTGCTCCCGTCGGGTCCAGTTGGGATATCTTCTGGCCGAAGACGTCGATCGCATCGTGCAGCGCCAGGTGCAACGGGCTCGGGAACGTTTTCAAGATCCAGGGGATACTCGTCCCTAGTACCCCAGTATTTCCGCAACGAGGTACTAACGGGTGGAGAATCGATTCAGTAAACTCGTATAAAATACGCGACCGAGATGGTGGAAAATCGGGCGGAAACCAGGAAGCGTTCCCGGGGCTTGGCCGGCAGCATCGTACTGTTGTTGGTCGTCTACGTGGTTGTGCTGGCGGCCGGGTTGCTTCCCGTCAGGCATCTTGAAGAATCCTCTCACGGGCTGGCGGCCGAGTCGAGTGAGATCCGCCGGGCGCCCGTCGAGACCCACAGAGCACCCTTCGTGCCACCCTTCTGGGCGGTAATCCCGTTTCTCGGGCTGCTGAGTTGCATCGCCGTCTTTCCGCTCCTTTCCGCTACCGAGCATTGGTGGCACCACAATCAAAACCGGTTTCTGGTGGCCGGTTTCCTAGGAGCCGTGACCCTTCTCTATTACGGATTTCTTCACCCTGGAGGACTCGTCAACCACTTCACCCATCGCACCGGATCAGCGGAGGGGTGGAACACGGTCTTCACGGTGTTCAGCAACGCCATCTTCGCCGAGTACATCCCCTTCATCGTGCTGCTTTTCAGCCTTTACTTGATCAGCGGCGGGATCAGCGTTCGGGGGGATCTACCCGCTCACCCGGGGACCAACTGCGCCTTCCTCGCGATCGGCACGGCCCTGGCCAGTTTCATTGGGACCACAGGCGCCGCTATGGTGCTGATTCGGCCGCTGCTATCCACCAACGAAGAGCGCCAACACAAGTTGCACACGGTTCTTTTCTTCATATTCATGGTGTGCAACTGTGGGGGGCTGTTGCTTCCCATCGGGGATCCGCCCCTCTTCCTGGGCTACTTGAGGGGTGTGCCATTTACCTGGACTCTCCAGCTATTTCCCTACTGGCTGGGAGTGAATCTGGGCCTGCTGGCGATCTATTACGTTTGGGATCGGAGGGCTTACCAGAGGGAAAGGCCGCGGGACATCGTGCGGGATGAGGCGATCCTTCGGCCACTGAAAATTACCGGTCTATTCAACTTCGTGCTGCTGCTGGGTGTCGTGCTCTCGGTGGCGCTGGTCATCCCCGACCAGCCGTTTCTGGGCACCGATTTCATTCCACCGGTTTTCCTTCGGGAAGCCTTGATGATGGCTTTAGCCGCCCTGTCTCTATGGTTGACCTCGGTGGAAGCTCGTATCAGCAATCGATTCAATTACGTGGCGATCGGCGAGGTGGCTGCCCTGTTCAGCGGAATTTTCCTGTGCATGCAGGTGCCCATCGAAATTCTCCACCTCAAGGGTGCCAGTCTGGGCATAGACTCTCCGGCAGAATTCTTCTGGGCGACGGGTGTCTTGTCGAGTTTTCTGGACAATGCTCCCACCTACGTAGTGTTTTTTGAAACGGCGACGGCCATGGCGCCGTCCGCAGGGAGAGTCATGGTCAGCCTGGCGGAAGGCCGGCTGATTTCGGAGGGCCACCTGGTTCCCATCAGTTTGGGGGCAGTGTTCATGGGTGCCAACACGTACATTGGCAACGGACCCAACTTCATGGTCAAGAGCATTGTCGAGCAGTCGGGCGTGAAAATGCCATCGTTTTTCGGCTACATGATTTACAGTCTTGCGGTTTTGATGCCCATATTCATCGTCATTACTTTTCTCTTTTGATCGGCCGACCGGAGGAAAGGAGCGAGTATTTTCTATGAGTGTGCTCGAAAAGTTTTCACTGGCCAATCGTGTCGCTCTCGTAACGGGCGGCGCGGGGCCTCAGTTTGGCAGCAGTATCTCAGAGGCTTTGGCGGAAGCGGGTGCCACCGTGATCTCGGCTTCCCGTTCCCTGGAGAGGAATCAGGAATTCGTCGCCAAACTGAGGGCCCAAGGGTATGACGCCACCGCCATGCAGGTCGACATCAGTGCCCCCAGCTCCATCGAAGCGCTTCACGGGAGTGTCATCGGGCGCTTCGGCCGTCTCGACGTCCTGGTCAATAGCGCGGTGGCCGGACGCGGGGGAGGGTTCGAAGACCAGACTCCCGAGGACTGGGAGGCCAGCGCCCGAGCCAACATGGTGGGGGTGTTCACCATCTGCAAGGCGTTTGTGCCGGATATGGTCGGGCAGGGAAGAGGTTCCATCATCAACATCTCCAGTATCTATGGCGTGGTGGCCAATGACCCCAACCTCTATGAGGGAACCACCATGAAACAGTCCCCCGCCTATACCTTTGTGAAGGCGGGGCTTCTGAACTTCACCCGCTACATCGCCAACTACTACGGAAAAAAGGGTGTACGAGCTAATGCGATCAGTCCGGGAGGTTATCTGTTCGGCCAGCCGGGGCCTTTTCTGGAGAACTACACGAAGCGATGTCCCCTGGGCCGGATGCTCGAGAACGACGACATCAAAGGGGCGGTTGTTTTTCTGGCCTCTGACGCCTCCTCCTACGTAACCGGCCACAATTTGATGGTCGATGGTGGCTGGACCTCACTGTAGATAGGAAATGAAACGATGTTTCTGAGAATGTCGGAGCTTTTTGTTCCGATCGTCCTACTCGGTCTGATCACCGTCCAGTGCGCGCGCAATCCCGCCACCGGAAAGCGCGAAGTTGTCCTGATTTCCGAGGCGCAAGAGATTGCGTAGGGACGGCAGGCCGATCCTCAGATTCGGGCAGAATTGGGTCTGGTGGAGAAGGAGGCTTTGCGATCCTATGTCGATGCGGTGGGACAGAAATTGGCCTCCCTCTCCCATCGGCACGAATTGCAGTGGCGTTTTTCGGTAGTGGATGCGCCCATCGTGAACGCATTTGCCTTGCCGGGAGGATTCATCTATCTAACCCGCCAGATCCTGGCCTCCATGAACAGCGAGGCCGAGATGGCGGGAGTGCTGGGACACGAAATCGGTCATGTCACGGCCCGCCACTCCGTTAGTCAGATCAGCAAATCTCAATGGGCCCCGATAGGGTTGGGTCGGGGAAGCATCCCCCCCCCCCCGTTCGGTCAACTCAGCGGCGCCGGGCAGGCGGGTCTGGGTTTGCTCTTCCTCAAGTACGGACGCGACGATGAACGGCAGGCGGACCAGCTGGGCGTCGATTACATGGCCAAGGCCGGATATGACCCCTACCAACTGAGCAATTTCTTTGAAGTATTTCAGAGTTTGTCCGAGGAAAACGGTCGCTCCATTCCCGATTGGCTCTCCTCTTACCCGGCGCCACCGGATCGGATCACCGCCACCGCCAGTCGAGCCGCCCTCCTGGAAGCACCGGCCGGCTCGGACGGTTGGACCGTGAGGCGGCAGCGGTTTCTGAGTGCGATCGATGGACTCATCTTTGGTGACAACCCCCGGGAGAGTTTCGAGCAGGAAGGCTGGTTCGTGCACCCGGAACTGCGATTCCGCATCCGATTTCCGGAAAGATGGCCGGGGCAGAACACCAAGAGTTCGGTAATCTCGGCGCACTCCGGGGGCTCAGCGGCGCTGAGGTTGAAGCTGATTCTGGAAAAGGTGGATCCGCAGCAGTGAGCAACCGACCTGGCGTGCCAGCCAGGTGTGACCCTGCTGCAGGGACGTTCCTTGCGCATCCACGGGAACCCGGCCTGCCTGGCCACCTATCAAGTCCAGGATGAGCGGGGAGGACGGATCCGAGCGTTGGTTGCCTTTATTGCCTTCCAGCGACGCCTGTACGAGGTGGCGGGCCTGACCTCGCCCAATCTCTTTTCCGAGATTTACTCGACCTTCGAGGAATCTCTGCTCAGCTTCGAGGAACTGCGGGATCGGCAAACCCTGAATGTGCAGCCCGATCGAGTGCGGATTCGCCCGGTATGTCGAGGCGAGACGTTGCGCCAGGTCGCGGAGAAGATCAACAACCCCCGGATGTCGGCAGAGGATCTGGCCACTTTGAATCGCATCGAAACCGACTCCCGAATTCCAAGCCGGATCCAGTCCATCAAGGTGGTCGAGCGGGGCCGATAGGACGGACCCCCACTTTCAGTGGATCCAGTAGTCGTCCTTGGGCGGGCGAGGCCGTTCCCGGTCAAGCACTTCGAAGCGACTTCTCATCCGTCTGATTTTCCAGCGGGAGTAGGTCTGTCGGAGGCCCGAGAGGGTCAGCCATCCTCTCAGGTACAGGAACCCAAAAATCATGCCTCCCAGGTGGGCGATGTGGGCGATCGGACCTCCCGGAGCGCTCCAAGCCGAAAGAAACGCCATCGCGCCCAGGAAAGCGACGAAATATTTTACCTTGATGGGAAACAGGAAGTACAGGTAGACGAGGCGATCCGGAAAGAGCATGCCGTAAGCCATCAGGATGCCATAAACCGCTCCGCTGGCGCCGATGGTGGGGTTTTGGGAGAAGGGATGGACGAGAATCGAGAGCAGCCCCGCCCCCATGCCCGTGATCAAATAAAATCGCAAGAACTGGCGGCTTCCCCAGCGTCGTTCCAGGTCGCTTCCAAACATCCAAAGGGCCAGCATGTTGAATAGGAGATGCCAAAGACCCCCGTGTAGAAAGAGGTAGGTAAAGAGTTGCCACAGGAAGAATTTGACGGCCACCAGGTAGGGCGTTAGACCGAAAATGAGGATCATTTCGGCGCCGACCAGCTGCTGTAGAAAGAAGGAGGCCACGCAGGCAATCACCAGAGTCTTGACCATGGCGGTCAGGTTGGGACCGATACTGAGAGAGGAACCCGTACCGTATCGCATGCCGTTCGATCATAACACAGGGCTTCCCCAGCGAGGCGGGTGTCAGGGGATGCCAGAGGAAGGGGATGATGCCTTAGTGTTCCCTACCATAGATCCGGTGATGTTTGTGGAGGGGGCTTGGATGGAAGTGAGCACTCAGGTCCCTTCGGCCCAGGAGGCCAGGTAGGCTTCCTGCTCGGGCGTAAAGTCATCCAGCTGGACGCCCAGAGAAGAGAGTTTGAGCCGCGCAATTTCCCGGTCGATTTCACCAGGAACGGGGTAGACCTGCGCTTGCAGTTGACCGTGGTTCTGAACCAGGTACTCTGCCGCCAGAGCTTGATTCGAAAAGGACATGTCCATCACCGAGGCGGGGTGACCTTCGGCGGCCGCCAGGTTGATCAACCGGCCTTCTGCCAGTAGATAGATGCGCCGGCCGTCCTCGAGTTTGTACTCGTCGACCGTCTCTCGGATGGTGCGCTGCTTGGAAGCCATCGCCTCCAGTCCGTCGATGTCGATTTCGACGTTGAAATGCCCAGAGTTGGCGATGACCGCTCCATCGGACATGGCGGCGAAATGTTCCTGGCGAATGACGCCCTTGTTGCCGGTCAGGGTGACGAAGATCTTTCCGATCTTGGCTGCCTCGGCCATGGGCAGGACCGGGAAGCCGTCCATGATGGCCTCCAGAGCGCGCACCGGATCGACTTCGGTTACTACTACGTGAGAGCCCATTCCCCTGGCCCGCATCGCCACTCCCCGGCCGCACCATCCGTATCCCGCCACCACGAAGCAGCTTCCGGCCAGGAGGAGGTTGGTGGCACGGACGATCCCATCGACGGTCGATTGGCCGGTGCCGTAGCGGTTGTCGAACAGGTGTTTGGTGTCTGCGTCGTTGACGGAGATGACGGGAAAACGCAGAACCTTGTTTTCGGCCATGCTTCGCAGGCGGATGATGCCCGTGGTGGTCTCCTCGGTGCCTCCCATGATACCCGGAATCAGATCCTTCCTTTTTGAAAGGATCATGGTGACCAGGTCGGCTCCGTCGTCCATGGTGATTTGAGGTCCATGTTCCAAGGCCGAATCGATGTGCTGGTAGTAGGTTGCATTGTCTTCGCCGCGGACAGCGAACACCGGAATCTCGAAGTGTTTGATCAGGGCCGCAGCCACGTCGTCCTGTGTGCTGAGAGGGTTGGAGGCACACACGCGAACATCCGCTCCCCCGACTTTGAGAGCGCGAACCAGGTTGGCCGTCTCGGTGGTCACGTGCAGGCATGCCGCCATTTGGATTCCTTCGAGAGGCTTTTCCTCCTCGAAGCGCTTCCGGATGATCTGCAGGACGGCCATCGATTGATCGGCCCATTCGATCCGATCCAAACCCTTTTGAGCCAATGACAGATCCTTAACGTCGTAATCCATAGCGATTTCCTCTGGTGTTCAGGATGCAACGAAGAGAGTTGTGGAGAGAAAGTCAATGGAGAGGACCCGAGGCGAGTCGACTCAACCGGTGGTCGCCTCCTGAGTGGCGGTTTTGGCCAGGTTGACGGCCTCGCGCAAGGCGTCTGCCCTGTCCGTGCGCTCCCACGAGAAGTCCTCATCATCGCGCCCAAAATGGCCGTAGGAGGCCGTCTTCTGGTAGATCGGACGCCGGAGCTGCAAACTGTCAATGATGCTGTGCGGGGTTAGCGGGAAGTGTTCCCAGATCAAATCCCGAATGTTTTCGTCGCTGATTTTGCCAGTCCCATAGGAGTCCACCATGATCGAGACAGGCTCGGCGACTCCGATGGCGTAGGCCAGCTGAATTGCCAGTCGATCCGCCAAACCGGCGGCCACGCAGTTCTTGGCGATGTAGCGAGCCATGTAACAGGCCGAACGATCGACCTTCGAGGGATCCTTGCCCGAAAAAGCCCCGCCGCCGTGACTGCCTACTCCCCCGTAAGTGTCTACGATGATCTTTCTGCCCGTCAGACCGCAATCCCCTTGAGGCCCTCCCCGGACAAAGCGTCCCGTCGGGTTGATGAAGACTTTGGTCCTCTCGTCCCACAGTTGGGGAGGAATGATGGGCCGGATGACCTCCCGCTCCAGCGTGGTCTTGATTTCCTCGTTGGACACATCCGGGCCATGCTGAGCTGAAACGACCACTGTATCCACACGGACTGGACTCCCTCCTTCGTACTCCACCGTCACCTGCGATTTTCCATCGGGCCGCAGCCACACCATCCGCCCGTCTTTCCGGCATCGGGCCAGCTGTCTCGTCAGCTGGTGGGCCAGCAAGATCGGCGTGGGCATAAGCTGAGGCGTTTCGTTGCAGGCGAATCCAAACATCAGGCCTTGATCGCCGGCGCCTCCAGTGTCCACCCCCAGGGCGATGTCGGCCGACTGCTGATCAATGGTGCAGATCACCGCGCACGTGTCGCAGTCAAACCCGTATTTGGCTCGCGTGTATCCCACTCCCCGGACCGTTTCACGCGCTACCTGGGGGATGTCGATCGCACACTTCGTGGTAATCTCCCCGGCCACCACGATCAGACCTGTCGTGACGAGAGTTTCACACGCTACCCGCCCGTTCGGATCCTCTGCCAGGATCGCGTCCAGGACGGCATCCGAGATTTGATCGGCGATCTTGTCGGGATGTCCTTCAGTGACCGATTCTGACGTAAAGAGGCTGCGACCATCCCACACCATGGATGCTTAAGGCCCCCTTTTTACAAGCAAATTCAAAGGGTGAAGCTAGCATACGGAAGCTACGCTGTCAACTCGTCTCAGGGTCCAAACCACGTCTGATTGGGCTGTGGCACCCCAGGTTTTTGCCCGTCCCAGGTGGGATCGGGCAGAGCATCGGTCAGATGCTGGTGGCACGGGGTGCAGGGCAGGAAAGTGAAACCCGTAGACAGCAAACCGGGTTGCGATGTGGCAGCGTATCGGTTTGATCCTGGGGCTGCTTGGGTATAATGGAAAACGGTCCATGGAAGGCAACTGCAAGCCGGAAGAACCCCTTGAAAAAATAGCCCGACGTTTGGGCATCGGCACCTACGGCCGGCATCTGCTGATCTGCGCCGATCAGACCAATCCGAAGTGTGCCGCCCGCGAGATCACCAACCAGTCCTGGACCTTCATCAAGGCCCGCCTGAAGGAGCTGGGACTCGACTCGGGTCCCCTCTGTACCTATCGAAGCAAGGTGGATTGCCTGCGGGTATGCCAAAAAGGACCCATCGCCGTCGTCTATCCGGACGGGATCTGGTACCACTCAGTCAGTCCGGAGGTGGCGGAGCGCATCCTGCGAGAACACATTCGGGATGGCAAGCCGGTCGAGGAGTTCGTGTTCGCTCGCAATCCGCTGGGCCGCGTATGAGGCGATCGTCAAGCCCCTAGTGTGGGGCTGCGATTGTCTTTCCAGGAAGTGCCCGTACGATCCGCAGTTTTTCGCGAAAAAGACCAGCCCCTGAATCGCTATTCCCTGGGCTGCCAGGTGAGAATCGATTCTTTCTCCCATAAGGGTGGATGCTAGACTGTGCCGCCATGGGTTTTACCTTGCTGGACACCGGCATCGTGGTCATCTATCTGGTCGCCACCGTAGCTTTTGCTGTGTGGCTGGGACGGAGAAACACCAGCCTCTCCAATTACTTTCTGGCAGACCGGCGCCTTCCTTGGTGGTTGATTTCGCTATCCATCGTGGCGACCGAGACCAGTACGCTGACGTTCATTGGAGCGCCGGCACTGTCCTATATGGGGGATTTGACCTTCCTGCAGCTGGTTGTGGGCTACTTTCTAGGGCGCGTTCTGGTCAGTCTGGTGCTGATGCCCGCCTACTTCAAGGGAGAGGTTCAAACAGCCTATGAACTGTTGAGATTTCACTTCGGGTGCCAGGTGCGAAACGCTTCAGCGGCCGTGTTTCAGGTGACAAGGGTACTATCGGACGGTGTTCGACTGTTCGCTACCGGATTGGTTCTGTCCGTAGTCGCTGAAATTCCAGATGTCTGGTGCGTAGCCCTGATCGGCGCTGTCACGATCATCTATACGGTGTACGGAGGGATGGTTGCGGTTGTTTGGAACGACGCCTTGCAGCTGCTGTTGTACCTGGGTGGGGCAGTGCTGGCCCTGGGGACCCTGTTGGCCAAGATTCCTGGTGGTTGGAGCGGTGCGGTTACCGCGGCCGCTGCGGCCGATAAACTCCGATTCTGGGATCTTTCCATGAGTTGGGACAATCCGTACACCTTGTGGGCGGGTCTCTTCGGAGGTGCCTTCCTGACTTTTGCCACCCACGGCACCGACCAAATAATGGTCCAGCGTTATCTGGCCTGCGGCCAGCGAAAGGGTAGCCAGTGGGCTCTGATCGCCAGTGGCATATTCATCTTCTTGCAATTCCTGCTGTTCCTGCTGATCGGTGTTCTGCTGTACGCCTTTTACCAAGACTCCCCCCATCCGCAGCAATGGGACCAGCCAGATCGTATCTTTCCGACGTTCATCGTCCAGGAACTGCCGGCCGGCATTTCGGGTCTCTTGGTAGCCGCCATCTTCGCCGCGGCGATGTCAACCCTGAGCAGCTCGTTGAATTCACTGACTTCCTCATTTGTGAATGACTTCTATCGAAATTACCTGGTTCAAGAGGGTGGGGAGGCCCATTATCTAAGCGCGGCACGCTGGATCACGATAACCTGGGGGGCGGTCTTGATCTCCGTCTCCATTCTGGCGAGGCACTGGGGCTCCGTGCTGGAAGCTGGTCTCAGCATCACCAGCATCACTATGGGGCCAGTGTTGGGGATCTTCCTGCTGGGATTGGGAAAAAGCCGAGCGAGGGAGATGCCGGCCCTGTTGGGGATGGCTGCCGGACTGCTCGTCGTGGTGGCGGTCAGTTATAGCGGCCAGCTGGCTTGGACCTGGTATGTTGCGCTAGGGACCTCGGTTACCTACATCGTGGGCAGGACGGCGGCTTGAAGCCTATTCCTCACCGTGACCTTGGACCACCATTCCGACGAGGACAGAATCGACGCTAACCGCCAGGGTCCACTGATCGATCTCGTTCTTCATCAGAGCCGGTGTCGCCACTTCATCGTAGATCGGGAACAGGCTCAGGATGGCGGGGTGATTGGTCCGGGAGGCTTGTCGACTCAGTTCGACTAGATGGCCAAAGGAATAACCGGCGTCCGGATCGGAATCTGCCGCGGCGGGGACGAGAACGAGATAATCCCGATAGATGGAGGTGCCCAGATGATTCCCATCCTCTGGTTGGAGGGCGTAACGCAAGGTGTAGACTCCCGCCGGTATGGGACGGTTCCGGTAGTCAGACCAGTCACTCGGAAAGCGAACCACGCCGATCAGGAGGCTCTTCGAAAAGCCGGCGAACGTGACACCCATGGCAGCGCCGGAGCCGTTCTCCTGGAGCGGGACATGTTGCCGCATCCAGAATTCGGCCTGGGGTTCCACCCCGGATACCAGCCTCAAAGCCTCGGATGCCAGGGTCGCACGGATGGCCGGGGACACTTCGGCTGGCACCATAGACGGAGAAACATCGAGCTGCAGATCGGCTGCGGCCAGGAATCCAAAGCAGGCGACCAGTGGCACGATCACGACAGTTCTGAGCAACAAGCGTTTTACACTCTACTTAGCGAGAAAAGCTCCCGATGAAGGCGCTCCGTTTTCCGGGGCTGCTCCAGTTGGAGTTTAGGCCCTGTCCCGTGAAGCGATGGTCCAGCGTGTAAGCCGGTGTGGCTGACAGCGTCGTCGTCAGGGGTGGATAGTAGATCTCTTCGTTTCCGCACAGGTGGTCGCGGTGGTTCAAAGCGCGGGTTTCCAGTCGCGCCACGTCTTCCACCTCCAGGCGAGCGTAGCCAAAGGCTTCCCGGGCCTCAAATTCAATGGACCGGTGTTCCACCTGCACGACGTCTTCGAGCAGTGGACCTCCCATGGAGCGAGCGAAGTGAAGCAGCGCCTCCTGCTGGCGAGCTGTAGCCGTTTCATCGATCACCACCACGGAGCGGGCGGGATAGGGATTGGCGTGAGGATCGCCCAAAGTGGCGCTGGCTTTCACGATGGCCACCACGACCAGGTTGTCCAGCTCTACGCCTTGCCACCGTCCCTGGCGAACCCTCCAAGCCAGGATGGCCTCCTTGCCGGTCAGATTGACCTCGGCGTTGGCGAAACAGGGTCCGGTGTAGACGTCCGCCGTACGAACTTCCAGATAATCGCCGGTGATGGCAGCATCGCGCGCCGAAAGCGGCGCAACGAAAGCGACGATCAGAAAGACGACTGTCATGACTTTCTGCATCTTCCGTCTCCTTTCAATGTGTTTCGTAACAACCCCGATCGGCCCGGCAATTCTGGTCGTCGGCCACCTTGCCGTCTGGCCCCAGGCAGTTCATAGTGTGGGTACACCAAAAGAAACCGTCGTGCGGATTGGGGACGGTGGGGTCGGGGGGCACATCGATAAACATGCCCTTAGAACGCAGGCGTCGGCATCGATCTTGCGCTTGATCCCGTAACCTCGACATGCTCTAAACCTCCACTCCGGTGGCCCGCAGAATAGCCCTCTTGACGGCTACCTGGGCCAACTGGATCTTGTATCGATTGCGGCTGAGCGGTTTGGCTCCCTTCAAGGCCGCCAGGGCCGCCTCCTGCGCCGACTGCGCGCTCACCCGCTTTGCAACGAGGCTGGCTGAGGCCTCAGCGGACAGCCACGGCACGGGCGCCACGTGTCCGAGCACCAAGCGGGCGCTTCTGACTTTCTGGTCCTGCAACTGGAGGGAGACGGCAGCGACCGCCAGAGGCCAGTCCAATGCCTGTTTCTCGCGAACCTCGTAAGTGGCATTGGTCTTACCCGAGGCGGAAGGTACATGGATGTGGGTGAGGATCTCCCGGTCTCCTAGGTCGTACTCCTTCTCCCGGGCGCTCTGGGGTGTCCGGTAGAAGTGCTCGAGGCTCACTTCTCGTGAGCCTTCCGGACCGAAGAGGGCGACCCGGGCGCCAAGGGCGATCAAAGCCGGGGCCAGGCTGGACGGATTGACAAAGTAGGCCGAGCCCCTGTTTCCCAAAATGGCGTGATATCGGTTGTCGCCCTCCGCGACCATCGATTTGCCGTTGGTTTGAGCCAGCAGACCGAAACCGTTTCGGAAATACCAGCATCGAGGCCGCTGCAGCAGATCACCCCCAGCGGTACCCATCGCGCGCACCTGGGGACTGGACACTCCCTCGGCCGCCTGGTGCAGGGCGGGATAAAGGTTGCGGACCTTGGGATCGGCAAGCAACTCGTCTAGGGTTGCTAAAGCCCCGATGGTCAGTCCTTTTTGCAAATCGTAGTGGATTCCCTGGAGCTCCGGGATGTTTTTGATGTTGACGATTCTTTTGGGAGCGACCACATCGTCCTTCATGAGGCTGAGAAGATCGGTTCCTCCGGCTAGAACGGCGCTCTCGCCGTTCAGGAGCGCGACGGCATCTTCCTTGGTGGAGGGGCTGGTATGTTCGAAGGATCGCATCAGGCAGCTCCTCCTTTCTGCAGCGCGTCCAGTACTCTTTCCGGTGTGAGCGGAAGGTAGGGCACGCGTATACCCGTCGCATTAGCGACGGCGTTGGAGATGGCGGCGCCCGGCGAGATCACGGGGGGTTCTCCGAGACCGATCACTCCTCGCTCGTCGTAACCCGAACCGGTCATCATGTGGACGACCAGGTCACCCACGTCTCCGACCCCCGGCAATTTGTAGAATTCCAGATCGGCGTTGAGCATTCGGCCCGTGACGGGATCGATGATCTTCTCTTCGTACAGAGCGTAGGCGATGCCCATGATCAGGGCTCCGTAAACCTGGCTCTCAGCAGTCTTGAGGTTTACGATGAGCCCGCAGTCCTGCACGGCGACCATCTTGTGGATCTTCACCACGCCCGTTTCCACGTCCACGGAAACGTCGGCCATCTGAATTCCGCCCACTCCACTGTTGGTCAGGGATCCCGGTCCCGGGTTGGCTCCGTTGGCGATCACCGGGTTGAACCCGATCTTGGCTGCCGCCTGTTTCCAACTCAGGCTCCGGCGGGGATCCCCCTTGACCTGGACTCGTCCCCCGATGGCCTCCAGTTGATCCGGCGTCGTTTCCAGAGTGGGAGCGACCTTGGCAAGGATTTCCTCCAGAGCGTTGGAAGCGGCGCGGCGGGTGGAGGAGCTCACTCCTCCCACGGTCGTGCTGCCTCCGGAAGGTCCCGAGGAGGGATATTCGCTGCTGCCGATGTGGACTTGAACCGCATCCAGCTCCAGCCCGAAAGTCTCGGCCAGGACAATCGCGATCACGGTGCGAGTCCCGGTTCCCAGGTCCTGGCTGGCGAGGCGAGCTTCTACGGAACCGTCCGGATGGACAACGACCTGGCAGTTGCTGCGATGGCCGCGCCCGCCCCAGGTGTGAAGGGCGAGGCCCAGGCCGCGCTTGACGGGGCCGCTGCCACCCTGTCCCCGGGGGTGCCACTTCGTTTTCCAGTCAATCAGATCTGCCCCGATATTCAGTTCCTCTTCATAGCTTTTGGCACGGGGTCCGGTGATCGAGAGGTTTTTTCGGATGAAGTCCAGGGAGTCCATGTTCAGGGCGGCAGCCAGATCTTCCAGTGCCGCCAGGGTTAGAAAGCAAGCCTGAGGGTGGTTGGGGGCCCGCCAGGCCCGCGAGCCGGCGGTGTTGGTAGGCACGGAGACGTGTTGGTGGCGCCGGTTGGGCACCTCGAAGATGTAGGGCAGAGGAGGGCTTCCCGAACCCCCCAGGCCTCCCGAGCCCCAGGATTTCGAGGACCAGGCCTGGATGGTTCCATCGCTACTGGCGCCCACCTGGATGCGGGCGTAGCAGGAGGGTCGATCGCCGGCCACCGAGAGCTCCGCGTCTCGCTCCAGCATCAGCTTGACGGGACGTTTGGTTTGGCGAGCCAGTTCCGCGCACTCGACACCCCAGCGGTCGGGGCTGAACTTGCTGCCAAAGCCTCCCCCGATATAAGGGGTGATCACGCGGACATTGGAAGCCGGGATGTCAAGTTTTTCTCCGAACCGACCCGGCAGAATAGAAACGCCCTGTGTCGAGCACCAGGCCACCAGATGCTCGTCGTCTTCCCACTCACACACCTGACCGTGAGGCTCGAGACAGCAATGAGCGATCGGAGCGATGCCGTAGTAGCCGTCGATCTTGTCATCGGTTGCAGCCATGGCTCCTTCGGGCTCCCCCGTACTCTCCTCCTGGCCCGGTTTCACTTCGGGAGCCTGGTCCACGTCCTCTTCGGTCACGAAGTGAGCGAGCACCTCGTACTCGACCTCGATGGCCCGAATGGCGTCGCCGGCCAGCTCTTCGCGGACGGCCGCTACCACCGCAATCTCGTCCATGGACCATTGGATCTCCGAGCCCTCGCCCTGGATGATCCGAACGGCCTTGACTCCGCGCATCTTCTCGGCCGCTGAGGTGTCGATGCGTGTAATGCGAGCGTGGGCATGCGGGCAGCGCAACACCTTAGCGTATAGCAGGCCGGGTCGATTGACATCGTAGCTGTACTTAGCGCTTCCGGTAACCTTGGATGGACCGTCCAGTCGGGAGATTCGTTTACCGATGAGAGAGCGCCGGTCGGCTTCGGGCCAGGAATAATCAGGCATGGCTCACCCCTCCTCTTCCAACCGCTACAAGGGCTTTCCGAATGCCCGCGTAGGTCCCACAACGGCATAAATTCCCACCCAATCCCTTTTCGACTTGCTCTGCAGTGGGATGGGGAGTCCGATCCAGAAAGGCCTTGCAGGCCACCACAAACCCCGGAGTGCAGAAACCACATTGCTGAGCGTCGTTCTCGATGAACGCCGCTTGAACGGGATGGAGCTGGTCGACCGATCCCAATCCTTCCACCGTGGTAATCGGCTTGCCCTGTGCCTCAATGGCCAGAACGGAGCAGGAGTAGACCGGTTTCCCCTCCAAAAGAATCGTGCAGGCTCCGCAGGTGCCTCGATCGCAGACCTTCTTTGCTCCGGTCAAGTCCAGTCGATCGCGCAGGGCATCGAGTAGCGTGACTCTGGGTTCCAAGTCCAGCCTGCGTGTTGTGCCGTTAATCTCCAGGGTTATGGGAACGCGCCCGGGTCCCAATGTCTCCTGATATGGAGTCCCGGGTCGCTCACTGGTTAGCGTCTTGGAAACGGCTCCAGTGGTGAGAGCCCCTGCGGCGCCACCTCGAAGAAAATCACGGCGAGACAGGCTGGAGGTCTCGTCCTTTTTTACCATGGCTCCTCCTCGTTGAAAGTGGGCACCGAAATTACTTGGAGTGGGAGTTCTTTCGGATCTGATGCCGGCGCTTTCTTCTCAACTTGCCACGCCTCTTTCTCTTCTTTTTCAAAACACTGCTCATCCGCCGTCTCCTTTCTTCCCTCCAGTTAACCCTTAGCCGCTATCTTAAACGAGCCCCCTTGTTTTGTGAAGTTGGGGAGCGGAGGTGGAGAAGGAACAACGGGTCGTTAGGGGGAGAGGTGTGCCGTAAAGCTCGACTCTGTTGACAACCGGATCAGAGCATCGATAAGTTGATCAGCAGGAGCGGACGAATGCGCGGAAAAAGGCCTTTTGTGGCGATTACGATGGGAGATCCGGCGGGCATTGGACCTGAATTGTGCCTTCGCGTTCTGCGAGAACCGCGCGTTCTGGAAGTCTGTGTGCCGGTCGTCTTTGCAGATGCCTGCGTTCTCCAGAAGGTAGCCGATAAGGTTTCGCTGCCGGGGCCCTCGCGGGTGATGTCGAAAAGCAGTCGGGCAGGTTACGCTAGCGAAAGGTTGCCCATGGTCGTCGATCTGGGTCTTCTCGGTGCCGACGACGTCAAGCCGGGCCAGGTGGAAGCCGCCTGTGGCCGGGCTTCAGCGGATTATGTCGCGGCAGCGGTCGAGGCAGCTCTCAGGAGTGAGGTGCAGGCCATAGCCACCGGTCCCATCAGTAAGGAAGCCTGGGGAGGGGCGGGCGTTCCCTTTGCCAGTCACACGGACATGCTCGCCAGCCTCACCGAAACCAGCCGTTACTGCATGATGTTGTGGTCCGATCAGTTGACGGTCAGTATGGTGACCGCCCACATCGGTTTGGCGGGAGTTTCCCGAGAGATTACCAAACAGAGGGTACTGGAAGTCATCGAGCTGACGGCCGAGGTAGTTGAAAGGCTCAATAACGAGAAAGCTCGGATCGGGGTGTTGGGGCTCAATCCCCACCGTGGGGAGGGCGGACTATTCGGCCAGCGGGAAGAGGAACGCCTCATTGAGCCGGCTATCGAGTCGGCGCGGAAAAATGGAATCGACGCCCGCGGTCCGATTCCCCCCGATACGGCGTTTATTGAAAAAAGTCGGAAAGACTTCGACGCCTTGGTCTGCATGTATCACGATCAGGGGCATATCCCCTTCAAGATGCTGGCCTTTAACACTGGCGTCAATCTCACTCTCGGTTTGCCCATTGTCCGCACTTCGGTGGCTCACGGGACGGCTTTTGACATTGCCTGGAAGGGGCAAGCCAGCCCCGACAGTCTGATCTCCTCGGTGATTCTGGCTCACCAGCTGGTGAGCGCGCGCCGTCGAGAAAAGCTGTCGGCCTGAGTCAGAACAGCCCTCCCGCGGTCATTCTGGCTACAGGCCCAGGGAGTCGACCAGCTGCACGGGAACGGGGATGAAGGTGAGTAGGAAAATGATCAATCCAAGCAGGGCCAGGGCCCGCCGGCCTCGGCCCAGGGGAGTGGAGTTGGCGTAGGGCCGGGGATGGCGGAAGCCCAAAAAGAGCAGGATCAAGGCAAAGACCAGGTACCCCAGCATGGGCCAGGAGAAGAAGCTGACACCGATCAGTCCGGCGAAGGTTAGATAGGAGATGAGCCGATGCCCGCGCTGCCCGAAGAGGGCGTAGACCATGTGGCCTCCGTCCAGTTGTCCGATGGGAAGGAGGTTGATGCTGGTGGCCAGCATGCCGAACCAGGCGGCCCATCCGATGGGGTGCAGGCTAATGAGTGCCGCCTCGCCCTCGAAAAAGGCCTGGGCCGCCGCCTGAAACAGTACGGGTTCCCCAAATTCGAGGATCTGCTCCACGGAAGGGTCCACCACGAACTCCTTGGAGTGAAGCAGACCGACAAGCAGGGCGGGCAGGATGAAGGCGAAACCCGCCAACGGGCCGGCGATGCCCACGTCGAACAACTGCCGGCGATCGTAAAATGGCGATTTGATCTTGATCACGGCGCCAAATGTACCGAAAGGGTTGAAAGGGGGAGGCGCGGGGATCACATAGGGAAGCGTGCAACGGATGCCATAGTGTCGGCAGGCCAGATAGTGGCCCATCTCGTGAGCCATCAGGATCAGCAGGATGGTACCGCAGAAGGGGAGCCCATTGGCCAGATCCCAGGGGTTGGTCCACAATCCCCGTATGCGATTGACGGTCTCCGCCCCACCATTGGCGGCAAAGTTGACGTGCAGCAGGTATCCCGCCAGGACAGTGGTGAAGACGGTGCTCAGAAACAGGGCAGTTGGCAAAAAAAGTCGGGGCCGGTCAAAGTGGGTTGCCGCCGAGGGAACCGCTGTCGAGGAGGCCGGGTAGGGGGGGGGTTGGGTGGGAAAGCTGTCGTGGGTCAACTTGGGGGAGGTTCCGTGCCTCAGCTGGGCTCGCTGTCTCGGATTTCCTTGCCTGGTTTGAAACGAACCGTTTTGCCGGGTGGGATCGGGACCTCGCGTCCCGTTCTGGGGTTTCTCCCCACACCGCTCTTGCGAGGTTTTACGACAAAAACGCCAAATCCTCGGAGCTCGATCCGCTCCCCGTTCTGCATAGCCGCTTTGAGCGCTTGGAGAACAGAGTCCACGGCCAGCTCCGCCTTAACTTTCGTGATCGACATTCTCGTCGAAACACGGGTCACGATGTCCTGTTTGATCACCTGGTCGCTCCTCTATAACCTGTTCATTAGACCATACTTGTCCACATTGCAAGTGTCAAGAAGCTCGTTGCCCTCCAGGTTGGAGAGAGATCGGGAAGGGATTTCGACTCTTCCCCGCGAGCGGGGGTTGGCGGTAGGATGAAGCCCTGCCGCGTGGAGTGCCGAGCCCATGGGAGTGAAACCTGATCACTGGATTATTCGAAGAGCACGGGAAGAGGGGATGATCGATCCCTTCGAAGAAGATCTGGTGGGAGCTGGCGCCATCTCGTTTGGAGCGTCTTCCTACGGCTACGACTTTCGCATCGATCGGCGCTTCAAGGTGTGCCGGAGCGAGGGGGCCTTAGACCCGAAACGGATGGGAAGCGATCAGTTTGAAAACTTTAAGGGAGACAGTTGCTTTCTGCCCAGCGGCACTTTCCTCCTGGCCCAGTCCCTGGAGTACTTCCGCATCCCTCGGGACATTCTGGCCCTGTGTGCCGGCAAGTCCACCTACGCACGTTGTGGGGTCTTGGTCAACGTTACGCCCTTTGAACCGGAGTGGGAGGGGCACGTGACCATGTCCATCGCCAATACTGGTCCGTCGCCCGTCAAGATCTACGCCGGGGAGGGAATCGCTCAGCTGATCTTTTTAGAGGCTAGCGATGTGTGCCGAGTGTCCTACCGGGATCGAAAGGGCAAGTACCAGGGACAGCGCGGCATAGTGCTCTCCAAGGTGGAACAGATGCCCGCCCGAGGCAGCCGTGCCGGTGTTCCTGCTGCACCCGACAAACAGGGGTCATGAACGACCGATACGACGCTTCCTCCATCGAGCTGAAGTGGCAACAGCGCTGGGACAGCGAGGACCCTTTCTCGGTCGAGGAGGCTACCGACAAAGCAAAGTGCTACGTCCTGGAGATGTTGCCTTATCCCTCCGGCGCTTTACATCTGGGGCACGTTCGCAACTACTCCCTCGGAGATTCGATTGCCCGCTTCCGGCGCATGCAGGGTTTTAACGTCCTGCATCCCCTCGGCTGGGATGCCTTTGGCCTGCCCGCCGAAAACGCCGCCTTGAAAAACAACATCCCACCGCAACATTGGACGCGCCAGAACATCCGGACCATGAAGGCACAGGCTCGGCACCTGGGGTGGTCCTACGACTGGAGCCGGGAAATCGCTACTTGCCATCCAGGCTACTACCGTTGGAACCAATGGTTTTTCCTGCAGATGTTTCAGCGAGGACTAGCCTACCGGCAAGAGGGCCAGGTCAACTGGTGCGAGCAGTGCCGGACGGTGCTCGCCAACGAACAGGTGGTCGACGGCCGATGTTGGAGAGACGAAAGTCCCGTGCTGCAGAAAAGACTCGATCAGTGGTATTTGAAGATCACTGACTATGCGGAGCAGCTGTTAGCGGATCTCGAACAGCTGCACACCTGGCCCGAAAAGGTTCTCACCATGCAGCGTAACTGGATCGGCAAGTCGGTGGGTGCCCGCATCCGGTTTCCCCTGGTGGAGCCATCCGACACTGGGATCGAGATTTTTACGACCCGTCTGGACACCATCTATGGAGCCACCTTCCTGGTCCTGGCCCCGGAGCACGACCTGGTGCGCAAGTGGTGCGACCGCACCCGTGCGGGACGCAAGTTGGCGGCTTTTGTCGAAGAGATGCGACGCCAGGACCGATCGGTCCGCACCGACGAATCGGCCGAAAAACGAGGCCTCTTTACCGGCCGTTACGCGCTCAATCCCTTCCAACAGGAGAAGATCCCCATTTGGGTGGCCAACTTCGTGCTCATGGAATACGGGACGGGAGCTATCATGGCCGTACCCGCCCACGATCAGCGGGATTTCGAGTTTGCCCGCAAATATGATCTGCCGATCCGGACCGTGATCCGAGCCTGGGATCAGGCCCAGCCCGTCGATCCCGATCAAGCCTTTACCGACCCTGGCCGCTTGGTCAACAGCGGCCCCTTTTCCGAGCTGTCTTCGCAAGAGGCCCAGGAAAAAATTGCTGATTTTGCCAAGGAGAGTTGTTTTGGAGAAAGGAGCGTTACCTATCGCCTGAAGGATTGGGGGATCAGCCGGCAGCGCTACTGGGGCACTCCGATTCCCATTGTCTACTGCGACGCTTGTGGAACCGTCCCTGTCCCCGAAAACGAGCTCCCCGTCCTGCTGCCCCCAATGGACCATGCCCAGCTGGGCGGCTCCCCGCTGCAAACCATGCCGGAGTTCGTGCACACCCAGTGTCCCCGTTGCGGGGCCGGGGCTCGTCGCGAAACCGATACCATGGATACCTTCGTCGACAGCTCCTGGTACTTCTACCGGTACACCTCCCCCCGGTTGGCCGATGCGCCCGTCAATCGGGAAGTGGTTCGCTACTGGCTCCCGGTGGAGATCTACATCGGCGGCGTCGAGCATGCCATCTTGCACCTGATCTACATGCGCTTCTTCACCAAGATCATGCGGGACCTGGGCCTGGTGGGGTTCGACGAGCCCGTCAGGACCCTGTTTACTCAGGGGATGGTCCTCAAAGACGGTGCCAAGATGAGCAAGTCGCAGGGCAACGTTGTTTCCCCCGACGGGATCGTCCGCGAATACGGGGCCGATGCCCTTCGATTGTTCATCCAGTTCTGCGCTCCTCCGGACGGGGATTTGGACTGGAACGATCGAGGTCTGGAAGGCTGCTCCCGGTTCTTGAACCGCCTCTGGCGTCTTTGCTACCGAGTGGTCCCGTCGCTGACTGGGACCCGCGCAAACCGGGACGCCCCTCGGTTGCGATCCGAGGATCTCGGTCCCCGGGAGCGGGCGCTGCTTCGCAAGCTGCACCAGACCGTGCAGCGGGTAACGGAGGATCTGGAGCGCTTCCATCAAAACACCGCGATCGCGGCCATCATGGAACTGCTCAATTCCCTCTCCGAGTACATTGATTCCGGCAAACTGGCCCCGGGGACCACTCGGGAGGCATTGGAGAAGATTACTCTGCTTCTGTCCCCCTTTGCGCCTCACTTCGCCGAGGAACTCTGGGAAGTGCTGGGTCATCCCAACACCCTCACCTTCGAGGCCTGGCCGCAGTTCGATCCCCAGCTGGCCCGGGAGGAGGAGATTGAGATCGTGGCGCAGGTCAACGGCCGAGTCCGCTCCCGCCTTTTGGTTTCGGCCCGGGTGGGCCGCGAGGAAATGCAGCAGCTGGCGCTCCAGGATGAAAAGATCCATCCCTATCTGCAGGGGAAAGAGGTTCGAAAAATCATCGTCGTCCCCAGGAAACTGGTCAACATAGTGGTGAGCTAAGTGCTCCCTTCCATAAATACGGTGATGTTTGAGGAGGAACGATGGAGCCGGATTCTCTGGATGATCCTCGCTGTTTCAACTCTGTGCCTGTGGGTGGGCTGCGGATATCGCATGGCCTCCAAGAATCGTATCGCTCTACCCATCCGGACCCTGACGGTGTTGCCCCTGAGAAACGAGACCAGCACATTCGAGGTAGAGCAGGTCCTGACTCGATCCCTGGTGCGGGAATTCGTGCGCAAGTCCCCATATGAAGTTTTGAACGACCCTTCGCAATCGGATGCGGTCCTGACTGGAGTGGTGTCCCGGCTCCGAGCCACTCCAGTCATCTTCGGTCAGGCCAACTTTGGCTCCACTTTCCTGGTGACTTTGAGCGCCAGAGTGGAGTTGGTGGAGCGCCGTACCCAGAAGGTTTTGCACCGGAATGATGCCCACGTTTTTCGCGAACAGTACACCATTAATATCGACGTCAGCAATTTTTTCTCCGAACTGAATCCCGCCCTGGACCGTCTCGCAGAGGATTTTGCTTCCAGCGTGGTCACGGAGGTTTTGGAGAACTTCTAGTCGGATCTCTCGTGTCCCTTGGATCTTAGCGAATTCGAACGCAACATCAAGAACCCCGACCCAGTGTATCTGCTGGTGTCGAGGGAGGGCTACCTGGTCCAGCAGGTCTACGAGCTGTGCCGCCATCAGGTGGATGAGTCGGCTCGCTCGCTGGATTGGTGGGTCTTCGACTTGGAGGAAGATTCCCCTGCCGAAGTGGTCAATGCCGCCCGCACCCTGCCCTGGATGTCGAAGCGCCGCTGGGTCTTCGTGCGCCAGGGCAACGCTGACCGCATCAAAGCGCTCACCGAGTACGTGAAAAATCCCTCCCCTCGAGCCGTCCTGGTTCTAGAGGTCAAGAAACGTCCGGCCGGCTGGCCGCGCCTCCCCACCATCGAAATGAAGGACCAGCCCGACCCGCGAGGATGGATTCGCAGAAAGGTCCAGCAGGAGGGCTACCGGATCGAACCGGGTGCCGCCGAGAAACTGGTCGACCTGGTGGGAGAGGATCTGCAGCTTCTGCAGGCCGAGTTGGAGAAGTTGTTCCTGTACGGCATCGAGAATCGGGAGATCACCAACGAGGCCGTTCTCCAGATGACTTTCCAGACCCGGGAGTTCGATGTGTTCGCCCTGATCCATGCCTTGGCCACCCAAAATTCTGGACGGGCGTTGCGAATCCTCCATCGGCTGCTGGATGCCGGCGCTACGCCCTACTACTTGGTGGCCATGCTTTACTGGAACTTTCGACGGCTGCTGGTGGCTCGCGAGTCGATGGGGCAAGGCGTCCGATTCGATCAGATCCTCCGGCAACTCAGAATCTGGAACTATCGAGGCAGGGAAAAAGAGGTCCGCCAGTTCAGCCGGGAGCGCCTCAAGGATCTACTCCTGCGAATACGGCGATTGGATGTCGATCTCAAGTCTACCAATCTTGAACCGAGAAGGATGTTGGAGCGTTTTGTATTCAGCGCCACCTCTCTGGATCGAGGTGGGGGTTGAAGGCTAGAAATCGTTTTTCGCACATGTCGCTTCAATTCGCTGCAGAGATGCTGGCCAGTCCCGCGCGAGTTGACCTGAAAATGGGTCGTTTCTATAATCAGGAGTTTGCGCGATTAGAAACGAGCAAGAGTAGAAACTTATGGCCAATACAAAATCTGCGAAGAAGCGAATCGTGACCAATGAGAAAAGGCGGTCCAGGAATCGCCACAACCGTAGCCGGATGCGGACTGAGATGCGCCGGTTCCGGGAGCTCTTGGACGAGGGGAACGTGGAGGCGGCGACCCAGAAACTAGCCACCGTCTATGCCGTCATCGACCGTACCGCTCAAAAGGGGGTTATTCATCCCAGTGCTGGCGCGCGTTTCAAGTCTCGCCTGACCCGGCAGCTGAACCAGACAGCGCAGGCATCAACTGCTGAATAGCCAGCCCGTGCCTGTATTCTCCGCTTCAAAGGAGTCTTCCTGGACCACCCTCTTGAAAAAAGTGATCCTGCCCCAGCGTGGAGCGGAAATCCTCTTCGATCTCAAAGACGAAAATATCCGCCTCCTGGAATCCCTGCTGGACGTCCGTATCGGTGCGCGTGGCTCCCAGGTTTCGGTGGAAGGTGAGGAGTCTGGAGTCCAGCTGGTGGAGAGGATCCTGCACGAGTTTGCCGCATTGGTCTCTCAAGGAGAGTCCTTTTCCAATGGGGATTTGCGGGAGGTCTTCGAGCAGATCGGGGAAGGAACGGCACAGAGCCTCTACGACTTCTATCCAAAGAAAACGATCCTCAAGACAGCAGTCCGAAATGTTTCGCCTCGCAGTCGCAATCAGAACCACTATGTGAAGTCTATTGAAAGGCACGACCTGGTGTTTGCCATTGGACCGGCCGGTACGGGCAAGACCTACCTGGCCGTGGCCATGGCCATCGCCCTGTTCCTTCAAAAACGCGTCCGGCGCATCATCCTGGCCCGCCCAGCCGTGGAAGCCGGGGAGAAGTTGGGATTCCTGCCCGGGGACCTTCAGGAGAAAGTCAACCCTTACTTGAGGCCTCTCTATGATGCCCTCTTCGATATGCTGGACCACGCTCGGGTGGAAAAGTATGTAGCCAGAGGGATCATCGAAATCGCTCCTCTGGCCTTCATGCGGGGCCGCACGTTGAGCGACGCCTTTATCATTCTCGACGAAGCCCAGAATGCGACCCCTCAGCAGATGAAGATGTTTCTCACCCGCATCGGCGTGAACTCCAAGGCGGTCGTAACCGGAGACATCACCCAGATCGATCTGCCGCCTGGTCAGGTTTCAGGTCTGGTGGAAGCCCACCAGCTCCTGGGGGGAATCGGTGAAATCGCATTCTGCAGTTTCGATCGACACGATGTGGTCCGACATCCTCTGGTCAAGCAGATCATTCAGGCCTACGACCGGTTTTCGGGTGACGTGCATCCCTGCTGGAGGGAGCGAGTGCCGCTGGGTCCGCTTGCCTGGGCCGCCGATCTGCAGGAAGATGGCAAAAATCGAAAGACGACTATGCAAAGGGATACAAGAAGTGGAGCTCGGTTCTGGCTGGTGGGTCTCTCGCTTCTTTGCCCGCCGCTGGGAGTGGTGCTGTTGTGGGTGCAGCCCGGAAGGGGCCTGTTTGTCAAACTGGCAGCTTCCCTGGGTCTCTTCCTATTGAGCGTCGTCTACCTCTTCGTATTTTTCGGTCTCCGAGTGGAACGCGATGGAAGTGGCTGGCGTCCTATCGTCTCCTTTGGGCAATCTCGTTTTGAGTACTCCGGCGCCACACATCCGCTAAAGGTTGCGGAGGTGCGGTCCGATCCAGTGGAGATTGCCGGCAAGACGGAATCTCCCCCCCCACCGGAATCGGTCGGCCTAGGCGTCGATGTGGCGGCACTTGAAGCCTCGGTCGCTGGGAAGTCTGGCGGGGAGGCCTATTGGTCCGATTTTCGCGGCCCCGGACAGAACGGCCATTACGACGAGATGGTCATCCGGACCGATTGGCCCCAGCAAGGGTTGCCTCTGCTTTGGCGCCGACCCGTCGGCGGGGGTTACGCTTCGGTGGTGGTGGCCCAGGGCCGCGCCTTTACCATCGAACAAAGAGAGGAGAAGGAAACCGTAGCCGCCTACGGTCTGGAAACCGGACGGGAGCTATGGACTCACTCCTGGGAGGAGCACTTCCAGGAGTCCATGGGCGGAAACGGGCCCCGCGCCACCCCCACTTGGAACGAGGGACGTCTCTACGCTCTGGGCGCGCAAGGCGAACTCCGATGTCTGGAAGCTGAAGGCGGAAAACTGATCTGGAGGCGCAATATCCTGGAGGAAAATGGCGCCGTCAACCTGCCCTGGGGTATGTCGGCCGCGCCTCTGATCGTAGGGGAAAAGCTGATCGTCCTGCCGGGCGGACCCGGCGGGCAGTCGGTGGTGGCCTACCACAAGGTAACGGGCGAAGTCCTTTGGCAATCGTTGGATGACAGACAAGCCTATACCACCCCCATGTGGGTCCGTCTGGCCGGAAGGCCGCAACTCCTCATCGTGAGTGCCAAACGCGTCCTGGGGTTGAACGTGCAAGGCGGACCGCCACTGTGGGACTATCCCTGGAGCACCAGCTACGATGTGCACGCAGCCCAGCCTCTGATGATCGACGGGAACCGGTTTTTCATCTCGGCAGGATACGGCCATGGTTCCGCTCTGGTCGAAGTGAAGACCCGGGAAGATGGGTTCGCCGTCCGCACGGTTTGGAAGAATACGCGCATGAAGAACAAATTCAACAGTTCGGTTTTCCACCAGGGCTACGTATACGGGCTGGACGAGGGAATCCTGGCCTGCCTGGACGTCGAGACAGGCGAGCTGAAGTGGAAGTCGGGTCGCTTCGGGTACGGACAGCTCCTGCTGGCTGGTGGTCATTTGGTCGTGCTGAGCGAGCGGGGAGAGGTGGCCCTGGTCGAGGTCACGCCAGATGCTTATCGCGAGCGGGGGCGGTTTGAGGCTATTCGTGGGAAAACCTGGAACTACCCGGCCATGGCTGCCGGCCG
>CBDBID010000029.1:0-19980 GCA_965205565.1 Acidobacteriota bacterium
GGCCCGACACGCTTCTGCGCTGGCATCGAGAGCTTATCGCTCGCAAGTGGGATCACTCAGACAAGAGGCAATCCGTTGGCCGACCACGCATTCGACAACAGATTGTGGACTTGGCTCTGCGCATGGCTCAGGAGAATCCTAGCTGGGGCTATGACCGTATCCAGGGTGCTTTAGCCAACCTGGGCTTCCACATCTCTGACACCACGGTTGGCAACATTCTCAAAGCCCACGGCATCGAGCCAGCTCCAGAGCGCGAGAGCCGCACGGCCTGGCGTACCTTCCTTGCTGCTCACTGGGATTCGATCGCAGCCGCCGACTTTACGACCGTTGAGGTCTGGACTCGGCCAGGACTGGTCACGTTCTACGTCCTTGTGGTGATGCATCTAAAGACGCGGCGCTGGAGTTCCCCTGGTTTCGTGGACACCTAATCCTTTGGGAGAATGGAGGTTTAATAGTAACCAATACCTCTGTCATCCGTCTACAACTTTTTGTGGAGTAGAATGCTTACGCCGAGAAGTTAACCTACGACCAGGCACCAGCCTAGGTGTATACTAGGGTCGAAGGAGGAGTCACCATGAAGAAGGAGAAAGGGACGCCCAAAAGAGGCCGCCCCAAAATCCGAATTCTCAACATCGACGCCACCCCGGAGTATGCGTCCCGAGCGATCTTCGCCGCTGCGGATGCCAAGATCAAGAAGAGATCCACCAAGCAAAAGGAGAGGTCCGACTAGGGCCCTCTTCCACCTACCCCATTCCTTCAGCTTGGCAACTTAGGTATATAATCCCCAATGTTTAAGGGAATTATATACGGTAGTACCCAAGAGAGGGGCTATCTCCTCTTGTTCAGGTGGTAGTCTGCTACCGCCTTTGCCAGCTTCTCAGGGGTGGAACCGGGGATTCTCAAGTCTTCCTCAAGCTCAACCTTGGTTGGATGGTGCTTACTGGCGTCCCAGCGGGAGGACCGGAGGCTGGGTTTGTTGTGGATCTTCCCCTTCTCCTTCATGGATTTTACTCCTCGTTATGGGTGTAGGGTTCCATCACTCCTTCTTTATTATCCCACAGTGAAGGGCGAACTGAATCGATCTAAGAAGCGGCAGGGTCTCTGGAATTGTTTGTTTCCATATCAGCCCATCCTGGATATCAGAAGTTACCTTATTTCATATTGAATTTATTACGACCCTTGTTTTACCTTTTTGATTTGAAGGGTTTCGTCTTCTCCATTCGCTCTTCTGTCTGTGCCTTCCTACCGTAGACAAACACCCCAGACAAAGCCGCTAGGTCGACAATAATTAACCAGAATCCTGTCACGTCCTTGTTGTTGTAGATCAGGCAGAAACCCTGCGATGATAATTGCCAAGCTGAGTAAGGCAGCCGTACAGAGCCCCCACATTTCGTGACGTGAGCTACCCTTGACAATAGTTTTTTCCAGTTCCTGTCGATGAGTAGATTGCTGCTCTGCCATCGTCAGGATTCTTGCCGCTGCTCCAGGCGATACAGCCTCATAGGCTTTCATGATTTGGGGTGGAGGGATTGGGCCCGAGAATGAAGTCTGAGTCTTTTGAGATGCTCTCAGCTCAAAGGTAGCTCGAACCGGTAGTTCAGATTGTACAGGCTTGCTTTGTCTGGAGATCTTTTTACTCTGCCTATTGCGAGGCATGTTAGGTAAGATTGGTGAGTTCGTCCAGATTCTCGAAGGCAAATTTCAGCTGATCGGGGCTGATTTCCGTTTCGGGCATAGAAAAGAAAAGTTCCATCACTTCTTGTAAGTCCTGCCCAACCATTCTAAAGTCGGAATAAAGTGCTTTCGCATCGGCTTCTTCTGTGGTTTTACTTTCGTTGTAGAAATCAAACTGGCAGCCTAGATCAAGAACTCTCGCTATGCCGGACAGGAATGAAGGTACTGCAAAAAGAAACATAGTTCTCATGAAATTACTCCCAAATTTTGCGTCAAACTTTACTCCCACCGAGCCGATGCGGCAAGCCGCGCAATCTCTGACCGCCCTTCCGACCGCCATTGGCTCGGGCCGGAACAAGTTGGTTTGGCTTCGTCAGGGATCGCACCAGTGGCGATCTGGGCCACGTGAACAGCACAGCCGATCACGTTTGCAGGGCGCATCTCGCCCTTGGATCCTTTTGGCATGGTGGCCGCCTCCTTTGTTGCCTCGCTTATCCAGTTTATCAAGTTTTCTTGTCAACAAAAAACTTTATTGTTTGCTTGACGGAGAGTTTTTCTTCTTTTAGGTTTCAGACTGAGACACTATCGGCCAAAGGAGGTACTAGCTTATGGCTGATGAACGGACTGATACATGCGATCCAAGTAACCTTTCAGATCAGCAAGTTCTTTCCATGTCGGCGACGGCCAGTTGCTTCGCCGTGCTTCTCTGCACACTAGAGGATATGCTTCAGAAACAGGATGGCATTTCTGCGAAAGAATTTTGTGAATCTCTCGACAGGAACATGGAAGCGATTTTTTCTCAGTCGAAACTCGTGAACTCTGGGGCAACTCGCCAGGCTCAGCAATGGGCCGCTGCCCAGAGAGCAGGTTCTTTTGTTCCTTCGTGAGGACCTAGAGAATGTCCGCCAGTGGAAGTTGACATGATCCCTCCTTTCGGGCCATAATTGCGCTTCTCGGAGGTATCCAGAGCATTTAGCAGGAGAGCACCCAGGTCTACCGCATGGGTGCATTGAATCTTACCCTACCAGATCACGGTAGCGAAGTCTTTTCCCATCCATGCCGCGCACCATGGCCGTCATCTGGTCGATGGTGTCTAGGGATCTGATGTTGTGCCGTCCTGCGAACTCGTCCACATACCGTTGCAGATGCTTGGCACTCATCTTGTGGAAGGTGCCGTAGGAGCCGCGTTTCAGGAGCGCCCAGAACGACTCGATCCCGTTGGTGTGGACTTGGCCCTTGACGTACTCGCGGACGCTGTGACGGACAGCGGCGTGGTTGAAGTCCAGCCCGATCCGGTTGTAGCCGCCGTGGTCGTCCGTGTAGACGGTGGACCCAGGCTCAACCCGCTCCCGGATGAAACCTTGCAAGCTCTCCTGGTCCGTGTTCTTGACGACCTTACCCTTGACCTGGTTGGTGGCTCGGTCCTTGGCCCCGACGACCGGAGTTTTCCCCACGGCCCCGCGTCCAGCGTTCAGCTTCTTGTTGGAGTGCTTGTTCTTCTCCTTGCCGCCGATGTAGGTCTCGTCCACTTCGGTAGGACCGGTGAAGACGTTCTTGTCCTTTGCCCAAGACTCTCTGAGCCTATGGCCAATAAACCAAGCTGTTTTCTGAGTTATTCCCAGGTCGCGGTGCAACTTCATGCTAGATACGCCTTTGATTCCAGTACTGAGTAGGTACATAGCGATAACCCAGGTCTGGAACCCCAGGTTAGATCCCTCCATAGCGGTTCCTGTCTTGGCACTGAAACGCTTACGGCAGTCCCGGCATCGGTAGGGCATGGTGGGATGCTTGGCTCCGGTCTGGACGTTCACCGACCCGCAATGAGGGCAGGCAATCCCATTCGGCCAACGTTGCCTGAAAAACCATTTCTCAGCCGTGGAATCATCGGGGAACATCTTGAAGAACTCTTTTACTGAAAGACCTTTGCGGTGGCTCTTTCCGGGCGCTTTGTTCTGACTCATGGGCACTATTATAGTTCCCAGGGGTGACATTTTTGGGTACTATCGTATATAATTCCAATTTTTTAGGGGTGTGACTTTTTGTCTCGGTAGAGGCGGAGACAGCATCCATCACCTGCCTCCCTTAGCCCGGTTTGTCCTTCACTTTGCTGGCTGCTAGGATTATTTGTGCAAATACCCAATGTTTGCTTGAGGTTCACTCATGGCCCCTCGACGCAAGCAGTTCTTCTTATTCGCTCTGGTTACCTTTCTGGTGCTGGTTCGATCGGTAGTTTTTGCGCAAACGGATCGTGACGAGCTGATCAGCCTCTACAACGCAACAGGAGGTGATTCCTGGTCGTCTAACTCGGGTTGGAAGGATTCCCCGACTTCAGCGGATGGTTTCAACAACGATCCCTGTGCTGAGCCTTTTTGGTATGGGGTGACCTGTGGCAACGATTACAACCTGCCCCCGGGCCAAGTTGCATTTTTTAATCTGGACAATAACCAGCTAGCGGGGGAGGTTCCTGCAGAACTGGGTAACCTTTCCCGATTGGGTGTTTCCGCGCTTTGTTGGGAGTGACCGACTGCGAGTATTTCGCATTCACAACGGACGGCTCTAGCTTGTTGAACTTGATTTCACTTCCAATGATCCAATCAATACTGCCATGTCTGTTTCTCTGATTGAAGCAGAAGCAACAAGAGTGGCTGCTTGGAAAATTGCAACAACGAATCTCTCGGCTTATTAGCATTCGAGCCACTCCTTCTATCACCCTCGCTACAAACGGATGGCAATTTGGGAACCTGATGCCACGCAGGAACTTCGATACCTTGCTCCACAAAGTGTTGCTGCAGCACCTGTAGGTGATGGATCGTGGATCGTTGCTACAAACAAACGAGTTCTACGGCAATTCGTTGGCGAGAAGGATGGACTCCATTTGAGGAACCAACTCGCCATTCCAGTTGCAACCACATCTAAACAATGGCCGCACTTGTTGCTTGAGCCAAAGGGAAACCGTTTACGCTGGAAACACCGTATCCGCACTGGGCTCAATTGGTACTGGCGGTGGCGTTATGGTTTTGATGAATGGTGAAGACGAAACAGGGTCTGTCATTCTTGTGGATATTGAACCGAATGCGGCTGGTGCAGGATCTATCTTCACGAAAAACAGCAATGGCACTGCTATTGCGGAAATGAATTCGACAATAGGTGGTGCTGGTCTCATTTCAGTAAACAACTCAGTCGGCGTGCAAACTGCGTCAATAAACGGTTCCACAGGAACCATTTCTGGACTGCTCAAGTTGTTTAAAGTCCCTCATCCCGATGACCCTGAGCGGATGATCCAGTATGCTTCCCTTGAAGGCCCTGAAGCGGCTATCTATGTGAGAGGTACAGCCGAATTGGTTGATGGCAGTGCCTACGTAGAGTTTCCGGAGCACTTCTCGGCAATGGCAGTTCCGTCATCAATCACGGTGACACTTACCCCCAGGTCGACAGCCTCCCTCGGACTCGCAGCGGTAGACATTAGAGCCGATGGAATTGAGGTGGGTGAATTAGGTAGCGGTATGGGCAACTACAGCTTTGATTACCTCGTTCATGCGGTACGGAAGGGATTTGAGGATTACGAAGTGTACCTTTACAAAGACCCAGTGACAGGGTCTTTTTCGGACGCTCTTCCCCCTGCATCAGAGGGTATTGCGCCGGAGCTGCTGGAAAAGCTGCAGGAGAAAAGGAAGGAGCTACTCAAGGAGTAAAGTTCCTGACCTGAAAGTTGACGCAACCCAGTTTCTAGGAATTTCTTCAGATCGTCAGGGCGACAGCAAAAAGCACATTCTATCCCGGGCACTACCGCATCGTTCCACGTTCAAGCCTAGCCATGCTTACCCCATGGTCGAGTAGCCAAAAAATGTGGTGCACCATTCTACTTTCAATTCTCATTTCAATTCAGCCGACATTCCTCATATCAGCCTCGGATGGACCTTCTGCGCTTCAAACGCTCACCCTTTGGGTCGGCCATTTCTTGCCCAATTTATTCTCAATATCTTCTTTTCTTATAGATAGTTACATCGATTAAAGGAAGCAGATTTCGTGCCGCATATGGTGAATGCGGGTGAAATCCCTTTCTACTGAAGCCCCTGCGCTCAGATGCATCCTCATTGTCTCGCCATCCACCAGAAGGGCTAATCGCCCTCAAAATCAGCCCACTCAACCAGCTGCAAGGCAAAATCCATCGCCTTTTCCCGAGCGGCATTGTCTGGCACCGCCCTTAACCGCCCGTTAACCTCGATGTGCTTTTCCGCGTCCAGCTGCCTCATCAGGGCATCGACCAGCTTCCGAGGCACATCACTTTTCAACAGCAGAAAGTCCAGGTAGGCCCGCACTGCAGGGTTGTGCAGATTGCGGTGGGCGATGACTCGCGCAGAGGCCCTGCTGGAGCAGTTTTACGCAGTCAGCGCTGCTTCAGGGGCATTCCCTCGCGTTTGGATGTACGCCTCCACGAAGTGACGCTGCTTGGGCGTGAGGCCAAGATCGTTCACTTTGGGTTGGCATCTCGCTGCAGATAAGCCTGCAACGCTTGCCTCAAGACGCTCGACCCGGCGCGATCCTCTCGCACCGAGGCTGCACAAAGACTGCGGTATTCCTGCTCGCTGAGCCAGCACTCGACTCGATGGGTACGTCGTGGGCGCAAAGCCCAGAGGGGCATCGTTTCAGCATCGGGGCTGGCCCGGTGGTCTTTCGGGTTCATTCGATGGGTCTCCTGTTGTGCATAGTTCTCCTCTCTTCCGGGTGCCTCTCAGCGTTGGCTTTCGCTGGGATTGATTATAGGGCGGGCGGGTGAATCAGCCAGTCTCCCATTCAAGGCAGCTTGACCGAGCGAATTCTGGACGCAGGATTGGAGGGCTGGTAGGGTTTGACCATCTACCATGGGGAGACCCGAAAAACGGCCATCCGAGGCTGCTATGAGGAATGTCGGGCTTAGTGTTTGAACCGTCAACTTATCCACAAGGAGAATACCCATGAAGTACGCATACTCCCTAACCGCCCTTCTGTTCATTGGGATATCAGTTACGGCTCTCTCCCACCCTCATCTTACCAAGTCGCTGAAAGCGACGCTGCCAAGTAAGGTGGAGGCCAGCGTCAGCTACTACACCGTTCCGGCCAACATGAGTCACATTGAGAAGATCAAGGTGGGAGGGTTTGTTCCCAGCCGCGCCACTTTGTCTCTGTCAGGTGCCGCTTCGTCAGGGTCCACCTCGGTTCCAGCCGGAGAGTACACCATTGGTGCTATTAGGGGCTCCACCGATTGGACCTTGGCTCTGCACCCGAAGCTAGCCCGGGGGCACACACCGGACCCGTCCAAGTTGATTCGCCTCGAGTCCTGGTTTTCAACTTCCGAGGGAACAGCCCACCATTCCTCCTTCGATGTGATGCCGGGACATGGAAGCCTGGCGGGGAAGGCCACCCTCATCTGGCATTTCGGGAACCTCTACTTGGCCGGGGTCCTGGAGTAGCTCAGACAGGCGGGCAGGAATCCCTCCCAGGCGTCCTTCCGGGGCCAGAAGACGGATCGTTTCACCCAGAGGATTTTGAGATCCTCAGGGTGACCCTGCGAAAGGGGTGTGGACGACTTGGCGAATTGGGGCGGCCGTGATTTCGCCTAAGCTGGAAGAAGGAGACAGATGCTAGGCAGCGTTATGTTCGTTGTGACGATCGTTTCAATCCTGTGTTTCGGCAATTTGGGTTTTGCCGAGGAGAAGGTCGCGTCACCCGAATATGCCCAGCGAGGCTGGTCGACGGTGGCCTTGGGGGGCGTTCTGCCTACAGCTGAGCAGCTCAGGAGAATGCAAAAGGGTGATTACATCCTGCGCGCAGTTGACAACCAACTGATCGAGCTGCCGGCCCAGAAGACGGAGCTCCCTGTGGACCCGTGCGGGCACGTGCAGCGGCTGGCTCTGTTTGTAGGTCCGAATGAGACCGTGTATGCGACGCAGTGCTCGCTGATTTCGAAATCCACCGACGGGGGTAAAACCTGGATGCATCTGCGCAGTGAGACCAACGACGGCGAGGTACCGGACAATCACTTCATGGATATTCGGGTGCTGTCTGACGGCACCTGGATCCGAGGCAGAGCTACACAGTCTCCCCGTAGTCAAGTTGACGTCGGAGAAGGGGAAGTCGTCTTGTCGATTTCAACCGACGAGGGAAAGAGTTGGCGGGAGATCAGTCGTATCGGTAACGATCTGGGCACAGAGGACTTGCGTTTGGGTGGGATTGAGGTCCTGCGCAACGGCACCCTGTTGGTGCCACTGACCGCAGTGTACCGGAAAGAGGAAGAAGGCGGGAGCGACATCGATTGGAAGGGGGTTAAGTCCCTTTTCTACCGTTCCACCGACGACGGCACGACGTTTTCCAGGCCGAGCATCATTGGCGAATGGGGACACGAGTTAAACGTAAGCGAGTTGCCTTCGGGCAGGCTGCTGGCGGTGATCCGCTATCAGCGTCCGCTACTGCCGAGCGATCCGGCGAACATCCTGGTGCTCACAGGCGCCCAGCGACACAACCACAGTTTTCCCTACAAGCACGTGTTCGTAGCCGATTCCACTGATGGCGGCAGGAGCTGGTCACCGATCCGACAACTGACCACGGAGTGTGGGCAGTGTCACGGACAGGGCGTGGGACTGTCGAAGGGAAGGGTAGTGGTGGTTTATGACCATCGCTATCCCCGAGAGATGGCAGGTGCCCGTGCGGTCGTTAGCGATGACGAAGGCAAGACCTGGCGAGACGAAGTCTACTATTTGTCAAATGCTCAGGTGGCCGGTTTCGCCAGGACCATCACTTTAGACGGCCGGGAGATGCTTACGCTCACCGGGACCTACTCTGGAAAAAACCTGAGCTGGGAGAGTGCGACCGGTGCCACCCAGTTCTATGTGATTCGCTGGCGCTTGGCGGAGTAAATGAAAGATCTCGACAGGTCCACCGGCTAAGCCCCAGCTCCAAGTGCTCAGATCGTCCCCAGGTGCAAGATGCTTCGTCTCTCCAAGGGTCCCACCCTGAGCAGTTTCTTTTGAAAGGGGGACAATTCGGTGAACCACGTTCTTCAGACGGTCAAAATCCTTGGGTCGCCTGTCTTGAATCTGCCTAAGCACCCGGTCAGCTACTCGAACCGCTTTGAGGTCGCGTAGTTGGCATTCAATCCCGCACACAAGTTTTGCAGAAGCCATGACGTTCTCCCCCCATCCCCGTATTGTTCGCTCCATGATCTTTGGGCTATCGCAGAGGTGCCTGCAGGCAGATCCCAATCCGTTCCACCCCATCTAGCGTAATCTCATCGCCGGGGTGCTCGTACAGTTGGCGCGATGAAAAGGTCGGGTCAGTGGCCCCGCCAGCGCTCGATACGGTGAGTATGGTGATGCGGCGGGTTAAGGAAGCGGACGGTTCGCTGCTTGAATGACCCTACCAGGAGCAAACCAGCTATAAATCCTCCGATGTAAGCGAACCAGGCCACTCCGCCTCCGCTCTGTCCGAAGCTCAGGGTTCCCTGAAAGAGCTGAATGACGAAGTAAAATCCCAGGACAAACCCGGCTGGGATGTACATGATGCGCATAAAGTAGCCCAGTGGAATGAAAACGAGAACCCGTGCCCGAGGATACAGTAAGATGTAGGCGCCTAAGATCCCCGAAATCGCACCACTCGCGCCGCCGACCGTGGGAATCGTTGAGGTTCGTCAGAAAATGAGTCATAGAAGCGATGAGGCCAGTGAGCAGGTAGAACACGATGAATCGGCCATGGCTCATGGCGTCCTCGATGTTATTGCCGAAGATCCACAGGTAGAGCATGTTGCCGATCAGATGCAGGAAGTCCCCGTGCAGAAACATGCTCGTGAAGATGCTGAATGATGCGGGAATGGCTACCAGCTCCGAGGGCAGAGTTTGGGAACCGAAGATGAGCGCAGGAATGGCACCAAATTGGTACACAAACATCTGAGAAGACCACGGCGTTGACGACGATCAGGTCCACGGTCACAACTGGCCTGATGGTGGTGGGATTGTCATCGCGCAGTGGGATCATCGAGAAATCCTATCTTATTCCTATTCCCAATAGGTGTACCAGAACCTGTGAAGCTCTCTTTGGACGACGCACGTCGACCCCCATCCAATGGATCGTTCCATCCACCAGCCGAGCTAATCCCCCTCCAAATCAGCCCACTCAACCAATTTCAAAGTAAAGTCCATCGTCCGTCCTCACGCTGTGTTGTCCGGAACCGGCATTAGCTTCCCGTTAACCTCGACGAACTTTTCGGCGTCGAGTCTGCCTCATCAGGGCGTCGACCAGCTTTCGGGGCACATCACTTTTCAACAGCAGGAAGTCCAGGTAGGCCGAACTTGGGGATGGTGCAGATTGCTGTGGGCGATGACTCGGGCGGAGGCCCTGCTGGAGCGGTTGTAGGCCGTCAGCGCAGCCTCAGGGGCATTCCCTCGCGTCTGGATGTAGGCTTCGACGAAGTGGCGCTGTTTGGGGGTTAGGCCAATTCCAATGGACTCGTTCACTTCGGCCATTTCGCTGAAGATACAAACTCAGCGCCTGCTGCAAGACAGCTGACGCGGCGCGATCCTCTTCGCTGAGCCAGCACTCGACGCGGCGCGGCCGCAAGACCCAGGGGGCAACTGTGTCGAAAAAGGGGGCTTCACAGACTCCTGGACTCCTCTGGAGCCGGGAGGGAGAAAGTGGTAGTCACACATCGGGGCTGCCCTGGAAGACTCTTGGTAGGTCGTGAGCACCCGACACTGGCATCCAGCCGCCTTACGAGCCCCAGTTGCTCCAAGACAGGACCGTCCAGCCTAATTCTTGATGGTCGTTGAGCACAAAAATGGGCACAATTCCTAACGCTGCTTGTCGAGCAGGTGAAGGCTAGATCTGTAAGTTGTTGAAAAGATTGGCTCCTCAGGTAGGACTCGAACCTACAACCCTCCGGTTAACAGCCGGACGCTCTACCAATTGAGCTACTGAGGAGCACTCAACTGGCCGGGCCAATATATGTAATCGTAGCCATCAGCGTCAAGGGGGATGCCGGTGGCTCCGGTGGGCTTCCGTATGCGGCGCTTGGAGGGAGAGTGCCGGAGGTGAGCGCGGCTTTGGCCGAGAGGCTAGCGGTCGCAGAGCCGACGGTAGAAGTTCAGGCCCTGCGCCAGAGTCCTCCCAGCCTTCTCCTTCTGCTCGGGGTTCTCGGAATAGGCTTCCTGCTGGATCCAGTTCTCCAAATCGCCGAGGAAGTCGAGCAGGAAGCAGGAGCTCTCCGGAATGGACACGGTTTGGTCCCGGTAGCTTACGAACACCGGATTGGTGTGGGCAAATACGGGGTGAGACCAGAACAGCTCGTGGCTCGTTTCTCCCATCGCTCGGGCGGCGATCCAGGCGGAGCCATCCAGGGTTGTTTCCAGAGCCAGTCGGGCCGTGGTCCCCGCGGGTGTGGCTGTTTCTGTGGCCGATGACCTGGCCGTTGAGGACCATCTCCAGGCGCTGAAAGGGGATCTCCGAGCTGGCTTCTGCCTCGATCCGTACGGTGCGGGGCGTCCCGGAAACCGGTGAAAAAACGCTCTTGGTGGGATCCTACGCCTCGCACATCGTGGAATGGCCGGCGCCAGAAGGGCAGCGCCTTGCTACAGGAGCTGTTGCAGTGGACCACCCAGCCGCAATTCGTCTACAGCCACCGCTGGTGCACCAATGACCTGGGCATGTGGGACAATCGTCACTGCCTGCATCGCGCCCGTCCTTTTGACAGCTGGAACTACAAGCGCATCATGCACCGCACCACCCTGGCCGGTGACGGCCCCACTGTCGAGCCGGCTGAGTCAAGCCTGTCCTGAACCGTCGCAGTGCGGTCCACGTCTTCAGAAACCTTGGATTTGACTGGACCGCAGCGGCGGGCGGAATTATGGGTGGTGCAAAGCAAATGAGCAGCAGGGGAGGGATTCGAGCGATGCAGAGGACAAGAGGAGGTGGCGTGTCAAGAGCTTCTCTGGTTGGAATCATTCTGGCCACACTTTTGGTTTATCCGGCCCGGTCTCAATGGAAGGTACCCGTGGTCAACACTTTACCGGGGCCGGAGTATAGCTCGGAAGCCCGTCTGTGGCAGGGCATTCCCGGCATCGAGAGAGCCGCCAATGGCCGCCTGTGGGCCACCTGGTACAGCGGTGGAAAACGGGAGCCCAGTGAAGACAATTACGTGCTGCTGGTGACCAGCAGTGATGACGGCAGAAGCTGGAGTGGGCCCAAGATCGTCATCGATCCGCCGGGTGTGGCCCGGAGCTACGATCCGATGTTATGGCACGATCCGGAGGGAAGGCTGTGGTTCTTCTGGGCGCAGAACGCCGGTCCTCCCGGCCCTTATGCCATCTACAGTGACAACTCAACGAGTGCGAATCCCAGCTGGTCGCCGGTTCAGCGGCTCTATCCGCCCGATCGAGACTTCGAACTCAGGGAGGACTTGCCGGCCGTGCACCGCGGCATCGTTCTCAACAAGCCGATCGTCCTGGAATCGGGTGTCTGGTTGCTTCCGTTGCGCAGATCCATCCCGGAGGTGAGGATGGGAGTTCTGCTGTCGAGCGATCGGGGTCGGCACTGGCAGCTCCACGGTGAGATCCGGACCCCGGGTCCCAGCAATGGAGAACCCATGGTGGTCGAAAGGCGCGACGGCAGCTTGTGGATGCTGATCCGGGTTCCCGGCGGAAGGATCTGGGAGAGCACTTCCGGAGATGGCGGTGAAACCTGGAGTGAGGTGAAACCCACCCGTATCGTCAATCCCCGAGCCCGCTTTTACCTGAGCCGTTTGGCTTCTGGCCGCTTGCTGCTGATCAATACCCACCACGCCAACGCCCGGGTCACCATGCAGGCTTCCCTCTCCGAGGATGACGGCCAGACCTGGTCGTCACGGCCCCTGATGCTGGACGAACGCGCTTCGGTCTCGTATCCAGACGCCGTACAGGCACCCGATGGGACCATCTACGCGATCCATGACCGGGAAAGGTACGGAGCCAAGGAAATTCTGCTCTCCGTCTTTTCCGAGGCGGACGTGAGGGCTGGTTCCTCCAGCACGGCTCGGTTGCAACAAGTCATTGACAAGATCAGGCTCGAATGAGAGCGGGGAATCAGTTCTCCAGAACGAGTCCCTCCCATTCGATCCTTTCGAACATGCTCTTGTATTCCGGGGAGCCGTCGTCGGCCCGCCGCTGGGCGTCGCCGATTCTCATGTGTCCCAGCATGTAGGCGTCGGCGGCCCGTTTCAGCAGTTCGAAACTGAACGCCAGCAACTGACCTCGACGGGATTGGCAATTTAACTTAATATAAGCCGATAGGAAGGTGCACCCAACGTGCGAATCGGAATCATCTCGCTGATCCACGAATCGAATGCGTTCATTCGAAAACCCACCACCCTGGAAATGTTCGAGCAAGGCCAGCTGCTGTCGGGGAGGGAGATGTACCGGCACTGTTCGGGCGAACTGGGAGAGGTGAAGGGCTTCATCGACGGGCTGGAGGCGGCCGGTGCCGAACCGGTCCCCATCTTTTTTGCACGCACTCCACCTTCCGGTCCCATTACAGAAGGAACCTGCGAGGCCTTGATGGAGATGCTCTTTGAGAAGCTCGAGCAGGCGGGGGAATTGGACGGCATCTTGGCCAATCCTCACGGCGCCAATATGGGCGTTGGCGAGGAATACCGGGACCTGGATGGTCATTGGCTGAAACGGCTCCGAGCGACAGTGGGCCCAAGCCTGCCCATCTTGTGCGTGATCGATCCGCACTGCAATCTTTCGCCTCGCATGGTGGAGGCCTGCAATGCCACCGTGGCTTACCGGACCAATCCCCACCTGGATCAAATGGAGCGGGGCCTGGAAGCGGCTCGCATGATGGCCGAGACACTGCAAGGCGAAATCCATCCCGTGCAGGCGGCCGCCTTCCCACCCGTCTCCATCAACATCGAAAGGCAGCGAACCGACTCGGAGCCTTGCCTGTCCTTGTATCGACTTGCCGCTCGCTTGCGAGAAGAGCCCGGCGTGCTCTCGAATAGCATCGTGCTGGGATATCCCTATTCGGACTTTGAGGAGATGGGTTCGGCCGTCATTGCGGTGACCGACAATGATCCCGATCTAGCTCGAAGACAGGCCGATCGTCTGGCCGAATACCTGGTGGCGCGCCGGCACGATTTCGTGGGTGATTTGATCGGTGTCGAGCAGGCGGTGGACCAGGCGCTTCAGCACGAAGGCCCCGTCTGTCTTCTCGATATGGGGGATAACATCGGGGGCGGGTCTACTGCGGATGGAACCTTTCTGGCCCACGAGTTGCACCGGCGCGGAGACATCCGAGGCTACGTGTGCCTCTACGATCCCGATTCCGTGAAGGAGGCCGAACGGGCCGGCGCTGGCACCGTCACCAGGCTCGAGATGGGCGGCAAGGTGGACGATCAACACGGCCCAGCGCTGGAAGCCGAAGTCCGGGTGAAGAGCTTTCACACAGGTCGTTTCAGGGAAGCGGAAATCCGCCACGGCGGGCACACCGAGTTCGACATGGGCCGCTCGGCGATCGTCGAAACCAGCTCCGGCCTGACGATCTGTCTGACCTCCAAGAGCTGCGGACCGACCAGCCTTGGACTTCTGACCAGCTGCGGAGTCAAGCCGCAAGACTTTCAGATCATCGTGGCCAAGGGTGTGCATTCGCCAGTGCCGGCCTTCGAACCGGTCTGTACCCGCTTGATTCGGGTCAACACGCCGGGCTCCACCACCGCGGACATGGTGACTCTGAATTATCAGTACCGGCGAAAGCCGCTGTTCCCGTTTGAAGAGATCGAGCCCTGTAGGGGCCTCTTCGGGTAGATGCCGGTGTCTACGGTTCCCTGCAGTGTCGCACCTGAAGCTGTAACGCTTCCCCGGTGAGTACCCGAACTGCTGTATTTCCAGCCGCTTCCTGACGGGCGCGGCTCGGTTTCGGAAGTCGCACAATCTAGCTTCATCTCCGATGGAGACGCAGGCGGCGCGCTCGGCCGGCCTGCAGGGCTTGTTGCAGGGCTTGTTGCAGAGCTTGTTCGAAGGTCTCCGGAATTTCCACCTTCACTCCGTGAAGCTCAAAGGCCTGCGCCTTCTTCAAAGGCACCGCGGGCCTGGCGATGGGCCGTTTTTTGACGCGGGAGTTGATTTCAGCCGTATAGCTGGTTTACTATCGGACTATGATTCGGCTCAACATACAGGAAGCAAAAACGCATCTGTCGCGCTACCTGGCCCGTCTGCGGGAGGGTGAGACGATTTTGTTGTGCCGGCGCAACGTGCCAATTGCCGAGATCCGCCCTCTCCCCAGCCGGCGGCGAAAGGTGGCTCCGCTGGGCCGTTGGAAGGGGAAGATCGAAATTCCAAAGAGCTTCTTCGAGCCCTTGCAAGAAGAACTCCTGTCCCAATTCGAGGGGTCAGAGTCGGCTCGGTGAAGGTTTTACTGGACACCGTTACTTTTCTCTGGGCAGCCGTCGATTCGCCGGAGCTGTCGGCTCGAGCCCGCCAAGCGCTGACCGCTGGGGAGGGGCCGCTTTTTCTGAGTCCTGTGTCTTCCTGGGAAATTACCCTGAAGTACTCCCTCGGTAAGCTTGTCTTGCCGACCGATCCGGAAACACTGGTGCCGGAAATCCGGGAGGTTTACCGAATCCAATCTCTGCCTCTGGACGAAGAGTCGACGTTTCAAATTGGTCGACTGCCCCTGCTGCACCGGGATCCTTTCGATCGCATGCTCATTTGCCAGGCGATCGTGCACGGTCTACCTATCCTGAGCCCAGACTCCCTGATTCGGCAGTATCCGATCCGCACGATCTGGTGAGGGCATCGAGGGGGGAGAAGAGCTTGATTTTCAGGGATCTGGGGTGCATGGAATATCGGGCGACCCTCGATCTGCAAGAAGAGACGTGTCAGGGTGTCGCCAGCGGTGCCCGAGAGGAGACCGTATATCTTTTGGAGCATCCTCCGGTGTTCACCCAGGGACGAAAGGGAGGCGCTGGCGGGGCGGCTTCCCTCTACAATTGGCACGGCAAATCGATCCCACTGGTCGAGACCAACCGGGGAGGCGGCATCACCTTCCATGGACCAGGCCAACTGGTGGGGTATCCTCAACTGGATTTGCGGAGCAGGGGCCGGGATTTGCATCGCTACCTGAGGGATCTGGAGGAAACCCTGATCCGGACGGCTGCTGCCTTGGGGGTACCTTCGTTCCGGAGGGAAGGCCTCACGGGGGTGTGGACCGAGGCCGGAAAGCTGGCCTCCATCGGCGTGGGTGTACGCCACTGGGTGACCATGCATGGATTCGCTGTGAACGTAAACACGGAGCTACGTTACTTTCAACTCATCCATGCCTGCGGAATCGAGGACTGCCCCGTGACCTCGTTGAGCAAGGAGCTGGGAGTCCCGGTGGATATGGGTGCAGTAAAAGCCAGTTCGCGGGAGGCTCTTGTCGAAGTCCTCGGCGAAGTAATGGAGGAACAAACCGATCCCCGACTGTAACGCGGTTCAACGCGCTCATTCCGGGATGGAGATGGGAAACTGGTTGAGTCGCTGGAGTCCCTTCTCCGTCACCAGGTAGTTGTATTCGAGCCGAATGCCGCCCTGCAGATCTTCTCCATAGACCCCCGGCTCCATGGTGATGATGTTGCCGGCCTCAAAGACGTCATCGAAATGGGGGTTGATGCGCGGGTAGCCGTGGTTTCGCAGGCCCACCCCGTGGCCCCCGTGATGCATCAGGGCGTTGGGTTGGATTTCTTCTTGCATTTCCTTCATGAGCTCGAATACGGAGCGGCAGGACACTCCTGGTTGGACAGCTTTCTCTGCTTCAAGAACCGTGTTTTCGGTTTTCTCCCAGGCTCGGCGCTGGTTGTCATCCAGGCTGGTGACAGCGAAGGTGCGGCAATTGTCCGACCAGTAGCCCTGGTAGTGGACCCAGGCGTCGATGACGTACAGTTCGCCCGCGCGGCAGGCGCGGCCGGTGGCAAAACCTCCGGGTACCCCGCACTGGAAGTCCCCGTTATAAGGTGTGTAGCAGCCGGCAGCGGCGGTCACGGCGGCTTGGGCGGCCCCGAGAACTTCGGCCTCAGTGGAGCCTTCCAGAATGACCTCGTGAGCGGCTGCGTAACCGACGTCGTTTAGCTCGTTGGCTCGCCGGATCACGCTGAGTTCGTCCTCGTCTTTGACGGCTTGCATCCGCAGAAGGTCATCGTCGATGGCCACCAGATCGCCCTCGGTGACGTCGAGGATCGCCTGGGCCGCTTGGTGCAGGAGTGACTCGCGCTGGACAGCGGTCCGTCTGGCCTTGGGCAGGCAGTCTTTCAGAACCGTGGTGAGCCGGTCATTGGGATCGAAGTTCAGGGTCGCCATGGTCAGCAAGGCGTAGATCTCCTGACGGTCGGCCGCCGCCTGCGGGTACTCAGCTTCTGCCAGCAGGGTGGTGCGGCCGTCGTCCTGAATGATGACGGCGCGCGGATAAGGGACTTCCTTGATGGCGCCGGTGAAATAATAGACGTCGCGCCAGTCGGTCAGTATCGCCAGGTCGAAACCCTGCTGTCCCAGCCATCCAGCAAAACGCTGCTGACGGTTCCGGCAACCTCCCTGGGTGAGTGTTACGAGCACGGCTGTTTCCTCCTTTGTGAATTGCGGTCCAGGATTTGTCTCCGGCCTCGGTCACTGATGATAGGGAGCCAGCTTTTCACCCGTCAAGCCAAAGAATTACGGATGCTGGGCCGGCTTTCTGGAACCGCTTCTTGACCCCTCCGGGCGGGGCTGTCTACACTCAAGTGTGGGGCAGCAGTTTCCGACCGGGATTCCCAAAATGCGAAGGCGCGAGAGGTCTGCCGCAGGGGTTGCCTCAGCTGCCCGTTTCCCTCGGATTCGACAATTCTTCCTGGCACTGCTGCTGTTGGAGCTGTCTCTCACCCCGGCCCTGGCTCAAATCGCCGGCAAAGTCGTCTCGATCCAGGGATTGGTCGAGGTCGCCCAGTTAGACTGGAAACTCGCTCGTTTGGAGCAGGAGTTGAAGGCGGGAGCTCTCATCAGAACGGGGGTGCGAAGTCGAACGGCCCTGCTTCTGGCGGATGAGACCCAGCTCAAGGTGGGACCCAAGTCCGAGATGGAGCTCAAAGCGGTCCGGGCCACCAGCAGTCTGCTGCAGAGAATCTCGCAAGTGGCGACGGCCGGCTATCAGAGCCTCCTGGATGTCAAATCGGGAAAGGCTTGGCTGCGCTCCAAGCGGGTCCCGGCCAAGGCGCAGGTGTCGACCCCAGCGGGGACGGGCGCCATTCGGAGCACCGAGTTTGCGATCGAAGTCGCAGCCGACGGGGAATCTTTCTTTTCTGTCCTGGAAGGGTCCGTCCATCTGAGCAACGACTTCGGCAACGTCCTGGTGCATTCCGGAGAACAGGGAAGAGCCCGAATCGGGGAGGCTCCCACCAAGCTGGTGTTTCTCAACCCGGAGGACGCCGTGCAGTGGACCCTCTACTACTCGGCTGCCATCAGCCCCCGCGATCATCCCTTTCAGTACGACGACCCGGGGGAGGCGCGAGATCAGCTGGCCCGTGCCCCAGATGATCCCGTGGACCGGACCCGGCTCCAACACGATGCTGGAGAGCTGGAGGCGGCCCTTCTGGCGCTGGGCGACGTGGTATCCGCGGAGGCGGAGGAGACCCGCGCCTGGATCTTGCTGGAACAAAACCGCCTGGCCGAGGCCATGCTGTCCTTCCAAAAGGTGCGTCCATCGACGAGCCGCAGCCAGTTGGGGGCTTCCCTGGTTCATTTCCGGATGAATGAGCTGGAGCAGGCATATGGCCTGGTCCAGGATCCGAGAGACGATCCTTTGCTGAAGATCCAGAAAGCCACAATCGGTCTGGTCAGCGGGGACGTGGAGACGGCCCTGGAACTGATCGAATCCATTGCTCCGGGAGAGAGGGCCTACGCCCGGGCCCAGGGTTTGCTCTCCAATGTTTTTCTGGTACGAAACGACAAACAGGCGGCTCTGGAAGCGGCCTGCCGGGCGGTGAAAGCCAGACCGAACTCTCCCTCGGTTCATCTGGACCTGAGCCGGGTGCAGTAGGCCTTTTTCGATTTTCCGGCGGCCACGCAAGCGGTTGCTGAGGCGCTGCGGCTGGCCCCGGAGTATCTGCAAGCCCGGGTCCAATTTGCCCGCCTGCTGTTCGGAGCGGGTCAAAGTGGTCGGGCGGAGGGGATCATTACGCGCCGCCCTGGCCAGCTCTCCCAAAGATGCCAACGTGTAGGCCATGATGGGGTTCATCCTGCTGGCCCAGGCCAAAATGGAAGAAGCGGTGATCCATTTCCAACGGGCCATCCGTTTGGACAGTACGCTGGGGGAGCCTTACCTGGGCCTGGGGATTGCACACATGCGGCAGGGGAGTCTCCGGGAGGCAGTGGCTGCGGTCTTCACGGCCACTACCCTGGAGCCCAGACTTTCGCTCTACCAGAGTTACTTGGGCAAAGCGTTTTTCGAACTGCGGGAATTCGAGCAGGCCTTTGGGGCGCTGGATACGGCGGCCCGACTCGATCCTCGCGATCCAACCCACCACCTGTATTCCGGGATCTTTGAAAACGATCTGAACCGTCCCGGCCAGGCGGTGGAACATTTTCAGGAATCGATCCGTCTGAACGACAACCGGGCAGTCTACCGCAGCCGCTTCGTCCTGGACGAGGACCGGACCACCCGAAACGTCCAGCTGGCCGGCGCCTACAAGCGGCTCGGCCTTGCGGAGTGGGCCAATCAAACGGCGGTCCGATCCACGCTTTCCGATCCCACCAACAGCTCGGCTCATCTTTTTTTAGCCAATACCTTTCTTCATCTGCCCGGAAAGACCGCAGCGGCCGGATCGGAGCTGCTGCTGGCCAGGCTACTGCTGTCGGTCAACTCCAATTCTTTCAATGCCTTCAACGACTACACTACCCTGTACGAGAAGCCGCGTCTGAACTGGACCGCGGGAGGCTCTTATGGAAGTTTCGACACCGTGGGTGCCCAGCTGGTCTCCAGCGGCGGAACCGGAAAGATGGCCTTCGGCTCCAGTCTGCTCTTCGATCGCTCGGCCGGGTTCCGGCCCATCAACGATCACTCGAAGGACTACACCGGATTCTTCATCTTCAAGTACGGTTTTACGCCTCACAGCGATCTGATGCTGACCTACTCGCACCAGCAGCGCCGGGTGGGAGATCGGGCGGCGGCGCTGATTACCAACGAGTCCTCGCTGACCGATCCCTTTCCAGAAGATCCGGACTTCATCGAAGAGCCTTACCGGTTTCCCGTACCGGAAGGGACGGTTCCCTTCCGGGCTACCTCGGATGGAAGGGATCCTAACCG
>CBDBID010000030.1:0-43977 GCA_965205565.1 Acidobacteriota bacterium
TTAGCGTACATTCTTACACCGATCTGGTCGGCCCGCCCTTACTCGCGCTCCATCCTCTGCAGGGCTGCCACCGTGAAAATAAGAGGATAGAGTTGTTCGGAGTAGAAGAGATTGGCGAAGTATAGGCCGATGGGCGCTGCCGGAAAGTCGGTTCCTTCTCGCGTCTTCCGGACCAGCCAGTCAGCGCCTGCACGAGCTGCTTTCGACGCATTGTCCAGGTGGTTTACACTGAGATGGCGCTCGCTAGCGCTGCTCGAACCGGAAGCCAACGACTCGACGGCGACGGCGGTCTCTTCGATGCTGGACGGTGTTCCGGGCGCTCCGCCCCACCCTCCGTCTGGGTTTTGCGCTGCCAGCATCCAGGCGATCCCCTGCCTCAGCGCCACTTCCGCTCCTGTCCCGTAGCGCCCGCCCACCTGCTGGAGCGCCAGGACCACTCTGGCCGTGCCATAGAGGGGATTCTCTCCGTCTGGTACGCTTTGATTCCCAAACCAGAGAGGTGTCCAACTGCCGTCCGAGCATTGGCTGCGCCGCAGGTACCGAAGGGCCCGCCCCGCCGCCCTTTTCAACCTCAACTGGACATCGTCCGGGAGATCCTCCTCCCAGGCGGCCCAGGCTCGCAAGGCGTGCGCCGTAATGTCCGGGCTACTGCGATCGAACTCCAGCTTTCCCCATCCCCGGCAGAAGGTGGGAATGCCACCGTCCCGGTTGGCCAACTCGATCAGCCAGTGCACAGCGGGTACCACACTTGCCGGCACCTGTTCCTCGGACAAGCCCAGATGCCGGAGCGCCAGCAAGGAGCCAGCGGTATCGTCCGCATCGGGGACTCCGCCCGGTAAGGGAGTCCAGGCCCAGCCGCCGGGAGCGACTCCCGTGTAGGGATGGATTTGGCGGAATTGCTGCCCCAACAGCCACTGGATCAAGGTTTTCCGTTCTACTTCGGCCCAAAGATCAGGAGAATCGGGACCAGCAGCCAGCGCGTTGATCGACAATGTGCTCACCCAGGTTTCCAGACTGGTGTCGATGGGCCAGCTCCCGTCCGACCGATTTCGGGAGATGAGAAACGTCAGCCCGGGTGACACCACCGGATGGGACCTCTGATCCATGGCCAGCAAACTCGTCAAGACAAAGGCCGTCAGAGGAATGGCCTCCAGAAATCCCCCACTAGCCGGCTGGAGATGGCCCAGCAGGCGGAGCGTGGAATCGCGGGAGATACGGCGTACCAGCCGGCTCACCGGGTTCAGTGGTGGACAAAAATAATTGCGCACCTGGCCGATAGCAATGAGGGCCGGAAGGGCGTAACTCACTACTGGAAACCGCAGCCAACGAAACCAGAACTGGGGGAAAGCCGCCAGTTCAAAGGGCAAGGGTTTCACCCATTGCCAGGCAACTCGTCCCCTTCCCAACCGGCCGGCCAGGGCACACAGGGTCAGAATCGGCGCCGAGAAGGTACGATCGTTTCCGTAGCGCCGGGACACCACGTCAACCAGTTGCTCGGGCTCCAAGCCGCCTGCCGCTCGGGCCAGCCAGTCTTCGGCCCGCTGCTCGGTTTCCGAGTATCTGGAACCCTCTCCCGCCACACTCAGGGCCGACCAGGCCAGAGCCGCCGTACTCACGTTGCTGGGGCTGTCCGGGGTATCTCCCCAGCCACCGTCGCTGTTTTGATGGGTGGCCAGCCAGTCCAGACCTCTGGGGACCAGATGGGCGGGGACCTGACCCACCGATGCGGCTCTCGCCCCCTTTCGCCGGGCCAGCGCCAGGGCAAACACGGCGACGGCGGTCGCTAGCGCACTGGAGGCCAGTTCCCCCTTCCAGCCCAGGCCAGGTTGCCTCAGCTCCAGCAGTCTTGCTTTGGCGTTGAACAAAGTGGTGCCGATGTCGGCAGATGTCATCGGCGGGTCCACACGGCCCCAGAAAGTGATCGATCCACTCCCAGTTTTTTCAACTGCGAAAACATTGGACTCTCGTGAAAACTTCTAACTGCTGCATTCCTCGCCGCTCCCTCTTGTCGTGCTTTCAGAGCTCCGAAAGAGAAGCCGCGTACGTCAGTAAGCGGCGGGAAAGCGGACCGGTTCTTTTGGCGCCGAGGCATCGATCCACACCCAGTTTTCCACTGGCGACAACATCGGTCTTTCGCCAATCCTCGAACTGCAACGTGCCCCGCCGCTCTCTCGGGTCGCGGTTCTGTTTTCAAGACCAACAACCGTCAGATCTCCGCCTTTACACACTGAGATGGCCCAGAGCCAGCAGACCGTAATACGTGTACTCACAGTCCAAATCGTCATCTTTCCAGTGGCCATGAAAGGAACCGCGGTTGGCCCACAGGCTGTCGACAAAGTCCAGGCAGGACTCTCGAAAACCTTCGAAGTCGACGTTTAGTCCTGACAAAGCGTGCAGCGCGACCGCCGTGGAAAGAAGATCCGGAATGGGCGCGCCCGACGCCGCAAAGAATCCTCCTTGGGGATGCAAACGAGCCAGCAGTTGGCGTCCCAACTCCGGCGCCACAGGCGCGCCCAGGTAGCGCAGTAACGTAGCCAGAGCGGACAAGGCCGGCGTCGAAATCGGTTCGCCCTGGGCCTGTGCCAGGCCTTGGACGCTATCCCGAAAGACATCTGGATCGGGCATTTGCAAACCAAGATCCTGATAGGCTCCCAGCGCCAAAAAACAGGCGAAGGCGGAACCTTTCTGCACTCCGGTTTGTGGATGGTATCCGCCATCTGCGGCTCGAAACGGCTCCAGACGCCCGGCCAGCACCTCGCGCTGTTTTCGAGAGGGTGACTGCTTCGTAGCAACCCAGCAACGAGCCAGTGCCGCCAGGTGCACCAGGTCGAGCGGTGACTGCTCCTCCAATCCGTGTAAGCACCGTCTCAGGGAAGCGTTGGGAAGGTCGGCCTGCAGCGCTTGTAGGCTTTCCAGGCCGAACACGGTGTAGTAGAGGTCGCTTTCTCCGGCCCGGTTGCGGAAGCCCCCTTCAGGGTGCACCTGGCCCCGTACGAAATCGACAACCAGCTCGGTGGAGTCACGCAACAGGGTCGGGGCCAGCCTCGCCACCTGCAGCATTTCGAGCCTCAAACTCACTGCACCAGCCTTTGATTTCCAGGTCGTTGAAGATCTTTCCGACAACGCGCCGTAGCAACCCCTTGAGGCTCGCGTTCTTCAAATCTGCCAGCGAGCGGATGGCTTCTTCTTTGTAGGCCATCATCAATTCGGTGGTCCGCTCGGTCACCTTCAACTCCGAACTGAGTTCGGCAAAGGCCTGGGCGGCCTTGGCTCCACGCAACTCCTGAGTCCAGATGGCCCCGGTGATCTTTTTCTTTTCTTTTCTAGCCTTCTCGTGAGCGATCGACAGCAGAATCGAAGAACCCATTTCCTGCGTCGATGCGGACTCTGACCCGTCGGGGACTGCATCGGCCAGATCATCTCGGATCTGGTAGGCAATGCCCAGTGCTTCGCTATACCCCCGAATCGCGTCCCAGACCTCCTCGTCCGCGCCAGCGTAAACGGCACCCAGACGCAGAGCCACTTCAAAGGCGGGTGCCGTCTTGCGGCGAAAGATCTCCAGCACCTCGAGCGAGGTGAGGGGTTTTGGCTTGCGGTCCCACCACAACTCCGCGCCCTGCCCGAGACACAGGCTGCGGTGGCCCTGGGTGGCCGCCCGTAGCATCTGTTCCTTCCTTTCGGGGGAAGCCTGACTTTCGGCGATCATCCGATAGCCCTCACCCAGCAGGAGATCTCCGACGTTCAGAGCCACGGGGACACCATGAGCTTCGTGCAGGGTAGCTTCTCCGTAACGGCTGGAATCTCGATCTTCGATGTCGTCATGTACCAGAGATGCCTTGTGAAAACATTCCACCGAGAGGGCGATCTTCTGCAGGTCCGCCGGGATTTGGAGCTGCGGATCCTCTTGGAAGGATTGGAAGGCGCAAGCCGTCAGAAACGGTCTCCACCGTTTGCCGGACTTGGCCAGCCAGGCCCGGGCGATTTCCTCGGTGTCGCTTTCGACCGGACCCAGCATCTCCTCAAGCGCCCTGGGCTCGAACCACGACTGCACCTCATCCCGGAGAGCATCCAGATCCAGGCGCCGCGTCCGATCGTCTCCGCTCAGATGGATCACATTCCAGACCCAATCCAAATCCACCGTGGTATCGCGGCAGTCATCCTGCAGCAGCGGGATGGCGATCCCCGGTACTGCAGCCGCCTCCATGTAGGGAAAAGCTCGCTCCAGCACCGAGAGGCAGCTGACCCCGACGATGGCGTCGATCTTTCCGGTTTCCACGATGGCCATGACCACCGCTGACCCTTCGGCCACCAGAACGGCGTAACCGAGCCTCTCCGCTTCCACCTGCAGATCCTGAATCGTACACAACCCGCACTGCTTGCAAAGGAGGCCGAACTCATCAAAGGGAGCCGGGCATTTGTCCTCTACCCGCAGACACTTGGGCAACAGAAGCAGCCGTCTCTCATAAGGGATGGTTGCCAGTGTCTCGCGCCACACCTCGTTGCTGATGAGAACCGCCAGATAGTCCCTGTAGATGGCCTTCGAACGGGTGAACTGGATGACCCGATCAGTGTGCGACTCCAATTCCTCTCGGGAGAGCGGCGGAACCGGTTCGCGTTCCTCGACGTAGCGGCGGACGGCGACCGCCAGTTGATCCCGTTCCTGCTTGCTCTGAGGGATATTCGCCTGGGGGCGTCGAACGGGTTGGACCGGGACGTTCTTGGGCAGCGTGAGAGGAACGATTTGCTGCATAACTTAAGGTTCTCCTAGATGCAGGGACTTGAAAATTCACTCTTCGGCGCTGGGAATGAGTGGTGACACCGTTCTTGGGCGGGCCGCCGCCGGAGTCCTGCACATCACCCCACCTCCCGGACAGGCGCTGAGGCGGGATCCAGCCGAGACGGTTGAGGCATCGCTTCCCGTTCATCCATGCGGTGTCTGACCTTCCGAAAATTTTTTCTCCAGGCCAGGATCTCCAGACGACCCAGACCCTGACTCAGGACTCTCTTGCTCCAGGCCACTCCTCCGGCCCGCTGATTGTCCCAGTACAGGCGGGGCACCCATCGAAAATTGATCTCGTAGCAGGCCGTATACAGCTCCAAGTGGTCGGGACGCATCCTTTTCAAATCGAACGACTCTCCCCTCATGGGATGATTCAGCAGCACGGGTTCGTGAAAAATCGGAAAGACCACGGCCCGCTGACCCGCCAGATAGCGTACCAGGCGTAAGGTTCTGGCTACGTCGTCCGGGGTCTCTCCGGGTAGACCCAGGATCACGCTGAAGACCGGAAAGAACCCGTTTCGAGTCATCCGCTCTGCAGCCTCACGGACCAGGTCCTCCCAATCCTCGGGTTGAAAGGGTGCAATCTTACCCGTTCCATTGGCGTAAACCAGCTGACCGTTGGCGCTCTCGATGCCCATATTGACCCACAAGTAATCGGTCTTCCGACGCCAGGAAAGCAATCCACGGATTTCCGAAAGCTCGGCGTCGCTCAGCTGTACGGCAGTGGAGATATTGGCGTGGTCAATCTGCATGAACGAGAGGCCTCGGATCTTCCGCATCTCGGCCAGTAGTTGGCGCAATCGGGGGAAATCGGGCCGAAAGCCCAGCGACCCGTAACGGAAGAAGTCTTCGCTTCCACTGACCACCGAGTGGACCCCTGCGGCCACGTTGGTTTCCAGGTCCGAGAGGATGGTATCGGGCGGTAGGTGCCCCATCTTCTTGAAGGCCAGGGTGCAGTACTGGCAGGCCTTGCCACAGCCTCGAGAGATCTCGATGACGCCCAGAGTTGAAGCGCCGCGGATGGGTTGAACGGCCTCAATGGCGGTGCGCGACTCGGACACGCGAGAGGCCACCCGATCTCCGTTGAGATGATCCAGGAACACGGCCGGCCCAGCCTTTTCAAAGTAACCTTCGAAGACGGTGTCGATGCCGTGGCGGACGGCCTCCTGCGGATGCTGAACCCACTGCCAGGCGCCCGCTCCGCCCCCCACGATCCGGAATCCGTACTTTTTCTTCTGCTCCTGCAAAAAACCCATCAGGCGATCCATCCAGACCCGGGTATAGAGCTGGCCCTTCCAGAAATGGGTCGTGGTGGTGTTGGTCATGCCCCGTCCCAGCGGGTCGCTGGAACTGACAGCCACGACTCGCACCCAGGGTCCCATCAAATCTGGAAGCGCCTCGGGTGTCGTGCACGCCACCTCCTCTGGCTGGAGACAGGTGTTGGCGAGGAGTGCCGATTCCAGCCGTCTCACACCCAAGGGTGCCATTCGCGCCCGGCCGCTCTCGGTGACTCGCGCGGCCGGGGACACGAAACTTCGCATCCACCATTCCGGTACCTGGGTGGTCTGCATGGTGGCGAAGATGCCCTCGAAAAGAACTCGATAATCGGAACTTAGCGTACGGTCTGCCACCAGAACCACGGTGGGTTTGAGCTGGGCTGCCCGTGCTTTGGACATCGAGCTACCTCTCTCCTTCCGATTCCGAGCGGTCCCGCGATCGGTTCAGTCTTTGCTGGATCTGCTGGTTCGAGGGAAGCGACCGCAACACCTCGTCGGGGATGTCCAGATCCTTTTGAAGCTTCGCCAAACACCGTTTCCTCTCCCGCAGGGCCCGTTCCTCGTCCCGTTCCTTGGCGAAACGGGATTGCGCCCTTTCACTGCGATCGCGAAGCGTCTGATAGATGTCTCCTCCCAGCAGCGCGGAGATGTCGACCTTCATCTTCTCACGGCGGAGGTCATCCTGGCTGACCTCGTCCCCGTTAATGGGTCCAGACCGGTACTTGGGAAAGAGAATGGCCACCTCCGGGCAGACCCGGGAACAGGCCGGACAATCGGTTTTGCAGTTGCTGTGATTCTGAACCTGGATTTTCTCCGCGGAAGAAACGCCGTACACGTCGAAGAGACAAAAACTCAAGCACTGCATACAATTGGTGCAGCGGTCAAAGTCGATCACCGGGAACCAGGGCTTCCATGGCTTGGACTCCGAACCCTGGCTGCGCTCGCACAACTCCTGGGCCAACTCGATCACTTCTTCGCTTCCCAGACCTTGAAGATCGCGAAAATAGACCCAGGAATCGGCTCCGTCAATCCGATCGTTGGGACGTTTCTCGGTAAAGCTTCCCAGGACCAGCAGAGAGCTCCCGTCAGCGGGCGCCACTTTCCCATCATCGGTCACGCGAGTGACTCCGTAGCCCCGATCCAGCAAGGCACCAATCAGCGCGACTCGACTCTGGGGGTCCAAGGGGCGGCTATCCTTCCCCTCGTAGACCACGATCCGCAAATCCTTTTCAGCGTCGCTCACGAACCGCTCTCCTCCTCCCCGGGTGATGCCGGATCGAGCAGCGAGGAAACAACATCGTCCGGACTTTCGGTTCGCATATTCAGAACCTGATAACTACCCCCTTCGAGCGGTGCCTGAGCCGCTGAAAAAAGCCATCGGACGGCTCGCGGGTAACAAGCGGCAATCTTCAAATTGCCCCCGTCGGCCAGGCGCTTCAATGCTGCATCCTTACGAGCTGACATCTCGCACAGATCGGGAACCGAGTCGAAGGCCACACCCGACTCACACAGCTTCTGCAAGACCTCGTCCTTGGTTTCCTTTGGGATGATGCGCGCATAGGCACAACGGCAATAGAGAATGCGACTCGGACTTCCCATCTTTCTAGGATCTTCTTAAACCGGCAGACGGCGGCGGGCCGAAACGCCCTCCCCTGCCTCGATTTCCTCCGGACCGGCGATTCGATAAGTGGGCTGGGGCTTGGCGGGGCGAAAACGCTCCAGATGTTCGACATCCAGAGTCATTTGGCGGTTATTGGTTCGAATTTTCTCCAACACTTGCTCCACCGTCTCCTGCAACCGTTCCGGCTCGCCTTCGGCGCGCAGATTGACGATCAGCTCGCCGCCGCCCACCCGCTCCCACAGCCTCTGGGACAGTTCTGGAACGTAGTCGTTCCGGGCCAGGCTCAAAAAGGCAATCTCCCCATTGAAATCCTCTACCGGGGAAAAGGTCATCTTCAAATGAGCCACCTCCACGCCGTCCCGATTCAAACGTGCCTGAATCGCACTCGCGAAATCTTCAAGCAGAACATCGGCATCAAACGACTCGGACGCGTCCACCCGTATCGTACAGTTAAGCCATCCCAAAGCCGCTTCTCCCTCTGAGTAGATTTCGTAGTCCAGCTCCAGCGAGGGCCGAACCCTTTGCTCCCGGGTGGTGATCCAGGAAAACCAGGATTCCAGACCTTGTCCCGTCCGTGCAGAGACCAGAAACAGACGACTCTCGGGGAAAATAGATTTCACCGTTTCCTGCAGGCTATCCAGCTGCGCCGGAGTCAGGAGATCCGTCTTGTTGATGACGATGGCATCCGCTTCCTCCAACTGCTTGCGATACACATAGAGCACCTTTTCTGAAAAGGGTCGCCGGCCCTTTTCCACTCCTAGGATGCGGAGAGCCCGGATGGGATCGACCAGCACGCTGAGCGGGGCAATGGTGAAGTTTTTCCCATAGATACGTCGCAGGGGATAAGTCACGGAGGCCACCAGATCGGTGCAACTGCCCACCGGCTCGGCGATAAACACTTCCGGTTTGGAGCGACTGGAAAGGCGGTCGGCCGCCTCGGTCAGGGAACCAAAGCGACAACAAAAGCAGCCTCCTCCGATTTCTTCCACCGGAAATCCATGCGATTTGAGAACCGCGGTGTCCACCAGGCCAAAACCTTGATCGTTGGTGATCAGGCCCACCCGCACTCCGTCGTTACCCAAATAATGTCCCAGCCGAGCGATGGAGGTCGATTTCCCCGCGCCCAGAAAGCCTCCCACCATGATGTAGCGGGCTTTCTGCAAACCACTCATTCGTACTTTCCCCTGATGCGATCGATTGTTTCATCCAAAAATCTAACGTAACCCTTGAAGTCCATGGAACGGGTTTCTGCGCTGCCCCTGGCGCGGTAGAGCCAACCTTTTCCGTACGGATCCTTGCGCAGCCGGGCGATGTCTTTGCCCAGCTCCGGATTTTCCCCCAGGAACTCTCCCTCAATGACGCTGAACAGATCGGCAGCGGCCTTGAAACCCTCTACCCAGCCGATGACCTGGCCCACCTGGATGGTTCTCTGCGGCTGTACCTCGAATCCGTATTCGACCAGTTCTCCCAACATGCGGGTGGCAAACTTGGTAAAGCCAATTCGCCTTACGCCATCGCTCTCTTCGGCTATCCAAAAGTGGGAAGCCGTATACAGACATCCCGTGGGAAGGCGGGTTGAAAAGCGAGCACGTCGGTAGCTTACAAAATCCCGACTCTTCACTCAGTCCTGCCCTGCCAGCGCGCACCAACTCGGTCACCTACTTCGGGCGCCTATTGTATCACCCCGGTCAAAAATTGGAATGGGCGGCGACGGCCAAAATAGCCGTTGCAAGGAAAGGACCACTCGACTCAAACTTGATAAGCCTCCGGAGGTTCCACTAGTTCCGGTGGCCACATTCCAGGATTTAGAATTTCATCACCCAGATGGGGCTGTTGCCCTTGTACATCCCGAACCAGCGCCTCGGGAAAAACACCCCTACGTAACATTCGAAGGTTGGACTCCAGCTGAGCCGGCGTCTCCATACCCACGACCACCCCGCTCACTTCCGGGACCGAGTACACGAAACGCAGTGCGAACTCGGCCAGGGAGATGCCCAGCTCAGCCGCAATCTCGTCAAACTTCTGCCGCAGCGGCAGGACCGCCTCCAACCCAGGATGAATTTCCTCCTCGGGTATCACCAACAGTCCCTTCAAATAGACGCTGCGCACGAAAATCGCGACACCGCGCCGTCGGGCCTCACCGAAAACTCCAGACTCAGCGAAGCGCCGATCCAGGATGTTCGTCGGCAGCTGGATGGCCTCGACGCCTGGCGTGGCTAGAGCGGTCAGGGCCTGTTCCGGAGTGTAGAGCGAAACCCCCACATGGGCGCACCGGCCCTGGGCCTTCTGCGCCAACAGACCGTCCAGGTACTGCAAATCGTTAGGATCGTGGAAGAGAACCAGCGGGATCGTGTCCACCCCCAACTCGCGAGCCGACTCGACAACCGATTCCCGAATGGCTCGGTCAGGGGATTCGATTTTGGGATCGATCCGACCCTGCAGCGACGTTACCTTGGTGCACAGGAAGACCTGATCCTTCAGACCCAGCTCCCCTAGAGCTCTTCCCAAGACCGTCTCGCTATCCCCATAGAAACGTGCTGTGTCGAGAGCATTGACCCCATTCTCAAAGGCCTTGGCGAGCATTTCTACGATGGATCGGAAAGAGGGCTTACCGGTTCGATTGACCAGACCGTAGACCACACCAAACTGGACGGTCCCCAACAGCAGCCGGGAAACCTGGTACTCGTGAAATCGAATTCTTTCCACCTGGTCCGCCTCCTTCTCGCTCCTCGACCTCACCTCCCAAGCCCCTTCCGCAAACGTCACCGTACTTATGGAAGGGAGCACTAAGATATAATAATTGCCGATCCGGGGCTGTGCAGATCGCCAGAAGGCAGAGTCGAGGCCTGATACGTTGCGTTCCGAGACCATCCAAAAGTACGAGCCCCCGGTTTCCCCGACTCTGGCCGACCAGCTGATCTCCTTCTGGGAAGAGATCTTTCAAACCTCGTCCCAGGGTCTTCGTCCCGTGCTGCGGGGAATGGAGAAGGCCGAAAATCGGGACGTCTTCTACACCCTTTGGGACCAGGATCAGCTGGTAGGCACTTCCCATCTCACTTACGGGCTCGACAGCGTTTCTCTCGGAGGACTGGGTGAAGTGGCCACCCACCCCCGCTTTCGCAAGCGCGGGATCGCCGATCTGCTTTGCCGTGACGCCTTGAACGACTTCAGCGCGGCCGGAGGCGAAGCACTCTTTCTGGGTACCGTGAACCCGGCGGCAGCACGCGTGTATCAGCGTCTGGGATGGAAACGGCTGGCCGGAACCACGGTCATGGCGAACGTGGTCGGGGCCGAGACAGCGGAGGACTTCCTGGTGGATTATTTTCGAGGCGCCGGACCGGCCCGTATTGAAGCGGCCACCCCGGGTCACCGGGTTCCCATGATCCCGCTACTCGTCATGCCTCACGACTGGAAGGTTCTGGATGCCTTGACCGGGATGTCCTCCACCCGCTATGTCATTCAAAATTCGTGCATGGGCTTGTACCCCCGTTACGAGGCCCTACGATCTGCCCAAAATGGCACCTGGTTCGGTGCTCGCACTCCTTCGGGTCGCCTGGTGGGATTGTGCAGTTTGCGGATGGAGGCTCCGGAGCGCGCCCAAGTGGACGGCTTCACCCGCCTCAGCCAATCGGCGCTTTGGGTGACCCTGTTGGAGTCGGCCATGACCTGGGCTGGTGAGCGCGGCGCCCGCCGCTTCACCAGCCGGGTATGTTTGGAGGACGAAGAAAAGCTTCAGGGTTTCGAATCTCTCGGCTTTCGGAGGGTCGAGAGCGCCCAACCGTTCGCCCTCGACCACCGCCAGGTCCGCTCAGTCAGCATGCGCAAAGAATGAGCGTGCAGCGGTTGAACAGATCACGGACGAGGGCCGCGGGTGATGCTCGCGGGGGTGTTGGATCAGACCAAAACGACAGATTGTATATTTACAGCTAAATAGGATTTCCCGAAAGGAACCGGCTCTCACCCAGCCCCTGTCAGAAAACCCGATAAAACCAGCCTTTTACAGAAAACCGCCTCCAATGGTCGCAATATTTGTTGACTGCACCCTTCGAGAGGGCGAACATGATATCGGGTTCCTGAAAGCCCAAGAGGCGACGGCCACGAGGCTGGGCGAAAGTTCAGTCAAGGTTATGAGTAGTCGTTTCTAAAGGTTGGCGGGAGCCCTTTTTTTGTTTCCCGTCATGCACCGCAGCCTCATCGGATAGGCTTCAGCCACGATACTAGAGGAGGCCCATCGATGCCCCGTGTAGCCGCTCTGGAGCGCATTTCTGAAACGGTGTGGGAGATCCCGGTCAGCTACAAGAAGGGCATGCGTGTTCCTTCCCGCATCTATGGATCGGAAAAGCTGATTCGGGAAATGGATCAGGCCGTTTACGACCAGATCACCAACGTCGCCACCCTGCCAGGTATCACCAAATACGCCCTATGCATGCCGGATGGCCATTTCGGATACGGCTTCCCCATTGGCGGCGTGGCTGCCATGGACGTCCAACGGGGCGGTGTCATTTCCCCGGGTGGGATCGGGTTTGACATCAATTGCGGCATGCGTCTGGTTGTGACCAACTTGACCCACCCAGAGGTCCAACCCCACCTGAGGACTATCGTCGACAAACTCTACGAGCGAGTGCCCGCAGGCGTCGGCAGCAGGGGCTTCGTAAACATTTCGCGCCAGCAGTTTCGCCGGGTAGTGGAGGAAGGAGCTCGCTGGTGTGTCCGCAATGGCTACGGCTGGCCCGAGGACCTGACATTAACCGAAGAAAACGGCTGCATGGCTGGAGCCGACTCCTCCAAGATCAGCGAACGAGCCATCGACCGCGGTTTCAACCAGATCGGAACCCTGGGGTCGGGAAACCATTACCTCGAGATCCAGATCGCCAAGAAGGGAGGGATTCTCGACCCGGAAATGGCCCGGTTGTTCGGAATTACCCGTCCCGACCAGGTGGTCGTCATGTTCCACTGCGGCAGCCGCGGTTTCGGACACCAGGTCGCCACCGATTACCTACAGATCTTCCTTAAGGTCATGCACAAGAAGTACGGCATCCAGATTCTGGACCGGGAATTGGCCTGCGCTCCCTTCCAATCCCCGGAAGGACAGGATTATTTCGCGGCCATGAAGTGCGGTATCAACATGTCCTTCGCCAACCGACAGGTCATCTTGCACCGGATACGCGAGGTATTTTCCGGCGTCCTGGGTCGCAGCTCCGAAGAAATGGGCATGCACATGGTCTACGACGTAGCGCACAACACCGCCAAGCTGGAGCAGCACGTCGTAGACGGTAGGAAGCGCACGCTCCTGGTGCACCGGAAAGGCTCCACGCGCGCCTTCGGCCCCCACATGGACGGATTGCCAGCCGACTACCGGGATAGCGGTCAACCGGTCATCATTGGCGGCAGTATGGAAACCGGCTCCTACCTGCTGGCCGGCGTGCCCTCCGGCGACGCCACTTTCTACAGCACCGCTCACGGTAGCGGCAGGACCATGAGTCGCACCAAGGCCCGTAAGATCTGGCGCGGTCAGAAGTTGCAGCGCGAACTGGAGCAGCGTGGCATCTACGTTCGCAGTGCTTCCTGGGCCGGTCTGGCCGAAGAGGCGGGAGGCGCCTACAAGAACATCGATGAAGTGGTCGAGGCCACCGAACGAGCCGGTCTCAGCCGCCGGGTCGTGCGGTTTACTCCAATCGGCAATGTCAAAGGCTGACGTGCCCCTCCCGAGGGTCCCCCTCGTCATCGTCACCGGGCCGTTGGGTAGCGGCAAGACCACTCTGCTGCGCCACATACTCGAGGTGTTTCCCCAAAGGATGGCCATCATCATGAACGAATTCGGCGAAGTGGCCATCGACAGCAAGATCATCGAGGGGAAAAACGTCCGCATGGCGGAGCTGGGAGGAGGATGTGTTTGCTGCTCGCTGCTGGGAGAATTCGAGGCGGCCGTCGAAGAAATCCTGGCCACCGTTGAACCGGACTACATCGTCGTGGAAACAACTGGAGTGGCTGAACCGGACGCCCTCATCTTCGATATCGAGGAAGGCATTCCCACCGTCCGGCTAGACGGCGTGATCACCGTCATGGACGCGGATTCCATGCTGCAGTTCCCCCAGTTGGGACACACCACCCGGATGCAACTGGAGGCCGCCGACACGCTGCTGCTCAACAAGAAGGACCTGGTCTCTGAGGACGAATGCGGCCGGGTAGAAGAGAAACTTCGCCAACTCAACAATACGGCACAGATCCTCTCAACTCGGCGCTGCCGGGTAGATCCCGATCTGCTCTTTGGAATGACTCGCCGGCGCCAGGCTTTCCGGCCGCACGCCTTCCACCAACCGGAATTCGAGTCCTTCGTATACCGCACCGATCAACCCCTCGAGCGGAAATGTTTCGAGGACTTGTTGCAGGATCTGGGGCCCCAGATCTTTCGCGCCAAGGGCTTCGTTCGTCTGGGAACGGACAGTTACTTGTTCAATTTCGTGGCCGGACGCTGGGATCTGGAGCCCTTTACCCAAGACACCAGCGTACTCGTGTTCATCGGCAAGGAAGCCAAGAAACACCAGCCCGAAATCCTGGCCCGGATAGAGCACTGTGAGCGCTAACGGGCCCGCCCCCCAAGACTTTCTTCCCGCCGGCACATTCGCCAGTTCGCTATGGTTGGCCCTCGAACCCCTCCACCGGGATCTGGAACCCAATGCGACGAAAAGAAGATGTGGCGCAGTCAAGCGAGGCGAAGATCGCCTCCTCCTCTGGGGAAAAAGGGGACAAGCACGAATGCGGGCAGCGTTCACCCACCAAACAGGGACACCGCCTTCCGGAATTCTGCACGCCGACGTTGACAGATATACGTACTCTTAGTACGGATTCCCATGTGAAAACCACGTTGATCATCGATGATCAGGTCATGATCCGGTTACGGGAAGAGGCGGCTCGCCGCCAGAAGAGACCACCTCTGCACGGACTGCATCGGCTGTTAAGAAAGTATCCGCGCTTCGATCGGTCCACTCCTGATTGGCGACTCAGGGGTTTCGGCGGGCGTCACTCCTGACTCTTGCAGATGTGGGCAAAGCACAGAATCAGGAGCGTCATCAGGAGAAGCGCCAACCAAGGCGCCAACGGTCCAGCCCATTCGAACCCGACGCCACGGGGTGCGCCGCCCGTCAGGAATGCCACACCCGCAATCCCCACCCCCAGGAGCCCCTCGCCTCCCACCAGACCGGACCCGAACAGGACACCTTTTTCGTCCCGCAGATCACCCGTCTGCGACCGCTTTCCCAGCAGAGCCCGCAAAAACCCTCCCAGAAAGACCGTGGCCATCGTGCTCACGGATAAATACACCCCCACCGCAAAGGGGAGGCTGGGAACTCGAAGCAACTCGGCGCACACTAGCCAGTCCGACCCCGATCAGAACCAAACGCCAGGGCAAGGATTGCTGCAAGACCCCTTCAATGACGACCTTCATCAGGGTGGCCTGGGGAGCCGGCAGTTCGGCCGTCCCGAAGCCGTAGGAACGGTGCAACAGCCGCACCGCCAGACAAACGAAGGTAGCTGAGCTGGCCACTCCGAGCAACTCACCGATCTGCTGACGACGGGGCGTGGCACCCAGCAGGAATCCCGTTTTCAGATCCTGTGAGGTGTCCCCGGCAATGGACACCCCGATGGCCACGACACAGCCCACGGTCAGGGCCGCGACTTTGCCCAGGTCCCCGGTCCACCCCAGCGCCAGAAACAGGGTGGCTGAACCCAGTAAGGTGGCGATGGTCATGCCGCTGGTCGGGTTGGATGTCACCCCCACCATACCTACGATTCTTGCCGAAACGGTGACAAAGAAGAATCCAAATACGAGGACCAGAGTCGCGGCTACTAGACGTCCCAAGACGCTCTGAATCACCGGGAATACGGGGGGTAGGGACACCATGGCCACACCCACCACCACGACTCCGGCGGCGACCACTCCCAGGGGTAGATCCTGCTCGGTTCTGGGTACGCCTCGGGCCGCGGCCATTCTTCGGTTTCGAAACTACTCAGCCCCTAGATGAAAACTCCGGATCATGGTGGGAGCGCTACGGATCAAGGTGATCAGACCTCCCGTCGCTACAGCCCCCGCGCCGATGTACCGAACGTAGCGCGACCAGATCTCTGCCGAACTCATGTCTCGAATCAACTGAACCGTTTCCGGATAGAGAGGATCCACCCTGGATTCCCCCCAGAGGGCGATCAAGGGAATGATCGCGACCCAGGAAAGAGTGCCTCCGACCACCATGATGGCGCCTATTCGCGGTCCCAGGATGTAGCCGACACCCAGCAGGGCGACCGAGAGTTCCAGACCGATCTGTCCCTTGGGCAGCCAGGGAATCCGAACCTGTAGGTTGTCCGGAAACAGGTGAATCCAACCCACCACAAACTTGAACAAGGCTCCCGCGCCCAGACCCAGGAACACCGGCCTGGCCTGGCCACCTCCGGAATCGCTGGCCTTGAGCACCTCGGCGCAAGCCGTTCCCTCCGGGTAAGGCAACCGGCTGTGTTCTTCCTGGATCAGAAAGCGTCTCAGGGGAACCATGAAAAGCACTCCCAGCAGACCCCCGCACAGAGCCAGATCCACCATCTGCAACAGCGGTGGAGGCAGATGCCAGAGAAAGAGCGCAGGCAAGGTGAAAATCACCCCGCTAGCCACGGAACTAGAAGCCGATCCGATGGTTTGCGAAACATTCGCCTCTAGCACAGCTCCGGACCCACTCCGGCGTCCCCACAGGCGGAAGGTGGCAACCGTGAGGACGGCTACGGGAATCGAGGTGGATATGGTCAGGCCGGCACGAAGCTCCAGATAGGCATTGGCCGCACCAAAAAAGACGCCTAGCAACACGCCGACCGCAGCCGCCCGAAGAGTGAATTCTGTCGGCGTCTGCTCGGCCGGAACGTAGGGTTGATACTCTTTGCCGTCTGGTGTGTCGCGCCCAGAGGCGGATGGTTTGGGCTGGTGGCTCATAGAACCCTCCAGAGCTTGCGGTCCTCTAGCCGGAGTCCGTTGGCGATTTGGCTTCATGAAGAAGGACCGATGCTGTGCCAGATCAAAGGGTCGAGTTAAGCCAGCCTGTCTCCCCTTCAATTGACACCTTGGATTCGATCATTCGATACTGACCTTCGGCCCCGCAGGAACGAGTCCAGCGCTCGCCCTGGGAAGAGAATCAAGCCATGTCCGACAGCATCCTCGCCCTGGCATAGCGGTTTCAGGAAAACAGTTTTGTAGTTGTGAAGAACTTCCTCTCCCCCGGGGAACCGACGCTTTCGAGGCAGAGGTGGCACCGCTACATCCAGGATGTGCTGCCCCGGGTGCCGCACATTCACAAGGTGTACGAATCCGGCTGGGAGGGTCCGCTCAAGAATTTCTCACGCCTGGAACTGTACGACGATTACTTCCACCGGTTCTTTCATCGTCCAGCCACCCTGGCGTTGGTGCAAGCCTGCCTCCTTGGAGGGCCATTTTTTCATTCGCTCGGTGACGACCGGACCATCACGAGGCCCCCACTGCATCCGTGCAGATACCGAGGAGGCATGGCCCTCTCGGCACCGAATCGACCCAAGCGCCCAAATTTTTACTTCCCACCGAGTTTGCCAGGGAACACAGTCACTCGGGACAACCTTCCGCACAACAGAAATACGTCCTCTTCTTCCTCCTGGCCAAGGGGTGTGGAAAGTAATTTTCCACACCCCTTGGCCAACCTCCCAAGATTGACAGACCTGCAGCGTAATTTTAGAGGGCCGAGTCAGGCAGCAGAGACCGGCGCTGCCTGGGCTTAAGAAAAGCGGGTACCGACCGGGCAGGAGCGGGGAAAGAGTAGATGCGCGAGTCATTTACGACCGAGCGGCTAGAAGAGTTGACCGAGGAAATCTGGCAGGATCTGGATCGAAAGCTGACTCGCCGACGGATTCATCAAGTCGTGAGCGAGGTAGCCAACCGCTTCGAAGGTGCCCGTATAACCACGTTTCGTCCCATCATCCTGCGCCGGCTGACACTGGAGAAACTGTAGACGGAATAAGAGCCTCGTTCACACAGGTGGCGCCAGCGTCTTGCCGGCGGCCAAAACGGCCAAACTCCAGTGGTCCCCTAATGGGAAGGTGGTTCCACGTAAGCGCCGGCATCTTGCCGCCGGTTGAAAAGAACGGGTGGTGGGACCTCCCTTCCGCCGGTAAACTCTTCAACAGGCGGCGGAGTTTATCGAGCTGCACTCACGAGAGATTTCATGATAGGCATCGGCCTCCACGGCGCCGTGGAGCCGGTAGGGGAGGAAAGCATGGCAGCGTATCTGACGGAGATGATTGGAACCTTCTTCTTGGTCTTGATGATCGGGTTGACCGCGATCTCGGGCGCGTCTCTGGCACCCATCGCGATTGGCGCAATTCTCATGGTAATGGTCTTCATGGGGTGGCATGTGTCAGGCGCCCACTACAACACATCCGTGAGCCTGGCCGTCTATCTGCGCGGAAAATTGGCCTCCAAAGACCTGATTCCCTGCATGGTCTTCCAGATCGTGGGAGCCTTGCTGGCCGCTCTGGCGATGTGCCTGATCCTGGGAAAAACTTTTGCGCCCAGCCCGGCCGCCGACGCCAGCTCGACCGGCGTCATTTTGGTGGAGCTTCTTTTCACCTTTGCGCTGGCCCTGGTGATCCTGAACGCCGCCACGGCTCAGGCCACCCAGGGGAATTCCTTCTACGGCCTGGCCATCGGTTTTACCATCGCCGCAGCAGCTACCGCCGGCGGACCGGTCTCCGGTGGAGCCTTTAATCCCGCTGTGGGCATCGGTCCCATCCTGGTTCACGCGCTGGGGGGCGAGTGATCGTTTTCCAATCTCTGGATCTACGTACTGATTCCTCTAATTGGGGGAGCCCTGGCGGTTCCGGTTTTTCGCCTCCAGAATAAAGAGTGACCTTTCGAAGAGAGCGGAGTGGCGTGGCGGACTGACTGGGAAACGTGAACGGGACCGATGAAGGTTGAATCTGTCGACTGCTTCTATTTCTCGTTGCCCCAAATCGAGGATAGGGCGGACAGTTCTCAGGACAGCTTCGTCGTTCGTATCCGCTCGGACACGGGTCTGGAAGGCTACGGTGAGTCGGATTCCTCACCGGTAGTGGCCTTTGCCTGCTACTGTACGCCCCCATCTCACAGCAACATTGCCAACCTACTAGAGTGTCTGATCGGTCAATCCCTGGACACTCCCCACACCCTCGACAGCATCCAAGTGCACAGACCAGGCTGTACGAGAATCGAGCGGCGGGAAACTTGAGGGAGAGGATTTGAACGCGATATCGGCTACCAGGTTCTTCTCAGTGGCCATCCTCGGCGCACTTCTGGCGGGCGCCTGTCTGAATCAGTCCGGCACCTCTTCTGAAGGGAGTTCTCCCCTCACGAACCAGCCCTCGAACCGGGGATCACTCGACTACACGGTGTATGCTGGCCTACTTCGAGATTACGTGGATTCCGGTGGTCTGGTCGACTACCGAGGTCTCCAAGGCCAAGCTTCCCAACTGCAAGCTTTCGTCAATCAGCTGGACCAGGTTGAAAAGGACCGGTATGAAGGCTGGCCCAGCGACGAAAAGATCGCCTTCTGGATCAATGCCTACAATGCCCTGACGCTGAAAGTCATTCTCCAAAACTATCCGATCGAGTCGTCCTTCTTCGGTTCCCTGCTCTACCCCAAAAAAAGCATCCGGCAGATCCCGGGGGTATGGGATCGGCTGACCTTTGGCGTCGCGCGACAGCCGTTAACCTTGAACGAGATCGAACACGACATTCTCCGCAAGGAGTTCGACGAACCCCGGATTCACATGGCTCTTGTATGTGCGGCCCTGGGGTGCCCGCCGCTGCGCAATGAGCCCTATCAGGGGTCGCGCCTGAACGAACAGCTGGAAGATCAGACCCACCGTTTCCTGACGGATGCCAGCAAGTTCCGCATCGACTGGGAAAAAAGACGGGTCCTGCTTTCCGCGATCTTCAAATGGTACGGCCAGGACTTTCGTTCCTTCTATGCCGGCCACGCGGCCCTGACTCGCCACAGCCTGGACACGGCCGGAGTCCTCGACTTCGTCCGTCGTCACCTGCCTCCCGACCAGCAGGAATTCCTCGAAAGTGGCCACTACAAAATCGATTATCTCGACTACGACTGGTCTTTGAACGAGAGCAAGGGGGCTTCCTGATGCAGGGACAGACAGAGAAAGGCTTCACAACGGATCCACAGCAGAGCGACAGAGGTCGAGGTGGAAATGGTCGTTGGCGCCCGCTTCTGCTGTTCGGTGCCTTGGTTGCCATGCTGCTGCTAGCTCGAGCCTTGCACCTGGGAGATCGACTGGCCGATTTTCGAAGTTGGATCGAAGGATTGGGTCCCTGGGGGCCAGTTGTCTTTGTGCTCCTGTACGTGGCGGTGGTGGTGGCCGCCATCCCTGGATCGGTACTGACGGTGGCCGCGGGCGCGCTTTTCGGATCCGTCCTGGGCGTTGTTCTAGTGAGCATCGGTGCAACCTTGGGAGCCAGTCTGTCTTTTTTGATTGCCCGATACTTTGCCCGGGAGGGCACCGCCCAGTGGCTGTCTCGAAGTGAGAAATTCCGCCGCCTGGACGAGCTTACACAGAGGCGCGGTCCCACCATCGTGGCGTTGACGCGCCTGGTGCCGATCTTTCCCTTCAACCTGCTCAACTACGGCTTCGGTCTGACCCGAGTTCCCTTCTGGACCTATGCCTTCTGGTCCTGGCTGTGCATGCTTCCTGGCACCACCGTCTATGTGGTAGGCGGGGATGCATTCACCCGAGGATCCTCCAGCGACGGCGTACCCAAGGAGCTGATTGTCGCGCTGATTTTGGCCGCATGCTTTCTACTTCTACTGGTGCGCTTCGCGCGCAAAAAGCTGCAGGGTGACGAAGCCAACTCCACCCCCAAAGAGCCTCGAAACTGAAGAAAGACCACCGCTCCAAGACTTTTACCCCATGCGACTCAAGACAAAAAAAGGCGAACGATACTCTTTCGAGTCTTATCTCAAAAAAGAATCACCGGTTTCCCTGTGCCTCAAAGGGGAGGAGTGATCCAGCAAGGAGAGCCTAGCATGTCCGTCATACCTGAGATCCTGCCCCGGGACCAGCATAACTCCACCCTGGTGAATAACGTCCATCCACCCGACTGGGTCAACCCACAGCCCGCCAGTCGATACAACCTAGTGGTCGTAGGTGCGGGCACCGCCGGTCTGGTTACGGCCGCCGCCGCCGCTTCCCTGGGCGCTCGAGTGGCTCTGGTGGAGCGCCATTACCTGGGGGGGGATTGTCTGAATGTCGGATGCGTCCCTTCCAAATGTCTGATTCGCGCTGCGCGGGCCGCCTTCGATGTACGGGATGCGGGTCGCTTCGGCATCCTCGTGCCGCCAGACACTGAGGTGAATTTTCCCCATGCCATGGCGCGCATGCGACAACTGCGGGCGAAAATCAGCTTCCACGATTCAGCCACCCGCTTCAGCCAGCTGGGAGTGGATGTTTTTCTGGGAGAGGGACAATTCAAAGGCCCTCACGTCCTCAGTGTGAACGACGCCAAACTCCATTTCAAAAAGGCGGTGATCGCCACCGGTGGCCGTCCCATCAAGCCGCCCATCCAAGGGTTGGAGCAAGCCGGTTACCTGACCAATGAAACGGTCTTCAACCTGACGGAGCGTCCCACCCGCCTGCTCGTTCTCGGTGGGGGACCGCTGGGTTGCGAGTTGGCCCAGGCCTTCTCTCGGCTGGGAAGCCAGGTCACTCTGGTCCAGATATCTCGGCAATTTCTGCCCCGTGAAGACCCCGACGCCGCCGAGATCCTGGCACGCTCGATGCAAAGAGACGGAGTGGATATCCGTCTGGACACCCAGACCAAGAAAGTGGTCTCCAGCGGATCCGCAAAACAGGTTCATCTCCAGCACCAGGGCAGGATCGAGAGCCTGCAGGTCGATGAAATTCTGATCGGAGTCGGTCGAGCGCCCAACGTTCAGCATTTAAACCTGGAGGCAGCTGGTGTCGAATACGATGAGAAGTCGGGGGTGGCCGTAAACGATCGACTGCAGACCAGCAATCGACACATCTATGCAGCCGGAGACGTCTGCCTACGTCATAAGTTCACCCACACGGCGGATGCCGCCGCTCGCTTGCTGGTTCGCAACGCCCTGTTCCTGGGGCGTCAGAAAGCCAGCACCCTGACCATCCCGTGGTGCACCTATACCGATCCGGAAATAGCCCATGTGGGGATGTACGAACGCGAGGCCGAACAACAGGGCATCCGAGTCAGTACCTTCAAGACCCCCTTTTCCGAAGTCGACCGCGCGGTGGCGGACGGGGATGACGACGGCTTCGTCAAGATCCACGTGAGAGAAGGGACCGACCGAATCCTGGGGGCCACCATCGTCGCCCGGCATGCCGGGGAGATGTTGGGCGAGATCTCCCTGGCCATCGTCGCTGGGGTTGGATTGGGAAAGATCTCTGTAGTGATCCACTCCTATCCAACCCAAGCGGAAGCCATTCGCAAGGCGGCCGACGCCTACAACCGGACGCGGCTTACCCCCCGGGTGAGCCGTCTTTTCGAGCGCTGGCTGCGCTGGACGCGCTGACCACTCGAGACAACTCCCCACCCTCTGGCCCCGAGGGCTTCTGGATTCGCCAATGCTTCGCCCCATACTCATGTCGTAGACTGATACTGGGGAGTTGTCCGAAAACAGCGAGCGTTGATTTTTTGTAAACTCATGAGCGGCTGAGTCGATCTCCGAAGGTATAAGTCATCATGCCTCACGGTTTTACCCTGACGGTAACCCTCCCGCCACACCAGAAACCATTTTCGAGGCCTGGCTATCCTCTGAAGAGCACACGGCCATGACGGGTGGCGTGGCCCACATCACTCCCGAGGCGGGAGCTTCTTTCGGTGCCTGGGACGGCTACATTCGCGGAAAACACTGGCGCTCGAGCCCGGGCGGCGCATTCTGCAAACCTGGCGTACCCGCCACTTCGGACCGAACGATGCCGATTCAGAAATCGACGTGAGTTTGGAACCGGACGGAGAGTCGACCATCCTGACCCTTAAAGACAGCCAGGTACCCGACGGGCAAACCAGCTACCAGGAATCTGGATGGCGACTGTACTACTTCGAACCGATGAAACGTCGTTTTGAATGGCTGCGTTTACAGGCAAGCATGCCCAAAGCCACGCCGGATGAACACTAACTTGGGACTTGGAGCCGTACCGCTTGAGGTGTTGTCCGCTGTGCCAACCCGGTTTTCGTCGTCATCCTGGAAAGATAGTTTGATCGGGCCAGCATCAGGCGGTTCCCAATCATGCAGCGACATCACTTTTCATTCTCATCGCCGTTCGTCGTCTTGATCCTCGGCCTGGGGCTCAGCCCGGCAACCGTCACGCCGCCTGGAAGAATCTCAAGAGATGGCTCGCCTAGCCAGCCGCGCTGCCTGCGTCACCGCCATCAGCTTCAATTGGCTTTACTCCCCAGGATGCCAGACGACCTGGAGAGCCCTGCGCGAGGGCCAGATCGGGAGACTGCTGGAGATCCATACCCAGTGGCGCTTGAGAACCAGCCCAGGGTTGCGTCTCTGGTCCTCGGCGGGCGGAGCACTCCGAGAGGCGGGAAGCCACGAGTTCGATCGGGTACGCTTTCTCGCCAACTGGCAATTCCAGCGGTGGTTTGCTCCCTGAGGTCCTCTTCTGAGCTGTCTGCGGCGGCGGCGAGTGCGCCTCCATCCGATACTTCCGCCTGGGTGATGGCCGAGATGAAAAGTGGGACCCGAGGAGCTTTCAGCTTGACGCTGACCCTCAGCAGCGAATGGGTAGTGGAGCGACGAATGGCGAAGAGGGCCGCACCACGACCCTGGGTAACGAAGTGCGCGTCTTCAGACAGTGCGCTGAGGATCCCGACCCTGTCCGATTGGCGATTGCAGAAAGGGACTGGAAACCGGACGGGATCGTCTCCGGACAGCATACCTGGAACCGCCTCATTGCCAATTTCGTGGCTGCGGTACGTGAAGGTGATCTGAAACATGAAACCGTCCCTCACTTGCCCCATATCTTGGATGGCCTGGCCGCCCAAGAGATCATCCATGCCTGTGAACAGTCTCACCGGGATCGCCGCTGGGTGAGCGTGTAACGATCTCCATTTTCCCAGGCCCTGCTAGAATCTCAAACTCACTGCTGTGGCGGAAATCATCTCTGTAATCATTCCCACCCTCAATGAAGCCGGGACCATCGTGCGGGCCCTTGCCAGCGCTGGAACGGGCCGTGACATCGAAACCATTGTGGTCGACGGAGGAAGCGAGGATGAAACCGTGGCGCTGGCTGAAGCCGCGGGAGCCCGGGTCATCCGTTCCGATCCAGGGCGCTCCCGACAAATGAACCAGGCTGCTGATTCGGCCCGCGGCAAGATATTGCTGTTCCTTCACGCCGACACCTCACTCCCAGCTGGATTCGACCAGCAGGCCAGACGGATCACTGCACAAGAGGGGATCGTCGCCGGCGCTTTCCGGCTCGCCATCAACGGTCCAGCTCCGAGCCTTCGCCTCATCGAAAAGGTGGCGAACTGCAGATCGACATGGCTGCAGATGCCGTACGGAGATCAAGCTCTCTTCTTGAAAGCTCGGGTGTTCGACTCCCTGGGGGGCTTCCGGGATCTACCATTGATGGAAGACTTCGATGTGGTTCGTCGCCTGCGACGGATGGGGAAGATCGTGATTGCGCCCCAGTGCGTCCTGACTTCGGATCGGAGGTGGCGAACCAGAGGTCCTTGGAAAACAACCCTGCTCAATCAGATCAGCATCGCGGCCTACTATCTGGGCGTCCCACCCAACCAGATCGCGCGCTGGTACTACGAGAGATGAGCCCGCCCCGAGGCAGGCGGGCTCTTAGGGGGAATAGAGGGAGGGGATCAATCCCTCTTTCTCTTGCTTAGACGGAATTCCAATTGACATGTTTCACGAAATATCCGCATCGTGTGACAACCGACAAAGCGGCACCCACCCAGTCAACACTAACCCGATTATTCCCGGGGTCTCGTCGCGAGGCGGGCGGAAGCGCTACGCTGACAAAGCGTTACGCCCAAGACCCTCGCAGTCGTAGTCGTGCACTACGTCGAGGAGACCGAGGGCGGACACCGCAGTCAGTGCGGATGATTCCGGTGCCGCGGTAAAGAGCTTGTGAATGATGTGGGCTAGCCGGTCTCGGCCTTCCGTATTTCTGGATGATCCTTCGCCGGCACTTTCTTCCAAGATTGACTCCTGCCGCTTCTCAGAAGCACAATAGCTCGCCAATGAGTCGAGCGAAAACCTGGGTTCTGATTGTCGTCCTGGTCTTTGTCGTGGTGATGGCCATCGCCATCGGTACGGGCTTTTACTACCTCACAAGGCAGCAGGTAGAGGTACGCAAAGACACCATCGTGGAAGTTTCCGTGGGCGGCTCCGCCTACGAACTACCCGCTCAGTCTCCATTCAATCTGATGTGGCGCCCCAGGGCCCTGAGTTTGTGGGAGCTGGGGGAGCTGTTTCGCTACGCAGCCGGGGACGAAAGGGTCTCGGGCGTCTACCTGGAGATCTATCCCCTGGTCTGGAGTTGGGGACAACTCGAGGAACTGCGCGACCACATCCGTCACTTTCAGGAATCCGGCAAACCAGTGCACGCTCTGGTGACGGTGGATATGATGACGGATGCTGAGATGTATTTGGCTTCCGTGGCCGACTCCGTCACTTTGAATCCCAACGCTGGTTTGCTGGTCAATGGATTGATGGCCGAGGTCACCTTCTTCAAGAGGACCCTGGAAAAGCTCGGCATCCAGCCTCAATTCATCCAGTTCAAAGAATACAAGAGTCCCGAACGCTTCTCCCGAGAAAAAATGACGCCCGCCATCCGCGAAATGTTGCAATCCGTCTTACAGGATTTGCAGCAGCGCTTCGTCCAAACCGTAGCCCGGGACCGGGGCATCGATGCAGCCAGACTGCGGAATCTCGTGAACCAGGGAATGGCGCAGGGGGATGTCGCCGTGCAAGAAAATCTGGTGGATCGACTGGGCTATAAAGACGATCTCGAGAAGGAACTCGAGGTGGGAGAGGAAGGCGACGAGGAGTATCGCAGCATCGCAGCGGCCCCATACCTGGCAAGCGTTCGCGACAAGTTCCGGGTGAAGTCGCGTCACAAGGTGGCCCTGCTGGGCGGAATCGGCGGCATCACCTCCGGCAGGAGCGAGCCTCTGGCAGGCGTCATCGGGGGCATTACCGTTTCCTCGCACCTCCGGAAGATCCGCAAGGACGATGACATCAAGGGGGTGATCTTCCGTGTGGACAGTCCGGGAGGCTCAGCCGTCGGGTCCGATATGATCTGGCGGGAAGTGCGGCTGCTGGAGGAAACCGGAAAGCCGGTTGTGGTCTCGATGTCCGGCGTCGCTGGCTCAGGCGGGTACTACATCTCCATGGGAGCCCACCGCATCATCAGCCAGCCTTCCACCATCACGGGGTCGATCGGAGTGATCTTCGGAAAATTCGACGTGACGGGCTTGTATGACTGGCTGGGGGTGGATGTCGAACGGGTCAAGACGTCCCCCAATGCGGACATTCTTTCCCCTTTCGCTTCTCTCACCGAGGCCCAGAAAGAACAGGTAGAGTCGTGGATGGAGCGCATCTATACGAGATTCGTCGAGAGAGCGGCTGAGGGTCGCAACCAGGAGTCGGAAGAGTTGGAGAAGAAGGCTCGGGGGCGAATTTATACTGGCTCCCAGGCCCTGGACCTTGGCCTGGTCGACGAATTGGGAGGGCTGCGTTCCGCCGTCGAGCACATGAAGGAGATCCTGGATATAGGGGAAGAGGAACAGATCGAGCTGGTACTCTACCCCAAACCCAAGGCGCTCTGGGAAGCCCTTCTGAGCGAGGATCTCTGGAACCTGGGCGCTCCCCCTTCTCCCCTGCGATGGTTGCAACGGGAGATGAAGAGCCTGGCGACTCCCGCACCCTGGCTGCTGATCCCCGAAATCCGCATTCACTAACAGGCTCCTAAACTAGTCGGCCGACACGGTCCACCTGATGAAGGGGGACGCAGAACCCGACGGCAACTTTCACGATCTAAAACCTGCCGGACGGGATTCTGGAACAGCTACAGGCAGCGGCGACCGGGGCAAATCGAACCCCCAACCAACAGGCTGTGGAATGGCTCAAGGAAAGAGTGGAGAGGTGGGCCGGCCAGCAGCAAAGGGAAGCGGCTCTGCAGCGGTTGTGCGAGCAATACAACGCTCTGTCGAACCGCTAAAGCTAGCCCGAGTTCTTAGCTCTTAGCCGGCGCATCTGGCAGGTCGGGCAGAAGTGTGTGCTTCGTTGACTCAACACGATTTTGTGGACGATGGAGCCACATTTCCGGCACGCCAGACCGGAGCGTCCATACACCTGTAACTGGTCCTGATGTTTACCCTGCTCCCCTTCGGCATTCACGTAATCTCGTAAGCTGGTTCCGCCATAGGCTATGCCCCGTGCCAGAACTTTAGGAATGGCCAGAAAGAGTCTCTCCTTCTCATAGCGGCGCAACGAACGCACGGTACGAGCCGGATGCAATCCCGCCTCATAGAGGGCTTCATCCGCATAGATATTCCCGATTCCGGCCACGAATTTCTGGTCCAGCAGCAGGGATTTGATGCGCAGCTTCCGATTCTGAAAACCGTCCATAAAGCGGTCCAGTGTGTATTCGGAGGTGAAAGGTTCCAGGCCCAGTCGCGAAAACACCGCGTCAGCTCCCTCCCGGTCCAAAGGACACAGGTAGATCTTGCCGAATTTGCGGACATCGCGAAACAGGATCGAGCTGCCGTCCTGCAGATGAATCTGAAGATGGGTGTGCTGATCGGGAGCGTGCTGCCGAGCCCTCTGAAGGCCGGTCACTGGGTGGCGGCGGAAATCCGGGTCATCCGCCCGCTCCGGATCGCGTAAGGTGACCTGCCCGGTCATCCCCAGATGAAAGATCAACCGGCTGCGCTCCAGATCGAAGACCAGGAACTTGCCCCGGCGATCCAGCTGCAGGATTTTCTGCCCGGGCAGGGCTTCCTCGAGCCGCATGGGATCAACCTGAAAGATGCGAGGATCACCCACGGTCAGTCCCGCTATGGTGCGCCCGCAGACCCCTTGTTTGATGAGTCCCCGGCGGATGGTCTCCACTTCGGGGAGTTCAGGCATCGCCCTCATCCAGGCGAATCACCACCCGCTCGCCAGCCCTTACGCCGCTGAGCTCGGAAGGATCCTCATCGACCCGGCCAAACACGTTGACCGGACTGGCGGCCCGACATTCCCCGGCGACGCTGGCTGGAGTCGGTCCGAAGAAGAGCGCCATGGCCCGACCTGGCGGCCAAAAGCAGATCTCACCCCTTTCCACCACGTCACTGGCCCCTTCTTCCAACTCCGCCGTGATCGGAACCGTGAAGTAGATTTCATCTCCCCACCGGTTGACGCGAGACGAAAAAGGCACTTTGTCGCACACTAGGAGGCCGGTTTCGGTGTGGTTGAGGGTAGCCCGCAGCGACAGGTCACCCAATTCGATGCGGATGTACGTACTGGAAGGCCGCGCTGCCATCCTCATGCTACCTCCACGGCCGAGATCTCCCCGGAGTATCCTCAGCGACGCTGCCTGCTGGGTCCGGTTGGCGTGACGGGTCCCCAACCCTGGGAACCCTCGCCCACGCTCTCAAGCTCGTGACTCGCCGCTGTTATTCTGGCTTGATCGAAGCCAAGGTGCAACGTGCTCCGAAGACGCGACGCCGCTGAGAGCGTTGTCCCTCTAACGCTCCGGATTCAAGTCGGGATTCTTTTGCAACCACTCCGCCTTTCGAACCAGATCTACGAACTCGCCCCGATATCCGGCCCGATCCTTTCCCAGAGCCCCTCGAGCCAGCTCCAAAACCTTTTCAAAACTGGCATTCCCTCGATGGGGGGACTCTCGAAGAATCATCCCAAAAGAGGCCACGGCGGCCGCACTCTTCAGATTGAGATCGGCCACGTTTCTAACCGAGGCTCGAACGGCCTCCTCACGGCCGTACCAGGCGGCCCACATCGAGCAGGTGTAGGCGTCCTTTCCCGCTTTCTGCTAGCTCCCTCTGAAAGTCCCCACTTTACCAGAGAGGCTCTCGGGGGTCACAAGCACATCCAAATTCCGAAAGCGGGGCAAGCTTCCTTGATCCCACTCCAGGACGCAAGCTATAATGTAGGGTTCTGAACGCCTCAAGTGTTCTGTGGAGGTATGGACTATGCAAGACAGTGAATCGAAACGCTACAGCGAAATCCATCCGGCCTCAGCAAATCTGTACACACGGGCTCGGAAAGTCATCGCCGGGGGGATCACCCACGATTCCCGCCGCATGGAGCCTTTTCCGATCTTCGTCAAAAGGGCGAGGGGCGCCCATAAGTGGGACGCCGATGATCGACGATACATTGACTATTGGATCGGTCACGGATCTCTGCTCTTCGGCCACTGTGATCCCCAGCTCATCGAGGTCGCTCGGGAACAGCTGGATCAGGGCACCCATTATGGCGCTTGCCACGAACTGGAGGTCCGCTGGGCAGAGCTGATCTGCGAACTGGTTCCCTGCGCGGAGCGCGTGCGTTTTACGATGACGGGAACCGAAGCCGCATCGCTCGCCTTCCGCTTGGCTCGGGCCGCTACGGGCAAGGACAAGATCATTAAGTTCAACGGCCATTTTCACGGTTGGCACGATTACGGTATGAGCGGTTACCTCGAACCTTACGAGGTGCCCAGTTCGGCCGGCATACCCTCCGTTGTTGCCCAGAGCGTACTTCAAGTTCCCTTCAACAATCTGGATCAGGTCGAGCGAGCGTTAAAAGCCAACTCCGACGTGGCCGCTGTCATCCTGGAACCCACGGGTAGCCAATGGGGGACCGTACCGGTGGCCGCCGGTTTTCTGGAAGGACTGCGGGAGCTCGCGAATCAGTTCGAGGTCGTCCTGATCTTTGACGAGGTGGTGACCGGCTTCCGCTACGGCCCCGGCGGAGCTCAGAGTCATACGGGAGTGACTCCGGACCTGTGTATCCTGGGCAAGATCGTGGCGGGGGGTCTACCCGGCGCCGCTGTGGCGGGACACAGCCGAGTCATAGATTACCTGGCCCACCGGGATGACGACGCTTCCTGGAACCGCAACCAAAGGGTACTGCAGCAGGGCACTTACAACGCCAACCCCCTATCGGCCGTTGCCGGCATCGCCATGCTGGAAAGGCTGCGGGATGGAACGGCCCAGAGAGAGGCCAACGGCAAGGCCAAACAGTTGCGCCAGGCGCTGACCGAGACGGCTCAACAGGTGGGCGTGAATGCCTGGGTTTACGGTGAAACCTCCTGGTTCCATGTCTGTCTCGGCGCTGCGGCCGACGCCGGAACTCCCTCCGACGCAGCCCTGAGAGATTTCGCCCGAAGCCCCCAAGCGTCCCGTTTTCGCCGGGCCATGCTCAACCGTGGCATGGATCTACCGGGTAGTGGAGGTTGGGTCTCCACCGCCCACTCGATGAAGGATATCGAGCAGACCGCGGAGGCTTTCGCTGGAATCCTGAAAGAGGAGCAGCCCACTGCACAAACCGTGGCTGGATAAGTACCTTCGGCCCAAACTCTCTTCCAGCTTCCCCTTATACTTCTGGGTGTGAAACTCTTCCGAGAGATCGGGCTCCTTTCCGCGACCTCCCTGGTGATCGGCAACATCATCGGCATCGGAATCTTCACGACCTCCGGTCTGATCGCCGCCGAACTGGGGCCTACACCATGGCTGATCGGTATCTGGGCGCTGGGAGGATTGCTTGCTGCGGTGGGGGCCATTTGTTACTCGCTGCTGGGAGCCCAGATCCCCAGAGCGGGAGGAGAGTATGCTTTCTTATATCCCCAATTCGGACCGTTGGCAGCTTTTCTTTCCGGGTGGGCCTCGCTGTGGATCGGTTTCTCGGCACCTCTGGCGGCCGGCGCCTTGGGTCTGGCTCATTATTTGAGCCCCCTGTTGGGGTGGAATCCTGGGGCGACACCCCTGGTTGAAAAACTGTTGGCCGTAGGAACGCTGGCCGCACTTACTCTGTTGCTATCCCTGGGTCTTCGGTTCGGAGCCTGGTTTCATCTCGCCATTACGCTGCTCAACCTCGGATTACTCTGCGGTTTCGTCGGGGTGGTTCTGTACCGATCATCCTTCGGCAATCATTTACAACCTCTGCTGCAAACTTCGGCGTTACAGATCGATCCCTGGGCCCTGGGTTCGGCCGTGGTTCTGGTGATGTTTGCCTACAGTGGCTGGAACGCAGCCGTCTACGTGGGTGAGGAAATTGGATCGCCAACCCGCAACATTCCGGTCGCACTGATGCTGGGAACGGGTGTCGCAATGGTGGTTTATCTGCTCGTGAACCTGGCGTATTTTGGTTCCACCCCTTTTGCAGTCCTGAAGGGCGAAATCGCTGTCGCCAACGTTGCGGCCAGAGCTGTATTGGGGAGTGGCGGGGTGAATCTGGTCAACCTGGCTGGCCGTGGTGGACAGGAGGCGAAAACTTCCCGTCCGGGCCACCTGGTTTCAGGCGGCAGTCGCCCTGATACTGGTGGCCGTCGGAAACCTTTATCAGATTCTCCTGTACTCCGGGATGGTTCTGATCTTTTTCTCCAGTCTCACGGCTTCAACTCTTTTCCTGGTTGATCCACCGCTCGGACGAGTCTGGAGGTGGACACTCTACCGCCTGCTGCCTTCGGTTTTCCTCCTGACCAGCTTGCTGGCGCTAGCCAGCGCCGTCCTGGCTCACCCCTATGAGGCGACTGCCGGACTCTTGACGCTGAGTGCGGCCCTGCCCTTCTACCGATACTATTCCTCAAAGCGACCCGGAAGCTGAGCCCGTCGGGCCAACCTTGGCCCTACTCCCGCTGGATGCGGCCAGTCATGGGGACAAAACGAACGCCGGTGATCGTGGCCCGTTCCAGTCGGCCTTCCTTCTTGGTGATCAGGGTCAGGACCTGTACCGCATCGACGGCACCCATGGGTAGCACCAGCCGACCCCCTTCCGTTAGCTGATCTGTCAGCGGTTTCGGTACCCTGGGAGCCGCCGCGGTGATGAGAATGATGTCGAAGGGTGCCTTCTCAGGCCAGCCCCGATAACCATCCCCTTCCCGCACAAATAGATTGCTGTAGTCGAGTTCTCGAAGAAGTTGGCGGGATCGGCGGGCCAGCTCCGGAACGATTTCAATGCTGTAAACCTCGCTAACAATTTCGGCAAGAACCGCTGCCTGATACCCAGAGCCAGTGCCGATTTCCAGTGCCAGATCCTCCGGCTCCGGACGGGCCGCCTGGGTCATCAGCGCCACCATGTAGGGTTGGGAAATGGTCTGACCTTCCCCAATGGGGAGAGGGGTATCTTCGTAAGCATAGGCTCGAACCAGCTCGGGCACGAATAGATGTCGAGGTACTTTACGGGTCGCCGCCAGAACCCTGGGGTCGTGAATGTCGCGCGCCTGCAGTTGAGTAGCCACCATCTGCTCGCGCAACCGCCCGTAATCCGCCTCCGAACTGCCCGACAGACTTCCGGGCCGGCACGTGCCGAGAACGACCAGTAAGAAGAGAACGAAAAATCGCACGGTGTTTCGAAAGTCGATTAGACAGGGGCGTAACAGGCCCTGTCAATGACGGTGCCAAATCTGTCTTTCCTTGGTTCCCCCTTTGCGCCCAAACCACTGACGTCTAACGATTCACTCCTGCTTGTAAGGCGTCTAAAAGTCTCTCTGTGTCGGTTGAGCGATGGGTTCGCCCGCCGACCCGATCAGGTACCTTTGCCTGGATCGATCCCCAGCGCGAAGTTCTGGGATTGGTCTTCACTCAGAGCGGCTTGGAAGCCCTCAGTGGTAGAGATGGCCTGAAGGTCCGCTTCATGCAACGGGTGAAGGAGGCCTGTGTAAAATGAACAAACGTTAGCGAGGCGGGCCGGCCGGAACCGGAATCAGGCACAAAAATTAGACACCTCTCCGGGTCAGGAGCAGAAGTAGGGGGCCTCGCCCTTGATCGTGACCCGCAGTCCACGCCGACGATGTGGATAGTAATCCCACAAGGCGTGGTGCTGGACACAACGATTGTCCCAGAAGGCGACTGAGCCCGGCCGCCAGCGGAAGCGGCACTGAAACTCCGGCTGCTCGATCCGCCCAAAAAGCGTTTGGAGAACCGCGGCGCTCTCACCTTTGGCGAGTTCGACGATCTGCGTGGTGAAGATGCGGTTCACGAACAGCGCCCTGCGATGATTGACCGGATGGGTGCACACCGCTGGATGTTCCGATCGCAGGTATGTCTTGGCTTCTTCGTCCATGCCTCGGTAGCGACCGCGATACACATATTCCCCATCGTGCAGGGCGTGCAAGCCCTCCAGGAAGCGCTGCATCCGCGATGACAGTGATTCGAAGACGGCAAACATGTTGGCAAATAACGTATCGCCACCCTCCGGAGGTACTTCCCGCATGTGAAGAATCGTGCCCAGCGGTGGTTCTGAGTCGCAGGAGACATCCGAGTGCCAGTCCTCGCCGGCCACCCGCTGGGTATTCTCGTCGGTGTAGATTTCCATGACTTCCGGATGACCATCTACCAGCCGGGGCCAGGCTGGATGGATGTGCAGATCACCGAAATAGCGACCCAGCGCCTTCTGTCTTTCTGGCGTCAACTGCTGATCCTGGAAGAACAGCACGCAATGCTCGGCAAGCGCCGCCGTGAGCGTCGCTACCGAGCCCTCGTCGAGCGGCCTTGCCAGGTCGATCCCTCTCACCTCGGCGCCACAAGCGGGCGTGACCTTCCTGAATTCGAAGGATTGCGGTTTCATGAGCCACCAACCAGCCGGATCATCGTGTTCTTCGCGCACCGTCCTTTGGTGTCGAGTTCCTGTGGACCGTGATGCCAAACCCGCGGACCGAAGTCCAGCCCATGCTTCCATTGGACTTCCTCGACCTCACCTCCCAAGCTCCCTCCGCAAACACCACCGTATTTATGGAAGGGAGCACTTAGCGCTCCCTGTTTGCGGGCCGTTGGTAGGCCCGGAACAACTGCTGGACTCTTGGATTGGGGCTGGAGGGGGTCCGGAGCGCCACCACGGCGTACGCGGCGCTGGACAAGAGCAGGGCCGGAAAGACTTCGTGAACCAGAGCCGGTCCTCCTAGCGGCTTCCACAAAAAGAGTCCCGCCAGCCCCGCCGCGTAGGAAGCCGTTAAAGATTGACCGTTTCCTCGCCACCAGAAAAGGCCCAGCACCAGAGGAGCAAGAAAGCAGGCGGCATAAAGACTTCCGGAGAAGATAGTCAGAGAGACAATGCCGCCCGGCGGATTCAGTGCGATCAGGGTCGTGACCAGGGCGAAAACCACCACGTAAAACCGGGTCTGTCGCAGCGCCCGACGCTCGGGGAGATCCCGCTTCCAGAGCCCCACCACGTCGCGCTGGCAGGTGGACGCCGTGACCAGCAACACGCTGTCCAGAGAAGACATGGCGGCGGCCACCATCGCCACCAGTAGAAAGGAGCGTACGAAGGGCGAAAAAATGCCCGAGGTTAGCAACGTTGGAACCACTAGATCGCTGTCCTGAATCCCGTCAGGCATCATCTCTCGGGCATACAGGCCGATGGGAAGCAACAGGGAATAGACCAACAGCATGGCCAGGGTCGAGATCCACATGCCCTGCCGGATAGCTCGAGCGTCGCGCAACGCAAAGAAACGCGACAACTGCCGGGGCTCGACCAAGAACTTCACCGAACCGGCAAAGAAAATACCCAGGAGAATGGGGAGGGGAGGCACAGCATTCGCGGAGGACGACTGGGCGGCTGTCGCAGTTACCCCAATAGCCCCGATTCCCCCCGCCGCTTGCACAGCACCGGAGAACAGGATCACAGCCGCCACGATCAGCAGCACGCCCTGCACCATGTCGGTCTTCACCACCGAAATAAATCCGCCGACCGCCGTATAAAGCATGACGATAACAAAGACCAGCAGAATAGCCACCCAGTAGGGAACACCCAGAAAGACTTCTAGAAGATTGCCGATCCCTTTGAAGATGGCCGTCATGTAAAGAAAGCTCGCGAAAAGAACCAGCAGAGCCGTCTGCAGGCGTCCGGACCGGCTTCCGAACCGGACGCCGAAAAAATCCGACAAGGTCAGTGAATCCAGCTGGGCGGTAAATCGTTGCAGACGAGGGGCCACAAAGATCCAGGAAATCAGGCAGGCAAGCACCAGAAATGGAGTCAACAACAGCCACGGTAGTCCGTAGAAATAGCTCTTGCCCGCAAAACCCACGAAGGAATTCGTGCTGCTAAAGGTGGCGAAGAAGGAAAGCCCCACGGCCACTCCTCCCATGGCTCGTCCTCCGACATAGAAATCCGCCAGGTTGTGGGTTTCCTTCTTCCCAGCCGAAGCGTGATGGATCAACAAAACCACATACGCGGCCAGCAGCCATATCAACTCGGATCCTGGCACTACGGGGAGACTCCTTCGGGGAAAGGTTGCCGGGAGAGGGCAAGCTGGAAGTACTTGAGCACCATGTTGGCAGCGAGCCAAGGATGAGCTCCCGGTGCGAGGCGCGGAGGGTGGGTCAAGGTCATCGGGAAGAGCCTCCCCAGGAGTCCTCGAATTTTTGAAGAGCCCGGTTCAAGGACTGTCGATTCCGAAACAAACCCTCCCATAGATCCCCTCTTCTTTCCAGACGCCGAAACGCGTTCTTGATATGGAATGCCTCGGGGCGCAGTCGGGGCGTGACTTCTTCCCAATCCAGCGGCATGGAAACGCTGGCGGCAGCTACCGGGCGGACGCAGTAGGGACTCACAATGGTCTTGCCCCGTCCGTTTTGCAGAAAGTCGATGTAGACCTTTCCACGGCGCTTTTTCATGCTGCGCTCGGCCATAGCCTTCGGTATCGCAGACGCGCTCAATCGCGCCACGATTTCCGCGAAGGTGCGCACTTCCTCGTAGCTGTACTTGGGCTCGAGTGGAACCAGGATGTGGATTCCCGTGGCTCCGGACGTCTTGGGGTAGGAAGGGAGTTCCGCACGACCCAAAACTTCCCGCACTCGATGCGCTACTCGGTAGACCGTTGAAAAGGGCACCTTCTCGTCCGGGTCCAGGTCGACGATCATAAAGTCGGGGCAGTCCAGATTCCCCGCACGGCTGCTCCAGGGATGCATAGAAATGCAGGCCAGATTGGCCAGATAGACCAGCGTATCCCGGTCGTTACACAGGATGAAATGAATGGTTCGGTGCGCCGAATCCGAACGCACCGGCAGGGTTGGAATCCAGTCCGGAAGAAATTCGGGAGCATTTTTCTGGTAAAAGCTCTTTCCCTCGATCCCGTCCGGAAACCGCTCCAGAACCATGGGGCGGTCCTGAAGATAGGTCACCAGCAGATCGGCTTTCGTATATCCTTGCTGAGGCCAGAACACCTTGTCCGGGTTGGAGAGAAAAGAATAGGGAAAATCGCCGACCTGCGGATTGTTTTCGGAGGTCGAATCCGGTAGCTCTCGGCGGCACTTGATCTTCAACCATCGCCGCGAGCGCTGGCCGCTTCGATAGGTGCTGTTGAGGTCCTTGGCAACGATCCCCTCCAGATCCTCTTGACAGACTTGCCGAAAGAATGCCTCACCCTGCTCGCTCAGACTGTCCACATAGCGGACCCGTTCGGACCGAGGCAGCAAGGTGCGCAAGGTTTTCTTTCGCTCGGCCAGGGTTACGCCCCGTAGGTCGTATCCTTCACAACCCAGAAGATCGAACACGAAATAGCCGATCGGCCTTTGATCGGACCCCTCCTGGACAACTCGCGAGCGTCCCAGCCGATGTTGCAGAAGTTGGAAGCGGGGACGTCCCTGCGGATCGAGGGCAGCGATCTCTCCACCCAGCCAGAACTCGCCGGCGGGAATCCTTTCCGGAACTTCAGCGATCTCGGGGAACTGCCGATGAAGCGGCTTCAGATTGCGAGAGAAAAGTTGAATCCGGCCTTTTTTTTTACGGCCAGAGCCCTCACACCATCGTATTTCAACTCGTAGATCCAGCCGGATCCCTTGGGGATTTGATCCACCAGCGTGGCTCGCATGGGTGGGAACGGTTGGGAGATTTCCTGCGAGTCGATCTCCAGTTCCTGCAACAACCTGCGAACCGGAGTGAGCCAGATCTCGGGTGGATTCTCGTCGATTTCCTCCACGTCAAGACCGGAGATTACCGAAAGAGGTTGCTCACCGATGATGTCATCGCCGGCGGCGGCATAGGGGTCTTGCTTCTTGATCCACAACCACTGCTTCCCTCCTCGGCCGGTTCGGACCAGGACCCACATGCCCTTCAATTTTTGACCTTCGAGCCGCAGATCCAGAAGACCCTTTTTCCAGGCTCGGCCGGGATCGGTCTCCTGCCCCAGGCACTGGTAGGTTCCCCGGTCCCAAACGATCACCTTTCCGGCACCGTACTGGCCCGTCGGGATCACCCCTTCGAAATCACCATACTCCAGAGGATGGTCTTCCACCTGGACCGCTAGCCTTTTCTCGTCGGGATCGAGGGATGGCCCCTTGGGCACTGCCCAGGAGCGCAGCACACCCTCCATCTCCAGGCGGAGATCGTAGTGCAGCTGCCGTGCGCGGTGCTTCTGGATCACGAATCGGGACCGGGAAGAGTCGGTCTGTTTCCCTTCCGGCTCCAGTGTCACCTCAAAGTCGCGGCGCTTCTGGTAATCCTTGAGGGCCATCTCATTCCTACTTTTACCGGACCCAGCTGGTTCCTGATCTTTTTCGCCGAACCAGCATCCAGGAATAGATCAAGAGAACGGAGAACCCGGCGCCGAGGGAGTCGGCTATAAAGTCTGCTAAGGACACTTCCCGGTAGGGAACGAAACTCTGGTGCAGCTCGTCCAGAGCGCCCCAGGCTACTGCGATCAACCAAACCAGGATGGTTCGGCTGGGCATGAGGGAGTTTTTCCCACCCCAAGTTACGGCCCAGATCAGAGTGACAGCGAAGAAAGCGTACTCAAAAAAGTGGGCCAGATAATCCGGAACCATCCCGGAGCCGGGCGGATAGCTCACATGAGACAGAGCAAAGATAGCGGCCGCACATAGCACCGCTGGGACAACATGAACGAGAGCCGGAGTCTCTTTCCACCCAACGGATCGGCCCACCTGGGTAGCTCTCCTTACCAGGGAATCTGGTACATCATCCAAGCCGCCAGAACCGATCCCGAGATCATGTAGCCCAGCAGAGTCAGAAAGTAGCGCACCCTTGTCTTGCGGGTGTCTCGACTGATGAAGGCGAAAACAGCCGCCACGCAAAGAGAAAGGATCACCAAACCCAGCAGATGGTTCATCGCTTCCTTCCCTGGGCGATATCGAAGGCATCCACCACCAGCAGCATATTCAATAGCCCGGACGTGTAAAGGAACGTGTTCCCGTACTCATATCCGTAGGCGTGCACGTTTCCGACGCCCCAACCAGCCGCTTTCCCAATCAAGTAGGGAAGCCCGATACTTATGTCGGCGAAGAACTTGAGAAAGCCGAAAAGCCCGGGTCCCCAGCCGAAGAGCTCTCCATCCTGGGCCAATCCCAATCCAAACAGCGCCAGGACGACAAAAAGGAACAGCGATCCCTGGAACCACTTCCGCAAAAAGACGTGGCCTCCACCGGGGATCAGCCAGGCGATCAAACAGGTGGCGGCGGTTCGGGTCAGCGTCACTGCCATTCCAAAGTGGATCATAGAGGGTTCCCTTCTTTCTAGGCAAGTCTCTAGTCCGGAGGGTCCCATCTAGCAACCGGCAACCCGGTCTCTGTGTCGCATTGGGAGACCGATTCGTGAAGAAGGGTCGTGGGTTGGCTGAGGCATTTTGGCGCGCCGCCAGGTCCCGATCCGATTCCACAGCGGCCGGAGGTTCTTGTGTCAGCACCCCCTGATACGATGCAACACTGCGCATTTAAAGAAGTTAGACGTAGGCACCATGTCCATTGAGGCAGCCCTTCGAGATTTGGAAAAACTCCACAAGAAAGGCGAGGTCACGGCCTGGGTTCGCATCGAGCCCCAGCCCGGCTCTTTCGTCCCCATGCCCAGCTCCATCTCCCCGGAGTTCAGAAAAGCCCTGGAGCGAAGCGGCGTTCAGAAACTCTACTCACACCAGGGGGAAGCCTTCCAGCTGGGAGTCCAGGGGCACCATCTAGTCGTGGTCACGCCGACTGCCTCGGGAAAGAGCCTCTGCTACAACCTACCGGTCTTACACCAGTTGTTGAAGGATCCCCAGAGCCGAGCGCTTTACCTGTTTCCGACCAAAGCTCTGGCCCATGACCAGATGTTCAAATTGCGAGGATTGCTCAACGGAACGGAGGTGACGCTGGGGGTCCACACCTACGATGGGGATACGCCTGGCGACGCCCGCAGGAAGATCCGGCGGGACGCCCGCATCGTCCTGTCCAACCCCGACATGCTCCACACTTCCATACTCCCGCACCATCCCAAGTGGATCGAACTTTTTCAGAATCTGCGCTACATCGTGGTGGACGAACTGCACACCTACCGCGGGATTTTCGGAAGTCACGTGGCCAACGTATTTCGGCGCCTCAAACGCATCGCCTCCTTTTACGACTCCTGCCCGCAGTTTCTGTGCGCCTCGGCTACCATCGCCAATCCGCGGCAACTGGCTCAGCGTCTGCTCGAGGCAGACATTCAACTGATCGAAGGCAACGGCGCACCCCGTTCCAGAAAGGATCTGGTTTTTTACAACCCACCCTTGGTCAATCCCCAACTAGGTCTGCGTGCCAGCAGCATTTCCGCAGCTCGACGCATCGCCCGATCGTTTCTTCGCAACGGCGTACAGACCATCCTATTTGCTCCCAGCCGGGTTACGGTCGAGGTCCTGACTCGTTACCTGAAGGATCTGTCCGGGCGCCATCCCTCGGATCAGGACAAAATCCGGGGCTATCGAGGCGGCTATCTGCCCGGTACCCGAAGAGAAATTGAACGACAGCTTCAAAAAGGTGCAATCCAAGCGGTGGTCAGCACAAACGCCTTGGAGCTGGGAATCGACGTGGGGGGCTTGGACGCCAGCATTCTGGTGGGATATCCGGGAACCGTAGCCAGCACCTGGCAGCAAGCCGGCCGCGCCGGGCGCCGGGGTGGCCGCGCCGCTGTGGTCCTGGTGGCTCGCAATTTTCCCATCGACCAGTTTATCATCAGCCATCCGGACTACTTTCTGGAGCGATCTCCGGAGAACGGACTCATCCACCCCGACAATCTCCACATCCTGTTGAGCCATATCAAGTGTGCTGCGTTTGAGCTTCCCTTTCGGCAGGGAGAGTCCTTCGGCCGTGAGGACCTGGAGGAGATATTGAATTTCCTAGCCGAAAAACGGGTGCTACACCGGGCCGGTGAGGTCTGGTACTGGACGGATGAGTCCTACCCGGCCGAGTCGATCCGCCTTCGCAACATCTCGGCTGAAAACTTCGTGGTGATCGATCGGGGCGACCAGAACCGCGTCATCGCCGAAGTCGACTTTGAAAGCGCTCCGGAATTGATCCACGAGCAAGCCATCTATCTATGTGACGCCCGGCAATACCAGGTGGAGTCCCTCGACTACAGCGGCCGCAAGGCCTATGTCCGCGAAGTTCAGGTGGACCACTATACGGAAGCCATTACCGAGTCCACCCTCCGGATCTTGCGGGGGGACGACCAGAAAACGGCGGGCCCCTCGGATGTCGCTCACGGCGAAGTACATCTGGTGAGCCAGGTACCGGGATTCAAGAAAATCCAGTTCTACACGGGAGAGAATCTGGGATACGGGAAAATCGAGCTTCCCACCCGGGATTTCCACACCTCGGCCTACTGGTTTACGCTACCGGAGTCTCGGTTTTTGACCCTCGGTTTCAGCCGGAGCCAGATGGTTTCCGGCCTACTGGGAATCAGCTATGCACTCCAGCATGTGGCCACCCTGGTGCTGATGTGTGATGTCCGCGATTTGGGCCGCAGTGTGGGGGATCGTTCGGCTCGCTGGTTTGCCCGGCCGGGTCAGGAGGAACTCGGGTCCTATGCGATCGGCGACGGTTCCGAAGTTGGGTCCGACGAGGGTTTCAACCCTACTGTGTTCCTGTACGAAAAATGCCCCGGCGGAGTCGGCTTCTCGGAGAAACTTTTTGGGTGCCATGAGACCTTACTGCGACAAACTCTGGACCTGATCCAGGGTTGCGGATGCCCGAGTGGTTGCCCATCTTGTGTCGGTCCTGTCCAGCCTACTGGTTACCCCGTCAAACAGCTGGCCCTGCAGTTGCTCTCAAAACTGCTCCCCGAACAAGCCGACGCTGGCAGACTGGCTTCGTAAGCATGCCCAAAGCAGCCCCCCAGCTTCGTGAAAGACTCCACCGCATCTTCGAAGACGTGCCCTCCCGGGAAGACTTTCGAGCCCGCCTCGAGCGGACGGAATCGAGAAGACACCCCTCCTCCCTGGCGGCTTTCCTCGAAGGAGAGTGGCGGCACCGTTCTTCAGGACGGATTTTGTGCGTGGAAAAATCCCATCCCGATGCACACCACCACGGTGGCTATCCTTTCCGGGAGATCCATGAGATCGATCGGGATTGCCTCTCCCTTCTGGCCGGCCATCCTGCCTTCACTCATTTTGACCCCGAACAATGCCTGTTCCTGGACACGGAGACGACCGGCCTGGACGGAGGAGCGGGAACTTACGTGTTTCTCATCGGTCTCGGTTACTTCGAGCAGGACCGCTTTCGATTGCTGCAATTTTTCTTGCCGGACCTGCATTCCGAAAGGGCCCTGCTGGAAGAGGTGGGAACCCTGCTGAGAGATCGTTCGAAAAAGGATTTCCGATTCCTGATTTCCTTTAACGGAAAAGGCTATGACTTGAATCTGCTCTCCAATCGCTTCATCCTGCAACGCCTCTCGGAACCCTTTGGGTGTTTGCATCATTTGGATTTGCTTTACCCCAGCCGGGCTCTCTGGAAGGGACTTTTCGAGGACTGCGCCCTGCAGACGCTGGAGCGACGGCTCCTGAACATCTTTCGAGAAGCCGACATCCCCTCTTACCTGATTCCCCGAACCTATTTTCAATTCATACACACGGGACGCTTTCGAGCTTTGGGAAGCATTTTCGAGCACAACCGCCTGGACCTAATGAGCTTGGTCAGTTTGCTCACCCTGATGGTGCACTCAATCGAAAAGCCCGACTGCCGGGTGCTGAGGGAACCGCTGACGGCAGCGCGACTTTGCGTCCGACGTGGGGAGTACCTGAGGGCCGAAGCCGTTCTCGAGCACGCTCGCCAGCACAATCCGGTTCACTCTCGCCAGCCGGATTTCTGGTTTCAACTGGCCGCCGTCAAGAAAAAACTGGGACAAACCGAACAGGCCTTGGACTGCTGGCGAGAAGTCATCCGCCAAGATGCATCCCCTCCGGTCGAGGTCTTCGAAGAGATCGCGAAAATCATGGAACACGGCAAACGCACTTTCAACCAAGCTTTGGCAATAGTGGATCAGGGCCTGAGACACTACCCCGACTCACCTGGCCTGCGCCATCGACGTTTCCGCCTCCTGTGCCGCCTAGAAGGCAAACGCTGGTACTAACGACGACCCTCTAGGCGAGGGCCTGAGACTGGGGTACGGGTTCCGGCAACGGAAAGCCATGCCGGTGGAGGTGAAGCAAGCGGTTCAGCTTCCTTCGATCTGCAGGAGTTCGCGCCTGATAATGGCGTGAGATGGCTGCACCAGGATGTGACGAACACCAATTTTCCGCCGCCTTTACCCGTAGCTGTCGCAAGTCCGCCCGACAGGGATGAAGCTTTATGCGCACCCCCGAGAATCTGCCAACTGTCCCAGCTCATGAGTTCCCTTACTAGACGTACACGCCAATCCCATCCTATCGATCTGGGTCTGATGACCCGATGCCGCTTTCGGGGCCGACGATCCACCGGAAGTCAGTTCACGGATGGTTCCCCCTTGCGATAAGCTACTCCTTTGGCTCGAGCCAGTTGCCGGGCATCCTGGCGCTGCCGGCGTGTCATTTGGTTTTCGATCTGCGAACGCTGTCGAACCGCAGCCTCACGGTCCCCGCCTGCCGTCTCGGAAGCGGCTAGGCTGTACCACAGATAAGCTTGAATCGGGTCCTGAGGGACCCCAAAAGGAACTGCGCGTCTGGGTGACCGGCCTCGGCCAATCTTCGGTATCGCCTCACGGCCGCCGGGTAATCCTGGGGAACATGGGTCCCGAATTTGTGAAGGATCTCGATGATGTACCGAGACTGCCGCTCGCCCCGGGCAGCGGCCTTTCGATGCTCCAGGAGGATGCTCTGCAGCCGGACGGACTCCTGATTCATGGAAGCCAACATCACCGGCACCAACAAGTAGGCAAAGAGGCAGCTTCTCATGGCTGGTCGGGCCTCCCATTCCACTGGCACTGCGAGGGTTCCCGCAGGATACGTGAGGTGAGGAGCGGATTCAATTGGCGGCAGCGGTGAAAGGGAATCAGTGAGCAGTGTTACTCTAGGATCGTGACGGTGCCGGCATCACCATCGACCGTGATCCGCTGACCACTTACGATGCGCCGGGTCACATTGCCGGTCCCCAAGACAGCTGGAATACCGTACTCACGAGCAACGATCGAACCATGCGCGAGAACGCCGCCGATGTCCGTGACCAGTCCCAGGGCCTGCGCGAATAGCAGAGTCCAGGCCGGCGTTGTGGTCGGGCACACGAGAATCGTGTGGGGCTTCATTTCGTGAAAGTCGGCGGGGGAACGGATGACGGTGGCCACGCCGGTAACTTTGCCCGGGCTGACCGCGAAACCACTTAGCGTTTCAGCGTCGTCCGCATTCCGCTTTTGCGTTTCCCAAACAGACATATCAAAGGGGCCAATCTTCCAGCGGCTGCCCACCGGAATGATTCCCGGCGGATGCAGTCTCTTGCGGGCCTCGCGAAGCTCTCGCTGTTGTTCGGCCTGCTGCTTGAGATCGGGGCGCGCCCCGCCTGCATCGCGTGCTGAGCAGGCTGCTTCCAGCTCTGCCCCTTCAAGATAGAACACATCATCCGGACTGGTCAGCGTTCCGACTGCCACCAGTCGCCGCCCGAGTTCGAGAGCGAGACGCCGAAGCGTCGTCCATGCGGCACCCATGTAAAAGAGTGCTTCTTCACGGCAGGCGCCAAAGTTCTTTGCCCAACCAAGGAACTTTCGAAACAGCCGCCGCCGCACCGGACCCAACGATACCAATGTCTCTTCGATCAGCAAATCACATTCCTTCACCAATCCTGCCTGCTGCGCCGGCGTGTCGAATCCGTCGCTTCTAACGAGCCTCTTTAGACTTAAAAGAAC
>CBDBID010000031.1:0-109156 GCA_965205565.1 Acidobacteriota bacterium
TCGCGCCTGCGCTTTCACTTTGGAATGCAGGCCCAGCGGGTCCAGACCGTCGGGCCGGAAGTCGGATTCATCCGGAGCCTGGCGATCGACCCCACCACTCCCCAGACCCTCTATGCGGGAACCTCCGGCGACGGTGTTATCAAAAGCACGGATGGAGGCACCAACTGGAATGCGTTCAATACCGGATCAAAGGAGATGAAGGGAATGAGCCGAGACACCAATCCAAGCCGAGTCAGCAATTAGTGTCAGCATTTCGCACAGAAATTGATGTGTCCACCAACGATTCGTTGAGACAGATGACAGCCTAGCAGCCTAGATTCACTCGGGGGTCAGGGGCTGTCTTCACCCGAAACATCAGGAAACCCTTGTTCGTTGGTTGGAGGACTGATAGATTTTTGACCATTCGCCAAGGGGAGACCCGAACCTCCAAAACCAGTTCAATCCATAGCAGCAAGGAAATCAGAAAACAAGCAGCTTTACTCCCAGATACTTTGTCTTGCCGTATGTGTTGGTTTGATCGGCTTGTGCGGCTGCTTCCAGTGCCAGGATCAGGCCGGCGGGGAAGCTGTGAGGGTGGCAAAACCCGAGTTTCCACTTGCAAGCTTTCGTGTCGTTTTCGGCTTGAAGGACAACGAGCCAACCAGTTGGAACGGTCAGTTGCTGGTAGAAGAAGATCAGGAATCCGTGGTCGAACCTGACTATTTTTATGCAGCACCAACACGAGATGTTCTTGAGCAGGAAGTAGAAAGTAGGGCCGAACACCCGTTTGACTATATGGCCGGCGAGACTAGCTGGTTTTGCAGGACCCGGGAGGGGCCGAGTGGGCTGCCATCCGACGAGTGGATCAACCGCTCAGAACAGCAGGCTACTCCGATCCTAAAGCATCCATCCATCCTGGTTCATGTTCGGCTGGGGATGGACTCCCCGCTAGGCGTGCAGACGGCAGAGGGGAGTTTTGAATTTAGACCCGCAGATTTCCCTCCGGGGAAATCAACTTTGTTCCTGGATGGCGGCGTAAAGGTGACACGGATTCCACCAGCGACAGCCGTAGCGAGAGATCCCAGCGGCTATCAGGATTTTCCAGTCGTTTTCCAGTCGTCCGAGGGTGATCTCTGGGTTGCCTGGCAAGAATTTGACGGCGAAACCGATTCGGTCTGCGTCAGACGGAAGAGCCAAGGTCAGTGGAGTTCGGTAACCAGTTTAGCCAAAGGAGCGGATGTTTTCCACGTATCTCTGGCGGAGGACAGTTCAGGAGATCTGTGGGTGATCTGGGCTGGACAAGTGAAGGGCAACTGGGATCTTTACGGAAGACGCTATGACGGATCCCGGTGGTTGAAAACTGGTCGACTGACTGAAGATGAGAGTTCTGACTGCTACCACCAAGTCGCAACGGGCTCCGACGGTCTCTTATGGCTGATCTGGCAACGGACTCTGGATGGTGTGAGTCAGATTATGCTCAAGAGCTTTGATGGATCAAGTTGGTCTGAGGAAAGGCAGCTCAGCAATGGAGTCTCTGCCGGGGGCAACAACTGGTGGCCCGTACTGGCGACTGGTTCTGAGGGAACGGTTGCGGCAGCCTGGGATGGGTATGCTTCTGGTAGCTACGATATCTACCTGCGGATTTTCCGTGAAGGAGAATGGGGTCAAGTGGAGGCAGTTGTTAATACACCTCGATTCGAAGCTCACCCCACTCTGGTTATTGACGCTGAAGGACGCATCTGGCTCGCTTGGGATGAAAGCGGCATGAATTGGGGAAAAGATACCGGCTTTTTGGTAGCAGATCCTGCCACTCAATTATATCAATCTCGAAGAGTTCGTCTGCAGTGTTTGGATAGGGGTCGCCAACTGCGCACGATTGCCGATATAGCAGAGGTGCTGCCCACAGCGGAGCGGTGGGAATTACCCCATCTGGTTCTTGATGTTAGTGGATATCCGGTCCTGTTCGTGCGACATCTGAATCCGGCCTCGCCAGATACGCCGGCGCACGCTCCTCTCTACAGTTTTCTCTGGGAAATCTATGTTACCCGTTACGATGGCCAGGCCTGGACGGAACCCGTAAGGCTTCCCCATTGCCCGGGACGTAATGACATGCTGGCTTCGGCCGCTTTGGATCGCGAGGGCATTCTCTGGGCGGTGTGGGCTACGGATCGAAGGAGCACCAACGCCTGGCATGAGATTCAGTCGGAAGTGCAGATTGGCTTCCTGGAGTCGTTGGAGCCCTCTCGACCTCTGGCGTTAGAACCAGACCAAGATGAGCAGCCTAAGCCACTCAGATTTTTTGACCGACACGAAAAGGAGAATATCGAGAGAGTTCGAGCTTACAGGATCAAGAAAGAGAGCAAGACCTATCGACCGACATTCCTCATATCAGCCTGTGATGAACCTTCTTCGGGTCTCACCGTGGTGGAAATCAAAACCTATCAGCCCTCCGACCAGGGAGCAAGTGTTTGCCCTCATGGGTCGGCTGAAAAAGGCCTCTGATCCCTCGATTATCCAGGTCATCTTGGCAAAATCCGATAAGCGGAGACACTTCTCCACCCACTTGGTCAGAAACACTCGACGCTTAAGCCGTACTCCATCTCAAGCGGTCAATCCGAGAGGCCAAGACAAACAGGGCCAACCTCACCTGATTCGGGACAAAGCGTTGGCAGGACAGCCGGGTCCAGTTCAAGGCATACTTGCCTTTCTTGATCCACTGCTCGGCCGTGCCACGTCCATTGTAAAAGTGAACCAACCCGGAGGCTTGTGCGCTCAGATGGGTCACGATGAAACCGACTCTCGGAAAGAGTTCCCCGCGATGCCACTCCACCTTGGCAATGACCCGACGAGGCCGGTCCCAACTGGCGGCTGGATAGCTGAAATCGGCAAACCAGACGATGGGCTTTCTGGGTGGGCAACCCACGGGCCGGGTTAGCAGGGTTTCAATCTTTGCCTGAAGCACCTCATTGGCCGGAAGCCGGATGACATACAAGAAGCCCTTCTCCTCCAGGCATTCATAAGATCTCCGGCTTGGCGAAAGCGGCATCCCCGCGAAAGTATTTGCGGACGGTTTTCTTCTCGTAACAAGTTACGATCGGTTCCAGCAGCTCCTTCCAGCCATCCGCGCTGTGCACGTTACCGGGGCGTAGCAAGGCCGGAAGGTCGTGCTGGATGTTACGCCCGGTCCGCAGATCCTGAACAACGGAAGGTACACGATCAAATAGACCTAAGGCTTTATCCAGGCCCCGATAGGCGAGGAGCCCGGCATCCGAAGTGACCTTAGCACCATGAAATTCCAGCTTTAAACTACTATTAAAACCAAGCTTCAAACGCTAACCCTTGGGGTCGGCCATTTCTTGCTCCATTTATTCTCCATATCTTCTTTACTTATAGATAGTTATATAGATTAAAGGAAGCAGATGTCGGGCCCCATATGGTGAATGCGGGATCGAATCTATCGCGGCGATCTGCACAGGCACACCGACATTTCAGCGGACGGCGGTCATGATGGCTCTCTGGTGGACGCGTACCGTTATGCTCGAGATGCTGCCGACTTGGACTTTCTGGCGGTAACCGATCACAACGATACGGTGGAACGACCTTATGCCTGGTGGCGCACCCAAAAGATAGCCGACATTTTCCGGTCCGATCATTTCGCTGCCTTTTACTCTTATGAGCGATCGGTTGGCTTTCCGAATGGCCACCGCAACGTTTTCTACACAAAGCGTGGACTCAGTGTTTTGCCGATCGCGCCGTCGGAACAAGCAGCGTGGGAAGGAGCGGAACAGCTGTACGCCTACTTGCATCGGGTCGGTGGATTTTCGATTCCCCACACCACCGCTCGCTGGAGTGGAACTGATTGGCGTAATCATGATCCGGATGTCGAGCCTCTGGTAGAGATCTACCAGGGCATGCGAGACACCTATGAATATGATGGAGCTCCCAAACCCAAACGTCTGTCGAGCGATTTTATCGATGCTTCAAAACTCATTCCCCGTGCAGCATCCGTTCCCGGTGCTGTGAGCTATCGGCCGCAGGGGTTCGTGTGGGAGGCGCTGGACAAAGGCCATAAGTTGGGATTTATCGCTTCGTCGGATCACATTTCGACCCACATCAGTTACGCATTCCTGATTGCTGAAGAACTCAGCTTGCCGAGTCTTCTCGAGGCAGCGCGGTCACGAAGGGCTTATGCTGCCACCACCAACATCCTCCTGGACGTGCGCTATCATGGCTCCGACGGCCAGCACCTGATGGGAGAGATATTCCGAAGCCAGACGCCAGTACGTGTCTCGGTGAAGGTGACTGGTACGGAGAATATTAAGCAGATCGACATCATCAAGAATGAGGAATCAGTTCATACCCTCCATCCAGGCAGTGTGGAGGTAGCATTCGAATTCGAAGACAGAAATATTAGCCCTGGCGAATCCTACTACTATGTTCGCGTAATCCAGGAAAATGGCGATATGGCCTGGGGTTCGCCCAGCTGGGTCCGGTATGATTGATTCGGACAGCCCATAGCCTGTATGCCGAGTTGAAAATAGGCAAAACGAACATCGCTTCCTTCGGGTTGAAAACGTCCTCCCTCAGTGCTGTCCGGTTTATTTTCCGGGGTATAGCTGCAAGGCGTAGGTAGAGTGGGTTTTGGGCGATGGTCGAAAAAGTGGGTTGTTTTTGGTCCTACGACTCTAACACTGGATTTGGGGGAGGGGCACCTCCTTGGTTAGACTCTTGGTGGTTAGAAACACCAAGAACCAAAGGAGAGCCCCATGGCAAAGTATACGTCAGTCCTGCATCAGCTGCTGGGTCATATCCCGCGGAATGAGTTTCGAACGATCATGCAACGACACCAAGGCGACAAAGGGGTACGAAGATTGTCCTGTTGGGGGCAGTTCGTGGCCCTTTTTTCGGGCAGTTAACCGGACAGCACTGAGGGATCTGGTAAACAAGTTAGATGCAGGGCGATGGAAGCTACAGCAAGTGGGGCTGGGGGCGGTCAGCCGCTCCACGCTGGCCGATGCCAACCGCAAACGACCCCACAGGAGATCTTCCGGGAGCTGTTTTCTGCCTGTACCGGCGCTGTCGGCGTCAGGCACCCGCTCAGGGTTTCGCCTTCCCCCATCGGGTCTACAGTCTAGATGCGACGGTGATCGACCTGTGCCTGAAAGTCTTTGACTGGGCGAAGTTTCGCCAGCGCAAAGGGGCGATCAAATTGCATCTGATCCTGGATCACGCGGGTCACATCCCCAGCTTTTGTGTGATGACGCCGGGCCGTCAGCATGAGATCGAAGTGGCGCGAGGACAGCGCTACGAACCGGACAGCATCCTGACCTTTGACCGAGCCTACGTCGAGTACCACTGGTTTGACCAGTTGCACCGCCAAGGGGTCTACTTCGTGACTCGGCAGAAACGGAACGCGCGTTACCGGGTGCTGCAGCGGCGGCAGATGGACCCACAGCAGGCGGTGACATCGGATCAAGTCATTCGTCTGACCGGGGTTGCGGCGCAGTGTCTGTGTACTCCACTGCGCCGTATCGGCTACCGGGATCCGGAGACCAAGCGGTTCTACGCCTTCTTGACCAACCTATTCCATCTGACAGCGGCTGAGGTGGCCGCTATCTATAAGGCTCGCTGGCAGATCGAACTGTTCTTCAAATGGGTCAAACAACACTTAAAGATCAAGAGTTTTCTGGGAACCATGGCCAATGCGGTGATGACTCAGGTGTGGGTGGCGTTGTGCGGGTACTTGCTAGTGGCTTATGTCAAGTTTCTGGTGCGCCCCCCCGAGCGCCTGTACGAGATTTTCAAGCGGCTACAGGTCACGGCGCTGGAGTACCTGGCTCTGGGCGAGGTGTTGGCCTGGGAGGCAAAAAACCGGCCGAAACGCTCACAAAAGTGGAGACAGCAGAACTTGCTCGGAATACAGCTAAAGCCCTTGTTTGTAGGGGGATAGAAGTAGAGTGACTATGATCTTGCAATTAAGTGACTTTTAAGTCATTTTAAATCAACGACATCAAACTGGACACCAGTGGTCCTCCCTGAAACAAATCAAGAGATTTTATTTCAATAATTTGCAGCCGCTCCCGATAGAATAGTTGTGTTCGAACCATGGGGGGAATAAAGCCGGTCGGAAAGCTTGTAGACGGCGGTGAAGAAGTGAAGCGGGTGGCGGTCCAAAAGTGAAACACCCACCCTAAAATCCATCCCCAACGAGAGGCAAGCTCAAGCGGGAGAGGCACCCGAAAGAAAGGCTGACGGGGAGCTGTGCGAAATAATAACCCGAATGACCACCGGCGGCGCACCGAGACCGGCTCGAGTGTTGGCTCAAGCAGGAGGATAGTGCCGCGCCTGACTTGACAAAGCTAGCTGGGGAGTCTAAAAAAAGATCGGTAGAGGTCGACGTGAGACTTGTGGTTTGGCTAGCGTGCTTTTTGGCCCTGGTACCCTCTTCAATCCTGCCGGCTCAGTCAATTCCCCAGTTTGAGTCAGAGATCGTACCGATCTTTGCAAGGTACTGCACCCACTGCCATGGCCAATCATCGCCTGTGGCAGGCCTCGATTTGACCAATCCACTCTTGCTTGAGAAGGGTGGAGCCAGTGGGCCGGCTTTACTCAAACACTCCCCGGAAGAGAGTTTGCTCTATCGGCGACTCGTCGACGGGACGATGCCTCCCGCCGGCCAGGACAAGCCCACGGAGCGAGAGATAGAAGCCATTCGCCAGTGGATTGGTGCGGGAGCGCCCACGGTGAAGTTCTACGCAGCCCAAAGTGGGGAAGCGAATCAGCGGAGTGCGATTGAGATCAAAGCTCCGGCTGTGACCCAGGCGGACCGAGAGTTCTGGGCTTTTCGCAAGTTGGTGGATGCTGAGCCACCTCGAGTCCAGCAACAAGATCGAGTGCGAACGGCTGTGGATGCCTTTCTATTGGGGAAACTCGAGGAAAAGGGGCTGGGTTTTTCCTCTGAAGCCGATCGAGTCTTGCTGATCCGCCGCCTTTATTTTGACCTCATTGGATTGCCACCTTCGCCAGAGGCCGTGGATACCTTCCTGGCCGATGGATCGCCGGCCGCCTACGAGCGTTTAGTTGACCAGCTACTGTCCTCGCCTCATTTCGGGGAACGGTGGGGCAGGCACTGGCTGGATGAGGCCGGTCATGTGGACACCTTGGGTGGCGATACGGACTTCGTGGCTGGCCGGCAGGCCGCTGGCGCCCCTGGGAAGTGGAAGTATCGAGACTATGTGGTGGGTGCTTTCAACGCCGACACACCGTATGACCGCTTTCTGATTGAACAATTGGCGGGAGATGAGCTGGTGAATTGGCGTTCTGCTGAAAAGCTCACGCCTGAGATGCGCCAACTGCTGACAGCCACGGGTTTTCTGCGGGTGGCGGCAGATGACACCGGTCAGGATGTATTGAATACCCCTGACATCCGATATGGGATATTGCAGCGGACTGTCCAAACATTTGCGAGCAATGTGTTGGGGCTTACCGTTGGTTGTGCCCAATGCCACGATCACAAGTACGATCCCGTTTCACAGCTAGACTACTATCGCCTGACGGCCGTCTTTACCCCGGCCTACAACCCACAAAAGTGGTTGGAGCCCAAGGATCGTGCATTGCCGGATGCCTCGCCTGCCGAAAAGGCAGTGATCGATCGTGCCAGCGAGGCACTCGATCAACGAATCCGTCCCTTCAATCGTAAGTTGAACGCTCTCTATCATCCCTATAAACAACGCCTCTTGGAAAAGAAACTGATGCAGGTTCCCGAAGTCATCCGAGAGGACCTGAGGGTGGCTCTAAAGTCATTCGAAAACGAACTCCGGCCTGCTCAGCAGTACTTGAAGGAGAAATTCGAGCCGGTGGTCATGCCTCGTGAGGAGGAAATCCAAGCCTTACTGGCGCCGGAGGAACTTCACCAAGCACTAGAACTCAGGAGCAGGATCGACGCCCTGGAAGTGCATCGCCGCTCTTATGGGGTCGTGCAGGGCGTGGTGGATACCGGGCCGCCACCACCAACCTACTTTTTGATGCGTGGCAACTACCTCACGCCAGGTCCGAAAGTCAAGCCTGGGATCCCCGCCGTGCTGGCGGATCCTGGAGATGCACCCCTCCTTAAGGCGGGTGGAGCTGCCGGCGAAAGCAGCGGCCGGCGACTTGCCCTGGCGCGCTGGCTGACGGACCCCGATTCCTCGGGGATGGATCTGGTGGCCCGCGTCCGCGCCAATCGCGTTTGGCAGCGGTTATTCGGAGAGGGCATCGTGACCACCTCGGACAATTTCGGCCGTAGCGGTGCCCAGCCAACCCACCCCGAACTCCTGGATTGGTTGTCCCGTCGATTCATCGCTAAAGGCTGGCGCATGAAGTCGATCATCCGGCTGCTGGTGACCTCGACGGCCTACCGCCAGAGGTCACAGTTGGACCGAGCGGACGGGTTCATGGTAGGGCCCTCATCCGAAACGGTGGCTAGCATAGACCCCATGCAAGTTGATCCAAGCAATCGGTTGCTTTGGCGGATGCGACTTCGGCGACTAGAGTCAGAGATCATTCGCGATGCCATGATGGCGGTCAGCGGCAAGCTCAACCGAAAGATGGGTGGACCGGCCATTGGCCTGGAGAATCACCCCAATGGGAGTGTGGTCATTTCGGGAAAAGACCTAGCTCATCCCAGAGATCGGTGGCGGAGGAGCCTCTACGTGCTAAGCAGGCGAACCTATAACTTAACCATGTTAAGTGTCTTTGACCAGCCGAAGATTTCGACGAATTGCGTCCGGCGTGATACCTCGGCCGTCGTCCTTCAGACCCTGACGATGTTAAACAATGACTTTGTGTTGGACCAAACGAGAGCTTTTGCCGCCCGAGTAGCCAAGCAGGCGGGAGATACTCCCCAAGATAGGATCCAGCTGGCGTTTCGCCTGGCCTTGGCACGAGAGCCAAGTGCAGGGGAAATTTCGTGGAGCCAGGAACTACTAGGCAGGGAACAGGAACGGTACCGAGCGGCAGAGGGGAACGCCGAGGCGGCCCGCTTCACGGCGCTGGCGAGCTTGTGTCAGATGCTTTTTAACAGCAATGAGTTTTTGCACGTAGGATAACGTCGGGTAGAACCATGAAACCTGTTCACGATTTGGATTGGGTCGGCGACGGTTTCTCTCGACGGGAGTTTCTGGAGAAAACCGGCTTGGGCTTCGGCGGCATGGCCTTGGCCTACATGATGTGTCATGGGGAGGGTTTAGCTGCCAAAGCTGGGTCCAGCTCCAAAGGGCCGAACCTGATTCCCAAGCAGCCGAATTTTCAGCCCAGGGCACGGGCCGTCATTCAGTTGATGCAGAACGGCGGTCCCAGTCAGATGGACCTCTTCGACCCGAAACCAGAGCTACAGAAGCGGGCGGGGATGCCCCACTCCGAGAAGGTGGAGACCTTTCAGCCAGGCAGTGAAGCCAACCTGTTGCTGGGCAGCCCGTTTGAGTTCGCGCCCAGAGGGCAGTCTGGAATCGAGCTCTCCGACGCCATTCCTTATACCGCGTCGGTTGTGGATGAGTTGTGTTTGGTTCGCTCCATGTATACCGAGCACAATAATCATACGGAAGCGCTGGTCATGCTACAGACCTGCAAGATCTTCCCGGGGCGCCCCACCATGGGTGCTTGGATCAGTTACGGCTTGGGAACCGAGAATCAAAACCTGCCGGCATTCATCGTCTTGCGAGACCCGGAAGGCTATGGGACCAGTGCCGCCGAGCTTTGGGAGAACGGTTGGCTGCCATCGCTTTATCGTGGTACGGAATTCAGTTCGAAAGGCTCGCCGGTTCTTGACCTGAATCCGACGGTATCGGTCGGTGCCGCCTCGCGTCGCGATCAGTTAACCTTCCTGGAAAGAATCAACCAGAAACATCGCCAGAGCTATCCCCACAATTCGGATCTGGAAACGCGCATTCGCAACTATGAGCTAGCTGCACGCATGCAAATCGCCGCCGGTGAGGTGTTAGATTACTCGAAGGAGTCGCGTGCGACGCAGGCGCTCTACGGATTGGACATTCCCGAGACCGCGAGTTATGGAACACGCCTACTCATGGCCCGTCGTTTGGTTGAAGCGGGTGTGCGTTTTGTGCAGGTCTTTCCGCCCGCGAAGCCGTCGACCCAACCCTGGGACAGCCACAGACATAGTAAGGATGAAATTGAGGCGATCGCGGCCCGCACAGAGTTGCCGGGGGCCGGTCTCATTAAGGACCTCAAGAGCCGAGGCCTTCTCGACAGTGTTGTGGTGATGTGGTGTGGCGAATTCGGACGGCTCCCCGTGTCACAAAATGGCACCGGTCGAGACCACAACCGAAACGCCTTTAGCTTATGGCTAGCCGGCGGTGGATTCAAACCGGGTTATGCTCATGGGGAGACGGACGAGTTTGGCTATCGAGCGGTTAAAGATCGGGTGAGTGTGCCCGATCTACAGGCTACGCTCCTGCACCAGTTGGGTGTTGACCACCACAAGTTGACCTACCTTCACGAGGGCCGTGAGGAAACACCAACGGACTATCCTGTGACGGGAGCCCGTGTGGTGACTGAACTGGTGGATGCATCCCGTCCCACCGTCTAGTTGCAAACGGTGGCGCCCCGCGCCGAGACGGCGCAGTCGCACCTACACTCCGGTCAGGATTTCCTGGATGACGCGTCCGCCAATGTCGGTGAGGCGCTTGAAGCGGCCCGCGTGCAGATAGGTCAGTCGTTGCTGGTCCAAACCCATCAGGCGAAGCAGCGTGGCGTGGACGTCGCGTACGGGCACCGACTCTCCGGCACTGCGCAGCGAAAATTCGTCGGTTCGCCCGTAGCTGGCGCCCGGGCGCACGTTGCCGCCGGCCATCCACATGACCAGGGTGAAGCGATTGTGATCGCGTCCCGGTTTATCCGAAACCACATTGGAATCAAACGGCGTTCTCCCCATTTCCGAAGCCCAGACTACTAGGGTATCCTCCAGCATCCCCCGGGCCTTGAGGTCTTTCAAGAGGCCGGCCACGGGTTGATCCACTTCATGGCAAAGCACGGGCAAGCGGCCGGCCAGATCCCCATGCTGATCCCAGGGTTTGACCTTGCCGTGTAGAAGCTTGACGAAGCGAACGCCTCTTTCCACCATGCGCCGGGCCATGAGGCACTGGCGGCCGAAGGTCTCGGCCATCGGATCCTCCAGCCCGTACAGTTTCTTGGTGGCTTCCGACTCCCCGGACAGATCAATCAGCTCGGGGGCCTCCGTCTGCATCCGGAAGGCCACTTCATAGGCGGCGATGCGCGCCTCCAGATCGCTGGTGTGGGTGCGTCTCGCCGCGTGTCTCCGGTTCAACCACTCGAGCAACTCCAGCTCCCTGTGCTGGTTTTCGAAGGTGACACCCGGTCGCGGCCTCAGATTGGCGATGGGTGTGGCTCCCATTCGAAAAAGGGTTCCTTGATGAGAGGCGGGGAGAAAACCCTGACTCCAAATGGAGGCGCCGCCCACGGCCGGAGCTCCCTCTCCCAGCACGATGAATCCCGGCAGGCTCTGATTCTCGGTCCCCAGGCCGTAGGTCATCCAGGAGCCTATCGAAGCGCCGCCCGGCTGGATCTGGCCGGTCAGCGTATGGTAAACAGCCGGCGCATGATTGCTGCTGTCCACCGTAATGCCGTGGATGAAAGCCAGGTCGTCCACACAGGTCGCCAGGTGCGGGAACAGCTCAGATATCCAACGTCCCGACTGGCCGTGCCGGGCGAAGCGGAAGGGGGAGGGGATGACGCGGTTTTGAGCGGCCGCCAGGGTGGCCACATCGCCGTCGGTCCCGCGATTGGTCGGCATTTGCTGCCCGGCGTAGCGCTCCAGCGTCGGCCGGTACTCGAAGGTGTCCATCTGGCTCACGCCGCCTTCCATGAAGAGGAAGATGCAGCGCTTGGCCTTGGCCGGCAGGTGCACCGGCTGGGGAGCCAACACAGCCTCGGCCCGAGTCCCAGCGGCACCCAGATCACTCGCCAGCAGGTCCAGCAGCGCCAGACTTCCGAGTCCCAGATACGCGTTGCACAGAAAATCACGGCGAGACTGAGGGGGATTCAGTGAGACCTCTTTCATAGAAACACCTCCGGAGCGGATCCAGCGTTACTCGATAAATAATAGCTCATTGGAGTTGAGTAGGACCCGGCAAACCGCGGCCAGGTCACCCTCAAAGCTTACAAAGCGTTCGACTTCAGCCCCTTCTGGTGGCCGGGCCAGCACGATCTCGAATAACTGATCCAGCTGGGCCCGCCGATCCTCACCGGCTTCTTTCTCGACTCGAGCCGCCAGATGGACGGCTTCCTCGTTGACCAGCCGGCCGTTCATCATGGAGAGAGCTTGTAGCGGTGTGGTGGTCACGCTGCGGCGTTCGCAGGGCTCGTTGAAGACCGGAGCGTCGAAGGATGCCATCATGGGCAGAGGGAGCGATCGGCGCTGGAAGATATAGACCGATCGGCGCCGAGCATCTTCTTCCTTCTCGTTGGGTTCCCACATCGATCCGCCTCCCCGGATGGGGCGTTTCAGATCGGCCATATCCTCGGGCAAGGGCGGGTACACGCTGGGGCCTCCCAGCTCCAGACTGAGTCGCCCGCTGACAAAGAGAATGCTGTCCCGAATGGCTTCCGCTTCCAGCCGGCGCCTCTGAAACCGCCACAGCAGACGGTTCTCGGGGTCCAGACCGGAGTCCGTCACCTCGGGGTTTTCAGCAGACTGGCGGTAAGTGTTACAGGCCAGCATCAGCCGGTGCAGGGCCTTTACGCTCCAACCCTGTTGGACAAATCGAAGGGCCAGCCAATCCAGTAGTTCCGGGTGGGTGGGCCGCTCCCCATTCTTGCCGAAGTCGCTGGGCGTGGCCACGATGCCACGACCGAAATGGTGTTGCCAGATGCGATTGACCATCACCCGGGCGGTGAGGGGATTCTCGGGGCTGGCGATCCACTTGGCGAGCGTCATCCGACGGCCCCGGGTGGGATACTGGCGGTACCGATCCACCTCCAGTTCAGCGGGTAGAAAGTTCCCGGTGATGGCGCTGGGAAACCCCGGTTCGACGGCTTCCTGGGGTTGCCGATAGTCGCCTCCCTTGAGCACCCGTGTGGCCGGGACATCCGGACCCCCAGGGGGACCGATCACATTGGTCACCGTCAGGGCCAGCGGCCTCCAGCGCAACAACCGCCGCCGGATCACCTCCATCCGGTCCGAGAGCTCCACCAATCGCTCCTTCTCCTTCCACGTAAAGTACTTGGACGACGACGGGGAGCCGAGTCGGAGGGCTTCGCGACGCACATCATCCACCGTCAGCTCCTGGAAGCGGGCCGCTGGATCGCTGACGCCCTCGGCGTAGGCCTTCGCCAACTTCTCGATCAACCTCTTTTCGTAAGTGCCCAGGGCCTGCTGTTCCTTCTTTCCCTGGGTGTCGTCCACAGCTTGCTTCAGACGGGCACATTCGGCCTTCTCCTCCTCGGAAAAAACCTTCTCATCCACTCGCTTCAGTTCCAGTTCCAGATCCCGGGAACTGAGTTTCGCCCTACTCTCTTGGGAACTTTTCTGCGCGATCAGCTTCTCGAGTAGGACCTTTTCATACGCTTCCAGCTCCCCCTTGGCTGGACCCTTCTCAAGTTGCTCCTGATAGTGTTTGGTCTTGGACTCTGCCAACTCTCGAAAGTCTTCGTCCTGAAAGGGAACGATGAACTCCTCGGATGGCCCCACGGTGCTGCGTGCCAAGGGGATTCGGACCGCATTGAAAAAGGCCTGAAGGCGATAGTAGTCCCGGGTGGGGATCGGATCGTATTTGTGGTCGTGACAGCGGGCGCAACCAATGGTGAGCCCCAGGAAGACGGATCCGGTCGTCGTGGTCGCCTCATCCAGGAAACTCTGGCGCAGCTCTTTGGAGTTCAGGTTGCCCAGGTCCCAGGGCGCCAATCTCATAAACCCGGCAGGAATAAGCCCCTGCGGGTCCGGTGTATACCAGGCTTTGCGGCTGTGTTCGTCGCCGCCGGCCAGCTGCAGCAGGACGAAACGGTCATAAGGTATGTCGGCATTGAAGGCCTCGATCACCCAGTCGCGGTATCGCCAGGCATGATCGAGCAGGATATCCCCTTCCAGCCCGTCTGATTCTCCATAGCGGACCAGGTCCAACCAGTGACGCCCCCACCGCTCCCCATAGCGGGAATCCTCCAGCAGCCGGTCGATTAACCTTCCGTAGGCATCCGGAGAGGAATCCTCGAGAAAATCCTCGACTTCCTCCGGGGAAGGAGGCATCCCCACCAGATCCAGGTAGACCCGCCGCACCAGCGTTCGCCGGGAGGCGGGTGGCGCGGGCCTCAATCCCTGCTCCTCCAGCTCGCTCAAAATGAAGCGGTCAATGGGATTGCGCACCCAGGCCGAGTCCTGGACCGCGGGCAATTCGCTCTCGACGGGTGTTCGAAACGGCCAAATCCATTTCTCGGTCTGGCCTTCGATCGACTCAGGCGGAAGGTCACGGATCCAGTTCGCCACCAGATCGATCTCGTCATCCGAGAGCGGGCCGCCCAGTGGCATCTGAGGTGTGAGCTGACCCCGCAACAGCCGAATCAAAGGACTAGCCTCGGGATCGCTCCCTACCACAGCTTTGCCGTGCTTGTTACCGCCGGCCACCACCGAATCCAGACTCGAAACCGAAAACCCACTAGTCTTTTTCCCCACTGAATGACAGGGCAGACATCGGGAAACCAAGAGCGGCTTCAGCTGCTGCTCGAATCGCTCATCCGAGGGAGAGCCAATGACCGGGGCAAAAGTCGCGAGCACCAATGGGAGAAAACCCAGTAGGGGGCGGGGAAAAATCGTCATGACCCAGCGTTGCACAAGGAGTCTAGTTCACATTCCCACAAACATCAACTATGGATGTGACCTCTTCCAACCTCCCCGTGATAAGTGCTCCCAATCTATTCGGCTTTCTAGATTGGAGCATTGAGTAGTTCTTCATAACCATACTCGCCCCTGCTCGAGGATACGCTGGTGATCTGAGGCGGGGAGTTCGGCCGCACTCCCTTGCCGAGCACGATGGCCGGGACCACAACCCTTACGGGTATACCATCTGGATGGCTGGGGGCGGGGTCAAAGGGGGGATGATCTACGGCGCTACCGACGAGTTTGGCTATCACGCTGTTAAAGACCGCATGCACATCCACGGTTTTCACGCCACCATCCTGCATCTGTTGGGCCTCGATCATGAGAGACTGACTTATCGCCACGGAGGTCGGGAGTTCCGCCTCACCGATGTCCACGGCACCGTAGCTCACAAGATTCTAGCCTGAGTCTACAGCCAACTACCCGAAGCGGCGCTCGACCGCAACATCGAGATCGAAAGTGTCTACAATATCCATCATTCGGCGATCGGGAACCCCCATAGTGGGGCGCTAACGGCTCACTGGAGAGGTACAGTGGGGTCAGCGATTGGCATTGTTGCAAACTGTTTCCCGCGGGTCTGAATGACGATGGCTGCAAGCCTTCCCGTGAACGCCGCCTTCAGGAGTCCACTAAAGCTGGCAAAGTTCGGCGGAGTGTCCCATGCCAACTCAGTCACAAAGCGGGCAAGCTGGGCCCCAGCAGCGAGGACCACTTGGGCTGTGGCCAGGACGTTGCGGTCTTCATCACAAAGCTCCAGTTGGAGCGTCAGTTCTTCTTCCCTCAGGTTCATCAGTGCCACACCCGTGTTCACGAATCCCTCGGTGCTGGTCTCCGTAGGCGCGATCAAACCGCTCGTCAAGACGGAGTTGCTTGGGACTCCTGCCAACCCTACGCTGCCTCCGAATAGAATCACTCCCTCCAAGGGTTCATCCGAGCACACGGTTTCTGTTCCGGCTTGCAGCGTCCCCCGACCATCAGTGGCAAAGCGGCGCAAGCCCCCTGCTGAAATCATCGTCTGCAGCTCTCCAGTTACTTCTTCGCCGTTGAGGTCTACCTGTAGGGGCTCGATCCCTCAGTACAATCCTCACCGTGGCCAGCCTTTGCGGGCTCACATTGAGTAACGAGATCTGGCTGAAGAGATTGGCTTCACCCTCGGCTCCGTCTCCGAATTGAGCGAAGTAGAGTTTGTATTCTTCCACGGCCGCCGTGGTGAAAATCAGCACCCGTTCATTCAACAAGCCATCTGCCTTGCGTCCTCCCAAGAGCAGAATTCGAGTCGTGTTGCCTGGCCCATCGGTGGTTTGCGGCTCCTGGCTTCCGGAGGGACCGGACAACACCGTGGCTACTGACAGTTTCACTTCCACGGGCAGATCGTCCTGGCCTGTCCAGGCATTCGCCCTAATGTCGTATTCCCACGAGTCGTTGAGCACTCGAACATCGTCCTCTCCGCTCAAGATCCACATCTTTGGGCCAGCTGAGGCCACCGCGTGGTTGCTTCTTGCCACAGGTTCCGACCCGTCGTTTTGTAAAGCGGCAATGATCTGCTCCCAGTTGTCACCCGCCATGTCATAGCGCCAGATCTGGCTATCGGCAACCGGACTGCCACCGGCCGAGGAACGCCCCCCGAAAACATACATGGAGCCGTCTGCGGCGACCGCACTGTGCCCGGCCCGCCCGCCGCAGGGACAGGGGGCCTTCTGCTCCCACATTTGGGACTGTACGTTGTAGAGCCAGGTTTCATCCACCGCGTCATCACCCTGGGCAATACCTCCGAAGATCAGGACATTACCTTCAGGAGTCGTGACTACCGTGGCATCGAATCGGCCTTGGGGGCCGGTTTTCCCCTGAACGGGAGCTTCCTCCCAGGAGTTGGTCGAGGCATCGTAGACCTGGAGGTCGTCCAGCGCCTGCAAGAGATTGCCGAGGCCCCCGAAAACGTACATCCTGGACCCGATCGCGGTAGCGCTGTGGCGTGATCGCTCGGCAGGAGCCGTCCCGATGGGCATCAACTCCTCGAAGTTGTTGAGGTTGGTGTTGTAGCGCCAGAGGTCGTTGAGAGGATTGCCCTCCGATCTCCCCCCCCGAACACGTACGCCTGGCCGGCCAGATTGACCATGGTGCCGGACACCCGTGGCGGCGGTACTGAGTTTGGACTGAGTCTCTTCCCACCCGAAGTCACTCTGAGGTCTTAGTAAGACAACGAAAGCGAAACAAACGGCCACTGCAGTCAATGGCACGTGGCGGGCTTGAGATGCTTTCATCTCACACCTGGACGTTGGACAGCAAATCTGCACCCTATCTGCACCGCACCCAGCTTCAACCCAAGGCACGATCCAGGTATTCAAAAGGTGGCAATCGGGTTCAACGGTGAGCCGGTGCCACCGGCGACCGGAATGGGGGCGGCGGTGAGAAGAAACTCCCAGCGCTGCCACTGTTCGGCCGCCTCACCCAAGGCCTCTAGATCGCAGTTGTCGAAGATGTGGACGCCCATGGAGACCAGCAGCAGCTGGTGAATGGGTTGGCCGGCTCCTTCGATTCCTGAGGGAATCACGTCACTAGCCGCGTCGCTTCCCACCAGAGCCACATCCCGCTCCTTCAACCATTTGGCACAGGAGCCGTGAAGACCCGCTGAGGCGGTGCCCACATCCCAGGGTCCTTTTGCTTGGCGACGTGCCCAGCGGCCCGTCCGGACGAAGATGGCGTCGCCACTTTCCACCCGCAGCCCAGCCCTCTTTTCCCAGGCTTCCAAGTCTTCGGGGTAGATGGCCACCGAGGGCTCGAGATACGGAACCTTCTTGAGCCGGGCCATATCCATCAGAATCCCACGGGTGAAGATGCCATTTTTCAAATTGGCAACGGCCAGCTTCCCCGCTCCCTGCGAAGTCACTTCGGTGCTGGCAAAGCCATTGAAGAGTTTTCCCTGGTGGGAGAGGTGGCAAAGAGAATCGATGTGAGTGTGGGCAAGGCCATGGTAGCTGACGCTGTAGTGATCACTGCTCCAGGCACCGGACAGCATCATCTCGTGCCCAAAAGGATGGGGATTGTCCACCGCTTTTTCCTTTTCGGGGTCACGCGCCAGCGACACTGAAACACCCTCACTGACCAGCTGCGCGGCCTCCTTCCTCTTTTGAGGTGTGATCAGATTGATGGCGCCGAGTTGATCTTCCTTCCCCCAGCGACCCCAGTTGGAGAGCTCCGTCATCCAGACTTCGATGTTGCTCTGGGTCAGCCGGTGGTGTTTCGAAGATGCCGAAGGCTCGGCCCGGCACGCCAAGTGGACCCAGCCGACTAGGACGCCGGCAGACAGCAAGAGAATTAGCAAATCGGCTTTTCTGAGCTGCTTCATTGGCTCACTCCTTCCGTAAGAGATAGCTCCCACTTCTGCCCTGCTGGGACGCGTGGGAGGCATTCCTGCCGGCCTCTTCTGAGCTACTCCAGGACCCCGGCCAGATAGAGGTTCCCGAAATGCCAGATGAGGGTGGCCTTCCCCGCTAGGCTTCCATGTCCCGGCGTCACATCGAAGGAGGAATGGTGGGCTGTTCCCTCGGAAGTGGAAAACCAGGACTCGAGGCGAATCAGCCTGGACGGGTCCGGTGTGTCCCCCCGGGCCAGCTTCGGGTGCAGAGCCAAGATCCAATCGGTCGAGCCTCTGATAGCACCAATCGTGTACTCTCCGGCTGGAACCGAGGTGGCCCCCGACGAAGCGGCACCTGACAGAGACAAAGTTGCGCGGCTGGGAACAAACCCTCCCACTTCGATCTTCTCAATGTGACTCATGTTGGCCGGGACGGTGTAGTAGCTGACGCTGGCCTCCACCCTGCTGGGCAGTGTCGCTTTCAGCGACTTGCTGAGATGAGGGTGGGAGAGAGCCGCAACCGAGATCCCAACGAACAGAAGGGCAGTCAGGGATGCGTACTTCATGGGGATTCTCCTTGTGGGTAAGTTGGCGATTCAAACATTAAGACCGACATTCCTCATATCAGCCTCGGATGGACCTTCTTCGGGTCTCCCTCTGGTGAATGGTCAAACCCTATCAGCCCTCCAACCAAGGAACAAGTGTTTCCCCCTCATGTGTCGGGTGAAAAGACCCTCGGATTCGTGGGCCATCGAAGTGTTCTTGGCCAAATCCGATAAGCGGAGACATGCTGAACCACCTTCGCTCCGATCTTGACCAACTTGGCCAATACCTTATCGGTGAGGGATGGCCCGCTCAAGCGGAATATATGCGTCTCGTCCGGGTGGAAGTGTGGCAGAAGGCTCCTCACTCATTTGACAACAGATCAAGGAGCGCCTTGCAGCGTTTGGCCAGGTTGCCATGCCGGGAGGCCATCATCAGTGAATCGTCAAACTCGCCTTGGAGGTCGTGGTACTGGGGCCATTTCCTCACGATCTTTCGCGCTTCTTCGAGATTGCCGGATTTCAGGTGTTATTTCAACTCGACCAGCTCCTGCCGCGCTTCCCCACGGAGTTGGGATGAGGCGTCAATGGGTGCCAGCTTCGACTCCCAGTAATCGCTGAGTGCATCCACGAGTTCCGATGATTCTGTGACGAAATCGGACGTCGGGGCGCCCTGCGTTAAGCAGGCGGCCTGGGTCCCGTGGCGAACAGCCGCAACCTATCAGCCCTCCAACCTTGTGATGCGCTCGGTCAAGCGGCCTCAATCACAAGCACTCGCTGAGTAAAATCAATCCCGGCTGGAACGATCCACTGGATGGGGAGCTTTCTTGTGGCCTTTACAAGAAGGCCTATTCCTCCTCCTTTCCCTCCTTCCGATAGGGAGCGCAACAACACCAGCACCCTCTTCTCCGGCCCTTCCCTAAGATGATCGCCAAGCCCCAACAGACCAACAACAATGGCCAGATGTAATCCCAGGATAGCCCCGGCAACCATCCGATGGTTCGCAGAAAGAACAAAGCCCCCACAATAACTAGAATGTAGCCAAAAATCATTGGTGTTCTCCTTCTCAGTGGAAGAGTCCAGGCTAGGGCAGCTATCGATTTCGGCAGGACAATAGGCTCGACCCTGCCACCGGCCTCTCCCATCACTTGCCTACACACGAGCTGCAGCCGTTGGCCCGCCACAACCTCGGCAGATGCAAGTTGTCGGTTGGAGCGACCCTACCACAACCTTGGAAGAGGGGCAAAACCCTCTTGACAAGCCAGTCTGAGTGTCCGGGAACCGCCTCAGGGTGTAGCCACAAGAGGCCCACGACAAGCTGGCAGCGAAGCTGATCTGAAAGGGTCAGCCAAGGTTAGAAGCCAGCCAGTGATGCGCCTCTCCCAGCGCGGGCCGAGCCCCTCAAAGTCGAAAACGTGCTCCGGATGCGCATCCTTCTCCCGATTGATCCTGGGGAGCAGGCCGACATCATGTTGGAGATCCCCAAAAAAGCGTCCGAGATGATGGGGGTCTCACTGGGGAGGCGCGAGCCAGGAGAAGAGAGTTGAGGGATCGAGCCCTGGAGTTGAGTCAATTGCATCCCACGGTGATGGCCTGTCGTCCCTTGGGGGTACCCCGAGCCACTCTTTACCGGGAAAAGCACCGCCGCAGCTTTCCCAAAGAGGTAGGGCCACGACCCTCTCCGCCCAGAGCGTTGACGGTCTGGGAAAGAGAGCAAGTGGTGGATCTGCTGCACAGTCAACGTTTCATCGACCAGGCTCTAGCCGCCGTCTGGGCCGAACTGCTGGATGAAGGCCGCTATGTATGCTCGATTCGAACCATGTACCGCATTTTGGACGAGCGCCAAGAAGTGCGAGAGCGGCGGCGTCAACGCCGGCATCCGCACTACCAGAAGCCGGAGCTTTGGCCACAGCTCCCAATCAGTTCTGGAGCTGGGACATCACCAAGTTGAAAGGACCGCTCAAGTGGAGCTACTACTCCCTGTACGTGGTCTTGGACATCTTCAGCCGCTACGTGGTGGGCTGGATGGTGGCCACCCAGGAGAGTGCTTCTTGGGCCAGGACGCTCATCTCCCAAAGCTGTAACAAGCAGCAAATCGATTGGGGGCAATTGACCCTTCACGCCGACCGCGGGCCCTCCATGAAGTCCAAATCGCTGGCTTTGCTGCTAGCTGACTTGGGAGTGAGGAAGTCCCACTCCCGACCCCATGTGCGAGACGACAATCCTTACTCGGAGTCCCAGTTCAAGACCCTGAAGTACCGACCGGAATTTCCCCAGCGATTCGGCTCGATTCAAGATGCTCGGGTCTTCTGCCGAGAGTTTCTCCGCTGGTACAACACGCGACACCGATACTCGGGAATCGGACTGCACACGCCCGAAGACGCTCATTACCAAAGAGCGGAATCGACAAGACAGGTGCGGGCTCTGGCCTTGGAAGCCGCTTTCGCACGATTGCCGGAACGGTTTCCCAACGGAAAGCCCGTTCCTCCGGCCTTACCGGAGGCGGCCTGGATCAATCGACCCAAACCGGATGACTGCTGAACTGAAGCTACACTAATTCTCGAAAAACAGTGTCTCAAAATCATTGACACGTTCCGGTTTCTGGGCAGGGCGCTTTACCAGGAAGGGCAATGTCTCGATTCCGCGACGGCATTCCAAAAGGCCGTTGACCAACGTAACGATGACCCATTGCTTCTCAATGCACTTGGGTTATCTTTCCACAAAGCTGGGAACTATACCCAGGCCGAGCCCCTCTACCAGCGGGCCCTCGCCATCAACGAGAAAGCGCTGGGAGCAGAGCACTCCAGCGTGGCCACCGGCCTCAACCACCTGGCCTTACTCTACCGAGACCAGAGACGCTACCGTGAGGCCGAGCCGCTTTTCCAGCACTCCTTGACCATCCGGGAGAAGGTGCTAGGAGCAGAGCACCCCAAGGTGGTCACCAGCCTGGAGAACTACGCCTCCCTGTTACGGAAGATAGGGCGCAACGCAGAGGCCGACAAGCTGGAGAAACGTGCCAGGGCAATTCGGGCTAAGCTACCTGGAGCCTTCTTTCCGCTCCCTCCCTTGTTATGACCCACCAAACCGCCCTTCGAAGCGGTTTTCTGATTGTGTGTGACGAAGGTTCTGTGGGGGGACTTCAATCCAGAAGTCACAGGCAGAAAAACCCTGCACCGTATCAAAATAGCTTCAATGCGCAGTGTAGCCCCCGTCAATGGGAAGCAGCACTCCGGTTACCCATTTGGACTCGTCCGATGCCAGAAATACGGATGCCTGAGCCACATCTTCGGGCTCTCCGAGGCGACCCAGCAGGTGCTTGTCCATAAGACGCTGCCAGGCCGGAGGATCTGCCTTGATGAGATCGAGCATCTCTCGAGTGAGGTCGGTAATCACAAAGGAGGGATTGATGGCATTGACCCGAATATTGTCCTTTCCGAAATCGACAGCCATCTGCCGGGTCAGTAGCGATACGGCCCCTTTCGAAGCACAATAGGCCGACCGAACCGGCAATCCGACCAAACCGCCGATGGATGACATGTTGATAATCGAACCACCTCCCTGCTCGATCATGAGAGGAACCACCGACTGGCTCACAAGAAAGACGCCCTTTGCGTTGACTCGAAAGGTTTCGTCCCAATCCGCCTCAGGAGTTTCGATTACCTTCCTCCGAGAGGAAACGATTCCAGCATTGTTTACAAGGACATCGATGCCACCCAGCAGCGACTCCGACTCTTGAACCATCCTTTCCACATGACCGGAATCTCCCACGTCTCCACTGACCGCATGCACCTCGGCACCCTTTGCGCACAGCGATCGGATTGATTCGGCGCAGCTTTCGTTGAGTTGCGTCTGGACGTCGAGACACACCACCCGGGCCCCCTCCAGGGCGAAGCGGCGAGCGATGGCCTCGCCGAGTCCTCGAGCGGCCCCGGTCACCACTGCCCGCTTCCCTTCCAGCCGTCTGCCGCGCCTGTTTTCACTCAATCGAATCGCTCGCCGGTCCCGTGTGGGGTCTTTCCCTCGCTTCTTTTTAGCATCTCCGCATTCGCACAGGCAAGACGCTGGTATTCGGACCTGTATGGCGTCAGTGGAAATGGGTGTTTATGGGCCGCCGGCGATTCACTGCCGAGGAGAAAATCCGCATCGTGTTAGAAGGACTGCGGGGAGAGATCCCGGTGGCAGAAGTGTGCCGAAAAGAAGCCATCCAGCCCTCCACTACTACAAATGGTCAAAAAATTTTCTGGAAGCGGACACGAATGGTTTGACCTGAGAGACGCGGCGCGATGCCACCGTCCGGCAATCTCTACGGAACGCCCCATGTAGATCGTGGAGGAATTGACCGAGGGCGAGGAGATCGCCGTCAATGCGGGCTTGCACACCGAGCTGATTCGGCTTCGCTACGACGATTTCGCCAGGCTGATCCAGCCCAAGGTGTTCCGATTTGCCGAGGTCCCTGCGTAGAATCCGAGGGAAAGACCGTAACATGCGTGATCACCCAAGGTCATTTTTACCTTGTCATTTCGACCCGTTATCATTCTGAGCGCGCTGTCCAACCTTAAGCCGACCTTTGTGGGAGTCCAATGCTTAAGTCGAACTTTAGGCCTGACAGACTGCCTTCTCACAGGGCATGACGTGCCTGTTGCGCGGCCAGGACCATGTTCCTCAGAGAGGGCTCAACTTCTTCGTAGCTGCGTGTCTTCAAGCCACAGTCCGGATTGACCCAAAGCTGCTCGGGACTGACAACCTGAGCAGCCTTCATTAGCCGATCTACCATCTCCTGAACCGGAGCAATCCTCGGGCTGTGGATATCGAACACTCCAGGACCGATCTGAAACTGTTGACGATTTCCTCTGAAGTCCAGTCTCGATTCTAGGCTCAGTTGGTGATCTCGGACCCATGGATCAGAAGTCCGCGAACCGTCCCCTGCTATCTCTTACCGAACCTTAACAAAACCAATGAGTTAAGTCCGGTTAGTGCAGGTCGACCCTTACCAAGTATTGACACGGGAAATGGGAGGAATGATTTCCAAGGCTGAGAGGCAGTGGACCGACTTCCGCGGACTTCCCGAGCATCTCTGAAGGCAACCAGATCATAGATTTGGTTTCAGTCCAGAATCTCGAGTGCATCCAGAGGTCCTCGGAAGACCCTTATCGACCCGGTCAGGAGGAACAGATGTTGAGGCGTTTGGATCTTTCGGATTGGAAGGACTTCATCGTCGGGCCAGTCACGGATCGGCTCTTGATCGTCTACGGGTTTTGCCCCTGAATCCGGGGGCGGATCGCTTGCCGGCTGCCCGCCGCGACCCCAGGAAGCTCAGTCGAGTTTGATACAATTCCCGCTCGTGTTTGTCAGATTTCGGGTGCAATGCATTCGGTAGGAAAGATGGGCGAATTCGGTTACCGCAGACTGATCGGTTATCTCAGCGTTAGCGCCTTGCTGAGTCTCTCGATGTGGTTCTTGCTTCTGCTTCCCAGTTTTCTGGTTGGTAAAGGCTGGAGCTACGAGGAGATTGGCTGGGCGATGGGAGTATTTTTCCTGGTCAGCCTGCTGGCCAGGGTGGTCTCCGGACACCTGGCTGACCGTTATGGCAACGTTCCCACTGCGCTGGCTGGCACCGCCATAGCCTGCCTGGGGGGTCTTTTCTATCTGGCGGCTCTGTGGTCCTCGCTATGGATCATTCCGGCGCGGATCCTCCACGGGGCTGGGTCGGCTCTGATCTCGACGGGCGCCTTGATTCAATTGATCCGCTCCGTGCCCATGGAACTGCGAGGCAGGATGATCGGCTATTTTGGACTCCCCGGTTTCATCATGTTGGGGGTCGGCCCGTTTCTGGCTGAGCGCCTGGTCCGGTGGTGGGGCTTTGCGGGACCCTTTGGATTGGTGCTGGTGATCTTTCTCCTACTGGCGGGGATACTGGCTCGACTGCCGCGCCCATTGGATCCGGAGCAGCGCAAGCACGAGCCCTTCGTAGCCGCCTTCCAAGCCAACTTTCCGAGATTGAAGGCTCCTTTGGTAATGTCCTTTTTCTTCGGACTCTGTTTTTCCTCCTGGCACACGTTCCTGGCACCCGTGACGGGAGACCTAGGGGCCGGAGCCGTGTCGAGCTTCGGACTGGGGTATGCCGTGGGCGCCATCGGAACCCGACTTGGGATCAGCCAACGTTTGGACACGGGGCGAAGACGTTTAGCAGCCATTGCCACCCTGATTTTTTACGGCATCGGACTGGCCCTGGTTCCCCATGGCTCCAACCTCTGGCAAATAGGGACGGTAGGCTTGCTATGCGGTCTCGCTCACGGCATCTACTATCCTGCCATGAGTTCGATCGCGGCCGAGAGGTTTCATCCTTTGCACACGGGGCAGGGGATGACCCTCTATACCTCTGTTTCCAGTCTGGGAATGTTTTTGGGCCCACCCATTTGGGGTCGGCTGGCGGATCTCGGCGGCTACGGTCTGCTGTTCGGAGTCGCCGGAGCAGCACTGGCGGTCAACGCGGTGGTGTTCATCGCCATTCAAAGCCGTCCGGTGCGACTCCGCGGGGCTCTAGGCGAAACAGCGTGAAACTGGGAACCCTCCGGGGACGTGTGCCGTCGTTGAACTGTCTCTTGAGGCCAGTTACCGGATGAACGTTGGTGAGTGGGAACAGCGGGTACGATCGGGGGGATGGGTTATCGTTCCGGAAGTGATCCCAAGCAAGATGCGGTTCCAACCCGCATTCACCATATGGGGCCCGACATCTGCTTCCTTTAATCTATATAACTATCTATAAGTAAAGAAGATATGGAGAATAAATGGAGCAAGAAATGGCCGACCCCAAGGGTTAGCGTTTGAAGCTTGGTTTTAATAGTAGTTTAAAGCTGGAATTTCATGCGAACTAAGGTCACTTCGGATGCCGGGCTCCTCGCCTATCGGGGCCTGGATAAAGCCTTAGGTCTATTTGATCGTGTACCTTCCGTTGTTCAGGATCTGCGGACCGGGCGTAACATCCAGCACGACCTTCCGGCCTTGCTACGCCCCGGTAACGTGCACAGCGCGGATGGCTGGAAGGAGCTGCTGGAACCGATCGTAACTTGTTACGCGAAGAAAACCGTCCGCAAATACTTTCGCGGGGATGCCGCTTTCGCCAAGCCGGAGATCTTATGAATGCTTGGAGGAGAAGGGCTTCTTGTATGCCATCCGGCTTCCGGCCAATGAGGTGCTTCAGGCAAAGATTGAAACCCTGCTAACCCGGCCCGTGGGTTGCCCACCCAGAAAGCCCATCGTCTGGTTTGCCGATTTCAGCTATCCAGCCGCCAGTTGGGACCGGCCTCGTCGGGTCATTGCCAAGGTGGAGTGGCATCGCGGGGAACTCTTTCCGAGAGTCGGTTTCATCGTGACCCATCTGAGCGCACAAGCCTCCGGGTTGGTTCACTTTTACAATGGACGTGGCACGGCCGAGCAGTGGATCAAGAAAGGCATTTCAGCTGACCCATGAGGGCAAACACTTGCTCCCTGGTCGGAGGGCTGATAGGTTTTGATTTTCACCAAGGTGAGACCCGAAGAAGGTTCATCGCAGGCTGATATGAGGAATGTTGGTTTAGTGGATCGATTCATGGCGCAAATACTGGACACGCGAGGATCCTCCCCGCCCATAAGCTTCAGAAACCGTCAGCCCACCATAGACTTCACCGGTGATAGGTTCACCGTAACCGAGACTCAACCCCCGTTTTGACGGCATATCGAGCCCAAATGGGTCTGCTACCACGGGACCCCCCCCCCCAATATTTCCCAGCAGATCTGGCTGAAACTGCAGAATTCTGGGGGTATGTGCCTGGAGGGAAAAAAAGTACGGATTTGCTTCTAAGGTGCCTTAGAGGGTTGGTTGTGGTGCTCCGTTGGCGACTGCTACGACAACGCCCTGTGCGAAAGCTTCTTTGCCACCCTGGAATGTGAACTGATTGACCGCACCAGCTTCCCCAGCAAGCTCGAAGCCCGCCTGGCGGTCTTCGAGTATATTGAGGGCTTTTACAACCCCGTCAGGCGCCACGCGGCAATCGGCCACCTGTCGCCTACCACCCACGAAGAGAGGCACCACTGTGTGGCTTGATTCGAAAGCCGTAACCCGTCCACAAAATCGGGGCAACTCCATACGGGCTTCTATGGTAGCCTTGGCAGAAGCTGGGCCTTTCGGTTATTCAGAGTTTAGGGAGGAAGCATGAAAAGCGCCAAAGGAGCAGAGGGGCTGCTTACGGAAGTGAAGCGTCGAGAGTTTCTGAAACTGGCCGGCATCTCACCTTTAGCCGCCGGCTCTGCGGGTGTCGCCATCCCATTGAGTAGGGCTGAGGCGAGTGCTGTCGCCCCAGCCAAGCCGGGGACCCTCTATCTGGCTGACCTGGACCAGTGCCAACCGGCCTCAGCCCTGGCCAAAAAGTGGAAACACGGTGCCTGGCGGTTACTCGAATATGGAACCGCTTCATTCTCCGGGCAAATGCTTTTGGCGGTTCATGACAGCCGGGCTCCGGAGGTCACCTATGCGGTGAATCAGAGCGGGTGGCATGAGATCTACATCGGCATTTACCGCAAACCCTTCACCGATGCCAAGAGAGTGCAAGTACGGCTGGTCGGTGATCGTGCCTTTACCAAGCTGACTGGCCTCGCAGGAGCTAAGGATCATCAGGAGCATTGGATTGACGAGATCTTCTGGAAGACAGTGGATCTGAGTGGTCAGGGAATCGTCTTCAAGCAGATCACGGAGCCGGCAGTGGAGCATGCTTGGGTGTCGTTCATCAAACTGGTTCCGCTCTCCCCGGAGGAAGTGACGGCTCTGCAGGCAGATCGCGGGCGCAGCGATACCAAGCGGTTGTTCGTTCACAATGACGGAGGCGTGATCGACCGGTCCGGTACGGGACAGGCAGTGCTTAACAGCCTGGAACCCCTTCGCAACACGGACGTGTCCCGCATCTACTGGGAAGGGGGAACGGGCGATACCGCCAAGCGTTTTTCCAAGATCGCGACCGATCACTCCATGGAACTGCGAGACCCTCCTGAAGGGGGCGCTTTCTACAGCTCACCCGGCGGCCGATGGTGGGCGGAGGGCTGGCTGGCCCATTACAAACACGGCGTGGATCCCTTTCGCGTGGCGGCTGAATACGCTCAGGAAATTGGCCTGGAGTTTCACGCCGGCTTTCGCCCCGGCGGGTTCATCTACCCGCCGCCTAGCGATCCGATCCCGGGTAAGGACTTTTACAAAAAGAACCCGGATCTGGTGTGTGTGTCTCGCCATGGCAAGCCCATACCCCGCATCTCCTACGCCTACCCGAAAACGCGTCGCTATGTGATCTCTTTGTTTCGGGAAATGGCCACCGACTACCCGATTGACGGAGTGGCGGTTTTCTACAACCGGCGGCCTCCCTTGGTGGCCTATGAGGCTCCGCTGGTGGAGGGATTTCAAGCCCAGTATGGATTGGACCCTCGCAAGATTTCCGCAACCGATCCGCGCTGGTTGCGTTACCGCGCCGGAGCGCTGACTCAATTCATGAAGGAACTGCGAACCGAAATGGACCAGGTGGCCAAGGAGTTGAAACGGAAGAAGAGATTGGAAATCACGGCCGTGGTTTCCCGAGGTCCGGAAAATCTCCCTCACGGAATGGACCTGGAGACCTGGGTCCGGGATGACCTGGTTGACACCATCATCCCCTACTCCTCGGCGGTTCGCCTGGGTGCCTTTGAGCCGACTTGGGAAGATCCCAAGGACGTCGACTGGTTCGTTTCCCTGGTGAAAGGAAGCAAGTGCCGTCTGGCTCTTAACTTCCTGCCCCGGGACCTGAGCGCCGAAGAGTACTATCGAAAGACGCACAAGCTCTACCAGGCGGGGGTGGAGAACTTCTTTTTCTGGGATGGAACGGAGCGGGTCCGGAAGGCCCGTCGGTTGGGGCACCGTGAGGAAGTGGAGGCCTGGATGGCGGCCGGTCAACCTCCTCGACTTCCCTCGGCTGTGCGGGTTTGGGACTTGGGAGGATGGGATCTTCGCATGGAGACGCCAGGCTAGCCGGTTAGACGGGCCTTCAAAGGGCGTTGACAGGCTCGAATGCATCAGCGGCTTCAGGCCGCGAATCGGTGTTTCTTCAAGCAAGTATTGTTGAGCCATGCCCCCCAGAGTTCAACAAGGCATGGCTCATGGTCAACCGGGGAACCTCTTGCGCCGTCTGCGACCAGGAGAAACGCAAGATTTCGATCCGCAGTTCAGAAGCCGCTTGAGGACTGCCGCTGGGCTGGATGATTCGTGTGGGTTATCTACTTCTCGCCCGTGGCGGATCAAATCAAACCGTAACCTGCTCAGCCCAGTCCTCGAAGAAACCCGTGCTCAATGTCCCGGGGGCTACTAGCTAGCGGGGTCCCGTACCCAATGACTGGAACTCGTCGCCGATAGTCCAGGATTTCGATGCAGACAGCTCGGCTGACCGAGTCAGGTTCCACTTTCTCATTCTCTTTGAACATTTGGTGCTTGTGATTTTGGAATTTCGCTTAGCCCTACTCGGTGCAGGGGATGACCAGCTGCTGGCCGGGACGAATGACGGAGCTGCTCAACCCATTGAAGAGCATGATGTGCTGAGGTCCTTGGACGCCGCACTGCCTGAATCGATTGGATATTCGGTGGAGGCTGTCCCCGCTTTTCACCACGTATTGAATTTGTTCACCTGGAGCCGGATAGACGTTGGACACGAACTCGTGAAACTCCTCCTGCAGGGGGTGATCGTTGAGTCGCTCCCAGAACGATGTCCTCAGCATAGCTCGCAAGGGGATCGGGTGCGGCGCCCAGCCAGTCGGCGGCCGCGATCCACGACATCTGTCTGTAGCCGCCGATGTAACACAGCGACTGCACCTCCAGCCGCCACAAGTGGAAGTCCTTGAAGTCGATGTAGTAGGCAGCGTTGGGGTGGGAGCGGAGGAAGGCTTCCCGAGCCGTGTCCATATCCGGTCCCTTCTCCAGGACTCGTGTCTTTCCGGCGATCGTGATCCGCCCACGAGCCAGCGGGTCTCCCGTGCCCTGTTCGACCACCAGCAAAGACGAACGAGAGTCGGTGCGCAGGTTCCGCTTGTGCTCAGCCAACTCGCTGATCAGAAAGACGGGGCTCCCGGCGTCGAGGCCGAACGTGACCAAGGAACCGTAAGGGTGCCCGTCCATGTCCTGAGCCAGAGTGCATAGTGTCCCGGTACCTACTGTGTGTCGACCAGGGTACGGGCCCGCTCGGCGTGGGTCGGCGTCCTCACGTCTGGATCGTAGAGGAGGGGCTCCCTCCCGGCAGGCCTCGAGTGCTTTCGGGTGCTCATGGGTGTCAATTCAGCCGACGGACGTAGCGGCCGTCGGCAAAGAGACTGAACAGGTCCTCGACCAGGGGATGGGTGATCGGATCCGGTCGGCTGTCCTCTTCGAGATTCCTTTCCGCGACGTAGGTCATGTGATCGGCGTTATGATACCAGGACGCGGTACCACGGCGCGTCTTTAGGGGGGCGACTCCTGGCGACGTGCTCGTACCACTCTTCCGTGCTCTGGAAAGTGGCGTCGACATCAATGATGACGCCCCGATAGTCGAACAGTCGGTGGTGTACGAGCTGGCCGATGGCGAACTTGCAGGTGTCTTCAATCATGCAACGATGCGGAGCACCATTAGACTGACGGCCAGAGCCACAAGCACGACCGTTCCCACCTGTGTATGTTGGTAAAAATAGATTCTGCCCATCTCAACTCCTGATGCGACACTCATAGTACACGGTCGCAGAATACGCCGCCGAGATCAAATTCTCCGATTCTGACAAGAATGGCGCAGGTCACTTGCCGAGCAACTTCTTGCGCCAAGTGGTAGGATCTCCCCAACAGAACCCAGCAATCGAGTGGAGACCAGTGGTGTGCAGGGTTCAGCCTATTGTCTTGCCGAGTGCAGCGGAGAAACAGATATGGGTGATAAGGGGAGTAGAGATAAAGGCAAAAGGGAACAACAGAAAAAGGCCAAGCTTAGTCCAAAGGAAAAGCGAAAATTGAAAAGAGAAAAGAAGAATAAATAGATACACACCGTCGCGTTCCAATTGCAACGGAGTTTCGACCTCAAAGGTGGCGCGTCAGGTACTTGTCCCTCCTGTTTAATCGATCCAAGCAGCTTCCCTACTCCTGGCAAGAGTGAAACTCGGTCGGGGACCGTCACATGGTGTGGAAAGCTGGGTTCTGGTGCCAATTCACACGCTCAAGAAGTCGAGATCGACGGTTGTTATGGTGTGCTGGTCCAACGATTCTTGTGCACCTGATTTCGCGTTCGTAGCGTGGCCTTTCGGGTAACGAAACGCAACGATTCGCGTTTTTAGAAGGCCTCACTGAAGGGCGGATTTCCGCTGTACGGGGTGGAACAGCGCTGGACGGACACAGTTGTGGGAATGATCCGAGCCAACCGTGCAAACCGTATCCGGCGTTGGTCTAGGCTGCACGTTTTAGCGACACTATCGGTAGGTGAAGTCGGCCGTCATGGTAACCGACATCGAGGCTGAATCGATCACCGGGCTGCCCCGCGACGAGCGTGCCAGGCTTGGCACAGAGCGATCTGCAGGGCCAGTCCTTGCGTGGTTCGAGGCGAGGGCACTGATTGGCGGGGCGATGCCCAAAGTAAACTTCGTTAGGCGTGCCGCCGCCGAGCGTCATGTGAGGGTGATGCTCGTTATACCAATCCACAAAGGACATAAGCTCTAGGCGGAACCGTTTTCGTTGCTGCACAACACAGGATGCGACGAGTACACTCATCCTTGATAGTCCTTATTGCGCGTTCCACGACAGCTATGCTGCCCTGCTTGCCAATGGCACCGTAGCGCGGCTTGATTCCTTTGCCTCGACACCACCCCTTGAACGTATTGAACCGCCCCGGGTTTCTCGGAGATAGTTTTAGTTGACTCCAGCCACCATGGCCGAAGCCGGTTGATTCAGATAATACATCTGCTCGAGCTCAACGGGTGGAATGTAGCCGATTGGCTCCAGCAATCTCTGCTTGTTATACCAACAGACCCAATCCAGGGTCGCAAATTCCACCTCTTCCAGACCCCGCCAGGGGCCTTCCTGCCGGATGACTTCCGTCTTAAACAGCCCGATGACCGATTCAGCCAACGCGTTGTCGTAAGAGTCTCCTTTGCTTCCCACCGAAGGCTCGATGCCGGCCTCTGCCAATCGCTCCGTATAGCGGACCGACAGGTACTGCACTCCCCGGTCGCTGTGATGAATCAGGCCTTCAGTGTCCGAACGAGACCACAGCGCCTGCTCCAGTGCATCCAGGGCAATGTCGGTCTTTAAGGAAGCCGACGCCCTCCACCCGACAATACTTCTAGAGAAGGCATCGATGACGAATGCCACGTACACGCGCCCCCTCCAGGTGGCCACGTAGGTCAGATCGGCCACCCACAGCTGATTCGGACGGGTCGCAGTAAAGTTACGATCCACCAGATCAGCCGGCCTTGCAGCCGCTTCATCCAGCTGCGTCGTTTTAAACCGGCGGCCTCGAACCACGCCCTGCAGGCCCTTTTCGCGCATTAAACGCTGGACCGTGCAGCGCGCCACTTTAAAACCCTCACGATTCAGCTGCTTCCAGACTTTGCGAACCCCGTAGACCTGGCGGTTCGCACGCCACACCCGATCGATCTCAACTCGAAGCCTGGCATCGCGCTTCGCCCGCCCAGGCAGCAGGGACGGATCTCGTCTTCTGGCTTCCCACTGGTAAAACGTCGACGGGGCGATCGGCAGCACCCCGCAGATCGACTCGACCCCATAGCAGGTCCGATTCTCTCGGATGAAATCCACCATCACTTCGGTCGGCGGTCGAGCTCCGCCTGTGCGAAAAAAGCCGAGGCCTTCCTTAAGATCTCGTTGGTCCGCTTCAGTTCCCGATTCTCCCGCTCCAGATCCTTCAGACGCGGCCTCTCGTCAGTCGTCAGACCGGCTCGACACCCCTGATCCCTTTCCGCCTGTCGGACCCACTTGCGCAGCGTCTCAGCACTGCAGCCAATCTTGGCTGCTATCGATGTCACCGCACCCCACTGGGAGCTGTACTCCCGTTCGTGTTCAAATACCATCCGCACCGCTCGTTCTTTAACCTCTGGTGAATATCTGCTCCGTCTTCCCATGACCCCATCCTCTCAAGAAATGAAGTCTCCGGAAAACCCGGGGCGGTTCATATTGCACCAGAAGACTTTGTCCTTGTCGCAGACCAGATGGTTCGGTCTCGACCTGGCGCACTGAATGACACGATCCAGCAACCTGCAGACAGCCAGCGAGTCGGGCTTTTTGGGAAGCACCATCACGGCTAGCAAGCGTCGCGAGTAATGGTCTATGGCCAGGGCCACCCACCAGCAAAAAGGCCAGCATTGGGGCAGGGCAAAGGGCAGCCAGGAAGCCCAGAAGCCGGAGACCGTCGGTACGGCCGTCAAGTCGAGGTGCCATACATGGTTGGGGCCCTTCGCGGTAACCACGCGACTGGTTGACACCACCTCCTGTGGCTTTGCCACGGGATGAGACGGTTCCTTCAACATCCGTCCCACGGTAGTCGTGCTTGAGGTGCAAACCAGCGCGAGCAAGCGTCTGTGCGATCTTGACTTTCCCCATCCTGGGGCACAAGGTCTTCAATCGCTGCACAGCATAGCGCACGAAGTCCGGGAACCGGTTGACTGGTTCGCGCAGCTGTAAGAGTGCTTTCAAGCCTTCTTCGTCAACGCGTTTGAACCAGGACGCAACTGTTGGCGAAGAAACCAGGAAGGCGTTGGCCGTCTGTTTGAGTGTCCAGCCGCGCGCAGTGCGAACTTCAAGAATCGCCAGGCGTTCGGCCGGAGCGTCGCGCGGTCGTCTAAGTGCGGCGATGGCGCACATGCGCGCGTCTTTGATGCGGAGCTCTTCCCGCAGCAAGGCGATCTCTTCGTACAAACGATCGCTCTCGGAAGCTGTTCGCACCTTTTCACTGCCGCTGTTGGAAGCCCAACCGCGAGCATGGGTGATCGAAAAGTGCGCGAGCGAGATGACATGCACGACGGCCGACTTGAGGTGTAATGGCCAGCTCTTGGGAAGTGGGATTTTCGGTCGTTTCTGAGTGGCCATCGTGCCCTCCGCGAATTTCTGTGCGAACGGGTACAAAGAAACACGATAACATTCAAATTATCAAAGAATTGTTCCCGGTTGGGTCCACCATAAGATTCGCTGGACTACCACAGGGGAGCCGTGTGCGTGAATCGCGCACGCACGGTTCTAAGAGGGGCGGGGGACAACTGATGCTATGGTCGAAATCCTGTGGCACCACCGGGAAACCAGGCGGCCAACGGAGAATACAAACCACGACCTAAGGCTTCGGGAGGAACCCGTCTACTCGCCGGCCCACTCTTTCCTCGCAAAGCCCCCTGCAAGCTGGCGAATGTAACCGAAATTGTAACCGCTCCGGCTGCAAGTCTTGGATCTCCAGACACGTAGAACTTTTACGACAAAGCCACGGAATTCGGCGGCCATGCCAAGGCTCATCTCATCCAAACGGTCGAACGAAGTCCTCGCTGTACAGGCTGGCCGCGCCGTACGCGAAACGTCCTTCCTTGCCGCCTCCGAGCTTCCGTTCGGGCATGGTTCCGGGCGGACCTTTCTTCAGGAGTCCGTAGGTGGAGAAAATGGTTCCGTCCTCCAGCTGCGATGACATCGGGTAGGTCGTCCAGCCCGGCAAGCTGTAGTCGGCGAGGATCTTGGTGTTCTCGGTGTCCCAGGTCTCGCCTCCGTCAGAGCTGAGCACCGCCCGGTGCCCCCACGGGTCAGTGCGATGTCCGTAGGTGCAGAGGATCTTGCCGCTTTTCAGTTGCAGTAGATGCGGCGGGTAACCCCATATGCCGGTATCGACCGGCCTGGACCACGTCGCCCCGTCGTCATCGGAGTGCGATTGGTAGAGGTGGCGGTCGTCGCCTCGCAGGCCGTCCTCCTCAATCTCGTAGTGGCGGATCATGGCAAGAATGCGTCCCGAGGGCAGCTCCAGAAGAGAAGTTTCATCGAATTGCCGCCCACCGGTTGCATCGTGGGCGATTTCTCGGAGTTGCCAGGTCTTACCCCGGTCCTCCGACCGCACCGCGTAGGAACCAGCGCGGAGGCTGCCCGTCACGGGTTTCCGATCTGGATTGGGAGAAGCAGAGATGGAAGCGATCCAGGTGCCGCTCCGGGTGACGAGAGTCTCACGAAAAGAACCCGCGGCCTTGGCGAGGAACGGGAGACCGTCAATGGGGCGGCTGTCCCAGGTCTGTCCGCCGTTGGAAGAGGTTCGGCAGACCAAACCGGTCAAAGTGAACACCATCTGGCCGTCGCCCTGATCCCTGGACTGGGATCCGGGCATGTGGACCAAAAACCCATCGTTGCGAAGCTGCTCGGCCATCGAAATCGGCCAGGGAGTATACAGCCACTCGGAGCGAGAATTGTAGAAACGGTCGATCCCGTGACGCTCCAAGTGGGCGCGGCGTTCTTCGGCGGAGCGGACGTAGCCCTCGCAAATCACGGAAACCAGCGTTCCGTCTCGGGTCCGGGCCGGCAGACCGTAGCACCCCCATGGATAGGAGGTCAGGGCGGGATCCCGAAGAGAGGTCCAGCTCCTGCCGCCGTCTGTGGACCGCAAAACCACGTCGTTCGTCTCCGTCCGCAGAAAGTCGCCGAAGGGCTTACCCATGTCACAGCTCTGAACGGGGACCACGAGAGCTCCATCGCCTCCCTGAGTCTGATACCAGACGTGACTGCACCAACCCGGCCGATCGTAAAGCGTCATGTCAATCTTCCAGGGAGCGGACATCCCCGAACCCACGGACGGCAGTGCACTCTCTGTCGTCCCACTGCTACACCCCGTCGCCGGAAACGCGATCCCGGCGGACGCTCCCGCAACCAGGAATGTGCGGCGGCCCAAGCGTGTCTCTTTCCTCATTCGTCACCTCCAAGAGCTCGTGTCTGTGCCACGTATTGCGAGAATCTTACAGCAGATCTACGGGACGACCTCGAATACCTCCTTCGCTGCGTCATGCCACACCCCGTAGGCCTCCCGGCCGAAGAGCACAAACCCGCACCTCGCGCAGCTCTCCGGCAGGCTTTTTCAACTTACTTCGCCCGGTTGAAACACCTCCCAACAGAAGGTCAGATCAGCAGAAACAGGTGACCTCTTTCCAGTCGGCAACCATCATCTGCCTACACGCACGCTTTTGACCGCGTCCTTTCTGACCCGCCACAACCTCGGCAAATGTAAGGTCTTTTGTAATGCTTGGAAAGCGATCTTACCACCGCCTCTGTCAGTCTCGGCTGGTAGCGTTCTTTTGTGTCTCTCTCGGTCGGAAGGGATCTAGGCACCCCCCTTCCCTCCCGACGAGCTCAATCACTTCCCTGCTTCACAGCCTCTTCGGTTCAAGATGCCTCTTACTGGGGTTAGGACGGACAAGCAACCGCAGCGTGAGCCCAACGGCAAGTATTGCACACCCGATCAGAATGATCCGGGGAGGCAGCGAAATCGCCAGCAACACACAGGCAAAGAGGCCCGTTCCAGCGATGAAATACGGGTAGAGTTTCTGCGTGGGCGCCATCCAAAGCGCCGCCAGGTTGGTGATCCCGTAATAGATGAGAATGGTAAACGCTGCCGCGGACGCGACTGTGCTCAGCCTCCCCGTAGCCGCTACCATGGCTGAGATTGCTCCAATCAGCAGTACCGCACGACCCGGCACCTTGTAGCGCGGGTGGACGTGCTCGAGGAAACTCGGGAGGTCCCCGTATCGAGACATCGCGAAGACCATGCGGCTCAGGCCGAGGAGTTGCGAAAGGATCACTCCCAGCATGGCGGTGACACCGCCGCCGGCAACGGCGGTTGCGACCCATGGCCAGGTAAACGTACGGGCGGCCACTCCGAGCGGTGCCACCGAGCTGGACATTTGCACGGTCCCGATTGTTCCAGCAGCGACCCCAGCGACAGCGAGGTAAAGGATCACCGAGGCGGCCAGGGTAATAACGATCGCCTTCGGGATCGTTGACTTGGGCTCTCGGATCTCCTCGCCCAGCGTGGCGATGCGGGCATAGCCTGTGTACGCAAAGAAAAGGAGGGCCGATGCCTGCAGGATGCCGCGCCCGCCTGCAGGCGCGAAAGGTTGGAGGTTTTCCAGTCGGAACGAGACTACACCGGCTACGACGAAAAGTACGAGCGACAGAATGGAAACCGATACAATCAAGAGGTTTAGACGGCTGGATTTGCGAATCCCAAAACAGTTGATGATGGTGAAGGCGATGATTGCACCGACCGCGATGGTGCGCAGGGGCAGTCCGGGCACCAGCATCTCCAAATATCCGGCTAACCCTAACGCCACGGTGCCGGCCGCGCTGATCTTACTCACCAGGAACATCCATCCTGCCGCGAAACCCAGCCAAGGGTTCAGGATGCGATACCCGTATTCGTAGGTCCCGCCGGACTGAGGATAGTTGGCAGCGAGTTCAGCGGAGCTCAGTGCGTTCGCTGTGGCTGCCACGCCTGCGATCACAAGGCCGACCAGAAAAGCAGGCCCTGCCACTCCTGCGGCCACCCCACTGACCACGAAGATGCCCGCGCCTACAATTGCGCCCAAGCCAACACCGACGGCATCGAGAAGGCTGAGATCACGACGGAGGTGGGATTCAATCATCGCCCACGGGATAATATCTCAAACCGTAATCGACTGAAGATATTATCTTGCTTCCTTCATCTCGAGGTCTCGGAGGACCGGCGGCGTGATTAGGGGCATCGCTGATTCACGGTCGGATGTAACTTTGTGGCACTCGATGAAGCTGGTGCTGAGAGTGCTGGAGTCCTCGGAGTGAAACAGTTCCAGAGATGACTTCATGCTCCGCTTCATACATGTTTCATGGCAGACAAGGCGAAGAAAATCCAGGTACAATCACTTGTTGCCTGGCTCTTGGTGAAAACCAACAACACTTCCCTGGAAAAAGACCAGATCACTTCGAAAAATGAAGGCACGCACGTTTACCAGGAATGTCATCAGCGTTTCTTTGCCATAGCTCCCCACCAACCCGTTCGTTCACGAGCTGGCATCTGAGCTGATGGGGCGCTTGCGTGACCGACTCGGGCCCAGTGCTCAGTCAGGGAGGTTCGGCCCGAGGAGACCAAGAGGAGGATATGGAATGGCTCAAGTGATATCTGCGGAGAGGGCTCCTGGGGCGAAGCGGTCCAAGTGGCGGCTGTCTCCCCAGTTCGCACTAGTGATCTCGATGGCCGTCCTGGCTACCTCGCCAGCATGCCAGAGCACTCGATCAACCAGTTCAAACAGTTCTCCGAGGCTGGCGGCGCGTACGTAGAGGCAGCGGACGGCGTGTTCGGTGAAGCCCGACGGGCGGTCGTCAACGAAAGTTCGGACACGCTCATGCTGACGCGCGGCGCTCGCTCGATGGAGCAGCGCAAGCAGGATCTCGAGAGCAACGACGCTCGTGATCTGCAGTGCTTTGCAGTCTTCAAGAACATCCAGAAGCACAACCGCTTACTGCGCGACTATCTCGTCGCTCTCGGTGCGCTGGCCGAGAGCGACGCGCCGACGGAGATCGGCACTTCCGCCCAGTCGGTCTACGGCGCTCTGGCGAAACTTAGTCCCGAGATCGAAAGCGCGAGCATCGGAGGCTCCACGATCAAGGACCTCATCAGGCCGGCCATCAAGATGCTCTTTGCTGCCTTCCGCCACTCAGCACTGGAGAAGGAGCTGAAGGCCAGAGCCGCCTTGATCGAGCGCGAACTCGCCCTCCAAGAGGCTGCGATGCAGGCCTTGGCCGAGGGCTTTAAGGCGCGACTCGTCGAGCTCAATACGTCGAGAAAGGCTCAGGAAGTCGACCTGACCTACATCGAGGACGGAACACTCCCCAAGAAGTGGGCCGAGCGGCGCTACCAGCTCCTCGATGCCAGCGCCTCGTCCGAAGCGGCCACGGCCGCTGCAGACGCAGCCTGGAAGTTGAGGCTGGCCTTCCAGGCTCTCGTTCGCAAGGAGTTCAGCAGGGCCAACCTTCAGCTGATCCTTCAGAACATCCGCGAGGTCCTCGATCTCATCGAACTCCTCAAGAAGGACTAACCAGGAGACGGATTCATGGAAAATAACAAGAGAGCGCCTCACGTCATCAGAAACGAGACCTTGTCAGCGTTGCGAAGTGCCCTCACCATGCTCAAATCGACGGATGTTCTCCGGGCCGTGCGCAATGGCAGCGCCGAGGACGAGTCCACGTGGGCTGACACCCTGCTCCGATGCGACGCAGCGCGCGACGACCTCGAGCTCGCGGAATTGACCGAGATACGTGACAAGCTGAAGCAGAACGATGCGGGGCTCCAGAAGGGCACGGAGGATCTCAAGGCGACACTGAAAAAGTTCAACAACCTGAAGAAGAGCCTGGATGCCATCGCGGGTTTCCTGGAGATTGTCGGTAAGATCGTCGGGCTAGTTGCCTGAGGGTGTCCTACGATTGTCTCGTGTTTCGTGGCTAGGATGACCGGAAAGCTCAAGAACTCGCTGGCGATCCAACCACTCGAACACCTGCCGATTGGTTTCTTCGGTTGGTATCCGGTCCGCTTTCTCCCAGATGTAGGGCTCACCCACCCATCGCAAGTAGCGCGCCCGCAACAGGGGAAGGGGGTAATAGGGGATTGTGAATCAGCGGCTGAGTTGCTTTTTGGCTTCCCCAACGACTAGTGCCGCCAGCACGATGACGATCAGGAGGACGACCAAAGTGATCACCACCCACGTGATGGGGTCGCCAGCGCGAAGCTGATCGTTGATCTTCCGGCTCTCATGGGCCAGTTCCTCCAGCGTCTCGTCATCTAGTGACGCCAAGGCTACCTCGATCTTCTTCAGGTCGGCCAGTTTTCCTACCTGCGTTTGGATGGCCTTGTGACGGAGGAGTTTTTGGATTTTTTGGATGTTCGCTGTTCGCCGTGAGGAGCGACGAAGGAGTTCCCGCCGAACTTCTTCCAAAGGCACCACGTGCGTGTCGATTCGCCGGGCGAGCGGCTGCTCGAAGAAAATAAAATTCAGAAGGATTACGATCGCAACCAGAGCTGTCATCTTGTCCCCAGTCGGTGTGCCGACAGTGTAGACTAGTTCTCATCCGGAAAAGGATAAATAGTTGTAAATAAAAGGCTTAGGCCGCATCTTCGACCTCCATTGTTGTCGTGGTGTCTTGGTACAATAATGTTCACAAAACATTGAAACAACAAGACTTACGGCAAAGCCAGGAGGTCAAAGATGCGTCAAAGTCGTGAAAATCAGCTGCCGCTGACTCCCCTCTGGCCCGATCACCAGCACGCACAGGAACTGCGGGAGATTTCCAAGATCCTCGATGAAAATTCTAAGCTGAACGAACGGGTCTGGCAAGATCTCAGTGAGGCAGACTCGACAAAAGGGGCTCCGGGAATGAGCGGGGAGCAGGTGTTGCGCTGTGGTGTGATCAAACAGATGCATCAGTTCTCCTATGACCGCTTGGCCTTTCACCTGGCCGATTCTGTGAGCTTGCGGGCCTTCTGCCGGCTGCCTTTGGGCTGGACCCCGGCTCGTTCCACCCTGGCCGAGAACCTCTCGCGCATCCGCCACTCAACCTGGCGGGCCATCAACGCGGCGCTGGTGGACTGGGCCTGTGAGCAAGGCTTGGAGAAGGGAGAGAAGGTCAGAATCGACGCCACCCCGGTGGAGAGTGAGATCCACCACCCCACCGATAATCAACTGCTCTCTGATTGCGTACGGGTGCTGGCCCGTTGGCTGGGACGACTTTCTTGTTTTGTCGACTTCCCTTACCGGGATCATGGCTTGCGGGCTCGCCGCCGCTGTCTGGCCATCAGCAATGCCCGCCGTCAGACCCTGCGCATTGGCCCTTATCGCGATCTGCTCAAAGTCACCCGCAAGATGGCAGGCTACGCCCGGGCAGCCCTGGCGGTCTGCGAAGACTCCAGCCATCCCCGTGTTGTGCGAGAGAGGAGCTTACTCGAACACTACCTGGAACTGACCCATCGAGTGATCGATCAGACCGAGCGTCGTGTTTTGCGGGGGGAATCGGTCCCGGCCAGCCACAAGGTGGTTTCCATTTTCGAGGAGCACACCGATCTGATTCGCAAAGGCGGCCGGGAAACGGTCTATGGGCACAAAGTTTTTCTATCCTGTGGCAGATCCTCTCTGATCCTGGATTGTCTGCCGGTGCGGGGCAACCCGTCCGATAGCACTTACCTGGAGACGATGCTAGATCGGCACTGCCATCAATACGGCTCTTATCCGCGTCAGGCCAGCTTGGACGGGGGCTTTGCATCGAAAGCGAACTTGGCCTTGGCCAAAAACAAACCCGGCCTCAAGGATGTGGCTTTCGCCAAAAAGTGCGGACTCTCGATCGAATCGATGGTCTCCTCCAGCTGGGTATACAAACAACTGCGCCGCTTTCGGGCCGGCATCGAAGGCTGTATCTCGATGCTCAAGCGCGTCTTCGGGCTGGACCGCTGCCACTGGAAAGGCTGGCAGCGCTTCCAGCAGTACCTGCAGCTCTCGACCCTTTCCTACAATCTGCTGGTACTGGCGCGCCTGCGATTGTAGAGGTGCTCCTGCGGCTGACATCTCGATCCGTCTGGCAAAGGGCCGAAGTGTCTCTTGAAATCGACTAAAATCGACTCTGTGTGGTCCGTTTAGGTCCCCAGCCCACTGCACATAACGGATTGCCAGCCGTTGATTGGGGTCGACTCGACTACGAGCGTCTTAAAAAGCCGATTTCCGGATAGGAAGTAGCGTAGGTAAAGCAGCACCAAAGCCAGCAGGGGAGGGATGCCGATCAGCAGGGGGCTGGAGCCGATCCCGTGGGGAAGACCCACAGCCAGGACTAACGCCGCCAGGGTGTACAGCAGAGTGATGATGGTGACAGAGGCGCCCACGATGGACTGCTGGCGGCATCGAGCTGGCGATCTTCCCGAGATTCCAGGAGCTGCGTGACCAGAGCCGTCAGGGAGAAGAAGCGGACCCGTTTGCCTTGCCTGCAGGCCGCTTGACCCAAGGCCGTGGCCAGGTGGGTCTTTCCGGTACCCGGGTTTCCCATCAAGAGGATGTTCCCCTGGTTTTCGAGGTACTCCCCGCCCATCAACTCCAGGATCAGAGGCCGATTGATGGAAGGCTGGGCCTTGCACTGGAAGGTGTCCAGCGTTTTCAGGACGGGAAACTTAGCAGCCTTGATCCTTCGCTGGGCCGCCCGCTGTTCGCGCTCGATCAGTTCCCGCTCTACCAGCCGCAACAGAAACGCCGTGTGGTCCTGATCTTCCCGGGCGCAGACGGCGGCCACAGAAGCGTATTCCCGTAACATCGTCGGCAACTTCAGCTGCTTCAGGTAATGCTCGAACAGCAGGGTTGCACAGGAGGTTGTCATGGGCTGAGTCCCCCCATCAAGTGCCGATAGCCACTCAGATCCGGCGGGGCCACGTAGACACCCTTTAGGTGCTCTCTGCCTTCCAGCGAGAAGCTGGTGACCGGCTCGCTTGGGTACAGGTATTGGGCCACCACGTCCCGATGACAGTGGCGCAGGCGTAAGGCCTTTGAAATGGCGGCTTGGACCCGGGTCAGGGGATGCTTCTCCAACAGTCGCAGGACACGGATGTAGTCCCGAGTGCCCCCACCTTGTCCCTCTTGTTCGAGACATCGGCGCAGCTGGTGGAAGCACTCCGGCAGCCTCCACTGGGATAGAGGTCTGGCCTGATCCAGAGCCCCAGGCTTGCGTTCGAGCAACTCCAGGTAGTGCAGCGGCTCAAACGCGATCCCTTCCTTGTCCCAGTGACGATCGTGTTCGGCAATCAGCTCATCCTGGCGATAAATACGAACCCCGTCTACATACCCCTTGATGAGTACCCCCCAGTGCGCGTAGCGAACCGGCACGGAGTAGTCATTGCAATCAAAGCGAACCAGCGAGAGTCGTCCCACGGTGGTCGAAGCCTGTCGACAGGCTTCGAAATCGGCCGCCGGAAGCTGAACCAAGGAGGCCTGATCCTCTTGGAGAAGTTCTCTCTTAATAGCCTTCTGGCCCCGAACCCTTCGCCCCAGATCCTCCCGACAACGCTGCTCCAGGTGGGCGTTGAGTTCCTCGAAGCTGTCAAACTGAGGCACGGGAACGAAGTAGTTCAGGCGGGCATACTTGACGATCCCCTCTACCACGCCTTTCTCATTGGGCCGCCCTACCCGACAAAAACACTCGTCGAACAGATAGTGGCTTTGGAGCTGTAGAAATCCTGTAGTCAACTTCCGCCTGCGGGCTCCCGTGATCTGGGCCACACTGGTGCGGGCGTTGTCGTAGCCGATCCGCCTGGGGACTCCTTGAAGGAAACCGAAGGCGCGCACATGGCCGTCCTGGAAGGTTTCCGTGCATTCCCGGGGATAGGCCGCAATGAACATCGCGTCCGAGTAGGGCAGCTCCAGGGCGAAAAACGCCACCTTGCTCAAGCTCCCCGCTAGCTTCACCAGGGCATAGCCGAAGCCCACCTGCGCTTCCCCGGGCTCTTGCACCAAGGGGACAAAGACCTCCCCACCGCTGCGCTTCAGCTCCCGCACCGCCTCCTTGACCTGGGTGTAGCCCCCGCTGTATCCCTCATCCCGCAGTCGTTCGAAAATACGCTTGGCTGTGTGCCGCTGTTTGCGGGGTAACTCCCGATCGGAGTCCAGGATGGCGGCGATGCGCTCTAGATACGGCCCCAACTTCGGCTTAACCCGCACCGGGGTCCGAAAGGCCGGCGGAGTGGGATGCGCCAGAATCTTCTTGATCGTATCGAAGTGAAGCCCGGTTTCCCGCTGGATCTGCCGGATGCTCTCTCCATCCCGAAGTACCCGTTGTCGAATCTCACACCACTGCTCCATGTCTCGAAACACTCCCTGCTCCCTCCCCTGATTTCTGGAGGCCCCATGCCTCAAAAACCACGGGAATCTACCAAGGGTGCTTCACTTCTCAACTGGCGTTTACAGAGCGTCTTTTGGAACCTGGCCGATCGTAGGTCCGGACAGCTGGAAGTCTCTCTCCTCTCAATCCTTCCCACCCGATCCTTTCCCAGCCAGCGTAAGATTCATCGGTGAACACTTGCTACGACCAGAAACGCCCGCTTGCTTTGCTCTTTTCGCAAAATGACCGCCACTCGGAGATCACCCAGGAGAAAGTCAGGGAGTTCGAGCTGGTCAGGAGATTCGAGAGGCTCTTTACGCCGAACGAAAAGACTTTTAAGAGAAGCGTAAAGCCCTATGGGTTCCTCGACTTGATCAGTTGCTTTGAGGGCACCTCGGGCTCTCCCCAAGCAGCAGGCTTCTACCAACAGCATCTAGAAGCCCGAGCCAAGTCAGGTGGTGATTCGGCTCCTGAAAGCCCTGCCTAGAATCTCAACGCGATTCCAGGAGGTCCAAACGCCAGAGTCCAAAAAGGGGACTCCGAAGCGTTCACGGATCAATTTGGCAGCCAGAAGGAAAATTTCGCAGGGGATTATTTCGAGGATTTGGCGGTTTAGAAGGCACATTGAAAAAACAAGAAGGAGGTGAGAATCATTTCAAAGGAATGGCACGATGCAGTAGAGGAGTATCAAAAGATGGCCAAGAGCTGAAGGCCCGGCCCTGCAAGCGCGGCTTGACCACTTCGCCAAACCACTCATCGACGACCTCGTGTAGATAGAGATTACTGAGCAGAGGCGAGACCACTCCACCCTGAGGAGTCCCCTCCTCAGGGTGCCAGGTTCTGCCTTCTTTCCACACGCCCGCCTTCAGCCCCTTGTCGATCAGTCGACGGATCACTCCGTCCCTCACCCTGTGCTGCAGGATCCTCCTCAGCCGACTGTGATCCAACGTGTCAAAGTAGTTGCTCACCTCGGCATCTAACAGCCAGCAGCCCCCCATCCACTGGATCTCGCGCCACAGCACCTTCTTCGGGCGTCCCCGTCGGGCAGCAGGCTCTTGACCCGAGCAGGGGAACGATTCACCATAGACGCCGAATCGAGCAAGCGATCGGCTATACGCTGCTCCGGAGCCAGGCGAGTATGAAACCGTATTTTCGTCCCCGTCGACTGCGGGAAAATCCCACTCTGCGCAACATGGTCCAGGAGACCCGTCTCAGCATCCAGCAGCTGATCTATCCGCTTTTCGTTCAGGAAGGCACCGGGATCCGGCAGGAGATCGCCTCCATGCCCGGACAGTATCGATTTTCCATCGATACGCTGGTGGAAGAGTTAAAAGGGGTGCACGACGACTCGATCCCGGCGGTCCTGCTTTTCGGGATCCCCGACGAGAGCGCCAAGGACGCCGAGGGAAGCCCCGCCCACGCGCCCGAGGGCATCATCTGCCGGGCCGTGCAGGCCATCAAGAAGGAGTTGCCCGACCTGTTGGTGATCACCGACGTCTGCCTGTGCGAGTACACCGACCACGGTCACTGCGGACTGCCGCAAGAAGGGGTTGACGGACGCATCCACATCGACAACGATGCCACCCTGGAAATTCTGGCTCGCGCCTCGGTCGCCTACGCCCAGGCAGGGGCCGACGTCATCGCACCCTCGGACATGATGGACGGACGCGTCGGGGCGATTCGCGAGGCGCTGGACACAGCTGGCCTGGAGCAGATCCCCATCCTCTCCTACGCTGCCAAGTACGCCTCCGCCTTTTACGGTCCCTTTCGCGAAGCCGCCGAGTCGGTGCCCGCCTTTGGAGATCGCAAGAGCTATCAGATGGACCCGGCCAACCAGCGCGAGGCGCTCAAGGAAGTGGAGCTGGATCTGGAAGAGGGAGCGGATCTGGTCATGGTCAAGCCGGCTCTTCCCTATCTGGATGTGATCTACCGCGTGCGCCAGCAGTGCGACGTTCCCCTCGCCGCCTATCAGGTCAGTGGAGAATACTCGTCCCTGTGCGCCGCCTTCGCCCGCGGATGGCTGGACGAAGAGCTGATCCTTCGAGAAACGCTGCTGGCCATTCGACGGGCCGGCGCCGATCTGATCATCACCTATTTTGCCCGCCAAGCGGCCCGACTCATCCGCAACGGTGAGCTTTGACTGATCTTCCCCTTTCGCCCTGGAAACCACATCCATGAAAACATCCAACGACTCCAGCAGCCGCCAGCTTTACGAGCGAGCCCAACGCGTTATCCCCGGAGGCGTCAACAGTCCAGTACGGGCTTTCCGAGCCGTGGGAGGCGACCCTCGCTTTGTCCGATCCGCTTCCGGGTGCCGGATTGAGGACGCAGACGGCCAGCAATACATCGACTACGTCGGGTCCTGGGGCCCGCTCATCCTGGGCCACGCTCACCCGGAGGTGGTGGAATCCATCCGGGAAACCGCCCAGCGGGGCGCCAGCTATGGAGCCCCCACGGAAGCCGAAGTCGAGCTGGCCGAGAAGATCTGCCGGTTTTTCCCTTCCATCGAAAAGGTTCGCCTGATGAGTTCCGGAACGGAAGCCGCCATGACCGCTATCCGTCTGGCCCGGGCCTACACAGACAGGCCCCTCATCGTCAAGTTCGACGGTTGTTATCACGGGCACTCTGACTCGCTTTTGGTGCAGGCCGGATCGGGGGTCTTGACCCTGGGTCTGGCCGGAAGCCCGGGCATACCCGAACCCTTCGCCCAGCAGACCCTCAGTCTGACTTTTGGCGATCTTTCGGGAGTGGAGGAGGTTTTTCGCCAGTATACGGATCGAATCGCCGCCGTGATCCTGGAGCCGGTGCCAGCCAACATGGGAGTGATTCCACCCTGCCCGGACTTCCTAAGTGGCGTGATCGACATCACCGAGCGAAACGGCGCCATCGCCATTTTCGATGAGGTGATCACCGGTTTTCGGCTCGCTCCCGGCGGGGCTCAACAGCTCTTCAACGTTTCGGCCCATCTGACCTGCCTGGGGAAGATCCTGGGAGGCGGTTTGCCTATGGGGGCCTGTGGCGGACGCCGCGACATCATGGACCTGCTGGCACCCCAGGGTCCCGTCTATCAGGCCGGAACCCTTTCCGGAAACCCCATCGCCGTAAGCGCCGGAATGAAGACACTCGAGATTCTGGAACGGGACCCTCCCTATTCCGAGTTGGAAGGGAAGACGGCAGAACTTTGCGGGGCGTTACAGGAACAGTCTAGGCGCCATGGCATCGACCTTCAGGTGCAGCAGATTGCCTCGCTCTTTACGGGTTTCTTTACCCGTTCGCCGGTTGAAAACTACCAGCAGGCCCAGCAATGCGACACTGGGCTTTTCAGCACCTTTTTTCAGATCTTGCTGGAGAAAGGGGTCTACATCGCTCCCTCTCAATTCGAGGCCGGATTCGTCTCGACAGCGCACAGCGACGCCGATATCGAGGAAACGATTGCCAAGGCGGGTGAAGCCTTGAAGCAATTGAAGTCACTGATGGGCTGAGCCTGGAAGTGCCAGATCAGCCTTCGCTGCTCACTTCGGCGTGCTCTCTGTTGTAGGTGGCGAGTAGCAGTTCTTCGACCAGGGAACCGACCTTGTCGACCGGATCGTCGTGAACCGTAGCGATCTCCGTGACCACCAACTGCTTGGCTCGATCGAACATCTTCTTCTCGCGGAAGGAGAGACTCTTTTGGAAACTCAGGAAGTACAGGTTCTTCAAGACCTTCACCACTTCGAAGATGGATCCGGTCTTCATCTTCTCCACGTTCTTCTTGTAGCGATTCTTCCAGTCTGGATCCGGCTCGCTGAAGTTTCCTCGTAGGATGTCGAAAAGCGTTTCCAGTTCTTTGGCACTGCACAATTTCCGCAATCCCACATTGTTGACATTGGCCACCGGTACCATCACCGTGGAATTGCTCGCGCTGAGCCTCAACATGTAAAATTCTTCGTCCCGTCCAGCGATGTTGTGAGTGGAAACTTCCTCAATAACCCCGACACCCTGGTTCGGGTAGATAACCTTGTCCCCCACTTTGAATGCCATGGGACCTCCCTGAGAGCTGCCCGATCATCTAAGTGTATGAGATCACAGCCATTTTGTCAAAACGGTCAGAGAAACTCTTCAACCACTTCGAGCTGGCTCTCGGAATGGTTACCTCTGATATGATGGAACCCAGACGCCAGATCTCGGCCAAGCTACTTCGAGAGAGGATGGGCACGGAGAAGCCGGCTACGGGAGGTTCGCTCACCCCGCGCGGGTTGCCGCCCTCTGGCGGGTGAGCCCACATGGACCAAATCTTCGCATTCCTGTTCAAATACCGGCCCTTCATCTTTGCCGAAGGCGACTTCGCCTTCCAGTCAGGCTTGCCGGTTTGGGGACTACTGTTACTGGCGGGCATCCTGCTGGCCGGCCTGGCTGTGACGTATCGTCCCGGCCGCTTGGGCTGGCCTCCGAGCCGCCGTTGGGTGCTCTTCAGCCTTCGAGCCACCCTCTTCCTTTTTCTGGCCGTCCTGATGATGGGACCCGGCCTGATCGTCTCCACTGTCGTTCCTAAACAAAGTCTCCTGGCACTGCTGGTGGACAATTCCCTGAGCATGGGTCTCGTGGACGGAGAAGCCACCCGGGGTGAAAGGGTGGCCCGCCTCCTAGCTCCGGATGCAACTCTGCTCGATCAGCTGGGTAAAAAATTCCAAGTCCAGCTCTATCAGTTTGCCACCGACACTAGACGTCTCGACTCGACCACGGATCTGGACTGGCAAGGCAGCCGGACTGACATCGCCGGGGCTCTGCAGCAGCTGCTCGCTCAGACGCGAAATCTGCCTCTGGGTGGCGTCGTGCTGTGGACGGATGGCGCCAGTAACACTCCGGCCGATTTCAGAAAAATCCTGACCGAATTTCAGACCCGAAGGCTGCCCGTTCACACGGTCGGAGTCGGTCCCACCCACCTGGCTCAGGACGTGGAGCTGACTCAGGTGTTCGCACCCCGCACGGTTCTGCCGGAAACGATGGTGGGGGTGCGCCTGACGCTGCGGGCCCGAGGCTTCGAAGGCCGACACGGCCGGCTGGAAGTGCGCGAAGACGGCACACTCGTGCAGACTCGGGAAGTGTCGTTCCCCCGAGATTCGGAAAGCTGGACCACGGAGTTGACCCTGCGTTCCCACCTGCCTGGAGTCAAGGTCTATGACTTCCGCATCGAACCCATGGAGGGGGAGACGATTCTGAGAAATAACTCCCAGACTCTGCTCCTTCAAGTCCGCGACCAGCAACCCCGCATCCTGTACGTGGAGGGACATCCTCGGTGGGAATACAAGTTCCTGCGTCAGGCCCTTCGAGAAGACCGGCATCTGCGCCTGGAGACCCTTCTTCGGACGGCCCTCAATAAATTCTACCGTCAGGGAATAGAAGAGGAAACCACCCTGGCCAGTGGTTTTCCGTCCACGATTGAGGAGCTATTCGAATACCAGGGGCTGGTCGTGGGAAACGTAGAATCGTCTTTCTTCTCCTATCAGCAGATGGAGATGGTTCGAGATTTCGTCAGCCAGCGGGGCGGAGGCTTTCTCATGCTGGGCGGCGACCACAGCTTCAGCTCCGGACTCTACCAGAACACCCCCATCGAAGACGTCCTGCCGGTATCCTTGGGGGCAGCGCAGCCGGACGCAAACCTCCCGGCCGAGGCCGGCTATGACCAGGGACAGGTCCCTTTTCACCTCACCAACCACGGCATGCGACATCCCGCCCTACAGCTGGCCGCCGAGGAGAAGACCAACCGCTTGGTGTGGTCCGAACTACCACAGCTCATCGACTGGAACCGGGTGGATTCGACAAAACCGGGAGCCACCGTCCTGGCCCGTCTGAAAATCCCGGGCCGGGCTGGCTCCTCCCGACAGGAGGCTCCGCTGCTGGTGTTCCAACGCTACGGGAAAGGGCATTCCCTGGCCTTCCTGACGGCGAGCAGCTGGCGCTGGCAGATGCTCAAAGATCATCGAGATCGCAGCCACGAGACTTTCTGGCGACAGGTGCTGCGCTGGCTGATCAACCGATCCCGCGACCCGGTTTCTCTGGAGACCGATCGTGGAGTCTATGGCAGCCAAGAACCAGTTCTTTTCCGGGCCCGGGTAAACGACAGCACCTTTAGTCCAATCAACCAGTCCCGTGTGGACCTTACCGTAACCACGCCATCGGGCCAAGAACTCCTTCTATCCCTTGCCTGGAATCCCGGCGAAGATGGCGTCTACGAAGGCCGATGGACACCTCTCGAGTCCGGCCTGCACCGGGCGGAGATGACCGTCCCGCCGAGTCCGGATTCGTCCGAAACGGGTAGTGATCGAGCTGACACGTCTTTTCTGGTCTCTGACTTCAGCCGAGAATATTTCGATGCCGTTCAGAAGACGGATTTTCTGCAGGGGCTGGCGGATCAGACCGGAGGGCGGCACTACTCCATCGGGCAGGCGGACCGCCTGCCCGATGAGATCGTATACACCGAATCGGAATACGCCGTAACGAAAGTTCTGGATCTCTGGGATATGCCGATCAACCTGCTGATCTTGATCGGTTTGCTGACAGGTGAGTGGATACAGAGAAGACGCTATGGCGCCATCTAGACCAGTGAGGCGCGTACTCTTGTGGGCGGCCGCAGGGATGGGATCTCGGAGGGCTTCTCTCCGGTTCCGGGCGACTGGTTACCTACCCTTGTGGGAAAGTCTCTTCGTCGCTTCCGCCCTGCCCGTTCTGCTGTTAGCGTTCGCTCTTGAGCCGATCTTGGCCCATCCGGTGACCTCCGCCGGTGAGGGGCAAGAGTCCTCCTCCTTCCCTTCAAGCCGGGTGAGCGTGATCATCAACGGATTGGGCGGAACGCCCAAGTATGAAGAGGACTTCCTTGGCTGGACGGACCGACTGGAAGAAATCTTCTCTTCGCGATCCGGCCTGCAGGTTCACCGTATCCGGGGAGAGAGGCAGGGACGGCTGGAAATCCTACAGCTTTTCGCGCGGATCGCTTCCTCCGGGTCCGCTCCCGACCAACTGTGGCTTTTTCTCGTCGGCCACGCCAGTCACGACGGCCTTCACTATCGCTTCCACATCCGGGGACCCGATCTGACGGATGGGGACCTGCGGGAGTGGTTAGAAACCAACCCGGCCAAACGTGTGTTCGTAGTGGCTGCTACCAGTGCCAGTGGCCTGTTGGCGGACCGCCTGAAAGGGCAGAACCGTGTGATCGTGACGGCTACCCGGAATGAACGGGAGCGGCAGCCCCCAGTGTTTTTCTCCTTCTTCCTGGAGGCTCTGGAAACGGAGGAAACTGACACCGACAAGGACGGCCGGCTGTCACTCTTGGAAACCTTCTTCTGGGCCCGGCAGAAAGTAGCCGGTTGGTACGCTAAAAACCAGCGTCTGCAGACCGAACACCCGCTGCTTGATGATGAGGGGACCACCCGTTTGCAAGGTAAAGACCAGGCGGAGTCCTCCGTACTTCTCGCGTCCACAGCCTACCTCTTCGAGCCTGCTGCCGAAACCGTCTCCAGTCCCCGGGCTCGGCAGCAGGCCAAGAAAAAAATGGCACTGGAACTCCAGATCCAGAATTTGAAACGGAACAAGGAGAACCTGTCGGAAGCCGATTATTTCCATAAGCTGGAAGAGCTGCTACTCGAGTTGGCGCGGCTGAGCCAAGAACTCGATCGAGTGGGGGAAACCCCGTGAATCTTAGTGCTCACTTCCATCGAGCCACAGCCCTCGCTGGCGCGACGATCCTGGCCCTGTCCCTCGCGCTCGGCACACCGCCCCTCGAAGGACTGAATCGGATGCTCCAGCTGATGGATCGAGGAGAGTACGAGAAGGCCGAACGGGACCTGCTTAAAATGGATCGGAATGATCCTCACGTGCTGCGATTGCTGCTCGAATTGCAGGTGCGAAAAGGAAAGCAAGTCCAGGCTGATGCTCATGCGGGGAGCCTGCTCGATTTGTACCAGGCAGGAGAGCTGCAAAGCGGCGCAGAAACCGCCCAGGCGGCCTTTGCCGCCTGGCATCTGCAGCGCTGGAAACAGGCCAACCAACTGTTTCTGGAAGCCACCCAGCAGGAAGGCGTCTCGGTGTCCGCCTGGGTGGACTGGGGTCACCTCTACCTGGAAAAATTCAATGCGGCGGAGGCGGAGGCGATCTTGCTGGAAGGAACGGAGCGCAGCCAAATCGAAGCTGGGTTCTCTCGCTGGGCTCCGGACGCCCTCTATGTGGGCCTGGCGAGCGCCCTCAAGAGCCAGTTCAAACCGGGCGCCTCCCAGGCGCTCGAGCGATCCCTGGAGTTAAACCCAAAGAACCTGGAAGCCATGGTGCTGCGCTCCCAAGGGGCGATGGAAGAGGAGAACTGGGATGAGGCGGATCGCTGGATCGCAGAAGGACTCCAACACAATGAGCGGTTCCTGCCGTTGATGGAGCTGCGATGCGCTCGGCAACTTCTGGGGGGAGAGAAGGAGCTGTTTGAAGCCTGCTGGGATGCCGTTCTGGGAATCAATCCGAAAAACGGGCGGATGTTCGAAACTCTGGGAGACCTGCTCGTTTCCAAGCGCCGCTTGCAGGAAGCCGTCGCCTTTTACCGGGAGTCGTTTCGAAGGGATGCGCGACGCTGGTCAGCCCTGGCTTCCCTGGGGATCAATCTGCTGCGACTGGGTGAGGAAGCGGAAGGCCAGAAGATTCTCGAAGAAGCCTACGCTCAGGATCCCTATAACATATGGACTGTCAACACCTTGCGTCTGATCGACAGCTTCACCAACTTCGAGCGGTTCGACGCCGACCGCTTCTCGGTGCGCCTACACCGGAAAGAAGCCGCGGCACTGCGGCCGTATGTGACCAGGTTGTTGCTGGAGAGCCTGACCGTTCTGGAGGAGAAATACGCTCACCGGGTACCGGAGAAGTATCTCTTCGAGATATACCCCGATCACGAGGACTTCGCGGTGCGAACGCTGGGTCTTCCCGGTCTGGGGGCCCTGGGAGCCACTTTCGGCCGGGTAGTGGCCATGGATTCTCCGTCAGCAAGACCGGAAGGGAAATTCCATTGGGGATCTACCCTGTGGCACGAAGTGGCGCACATCGTCACCCTGTCCCTGAGCGACCAGAAAATACCGCGCTGGTTGAGCGAAGGCATCTCGATGATGGAAGAGAGATTGGCGAGGCCGGGCTGGGGGGATCATCTGAGCATCGAGTTTCTGGAGGCCTACCGGGAGGGCACTCTGCTGCCTCTCTCTCAGCTCAATTCCGGCTTTGAACGCCCTCAAAGCCCCCAGCAACTGCGCATCAACTACTACCAGGCGGGATGGGTCTGCGAATGGCTGGTGAAGCGTTTCGGTCTCTCCAAGGTTCACGATCTGCTGACTGCTTACCGCCTGGACAAGACCACCGAGATTTGCTTTCAGGAGGCGCTGGGCGAGTCGCTGGAGGACGTGGATCGACAGGTTAGGGCAGCGATGGAAAGCCGGTTAAATCCTCTGGCCGTAGCGATGGATCGTTCGGTCATTAGTTCCCTAGAGCTGCCGCCCGGCGGGAACGTCGAGACCGCTGTGCAGGCCTTGAGTGATGCCCTGGAGAAACACCCCGGCAACTACTTCCTCAACCTGGAGCTGGGACGTAAACTCATCGATTCCAGCAGAGAAGCGGGAGCCATCCCCTACCTGAGCCGGGCGATCGAGATTTTTCCGTACTTTTCGGATCGGGGCAGCCCCTATGACCTGCTGCTTCAGGTCCATCAGAAGAGGAAGCGTGAAGATCTGGCTGCCGATATTCTCCGGCGCTGGTGGAGGGTCGACCCTCGGTTCGGTGAAAACGCCATTCGATTGGCAGAATTGTTGCGCCGGCAGGGGAACATCCAGGAGGCCGTTCTCTACCTGGAAGAAGCCATGTACGTCGACCCTTTGAAGCCCGACCTCCATCAATCACTGGGCGAACTGTACCTGCAAGACGACCGTCCCCAGGATGCGGCTCAGGAGTTTCGTGTACTGCTGAATCTGGGACCACCAGATCCGGCCGCCGCCCACTACGGGATGGCTCGTGCCTTCTGGCAAGCCGGTGATCGCCAGGCAGCGCGCCGGCAAATCCTGTATTCACTGGAAATAGCTCCCAACTACAAAGAGGCACAGCAGCTTCTGCTTCACCTCGTTCAGCCATGAAAACCACTTCCAAGATCCTGGGGGTTTTCAGCATCCTGCTTCTGGTTTTTACGGATGGCCGCAGTTCCGATATCGTACGGGTCCGAGATCGCGAACACGCCAACCAGTTTCAATTCGTACGCATCCGCTACAACGGCTACGTCGGCAGCTGGGGCATCGGCGCGGGCTTTGGCAGCGGACGTTTCGTTCCTCCCTGGATGCACGATTACCCCAGAGCCGAGCGAAATTTTCTCAAGATCCTGTCCGAACTCACAACCGTACAAACCACCCCGGAGTCGTTTTTGATCCTCGACCTGGACGATCCGGAAATCATGAATTACCCGGTCTTGTATGTCAGCGAGCCTGGCTACTGGGACATTACGGATCGGGAATCCGGCAATCTTCGCGAGTATCTTCGTCGAGGTGGTTTCGTCATCTTCGACGACTTCAGAGGACAGCAGGAGTGGAACAGCTTCACCGCCTGTATGAAGAAGGTTTTCCCGGAAAGGAGCTTCCGGGAGCTTTCCAGCGAGCACCCGGTGTTCCACTGCTTTTACGACATCGACCCCCAACAGATCCTGCCACCCTATGCGGTGCCCGGGCTGCCCAAGTTTTACGGACTCTTCGACGTGGAAGGACGCTTGCAAGCCGTGGCCAACTTCAACAACGACATCGGAGACTACTGGGAGTGGTCGGACGAATCCATCATTCCCATCGATTTCTCCAACGAAGCTTACAAGTGCGGTATAAACTACGTCATCTTCGCCCTCACCCATTAGCGATCGGGGGCGAATACATCCCGCACGAACGAAAGGTTCACACTTGAGAGAAGAGAACAATCCCATACCGAGTCCAATCCCGAAGCCGTCGATCGATCCACCATCTGTCCTTCCTCGCCGGGACCCCGAAGAATGGGCTGCGGAGCTGCTGCAATCGCAGCAAAAGATCCTGCAAGAGCTGCGTAAGGTCATCGTGGGACAGGATGAAGTGATCGAACAGGTCTTGATCTCGCTCTACGTGGGGGGACATTCCCTCATCACCGGCCTTCCCGGACTGGCCAAGACCCTTCTGGTGCGCAGTATCGCGGGGACTCTAGGGCTGAGCTTCAAGCGCATCCAATTCACGCCGGACCTGATGCCAGCCGACATCACGGGAATGGACATCATCGAGGAAGACCGCTCGACGGGAAAACGTCACCTGGAGTTCGTTCGAGGCCCCATATTCGCCAACGTCATCCTAGCGGATGAGATCAACCGAACCCCGCCCAAGACCCAGGCAGCGCTTCTGGAGGCGATGCAGGAACGGAGAGTCACGGTTCGCGGCGTGACCTACGAGCTTAGCCCGCCGTTTTTCGTCCTGGCGACCCAGAATCCGATCGAACTGGATGGCACCTATCCCTTGCCGGAGGCGCAATTGGACCGCTTCATGTTCAACATCGTGATCGACTACCTGGGGGCGGAGGATGAGTTAAAGGTGGTCACGCAGACCACGGGTGAGCCCACCGAAGCCATTCAACAGGCGGTCTCCGGACAAGACATCCTGGACTACCAGGAGCTGGTGCGGAAGGTCCCGGTAGCCCAGGAGGTGGCTCAGTACTCGGTGCGGCTGGCGCGAGCCAGCCGGCCCGAGGATCCCACCGCTCCGTCGTTCGTCCGGGAGTGGGTAAGCTACGGAGCCAGCCTCCGAGCCGCTCAGTGCATGGTCCTGGGCGGCAAGGCCCGAGCCCTCATGAAAAGGCGCTACAATGTCTCTTGTGAGGATATACGCAGTCTGGCCCAACCCGTGCTGCGACATCGCATCCTGACGAACTTTCACGCCGAGTCGGAGAATACCCGATCCGAGGACATCATCGATCGGCTTTTGGAAGCCATCGCCCCCCCTCGGTCCGGCTTGTAAGAAGTTGCGCTTGACCGGGCCGACCCACCACAAATTTCTGGACCCTTTGGTCCTGTCCCGCATCAACAACCTTCAGTTGGTTGCCAAGAGCGTGGTCCAAGGATTCCTGGCCGGGTTGCACCGATCTCCCTTTCATGGCTTCAGCTTGGACTTTGCCGAATACCGGCCGTATTCGCCGGGCGACGACATCGGGTCGGTGGATTGGAAGGTGTACGGACGCAGCGACCGCTTCTATGTCAAGAAGTACGGGGGGGACACCAACACCCAGGTCCAGCTGTTGCTGGACGGCAGCAAGAGTATGGGGTTTCAGAGCCATGCCTTGAGCAAACTGGACTACGCCCGCTTTCTGGCCGCCTCTCTAGCCTACTTTTCGACCCGCCAGAAAGATGCAACCGGCCTGGTCGTTTTCGACACCAGCATCCGGCAGCACCTGCCGGCCCGCACCTCCGGCCGGCACCTTCCCGCCTTGCTGCACCAGCTGGAACAGATGACACCCCGGGGGCAAACCGACTTGGCATCGGTGCTGGAAGACTTTTCCCGCCTGATTCCCAAGCGGAATCTGGTGATCCTAATTAGCGACTTCTATCAGGACATCGAGAGACTGACCAGAGCGTTGCGGTTCTTCCACCATCGGGGCAACGACACGATCCTCTTTCACCTGCTGGATCCAGAGGAGCTGGGACTGCCATATGAGAAAAGTTATACACTGACGGATATGGAGAATCTGGAAGAACTCCCTTATGTTCCGGAGGAGTCCAGGAGCCGGTACCTAGGTCTCTTGCAAGAGCACGTGGAAGCCCTGCGGCGGGAGTGCTTGGGCGTTTCCATGGATTACCAGCTGCTCAACACCAACCAACCCTTGGATCAAGCCTTGTATCGTTATCTGTCCGTTCGGGCGAGAAAATATTGATGACCGAGCGAGGAAAAGAACGACGAGGGCGGTAGGATGCAGTTTCTAACCCCCCTTTACGTCCTGGGCGCGGCAGCCCTGACGATCCCCGTTCTCTTGCATCTGGTGCGCCACCCGACTTCCAGGCAGTTGGCTTTCGCCTCGTTGATGTTCTTTCGGAAGATCCCCCGCAAGGAAATCCGGCGACGACGGCTGAAGCACTTGTTTCTGCTTTTCCTGCGGTGTCTGGGGCTGCTCCTGATGGTGGCCGCCTTTGCCCGACCGGTACTTACCGGAGCCTGGGTCGGTCAGATCGACCCGATCTCAGCCCGCTCTGTGGTCATCCTGCTCGATCATTCCCTCAGCATGTCGCGGCAATCCGTCTGGCAACGAGCTCTAGAACTGGCCACGGAAAAGATCGAATCGCTCCGCCCGGAAGACGAGGGGCTGCTCGTTCAATTTGGCGAGCAGGCCAAAGTGCTGAGTCGCTGGCAAGACGGACCGGGCGGGCTGCGAGCCCTGGTGCAGCAGCTGACCCCTTCCCACCAGTCCACCTCTTACTCGGAGGCCATACGGGTGGCCGGAGAAATGCTGCGCGAAGCCCGCAATGCCCGCCACGAAATCTACCTGATCACCGACCTTCAGCGTTCCGGATTGCCTCGAGCTTCCGGTGGGGAAATGCCGACCGGTGCGACTCTGAAAATCGGCGACGCCGGATCGAGCCTGGAAGCCAACCTGTTCATCGGCTCGGTCCGCCTGGATCGAGAAGCCTTCGCCGCCACTTACTCCTACCCTCTGGCGGTTGGCATTTCCTCCAGTCCACCCGAGGCCTTGCAGGGAGAAGCGCAACTGTTCATGGAGGGGAGGCTGGTGGACCGACGAGGTTTCGAGCTGGATGAAACCGGACAAGGCCAGGTCACCTTCGATCCTCCGTCCCTGCAGGAGGGACCCAACCGAGGCAGAATTCACCTGGAGCCCTCCGATGGACTGCCCCAAGACAACGAATACTTCTTTGTCCTGGAGCGCCGGGAGCCTCGGACGATTCTCCTCCTTTCGGATTCCAGGGCTCCTCGCACCAGCTTATACCTGCACAGCGCTCTGGCCTCAGGGAACGACACACCGTTTCGCCCTCTCATCCAGGCTCCTGCTCAACTGAAACCCCTGGATCCGGAACAGACCGCCCTCGTCATCCTGGACGATTTGAAGAAGTTCCCTCCGGTGAAACCGTTTCGAGAGTTCCTGGCCAGCGGAGGAAGGCTGGCCCTGGCCACCGGTAAAAGGATGCAACGTCTCCTGAGTCCGGAATGGGAAGATCTACTCCCTGCGGAGCTGAGCTCCCGGTACTTCGTTCGATCTTCGGGGCAACTTTACACCTCCCTCGTCGAGGTAGACTGGAGCCATCCTGCCCTCTCGATCTTTCCCGCGGAGCATCGATCGGCCCTGTCCAGCATTCAGTTCTTCGGCTACTGGAAGCTGGTTCCCAATGCGAACTCCAAGGTCCTCGCCCGCTTCCACGGGCGAGATCCAGCTCTCATCGAGAGTGGGGAGGGACCCGGCAAGATTCTCCTGTTTGCTTCCTCCCTGGACACGAGCTGGAACGATTTCCCTCTGCGAAGTGCTTACGTCCCCTTCTGGCACGGATGGGTACTGTATCTGTTGGATTGGAATCCGAATCCGGCCGCACTCGAAATCAATCACTGGCTCTCCAGGGAACCGACATCCGAGCACACGGAAAACTCGATTCCCTGGAACGTGATCGATCCTCGAGGAAAACGCCTGGTGGGACTGGAGCAGGAGGATTCTCTGGGGGTCATGCTGAGCCTACCCGGGTACTATGAGATTCGAAGAAACAAGGAAACTGACTGGCTGGCCGTGAACCCCAGTGCCCGGGAATCGGACCTGGATCGGCTTCTTCCAGAGGAGCTGAGAGCCTTACAGGAAACCACCGCGTCAGAGCAGAATCCGGCGCAATCGGCCGCCACCCGGTCCAGCCCACAGCGGTCACTCTGGTGGTTCTCCTTGCTGCTGGCCGGCGGTGTATTCGCGTTTGAATCGGTCGTTGCCAACCGCTATTAAGACGTGAGAATCTGGCAGGAGACGCAAGGGCCTGGGACCGCTGTCTAACCTCGGTCCCTCTGAGGTGTCGATGAATCATCCAGCCATCCTGAGGATTGTCGGCAGGATCCGCAGGAAGTTGCAGCTCGAGCGCTTGGTGCAGGGACTCGCCTGGTCAACGGGATTGATCCTGCCCGCCTCGGTCCTGGGCAGTTACCTGCTGACTCAGGCGAACTTTTCCACCGTGGCGCTGTTCTCGAGCCGATTCTTTCTGGCGACGGTGGTGGTGTTTTCTCTGCTCCGTTTTCTGGTCCTTCCTCAACTGCGAAGGCCGTCGAAACGGCTGGTGGCGCGATTCCTGGAGGAGCGTCATCCCCAACTCCAGGATCGTCTTTCCACCGCCGTCGAGCTGGCGAGAACTGCGACATCGGCCGACCCGCTGTTTCGAGAGCTGGTCGTTAGGGACGCCCAGGGTCGCCTCAGGGCTTTGCCACAGCCCCGCCTTTACCAGCCCACAGCCACCCGGGTCGCTCTCCTGATCCTGGCCCTCTCATCACTCGTCTTCGCCTGGCTGTTCTGGGCCGGCCCCCCGGCCTACAGCTACAGTCTCGCACGGCTGGTTCAACCAGGAGGAGAGGCAAAGTATCCGTCGCTATACTCCATCCGGGTGACTCCGGGCAACACGACAGTCGGCAAGCGGACAGATGTGGAGGTGCGGGCCAACCTCCAGGGGTTCGACTCAGACAAGGTCCGGCTCTGGGTCAAGTACCGGGACCAACTCGACTGGGCCGCCGCCGCCATGCAGACGGATGATCGAGGCAACCAGTTCCGGCTCCTGCTTTTCGACGTTCGCGAGGCGCTGGACTATTACGTGCAAGCCGAGGGGATCCGGTCCGAGACCTATCGCATTCAGGTAGCCGAGATTCCGCGGGTGGAAAAATTGAAGATCATTCTGGATTTTCCGGCCTACACCTGGCTTTCCGATCAAACCCTATTGGATCAGGGCGACATTCGGGCCCTGGAAGGCACTCGGGCAGAACTGTGGCTGCAAGCCGATCAGCCCGTCGCGGCCGGGAAAATCAAGCTAGAAAACGAGGGGGAGATTTCGCTCCAGGCCATCGACGCAAGCACTCTTCGGGGCAACCTCCTTATCACTCAGGACGACTTCTACCGGATCCATCTGCAGGACGGGAACCGGTTCTGGAACCCTGCTTCCGACGAATACTCTATCCGAGCCCTGACGGACGGAGAGCCCACCTTGTCGTTCACCCGACCTGGCCGCGATCTGAAGGTGACTAACATCGAGGAAGTGTTTACCGAGTTGAAGGCAGAGGATGACCATGGGCTGGCCCGATTAAACATCGTTTTCTCGGTCAACGGGGACGAGGAGCGTTCGGTGCGCCTGGACACGCCCAGGGGCGCCAGATTCCTTTTCACATCCCACACCTTCTTCCTGGAAGAGTTCGGATTGGAGCCGGGCGATTTTGTCTCCTACTACGCGGAAGCATCCGACACGGTTTCCAAGACCGTCACCGACCTTTACTTCCTGGAGGTGCAACCCTACGATCGGGCTTATTACCAGTCTCAGCAGTCGGGAGCGCCCGGCAGCGATGCAGAGCAGGATCCTTTGCTTTTACGTCAACAAAAGCAGCTGATCGCGGCTACCTTCAATCTGGTGCGAGAAAGGGATGCCTTTTCTGCGGCTGAGTTTCAGGAGAACAGTCAGACGCTGGGATTGGCCCAGCAGCGGCTGCAGGCGCAGGCCCAGACCATCGTGGATCGCATCTCCCGGAGAAACGCAACGGCAGCCGACCCCAGATTCCAACGCATGGCCGAACACCTGAAACAGGCCATTACTCACATGACTCCGGCCTACGAGCGACTCAACCAACAGAATCCCGGGGAGGCTCTGCCCCAAGAGAGAAGATCCTTCCAGCAGCTGCTGCGAGCCGAGTCCTTTTTCAAGGACATCCAAGTGGCCTTCTCGCAGGGACAGGGCGGTTCATCCGCCTCGGCGCAGGAACTGGCCGACCTGGTGGATCTGGAATTGGATCGGACCAAAAACCAATACGAGACCTTGCAGCAAAGCTGGAACCAGAAGAGGGGAAAAGAGCTGGACGAGGCCATGGAGAAGCTCAAGGAGTTGGCCAAGAGACAGCAGCAACTGGCGCAACGGCGGCCGCAGCCAGCTGCACCCTCCACTGGGAGCGGTGGCGGACAGCAACAGCTGCTCGAGGAACTGGAAAAGCTCAGGCGCCACCTCGAACGCCTTTCCCGCCAACAGCAGGACGAACGCCTCAAGCAGATTGCCAGCCAATTGAAGCGAGCCGGCCAGAACATGCGCAAGGCCCGAAACTCCACTTCTCCCGAGTCTCAGATGCAGGCCTCCCAAGCCTCCGAACGATTGCAGGATGCTCGGAAAGCTCTCCATCGACAGCGCAGGGAGCAGCACTCCAAACTTGTGCGGGAGCTGGCCCAGGCTTCCCGCGAGCTGGTTCAAAAAGAGGACGAGGTGATTGAGAGCATTGCTGGCCTGAAGGAGCAGTTTAAAAGCGGAAGGGTCACGGAAGACTTCCTCAAAAACCTGCGCCGGCTGTTGCGTGACAAATCCAAACTGCAGGAGGATCTCCACGGCATGGAAGGACAGCTTCATCAATCAGCGCGTCAGCTGTCTTCTCAGCAACCCGATGCCTCTCAGAAACTGAAGGGAGCCGCCCTGGAGATTCGAAATCAAAGATTGCCAGAAAAAATGCAGGAGGGTTCCGATTTCCTGGCTCGGGGCTGGATGGACATCGCGGAAAAGAGGGAACGATCAGTCCGGGAGCAGTTGCGGGAACTGGCCCAAGCCGTCCAGGAGGCCGAGCATGCCCTCGGATCGGAAACGAAGCCAGGAGAGGGAGAAAAGCTGCAGGCGGCGCTCGGCGAACTGACCCAGTTGCTTGAAAGGCTCGAATCGCTGGGCGATCGAGCGACAGCCGAGCAAAGCTCTCGCCGGAGATCTCCCGAAGGCGAAGAGCCAGCTTCTCGGTCGGATCGGAAAACGGGGAATCAGACGGGCCGGGGAAAGCCGGAATCCCAGACCGAGGAAACCAGTGAGATCGAGGCAACAATGGGTTCCGCCTCTGAGGAATCCGGCTCGAGCGGCAACCAGGCGGCCATCTCCCCTGAGATGCGGGGCGCTCGGGAGTGGAAAGAACGGCTGTTGGAAGCACAACAGCTGCAAGGGATGCTGAGAGGGCACCTGGACCTGGGCCAGGACGTCGCGGGACTGATCCGGGAAATGGAGCGTCTGGATCTGGATCGACTTTTTTCCAATCCAGAAGAAGTGGCCCGGCTGCGCGCTCAAATCGTCGGCGGTCTGCGCCAACTGGAATTGGACATCAATCTCGCCCTGCGTGGCGATCGTCAGGATATTGTTCGCCTCGCCAGCGATGAAGAGCCTCCGCCGGGGTTCCAGGAAGAAGTGGAGGAGTACTACCGGACCCTTTCCACTGGCGGGAAACCACAAGATTTCCGGGAAATCCCAACTGGTCCTCGCCCGTGACAGCTAGAAAAGGAGCAGCTCACCGTTGAGTGTCCAACCGCCCCTGTCGGCTTCGGGCTCTAGCGCGGTGGCCCCTGCGTCGACCAGGCTACTCATCAATCTGAATAAGGAGAAATAAGCGATGTTCAAAGTCGAATTCGGCATGATTCACAACAACTGTCCGACCAACCAGATGTCCCGTGCATTTCCGCATGTACGGTTTATTTCGCCCGGCGGTTTCGAGCTGGAAGGATCGATGATCGAGGAGGTGGCCGCCATCCACAACCCCAGTGACGAGGACGTGGAAGCCGTGCTGGGCTATCTGGGCAACACACCGGGGTATGACGAGTTTGAGCTTCTGGAGCACACCCCCCAGTGGGCCTTCATTCGTTGGAGAGCGACCTGCTCGCCGCAAGGGTTCTGCTCCCAGGCGGTCGAGAGGAACCGTTGTTTCAAGATCGGGATGGAAACGCAGCACGATGGCTTGGAGCAATGGACCGTAGGCTGCGTGACGCGCCAACAGGCCCAACAGTTGCTGGAAGACCTCAACCAGCTGGGGGAAGTTCGATTTGGAAGGATCACGGAAACCACGTGGGAAAACGTGTTCGAACCGGTCCGTTTTTAAACCGACAGCGCCGTCGCTTCCGTTCGATGCCACCGGGAACCGCCCGATGAACACATGAACCAGACCGCGTCCGGCCGTTAGCCGATGGGTCCGAGCGGGACATCTGGGGAAGACACGGGGATGTAGAGACGGGGCAAAAATTCGGTGGCCCAGTGGCCGCTCTCACCCTGCCCGTCGATGGTGGGCGAGGGGATGTGGATCAGAACGAATTCTCGCGCCCCACTGAAAAAGAGATACTCGCGGTTCCAGGCGAGGCGTTCCGCAGGCGCCCCACCCACCAGCTCCGGTTGCTCCACCAGCAGTTTCATACTCACATACAAAACGTTGCCTTTTTGCTGGAGCGTCCCGATCTGGAAGCTGGACCGGGGAAGGACCTGGCTAAGCCGATAGGAGGAGGAGATCAGTCCGGTCAGGCTCAGGCTGATGGCCTGAGGTTGGTAGAGAGCTTCCAGTGCCTGCAGAATTTCCATCTTGGTATCGGAAACGGCATCCCCCTCGTGCGGGGACGGGGCGGACTGCCCAGCTCCGCTTCCTTCCAGCGACCGATCCAGTTTCGCCAGCAGCTGGCTCAGTCTCCCTTCGGCTTGAGCGGCTTTTTCTTCGTCCAGTGCAACGGACTCCAGACCCTGTAACAGTTCTTTGTGCTCGAATTTCTGCGCTACCAGATAGAGGAAGAAGTGCACTGCCTTGACACCCGCCCTCTGGGCCATCTCAACCGTTTTCAACCAGTAGGTTTCCGGATCTCGCCACAGGTGAAGCGGGATGTTCCGCATCACCCCCGATAGGCTGTCGTGGGCCCGCGCACCCGGGACGGCCAGCGTCACAAACTCGGTCTCCGAGATCACTGAATGTTCCCAGGCGGGCGTCTCGGGGATGCGAACGTAAATCCCCAGATCTGGGAAAAATCTGGACTCATGTGCTACAGCATCCAGTTGATTCTCGGAGACCGGCATCCGGGTCACATCCAGATAGAAAGTCTCCCCAGCAGCGCTTCGGGAAATCGGTCGCAGCCGCGTGCGCAGGCTCTCGATCCGCTGAGAGTGACGGCGAACCCGCACCTCCAGCTGCTCTCAGTGACGTTCAGTCAAAAGGAGATAAACGGCCTCTGCTGCGAGGCAGCCGGCCAGCAGCATTCCCACCAGGGTCACTGCCAGGGGATGTTTTTGAAGTACACTCTATAGGACGCCTGTGCCAGCAGCGGCCTCCAGGCCCCTCCGGCCCCACACTGGGACAGCAAAGCGTTGTCACCAGACGGCCGGAGCACGACCCAGCTAGTCAAGCCGATTCTGCGGGTTCGGACTCCGACGACGACGCTGACGCAGCCGAAGTCCCGACTACTGTGGCCTTGCGTAGCCGGTGTTTCAACCTGCGGATCTGACGGCGAATCGCTTTGAGTTGTTTTCGATCATGCGCCCCCAGGGCAGCATCCCGGTCCAGCTTGAGCTTCCGGATCTGAGCCTTGATTGTCTTCTTGTCGACGCCCACCACTTCGTGATGTTGGTGTGCTTCAATCCCCAAGGCCGTGCACAGAGCCTCCACAAGTTGCTCTTTGTGCATGGTCGAGTAGCCTCGTAAGGCTTCGTTCTCCAACCCTGAGGCGATCTTCCTCAATTGAGCGACCGTCGTTTTGCTAAGTTCCTCAAACGTGTGTTCCATGGTCTCACCCTAACGAAAACAAGCTGCGGCGACGTCCTCCCCCGAAAGGATCGGGTGGCCAAGCCGGACGCACACGGCCCGCTTGTGCTGGCGCCGAAAGGAAACTGCGCCACTGTTGATCACAGTTCGGCCAGAGCCTTGCTACGCGCCCCCGGATCGTCCAGCAAGAAGGCGTGGGTAGCCCGTTCCAGCTCCAGATCGGCTACCAAGAGCATCTCTTTCCCGAGACTGGACACTTCGATGATCAACCCGTCCGGACCCACGATCAGGGATCGGCAGTTGTTGCGCGGGTGGCACATGTTGGCGGAAACGAAGTAGATGGTGTTCTCGGCAGCCCGGGCCACGATCAGCGATTCCTGAACCGGTTTTTTCCATTCCATCCCCGGAAAGACATGGTTAAACTGGGGATGAAAAACGATCTTGGCGCCCCATCTGGCCAATTCCCGGGTAGTTTCAGGGAATCGAAAGCCCTCAAAACAAATGACTATCCCCATGGGAATCCCGGCAAATTCGAAGCGCGTGGGGCCGTCACCCGGAGAATAGGCCAAGGCGTCCTTGGGCGTTAACTGCGACTTGTGATGTACGACCAGCCTCTGGCCTTCCTGGTCGAACACCACGGCACTGTTGAACGGTTTCTTCTTTCCCTCCGGATCGGGGGTCTCCGTCCCCACAATGGCCCCCATCGACAGTTCCCGGCAACGGCAGGCCAACTGCAGCTCTGCCTCGCGGAGCCGCTCCAGCAGCAGGGGTATCTGGGGTTCGAGAATCCCCACTCGGTAGCCGGTCAGGTGTGTTTCAGGAAAACACAGCAACTGCACTCCCCGGTCGGCCGCCCGATCCATGGTCTCGAGGGCCTTGCCCAGATTCTGTGCCAAGTCCGGGGTCTGAGGTACCTGAGCAACCCCCACTCTGATGGTGCTCACAATCGTCCTTTTCCCCTCTCCCCGGATCGACTCCCGACGCAGATCCGCTCACTCGCGCTCACATCTGACCCAGAACTTTGTCGGCGGCGTCAATGGCCCGATCGATATCCTCCCGGTCGTGTGCCAGAGAGACGTACCAGAGCCCCCGCCCCAGCACGCGGATTCCTTCCTGCAGTAGCCCGAACATGAACTGTCCCAGCTTCTCGCCATCATAGACTGCACTCTGCCGGTAATTGTGCACCGCTGGGGCCTCGGTAAAACCGGTATGGAACATGGGACCGGGGCCTTGGATCAACAACGAATGGCCATGGTTTGCGGCCACTCTCTCCACCCCTTCCATCAATGTCCGACCCAAATCGTAGAGGCGACGATACCCTTCCTTGTCACCCTGGCTAAGCAGATCCAGGGTGGCCGCCGCCGCGGCAATTCCGCCCACCTGGCTGTTGAAAGTTCCGGCGTGCAGGACTCGGCCATCGGCCAGAAAATCCATGTACTTCGCTTTCCCACAGATCACACTAAGATGGAATCCGCCCGCGATGGCCTTTCCGTATACCGCCAGATCAGGAACCACACCGAAATGCTCCTGCGCTCCACCCAGAGCCAGGCGAAAACCGGTGATGATCTCATCAAAGATCAGGGGGATTTGATGGCGGTCGCAGGCGCGGCGCAGACCTTCCAGGAATCCGGGCTTGGGAAGGATGCAACCAGTATTGCACATCACCGGTTCCGTGATGACGGCCGCGATGTCGGGATCTTGCTCCAGGCAACTCTCGACGGCTTCCAGGTCGTTCCAGGAGCGAACCACTACTTCCTGGGTGACCGATGAGGGTTGGCCGCCACTCAGGAGGACGGCCGAAGGGTGGTTTTCGGGCCCGGCGGCTTCCGGCGAAGGGTGTATGCTGACCAAGACATTGTCGAACCAGCCGTGATAGTGCCCCTCAAATTTGAGAATCTTGGTCTTCCCCGTGACCCCACGAGCCAGTCGCAAAGCCGCATGGACCGCTTCCGATCCCGTATTACAGAAGCGCATTCTCTCCGCACAGGGAAGGATCTCACTGAGCCGTTTGGCCAGCTCCAGCTCCAGAGGGAACTGAGCGGCGAACAGCTGACCTCGACTCAACTCCTTGCTGACTCGTCTCAACAAATCGGGATGGGAGTGCCCCAGAATCAAGGGGCCCTGAGCCAGAGTGAAATCGATGTATTCATTCCCATCCACATCGAAGATCCGAGAGCCCTGGCCGTGAGAGAAGAACAGGGGATGGGGCCGAGCCGCCGCTCGAAAATGGCTGCTGACGCCACCGGCCAGATAACGGCAGGCCTCCTTATACATCCGGTGTGACTTGGCAAACCCCTTGTTCCTCAAGATGCTCCACTCCTCCTCTGACTCGATTCAGTCAACGGAATACCTGTACGTGACGCCTCCTGCACCCGCTACGAGTAATGGAAACCCTGTCCCTTGTCAAACCTTTTGTGGTATCCATAGCGAGCCCTTTCACAGCGGCTTCGCCAACTCTCCGGCCTCTTGCCAGCCAGAAGCAACGGCGCGAATCGGGATTCTGATTTGCCCGAGAATATATAGACATCCAATCGAAGGGAGTACCATGACCTTAAAACACGACGACGGCTGGAACATCCCCTGGAATGCACCGTTTTACCCCAACCTACTCGCCATCTACCGGCAGGTAAAATTTCACTACGTGGTTTTCTAAACGAAGCCGGAATCTGTGCGCCCTGGCTCGTGACCGGTCGGACCGTCCCGGATTCGGCCGGTCTGGCGGCTCAGTGGGGTAAAATAACCCGATGGACAGAAAGGAAGCCCTGGCCCGCCTGCGAGTGCTGCTGAACGATTTCCCGGCACTGGTCCGCCTGCTTTACCGGCTCCTGAAGGACTCTCGCGTTTCCGCCTGGGACAAGACCATCCTAGCCGGCATCGTCATCTATATCCTCAACCCCGTGGATCTCCTGCCGGACGCCATACCGGTGATCGGTCAGATCGATGACATCTATCTGCTGGCTCTCGGATTGGTCCGACTGCCGCACCGCACCGACCAGGATGTGCTTCGAGAGCATTGGGATGGGAAGGCGGAGGTGGGATCGCTTTTGGGAGAAATCGTAGAACTGGCCACCTTCTATCTTCCCGAAAAGGTCCGAACCATCCTGCTGGGAAAACTACAGGGGCAGTAGCCTGTCGGGCCGGTCCCGTGGCGGGCATCCCTGCCCGCGATCTGGGAATCTGGATCAGTGAGAGCAGCTCAGGAGAATATGATGACCCACGAAGACCGTCTCAGGGGGGCGCTAGGCACCCCTGTTCCCACGCCGCTCGTTACTTCACCGCATAGGAACGTATGACCCCGTTTCGGCTGTTGGTGACCGTAAAGTTGCCGGCATCGCTTCGAACCGACAAGTGGACCCAATGGCCGCCACACCGCTCCTCTGGCTCCAAGTTGGCGATCAATTCAGTCTCCGTGTTCTCCTCGGCATCGGTTTTGAGATTGAGGTGAAGCTGGAAGATGTCCTGTAGGGTGGGGAGCGAGCGAAGGGTTTCCATCACCTCTGGAGCGGGGCCCTTGTGGGGTCCGTTGTTGATGATGGCAGCACTGGGACGCACCGTCCGCAAGAGGACATCATTGTTGCTCAAGCTCAGTCCGTGGTGGGTAACCTGATAGGCGTCGATGGGGCCGATCCGGTCGGTGGGACACACCAGCTCTGACTCGGCATTCCAGGTCAGGTCGCCACAATCCAGAAACTGGAAGTTCCCAAACCGGAGCAGGAGGCAGACGCTTCGAGCGTTATCCGATGGGTCGTCCTTGTGCAACTGCAGCTTCCTCGCACTCAGGATTTCGGCTGCCTTCTTCCTTGATGACCTCACCTCGGGAAGCGAGGCACAACAGAGTGAGAGGGATTCTCCCCTGCTTGAGCGGGACGATATCACCGGGACGGATGCGCTGCCGCTGACCGCGGCTCGCTCTCACGTATTCCGTATAGTAGAATTGGAACTCTTGATCCTCTTTCAATGAGCTGACGGGACCGTGATCCAGGAAGTTCTGGATGGGCAACATCCCGGAGAGAAGCCCTACACCTCCATAGTGATCCCTGTGGTAGTGGGTGGTGATCAGATAGTCGATCTGAGTGATACCAGCCTGCTCGGTGGCTAAGCGATGAATCCGCTTGGCATCTCGGCCGTCCACCCGCCTCCAACCGGAATCCACCAGAACGGACTGTCTTTCAGGCGTCACGATCAGGGTGGCGGCCCCGCCCTCGACATCAATGAAATAGATGTCCAGAGTCTGTGCCAGAGGCAGTCCACTGATGGATGTCAGCAACAGAACGGCTACGAGAAAGCACAACATCTGCTGAGCTTAGCAGAAGCGTTCGCAGCTTTCACCCACTTCTCGGAAGACTCTTATTCGCCGGATCGGAATCCTGCGGGCCAGCCGGGTTTCCAACTTCCACTCTGGCAACGCTTCTTGGGGCGTTCAGTTTTCGCTCAATCCAGCAGCTCAGACGAAACTTCCACCGGCATCAGGAGGAGAGCGTCGGCCAGTGTCTTCCCCTGAGGATCGATCCGCAATGAGAGCGTCCCCCCACCGCCCAGGGACTGATGCAGGAGGAAATTCAGAGCCCGCAGATTGTCAACGCGGTAGCGCTCGACGCTGCCTCGGCAAAGGTCTCCAAAGTAGTCCTTCACTCGCTCGGCGGTAAGAAACTCACAGAGCCGCGGGTAAATTTTCTCGGAGCGGGCGACGACCCCGATGTTGCAGGTATCACCTTTATCTCCCGATCGAGCGTAGCATAGCTCCTTTAAAAGGACCTTGTCTTTGGCTCCCCGTCCTCCCGGTAGCTCGGTTTTCATGGCCGTTTGCCGAGAGTGCCGGACCGGTGGGGGTGTGGCGGGACCGGATGGGTGGGGAATCTGAAAGACCCGTCCGCTATCCAGCACAAAGACCTGGGGCGTTACCAGTTCCGCAGGCACCAAGCAGGGCCAGTAAGCCACCACTTCCTGCACCCGGGGACGAGCACCGACGATGGCCACTCCCCCCACCGTATTGAGAATCAAAGAGGTGAATTTTTTTGCGAAAGCTTCGACCTTGTCCCTTTCCGGATCCCGAACACCCAGGCGCAGAAGAATCTCTGACGGTTGAGCGGCAGGCGCCAGTTGACGATGACAGGCGTCATAGCCAACCAGCTCGGTGTGGCATTCCTCGAACTGAAGATCCAATCGTTTCCAAAGAATCTCTGCCAGGAGCCGGGCCTTGTCCACCGCTTCCGGCTGGCTGACAATCATGGTTCCATGGGCCTTGTAGCCGGATCGATAGGTAATGGAGACCTTGAGCGTGTTGGGACCGGGCCGGCCGCGCACTCCAGAGATCTCGACTCGATCATCTCCCGCTTCTCTCAAGGTCAGGGTGGTAAAGTCGGCAATCACGTCCGGCGTCACGTAGCTGGTGGGATCCCCCATCTCGTAGATCAGTTGAGAGGTCACCGTTTTCCGGTTCACCAGCCCCCCGGTGCCATCGGCCTTGGTAACGTGGAAGCTCCCATCCGGTGAGAACTCCGCGATGGGATAGCCCATGTCCAGAAAGGAGGGCACTTCCCGCCAATCCGTGAGATTCCCGCCGCTGGCCTGAGCGCCGCACTCCAGGATGTGACCCGCCACTACGCCGGAGGCCATGCGGTCCCAATCGTCGAGACTCCAGCCAAACTCAGAGGCGGGGATGGCGGAGACGATCCCCGTGTCGGTGACCCGTCCCGTCACGATCAGATCGGCTTCTTCCTCTAACGCCCGTATCACGGGAGCCGCGCCCAGGTAGGCGTTGGCGCTCTCGACCCGTCCTAGAATGGAGTCCACACTCTCCCCCGTCTCCATGTTCTGAAGCCGGTGGCCGGCGCTGACCAGATCGTCCAGCCGCTGCAGTAGATCGTCCCCCTCTACGACGGCGATGCGGAACCGATGGTTTTCCCGGTGACCCAGCTCGGCCAGCTTTTCCGCACAAGCGCGAGGCTGGATCCCCCCCGCACTGCTAATCACTTTCACTCGCTTCTGCTTGAGCCAAGGCATGCACTGCCCCATTTGCTCGACGAAATCTGTGGCATACCCCAGCTGAGGATTTCTCTGCCGCTGCTTCTGGAGAATCGACATGGTGATCTCGGCCAGAAAATCCAGGGTTACGTAATCGAGGTCTCCCCTGGCCAACTGCAGTACCAGGGCATCTAGATCGTCACCCCAATATCCTCCGGCATTCCCGACGCGGATCGCCTTTGACTGTCCCATGACAGGACATTGTATCGGGAAACGGATCTCAACCCACGTCGCCGCAGAAAGCCGGGAGCCCCCCGAGCGGCCGGGCTCGGTGGATCTGCTATGATTCCTCCTTTGACTGGCCGGGCAGCTGGAGACCTTGATGAAACTGTCACGTGGACAGATCGTAGAAATGGATATCGAATCGGCAGTATTCGGAGGCTCATCCATGGGCCACTTTGAGGGACTGGTGGTGTTCGTGAGAAACGCGGTACCGGGAGATCGTGTCCGTGCTCGCGTCCTGCGGCGAAAGAAGCAACATGCCGAAGCCGTGGTAGAGGAATTGATCTCGGTTTCTTCCCATCGTCGGGATCCCCGATGCCCGCATTTTGGAACCTGCGGCGGATGCTGCTGGCAAAACCTCGATTATCCCCAGCAGCTGGCTTTCAAGAGCAAGCAGGTGAAAGACTTGTTCGAGCGGATCGGCGGCCTGGGAAGGGTCGACGTCCAGCAAGCCATGGCTTCCCCGGCTCAGTATTTCTACCGCAACAAGATGGAGTTCTCTTTCGGAGCCAGCCGCTGGCTCACCCGGGAAGAAATTAAAAGCGGCGTCAAACTTCAGAAAGACTTCGCACTGGGCCTGCACTTGCCCAGGCGCTACGACAAGATCCTGGACCTGGAGCACTGCTACCTACCCCATCCAATCGCGGTTGAGATTCTAAACCGGGTGCGTCAGCTGGCCGTTCAACAGCATTGGAAAGCCTACCACAGCCAGAGGCACAGCGGTTTCCTGCGAAATCTAGTCATTCGAACCGCCGACTCGACCCAACAGGTCATGGTGCATCTGGTAACCAGTCGAAGCGAACCGGAACGCTTACGGGTTTTCACCGATGTGCTGGTCCGGGGGTTCCCTGCAATCACCACCATCGTGAACACGGTCCATGCCGGACCCGGCCCAATGGACGCTCGCCTGCAGGCAACCGTGCACTATGGAGAGGGCACCATTCGGGAACGGCTGGACGGTCTCGACTTCCAGATCGCACCCACTGCTTTTTTCCAGCCCAACACGGCGCAAGCGGAGAGGATGTACGCCGTTGTTCGTGAGTATTCGGAACTCCAGGGTGACGAGGTTATCTTTGATCTCTACTCCGGGATCGGCACCATCTCGCTTTATCTGGCTAGGTCCGTGCGGCAGGTCGTGGGGATCGAAAACCAGGAATCAGCCGTTCAGAACGCGGTGCGTAACGCGCAGATCAACCAGATCCACAACTGCTCATTTGCTCTTGCCGACGTGAAGGAAGCTTTGACACCAGCTTTCCTGAGGCAGCAGGGACGCCCCAACCTGCTGATTACTGATCCTCCTCGGCCGGGGATGCATGCCCAGGTGTGCCGGCGGATCGTCCAGATGCGCCCGGATAGGATCGTTTACATCAGCTGTAATCCCGCCACTCAGGCCCGGGATTTGAAGCTGCTCTCGGAATGTTATTCCATCGAAGCGGTCCAACCCATCGACCTGTTCCCGCACACGCATCACATTGAAAACATCGTCCTGTTACGCCGGAGGCTGCATTGAGGAACCGGCCGACCCGTTTGAAAAAATCCATTTATCTGTGTTAGATGAGGGGATTGGATTCTCCGAAAGGTCCAGATTTACATGGGTTTACTCGCTCTTTTTCGCGGATCACCAGAACGCCAGATCCGACGAGCTCGCAAGAAGGTCAAAGAACCTCACGGCGACGCCTCGGTCCGCATCAATGCCGCCCGAAGGCTGTACGAAATCGGCAGTGAGGAAGCGATTGGGGCTCTTCTCGAACGTTTCACGATCAGCTCTTCCCCTTCCCGACAGGATGAGGAAGAGAAAGAGGAAGTGTTGTCCTGGCTCGGGCAGTTCGGAGAGAGAGCCGTCCCACCGATCACGGCTTTTCTCAAGAGGGAGCGACAGGTATACTGGTCGGGTCGAGCCTTGAAGGAGATCTTGAGCCCCGAGCAGCTGGTCCGCAAGGTTGACGAGATTCTCACCTACCACTGGGAAAACCCTCCAGCCAGCGCCGACCCGATCGCCCAGCTCATCCGGTTCGCCCACACCTTTGAATCCCCGGACCTGGAAACCACCATCCGCAAATATCTGGAGCACGAAGATGACGATGTCTGTCTGTCGTCCCTGGAGTATTTGTTCCAGAAGTCCGAGGAGGAGTCCCGAGGGGCCGTGCTGCAGTGCTATCTCAACTGTGAGGATCGACCTCGAGTGCGCGCCTCTATCCTCGAAAGGTTTTCCGAGAAGGGCTGGAGCGTTCGAGGTTTCCGGCCTCGCATCGAGGAAACCCTGCCGGAGCGATACACCCTCACCCGGGACGGGGTGATCAAGATCATGGGCACCCACCTTTGAAGGCGGGTTGCCATTCCATCTTACGAAAAGCGATATAGCAACTCCTTCTCGGACCTAGAATCGGTCGGGTGTGGTCGACCGACCGACACCTCGGGCTGTCCGGCGCGCTGGTGCTACCGAGATCCTGAGGAACCCTTCGGTGAGCTAAGTACTCACTTCCTAACCGCTTCGCTCCGTTGCTCTCAACCCTACCTTCTCGGCGAAAAGAACGGAGGGGCAGGCTGCGGTCGCTTCGGTCCGGGTGGTTACTTGATGGGGGGAAGTTTCAACCAGTCATACCCGATCGCGGGGTCATCGTGCGGAATTCGTCCTTCGTCCTCCGGATTGTAGACCTTTGAAGTGACATAGAACAGATTGGCAGGCCCGGCCACACAGCGGCATCCGTGAGCCACTCCGGGCGGTATGCGCACAACACGAGCGGGCTGATGACCCCCCAGAAACATCTCATCGATCTGGCCGCGGGTGGGGGATTCCTGGCGGGTGTCATACAGAGCGACCTTCAACACCCCGTTGCACACGTACCACCAGTCCACCTGCTGGCAATGGACATGCCAGGCCTTAATCACACCCGCATACATCAGGGAGTGACTCCACTGGCCGAAACCTTCCCCGAAAAAGTCATCCGTGCCCCGAATCAGTTCCCGAAAGAATCCCCGCTCGTCGCCATGAGTGGTCAACTCTTTCACAGCCACACCATCGATCACAGAATCATCTTCCTTGCCCCAGTACCTCGTTGCCAGGTTCTAGACTCGGCTTCTTATCGCCCACCTGTCCAGTGTCGTAGCCAAAATCCGCGAAATCCGACCCTTGGAGGCCTCAATCTAACTCATAATCCGGCACCGGGACAGTGCCGCGGGCCGATTCGTGCTGAGGTGCCTCGGAGTCCGATCTCACGGTCCCGGCTCAGCAGCGGCCGGGACAATCGTCTGGCACTGGCTCAGCCATTCCCAGCGCGGCACTCGACAGTGTGCGGATTCATTTTCGCTGCGCTTATATACCTACTTCAGGGTATACTACCAAGAGACACTTGCATTGTAAGCGGATCAAAGGGAGTTCCTTCCATGCCTCACACGGCCCCGTCCGGCACTCTTGCCACGGAGTTCATTCGACTTCTTCTGGATTGCGGAGCCTTGCTGACCGGTGACTTCGTGCTCAAGAGCGGCAAGCGTTCCCCTTATTTCATCGACTTCGGAAAGGTCCCCGATGGCGAGGCCTTGGAGCGGCTGGGGCAGTGCTATGCCCGCAAAATCATGGACCAGGTGGGACCGGATCGTTTCGATATCGTCTTCGGTCCGGCCTACAAGGGCATCCCCATCTGCGTGGCCACGGCCATGTGTCTTTATCGCGAGTACGGTCTGCGGAAAGGTTGCACCTTCGACCGCAAGATTGCCAAAACCTATGGAGAACGGAGCCGATTGCTGGGGGCGCCTGTGGAGGCCTGCGCACGGGTCTTGATTGTGGACGATGTCATGACCGACGGTGGCACCAAATACGAGACGGTCGAACTCCTGCGCGCGAGCGTCCAGGCTCATCCCATCGGCGTCCTGGTGGGCGTCGACCGCACCGAAGACCCTCAAATCCGCGCAGAATTCAGACGACGCACCGGCATCCCCGCGTGGTCGATCAGCTCCATTGCGGAAATCAGAACCTTTCTGAAGCAGCGAGCCGGATCTGAAAGGACCGGGGACCAGTAGACCGGCTTTCCGTTTAAGGGGAGCAATTCACCTCATGAAAAACACCCAAATCACCTTGCTTGCAACTGCCTTCGTCGTCGCCAGCTGCATAAGCACCGCTGGGGCTTGGCACACCTCTCATCCCTTTTCGGTTGATGACCTGCTGGCCATGAAGCGGATCTCGGAACCCCAGATCTCCCCGGACGCCCAGAGAGTGGTCTTCACGCTGCGAACCACGGATTTGAAAGCCAATCGAGGACGATCCGATCTCTGGGTGGTTTCGCTAGACGGCTCCGAACTTCGGCAGCTGACGACCCATCCGGAGAGCGACTTTCACCCCCGCTGGCACCCGGACGGCCGGACCCTCTGGTTTCTTTCCAACCGGTCCGGATCCACCCAGGTCTGGAGAATCCCTGTAGACGGCGGGGAAGCCCGGCAAGTCACCCAACTGCCCTTGGATGTCTCCAATCTGATCCTCTCCTCCGACGGATCTCACCTGGCCTTCACGCTGGAGGTCTACCCCGATTGCTCCACTCCCGAGTGCACGCAAGACCGGCTGGACAAGAACAAGGGCCGCCCGTCCACGGGTGTGCTCTACGAAACTCTCTTCGTGCGACACTGGGACTTCTGAAAGGATGGCCGGCGCTCCCATCTTTTTGTCCAGCCCGCCGGTGGCGGCGAAGCCGTCGACGTGATGCCGGGTATGGAGGCCGACACTCCCTCCAAACCGTTCGGCGACGACGACGAGTTCACCTTTACGCCAGATGGCAACGCCCTGATCTTTGCGGCCCGGCAGGGTGGAACCTCAGAAGCCTGGTCCACGGATTTCGATCTCTACCTGGCACCCATCGACGCTTCTTCACCGCCGGCTTGCTTGACCGAGTCCAATGAAGCCTGGGACACCGCACCTCTTTTCTCTCCCGACGGACAGACACTGGCCTACCTGGCCATGACCCGCCGGGGCTATGAGTCGGACCGCTTTCGCATCGTCCTCAAGAGATGGCCGGAGGGGCCGGCCAGGGTCCTGACAGAAGCTTGGGACCGCTCGCCTCGCCAAATCGTCTGGTCGGCCGACAGCAAGACGATCTATGCCACCGCGCCCAATCAGGGACAGGTCTCTCTTTATGCGATAGCCACCGCCGATGGTTCGGTGCGAATCCTGGTCGAGGAGGGTTCGGTCACTTCTCCTTCCACCGCCCGGGAGCGGGTGGTTTACGGGCTCCATCATCTCCGCTCACCCGTGGAACTGTATTCTCTCAGTGCTGATGAGCACCACCTCGGATGCCTGACTTCCATCAACTCCGAAGCTCTCTCGAACATCCGAATGGGCCGTCCAGAACCATTCACTTTTGCAGGGTGGAATGGAGAGACCGTCTATACCTACGTAGTCAAGCCGGTGGACTTCGATCCTGCTCGAAAATTTCCGGTGGCTTTTCTTATCCACGGCGGCCCCCAGGGATCTTTTGGCAACGACTTTCATTATCGCTGGAACCCTCAGATCTACGCAGGGGCGGGTTACGGGGCGGTCATGGTGGACTTTCACGGCTCCATCAGCTACGGGCAGGACTTCACCGATTCGATCCGAAATGACTGGGGTGGCAAACCTCTGGAAGACCTAAAGGCGGGGCTGCAAGCAGCTCTGGAGCGATATCCGTGGCTGGACGGCGAACGAGTGGCGGGGCTGGGAGCCTCCTATGGGGGCTACATGGTCAACTGGATCGCCGGCAGATGGCCGGACCGGTTCCGCTGCCTGGTCAATCATGACGGAGTCTTCGACATGCGTTCCATGTACTACACGACCGAGGAGTTATGGTTCCCGGAATGGAAGCACGGAGGCCCCTACTGGACTCACTCCGCAGATCACGAAAAACACAACCCGGCGCGCTATGTGGACCGCTGGAAAACTCCGATGCTGGTCATCCACGGAGCCCTCGACTTTCGGGTTCCCCTGGACCAGGCCATTGCCACCTTCACCTCACTGCAGCGCCGCAACATCCCCAGCCAATTTCTGTACTTGCCAGACGAGAACCACTGGGTCCTCAGGCCAAAGAACAGCCTGCAGTGGCACCAGACCGTGCTGGGATGGCTGGACCGGTGGGTCAGGGGAGATTGACCCCGGCCGCCATGTCAACGGAGGCAAGAGGAGGGTAAGACCGGACGCTTCGCGTCGGTTCCAGTCTTTCATTCAGCCCATTGGATCGAGGAGAGAAAAACCATGAAAAAAATTTTACTGGGCGCCGTTGTCGGAGGCTTGATCATTTTCATCTGGGGTGCCATCGTCCCATATGTTCCTCCCACTCGGTGAGACCGGAGTGGACTGGATTCCCAATCAGGACGCCGTCATAGCGGCCCGGCAAGAAGAAATCCAGGAACCGGGGGTCTACATTCTTCCCGGCTACGACATGAGTCGAGAGCCAACGGAGGAGGAAAAGGCGGTGTTGGAGGAAAGGTTCCGCCGCGGGGCGCGCGGTTTTCTGGTTTACCAACCGCTTGGGGAGGAACCGATGTCCTCGGGTCAACTGCTCACCGAACGGGCGTCCAACGTCGTCGCCGCCCTGGTGGCCGCTGCCATTCTCAGCGCTGCCGCCGTCGGTTTCGGCCATTCGGTCCTGTTGGCTACTCTTTTGGGCCTTTTCTCCTGGCTTTCTCTGAGTGTTTCCTACTGGAACTGGTTTGGTTTCCCCCGTCGACTACACAATCGCAGTAGGCAGCATTGAGGTCGTCGGCTGGTTCCTGGCCGGATTGGCCATGGCCCGGTTAGTCAGAACCAGCGTCACTTGATCCCAAGGGCGGTGACCGACGCCGAGATCGAGCCGAGTTCCCCCGGCTCGAAGGCTTTTTTCGTCCTCGAAACTTGTCCCTCCATGGGTCAGATCGAGAAATGTCCGGCGACACCTCAAAAGAAAGCACCCACAAAGCTGTGGGTGCCTATCCTGTCGTGGACGAAGTGAGGCAACCTATGGAGGTCGTCTGTACCGCTGCCTGGGACTTTCGGAATCTCACGATAGGTCCCACCGGTAATCGAGTGCACAGCCAGCGCTACCCCTGAGAAAATATTAATCACGGTTTGGATCGCCCACCTGGCTCCGTTATCATTTCAAACCACAGCCTGAAGGAGGAAGAATATGGCATTGAGGTCTTTTCTGACGTGTTTTTCGATTCTAACTGCGGTCCTGATCCCGTTGCACGGTGCTCCCAGGGAACGAGTTTTCCTGCTCATGGACAGCGGCCACATCGAGCAGCATTTCATCAACCATGATGGCAAAGTCAGTCACGTGGCTTCTTACAGTGAAAAGGATTTTCCCGGTTTGTTGCCCGCTCACTCCCTGGAGATGCGAAGCGGAAACATCCTGACGGTCGGCGGCAAACATGGAGACCCGAAGGGACGGTTGGTGTACGACCCGGCGGCAGACCGATTGCGGGTGTATGCAGGAGTTCCAGGCGAAGCGGCGAGTCTGAGTGGGCGCCTGCTGGACGCTCCCGACCCGGAGGAAATTTTTCGAACCCGTAGCGGACTCTACAAGGAATCCAGCCGAAGCCGGCATCGCTACACCCAGGTCCTGGCCCCTTACCGGGAAGGAGAGGGCAGCACTTACAGCGACCTTTTTGCACTGGGCGAGCGGGTCTACGGAATTTTCGGAGACCACATCTACCAACTCTCGGATCGTGAGGGTAAACCTCTCGAATCCGCCCGCACGGCCCTGCTTCTGCCCGGAACAGATCTCACCTCGGCGGCGGTCAGCCCCTGGGGCGAAGCCTTCATCGCCGACGCGTCCGGCCACAAGATCCACCGTGTGGTCCGCAAGGAAGGGTCCCTGGTATCGGAGTTTCGAGTAACTCACGACAGTCTGAGTTCTCCGCAGGGGCTCGATTTCAGTGCCTCCGGGATCCTGTTCGTGGCCAACGGGGAGCGAAAGACCCACGCCCTGTCGCGATTCCGCTTCCGGTTGGGCGGCTTTAAAAACTGGTGGCCCACACCTCTGGATGGTATCGATGAGGAATCCTCCGGAGCCCTCGATGTCGCCGTGGCTCGACCCGTCGGCTACGTGATTTCAGAAAAGACGAACCCCATCGAGAGACTCAGTGCCGAAGCGGCTGGTGGTCACTACGGAATCTCATCATCGACCTTCCTGGGGCCGGAGATCAACTCCGAAACCGCCGTCATTGCCCTTGTCGAGTATGCCCCCGGAGGGAATACCCCCGTGCACGACCACCACAACATGGAACAGATCGAAATAGTCGTAGCGGGAAGAGCTCTCTGGGAGATCGGAGAAATGGAAAAAGAGGTCGGACCGGGTGATGTGATCTTCACGCCCCGATTCGTGAAGCACGGATACAAAGTCCTCGGCGATCAACCCTTCCGGTTCCTGCAACTGGAATGGCGAGGCTGGGACCCCAGGAAAGATTGAACGGATTTGACGGGGGCCGGCAGCGCTCGATGTGGTGAACCTCTGGTCTGTGAAGCGGAGCGGCTTCTCTCTTAGGCCCCTCACTGCAATGTCAGGATGTAGTTGGGCTGAGCCGATTCGACTTCCGGTAACGCTTTGAGGCGCTCGATGAGCTGCAACGTGAGTTGGTTCAGATCCAGTCGGAACTCAATGGTCCGCTCCTTTTCAACGCTGGCACGGACCGGCAATTTGAGATCCTTGCGCAATTTTTCGATGAGGACATCGAAGCTCTGGGCGCTGCCTTCGTCCAGTTTTCTGCGAACGGCTTCCGATCCGAAGGTGTTTGTAGCGAAAGTGATCCGCCACCGGGGGGAGGGACGGGAGCCCACCGCACCAGTCGGCGGCCTGCCGCTTTTGTCCACCTTCTCGACCTCTTCCCTTTGGGCCAAAACGGCCCCGATCTGCTCTTCCAGCCGAGGATGATCCACCGAGAGCAACATCCAAAGACCTCCTCCGATGGAGGAGACCTTCAAGGGGACTCCCGTGAGTTGGGAAAGCCGGAAGAGGACTGGAGCCAACAATTTCAGATCCACTGGAGCGGCCTGCCTCGCGGTTTTCACCACCTCGACGTCTTCGGTCTCAGCGGCAAATCTCAACAGGATCTCACCGGGAACAAACTCAGCTGAAGCTTCCAAATCGACCTGTCCGGAAAAGATCAACAAGCAGCCAACGGTCAGTCTAATATTACCTCTGAGCACCGGACGAAACTATACCACGGCGGTTGGCTGGGAGATCTTCCTACGAGACTCCAGATCGACCGGAAAGCACTGAGCACCGTGCTTCTGCGGGTTGTTGGCCGAGCCCGTGGCTGCTAAGTTGACCACTTCATCCTCTTGGGGAGGAGTCCAAATGGGCTGGCTCAACCTGTACTCTCTGTTCGGCTGCCTGGCGATCGCGGGGTTTGCCTGGTTGACGTCGGCCGACCGGCGATCCATTGCCTGGAGCACTGTGGCTCTGGGTTTCGCCTTCATGATGAGCTTGGGAGCCATCGTCTTCTGGTGGCCTTTCTTCCGGGCCATCCTCGTGGCCCTCAACTCTGCCGTGAACCTATTGCTGGCTGCCTCGGGAGAAGGCGCCCGCTTGCTTTTCGGCCCGCTTTCAGCCGGTCCGGGAGAGCCGGGCAGCCTGGGGCTCATCATCGCCTTTCAGGTTCTCCCGGCAATCATCTTTTTCTCTGTGATCACCGCCCTGCTCTACTACATCGGATTCCTTCCCTGGGTGGTTCGCCGGACGGCTCAAGTCGTGCGCCGAGGTTTCCAACTGAGTGGTGCAGAAGCGCTGGCCACGGCCAGCAATCTTTTCGTCGGCATCGAATCGGCTCTGATGATCCGACCGTTCATCCAGAACATGACCCGCTCCGAGTTGATGATGATCCTGACGGCGGGGCTGGCCACCATCGCCAGTACCGTTCTGGCTTTCTACGTCAGCCTTTTGAAAGACGTCTTTCCCTTCATCGCCGGACATCTGATATCGGCCTCGGCACTTTCCATTCCAGCCGCGGTGGTCATAGCCAAAATGCTGGTGCCGGAATCGGAAACGCCCTCCACCATGGGGAAACTGCCGCCGATGGAGCGTTACATGGAAGCCCGGCACTGGATGGCCAGCATCATCTGGGGCGCCAACGAGGGGGTGCGGCTGGCGGTCGGCATCGGGGGCCTTTTGATCGGAATGCTAGGACTGGTTGCGGTCATCGACCTGCTCCTGGGAGGAACCAGCGGATGGGTCACCGGCCAGTTCATCGGCCAAGAGTTGCGCTGGACGGTCAAAGGCGTCTTGCAATGGCTGGCCTACCCACTGGTTCTCTGTCTTGGACTGTCCCCGGACGAGTGGTCGGCAGCAGCACGGCTACTGGGAGAACGGTGGGTCCTCACAGAGGTCATAGCCTATCAGGACCTGAGCCGCTTGGTGGCCGAGCAGAGCCTTTCTCCACGCGGACTCCTGATTCTGAGCTACACGCTGTGCGGATTCACACACGTAGCCTCCGTGGCGATCTTCGTGGGCGGCATCTCGGCTCTGGTGCCTTCCAGGCGAGACGATCTGGCCGCCCTCAGTTGGCGTGCACTCTGGGGAGCCAGTCTGGCCACCAGCCTGACCGGCGCCGTGGCCGGGGTTTTCTACCACGGCCAATCGGGATTGCTCGGTTAGTTCCCACTCGATTCACCTAACTCCTGGAGACTGGCGCAGCTCCAGCTCTCGCACCGCTTGATTTTGAGAGGCATCGAGACTGACAAAAAGGGTCAAGGGAGACTGTCGGTGAAACCATAGGGCCGTGCGCAAATGTCCCAGATCGAGGGATCTGGGAGTCGACACCGTTAGCATACTTTGTCCGAGACACAGATCCAGAGTCAGGTCTGGAAGCCAGAAAAGCTCGATATCTTCCTTCCTTCCTGGACGGCAGCCCACCGTCTTCCGCCAGGCGAGAGTTCGATCTACAATGATCGGGCGCCGTCTGCTGCGGGTCTTTCCGCGGCGGTGGCGTGTTGGAGCACCATGAAGACGAAGTCCGGTTCTTCCCGAGAGCCCTCCGCACAGAGCAACCCTCTTCTGACTCGCAAAGACTGGGAGCGTCAGCGCAACCAGTGCAAGCGCGACCCAGGCGCTTTTCACGGTCGCATTGCCTGTGCGGAGATCCACTGGTACCTGCCAGAGAAAAACCTCTGGGTGACCCGGGACGGGCCCGGCGAGGAGTGGACGGGGATCGACTTCGAATCTTTGAACCGGAGTCCCGTCGATCTGCCGGGAGATTTCCAACCCTGGACTCGATCTTTCAACGACGAAGAGGCGCCCTTCTACCGCTGGTTCGAGGGAGGTCAAACGAATGCCTGCTTCAACGAGGTAGACCGCCATGTCATTTGCGGATATGGGGACGAAATCGCCTTCCACTTCGAGGGAGACCGATGGGATCCCAGTCGGCAGGGTGGCAAAGGCGCTCCAGTAACCCACTACACGGTCACGCGAAAGCTGCTGCTGCTCGAAACGGTGCGTGCTGCCGCCATCCTTCAGAGTCTGGGGTTGCGCAAAGGTGATCGGATCGCCCTGAATATGCCCAACATCCTGGAGCAGATCTACTACATCCAGGCGGCCAAGCGAGTAGGCTTGGTCTTTACGCCCGTCTTTGGCGGGTTCAGCGCCAAAACGCTCTCGGATCGAATCGAAGACTCCGGGGCCAAAGTCGCCATCACCTCCGACGGGGGATACCGCAACGCTCAAATCTTCCCCTTCAAGGAGAGTTATCTCGACGCGGCACTGGCCGATTTCATCCCCATTCGACGGGCTCGCAGCATCTTGCATGCGAAGCTGGAGGAATTGGCTGTTCCAGTCAGCCTGGAAGAGACCATCCTCGAGCAGCTGGATCACGACTTGTCCGAAGAGATCACCGTCGAGCGCGCCGACGTCATGCGAGGGGTTGGGTCGGCGCTCAACCGGCACGCATCACTGGACCCGACCACTCGTTCTCAAGTCCGCATGAGCCTGGCGATGGCCCTGCTGGAGGGCACGGATCGCGTGCAGAGCGTCATTGTCGTCCGGCACACCCGCCAGGAAGACGTTTTCATGCAACCCGGCAGGGACCTGTGGCACCACGATCTGGCTTCCGAAGCATCTCGGTTGCTGTTAGAGAACTGCCGGAGAGCGGGTTATCCGGTCGGGAGCGAAAAGGAGCTGCTCCAGCTGCCGGACCCCGACTTCGTCCAGGCCCTCTACGCCACTTCCCGTCCCGAGCCCGTAGACGCCGAATTTCCGCTCTTCATCATCTACACCAGCGGAAGCACGGGTAAGCCCAAGGGCGTCGTGCACGTGCATGGGGGCTACGTGGCCGGAATCGCCCACACGATGAAGGTTTCTTTCGACATCCGCCCGGGCCAGGACGTGATCTACGTCATTGCCGATCCCGGGTGGATCACGGGGCAGTCCTACGAAATTTCAGCGGCCCTGACCACCCGCACCATCAGCATCATCACAGAGGGTTCCCCGGTATTCCCACACGCCGGGCGTTTCGCCAGCATTATTGAGCGGCACCAAGCCACCATCTTCAAGGCCGGCGTCACCTTTCTCAAGAGCGTCATGTCGGACCCCGAGAACGTACGGGATTTGAGGAGCTACGACATGAGTTCTCTGCGGGTCGCCACTTTCTGCGCCGAACCGGTGAGCCCGGCGGTCCAGGAATTCGGCATGAAGGCCGTGTGCGACCGCTACATCAATTCCTACTGGGCCACCGAGCACGGCGGCATCGTCTGGACCCATTTTTACGGAAACCAGGAGTTCTCGCTGCGGCCCGACGCACGAACCTATCCGCTGCCCTGGATTTTCGGAGACGTATGGGTAAACGGAGGGATGTCCTCCGGCGGCAGAATCGTCCCCCGCCGGGCTCGAGACGGCGAGAAGGGAGAACTGGTGATCACCCGTCCCTACCCTTACCTGGCACGCTGCATCTGGGGGAATCTCGAACGGTTCGGTCAACCCGACTGGAAGGGAGATGCCTCCCGATTCCTGGCGACTTACTGGAATCGCTGGGAGGGCAAGCTGGCTTACACTCAAGGCGATTTCGCGCGGCGCTATCAGGACGGCTCTTTCTCTTTACATGGTCGTTCCGATGACGTCATCAACGTGTCGGGCCATCGCCTTGGCACCGAGGAAATCGAGGGAGCCATATTGCGTGACAAGGAGATCCACGCCGGCTCTCCGGTGGGAAACGTCCTAGTCGTCGGCGCACCCCACCCCGACAAGGGCCTTTCCCCTTTGGCTTTCGTCCAAGTGGTACCCGGCCGCCATCTTGCGGAAGAAGACAAGCGGCGACTTAACGAACTGGTTCGGTCGGAAAAAGGGATCATCGCGGTCCCGGAAGACTACCTGAACGTCCCCCAGTTCCCGGAAACCTGGAGCGGAAAATACATGCGCCGCTTTCTCGGCAACCTCCTGGTGGGCGAACCGCTGGGCGATACCACCACCTTGAAGAACCCGGAAGCCCTGGATGAGATTCGGTTGGTCATTCAGGAGTGGAAGGATCGCCGACAGCGGGTCGAGCAGCAGCGACTTTTCGAGCGCTACCGCTTTTTCCAGATCCACAACCATCGGGTCAGCGCACGAGCAACCGTAGCTCTGGTCACCCTGTCCAATCCACCAGTCAATGCCCTGACCGAGCGAGGGCTCGACGAGCTGAACACCATCGTGGACCATCTGGCCCGGCGCCCTGATGTTCGAGCCGTCATCTTCACTGGAGAAGGCACGCGGTCGTTCGTGGCTGGAGCCGATGTTCGCCAGCTTTTGCAGGAGATGAAAACCCGGGAGGACGTTCTTCCCCTGAGCCGTAAGGCCCACCGGGCCTTCCAAAACATTCAGCGGATGTCCAAACCCGTGATCGCAGCCGTCAACGGCTTTGCTCTGGGAGGTGGCAATGAATTCCAGTTGGCGGCTCACTATCGGATCGCGGAGTCCAGTGCTGAATTCGGGCAACCGGAGATTCGACTCAATCTCATCCCCGGATACGGAGCCACCCAAAGAGTCCCCCTCCTCCTGCACCAGCAGCGAGGGATAGACGGACTCCTGCAGGCCCTCTACCTGCTTCTGAACGGGCGCAACCTGACCGCCTCCCAGGCACTGGAGCTGGGCCTCGTGGATGAGGTGTCGGAATTCGATGTCGTAACTCGGGCCTTCGAAGTGACCCGACAATACTTGTTGGACGGCCAGGGACCTCTCAAGGCCGCCCTCCAACGCAACCGACAATTGCTCGCGACACAGAAGAAAGCGAAAATCTTCCCGGCAAATCGATGCTACGAGGATCCTGAGATCCAGAGGATTTTGCGCCAGTCCGAGTGGGCCGGGCGTAAGGAAGTGACGGAAGCCCTCCTGGATACCGTTCGTCACGGTTGGGAGAGAGGATTCAAAAAGGGGACCGATCGGGAGGCTGAGGTGTTTGCCCGGCTGGTCGTCTCCCCTTCGCTGGGAAGAAAAGGAATCCGCTATTTTCTGGAAAAGCGGAGTCTGGCCCTGCCCACCAGACCGGCAATGGAGCCCAGCCTGGACCAGGAGCAGAGGTTGATCCACGAAGGCGAGTTACTGCCGCCAGGGTCTCCCTTTTTTCCGGCGGCAACCCCTCTTCCCAACTGGCAGTGCGCGCATGCCGCGGTCAAGAACCCGGCGACGGGAGAGCCGGATCATGGTGACCCGATCGAAGTCGAAAAACAAATACTGGTTCCCGTGGTTCGGCCCGGACCCAACCAGGTACTGGTATATGTGCTGGCCAGCGAGATCAATTTCAATGACATCTGGGCCATCACCGGGATTCCGGTCTCGCCCTTCGACAGCCACGACCAAGACTACCACATTACCGGCAGCGGCGGGGTGGGGCTGGTGGCGGCGGTGGGCAGTGAGGCCCGGCGCGAGGGGCGGGTCAGGGTCGGAGACCTGGTCACCCTCTACTCGGGCCAGAACCAGTTGCTTTCGCCACTGGTAGGCCTGGATCCCATGTTCGCAGAGTTTCTTATCCAGGGCTATGAGGGGCCGGACGGATCTCACCAGCAGTTCGTACTGGTTCAAGCACCGCAGGTCCATCTCAAACCTCCGGATCTGACCCTCGAACAGGCAGGTAGCTACCTGCTCAAACTGGGAACCGTTTATCGCGCCCTCTTCCAGGTTCTGCAGATCGAGCCAGACAAAAACATCTTCGTGGAAGGGGCGGCCACCGGCACCGGCCTGCACAGCATGAACACCTCAATCCACCAAGGATTGCGAGCCACGGGCCTGGTCTCGACCCGGACAAGAGCTCGCTTCGTGGAAAGCCTGGGCGCCCACTCCATTCACCGCAAGAGCCAGAGTCTACGCCACATCTTCCGCAAAGTTCCGGCTGCTTCCCAGCAATGGCAGCACTGGAAGAAAGAGGGAGAAGCCTTACTCGACGAATTCCGGGAGAAAAATGACGGGGAACTGGCCGACTACGTCGTCTCACACGCCGGCGAAAGGGCTTTTCCGCGCAGTTACCAACTGCTGGCCGCAGGAGGGAAACTGGCCTTCTACGGCGCCTCCACCGGGTATCACTTCACCTTCCTCGGAAAAGCCGGTGGCAAGCCGGCCATGAGCATGCTCAACCAGGCTCGGATTCGGGGAGGCGAGGCGACCCTGATCTATTACGGCGTCTCCAGCCAGCCGGCCCAGGACGCCGTCGATCAGCCGGGGCTGGAGGCCATTGAAGCCGCCATCAGCAGACAGTGCCGAGTGGTGGTGGTGACCTATGCTAATGCGCAACGGGACTTTCTGGCCAGCCTAGGCTATGGCGAAATGGTGCGCGGTATCGTCAGTCTGGAACACTTGCTGGCCGTTGATCCCGACTTTCAGTGGCCGGATGCGTTTCCGGACCTTCCCGATAGCCGGCTCGCAAAGGACGACTTTCAAGAGATCCTGAGACATTTCAACGAGCGTGTTTTTAAGCCTTTGGGAAATGCCGTGGGCCGGTTCTTCCGCACCAAGGAGAACCCGCGTGGCTACCCGGATGCCGTGATCGAAAGAGCTGAACACGACGCCCTGGCTGTCAGTACCTCCCTGGTGGCGCCCCACACGGGCCGGGTGATCTACTTCGAAGACATGCAGGACCGGCGCTACAGCTTCTACGCCCCTCAGGTGTGGATGCGCCAGAGAAGCATCTGGACGCCCACCACCCAGATCCTGGGCTCCCACCTGTGCAACGCCTACGAGGTCGGCCGCGTCCACGAGATGGTCCAGCAGGGACTCTTGCAAGTAACCGATCCGGAAGTGATTCCTTTCGCACAGATCAGCCAGGCCCATCAGGCCATGTGGGAAAACCGGCACACCAGCGGCGCCTACGTCCTCAATCACGCTCTTCCCCGAGGCGGAATCCGCTCCTCCGAGGAACTATTGGAGATGTGGAGCCTGGGGTCCTCCGCCTGAGAAGGGATCGCCTATCGGCCAGCAGCGCTCCCGCTAGCGGCTGGAAGTTGAGCGCTTCTCTTCACGCCGCGATCCAGGGTCTGCAGTCGGCTTGACCGGCTGAGCTGGCATGGGATAGCTTGCGGGCGACCGGACGACATGCACATGAGCCGCACCCTTCTCTGGAACCCTGCCCTGCAAGCCTTGCCGATGTCGGGAATTCGCCGGATGTTCAATCTGGCGGCCAAGATGGAGGATGTCGTCCATCTCTCCATTGGGCAACCGGACTTCCCCACCCCGGAACACATCATCGAGGCTCACGTAACGGCCCTCCGCGAGGGAAAGACCCGCTATACGATGGATGCCGGACTGCCGGACCTGCTCGAACAACTCGCCCGTTACTACGGCTCCCGCTACCAACTCCGGCTGAGCCCGGACAACTTTCTGGAAACCACCGGTGGGAGCGAGGCCTTCTTTCTGGCTATCAGTTCGGTGGTGACTCCGGCTAGCGAAGTCATCGTCATCGAGCCATCCTTCGTCCTTTTCGAGCCCCTGGTCCGCATGTTGGGAGCCCAGGTGCACCGCCTGGTCACCGGAGCTGAGAACGGATATCAAGTAGACCCTCAGGCTGTCATCGACGCCATCCACGAGGGGACCAGCGCCATCATCCTGAACTCCCCCGGCAATCCAACGGGAGCGGTCTATCCGGCCTCCACCATCCGACTGATCTGCCAGGAAGCTCATCGGCGCGGCGTCCCCGTCATCAGCGACGAAGTCTATGACCGGCTGGTGTTCGATGACGAGGACTACGCCAGCGTGCTGCGCTGGACCCCGGACTTAAACTACGTGATGGTGGTCGGCAGCTTCTCCAAATCCTACAGCATGCCCGGTATGCGAATCGGGTGGTTGGCCTCCGGCAAAGAAAGAATGGAAACGCTGCGTCGCTATCACATGTACACGACGACGGTGGGAAACACGCCGGGGCAGTGGGCAGCTGTGGCCGCCCTTCGAAGCGACCAGCGGTGCGTGACCGATATGGTGCGCCAATACCGGGGACGCCGGGACCGGGTGGTTGAGCTGGTTGCCGCCACTCCCCACTTTACGGGATACCAGCCGGGCGGCGCCTTCTACATCATGCCCTCCCTGCCTCCAGCTGTCGACGGATCGGAGCTGGCTCTGCGGATGTTGCAGGAGATCCGGGTGTGTACCATCCCCGGGGACACCTTTGGTGAATCCTGCCGCAACGCCCTGCGGCTGAGCTACGCCACCGCTACGGCTCAAATCGAAGCTGCTTTTGAGAGGATGATTCCATGGCTCGAGAAACAATCATTTTGACCCGAAATGACGTGGCCCGGCAGATCGATCTGGCCGAGGTGATCCCGGCGATCGAACGCTGCCTGGCGGAATTCGAGAAGGGTCAGGATCTGCTTCCTCCCAAGTACATCGTCGAATTCGAGGAAGGGATTGCCGCCTGCGTTTTTGGATACACGCACGCGACTCGTGTGCTCTCCATGAAACTGGGACAGGAGCGGCCCCAGAACCTGGAGCGAGGCCTGCCCAGCACCACCTCTACCATCGACCTGTTCGATCCCGACGTCGGGGACCTGTTGATGATTGTCGACGGGGTTCTTCCCACCATGTACCGGACCGCGGCGGCGGCAACAGTCGCTGTCCGTCATCTGGCCCGAGACGACGCCGAAACGGCGGCGGTGATCGGGGCGGGTCAGCTGGGACGAGAGTGCATCCGGGCTCTGTCCATCGTTCGCCCCTTTGGTAAGATCTTCGTCTACGACGTGCGAGAAGAGCAGGCTCACCAGGTCGTCCAATCGCTCAGCCAAGAGCTTTCCGTTCCCCTGGAAACAGCCGGCGTCGAACAAGCTTGTCGCCAGGCCGACATCATCTGCACCGCCACCAACAGCACCCAGACTATCGTCCAGGATGCCTGGATCCGCCCCGGTACCCATCTTTCCTGTATGGGAGCCGATCTGGCAGCCAAGAGGGAGTGTCAGATGTCGCTGCTGCCGCGTTGTCGGCTCTTTGCCGACCTGGTGGATCACTGCCTGCAGCGCGGCGAGGTGAGCCAGGCGATCGAGCAGGGCAGGTTGGGCAGCGACTGCTTCGCCGGCAGCTTGGGCCAGGTTATCAACGGGCAGGTGGAGGGGCGGCGCAACCGCGACGAGATCACGCTGTTCGACGCGGTGGGGCTGGGAGTGGAAGACACGACCGTGACCAAGAGTATCTACGACCAGGCTCAAGAGAAGGGGTTGGGCCTGCGCGTTCGCATCAACGGATAGCCATCTTCTGGATGACCGATTAAAGCAGCAAGGGGAAGAAGAGATTATGGAAAAGAGAGCTCCCGTGAGTGCAACCTGGGCGTTAAGTGTCGTGTCTTTCGCAGCCCTTCCCTCTATCCCAACCTGGATCGGGTGGAGATCACCTTGAAACACTGACCCGCACGGGCTGAAGGTGGATCGGCAGATCTGGAACAAAACTGCGACCAGAGGGAGCGGCGGCATCGAACCGGAGAGAAAGAAAATGACTTCAGCGACTCGTCAGGCCCAGAAGTCCTACCAGGTCGAAACCGAACATGCGATTCACTTCATGGGATCCGAAGTGCCCCCAGCGCTTTCTACACCGGCCCTGCTGATGTGGATGGAACTGCTCTCCCGCGAAGTCGCTCGACCGCTGCTGGAACCCGGCCAGGATACGGTCGGCATTAGCATCCAGCTCCAACACTTCGCGCCAACGCCGGTGGGCATGAAGGTTCGAATCCAGTCCCGATTGGAAGCCCAGGAGGGCAAGATTCTAAACTTCCAATTGGAGGCCTTCGACGAAAAGGACAAGATCAGCAAAGCCACCCACCGGAGGGCCATCGTGAACGTGCCGAAGTTCGGAGAGCGACTGAGTCAGAAGGCCAGCCAGACATAATGCTCCCTACCATAGACACGGCGGTCCCCCATTGATGATAGCCCCTAAAGGGTGGCCTCTGCAGCCCTTTTGACTCCGAGCTAAGCGTTTCGGATTCCGTCTCCCCTTCCGCCAGAGCAGAAACGTTCAGGCCGGGCGCAATTGGGTCCGCACCGTGACTGCTTTGGATGCATCCCCTCCAGGAATGAATGCGATCTCAAAAGACTCCCGATGGTCAGGCGGGGATGCCCGAAGCTGGTCCGTGGGTGCCGTCGAACCCAAATCTTAACTGGCACCGGAACCGTGGGACTCGAGCAACCGAGCGGTTTCCCGGGCGATGATCAATTCCTCGTTGGCCAGCACCACCACGATCTTTACTCTGGACTGATCGGTGGAAATGATCGCTTCCTGTCCACGAATTCGGTTGCGGGAAACATCCAGCTGGATGCCCAGAAAATCCAGTCCGCTGCATACCTTTTCTCGAATACCGATGCCGTTCTCGCCGATGCCTCCCGTGAAAGCCAGCACATCCAGTCCTTCCAGAACGGCCGCATAGGCCCCCACGTACTTCCGGACATCGTGGACCAGAACCTGAAGAGCCAACCGGGCTCTGGCATTGCCTTCGGCCGCTGCCGATTCCAGATCCCGGACGTCACCACTCAAGCCGGAGATGCCCTTCAACCCTCCGTTTCTGGTCAGCCCCTCCCGGATCTCACTCGTGGTCAACCCTTCCGTTTCCATCATGTACAGAGGAATGAATGGATCGATATCGCCGGAGCGAGTGGCGTGGGGCAACCCGCATTGAGGAGAAAAGCCCATGCTGGTTTCGATCGATTCTCCAAAACGAATGGCACACATGCTGGAACTTCCACCCAGATGGCAGGAAATGATTTTCAGCCGATCCCGTGGCCGATCGATCAGTTCAGGAGCGCGGTGGGAAACCCAGCGGTGGGAAGCGCCATGGAAACCATAGCGGCGGATCGCATGCTTTTGCGACCATTCGTAGGGAATGCCGTAAGTCCGCGCGTAGTCGGGAATGGTCTTGTGGAAAGTCGGTTCGAAAACACCCACCAACGGTTTCTCGGGAAGCAGTTGCTGGAAGATCCGGAAAGCCTCTATATAGGGGGGATTGTGAGCGGGCGCCAGCGGAATGTAGGCCTCCATGGCGGCGATGATCTCGTCGTTCACCAAGACCGATTCGGCAATGTTCTTGGCATGAACCGGCTTGAAGCCGATGGCATCCAACTCCTCCAGGCTGCCAAGCACGCGGGTCTCGGGTGCCGTCAATACCGCAATGGCCTGTTCCACAGCACTACGCTGATGGGGGCACTGGAGGGTTTTCAGCAAGCGGGGTTCCTCTCCTCTGCGGTATTGAAAAGGTGAGGAAATCTCGCCCACGCGCTCGATCCGTCCCTCCACTAGCAACGATTCGTCGCTCATGTCGAAGAGTCGGAATTTCAGAGAAGTGGTTCCCACATTGACGACCAGAATCTTCATGGGTTTCCTGTCCTTATCAGCTGTCTAACAGCTGTACAGGGCATCAGGTCGGAGGGTCTGCGATCAACCCCGGTATAGTCCTACCTCGGCTCCTTATCCGGGAAGTTACACCGGGTCGGCCATCAACCCTGCGCCGCCTCAACCAGGATGCCAATGGCGATCGAGCGGATCTTCGTTTCCAAAGTCTCAGCCCGGGAGAGAAGGATCAAGGGTACCCTGGCACCGACCACAATCCCACCGGATTCACCTCCAGCGAAATAGAGGATAGAGCGGTATAGGATGTTGGCGGCCTCGATATCCGGAGCAACAAAGATGTCTGTACTCTCGACGAGGGGGCTTTCGATCCCCTTACGGTCGGCGGCGAAGCGGCTCAAAGGCACGTCCAGCGCGATGGGACCCTCAACATAGGCGCCCTTCAGCTGACCGCGGCGATTCATCAGCGTCACACCCGCCGCGTCCACCGTGGCCGGCATGTGCGGATTCACGAATTCCAGGGCGCACAGCAGAGCCAGATTGGGTTTCTCGATCCCCAGGGCGTGGGCTACCTGGATGGCATTGCGGCAGATTCCCGCCTTTTGCTCCATGTTCGGAGCGATGTTGATGGCCGCATCGGTCATGACCATGAGACGGTTCAAGCCCGGCACCTGGAAGACGATCACCTGGCTGAGAAGCCGGCCGGTTCGCAATCCGGCTTCCCGGTCCAGAACGGCTTTCACCAGAGTCGACGTATTGATCTTTCCCTTCATGAGAAGGCTGGCCTGCCCGTCCCGGATCAAGGCAATCGCCCGGCGCGCGGCCATAGCCTCGTCCGGTTCGTGCAGAATGGCATCGCCGGAGGGTGTGAGTCCGGTCTTCTGGCAGGAGGCTTCGATCTTCTTGGAATCTCCCACGAAAACCCCTTCGGCCAGACCCATTTCCTGGGCGATTTTCATCGCTTCGATGACATCCGGATCATGGCCAGCGGCGACGGCAATCCGGACAGGCCCCTTTTCGTTCGCCGTCTGCACCAGTGCGTCCAAAGTGCGAATCACGCTGCTTCTCCTCCAAGCGGGGACAACGGGAGAGATGAGATGGGGCAAGGCCAGCCCATCGGGCCGCCTTCCTCAGCGACCGGCACCGGCCTCCTAGCCCTGCAGAACTTGGTTGACGATGGCATCGAACTCCGCGTCCGTCAACAGGCCCTTTTTCTGGACCCCCTGCTCCTTGATGCGGCTCAGAATCTGGTCGGCCTGTTCGCTGCTGGCCTGCAAACCCCTTTGTTCCAGATACTCTTCCACGCTGGCGAGACCACTGCCCTTGCCCAGGACAACTTTGACGGCAGGTCGGCCCACCAGCTCCGGAGTAAAGGGAATGTACTGCAGAGGCTCCTTTTCCTTGCAGCGCCGGTGGAACATGGACACAATGCCGGACTCCACGTCATAGAGGGAATCCCCCACGATGGGGCGGTTGGGTGGCAGCTGGAATCCACCCAAGGACTGCACCAGTTTGGAGAGCTGGTAGAATTTCTCGGTCTTGATGCCTAGATCCACCTGATAGAGGGACCGAAGCGCCAGTACGGTGTCTTCCAGGGCCACGTTACCGGCCCGTTCACCGACCGCCGTAATGGTAACGTGGGCCACCGTGGCCCCATTCGCCAGAGCAGCAATGGTATTGGCCACGCCCAGGCCAAAGTCCTCGTGGCAGTGAATTTCAATGGGCTGACGGAAGCGGTTCCGTAGCTTCCGGACCACCATGGCGATACCCTCCGGAGTGCATCCGCCAAAGGAGTCGGCCAGGGTGAGGGCATCCATGTGCCCCTCCGTGGCCACCCTCTCGATCAAATCCATGTACCGATCCAGGTCGGAACGGGTGCTGTCGATGGTAAAAAATACGGTGTAGAGACCCGCCTCCTTGGCCGCCAAGGTGGTTTCAATCGAAGATTGAATGGCCCACTCCATGGTCTTGCCGTAAGCGTTCTTGATGATGTGATCGCTGGATGGGATCTCGGTAATGATGCCCCTGACTCCACAATCCTTGGCCATCTTCACATCGGCCGGCATACAGCGTGCGAAGGAGAAGATTTCCGGGCCCAGCTCCAGTGCCACGATGTCTCTGATGGCCGCTTCGTCCTCGGGCGAAACCACCGGCATGCCAGCCTCGATGCGGTGCACACCGGCGGCCGCCAGCGCTTTGGCAATCGCGACTTTTTCCTCGCGGCGAAACACCAGACCCGCCTGTTGCTCACCATCGCGCAACGTCACATCATGAATCTTGATCCGCTCTGGAAAATTCAAATTTTCCCTGGCCTCGGGCGCATAGTTCCAAGGGCTGACAAACCATTGATCCGTCTTCCAAGGCTGACTCATATCCACTCTCCTTTAGCTCTCAAATTTCTCGTTATGGCCGAGCTTTCCTCGACGTCCTCGTGGAAAACCCAACTCTAGCTTTGGCTCATCAGGGTGTCAAGCCAACGCCCGTTCAGGAAGTATTTAAAGACTTGTTTATTATAAACTTACAGCCAATTGGGGGGTCCGATTCACCCTTGACGAGATGCCTCTAGCTCCGGGCGGAAGCTTTCGGGAAGGTGTCTTTGCCGTACGACCACTCTCCCAGAACCCAGGAGACAAAAACCGTCATCCAGGCCATGAGGCCTCCCAGCAAAAGCGAAAGAGCCACGAAAAAACGGGTGGACCAAACGGGCAGGTCTGAGGTCTCGAGTTCGTCCAGCAGCCGGAAGAGATCGTCACTGATGAGGGCCCGGTTCGCCAGGTCCGTCCCCGGCAAGACCTGGAATAGGGCCAACGACCCCAGTTCGAGGAAATCCCCGCTCAGACTGAGCAACGGACCCACCGCCCAGGGAACCACCAACCCGAACCCTAAGACGCACTCCCTCTTACTGAACAGACGTAGGCATGAAGAACTCCAGCAGACCCGGCAGATAAGAAAAGTAGATGGTAACGGCGTAGATCCAGTCGGAGCCCCCGGTGTCGAAACCCGACAACCGGCCTGCGTAGGAGTCACTTCGAGACACCACAAAGGGAAACCATCGCGAGAAGTAATGGCCTCCGTAAAGCGGATTGATTTGCAGTTCCGACACAGTACCGCCAGTCATGAGGCATCCCCCGACGTGCAGAAATTCATGCAGGGAAACGTAGATCCACCAGCCCAGCAACACGGCTGCCAGGAGCAGGGAAAGGGACCGCAAGGACGAGCCTTGCACCAGTACGTCCGCGTACAGGTCCAAACAGGTGCGAAAGGGTTGCAACAAGCGAACCTCCCTCCCATGCAGAGGCTAACGGTTTCCATGGCTTCCGCCTAATATGGCGGTTCTCTTCCGGCTGGGCCGCAATTAGCGAAAAGACTGACCAGAGAACCCCAAGCGAGAGCCCGCTTGCGCCCCTCGCCTTTCCGCGGGAACGGCCGTCGCTATTCTCCGAAAAAGATCTCATGCAGCCGCCTCCGCTGTCCGGTTACGCCTTTTCCTGGGAACACCCCGTACCCTCCAGGGAGCTTCCTTCAAAGGCGGCCAGTTTTTGGCGGACCGCGGCCGGGACTTCGATCGACCGTCTCTTTTGGTAGTCGAACCAGACCAGCACCGAATCGCTGCTCGCCAACAAGGTCGATCGGTCCGGGGCAAAGATGCCCTGCTCGGCGTGCAGGCTACGCCGGCCCAGCCGGATCACCCGGGTACCTACCCAAACATCGCCAGGAAAACGGATCTCCTGGAGAAAATCGCAGGTGACCCGCGCTAGAATCGGCCCTTCCAGAGTTCGAGCCGCCAGGGGCCATACCCCGCTTTCGTCCAGGTAGGCGAGCCGGGCCGATTCCAGGTAGGTAAAGAAACGAGCGTTATTCACATGCCCGAGCGCGTCCAGATCACCCCAACGAACGCTGAGGTCGTACCAATGTTTGAACTCGGGTTTCTTTTTCCTGGAATTGCCGCTCAAACTTCCCTTTCCGGTTGCAGAGGAAAGCACTTTCCTGCCGCTAGCGGGCAATCTGGCCTCGCCGCAAGGCTCGCTGCAGGGTGCGGGGTTCATTGGGATACATGGAAGCCAGGTAATCCTCATAACCGTTGAAAATAGGTGTGGAGAACGCCTCCTGGGTGTCCAACCAATACGATTTCGCCTGGCTCCATCTCGGGTGGGGAATGTTGGGGTTCACGTTGGAAAGAAAGCCGTATTCGTGAGATTGAATTTGCCAGAATATTCTGGGCTGTTTTTTCAACAGTTCGATATTCACAATCGACTTGGGACTCTTGTAGCCATATTTCCAGGGCGCGATAATGCGAACCGGCGCTCCGTGCTGCTTGAGCAACGGTTCCCCGTAGACACCCGTCACCACTAATGTCAGCGGATTCATGGCCTCATCCATCCGCAGCGCTTCGTGATAGGGCCAGGGATAGGACGGAGCCTGCTTGGCACCTGGCATTTGGTCGAGCCGGTAGGTGCTGATGAAACACACGTATTTCGCTGAGGATTTGGGCTCCACCCTCTGGAGCAGCTTTCGCAGTTCGAAACCGGTCCAGAGCACGTTCATGGCCCAGCGTTCCACGCAGCGGAAATGGTAGAGCCTTTCCTCCTGCTCGAAGTCAAAAAGATCATCCAGATCCAGGGCCATCGGCTTGGAGCATTCGCCCGAGACTTTCACTTTCCAGGGATCCACCTCAAAAACATCGGTGTGCTTCCAGACGGGACCACCCTGGCCGGGGAGAAATTCATAAAAATTATTGTGAGAGCCAGCTGCTTCACGGGGAGTCAACTGGCGTCTTTGCAGGGCACCGGGAAGACGGTACTCGTTGTTGCGAGCCACCGGGAAAACCTCCGGTCGGGCCAGAGGGGGCTCCAACATCTGGTTGCCCTCGCCCCCTCGGACTGGAAAGCATCGAGCACCGGAGATGGTGCCGGCTCCCAGCAGAGAGAGGAATTTCCTTCTGCCGAAGAAAACCTCAGGCGGCGTCACCCGGTCCGTTGGGATATTCGCTCTCAGTTTGGTTGACATAACCATCCCCTCCCAGCTTTTTTCTGAGCTTCCGCTGGCGCGGCGAAAATCGAGTCCGTCGTTTTTAGCAGCATCCACGAAGAACAAACCGGCTAGAAGAGGCCAGCTCCAGATCTTGAACATGCAGTTCCATTATACCCGACGCACGGGGGGCGGAGGGCTGGGCGGTCGCGGGGGAGGCGGCTGGGGTGGAGGTGGTCGATCCCGCATACTTCTCTTCCCGGTTGACGTTAGCTCTCTCTCGGTCGAAATCTCAAGCGTCTTCATCTCCGGGCGTCCAACCTGTATCGATTCCGGGCGAACCGGCTCCGATGGGGCTCCGCCCTGCCGGGGCTGTATGACTGTCTCGGATTTATGCGACCTTCCATCTCGCCGGAAGGTCCCCCAGCCTCGTCCGATCCGTTTCGAAAACTGGACCTTCAGGTGGGAGAATAATAGGCGAATTCCCGTGAAGTACTCAATGCCCAAATCAAAGCTTCGATCGCGTGGCGCCGCGATGGCATTGATCAGATCATCTGGGTCAGTTCTTCCAGCTCCGGAGAAGTCGGGAAGCGCGAAAGAACCGTCAAGTAGAGCTTCTCAATGATCTCTTCGTCCGAAACATGGTTTTTCAATCGTCGGGCCACCCGGGCGACCTCTTTGCCCGGCTTCACCTCATAAGCATCGGCCGCCCCGACAGAGTCCGCGGGCCCCAGAAAACCCATCGAAACGGCCTGCACCTACCGTCTCCGACCCACTCGGAAGGAATCTCCAGGTTTCCCTCTCAACTGCCTTGTGTGTCACAATCCAGAAGATACGAACGGGTCGTAATGGAGGCAATAATGCGAAGAACGAGGAATTGGTCGGTTCGCGTTGGGTTGGCGGTTCTTCTCTGGGGAAGCCCGGTGTGGTTGGCATTGGCTGGGATCCAGGAACAGTCCGATGAAGAGTCGGAACAACCTCCTCTGCCCCCTCGGGTGGTCGGCCAAGCGGCTTCTCAGCAGGAGCTCGATGACTTTCGAGCCGTGGAGAGGGCTTTTTCGGCGGACGACAAGATTGAGCTGGCCAAAACCTTCCTGAAGACCTATCCAAACAGTGGACTCAGCGCCCACGCACACCGCGTCCTGGCCCTGGGACACTACCAGAACGACGACGTGGTTGAGTTTGTCCATCACGGAGAAAAGGCCCTGGAGGAACTCCCGGGCGATGCGGCCATGCTGGCCATGCTGGCCTGGTTTTACTCTGAAAACAAACAACCCGAGAAAGCGATTGACCGCGCTCAGAGAGCTTTGCACTTCATCGATCTGGGCCAGCGACCAGGCTTTGTTTCCGTCTCGGAGTGGGCCGAGCGCACCGACCGACTCAAGGCCGACGCCCACTACGCGCAGGGTCGGGCTTACATGGAAAAATTTGATTCCTCCGGAGTGAAGGAGGCAACCGAAGAGGATCCCCATCTGCAAGCTTCCGCGGAGCATTTGCGCCAAGCCGTGATCCTGGTGCCGGACTTCGGCCAGGCCTACCATCGTTTGGGCTACATCTATCTGAAACAGCAACAAATTGAGCCGGCCATTGCCAGTTATGTTCGGGCCGTAGCCGCCCCCGGTCCCGCTGCCCAACCGTCTCGCCTCGACCTGGAAACCGTCTTCGTACGGCTCGGAAAAAGTCCGGATACCATCGACGAAATGGTGAGTCGGGAGGCCAAATATATCGAGGAGAAGAACGCCGAAAAGGCAGCTCTGCGGCAAAAGCTTGAGGCCGCGGCCGCCGCGGCCGCCCCGCCTTCCCCAAGCGTCCAATAGCCCCGGCCAACAGAAACGGTCAGCTTCGTCCGTTTGTTTCAGGCCACACGACAGTTGGGGAAACCGCCCAACACCGAAACTCCCCTGTCCCCAATTGCGACCTAAGTGCGAAAACTCCCCCGTCCCTAATCGCGAACAGCGAGGCGGCTGGCGAGGAGCTCACCTGGAAGGCGGGGCGGCCCGTTGATTTGAGAAACTAGGGAAGACCTCGGGTGAAACTGGAGGCCCCTTCGCGGAAGAGATCCAACTCGGTGGGACCCTCGAAAAAACGGACCCCTTTTTTCAAAAGATCGTTCACCATTTTCGGAGTCGATCCGTTGGCGCCGATGATGACCTCGTGCTGCTGGCAGGCGGCGCAGATGCGGTCCATGGCCTCCATCACGCGGGGGCTGCTCATGTCCCCTACTGTTTCCAGCTCGATTGCCAAATCGAAGGTTCCCACATAGCAAACATCCAAACCCGGCTGTGCCGCAATCTGATCGATATTCTGGAGCCCTTCTTTCGTTTCCACGTGACCCACCACGCAAAGCTCAGCATTGGCCAGACGCATGTGCTCGGCTGCCTCCAGGTGCACGTAGTCGGTGCTGGCCATGCCGGTGGAACCGGCCCGCGTTCCCTCCGGTGGATATCTGCAGTAGTTGACCAGATCGGCAACATCGGTTGCCGTGTTGGTGCGAGGTAGCTGGATGCCGGTCACGCCCGCTTCCAGGATCTTCAAAATCAGATGCCGATACAGCTCGGGAGTCTTGGCCACAACCGGCAGCCCGTTATCCCGAGCCGAAATCACGAAGTCGGTGAAGGTCGCCGGATCGATGAAGATATGCTCATACTCGATATAGATGAAATCGAAGCCGGTTTGTTGGGCCAGCTTGACCAGGCTGGGCCGAAGCCACTCCGAGGCCGTCAGGCCGATGACATAGCTTTCCTCTTCCAGTAACTTCTTCAGGGAAACCATGTGACATGTCTCCTTATCCATCGTCCCGGAGCAGGGATCCGGCACAAGGACTTCAGGCCACATCGACTGAACCGCACCGGGCCCTCAAATCGGCGCTTCGTAAACGGTGGAACCCAAGGCAGGGTCGCCCTCACCGCGACCGAAATTCTTGGCCATCAGATAGCGAACTCCCAGCTCCGCGTCACGCAGCCCGATGGGCGGGGTGACGTCTGGATCCCTCTCCAGTAGGGTCACTTCAAGAACGTTTCGGCCCTTCACCGACCAGTGTTCCCGATCCAAGCGATAGATGAACCAGTAGCCGCCGGCCGTGTGTCGAGGCGCCTTCATGCTAGTACATGTGGTTGATCTTTCGAAGCGAGGCATCAGAAGTTGAGCTGAACATGCTATAGCCGTCTCGCGACACTCCCTGTGGCCGTTTTCTCTGCCGCAGCGGCGACCAGTCGGTGGTGCTCACCTTCTTTCCAAACCAGGTAGAAGTCGAGCCGATGCTGACCTTCCCCCCGACCCGGAAGCACTCCCATAAATCGCCCTTCTGTGTCGGACTCGTCGATGAAAGGGAGCACACTCGAAACGACACCGTCGAGGGCGACCAGTATATACACGTCCTTTGGGAGAAGGTCCAAACCGATCACCTGGCCCACTATCTCGGCGCCATGAAAGGCCGTACCTGCAGGATCGAACCGCTCTGGACTAACATGGGAGAGTCTCCACGAGACTCTGTTTTCCAGATCCAAGCACCAGATGATTATGCGTCAAGCGCGAAACTCTCTCAATGGAAGGCCCTACCCGTGGCAGGGTCTTCCCCGGTCCTGCGGAAGATCCAGAGATAATGCTGGTGCGAAAAGGGGGTTAGCAGCGATCGCCGCGCCATGTCAGTCCCCTTTGCTAGAGTTGGCAAACTTCAATATGTCCTCGGAGGGAGGTTTTAAGAATGGAGAGCTCCTTTCTGTTTAGCCTCCCTCCACAACCGCTATTCTTTCATTCTTCGGCCCTGTTTCTCAGGTTTCCTCTGATAACGGGCAAGAATGTTCTTAGAATCTGAATATCAAGCCTCCTTCCGATCGGGCTAGGTTCCTCCCTGGGAGAACCGTGCCTCTCTACCTTGGACTCTCCCCGGATGCATCCTCCGCGGGATGACAAACGCCGCCCGAAAGGCGGCGCCATCCGTCGTCTGCGGCCCCCTCCACTTTTCAGAATAGTGCCATGCGGATCACCTGGCGGCTTCCTACATCTTCAACCGAGCCATAGGAGGCAAGATCGACCGACAGTAGGCAAGAAACGCAACGTGCAGTCGCGGCCGTCGGGCGAGCCTGGCTCGCATCGTGAGCCTTGATCGGTTGACTGGAGCGTTTTCACGCTTCTAGACTTTCGGGTGTGCGACTCGTTCCGGTTCAAGAATTTCCGCAAACGCAGGATGTGGCTGCCTCACTCGATCACTGTCACCTTCTGGAGGAAGGGAATATCCTATTTTTCAAGCGGATACCTTTCCCGCTGTCCCAAGAGGATCACAATTTTCTCCTGAGCCAGCAACAAACCGGAGCCCAGTTTCACAAAAACATCGCCTATCGCCCTCATCTGGATCGGATCACAGGGTTCAAAAAGGGAGCCAAAACCGATCGGCTCCGGCTACTGGAGATCATGCGTCGCTTTTCGCGCTCGGCCGTCGACTATCTCGCTCGACTCCTGCCCGCCTACGCTCGAGACTGGCAAGTGGACTACGCCAGTTTTCGGCCTCAGGAAGAGGAAGGCCGGCAGGTGAGACTACGGGCTCGAAACGACTTACTGCACGTCGATTCCTTCCCCACTCGCCCCACTCAAGGCGACCGCATCCTTCGCTTCTTCACCAACATCAACCCAGACAAACCCAGACGCTGGCAGACAGCCGATCCCTTTCCCCGGCTCATCGAACATCTCCAGAGCACGCGATCCATTCCCAGCCACCTGCTGGCGCCCCGGGGAAGGGTGACACAAGCGGTGAGGCGTCTGAAGGCACAGCTTTGCAAGCTAGGATTCTCGCTGCGGGTGGGATCGGCCTATGACGACTTCATGCTCCGGCTGCACCACTACCTCAAGGAGAACCAGAATCTTCTGAGCGACTTTCCCACTTACTCGTGGGACTTTCCAGCCGGTTCCAGCTGGCTCGTTTTTACCGACATCGTGCCGCATGCTGCCCTATCGGGTCGCTTCGCTCTGGAGCAGACTCTGATCGTTTCCCAAGGCTCTCAGACGCTCCCGGAAGCAGCACCGCTGGCCATCTTGGGGCGTATGGGCATGCCGAATTGACGGTTTGCAGATTCGAATCATCAAGAAAGAGTTCCTCCAGTCTGGGTCGGCGCTTTTCCAAACTCGAGGAAACTTTCTCCTAGACTACCTACCCCGCCTGGACCGAGGTACTGACTGATGAAGAATTTGAATCCCTGAAGAAGAACGCGCAGGGTTCGCCAGAAAAGGCAGCTTGGTTCTCTGACCTTACCGGTCCGTTAACCCCATGCTGGCGTGTTGTCGCTGTAGGACGTTTCTATAGCGCTGATAGGCTTCTTGATCCCGTCGGCAAGAGACCCCTTGAAAAACCATGGCGAAGGCCCGCCGGTGACGATAATGGGAACGGTTGGGGTCAGCCCGATGGACCATCTCACAATGGTGAGCCACCAAATTACCGGGCTCTAGTCGCATAGCCACTTCCCGGGCCTCGTCTTCTGGACTCCAGTCCTGGATTCCTTGGGAGAAACCCAGCACCTCGGTGGGACCGTGCGGTCGGATGCCCTGGTGGTGCGACCCTGGCAGGTAGCGCAGGCAACCGTTGCTCTCATCCACAAAATCTAGGGCCACCCAAAGCGTCACCACGTTGGGCGGGCGTAAGCAGAAATAGTAGTTGTCCTGATGAGGTGGAGTGCGATGTGGTGTGGCCGGAGGCTTGTTGAACCACTCCGGTTGGTGAGCTTCCACCGGCTCACCAACCAGTTCTTGGGCCATCTCCACCCAGCGGAGCCGAGTCCGGTAACGATCGAAAAAGGGGTCACAACCCATGTGCTGAAGCTGTTTCAGAGAATTGGGGTTGCCTCGTTCCTGGTAAAAGGCCGAGGCGACGGGCAGGGCCGGAACGACCTCCCGGATGTAGCGATCCAGTTCCGTGTTCAACTCCTCCATTTCATCCTGGGGCAGGAACTGATGAACCAGAATAAAACCATCTCTCTGGTAAGCGGCTTTGCTTTCTTCGGGCGTCATGACGGCTCTTTTCTCGATATTCGATTGCGGCATGCTCGCTCACCAACCCTTCCAACTGCCATCCGCGTGACGGTACTGCCGGTAAGGCAGTGGCTCATATCCCAACTGAGCCAGGTCCTGCTCCTTGACCTCGACTCCCAGACCGGGCCGATCGGAAAGATTCACGTAGCCGTCCTGGATCTTCCAATCGTGCTCGACGTAGCGATCAAATTGCTCGAAATAGTTGGTTTCCTGGATCAGAAACGGATTGGTAGCGGCATCCATGGCCAGAGTAGCGGCGTAGAAGAGGGGACCACCGGCTCCGTGCGGAGCCATCAGGATCTGGGCCTGGTCGGCCGCCTTGGCGATGTCCAACGTATGGGTGATGCCAAAACAGTGAGCCACGTCGGGCTGCAGGACCGCACAAGCCCGTTGATCAATGATCGGTTTGAAATCTCGCAGAGTAAAGAGTTTCTCTCCGGTGGCGATCGGCACCGGGCTCCTGCGCGAAACTTCCAGGAGGGCCTCTACCGAGCCCACTTTGACGGGCTCTTCGATAAAGAGCGGTCGATAAGGCGCCACCCGGCGGGCAAATTCCAGGCTCAGTTCTGGAGTAGGACTTCCGTGCGTGTCCAGCAAGATGTCGAAATCGGGGCCTACGGCCTCCCGTACCGCCGCCACGCAGCCCACGTCGTGCTCCAGGGCAGCACCATCCATGGGCCAGGTCCGACCTTCCAATGGGTTACTCTTGACGCCGGCGTAGCCTCGTTGCCGGACGCTGTGAGCCGTGCCCACGGCGCGCTCTGGACTCTGAAACAGGGGTCCGCCCGTATAGACACGCACCCGATCCCGTCGCCGCCCTCCCAAGATGGTGTAAACGGGGACACCCCAGGCTTTACCAGCCAGGTCGTAGAGCGCCATGTTGATGGCCGCGACAGCGGTTCCAAACACTGGTCCACCCTTCCAGGGGAGCCGATTCTGGATGTCTTCCGTAAGAGTCACCACATTCAACGGGTCCTGCCCCACCAGCAGGGGCTGCCACTCGTAAAGCGTGGCCTCGACGGAAGCCACCAACCACTCCCCGCTCCCTTCACCCCAGCCGGCCAGACCCGAGTCGGTCTCGATCTTCAAAAACAACCAAGGTTTCTTGGAGCTGGACAGCAGCTCTCCGGTCTTGGGATCCTTCACCGCACTGCCGGTGGGAACGGAAAACTTGTAGGTCTTGATCCCGGTTATTTTCATGGCTGCCGTTCCCCTTGCTGTGGACCTGCCTGGCCCGGTCAGACCGGAAGTCAGTCCGGCCGCTCCGGTGGTCTGCAAAAACCCCCGCCGCGAAACCGCTTTCTCTTTACCCGAACTTTTCATCTTCACTCTAAGTGCTCCCTTCCATAAATACGATGACGTTTGTTGCGAACGCGACGCCCCTGGATTGTAGGCGCGACGACGAGTCGATGCGGGGACATCGGGGAGGAGGAGCAACACCGAAGATAGGGGCGTCGCGTCGCAACCCTTCGGGCGGAGGGGGGCTGTGGAAAATCTCTTTGTCGCTCTTCGTCGACGATGCCCTGCATCGCCTCCTCCTCGCTCCTCGACCTCACCTCCCGAGCCCCCTCCGCAAACATCATCGTATTTATGAAAGGGAGCACTTAGGGGCGCACTCGCTGCCTGACCGATCCAGCGGCGCCACCGCTCCACTCGAAGTGGTTCATTCTTAGTTTCTCCACCCTGAAGTAACTTCCAGACGTCCAAGAAAGTGGCACAGAAAACGCCGGCCCGTCAAGGTTTTCTCCTGTCGGCGTTCAAAGAAACTCTCCTGGGAGGAGGCTCCGGACCGTGTGCCCTCTCAGCAAGCCCAGCCGACCAGAACGGCTAGCGAAAGCGTTGCCAGCAGGCTCCAACTCAACAGAGCCGGGCGACTTCGGCCGCGGGTGGGCACGAGACTCAACAGACACCCCGAGATCAAGTGAACCAACAGCGAGATTCCGATAATCCACTGGAAGCTCAAAGTCGGCAAACCGGTGATCACGTCCCAGCAGGCCCACAGCGCCGCGGCCACCAACCCGTAGACGGCCCCCAGAATGGCCCCAAAAGGAGTGGCGAAGGGGACGAACAGGGCCAGGAAGAAAAGCTCGAAAAGGGGGCCCGTAAAGAGGCCGTTGGTCTTGAACGTGACCTCCATGATGTTACCAGGCACTCGATCCATGAGGGAACTGAGCAGGACCACTCCCAGACCGATCACCACCAGAAATCGCGCTCGGTGGACCCGCTGTTCTCCACCCGGGCGGGCCTCCGATCTCCGATTCAGCAAGTCTGTGCTCACCACGGTCACGATCGAGTTCACCCCGGAATCCCAACTGGACATGGCAGCCGCGAAAAGGGCCGCTACCACCAGGCCCGCCATTCCCACCGGGATGAAGTTCGCGATGTAGTGAGGAAACAAATAATCGGCATCTGTCACCAGGCTCTGACCCCCTTTCAAATACTCAGGATGGGAGCTGAAGAAACCCAGTAGAGCAAATCCGACGATGCACAGAAGCCCCATGGCAACTCCATCCGCAAAGAGTCCGATGAGAAACGCCCGACGCGCCTGCTTGGAGTTTCGTGTGGTCAGATAGCGCTGGATCGCCACCTGATCGGAACCGGCGGTACACAGCCACCATAGGAGCGTCACCGGCACCGTGCCGGTGACGGTGACGCGAACGTGCGGGTCCAGGCTGAAGAAGGGCTGCACGTCCCAGTTGGGGGCCCAGGGGGTAGGACACCAGGCCCCTACTCCGCCCATCTGGACTGAGATCAAAAGGATGGTCAACAGCGCGCCCGAAACCAGCAACAGGAATTGGATCACGTCGGTGATCATGACGGCTCGCAGCCCACCGAGAGCCGTGTAGACCACCGCGATGGCTCCGGCTACGGCCACTGCGTAGGGGACGGTTGATGGATCCCAACCCAGCATTTCCACCACCGCCTTGGCCGCCAGATAGACGACCAGTCCCATCCAGGTCAGGCGCACCAGAATGAACATACAGGCGGCCACGCGCCGGCCATGAATCCCGAGACGCTGCTCCAGCAATTCGTAGGCACTGGTGATGCGCAGCCTGGTGAAGACCGGAATCACGGCGTAGCCGACCAGGAAAAAACGATTGGATAGGCGCCCATCTGCCAAAGCATGGCGGGGCCGTGTTTGATCATTTCCCCCGGCGTGGCCAGGTAGGAGATGGCGCTGAGCAACGTGGCCATCAGAGAGATGCCGGCCACCGAGGCTCGCATGTTGCGACTGGCGACAAAATACTCCTCGGTGCTGGTTTGGAGCCTGGAGTAGTACAGCCCGACACCGAGAACCAGGGTGGCGTAAAGAACTATGGCCAGCCAGTCGGGCCACTGCAAACTGCGCAGCGGGAGGCGCTCCGCGCCCAGCCGGGCGTCCACTGCTTTCGCGTCGGGACCGCCGGAGTCCGGCGGTGGGAGAGAGGCCGTTGGGGCTGTCGCTGACCGATTCTTCGATTGAGCCAGCACCACCCCACCAGCTCCCCGGCTGAGGATAGCGGCACCAAAGAGTTGCACTTCGGCCGGGCTCTGCTGAGAGGAGCTTTTCAAAGGTTCTGCCGGCACCTCCTGAAGGCCAAGGCAAAACCCGACGACGGCCAGAAACAATCGAAAGCCTCGATCCATCGCGCTCTCTCCCTGAAAGGCGCAATAACTCACCGGTCTGCTCCAGTTTTGCACCGACTCGACTGCTGGCCTCTGATGGCGGAACCGGTCTCCGCAAAGGGTCCATTCTAGAGGCCCGGTAAGGCCGGGAAAAGCGGGATCACCTCCGGAACGGAAGGCACCTCCATGACGTGCTGTGGAGGCGTTATCCGAGGGCAGTCAACGAGCAGGTCATTGTCATTACGCCTGGCTTACCGGAAGCAATCCTCCCTGGAAAAAGCCAGGGAGGATTGCTTCCGGATCCCGCTAGCCATTCCGGTTTGCGCGAATTCAGGAGTCCGGCGGCAGTATGCCAACCGACTTTCCGCGAAGAAGCGACTCGGGCATGAAAGCCAAGACAATATCTCACAACTCGGCAGAAAGGGAGCCCAGCCCTGGGCTGCCCTGGCAGATTCTGGCCGGACTGGTTGCCGGTGCAGCAGCCGGATTGCTGGCTCCCCTGATCTGGCCCTCGGGACCCGAGGCTGTCCATCCCACCTTGAACTGGCTGGTCTATCACATCGCCGAACCGGCCGGTCAGATCTTTCTGCGTCTGATTTTTATGGTGGTCCTGCCCCTGGTTTTCTCCGCCCTGGTGTTAGGAGTGGTGGGCCTGGCAGACCTGCGAAAACTGGGTCGTACCGGGACTCGAACCCTGCTTCTGACGATATTTCTTTCCACTACTTCGGTGGCGATCGGGTTGATGCTCAGCGCTGCTCTTGAACCGGGTGCTCGCCTGCCGATGGAGCAGCGAGAGACTCTACGGGAACGGTTCTCGGCTTCGGTACAGCCGTCAAGTCCCGAGTCCAAATCCTTGCGCGATGCACTGCTGGACATCATTCCCAGGAACCCGATTCAGGAGATGGCCGGCGCTCTGGACGGGAGTTCAACCGGCGGCGGCATGCTTGCCGTCCTGTTTTTCAGCCTGGCTTTCGGCATCGCGCTGGCTGTCCGGCCTGAGCGTTCGGCTCCCCTGGTGTCGGTCCTGGAAGGAATCTACGACGCGGTGATGGTCATCATCGCTGCAGCCATGAAACTGGCCCCGGTGGGTGTGGCCGGACTTGTGTTCGCACTGACGGTGTCGATTGGCCTCGACATTCTGGCGGCCCTGTTCGGTTACGTACTGGTGGTCTTACTGGGTTTGGCGCTGCAGATGGTCGTAATTTATCCGCTCTTGATCCGACAAGTCGCCCGCTACCGACCGCTTCAATTCTTTCGACTCATTTCCGAAGCGATCCTGACGGCGTTCGGGACCTCGTCCTCGAACGCAACGCTGCCCACGGCTCTGCGAGTATCGCAGCGGAACTTGGGCATCGACGCCGATGTTTCCCGGTTCGTGTTGACGGTCGGTTCGACCGCGAACCAAAACGGAACAGCCCTTTACGAAGGCGTCACGGTACTGTTTCTAGCCCAGGTGTTCGGCATGGATTTGACTTTTTCCCAGCAAGTCCTGGTGGTCCTGATGTCGATTCTGGCCGGCATCGGTACCGCCGGAGTGCCGGGAGGCTCCCTTCCCCTGGTCGCCGCTCTGCTGCAGTGGATGGGAATTCCTCCGGAAGGCATCGCGATCATCCTGGGGGTGGAGCGCCTGCTGGACATGTGCCGAACGACCCTTAACGTGACCGGAGACATCGTGGTGGCCGCCTGCGTCGACCGGTGGAGGGGGCAGCCGAAAGGCTAACCGGCAAGGAATCCGGCCCTTGTGCGGTATCAGCGGTACTGCTGCAGGGAATCCGGTAGCAAAGGCTTCTGCTCTTGCTGTGCACGAGCCCGTCTGTCCGCTGCGTCCTCTTGTTCAAAAAGCTGCTTGAGGGAGTGAAGTTCGGAAGCCAGATCCTCTTCCATGTATTCCAGCTCACCGGATTCCTCCTGCCAGTAGTGGATCCCTGCGTCCAGTAACTCGGCACCGTCCACGGACCGGTAAGCATCGACCAGGCGCTCTTTTTTCCGGATCAACTCCTGGATCGAACTCCGGAGGACCTCGGTCTGCTGCTCGACAGCGGCCAATTGCAGCTCTATCCGTCCCTTGATTTGGACGCTATCTTAACTCATACACCCCCTATGCCATTCTAACCTGTTAATTTAGCATTCCTCCTTGAACAATCTGGTCACCCACGGGCGAGAAGGTCCTGTGGAAGCGGATCCACCTGTCCCGCCGCTCCCTCTGCGGCTGTTCTGCCGGAGTCGGACGCCCTTTTCATGGGGGACGGTGTCGGCTAAGATTCCGGCGAGCGCTCTGTAGGAGGAAGGAGGTCAAGGAATGGACCCGACTGAGCTTTCGGCCGAGCTATTGCGGATCGTGATCGATCCGGCGAGTCTGCACATCGATTCGAGCGACTGCGTTGAGCCCCTCGATCGAATTATCGGACAACCTCGTGCGGTTTCCGCCATTCGTTTCGGGTTGGAGATTCAGGAAATCGGATACAATATTTGCGTCGCCGGTCCGCCCGGAATCGGGAAGATGACGGCCGTGCAGTCCTTTCTACAGGAGCTGGCACGGGGAAAGGAGACGCCTACGGACTGGTGCTATGTCAACAATTTTGAGGATCCGTACCAGCCCAAAGTGTGCCGCCTTCCGACCGGAAGGGGACGACAGCTGCAGCAGGACATGAAGAATCTCATCGACCACATGCGCCGGGAAATCCCCAAGACCTTTGAGAGCGAAGACTACGGGAACCAGCGAGATGAGATCCTCAACGCACTGAAGCGCCGGCGTGACGAATTGTTCGGCGAGCTAAGCACGGAGGCATCCCAGGCGGGGTTCGCGCTGCAGGCGACCTCGCTGGGAATCGCGATCATCCCCGTCTCGGAGGAAAAACCACTCAACGAGGCTCAGATTCAGGCTCTGCCCGCTGCCGCGCGGGAAACCTTGCAAAAACGGCGGGAGGCGCTGCAAGAAGGCCTGAAAAGCGCGCTGAAGGAGGTGCGCAATCTGGAGCGCAAGGCGCAAACCAGAATGCAGGACCTGGATCGTCGAGCCGCCCTTTACGTCGTGGAAGGTCTGATTGACGACCTCAAGGAAAAATATTCCGACTGTTCGGAAGTGCCTCAATACTTACAGGAAGTGCAGACCGACATCCTAGAAAACATCGAGCCCTTCAAGGGAGTGCAGAAGAACCCAGCCACGCCGGGACCTCCTGGCGTGGCGGGGTCTCTGCCCTGGCTGCAGGAACTGCCGTTTCGGAAATATTTCGTCAACGTG
>CBDBID010000032.1:0-15611 GCA_965205565.1 Acidobacteriota bacterium
ATCCAATCGGGGCACCTTTCATCGTAACACAACCTTATGGTGGCCAATCTTGTCTTCCCAGGCCGGGCCAGACTACCTACGCCGGTCAAATCTTCCTCATAGCACACCCGTTGTCTGTTTCTTCAGTGGACAAACGTGAATTCTCGTGAATTGATTATCGCCCACAGGAAGTCTTGCAGAGCCGCCCTCCGCGAGGGCAGAGAACCGAGGGCCTGGATCAGTTGTCTCCTTTCCTCGGGCGTTGGAAACCGCGAGAAGGCGGCCAGATAGAGCTCCTCGATGATGCCCTCATTCTCCACCCCGGCACTCAGAAGTCTTTCGATTCGATTGTTCCTGGCGGAGATTTTCTGGGCATAGGTCTCTCCCAGCCAACATATGCAAAGCCTGGCGTAGGGTCGGCTCGACCTTTCGCTCCGGGATGGAAAGCCGGTCCGGCTGGCCGTTTACTTCCAGGAAATGAGTCGGAAAGGCGTCCGGTGTCACCACTTGGATGGCTCGGGTTCCCGCTGGCAGCTTTCCGAACTGTTGGGGAGCCTCCGCCACCTGCGAGATGTTGTCAAGAAGGATCTCCGCATCCAGAGGGCGGGGCCGGGCTCGCGAGTAGTTGATACGATCCTCCCGGTTGGTCTCATTGGGTAGGCTCGACAACTGATAGGTTGAGGACTGCACGATCAGTCGCATCAAGTGCTGCAAGTCGTAACCGTGCTTGATGAAGTCTTTGGCCAGAGCCTTCAGCAGGGCCGGATGCGTGGGCGGATGGGCCAGTCGGAAGTCGTCGACCGGATCCACAATGCCTCGTCCGAAGAAGTAACCCCACATGCGGTTGACAGTAGCTTCTGCGAAGTAAGGATTCGCGGTCATCCATTCAGCCAGAGCCGAACGGGGATCCCGCCGCGGCCCTGCTGCCGCCATTCGGCGGTCTAGGAACTGCGGGTGAACTTCCTCTTTGCTCCGGGGGTGGATGATGGGGGATCCTCCTCCTAGGGTTCCGTGGCCCTCGGGATCATCGATAATCACCTGATAAGGGGCAATCGCAGTGTTGATGTCGCCCACCCGGGTCAGCTGGCCATAGAAGGCCGTCATTCCCCAGAATTGATTCTGGCTCCAGGGCTCGTAGGGATGATTATGGCACTGGGCACAGTCCAGTCGGCGGCCGAAAAAGACGCGGACTTGCTCGGCCATGGAATCCTGGGGACGGGGCAAGTCACCCCCCAGCAGGTGGTAGTGCCGGGATGGCCCGTTATGACCCTGGGCGGCGATTCGTTCCCGTGCCACCTGGTCATAAGGCTTGTTTTGTTCGATGCCATCCCGAATCCATTCCCAGTACATGCGGCTGAACTTGACGTGACCCTGAATGGCCTTGTTCACCCGGTACAGGTCGGCGAAACGGAAAGTCCAGTAATCCACGTACTCGGGAGAGTCAAATAGCGTCTCGATCAAGCGGTCCCTCTTTTGAGGGTCCCGGCTGGCTAGAAATTCCCGTACTCGATGGGGTGGGGGTAGGGTACCGGTAAGATCCAGACAGACGCGCCGCAGGAATTCGGAGTCGGTGGTCCTTCGCGAAGGTACGATGTTGAGGCGTTCCAGCTTGGAGAACACGAACCGGTCAATCAGATTGCGGCGCTGGAGACGCGGATAATCCTGGACCGGTTCCGAGATCACCGCCACCCGATTGGTGACGGCGTGACCGGCTGCCCGCACCACAATAGCTGTCTCACCAGACTTGAGGGCTCGCGCCTGCCCATCCTCTCCCACCTTCACCACGGTGGGATCGTTGGATTCGAACAGCACCTGGTCGGTGATGTCCTGACGCTGGCCATTGGCCAGGTAGGCGAAGACGAGCAGTTGATGGCTGGCGCCGGGTTCCAGAAAGGCCTCTGGGGGAAAGACTTCGATTCGCCGAACCGAGACCGGACTCTCTTCCTCCTGGTAGGGAGCCCCCGCCTTCACCCATCGCAGAAGCCTTCGGTAGTCGGCCGAATCGGCCTCGAGGAGCCGTCCACCGCCATGGGGAATCTGCATCGCGGGTTTGGCCAGGAGCAGACTTTTCCTCGGTTCCTTCCGATCGACCCGAGGCGCCCTCTCGCCCGCCGGCTCGGGGCTCAGCACCTGGTAGTCCCCGCCCTGGACAATCCATTCATAGTCTTCCCGCGGGTAAAGGCCATTCATGGAGAGTTTGAGACCGCCTTTCCCCTTAACGCTGCCGTGGCACTCCTGCGCGTTGCATCTCCGCTTAGTCAGGATCCCGTTGATTTCCCACGCGAAGGTGAAGGGGACTGTTTGCTCCGTCCCCTCGATCTGGACGCGAGTCGTAACCGTCCGATCCTGGAAACGGGCGGCTAGAACAACTTCACCGTTGCTTCGCGACGTGAGTTGGCCCTGCGAAGACAGTTCGGCCAGATGAGGATTGGAGACCGAAAACTCGGCCTGAGAGGTGAGGTCCCTGACGAGGCCATCCGAGCCGGTAGCCAACAGAAGGAAGCGCTGGGTGGATTCCCGACCCCAAAGGGTCGTGTTCTCCGGGAAAAGTTGCAAGGTCAACGTTTCGCGATCGGGCTGCCCCGACTCGACTGAAGAAGTCTGGGCGGCAAGCGGCCAGACGCCTATCGCGAAAAAGAGGACCAGAAGGGACAGAATCCGGCGGATCAATCCTCCGTCTCCAGAGGCGGGACGACGGTCAAAAGGGTGGAGCTGGTCGATCCGGCAGGCCAGGAATCGCTCTTGCTTCATGGACTTTTCTCAGCGATCGCTTCGGAAGGCTGGGCCGCGGATTCCCGGAAGGGAGGGATCACGACCAGCGGCAGGCGGGTCACCTCCACGGCAACCCCCAGGACCCCCTCCACCACCGGGTGGGCCAGAACCCGGATCCAATGTGGATACTGGGAGGGAGGTGTCTCTGCAGCGGCCAGCAGAACCAAGGTTGTTTCGTCCTTTTTGGGAAGGAAGCGCTCCTTTGGACCCTCGTCAGGCTGGGGACCCTGTTCGGGTTGAACACGAGTGGCCGGAAACAGCTGGACCCCAGAGGGAAGATTCTCCAGACGCAGCGCCACCTCTCCGGCGAAGCTCTCTTCCTGATCCGTCGTGACCAGCAACTTTCGGGCTTGTCCAATCACCAGGTTCAGACGGTCGGCATCCACCTGGATCGCTCCCACATGGGGGATTTGAGGTCGAACCAACACCCGATACCGAAAACTGGGATCTCCATACTGATGGGTTACATCCCGGATTTGAAGCGTGAAGTCTCCACCCCGAAGGAACGTGTACACGGTCTTCGCTTCCATCGTTTTCAGATAGAAGGTAAAGTTTCGGTGGATGCGCTTGTACACGTTGCTGAAAAGTTCTTCTCCAGCGCCGCCGATGACGGAGAGGCGCGGATTGAAATGAGGGGGAGCGGTATCCGGGGTTTCCACCTCGAAGGCCAGACGGTCGCCGGTTTCCACCCGGAGGAGGAACCGATCCACGTCCCCGGGGCTCTCGATCCTTCCTTCGATCAATGCGGGCAGGGAAAGCTGGGGGATCAAGTCTTCGTCTTCCGATTCGTGGATTGCGACAGGTGGGGTCCGTTTGCCAGAAAAGGACCGGGTGTCGCGTGTGGCCCCGGGACCGGCTGCCGCTGCACCGGAAGCGACTCGCTCTTCGTCTTCGAGAGTCTTCTGGGCGATCTCAACGGTACGTGCCTGCAAGGCGTCGATCCATTCTGCTCCCAGGCTGCGATCAAAACGACGCTCCGGCCAGCCTTCCTGTTGCAACCCTTCCTTCCATCCGATGAGCCGGTCTGCCATTCGCGCCGGCACGATCTGAAGCTGGTAAGAGCCATGAGGGCCGCCCTGACCTGATTCTGCCCCCACCTCCACCAGGTAAGTCCCCGCCCGGGGGAATCGATAGCTCAGATGGGGCATGGCGGTGATGTGTTGAGAGGTGGGCTCGTTGTTGTAAGCCAGCCGTCTGGCCCGATCCGAGTCAAACCAGCTTCCTGCCGGTTGGTACAGAGCCAGGTAAGGGTTCCATCCTCCGGCGGCCTGGCGCTCAGGAGGCCTGGAGTGAACCTGAAAGATCAGCTCCTCGCCGGCCGGAACCTGGAAGGAATAGTAATCCGTTTCTCCCCCTTTTCGAATTCTCCCATTGACGACTACGGGAAGCGGAACGAACTGGCTTTGCGTAGGTTTGTGGTGCGGCGCTTCCTGTTCTTGAAGTTGGGGTAGAGAATGGATGAAAAAAAGAAGGCGGTTGGTGATGCCCCGAGAACCCACCAGGCGGAGTCCGGTGGCGCCCGGTTGGGCACTGTCCGGGATACGGATCTCCAGATGGACCTTCTGACCAGCCCGGTCAACGGTCGTTTCCCCGGGAGGCGGCTCCAGCTCTTCGAGTTCGATCTCCCCCACTTGCAAAATCCGACCCTGGATGTCGGGGGTGTCAAAATAAACCGAGTGCGCCCCCTGCAGATGTCGGGCCCGGACTTCGGCCCGAAAGACCGATCCCTGCCCTCCCCCCAAGGGGAAAATGGCGATCGCTTCCGGATCCGGAGAAGCGGTCTGGGCCTGGGAGGGGGCGGTTGCAAGCCCGACCAGTGCGACCGTCACCCACAGTCTCACGAACATCCTGTGCGGGGAGTTGCCTTTCATCCTTCCTTGAGCTCTTTTTATCGTGCCCGACGTATTGGTGTCAAGTCAATTATTGTCAGCTGTTTACAAACTTCCACAGAGACGGATCTCGGGGCCAGTTGGGGGGAGAATCGTCCGTCGGTTGAGCCGAGGCGTTTCAACCGTCCTCCATCGCTTTTTCTTGACAGCGCCGGCGGGATCTTGATATCTGGGTTCGTGGAGGAACAAAAAGCTGATGAGTGGAAAACTCTCTCGCCGAGGTTTCTTGCGGTCCTTTCCTAGGGCCGCCGGCGCTGCGGCTCTCGAAGTCCAGACTCGAGCAGCTTCTCAGACATCGACATCCGTTCCAATTCCGTCCTCGCCCCTGGTGGCGGCCGGCGGACGCCCCATCCGGCCTCAGAAGGTGCTGTTGTGGGAAAACACCCGAAAAGAGGTCCGTGAAGCCCTGGCCAAGGGAGACCTCAAGGCGGCCATTATACCCACCGGGTCCACGGAGCAGCACAACGAACACCTGGCCCTGATCTGTGACATCGCCTGTGCCACCATGGTGGCACAGCAGGCAGCCCTGCGGCTCTATCCGCAGGTCACGGTATCCACGCCCTGTCCGGTGGGCTATTCGCCCTATCACATGGCCCGCAAGGGGACCCTGACGGTGCGCAAGGAGACCTTCCGCGCCTATGTCTTCGACGTGATCAAAAGTCTCCGAGCCCACGGTATTCGAACCATGTTGGTGGTCAATGGCCACGGGGGGAACCACCGCTTGCTGCAGGATGCATTGCCGGAATGGCGCAAGGATCTAGGCATCACCCTGGACGCCGTCTCCTACTGGAACGGTTACACCGATGAAGACTTCGAAAGACATCAGGATTCCGGAGCCGGGGTTTCGCACGCCGCTGAATTCGAAACCTCTCTGCTCCTGGCGGCTTTCCCCGACCGAGTGCGGCCTTTCACCCTGGGAAAGTACGACCAGGCCGATCTCAAGTACGAATCCGAAGCGGATCTGAGCCCGGAGGTCCGGGAATTCCTGAAGCCCTTCAAGATCGCTGGAGAAAACGGCCGAGACCGGACGCGACAGGAGCAGGCGCTACTGGCGACGGCAGAAAAGGGAGAGGCGCTCATCGGCATCGCCACTCGCTTCGTAGCGGGAAGAATTGAAGCCATGATGGCCGCCACGGAGAAAGGCACGCCCTGGCCCGCCGCTTAGTGCTCACTTCCCCGGGCGAGTTTTCCTTTCCGAAAATCCAGCTGGTGAAGCCGGATCAAAGCGAGCCGTCGATGATCACGTCGAGCAGGGCGGGGCGACCCAGCTCGAAAGCCCCCCGCACGGCGGGCGCCAACTCTTCGGGGTCCTCGATTCTTCGGCCGTAAACCCCTTGAGCTTCGGCCAGAGCCGCCAGATCCAGACGCTGGGGAAAATCCATCCCCAGGTAACGGCTTCTTGGGCCAGCTTGACCGAGGATCTCAGAGGTGTAATGGTTCATGTTGATTTTCAACACCCGGTAGGCACCATTGTTGCAAACGATGTAGACGACGGGAAGATTCTCTGTGGCGGCGGTCCAGAGTCCCTGAACGGTCATCATGGCACTTCCGTCGCCTACAAAACCCACGACCGGATGATCAGGGCGGGCGAGTTTCAGGCCCAGCGTGCCTCCCATTCCCCACCCGATGGCTCCCCCCCGAGCCCCATACAGGCTGCCGGAGGTGGCGAAGGGAATCGCTTCGAAAACTGCTGAAGAGGCGGTCACCGCGTCGTTGGCCACTAAGGTGTCTGGAGGCAGCCCAGCCGCCACCTCAAACGCCATTCGTTCGGGTGTCATGGGTCGCCGGTGCCAGCGTTGCTCCCGCCGTCGTCGTGTCTGCTGGCCAATCTTTGCCTTTTCGGCGGCGATGTCCCTGCGGCGATTCTGAGCTGCCCCAATGGCTGATTTGGACATCTTCTCTTCGACCCTTTGGCAGAGTTGTTCCAGGGCCGATCTGGGATGGGCCAGGAGGCGGACCGCGGTGGGCTGGCTGCGGCCCAGTTCCTGAGGGTCCGAGTCCAGATGAATGAGTCTGGAGTTGGCATCGAAATACCGCAAGTCGGGTTCGGAGAACATGTAAAAACCGCTAAAGATTTTTCCAACCGCTACCACTACATCGCCTTGAGCGAGCAGACGGCGGGTCTCGGGAAAACCCAGCCGGATCATCCCTAGAAACAAAGGATGGCCGGTCGGAAAGCTCATCTCCGCGTAGAACGGGCTGTAGACTCGAGCTCCGATGCGCTCGGCCAGGCGAACGGCTTCCTCCCAGCCTCCGGTCGCTGCCAGACGGTCCCCCACCAGAAGAATCGGCGAAGAAGAGTTGGCCAGGAGCCGAGCCGCCTTCTCAATTCCCTGCGGGTCCGCAGCCAGCTCGAAATGATCCGGGGCCGAGGGGATGATCTCCACCTCTGCCTCCCCGTCCAAACCATCGGCCGCAAAAGACAGGAAAGTGGGGCCGGCCGGGGGAGTCCGGGCTTCCTGGAAGGCTCGCCTCAGGGCGTAGGGGATCTGGGCGGGATGATTGATTTCCGCACTCCACTTGGTGAACTGGCGGACCATCTCCACCAGGTCGGTGCGGCCGTGCGCCAACTCCCGGGTATCCTTGTTGCCGGCCGTAAGCACCATGGGGGTGCCGCCGTCCCGGGCATTGTGGAGCAGGCTGATCCCATTGGCCAGACCCGTTTCTATGTGCAGGTTGACAAAGGCGGGTGTGCCGGTGGCGCGAGCGTAGGCGTCGGCCATGCCCAGAGCGACGCCCTCCTGCGTGACCAGGACGTAATGCAGCTCGGGCGACGACTCCAGAGCATACATAAAGGGACTTTCCGAGGTGCCAGGATTGCCGAAGACGTAGCGCACTCCCTCGGCCCGCAGCATGGCGGTGAGAGCGTCTCTCCCCGTCATCCGCACGGGCTCTTTCATCCCCATGAATCCGCCCTTTCCTCCCAGCCAGTCATAGGCATACCATAGCTTACAATTCTACTATCAGTCCTGCCGCTGTGCCACAACAGATGCGAACCATCGACACCAACACGGAGCGCTACAAATGCGGGCCATTTTGCTGGTCAATCGAAACCTGGAAGATGGTCCCGAGTCACCTGAACTTGTGCACCCGGAGACCGACCCAGGAAGCGATGAGAGACCTACGCGAATGCCACGCGACCCACGCCGTGCCCTCAAATTCCCAATTGGGCGTCCGGGTGCAGGGGGTATACCTTGCGACCCAGCCGCTGGAAGTGAAGATTAAAGAAGTCCGAGGTTAGCCCACCGACAGTGTCCACGTTGAAAATCGATCCGGCAATCGCGCCAAATCCGCTACGAAAATGGCCAGTTGATTTCAGGCACAGATAACGCATTTTGCGGCAGTCCAGTCCCAAGGTGCGCGAAAAAGCCAGGTCGATCGGTTGGTTGGGTTGGCTGATCACGACCACGTAGACACCTCCCTGTTTGAGCAAGGCGGAATCACCGTGGGTCGTTTCCAGATTGGCGAACATGGGACCATCGTAGACGAAGCGACCGTCGCTCAAGGAGCGGACCTCGGCCTGCATGGGTACGGGAGGACCGCACAAGGGGTGTGATTTTCCTCCCACCCTCACGCTGACGGTATTTCCGACCCCGGCCTGTTTCGCTTCCCACACGGTCTCCGGGTCAACCATGTACAGCACGGCAGCGTCTTGCAGATTCATCTCGATGAAGAGACGCAGAATCTCGGTCGAATCGCTGGGGGCGCCTCCTCCGGGGTTGTCGGATTGGTCGGCCAGAATGATGGGATACTTACCCATGGCTTGCCCCTGATCTAGAGCATCGGCCGGAGCCAGGGGAGGACAGATCCAGGTCTGCCGCCGTTTCCAGATCCAGCGAGCCAGGAGGTCTGCTTTTTGTTGGGCTGTTTCAGGGTCGCCGTCGGTGATCACGAGGGTGGACGCACCGTTGATATCGGAATCCACCCACTGGTAGCCCACGCTGAGACTGGCGGTCAAAACACCCGGTTCCTTTTTCAGGTCAAACACCTGCTGCATGGCCATCGACATGGGTTCCTCGGCCGTGATCATGTAAGGAGCCGACCAGAGCAGCGGAATCGGACACCATCCCAGAGTCGGCCGGACCTCGCCGCGGACAGCTCGCACCATCATGTCGGCGGCCTCCATTCCGCGCTCGGCCATATCCACGTGTGGATAGGTGTCTTCCACGATCAGGGCGGTGGCGTTTTGCACCATGTCCGGACCGATATTGCTGTGCAGATCGTGGACGGAAATAACGGGACAGTCCGGCCCCACGGAGCCACGCACCGCCTTCAGAACGTCCCCGTCCCCATCGTCCAGGCCCTGCACCGAGTATGCCCCATGCAAGCTGAGCAGCACGCCGTCTACAGGGTGGGCCGCTCCCAGGCGGTCCATCAGGCGCTTTTTCAGTTCCTCGTGAGTCTCCGAAGTGGGCTGTCCCCCCGAAGGCGCCTTGGCCCAGATCAGAGGGATGACCTCGGCGCCATGCCGGCGCAGTCCGTGCAGAAAACCGTCCACAATGGTGTTGGTATCACCCGGCCTTTGGGCCAGACTCTTTCCCTCCCAGTAATGGTGCTCGAGAAGAAAAAGGGACAGGGGTGTTTTTACGGGCGTGAAACTGCTGCTTTCGTGCTCGATACCTCCCACGGCAATGCGCATCTGGGATCCTCCTTGACTGTTTTCGCTGCCCGCTACCCAACCTGGCGAGGGTGCTCGGTTCGCTCCAAAATGGAGTCAACAAGGCCTCCATCCGGAAAACTGAACCGGACGGCTGCGGACCGGTCGCAAGACGTATAGGACAAAGTTACGAGCGGAGGCAAGTCTTGCGGCCCGTGCCGCTTTAGCCATACGATTTCTAGGATGTTAGAAACGCGATGGACCTTCAAACCTGTGAGCTTCACTGGCCATCTGCCGGCCTTTGGCGGACAATGGCCGGACAACCCCGTCTGGTGCAGTCGCATCAGTCCACCCCAATGCATCTGATAGGACCTTGGCCCCACATCGATTACTCCTTGTTTTTGCCCCTCATTCCCCGGCTGCCTTTACCGGTGGCGTATGCTCTGGCGGATCTGCGGGGAGCCCTCCAGTTTGGCTGGCGAAGGAGTGCTAGAACCCGCGCCTGGAAAAACGCCACGCGGGCCCTTCCCTGCTTGGGCCATGAGGAAATCAAGAGGGCAGTTCTGGAACATTTTCAGGTACAGTCTCGCAACGAGATGGAAGCCTTCTGGTACCGGCGACCAGCTTCCTTCTTCCGCAGACTCGTGGAAATCTCCGGTCTCGAAACGCTGCACCATGCCATCGAAACGGGCAGAGGTGTCCTCCTCTTTTCCGGACACTTCGGCAGTACCGGCCTCTTCTTCACCGCTCTGGGTAAGGAGGGGATCAAGATGAATGTCGTGGGCAGGTCGATCGATCGCGAGGAGAATCCCTTACACCCGGCCTGCCTCAGATACAATCGGAAGCGGGTGAAATGGATCGAGGAAGCCGTAGGAAACCCTTTCGTGCTCACTGGCCAGGGCAATTATCCGCTCTTGAGATCGAAGCTTCAGCAGGGTGAAGTCGTCACGCTGCTCATTGATGTCCCTCCGACCCTGTTGAGAAGAACGGTCCCAGTCAATTTTCTGGGGGCTCAGGCCCGGTTTGCCGATGGGATCGCCAGCCTGTTCCAGGGCAGCGGAGCCAGGCTGATCCACTGGACCATCCAGCAGCCGGCTGGCATCCGGAGACAGAAGATCCAGATGCAAGACGTCACGGCTCGAGTCCAGGACCTCTCCGGGACGACCGAAATCATGCAACGGCTGGTGGCGATCCTAGAAGAAAGAATCCGGGCTCGTCCTGGCCACTGGCTCTCCTGGGATTCACTGGAGCACTTCTACGACCCAGACTCGGCTCGTCAGCACTCCGCTTCCTGAGTGCTCCCCTTCTCAAAGTTCCACACGTGCCCAGTGGATGCTCAAAGATCGTTCATTTCCGGCGTAATAGGCGACCAGAACATCTCCGTTGGGTAGGAGCCGGTTGGCCGGATGACCGAAGGATGGATGAAGCGAAACCTCGCGCAGAGGCGTCCAGGATTGGCACCGATCAGGTGCAGCTAGCGATCCAGTTTTCCGGCTTCGAAGAGCCGGTCGTACTCGGGGGCCAGATGAGCCCAATCAAAACGCCGGGCGGTCTGCCGTAGAGAGACTGCGAGTTCCCGAATCCGGGCCGGATTTTGCAGGGCCCAGCGAAGCCGGCTCTCCAGATGAGACCGATCCGAGTAGAGACAGTGTTCCCACAGAGCCTCCGGGATCAGTTCCGGGTAGGACAGAGCGTCCGGCAGAAGCGGAAAGACCCGACAGTACATGGCCTCCACGACGCTGATTCCAAAGAATTCGTGCTCTGCAGTGGATACGGTCACGTCGGCTTGCCACAGGAGCCGCCGGTAGCTTGACTCGGGTGCGCAACCCCAGTGAACGATCCGATCACCCAAGCGCTGGAGAGCCTCGTCGAATTCCTCCGGATGACGCCGGAAGTTCTGACCGCACACAGCCAGACGGAAGGGGACATCCTCTCGAGCCAGTCGGCACACGACGTCGAAAAAGTGTTCCGGATTCTTGTCATACTCCCAGCGTTGGTTCCAGAGCAGCAGGGGCGGTTGGCCCGTGCGGACCGGTTCTGACTCTGCCCGGCGACCGCACAAGTTTTCTCTCAGTCGCGCCAGATCGACGCCCACCGGAAGTACTCGACTTTTGTTCTTCAACTCCCTCAGACCGGACAGTTCGTTGTGATCGGGAAAGTGCTTCAAGAAGGGTCGGAGAGCCCCAAAGAAGCTGTCTCGATGAAATTCCGAATTGAAAAAGACCCGGTCGGCGACCAGCATGGAAGCATAATTGATGAAGGCATAGTGACGATCCCGCTCCCCATAGCTGGCGACGCATGGGACTCCTGGTTCCGTCTTCCGGGAGGGGGTAAGTGAGCTGGTTTTCATGCAGGTAGAGAAACGCCGGAATGGGTCCGATGCGACGCCGCGCCAGCGCCAGAAAGGTCGTCAGGTCCAACATATCGGTGGCCAGGATCAGGTCGGGCTCGGACCCCTGATCGTTGAAGCGCCGAGCCAGCGTGACGGCCCCGCCATGCATGCGCCACTTCCAGTAGCGAGCCGGCAAGGTCAACAACTCCACCTGGTGACGGCTGAAGCGCTGAAAACCTTCGGCCCAGGCTCGGTGACTGCCGCCATGGTAGGGAGAGACCAGTAAGAGCTTCATCGCCTGAGAGCCGCAACGTTACCCACGCTTCACTCGGTCGCGGGCCAGGGCTTGCCTGTTTCGGTGGCCCCGATCATTCTTCTCACCTTGTCGACAAAGTACTGGGTGCCCTTGCGGATCAGGGCTTCACCCTTTTCGGTGCTGGCTAGCGCCGATTCCACTTGCCGGGTGCGATCTAGCGTGTTCTCTCCTTTCTCATAGATCCAACCGTCTTGAAAAGTGCGGCGATCAACACGTAAGAAGTGCTCCACGTCGGGGGAAAATCCGGATTCGTAGTCCAGGGGGCACTGCAAAGAGGCTACAGAGTTGACATATTGGATTTGAGCAACATGTGGCTGCGGTATGATTCGACTTGTCCAAGCAAAGGAAACCGGGCCTGAGTTGCCTTCAGCACGCCCATCATTCTGGTGCCGGGTCGTGGTGAAGCGAGGGTTCCGGGCTCAAGAAATCCAAGTCGGCGCCCAGGTGGGCCGGCAAGACGTGTTCTGAATGAAGGCGTCTCCATCCCCGTGTCGGAAGCGGTGGGGGGGCAAATTGGGCGCGCCGATGCTCCAATTCCGAAGTCTCCACCAGAAGATCGATCCGGCCCTCGGGAACGTTTAGTTCGATGGGGTCTCCGTCCCGGACCAGGGCCAGCGGCCCGCCCGCTGCAGCTTCCGGGGAGCAATGCAGCACTACGGTCCCGAAGGCTGTCCCGCTCATCCGGGCGTCGGAGACCCGCAGCATGTCGCGGACTCCCTTCCGGGCCAGGTAGCGCGGGATGGGCAAAGAGCCGGCTTCGGGCATGCCGGCGGCTGCGGGGCCGGCATTGCGCAGGACCAGTACGTGCTGCGGTGTGATTCCAAGAGCTGGATCGTCGATACGCCGGGCCGCGTCTTCCGCGGAGTCGAACACAACCGCCGGCCCTCGGTGGCGTTTCATGCTGGCCGCCGCCGCCTTGATGACGGCACCGTTCGGCGCCAGTGAACCTTTGAGCATGACCAACGATCCGGTAGGCCCCAGGGGTTGTTCCAGTCGATGAATCACTTCCTGCCAGTCCCCCGGTGCCTCCACCTGCTCCAGGTATCGCCCCAGGGATTGCCCGGTCACCGACCGAGTGGTGGTGTCCAGCAGTGGCTCGAGAGTCTTGAGAAGAGCGGGGACCCCTCCGGAGCGATGCATGTCTTCCAGGCAGAAAGAGCCGGCCGGCTTGCAGTTGACCAGCAAAGGGACCTGGCGCGACACCCGGTCAAAGTCGTCCAGTGTGAGGGCCAAGCTGGCTCGCCTGGCCAGGGCCAGCAAATGGATGACAGCGTTGGTGGACCCTCCCATGGCGATCAGCACGGTAAGAGCGTTCTCAAAGGCCGGAGCGGTCAGAACATCCAGTGGGCGGATGGGTTGACTCGCCAAGCGGGCAGCACACCGTCCCGAGGCTACGGCGTTTCTCAGACGGTCAGCAGAACCGGACGGGGGGGTGGCGCCGCCCGGCAGCATCAACCCCAAGGTTTCCGTGAGGCAGGCCATGGTGGAGGCGGTTCCCATGACCATACAGGTACCTCCGGTCGGGCAGAGCGACCGCTCGATTTCCTCCAACTCCCTCTCCTCCAGCTCGCCGGCTCGGAGTCTCAACCAGGATCCGCGGCAATCCGTGCAGGCTCCCAGCCGCTGTCCCCGCCAATCCCCGGTACGCATGGGACCCGTGACCACCGAAACGGCGGGCCGGTTCGCCGAAGCGGCGGCCATGAGCTGGGCTGGAACCGTCTTGTCACAACCTCCCACCAGCACCCCCGCATCCATGGGGTAGGCGCGAATGGCTTCTTCCGTCTCCATGGCCAGCAGATTCCGGTAGAGCATGGCGGTGGGTGAAATGATGGTCTCGCCCAGCGACAGGGTGGGACAGACCAGCGGTAAGCCGCCGGCTTCCAGCACTCCGCGCTTCACCGCGTCGACCAGCGAAGGCATGTCGCGATGACAGGTGGTGTAGTCAGAGCTGGTGTCGATAATGCCCACCACCGGGCGGGCAAAGTCTTCGGAGTCGAAGCCGGCCGAGGAAAAAAATGAGCGGTGCACGAAGCGGCTGAATTCGGGATCACCGTAGGAGGTCAGATTCCCGACCACGCCCTGGGGAGATCGCTGCTTACCCATATTCAAACGTGGACTCTTGGCGGAGTCGTCGCGTCCAGGAGTCACAGACCCAACACCTGATGCTCCTTTTGCACTTCCTCACACCAGTTGCCCACGTTCCACTGGCCCCAGGCTCCCAGGCTTCCCAGTTCGTCCGCACCGCAGTAGACGGAGACGTGAACGACGGAGAGTCCAGGGTGTCGGTAGCTCTTCTTCAAGGCCGATTCGAACTCGCCCCGGGTGGTACCGCCGGAGACTGCCTGGACTCCGGAGACGGCATTACAAAGCTGCAGGTAGTCGACGGGCACTGAATCGTTGGTCGCATGGCCCTCACCGTACTGGGCCCACTGAAGCCCACTGATGGCTCCCATGCGGCGATTGTCGAAGATGAGGATCATCCCGTGCACCCGATGCTCCACCGCATCGATCAGGATCTGGGGATTCATCAGGAAGCTCCCTTCGCCGGCAAACGCGATTCCGTAGCGCGGCTTGTCAGCCAGGGCGGAGGCCAACAGAGAGGAAACCGCAAAGCCCATATACGAAGCGCCCGTCTCGGTGAAGGTCTGACCCGGCGCTTCATCCTCCACGATCTGGAAGCCGTTGGCCTGCACATCTCCGGCGTCGCAATACTTCACAGCTCCGATCTCCATGGCGAAATCACAAGCGATCTTGACGGCGGCGGGCTGGGTGAGCACCTCCTTGGCGAAGACTTCATCGTAGAGCCGTTCCCGTTCGTAGCGCTGCTTGCGGTATCGATCCCATTCCGCCCTCTTGCCCAAACAAGCGCTCAGCCAGGGCGAGGGGCCGCCCTCGGATCTGTCGATCCCCGAGTCTCGGAGCTTTTCCAGCAAGATCCGCAGGTTGGCCTGTGCGTCTCCCACAACGGAAATCGTGCGATTGTAGTGCAGTGCATCCTGGGCATTGGTGTTGAAATTGATAAACTGCTGAGCGTTTTTCCAGGCCACCCCGGAACAATCCCACTGGCACACGGCGCGGGCGCCGATCACGATCACCAGCTCCGCCTCGTTCATGGCGTAGTTGCCCGAGATCGAACCCTTGGATCCTCCCACGGTCATGTTGCGCGGGCTGCTGTAGGGAAACACTCCCGGAACCTGCGGTCCGGATACCACGACCGCATCGGTTCGATCGGCCAGCTCGACCAGCTCGGAGGTGGTGTTCTTGGCCCCTCCTCCAATCTTGATGACAATCTTGTGAAAGCGTCCGATGGCCGCCACCACCTGTTCGAAGGTTTCCCGGTCGCCGCATACGGCCGGCGCAACAGGTTCTGGACTGGGAAAAGCCAGCAGGTTGCAATCGGGAATCACGGCTGGCTGCATGTTCATGGGCAGAAGTAGATAGAAAGGTGAGGACCAGACGGGATTGCGGGTCGCGTACAGGCCCCGTCGCAGGGCGGTGTTGAGGGCTTCCGGGGTGTGCAAGGTGTAACTGGGGCCCAGCACACTGGTCAGTTTCAGGAACAGACCCTGTTCCTGCCGGGGGATCTGCTGCATGTTGTAGCCCTCGTCCTGAGTGGTCTCGTCGCCCAGGAGAAAATAGACCCCCGCCCCGTTGGAGAGAGAACTCAGCGAACCGGCCAGGGCGTGCATCGCTCCCGGTCCGATGGAGGTAAAGACCGCGGCCGTC
>CBDBID010000033.1:0-15108 GCA_965205565.1 Acidobacteriota bacterium
AGAAGCAGCTGCTGCTCAAGGAGCTCCGGGGCCGATCCTCGAAGCTGGCCCGCCGCGACCGGCTCATCATCGAGCTGTTCCTGGGCACCGGCATCCGGCTGCAGTGAACTGGTCAACCTGGACGTCGATGACGTGGACCTCGACGCCAAGCATCTCCGGGTCCGCGCCAAGGGCGGCGTCCCGCAGGTGAAGTTTCTCAAGTCCACGCTGCGCTCCCTTCTGCGCGCCTACCTGAAGGAGCGCCGCCGCCAAGGCGACGGCGAATGCCGGGCGCTGTTTCTATCGAACCGCGACACGCGGCTGTCGGAGCGCCAGGTGTCCAGGCGGCTCGATCATTGGCTCCAGGCGGCGAGGATCGACAAAAAGCTCAGCCCACACGCCCTGCGGCACACCTTCGCCACCCACCTATACCGCCACACCGGCGACATCCTGGTGGTCCAGCGGGCGCTGGGGCACCGTGATCTATCGACCACCCAGATCTACACCCACCTGGTCGACGACGCCCTCGAGGATGCCCTCGAACAACTCTGAATCGGAACGGGCCGTTGGGATGGTTGGGTCCACTGCTCCATTTCCGCCTCTGGGGGGAGTTTTGGAACGTCCGAGAACACGTCTTATGCGCCATTCCTCCGGCGCCGGGCGCCGTAAGTTCCCGTGTTTTCGGGATCGTACCGACCCGCCGTTAGGTGTTATCCGCCATCATTTTCGCGTTTTGCGTCCTTTGCCGCCGCGCCTCCCGTGTAGGCCTCCCATCGGGTGACCGCGGCGGCGACATAGGCGGGATCTATCTCCATGGCGTAACAGGTGCGGTTCTGGCGCTCGGCGGCAATGATGCTGGTGCCGGAGCCCACGAAGGGGTCGTAGACATCGCCTTCGTGGTTGCGTAGAGGGACGCTCCATGCACTCCACGGGCTTTTGGGTCTAGTGCCCGCCCTCGACATTGCGGTCCCAGGTGATGCCCCACACCGTCGTTTGACTTCTGTCCCCACGCCATTTCGCTGTCTTTCCGCTCAAGACTCCATACCAGAGACACTCGTGCTGCCAGTGGTAATGCCCGCGACTGATCACCATTTTGGGCTTGTGCCAGATGATTTGGTTTCGCAGGCCATAGCCGGCCGCTTGGAGGATGCGGCCGAAGGGCATTGTCACGTTAATCGTGTTGGGCCGCAAAGGCCCGCATGGATTCCCTTTCAGGCGGCCGCACTCGCACTTTCCCATACATTGAATGCGTCTTTTCGAAATCGTTTGAGCGTGAATCTGTTGCGTAAATGCCGCTGGACATAAAAGGGGTTGTAAACGGCGGATTGAATGTTCAGAAAGCGTTGGGCCGAACCCGGTGATTTGAAACGCTGCTGTTTTCGTTCTCGACGCCGGACGGGCTGATGCGAATTCTCGGCACGATTATTCGCACGCCTATCGTCGATGTGTTGAGCCGTCAGGCCGAGGGTTCGAATGGCGACGTGATAGGACCTGAGTTTATCGGTTGTAATCCGGGTGGGTGGCCAGCCTTGTTTCTTCAGCAGCTTGCGCATCAACTTCAACGCTGCTTGGGCGTTCCGCTTCGATTGCACGAGGAAATCCAGGAACTCGCCTTCATTGTCGACCCTCCGCCATAACCAATAACGCTGTCCGCGAATCACGATGACCCTCTCATCAAGATGCCAATAGCCGTTGGGAATGGGTCGCGTGGGGCGCAGGTTTCGGGCAATCGGCGCACCCAACTTGAGGAACCAGCGCCGTACGCTCTCGTAGGAAATATCCAGACCTCGCTCCGCAAGAAGATCCTTCACATCCCAATAGCTCAGAGTGAACCTGGCATAGAGCCAAACGGCGCGTCGAATGATTTCCGGTGGAAAGCGATGACGTTTGAAGGAGATGGTGTCCATCCCAAAAGGCTACACCGAAATCACCAGATCGAGATTAGAGCACTTAACGTGACAATGCCGAAAGGGGTTACTACTCCCCTCGATGAGCTGCGCCCACATCGCGCGCTGGCGGCTCCAGTGAAGGAAGCTGGCGATGGGGTCGGAGATCCTCTCGCGGAAGGGATCAGGCCTCGGACCGTCCGCGACAGGGGTGGCGGCTCAGCCTGAGGTTAATCCGAACAGGACTCTCTGCTGCTCCCAGCCCAGGGGGAAGGTGCGGATCAGTCGAGCGAGCGAAAGGCCGGACGGTTCTTCGCCGTTGAGGATCGCTTCGATGATGTCAGGGGCCAGCGTGGTCAGCTTCAGGATACGCACCACATAGGAGTTGTCTATGTCGAGATGCCTGGCTAACTCCGCAACGGAGCTGAACTCGCCATTCTCAATCGCCTCCGACCAGGAAAAAGCCCGGGCCAGGGCCTGAACCAGGGCAGACTGCACTGTCCGACAGGCTGTCCGGAACCTCCCCATCCAGCGCCTGGGGGGCGAAGATCATCTTCCGGCCCCGCATCCGCCGGATGCGCATCGGAATGTGGATCCGCAGATTACCAGTCCCGGTCAGCGTGAGGGTCGGCTGTGTAGTCATTAGGCTTGGCTCCGTTCCCCCGCTTCACTGGCCAAGCCGCTCAGCTCAATGATCAGGCTGGTCATACCCTGGGTCTTCAGTTCCATGTCGATGCCGGTCTCCCGGAGTTCCACCTTCTCGACCAACAACCGGATCAGTCGGTTGCGCTCCAGGGGAAACAGGTCCTCCCAAAAGGTCTCCACGCTCTGGAAGGCTTCCGAGATCTCCCGTTCCGTGACCGGGTCTGCCTCGAACGCCTTGGCTCGGGCTGAGACGTCCGTCAGCTGGCGACTCAGGGTCACTGCCTCCTGATTGAGCTCGGCCAATGCCACTCCAGGGTCCGGCCCGTTGCCGCCAGGCGATACCTCTTCGAACGCCCGCTGCGCGGACCTTCAGGAGATCGTCTTCCAGCCGCTCTTTGTGCTTCAGCAGCCGTTCCCGCTCGGCTTCCTTCCATCCCCTTGGCGGCAAAGTAGGTTTGGGACACCAGCGTCGGGGTTCTAAAGACAGCACTCAACTGCTCCAGCACCACCTTCTCAATGTCCCCCGCCGGGACGCGCTTGAGCGGGCAGCGGCTGACCGCTCGTTTGGCGTCCCTCGCGCAGTGATAGTAGGTGTAGCGCCGTGCTCCTTTTTGGGTGTAGGTCAAACCCATCGCGCCGTCACAGTGGCCGCAGCGAACCACCCCCTCGAGCGGTGAGATGATCTTCGTTCTGGCCTTCGTCTGCTTGGCCCGGGTGTTCTCCGAGAGAACCTCCTGGACTCGCGACCACAGTCCCTTGGAGACGATGGCCTCGTGCTCGCCGGGATAGACCTTCCCCTTGTGGACCACCTCGCCCCTGTAGAGGCGGTTGCCCAGCAGCCGGTAGATGTGACCGGTGTTCCAGGGACTCCCGGACCGGTGTTTCCCTTTCTTCGTGGTCCAGGACTTGGTGCGGTATCCTTGCTCATTGAGTTCGGCGGCCAGTGATTTGGCCGAGGCCAGTTGGGTGAATCGCTGAAAGATGTGCTGGACCAGGGGCGCTTCCTCCAGATTGACGAGCAGCTTCTTTCGCTCCCGGTCCACGTCGTAGCCGAGGATGGCCGGGCCGCCACAGTACTTGCCCCGCCGCTTGGCCGCCGCCACTTTGTCCCGGATGCGTTCGGCGATGACCTCCCGTTCGTACTGGGCGAAGGTGATCAGAATGCTCAGAAACATGCGTCCGGTGGGGTCGGTGGTGTTGAAGTGCTGGGTGACCGAAACGAAGCTGATCCCCTTCTCGTTGAACCGCTCGATCATCTTCATGAAGTCCAGCAGCGAACGCGAGAGGCGGTCGATCTTGTACACCACGATCACGTCCACCTTTCCCGCATCCACGTCGGCCAGCAGACGCTGTAATCCGGGGCGCTCCATGTTGGAGCCGGAGAATCCACCATCGTCGTACGGGTCCGGCAGCGCCCGCCAGCCCTGCATGCGCTGGCTTTCGATGTAGGCCTCGGCCGACTCCCGCTGAGCATCCAGCGAGTTGAATTCCTGCTTCAGGCCTTCCTCGTGGCTCTTTCGGGTATAAATGGCACAACGGATCAGCTTCCTCCCGGCAGGATTGTTCGTGGCAATATCAGGCATGCTGGCCACCTGCATCGTTGCCCTTCTTGAGCCCGAAGAAGAGCCTGCCGTTCCACCGGGTGCCGGTGATCTCTCGAGCCACGGCGCTCAGGGAGCGGAACATCCGGCCGTCGTACTCGAAGCCGTTCTCGTGGGCAAGGACCTCATAACGGCAGTCCTTCCATATCCGGACGAACCGGGTGCCTGGCAGGATGTCGATCTGGCTCGGGGGATTGCCGGAGACCCGGCGGTTCACACGGGCCACCGGGCCGGCCTGGGCCACCTGCCGCAGGCGGGTCTTGGCCGCTTCCGACAGGCCGCCGTAGAACAGCTCCTGGATTCGATAGGCCAGGCGTTTGATCAGAAACTGCCGCTTGTAGCCGGGCGGCTCGCCGCCATAGAGATCGCGCCACCGCTCGCGCAGCTGGTCCGTCGACATGGTCTCGAGGGCCGCCAACTGTCGCAGGATGGAATGGCGAACCCGAGATCCGTTGCTACTCTCTGGCGATCCCTTTCCGGACTCGTTCACGGGTAACCCTCTCATTGCCCTGCTCGACGCGTTTGTCAGGTATGAACGCTCTGGTTCGCACTGGAAAGCAAGTCCTTCTCCCACTCATATTTGGAGATTCTTCTCCGTTCTCCCGACATCGCTCGGGGAGGCGCCATTGCGGGCTCTCCAGCGCAGGACGCCCGCGGCCAGAATAGAGGCGATGGCCTCCAGATTCTCTTTCGAGGAAAGGGGATCGGGCTCCGGGCGAAGCTCCGCTTCAAGTGAGGCGATAGGGATGGCTCTCCGGCTTGAATTCGGCATTCCACATCGTGACCTCCGGCTGGTCGGGACGGCCAGGCGCCGTCCCCGGCCTTGTCACCGGTTACTTACCGGAAGCCGATACCGACTGCCGGGAGGCACGGGAATCCGGACTCTGACCATAGGGGGGAAATCGGCAATCGGACGAGCCGTTCGAACTCTCGGGTGCTCAAGCCCGAGCACCGGGCGTGTTCCCACAACCCTCGAAAACGGCTGTTTGGACTCAATTCCTTGATATTAAATGGATTAACCCAACTGGACGACTTTCGGACTCGGTCCGGTAAGAACGGAGAATACGGGCCGAACAGAGAATGGGAGGCCGGAAAACAGGGTGAATTCGACCGGTTGGGAATGGAGAGGGAATGAAGTTAGGAACGCTCAATCCCTTTGAAAATAAGGGGTTATAGGACGCTCGTCTCTCCAGGGCGCTACCCCGGAGAGACGAGTTGTGCTCTGAACAATGGTGGAGGCGGTGGGAATCGAACCCACGTCCGAAAGCCTTCGCCGGCGGAATCTACATGTTTGTCCGGTTTCCTTTTTTTTCAACCACCAGCATCTGAAACCGGCAAAGTAACCGGCGGTCGCCCTTCGAAAAGTTTCTCAGCTACCCGATGAAGGAACTCGAGTCGCTGAAGAGCCCGCTAGGTGACGTCTCGGTCGCCCCGCGGGCTGAGCGATCGAGACGGCTGCGCTTGGTATTACGCAGCGAGTGGTAACTGATCGTTGGCAGTTATCGTTTTTCGCCACGGATTAACGAGGAAGTGGCCCCTCGACATGCATCCACTGTCTCAACTGCTTCCGTCGAATCCAGGTCGCCCCCTTTCTCAAACCACTCTATTCTATCAGGAGAACTCCTGAACTGCGAAGCTGATCCGCCGACACTGTCGGCAAAGCTGTGGACTGCGGCCCTTTTCTGATCTCCCGGAGAGACGCTTGACCCGGTCATTTCTTACTTCAGCGCTACACAGCGATATCCCAGCGTGAACTCCTGCTTCCGGTCCAGCCGGTCCAGGTAAAAGCACAGGATCGGGGTCAGAAAACAAAACACAAATAGGGAGAGCAACTCCAGAGGCAGTAGGGCCACGCGAGGAAATCCGGCGCGGTCGGTGAAGAGAATCTTGGGGATGTAGGTCAATCGATGTCCCAGGTATTGGAAGTACCCGCCCAGGGGTTGGATGTAGACGTCCTGAAAGCCAGCCCTCTCTAATAGGGATTGCAGGGCATAGCGGGTGAATCGGAAGTAGTCATGAGGTTGTTGATGTTCATGCCAGCCCTGAGGGGCGGTCAGATAGAGATGCCCGCCGGGCCGGAGCACCCGATGGATCTCGGCTAAGACCCGATCGGGACCGGGCACGTGTTCCAGGACCTGAATGTTAAGCACGGTGTCCACGGACGAGGAGACCAGTGGGATCGCCGCCAGGTCTGCTTGCAAATGCAGTTGCGAGTAGTCCCAGTTGCGGTTTCCGATTCCCAGGTCCAGACCGATGTAAAGATGTTGGGTGAAGTGATGGGCGAAGCGACCCTCGCCGGAACCGGCGTCCAACACGGTGGCGCTACCCGAGGTGCGGGCCGAGCGTACGAAACGGTCGATGGAATGTTCCAGCGGATCAATGCGCCGCCTGAGGAAGGCGGGCAGTCGCTGGAACGCCCGCCGGTAAAACGTGGAGTCGTCGACGCTTGGTGCCAAGAGGTTGGAGTTTTTCGGCATTCCCTTCGAATTCAGAGTGGGATGCGGTTCAATAACTTGTGTCGCTGCCTCCCATCCCCGGACAGAATAATCCCCCCAGTCAGCCGCCTACACAACCGGGTGGTATCCTAAATCCTCATCCCGCCGTTCCTCCCTTTTCGAGACTCTGAGAATCAGGGGCAGCGAATGCTCTCTAGATTTCCGTAATCCTGCTTCCCCGGCCGATATCTCCTCGCCTGGTCGCGCTAAACGGGTACAATTCTACTAAGTAGGACTCCACCCACCCCCCGCCGATGGGCTGATAGGTCATGTTATCATGCCGATTGGGTCCGGCCTTCCCGGGAATTGATCGGTCTGGAAAGTGGGTTCGATGCGCTGCAGCCCCGGGGCGTATCCGTTGATGAGATTTGCATTTCTTGCCCTAGTCCTGTCTTTTGCATTCACGCTAGATCTTCCCGCGAGGAACGTCCTGCTTTTCACCATCGATTCCTGCCGGGCGGATCGGTTCGGCTGCTATGGATACTTGAGAGGAACGACACCCCAGATTGATGCCTGGGCGAAAACGGGTGTTGTTTTCCGCAACGCCTACAGCACCAGCGCTTGGACGGCTCCCGGTCTGGTCTCGATCCTGACGGGTCTGGTGCCGCCCACCCATCGGATCAACAATCGGGATCATATGGGGTTTCCCGAGATGCCGACTCTTCTCAAGATCTTCCGAAAAGAGGGGTTTCAAGTACCCAACATCAACTTTTTCACGTTCGCGCCCTATTATCGACACCTGGGACTTCCCAAAGTTGACCGTTCCTACTTCGGAAGTTCGGAAGGAGACGAGCTGCTCAACTGGCTCCGGCGCAGTGCCTCGACCGATCAACCCTTCTTTCTTTGGTACCACTCCACCCTGGTGCATCAGCCCTACAATCCGGGACCCGAAGGATTGCCAGTCCCCTTAGAGCAGCTGGAGGCCAGCCCCGGCTTGAAAGCGGTGATGAACGGGGCCATCGTTCCGGTGGGTTCGACACATTTCTCTGCAGCGGACAAAGAGCCCCTGGATCTTCTTTACGATGCGGAAGTGGGGCGGGTCGATCGCCTCTTCGGAGAGGCACCGGGATTGCTCCGAAGCAAGGCTCTTCTGGAAGACACCTTGATCGTGCTCACAGCAGACCACGGAGAGGAATTGCTGGATCACGAGTTCGTGGGGCACGCCTCTACCTCGCTACACGCCAAGCTTTACGAAGAAATCGTTCGCATTCCTCTGATCATTGCCTGGCCAGGCAAGATTGAAGGGCCCAGTGTGGTGGAGCGCCGGGTCAATCAGACGGATATTTTCCCCACCATTCTAGACCTGTTCGACCTGAAAGTTCCCAAGCACGTCCAGGGGAGAAACCTGCTCGAAGATCAGGCGGCGCAGCCGGTCTTCCTGGAGTCGGTCATCGCCGGCAACCAGACAACCAGAGATCGGGAGCATCTGTGGATCCGCGGATTGATCCGGGGTGACTACAAGTACCTCTCCAGTGGCGAGTTGTACCATCTAGGACTGGATCCTGAGGAGAAAACGAACCTGATTGAGGAAGAAGCCGCCCGCGCCGAGAAACTGCGCGTAGTCCTGGAGCGGCGGCTTGAGCAGGCGGTCGCACTCGGCGATCACATTTTCCCCTCCGAGGCGCAGGTTTTTACCGCTCCCGACGACGGAGAGTGCCCGAAGATCTTCACGCCCGGAAGTGGTGAGACGGTGAACTATGACATGCACACCGGGATGCTGCTTTTCGACTGGGGTGGCGACAAAGAGACGACCTACATGCTCGAGTACGATATCGGTACCGGAGATCACCACATCGCGGGCAGCTACGAGGTCCGCGGCAACCACCAGTTGATGGGTCCTTTGAGCGCTGAATTGTGGGGAAATCTCCGAGCCTGGAACCCCTTCAATTTTCGCGTTTCCCCCAAGAGAAATCCACCCTGCTGGAGCAGCTGGGTCAGCTTCCGCTTCTAAGTGCTCCCTTCCATAAATACAGTGATGTTTGCGGAGGGGGCTTGGGTGGTGAGGTCGAGGAGCGAGGAGGCGGCGATGCCCGGGGTGCCGTATAATGGCGGCCCATGATGGTGAAAGGGTATACGCTACGATTGCCCACGGAGGGTTTCTGCCACGTGCTGGACATCACAAACGAAGTGAACGACAGAATCCACCAGAGCAATGTCCAGGACGGAACCGTGACCGTCTTCGTTACCGGTTCAACGGCAGGCGTCACCACGGTGGAATACGAGCCTGGGTGCGTTAAAGATTTGGAAGATCTTTTCAATCGTTTGGCTCCACCGACGCGAGATTACCACCATGAGGAGGCTTGGCATGACGGCAATGGTTTTTCCCACGTCCGGGCCGCACTCCTGAAACCTTCGCTGGTCGTCCCCGTGGTAAAAGGGCGAATGCGTCTGGGTCGATGGCAGCAGCTTGTCCTGCTCGATTTCGACAACCGTCCCCGCGACCGGGAAGTCAGTCTGCAGATCATGGGCGAGTAGGAGCGGTCGCACCGTCGAGCGAGGCCGCCGGGGCACCCGCCTGACCGTGGTAACATCGCGGCTATGCTGAGGGTGGGCTTGACGGGTGGGATTGCCTGCGGCAAGAGTTTCGTCCTCAAGGAATTCCAGAAACTCGGGGTGTTTGGTCTGGATGCCGACCAGATCGCCCGAGAAGTGGTGCAACTGGGCCGGTCGGCCTACCTTGAAATCACACGCCAATTCGGGGACTCCATCCTGCAGGAGGATGGCGTGATCGATCGGAAAAAATTGGGGCGAGTTGTCTTCTCCGATGGGGTGGCTCGCGAAAATCTGAATCTCATCATTCATCCCTACATTCTGGCCGAAGAGGAACGACGCATCGCCGCCTGGAAGGAGTCCCTGCGGGAGGCACAGGTTCCGATCGTCATGGTGGGCGCCGCCCTCATGGTGGAAACGGGTTCCTATCGTCGTTATGATTTATTGATCGCCGTTTACTGCCGGCCCCGGGTCCAGCTGGGTCGCCTCAGGTCGCGGGACGGCTTGTCGCGAAAAGATGCCATTCAGCGCGTACAGAGTCAGATGCCGGCTCGGGAGAAAGCGAAGCGGGCCGACTATGTGATCGACAATTCTGGCAAACCACCCGAGACCCGTGCCCAGATCCGGCAAATCTTCCGGGAGGTACTGGACCGATCCAAACAAGCCCGGTCCCTGTAATTCGATCCGATCTCTGTCGGGCTTGAGTGAGCCTCCAGTTTGGTGGCTCGGTACCCGCGCTTACCCATCGGCTCCCCTGACGGAGAGGGTCTCCCAACTGTATCAGTAGCCCGCTGCGGATATTCGCGTCAGGGAGTCTTGGAGACGGGGCAGGAGGTTGGTGCGGGAGGAACGGACTGGGTGAGGTAGCGGCCGATCGTCCACAAGATTTTGGCGCCCGCGCACAACGCGCCCTTCAGATTGCCACTGATCTTCGATCGTCCCGCCAGACGCTGGCTCCAGGTAACGGAAACTTCGTAAACCCTCAGACCTTTGAGCAAGGCGAGGATCTGCATTTCAACCGTCCATCCCCAGGTCGGGTCGGTCATTTTCAGGGCCTGGAAGGAGAGTCGCCGTATGGCACGAAAGGGCCCAAGGTCCTGGTAGCAGTGTCCCCAACGGATTCGGATCATGAACGCCGCCAGCTGGTTTCCGAACCGCTGCAGCAGGGTAAGCGGCGCGCGCTGAGGTCGCTGACCCAGGACCAGGTCGGCCTGATTGGCGCGAATGGGTTCGATAAGTCGTTCGATCTCCTCCGGCTGGGCCGAGCCATCGGCATCCAGAAAAATCAGAACATCTGGCCAATCTCCCAGCTGCCATACCGCCGCCTGGCAGGCTCGTCCATATCCCCGGGGAATTACGGAAATGACTGTTGCTCCAGCGTTTTGAGCCTCGACGGTCGTGCCGTCGCTGGAGGCATTGTCTACCACCATGATGCGGAAGGAGCCCAAAGCACCGGCTGCTCTCCGGCAACGAGAGACCACCGGACCGATGGCCCTTTCCTCATTGTGTGCTGGGATTACAATGCCGAGTCGCATACTCGATCTAGATCCTTATCGACCGCATTTTTCCCCTTTCCGGGCAAACCGGTCAAGGTGGTCTGGCCGGACCGCCGGCGCGGACGCGAGGACGATCCAATTGCGATCAAGCGGAACGCCTGGTGCGTTCTCTCCAGTGCGGGAAGATCAAGCACACCCAGACAACTCCGTGTTCCAGGCTTCGGACCAGGTCCCACCAGTGGGCGGGATAGGCGCGGTACTCGTAGAGAAAACTGAAGTAGTACAAAGAGACGGCACCACACAGCGCCAATATGGCCGGAGCCGTACGGGAAGCCCCGCCGCTCAACGGCAGCAGGGCACACAGGGGTAAAGCGTACCAGGGGAAGGGTGACGGAATGAGCAAGAACCAGAGAAGATGCACGTACAGGAAGTCTTCCACCAGGCTTGACAGCGTCTCGCTTTGGCGGATCAGGGGCACCAGCACGGACGACACAACCACCAGCATTGCGCACACCCAGCGAGCGTGAGGAAGCGGTGCCAGGAGGGCAAAGAATCCTTCATTCATGCGCCACAGCGTGGCATAGGTCCACAGGCCTTCCCCCAGCACCCCAAGCCCGATGTCCGCGAAGGGCCAGTAGCCCCCCCCAACCAGGCCAATTGTGAGGGCCAGAAAGCCAAGTCCTCGGATGGGTCCCCAAGTGCGAAGCAGAAACAGGAAACTGGCGGGAAGCAAGATGACCGGATACAGCTTGGTAGCGATGGCTCCGGCCATGCCCAGCGAGGCGATCAGGATCCACCATTGGCCGCTTCTCTCCACGCCGATGATCCGGAAGCCGGACAGAGCGATCAGCAGCATGAGACACACCAGTACGTCCACATGAGCGGAGTTGGTCACTTCTTTCAAAACGAGCGGATTCCAGGCGTAGAGCAACACCCAGCCCGGTGCAAGACCCATCCTCGGAAGCAGATAGACGAGGGCCAGGATGTTGAGGAGATCCAACCCCAGGAAGATCCAGCGGAATCCGCTCCAATCCCAACCTCCGAGACGGCTTCCCAGGCTGAAAAAGAATTGAGCCAACGGGGGATACACGGTCCGGATGCTGGGGTAATCGATGCGTCGTAGGACTTCTTGTGCCTGCGGTCGGGCCAGCTCCAGCGTTCTTCGACTGGCTTCCGATTCAGCGATTTCACGCGGGGTGTACGCGTAAGGATTCCCGCCACGAAGAAGCACCCGACCGTCCAGAAGGTATCGATAGACGTCGTTTTCCTGAATCAAGTTGGAAGGCAGCAGGAGGACGCGCGCCAGGAGGGCGATCGCCAGAATAAAGGGCAACGGTCCTTTTCCCTGAGTTCTATGCAGCAGCCAGGTTGCCAAGAGGAGACCGGCCCATCCCAGAGCGTAGAGGGCCAGAAACGTCTCGATGGGTCGCTCCCGGTGGCCTTCTCCGTAGTGGAACTGGTGGCTCAGAAGGCTCCAGCCGAGAGCAGTGACGAGAATCGCCAGGGCCGCCAATCCCCAGAGCCAGCGGGAATGTCCGCGAACCGATTCCGGCATTGAGCACTTTTCGCAACCTGTGGGGAAACTTGAGAGGCCGCCGCATGCCGCCGGGTGAGTTCGCCCGCCCAGTTCCCGATCAGGAGCCATGCAAGAGAAGGGCCGCCAGCAGTGGAATCATGATCTCGTGATGCCCGGTCAGCGCCATCCCCTTGCCGGAACCCGAGATGGGCCGGCGCACGACGTTTTGTAAAGGTCGATAGTGCTGGACGAAGTCAAAATTGACGGTGGTGAAATCGGCCACTGGTCGGTCCGCATTGCGGACCAGGGAAAGGGCCTTCAGGAAGACTTCCGGAAGGATCACGGCCGAACCCAGATTCAGATACACTCCCCCATCGTCCAGGTTCACCAATTGCTGGGTGAAGATGCGGAAATCAATCTGCGATCCCCTGCCCAGGGCTTCACCGGAAGCTTCGGGATGGACGTGAATGGTGTCGGTGCCGATGGCCACGTGAACGGTGCAGGGGATGCCTAGCCGGTGGGCCTGGACAAGAATCGAGAGGTCTGGGTGTTGGGCCTTCTGATCCAGCAGTTCTCCCACCGCTTCGCCGATACCCTGACCCTGTTCGGCGCCGGTGCGGATCGCCTTGTTGAGGTCCCGGCCCGTTTCACGCGCCATCCCAAAACGGCCCGCCTTCAATCCCCCTTCCACTTCCTCGGAGGTGTGACCGCAGAGAGCGATTTCGAAGTCGTGGATCATGCCGCTGCCGTTGGTGGCCAGGGCCGTCACGAACCCTCTCTGCATCAAGTCGGTCAAAATGGGGGCCAACCCCACTTTGATAACGTGGCCGCCGAAACCCCACACCAGTGCCCGTTTTTTCCCAACCGCCTCCTGAATGCGCCGGGCCAGTTCTCGAAGTTCCCGCGCCGCCAGTATGTCGGGCAGCGAGTCCACAAAATCGGCAAAGCCATTTCTTCGCATCGGCCGGCCGAAATCCTTGGCGTGGACCTTGCTGTCGCGCGAGGCCAAGGGGTAATCACGGAGTTTCTTGACTATGAATTGCTCGTATTTGGACATGAATCGGGTCGGTCGATGAGATCAAAATGGGTTCTGTTTCCAGGCCTGGAGCGATTGCCGTCATGAGTTCGGGCAGTCCGCACTTTCTCTCCTGGAGTTTTTCAGCAGCTGGTCGAGAGCGTGGCCAGTGAAAGAATGCTCACAATGGGTGATCTCCTGCGGTGGGCCTGTCGCCACCAACTCTCCGCCTTCCTTCCCTCCACCCGGTCCCAGGTCGATGATCCAGTCGGCGCACTTGATGACTTCAAGGTTGTGTTCGATCACGATCACGGTGTTGCCAAGATCCACCAGCTCATGGAGGATATCGAGAAGTCTTCGCACGTCTTCGAAGTGCAAACCCGTGGTGGGTTCGTCCAGGATGTACAAGGTGCGACCGGTGGCGCGTTTACTAAGTTCACGGGACAGCTTGACTCGTTGTGCCTCTCCTCCAGACAAAGTGGGTGCCGGCTGTCCCAGACTGACGTAACCGAGCCCGACGTCCAGAAGCGTTTTCAGTTTCGCTTGGACGCGGGGGAAGTTTTCCAACAGAGAATAGGCTTCCGAGACGTTCATGTCCAGGATGTCCGCGATGGAGTGGCCTTTAAAGTGGATGGCGAGGGTCTCCTTGTTGTAGCGTTGGCCCAGGCAGGCCTCGCACTCTACGTACACATCGGGAAGAAAGTTCATTTCGATCTTGCGCATGCCATCGCCCCGACAGACCTCACAGCGGCCTCCCTTGACGTTGAAGCTGAATCTTCCCGGCTTGTAACCCCGCACTCTGGAATCCGGGAGCAGGGAGAACAATTCTCGAATGGGAGTAAAGACTCCGGTATAGGTGGCCGGATTGGATCGGGGCGTTCTGCCGATGGACGATTGGTCGATTTCGATCACCTTGTCGACGTGTTCCAGGCCTCGGATCTCCCGATGAGGGCCCGGTTCCAGCTGGGAACCGTACAGCTGCCGAGCCAAGGCTCGGTACAGGACTTCATCGACCAGGGAAGACTTTCCTGAGCCGGAAACTCCGGTGACGACGATGAACAGTCCCAGCGGAAACCCGACATTGATGTTTCTCAAGTTGTTATGCCGGGCTCCCCGGACTTCCAGAGAACGCCCGTTTCCAGAGCGCGACTGTTGGGGTGGCTCGATGCAGCGATCGCGGCGCAGGTAACTGGCCGTCAGGGAGTCTCCACTTTGAAGAATTTCTGGCAGAGTTCCCATCGCCACTACTTTCCCCCCGTGGCTCCCAGCCCCCGGTCCCAAGTCGATCACATAGTCGGCATTGCGGATCGTTTCGCCGTCGTGCTCCACGACGATAATCGTGTTGCCCAAGTCTCGAAGTCGCTTCAAGGTGGAAAGCAGGTTCCCGGTGTCGCGTGGGTGAAGGCCTATGGAGGGTTCATCCAGCACATACAGCACTCCCTTCAGGCGGGAGCCCACCTGAGTGGCCAGGCGGATTCTCTGGGCCTCTCCTCCCGACAAAGAGCCGGCGGCCCGATCCAGCGTGAGATAGGAGAGGCCGAGATCCATCATGAATCGAAGTCGATGATGGATCTCCTCCAGAAGTGGCCCGGCGATCTTTTCTTCGCGCCCACTCAAAGCCATTCTTTGAAAGGCTTCCGAGGCCTCCTGCAGAGTGAGTCGGCAATAGTGATCGATCGACCGTCCCTGGACTCGGACAGCCCGGCTGTCTGGTCTCAGCCGACTTCCTTGGCAGAGCCGGCATCCCCTCTCGGTAAGAAAGCTGCGCAAGAGCTGTTTCCTCTTGTCGCTGGACGCAGACTGCATCTGCTCGGCGAACCACTGGTTGAGCCCCTGGAATTGTGAGCGGTACACGAAGTTTCCGTATCGGTAGGCCAGGGGTGAGCTGCTTCCCGCTTCCAAGGTATCCAGGACGGGTTCGGGGTAGTCCTGGAATTTTGTGCCCTCTGCCACTTTTTGCAGTTTCAGGATGGCCCGCAGCGATT
>CBDBID010000034.1:0-102825 GCA_965205565.1 Acidobacteriota bacterium
CGAACCGGCCAGGGCGTGCATCGCTCCCGGTCCGATGGAGGTAAAGACCGCGGCCGTCTCACCACACTGCCAGTAGAGCGTGGTGGCGGCGTGAGCGGCTTCCACCTCGTGATGCACCGCGTAGGTTTCCACCCCCGCCCCACGATAGAGGCGCAATACCTCTCCCAGGTCGGTCGAACCGTGGCCAAATACACCGATGTACTTGCGTACCCCCTGATGGAGCAATCCCAGAACTAGAGCTTCCGACAGAGTGATGTCGGCATATTGGGGCAGGCTCCCCGCTTCGACTGCTCTGTGCAGTGAGCCGTATTCGGCCAGAGCCCTGATCCTGTTCAGCCGTTCATGAGTCCGTGCATCTCGTTTCATGTCTGCTTCCTCTCCCGGACACGAATCACCGAATCGCGGTGTGGTTCGGACTGGCCGCCGGGGTCCCTTTGGATGGCTCGCCTCATGCCTCAGGTTAAGCTCTGGAAACGGCCAGGCAACGAGTGTATCTTAAGCTTTCGCGACAAGACAACAAACCGGAAATAGAGGTATGGGTGCGGGCACCAATTCCACATCCGGGTTAACCGAGGGCACCATCATGGATCGCAAGTGGAAAACATCGTTTCTGACCATCCTCGGCTATCAAACCATGGATTCCGACCAGGTCATCCGATCGCTTCGCGGGCTGGGTTACGAAGGCATCGAGTGGACCGCGGTGGGGCATTTTGATCCAGACCGCCCTCTTTCCGAGCTTCGCCAGTTGGTCGAACGCACCCGCGAGGCCGGCATGGAGGTCTCCCAGGTGATGGACCACAAGGACCTGATCTCGCTGGACGAGACTCGTCGGAGAGAAAGAATCGAACGCACGGTGCGGGTTATCGAGGCCGCCGGACGGTGTCGGGTACCTGCCGTGAGTGTCCTGACCGGCCCCTCCATCTGGGAAGAGGGCCACGTGCGGATCGGAGAGGACATGAGCGAATCCAATGCCTGGGCGCAAGCCATCGAAGCCTTCGATGCTTTTACCGAGGCGGCCCAGGCCGGCGGAATCGTCATCACCTCAGAGGCCGTTTACGGCATGCTGGCCCACGATTTCTACACCCACCGCTATCTGCTCGACAAGGTGGATCGCCCGGCCCACAAAATCAACTTCGAGCCCTCCCATCATGTCCTTTACGTCATCGAATGATATGAAGTGGCTGATCCACGAGCTGAGGGACAAGATCGCCCACGTCCACGTCAAGGACGGAATTGGCGTTCCACGGCTCAACAAGTTCGTGTTCCCTCTGCTGGGAGAGGGCCGTGTGAACTGGAAGGACTTCTTCGCTGCTCTCGAGGAGATCGATTACCGTGAATTTTGTAGCATGGAGTTTGAATCTTTCCGCTTTTACCGCCAGGTTCTCAAAAACGACCCGGAAACTGCCGCCCGACTCTTGATGGAGCAACTCACGGCACTGTTGGAGGATTGACCTGGAGTTGCGGGTCTCTGCGGGAGGTCAAAGTTCGATTCGGTGCGAAGCCCCTCTAAGAGGTTCGGTTCTGCTTTCCGGAGGTTACACCGATGGGCTCGGGGTTTCTGGGGAGACCAACTCAAATTTTTGCGGCAGTTGGTGGACGCCGTTCTGGCTCAGGCGGACCTGTACTAGGATTTCGTAGCTTCCTTGCTGCAGTTGGTCCAGGGGCAAACGGGCATTCACGGCGGCGAAGCCGTCTTCGCCCGGCAGCAGCGATCTCCAGGGACCTTCGAAGATCTTCTCTCGATTCTGGTTGAGGATCGAGATCTGGTAACCGCCCGAAGACATCTCTCCTTCCACGCCGATCTTGCCGTGCACGTACAGAGTCTCGGAGAGGGTGAACCGGCCGTTGATTCGAGGTACGAGCACTCGGCCTCCCACTTCCAGAGGATTGTGAAGCAGGGTCACCTGTTTCCCGATCTTGATCCGAAAACGGGACTCTGCATCGGGCTCGCTCCACTGACCCGCCACCACCAGAGAGCTGGAGCGGATCGGCCCTGCCGCAGGAATCTGCAATGAGACACCTGGCTGGGGAAAAGCCCCGGACCGGCTGTCGCGAATCAGGGCCGTCAGCCGGTACTTCCCCGGCTCCAGAACGAGAAGGTTCTGGTACACAAACCGAGTCTCCTTTTCTTCTTCCGCTCGGCGGGCCTGCACCTGGAAGCGGTCTCGAACTCCGGCTCGAGTGACCGCTTGACCATCCCGCGCCAGAAGAACGATCTCCAGATCCAAGTTCTGGTTCCCTGCGATCCGGCCCACCTGGGAATGGTCGAAAGAGAGGAGAATCGGCACCTGGTAGGACTCCAAGCTGCTGGGAAAGTATTCGGCGGCCATGTTCACCGGAAACTCCGAAGCCACTTCTCCTGCGCGCACGGCCTCTAGCAGCTTAAACTCCCGCTCTGCGGAACTCAGGCTCCGATAGGGTCGTTCGGCGTAGAAGCCCTTCCGGTACCGAACTTCGGAATAGGCGATGCCGGTCCGCACCTCAAGTGTTCGAAAACGCCCATCGCTGGGAGGGGTCGGCACGTAGTATCCGATCAGGTAGTAGTGGCTGGAGTCCTCCTGTGCCCGGCGGAAAATCTTGGAGAGATCATTGTCGTCGATCAGGGTGTCGCCGCCCGTGTCTTCGGCCAGAGTGAACAAGCCCTGGCGCGACTGGGTCAGGGCCACCAACTGATTTAGATCCGATCCCCCTGTGAAGATGCCCCTGCCACCACCGGCCCGCTGCCTTCCCCCTCCTGGCGAGAAGGCCACCAGGCCTCTAGCGTCCACGGCGTAGATGCTCAGATTGGCCCGGTTGCACCAGTCGGTCGTCCACCGCAGCTACTGATCGTTTTCGACGCCGCGACTGGTCAGTCCGGTGGAGAAGTACGCCAATTTCTTGCGTCCCGACACATCGAGAAAAGCATCGGCGACCGCCTCCGATGGCACTCAGTTGGCGGTTGGTTTCGAAGAGGGTGAATTCGGTTTCATCGGTGATGAATCGGGCGCCGGTTCCCTCCGACTCGTCTTCGCCGGTCAAGGACACCTCTTCTTGCCGGTCCTCGGCGGTGAGCCCGCCCAGCGCCTAGGCGATCCGGAGTCGATCCGAGGTCAGGTCGGTCAGCAGTTCCAACCCCTGATCGAAAGCCAGGATTGCGACGGCGTCCTGCGAGGTGTGGTGTGCCTCCAGAAATTCCAGCCCCGACTGCCTCATCATCCGGCTGTCCTGCAGATTGGCGCCCGAGAAGTTGAACAGCAGAATGAGGAGTCTCTTTCCTGGAACGACAAGAGACTCCGCCACGAGTGGAGCCACTCTATTCTCTGCCACCTCTCCTCGCTCGGCTTGGGGGGGAGAGCCGTTGAAGGGAATGTTGATCTCGTGAAAATACTGGATTTCTTGGCGGACAACCTCCTTCCAGCACCGTAAAGTCTGCCCCGGTCAATCCCCCGTACGGGTTGATCCTTCGAGTCTCGAACACCTACGTCGACCAGGACCAGGTTCGAGGTCACCCCGGAACCGAACGGCCGAGTCCTCCTGACCCAGGCTGGCTGCCAGACAGAGGATCAGCACCAAGCCGAGCGTCAGACACCGGTTAAAGCCGCCCCCCAGGGACTTTGCCTGACAGCGGGCCTGCGCGGGGATCTCAGCTCGTTGCTCCATCGAGACTCGCCTCAAAACATCAAGCGGAAACTCACTTGAATTCGACGCATCTCTCCCGCCGAGGTGACCTGTCCAAAGCCCCGCGAGTTCACGATCGTGTTCAGACCCGTGTAGTTGACGTGGTTCAGGAGATTGGTGGCGTCGATCAGGACCAGCAGGCGTCTTCCTTCCTCGCTCCTTCCTCGCCCACCGGAACGGATCGGGCCAGCTGGAGTTGGACGCCCCAGAAAGCGGGAGATTCAATGGTGTTGCGCCCCGCATTTCCGAAAGCGCCGACGGGCGGCAGGGTAAAAGCGCCTGTATTGAACCATCGTTGCGAAGTTCGCTCAGAGGAGGGCAAGTTTACGGGTTCGCCACTCACATTGGCTCGCTGGCTGGCCTGGGAGGCGCTGCCGCTATTGTTGATTTGATTGCCCAGAATGAACGCCGTCACAGGATTTCCGCTTTCGGCCCTCAAGCTGCCGGTCACGAACCAATTGTTGAATGCGGTCCTCAGCAGACCGGCTTCCCGAAACCAGCGATGACGATCGCCGAAGGGGAGTTCCCAGAACCAGCCCAGGCGCAGCTTATGAGTCTGATCCAGGTTGGAGAGCCCTCACTCGGAGTCCAGATTGTCGTCGTTTTGGGCCACCACTTTTCTGGCGCCGGAAAGGGAAGCGGCGGCGTCCAGTGACTTTCCGAACTGGTAGCGCACATTCACCGAAAAACCGGACCTCACCCGGCGCAGGGCCAGCACCTGGAGGCCATGCATGGAGGAGGCAGCTCCAGGCGTCAGGTACAGGAAATGTGCCGCATCGGGGATTTGAGAAACGCCTTCGCGGACTCGGTTGGGAGCCCGCAGCAATTCCAGGCCAGTCCCTCGAGACCCGGCGTAGCCAACGCTCAGGAAGAAGTTGCGGGGCAGGGCTTGCTGTAGGGACAGATTCCAGGTCTGAACGGTGGCCAGACGAAAGCGCGGATCCACGGCGTAAGTATTGGCAACCGGTTCGACGAGTTGGGCGTCAAAGGTAGATTCCAGACACAGAAAATTCCGGGCCGCCACGGTTTCCTGCACGGCAAAACCGAAGGGGGGTTGGGAGATCAACTCTCCGGCAAAGGAAGTCGTAGGGATCGGTGGGATGGAAGACCCCGTAACTGGCACGAAGGACGGAAGCCAGCTGCCCCGATCGAAGCCGGTAGCCCAGTCCCAGCCGCGGCGCCACGTTGTTGCGATCGCTTTCCACCAGGGCTCTGGGAAAGGCACCGAAAAAGGGCCCTTGATCCCCGGGCGTGACGGTTCGGACCGCCACAAAACCTTCCGCCACGTCCAGATTGGCGAGGCGATCGTAGCGCTCCTGCCACGGAGACACGTACTGATAGCGAAGACCCTACTGGAGGGTGAGCCGGGAGTGCATTCGCCAGTTGTCGTTCAGAAAAAAGGGGAACTTCCTGGCTCGGAGATAGTGATCGCTGTTGCCATACTGGATGCAGCTGCTCTGGGCCAGGCCCAACAGGAAATCGGCCAGGTCGTATCCGGTGCCGGCAATGGGTCCCCGATTCGAGTAATCGCTGGTGGCTATGCCGGCAAACGCCTGGGCACCGGTCCCTTCGGGATTGGCGATCAGATTGTGGCGATTCCATCCGATTTCACCACCCATCAGGAACATGTGTCCACCCCAAACCAGTTGGATGAAATCGGAAAGGCTGTTTTCCTCGCGCGCCGACACGGATGAGCTGCCATCCTCCAAAGTCGTGTAGTTGGTGAATTCCAGGCTGGGGAGCCCCCAGTCGATCGGGGCTACAGAGGTGTTCTCAATCCCCAGCTCGGAGGCCACGTTGCGTCGAAAGGCAAAGGCATTCAAATGACGATTCCGATTCCGATTCCAGCCGACCCGGGTGGAATGGATCAGGCCGCTGCTCAGAGTGTGGTTGAGTCTCAAGGATGCAATTCTGTCCACAGTTGTTCCGGTCGCCACCCAACCCGGGAAAGACGTGAAAGCTTTCCGAATCGGTCCGGCGGAGCTGGTAGGAGCCAGCCAGGCGCAGCGAGTCAGAGACCGGCAGGGACAACCGTCCGTTGAGCCGGTTGCGCGTGTTGTTCAGGGATTCCTGCTGAAAGAAGTTCAAAAAGAGATCGCCGCGATTGGGCAGCGGGATAAATTCCAAGATCCCCAGAGCCGTTGGGTTCAGCTGATCTGATGGTAAAGCATTGCGCGCGTAGGGCCCACCGCTGGCTGGGTCGAAGATCCGCACCGGGTGGCCAGCCAGGGGTCCAGCTGGGTAAGTGGTCTGGGAGAAATCTCCTCTCCGTTCCAGAACTGAGGGAACGGAAGCGTACTGGCTGTGCAACCCGTCGCCCCAGCTGGTGTTGAAATCGAGGAAGAGAAAGGGCCTCCGGCTGCGCCCGAAAAAGGAGGAACCGGAGGAGTCCGATTGGCCCAGGGGGGTACCCACGGAAATGCCCGCCTCCCAGGTGCGATAACCCGTATCGGGGTCTCTCGCCCGTCCAGTGCGAACGGTCTGGCATCCAGCGCGGAACTGGAGAAACCGGTGGTCACACTCCCTTGCAACCGGTTGGCCCGCGCTCCGGCGATCCGCGCGCCCCGTAGTCCGCCTCGACCGGGCCGTCCGCCGCCCAGGATGCATCCCATGATTTCACCCTCGCTCATTCCGGAGGTCGACCCTCGCCCGACTGACGCTCCTTGGATCAGCACCTCATCCAGGCTTTCGGTCCTGGCCCGGGCGGCGGCTCTCTCCTCGCCGGGCTGGCGAATACGGATCTCTTCGAAAGGGTCCTCTTCGGCAGAAGACTGGCGGCCTCTCCGGCGAGTTCTGGGAGTGGGCACTCACTCCTGCACGCGAAAAATCCCGGTCAAAGGTCAAGTCCCACTGATAGTCCGTCCAGGTCGTGACCATCCGTACCTGCATTCCTCCGCCCGGAAAACCCATCCCGGGTCCCCCGCCTCCGAAGCCGCCTCTTCTCCTCCCTCCCCGGAACCCTCCGGTCAACTCCACTCGCTGGGAGGAAGGAACCGTGATCTCGAGATTCGGATCCCACTCGAGATCCATCACCAGGTGAGCCTCACTGATAAAAGTCCCCACGGCGAAGTGCATCTCGACGCGTACCGGCATGGCCGAATCCCGGCTCACCCACAGTCGGGCGTCCTTGACACGGATCCCTCAAATCTTAGGGCGAATCTCGATTTCCACCCACTCGGAGACGCCCGGCTGATTGGGGACGATTTGCGGCTTTCTCAGGAAGCCCGATGCGGTTAGGATATCGCGTCCTCGGAGCTGAGGCAGAACACTGGTAAAACGAGCCCCCCAGCGTCCCTCCTCAGGCGCCACCGGCAGTCCATTTCGAGTCCGTTCGATCCACTTCCTCTTGAATTGATCCTCAGCGCCGAGGTAGTGGGTCTGCCAGCTGTCCAATTTCTGTTTGCCGAAGGGACCCTCCAGCGCGACGGCCTGATAGACCTCGACCGAGTAATCGAAAAGAAGCTCCTTACGGAGATCCAGTGCCCGGCGGGTTTGTTCCAGGATGAGATCGTCCAACCCGGAGACGTTTCCCACCCACAAACTCAGGGCCAAGAGAACAGATCCGGGAGAAAAAATCACAGTTTTTCCTGGCTTCAGAAACCCATCGCTACAGCACCACTTGCCGTTCGCCCTGGAGTGCGGCTGGTCCTGGCTGTTTGTTTCAACCTCGAGTCCCGTCTCAGAGATTCGTTGCATTAGTCGGCGTGCTATCGGCGGTGTCGGCGAGGCGGGGCGACTCGGCACTCAACCCTCCATATGTTGATTGACCCGCCCACGGGAGGACATGCGCCGACATAAATCTCACAATCACATCCGTCTTGCGAAAGCAGTAGAATCAAGAGGTCCCAGAGAGGAAAATAGACAAAAGGTGAACCGTCGGGCTTTCGTTCCCATCCATAGAAAGAGAGGGGTCCAGTCCAGGCAAACAGGTAGATGATCAAACCACCGCACCGGTTGCCAGGCTTTCTGATGGGTCTTCTGCTGGCCAGTTCGTCCGTTGGCGAACTCCGGGCTCAGGAGGAATCTGCCGAGACCCTCAAAGTCGAAGTGGATGCCATTAATCTAAACGTTCTGGTCACGGATAAAGAAGGGAGAGCGCTGACCGGTTTGCAAAAGGAGAATTTTCGAGTCTTCGAAGACAAGGTGGGACAGCAAATCTCGAATTTTTTCCCCGTAAACGCTCCCTTCAGCGTCGGCCTGCTCCTAGACACGAGCCGGAGTACCTGGGGCAAACTGGCCCAGATCCAGGACTCGGCCATCGAGTTCCTTCGAGAAATCCATCCCGACGACGAGGTGATGGTGATCTCTTTTGACGACGAAGTTTACCTGCAAACCGACTTCACCCGGAACAAAGAACAGGCGGAGCGCGCCGTCAAAAGCACCCGAACGGGCGGCAGCACGCAGCTGTACGATGCCGTCTACCTGGGGATGGAGGAGATCCGGCGACAACCCCATCGCAAGGTCATGGTCCTGTTCACGGATGGAGTGGATACGACGAGCCTGACAAGAATGAGGGAGAGTCTGGACGTGGCCAAGGAAGCCGACGTCACGATTTACACGATCCTTTTCGACACCCGGTTTGACGTGCTCCAGCCCCCCCAATTTCCCCCCGGAACTCCGGGCACCATACCGGGAGGGTATCCTGGTCCAGTGGGTATTCCAGGAGGCTCTCCCTTGCCCAGGCGATCGCCCGGCCCCACCGGTCGGGGCCGCTTGGACCACGACCCTCAGCGAGGCAAAGCCTATCTGGAGGACCTGGCAGAGACATCGGGGGGGAGGAGATTCAGCGCCGAGGACGACCTGAACAACCTGAGCGCCATCTTCGCGCAGATCGCAGAAGAGATGCGAAGCCTCTACAGTGTCAGCTATGTGTCCAGCAATCCGAAAAAGGACGGAAAGTATCGAAAAGTTCAGGGCCGTGTCGACGAGCCAAAGGCCCGTGTCCGAACTAGAAAAGGCTACTATAGCCGCAAGTTGGAGGACTGAAACTCCGGCGGCGGCTCTCCTGTGTGCCCGTTCACCCTTCCCTACTCACTATCGAGACCGCAATTCATCTGTTTGCTGCTGCGGCCTCTGGTGGCAGTTCTGCTGAACTGCTTTAGTCTGAAAGTTTGCTTCGTCATCCCCTAGTTCTACCCAGTGCCGCTCCAATCAGCTATAATTGAAGGCTACGGGCAAGGGGAGGACCGACTATCACCGTGTCAGAGTGCGAGGTGAGCCCTTGACGAAAAGGCCGTGGATGGCAAAGGCGCTGAGCTTGGCGACTGGCTTCCTGCTGGTCGCCAGCTGCGAGTTGTGGTTGTCGTGGGCCCACCCCGTCGCGTCGAACGCTCCTCCTGCCAGCGGCCTGACACCGGAAGAACTCGAGTTCTTCGAATCCAAGATCCGTCCCCTTCTGATCGAGCGTTGCTACAGTTGCCACTCCGATCAGTTCAACACGACGATGGGAGACCTGCGCCTCGACACCCGAGAGGGTTGGGTGGCGGGCGGAAGTCGGGGGACAGCGATCCTACCCGGAAAACCCTCCGAGAGCCTCCTGATTCAGGCCATCAGCTATCAGCACCCGGACCTGTCGATGCCTCCGCAAGGGCCTTTATCCCCTGAAGAAATCGAGCTTCTGGAACAGTGGGTGGGCTTGGGTGCTCCGGACCCGCGAACGGAAGGCCTGAGTCAAACTGGCGAGAAAGAATCCATCGACCTTGAGGAAGGTCGGCAATTCTGGTCATTCCAGCCCATCTCCCAGCCCCAGTTGCCCAGCGTCCAGAACTCCGGCTGGGTGAGATCTCCCATTGACCGTTTCATCCTGGCTCGGCTCGAAGCCGAAGGCCTCGAGCCGGTGGGCCCGGCCGATCGGAGGACCTGGATCCGGCGCTCCACCTTCGACCTGATTGGCCTGCCGCCCACGCCGGAGGAAGTTGAAATATTTTTGAGTGACGATGCCCCGGAGGCTTTCGATAAAGTGGTGGATCGGCTGCTGGCCTCGCCCCATTATGGAGAGCGCTGGGGGCGCTACTGGCTCGACGTGGCGCGTTATGCCGAGGAACAGCGACCCCACAACAGCGGCGATTACCAACCCCTGCCCTTCGCGTATAGGTATCGGGACTGGGTGGTGAAGGCGCTCAATCGCGATTTGCCCTACGACCGCTTCGCGATCCAGCAGATCGCCGGCGATCTGATCGAGGAGTTGGGTGAGGAGCGCTGGAGCGCGGTCGGCTATCTCTCGCTGGGTCCCATCTACGAGACGGATGGAGGGGGAGAGGAAAGCAAGCTGCGGCATCGCTATGAAACCATCAATGACAAAGTCGATACGTTGTCGCGCGGGTTCCTGGGGCTGACCCTGGCCTGCGCCAGGTGCCACGATCACAAGTTCGATCCCATCCCCACCGAAGACTACTACTCCCTGGCCGGCGTCTTTTTCAACACCGAGTACGTGGCCAGAAAATGGCTGGTTGGCGAGGATGAAGTCGATCGCTACGTGGACTTTGAAGCGCGCTTGACGGATCAAACGAAGTGCCTGGAGGCTGCGGAGAACAAACGGGATCAAGCCAGCGACCCCGCCCAGAAAAAAGAGCTGGAAGAAAAGGTCCAGAGACTGACTCGCGAGGTGGCGCAGTTGCAGAAGGTGCCTCCCTCTGTGCCAGAACACGTGCACACCCTGACCGAGGGCGGCAACGAAGACATCCCCGTGGCCGTTCGGGGTGACCCAGTACAGCCGGGCGGGATGGTTCCCCGCCGTTTCCTTCGCGTGATTGCGGGGGACGATCCGCCGCGTTTCACCCAGGGCAGCGGCCGGCTGGAACTGGCTCGAGCCGTAGCCACTCCCACCAACCCACTAACCGCCCGCGTGATGGTCAACCGCATCTGGCAGAATCACTTCGGTCAAGGACTGGTCCGGACTCCCAGCAATTTTGGGGCTCTGGGCGAGCCGCCCACCCATCTGGAACTACTGGACTGGCTGGCACAGCGCTTCATCCAATCCGGCTGGTCGATGAAAAAACTCCACAAGGAGATCATGCTTTCGACCACCTACCGGCTCAGCAGCGATTTCGACGACCGCAATTTCGCTGCCGACGGGGAGAACCAGCTGCTGTGGCGGGTGAATCCACGGCGTCTGGACGTGGAAGCCTGGCGGGACGGGCTACTGGCGGTCACCGGCGAACTGGACCCGAGTCTGGGCGGCCCCCCGGTAGAGAATATCCTCACCAGTGGCCGGCGCACACTGTACGCACCCATTCGTCGCGATGACCGGTTCGATTCCGACAAGTTTCTGCGCCTGTTCGACTTCCCCAGCCCCTGGCTGACCAGCAGTCAAAGAACGGTGACCACCATGCCCCAGCAGCAACTCTTCATGCTCAACAGCAAATTCATGATCGAGCGCTCCAGGGCACTGGCCACGCGACTCACGGCTCTGGCTGAGACGGAGCGCCTCACGAGAGCCTTCGAGCTGGCCTTTTCGCGCCGCCCCTCGGCCCGCGAGAAGGGCCTCGCGCTGGACTTCTTACGCGAATCCAAAGACCCTTCGGCCTCACTCAATCGCTGGGAGCAGTATGCCCAGGTGCTTCTCAGCTCGAGTGAATTGCTGTACATTCGATAAGATCGTTCCAGTGAACCCTCCAGACAGATCCGCTCTTTCCCCCCCGGGGACGTCTCTTTCGCGCCGGGAGCTGCTGAGTCGCGTCGGAACCGGCTTCGGAGCGCTGGGCCTGGCGGCGGTGATGACCGATGCGGGCCTGCTGGCGAAAACCGCCATGGCGACACCAGATGGCGGGAAGTCGAACCCGCTGTCGCCCAAGCAGCTCCACTTCGCTCCGCGTGCCAAGCGCGTGATCCAGTTGCTCATGAACGGGGGCCCTTCCCACGTCGATACCTTCGATTACAAGCCGCTGCTCAAGAAGTACAGCGGCCAGCGACCGGCTGCTGTGGACTTGAAGACGCAGCGAAAGACCGCGGGCCTGATGGAATCGCCTTTCCGGTTCCGGCGCTATGGGCAGTGCGGCAAGTGGGTCAGCGAGTTGTTTCCGCACGTAGCCGAGTACGTCGGCGATCTGTACTTCATTCATTCCATGTACACCGATCTTCCGGAGCATGTGGCCGGACTTTTGATGATGAACGTCGGTGCCATCCAGCCCAACCGTCCCAGCCTGGGCGCCTGGCTGAGCTACGGTCTAGGGACGGAGAATCAGGACCTACCCGGATTCATCTCCCTGTGCCACAAGGGCAAGCATCGTCCGGGTGAACCGAACTGGAGCAGCAGCTTTCTACCCGGCATCTATTCCAGGACCTTCGTAGACACGGCCAATCTGGATCCCAAGAAAGTGATTCCCAACATCGCCAGTCCCTATCTCTCCCCCGCCGAGCAACGACGGCAAGTCGATCTACTTCTGGAGATGAACCGGCTGCAGCTGGAGAAACTCGAGCAAGACCGGGCTCTGGAAGCACGCATACAGTCCTTGGAACTCACCTTTCGCATGCAAACCGCCGCCCCGGAGGCCTTCGATCTGCGTCAAGAGACCCAGGCCACCCGGATCTGTACGGGATCCAGGATGAGCCCACCTACAGCCGCATCGGAGGACGCCCCTTCGGCGGCTTTGCGGAGGGCTGCCTGCTGGCCCGCCGGCTCTCGGAACGGGGCGTCCGCGTCGTGCAGCTGGGTTTTGCGCCCGACATCGCCTGGGACGACCACGGCGACATTCTCTGGCACATCCCCAAGGCCAAGGATTGCGATTGACCCATCGCCGCCCTCTTGAAGGATTTAAAGACTCGCGGTCTGCTGGAAGAGACCCTGGTGATCTGGGGCGGCGAGTTCGGTCGCACCCCCACATCAGACCCCAGTACCAGCCGCCCGGGGCGCGATCACAACCATTACGGCTTCACCGTGTGGCTGGCCGGGGGCGGCGTGAAGGGCGGCCACTCCTACGGTGCCACCGACGACTTCGGGATGCGGGCCGTCCACGATCGGGTCCACGTCCACGACCTGCACGCCACCATCCTGTACCTGATGGGACTGGATCACGAGAAACTGACCTACCGCTATTCAGGCCGGGACTTCCGCCTCACGGACGTCCACGGAAGGGTCCTCCACGACCTCATCGCCTGAATCACTGCCGCTTCGAGGACGGACTGCTGAGGCGGATGGGCCATTCGGTTCTGCCGACCCTCTACGATCTGGTCAAAAGCGAGGTCTTTCAGGCAAGATGGTGGTCAAACTCGTCACGCGATTCCAGATGATCTGACCATGGACACGATTTTTGGAAAGCAACGCATCCGCCGCTCCCGGCCCAGCCGACTCCTGGTCCAAGTGGCGTTGACCCTGGCTCTGGGCTTCTCGGTGAGCCACTGCGGGGGTCGCGACGACCCCATCTCGGGTGGACGGGCGGTAACCTCGAAGGAGGCGGTGGAGTTTGGAGCGAACGGATCCTCCCTTCTGAGCCGTCTATTTGCAACTTTGAGTGCGGACAACGAAACCTTTTCGTCTGAGATTGAAACCCTGCTCGAAAGAACAGGTCAAACCAGCCAGAGCGAACCCAACTGGCCGACCGTACGGTATCTCGTGGGTGAAGCCTATCTATGCCGGGGCGACACCCAACAGGCCCGGGCGGCGTTCCGCGAGATCGCCCTGTGGGCAACTCGGCACCATCCCGACGGTCCTTACGGCGACACCTGGGGCGGAAGCGGCGTGACCGTGGCAGCATTGTGGCGTTGGCTCCAGCTCTTACCGGCCCAGCCGGAGGAAGTCCGCCAGGTGCTGGAAGCGGCTCGACGGATACAGGAGACCCGTTTTTACTCGGGGATGGTGCAGACCGGCTTGCTACCCGCTTTGCCGTCCCTCGAGGAGGACGTGGCCCGGAAGTTGGCCCACGTCGCCTGGAAAACCGGGCACCCTGAGGCAACCGCCCTTTTCCTCGATTTTCTCTCGCTCCACTCCCAGGGGGAACTCGACGCAACCGATCAGAAGATCCAGGCTGAGATACTGGAAAAGGATCTGGCGAGCCGCGATCGACTGGATCTGTACCGCGCCCGGAGATTGCTCAACCTCGTCAAGACCACGAAACAGAAGGATCAGGCCGCCGACATCCTCAAGAGGCTGTGGGAGAATCCCGACATTGCCCAAGATGTCCGGGTGGAAGCGGGCTACGAGTGGGCTTACTACAAGCGCAGGCAACGAGACCGTGCGGAAGTGCTGGCCATCCTGACGGAGATTTTGGATTTGGCCCCCGACGATCCTGCGGTAGAGAAGGTTCTCTACCTGCGAGGCACGGTCCACAATCGGGGGCGGAATGCCGATGTGGACGCTTTTCGAGCCGACATGCTGGAGTTGCTATGCCGGTTTCCAAGGGGACGGTTAGCGGATAACGCCCTTTTCCAGCTGGCCAGCGAGCATTTCTTCGGCGACGAGCTGGACGAGGCGCTGGCCTACTTCCGGAAATTGCGCCACCTAGAAGGTCCTCACGATTACCAGGATTCTGCCTACTACATCCCCGCCCTGGGACTGCTAGGTCGCAATGCCGAAAGAGATACCGATCAGGCCGACCAACTCTTGAGGGAGTATGAAAAGAGGTATCCGAAAGGAGTTTTCCGGCTGCGATCTTTGTTCTGGAGAGGTCGCATCGCCGAACGGAAGAATGACTCGAGTCGGGCCCAGAGTCTCTTCCGAAGGGTGCTGGAGGAAGCCCGCTATGACTATTTCGGCCTGCGCGCTCGCATGCATCTGGGAAAGGGCCCGGCGGCGGCTGGCAAAGACCTTCCCCCTCTGGATTCCCGGACCCGGCGAGAGCTTTTCGAGGAGTTTCAGAAGAGCCATTTCGACACTCGACTGCATGGCGACTCGCCCTACCACCATCGTCTCAGATCCTCCCTCAGCAACGGACTATATCGACAGCTCTTGCGGTTGGACCGCCGGCTAGCGCGGCGCCTCGACGACATACCTGTCTCGAATTTGGACGAAAGAAGGCTTCTTCCGCAGGCCGTTCTGCTGCTGGCTTTGCGCCAGGACGCCCTGGCGGCCAAGGATTCCTGGCTGGAGGCCGACAACTGGCTCCGACTGTCCGGTTTTCTCGGACATGAAATTCAGGATTGGCCAGTCGCCAGCCAGATGACGGTGGTGAGCAGCCAGATGCCGTCTTACCGTTTGACGGAATTGCAGCAGGACACCCGCTATCTAGGCACGGTCCATCCCCAACCCACCAACTTGAAACCTCTGGGCAAGGTACTGGCGGATGCCGCCTGGCCCATTGACGGTTCCACCAGCCTGTCGCAAAGCCTGATGTACTCGGTGATCCGCCACGAGAGCCGATTCTACCCCGGAGCCATTTCTTCGCAAGGTGCACTTGGGCTCTTCCAGTTCATGCCTTACGTTTTCGATGAACTCGACCGGAATTGGAATCTACTGAGGGAGAGCGGTCTCCAATCGGAGACGGAGTATCTACTGGATCCGGCTCGAAATGCCAAACTTTGGGCTCGCTGGGTGAATCGAGAGTTTCCACTGGGGGACCGGAATGCCATCGCTATCACGCTGATGAAACACCACGCTGGGTCCGGAAACGTGAACTCCTGGAGCGAATATTGGGCGAAGCTGAGCCGGGAAGGGGACCTGGAGTATCGAATCGAAACCGCCCGCTTCAATGCCACGAGCAACTTCGTCCGGCGAGTGCTCCGCGATACTACGATCGTGGAAGCTGCACGATTGTTCGAAGGCAATCCCGGGTCCTAAGTGCTCACTACCATGAATACAATGACGTTTGTTGCGAACGCAACACGCCTGGATTGCAAGCGCGACGACGAGTCGATGTGGGGACATCGGGGAGAGGAGCAACGCCGAAGACAGGGGTGTCGCGTCGCAACCCTCCGGGCGGAGGGGGATTGCGGGCAGGGAGCACTAAGGCCTCTGAGAAGCCTGCGCCATCGGGTGGAGATCCAGATCCACGACGACCCGGAGGCCTCCCGAGCCGCCAACCCTCCACCTTCCTCATACCGGCCGATCGGGCACGCCCCAGTGACTTACGGGTAAGAAAACCGACCTGCGGTGTGGCCAGAAACAACCCAGACAACTCAAATCTAATCTAGATTCCCCTCCCGCCGGCCAGTCACAACCCGAGTTGCCCGGGACTACCTCTTTCCGAGTTCACCAAAAGCGCAGGACGGCCTTAACCGTAATTCCCATTGAAAACCTGGCCTGGCGGACCGTGCAACTGGGCCGGTCGTGGAGCATGTGTGATGGGGGTCACTGCCCTCGGACCAACAAACATTGGGCGTACATTCCTTGTGGCCGTACTGGGCTACTGAACCGTATGACCGAAAGAAAGGACGTGACTTGCGTAGTGTTGTTCTTCTCCCATGTTGACCCCCGACCAGAGGTTCCGATGGGAGCACCACCCTTATCTCGCCTGCGGAAAGCTGTAAGCCGGGAAATCGCTTCGGAAAGGAGCAGAGAACGTGTTGATTTCTCGTAATAATGTTTTCCTCTTTATCGTCGCTATTGCCCTTTGTGGTACTGTCAGCCTCCTGGCGCTACCTCCAATCGTGCAGGTGGTCACACCGGATGGAACCGTAGACATCGTGCCGACGACCGAAGAACGATGGGGCGTCCCGTCGGGAACAGCGGGCAGTCGGGACAAACCGATCGTGATCCCGGATACGAAGTCCGTAACCTTCAAGATCGGAGATCCAAGCAACCCGTCATGGCCCCCTGGGTCGGTCGACATGGTGCACTCGTTTCCGTTCACCATGATTGACACCTCGAGTCTCGGAAACCACCACCATCGTACTGAGTTTCAGTGCATTTGACGGAAACGACTACGGAAACGACTACGGAAGTCGCGACCTGGTTGAGGTAACGATCCTTCGAAAGAATCAAGATCCAACTGCCGAGGCAGGACGCGATCAGACGGTCCGCCCGGGCGAAGTCGTCACCCTGAAGGGCAGCGGTTCCAATCCGGACGGTGACGATCTTAGCTTCGAGTGGGACCAAATCTCAGGGGCCCAGGTGCACTTGCAAAACGCCGATCACGCATTGGCCAGTTTTGAGGCGCCCGACGTAGATCACGACTCCGAATTGGTCTTCCGTCTGGAGGTCAGCGACGGTCACGGTGGTTCAGACACGGATGACGTCGTGATCCTGGTAACCAAAAATCACCCTCCTGAGGTTCGCATGGAGAATGAGCAGTCGGTCTACTCCGGCGACGAGGTGGAGTTGAAGGCTACGGCCACCGATCCTGACGGAGACGATCTCACCTACCACTGGGAGCAAACCGGAGGTCCGCATGTGGACCTGGCGGATCCAACCGCGCTGTCCACCAGTTTCCGCGCTCCTGAAGTAGATGAGGACGCCCTGGTGTCGCTGGAACTCACGGTCAGTGACCCGCTCTCCTAGGTGGAGGCTCACCACACCGTGATCGTGCATGCGATCGTCCTAAACTCGGTGGTGTTGCCGGTCTCCTTTGAGGGTGTTGAAAACGGTCACTTCTTCAACACCTTCGTAGGCATTGCTCTGGTCAACACCAACGGGACCGTCAATGAAGTAACCCTGTCGGCTAAAGACGCCGCGGGAGGCGAGGTGGAAAGCCTCCATCTCGCTTCGCCGCTACAGTCCAAAGGCCAGGGAGCTTTTCAAACCGGCGAGCTGGTGGATCTGGCCTCGGCTGCCGTGTCTCTGGTAGCCGAAGGTGACCAGGGGCCCATTCAAGGCTTTTTCATGGTGGGAGACTGGGAACTGGACAAGGTCGACGGGATCGGCGGAGAGTTCAAGTCGGCGCGCAAATTCTATTTTCCGATCATCCGTCACAGCCAATCGGGAGCCACCCTGTTCTTCTTGCACAATCCCAGCGATAAGGCGGATCCCAACGTCGCCTTGAAGCTCTTTGACGCGCAGGGTGTGTTGCTCAAGAAGGTGACGCTGGAATTGGCGACCAAGGGCTCCTTGCGTGCGGCTTTCGAATCCATCTTCGGTGCCGAACTTCAGTTGGACGAGGGGTATGTAGAGGTGACGGCCACCAACAAAATCCAGGGATTCGAGTTGGTGGCTAACGACGATGCTTTCACCTCCATGACCGCCCAGTTGGGCATACAGACGAAGAATCTGTGGGTACCTCACGCTTTCTTCGACAATGAGGGGGGCACCACTCTGATCCGACTGTTGAATGTTGGCGATGAGATGGCCTTTGTCACTCTTCCCGCTTTCGACGACGATTCCGCTCCGCTGGGAAGCGCGGATTTTGAAGTCGGACCTGGCCAACTGTTCGTGGGCGACGTCAAGGAGCTGCTGAATCTGCAGCTTGGTGATTCCCAATTCACCATCATGACCGGTTATCGGAAACTGGACATTTCGGGACGGTATGTGGGTGTGTTCCAGACGACCGCTGCAGTTGTCGGAACGGCGACTTTCACCGGCAACAACGGACAATTCAGCTCGACGCTGCCGATGGTTGGGAAAGGCTCGAAACAGAGTCTATACCTATAGGTGGCCCAGTCCCGTGCGGCCAACGTTTTCACCGGAGTTACCACTCTCAATGTCGGAGAGCAGCCAGCCCAAGTCACGCTGCAGGTTTTCGACGAGATGAGGATTCTGACCGGTGAAGCGAGCTTTGAAGTGCCCCCGGGCTACCGTGTCGTCGATCTGCTGGAGGGGCCGAGTCTTCTCGGTGGTGGCTCCGAGCAGGTCAAGGGGCATATTCGGATCAACAGCACCGCACCCCTGGTGACGTTCGCCCTCTTCGGGGCTTACGATTCCACGTTCCTGGCGGCAATCGAGGGTCAGGCTCCCATGCAGTGATGGCCTGATCCTCATAGGGGAAGAAGGCTTGAGGCTTCTTCCCCTTCTTCACTCCGCCCGCCTTCTCACGATGCAAACCAGCTCGTGGCCTCCGAAGGCGGTTGCCCCAACCGTGAGCCCCACCAGTTCGAACCCAGCCTGGGCCGCTTGCCTCAACTCCTTTTGCATGGTCGAAGTTCTCCGGGTCGCCAACAGCCGGTAGTCCCAGAATCCACCTCCCTCATTCTCTCGATCACGCTCCAAAATGATGGCCACCTCCTTGCCCCCAACGGTGGACTCGAAGACGGTCTGGCCATGATATTCAAACCCCTTCTCGGCCGCCTCCCTCAGCTCCTTTTGCATCGTAAAAGTCTTGGAAGTGGCGAGTAGTTTGTAGCTAAAACGGCCTGGGCTGGCGGGAGTCTTTCTCGCCATGATCACCACTACTTCGGAACCTCCAAAAGAGGTGTCTCCGCCCATCACAGCCTCAAAACGGTAGCCGTCCTGCGCCGCTTCTCCCATTTCTTTTTCCATGCTGGAGGTCTTGGTAGTGGCCAGTAACCGGTATTCACGGTCTCCCGCTTCGGCTGGAGCGGTGAGAAGTAGACCGGCGGTCAAAAGGTGAGATCAGAAGGCGTACATCCATCGCGACTCCTTTCTGGTTTCTTGAGATAGCTGGAGAGGGGGCTTCAAGCAGCCGCTTTCCGGCCCATTCCCAATTGCTCGGCCGCCGCAGTCGGACTGACGAAACGCCCCCACGATTGGCAACCAGCGCCGCTCCAATTCAGACACAACCTGAATCACACTCGGAATAGACCCCACCCGAGCAAGAACGGTTCATCTTGTCGCCACACATCTGCGACCCGTCAACTTCTCCAGAAGGTCGATTCCGGAGAGGGCTGGTGCTCAATGGCCAGGTGAGGTGTTTCCAGACGTCTCTCTCGCTGCCAGATCGATTCGACCCCGGCTGTGGTCAGCCCCGTTCTCAGCAGCGTCCTCTCCACTGAAAAACGGGCCCAGCCCCTGAAAAACATTTGTTCGATGATGAGTTGCCAGACGGTTGCGTTGCAAACGAGCGCGCCAGGCAGGCTCCCGCGGGTCGAGCAAGCAGAGCCGACGGCTGGCTCACAATTCCTGAAAGATTGTATCCTCCCACGGGCGATTCGTGTACCTTGGAAGCACCTGAACCGAGACTTTGGGATTTTTGAGAAGGGGTGTTTCCAGGCTGAGGAGCATCTTCCGGCCGGTTTCTTGAATCCGGGAGCTTGAAGCCTATCGCTCCCAATCTGGGCTGTCAGGGGTCGATCAGTCCGGCACCAGAGAACACCCGTTGCCGGAATTGCGAACCCGGTGACTCGCGGGTCTCCGGAGTAAGGAGAACTTATGAAGGGCTTCAAAAGAAACCTCTCCAGGCGCTCCCTGCTGGCCGGCGGCGCCTCGCTAGCCGTGTACCCTGTTTCGGCCTGCTCTTCCGAGCCGGCGGAACCCGACGGGACATCCCCCACGGCAACCGATTTTTCCCGCTCCTTTTGTCACTACAAAGGCGGAAGAGAGGACAGGATTTGGGTGCGAATCCAGATCGAGTGCCGCTGCCAGGTCTTCGATCGCTCCACCGACCAAGTGGACGAGTATCTGTTGACCGTGCGAACCCAGACCGGTCTGAGAACCGAGCCACCATCGGATGTCCTCGACCCGGGGTACGATTTCTGGATGATCTTTTCCAAGCGGCATGTCTTCATCCGTCGCGTCCATACCTCGTCCTACAATCGCAACCCCAGCCGTGCCAGTGTGGATCGCTTCCAGTCCCCCGGCTGGCGCCTTCAACCCAGTCCAGCTACGCGGCTTGATTCCGGGCGGGAACTTCGCGAAGCCCTCCAGGGCTGGAAAGCAGTGGTCGCCCAGAGCGAATTTGAGTCTCGAGACGGGACCCGAGGCTACCGGATCGAGTACCCGGTCAAATGGGCGGATGGAAACCCGGATAACACCTTCCGGGTGGAAACGGGCCCCGTGGTTCTGCTGGATCCCGAGCGGGTCAAAATCGGCCAGAGCCCCGCATTCGACGACTTCCAGTGGGCCTATCTGGACTACCGCTCCTTCGACCAGGTACGCTGTTTTGTGGAGCGCCCGACCTCCATCCTGTCGGGTTCTACCTATTCCCCACCCGAGCATGTGCCCCGGCGAAACCCGCCCCTAACGGCCGAACAGGTGGCACGCATCGAGGGCCGGCTCTTCAGCAGATGGGAACCTCCCATTGGCATGGACCGGTTGAGGGAACTGCTCCAGACGGATCACTATTCGGCCATCCAGCACCTGCCGGTCAAGACCACGATGTACGCCCTAGACCAGCCCGGTGCGGAGAGTGCAGTATAGCCAGGTCTGCCGATTTTCAGCCGTATCAACGGGGAGTGGCGGTCTTCAGGGGGGCGCCCAGGAACTCTTTGATCTGACTGAGCAGTCGAGCCAGACCTTCCTCGACAGTTTCTCCCAAGTGTAGGCGCAGAGCAGACCGGCCCTTCTCCTTCAGGCTCAACAGGTCCCCGGAAGCCTGGGCTTGGAGCAGTGTGCCAAAATCGTAGCCCGCTCCCGGTATTTCCGGACCGGGCGGGTGATCGGCTGTCAGGATCAAGAACCGACCCTGGTCGGGTCCAGCCTTGTGGAGTTGACCCGTGGAGTGCAGGTAGCGCGGCCCGTAACCGATTGTGGTCACGGCCCGGAGTCCCTCTTCCAAACGACTGCTGATGGACTGCAGCAGCGCCTGTCGCTCCGGTGTCGGATGGAAAAAAGCCAGCACAGCGAAGTAGCTTCCGGTTGCAGGTTGTTCCAGAAGGCTCTTCAAAGAGTCCCTCCAATCCAGGGGCTCTGACTCGGTCACGGGGACTCCCGTTTGCCGCCAGGTTGAAAGGAGAGCTTCGGTTTTTCGCTTGCTCAGATCCACTTCTGGCTGGTCAAAAGGGTTGATGCCCAGGACGGAGCCGGCCACCGCCGTAGCGATCTCCCAGCGCAGGAATTCCGGTCCCAGATCAAGGGGATCTTCGAGCTGAATGACTGCCAGGGGATGGCCGGACTGCTCCAATTCCTCGATCCGCTCCTGCGAGTCCGAGGGTGGGCAGGAAAGGCAGATCAGCGCGCGATCCTCTCCATAGCCTTCCGTTGGGGCACCCGGCTCCGAGGTGACAGGGACCATCCCCCGACCGTCCTTGCCCATACTTTCGGCCAGTAGTTGCTCGGCCCAAGCGGCGAAGGAGGAGATCTTTGGGGAGGTCACAAACGTGACCTTGTTACGTCCCTGCTGGTGGCAGGAAGCCAGAAAGGCTCCCAACGCCACGCCCGGATTGGCCGAGGGTGGAATGGTGGCGCCACAGCTGTGCAGCATTCTGCGGGCTCGAACCAGCAGTTCTTGGATATCGATTCCCAGCAGGGCGGCGGGCACCAACCCGAAGTAAGACAGTGCGGAGAAGCGGCCCCCGATGTCGGCAGGATTCTCGAAGCAATGGAGAAAACCGGCGCGCTGTGCTTCCTGTGACAGAGGGGTCTCTGGGTCGGTAATGGCGACGAAATGATCCCCCGCCGGAAGTCCGGCCGCATCCAGCTGCCCCTGAAAATAGCGATACAAGCACAGCGTCTCCAGGGTAGTCCCGGATTTGCTGGCAACGATAAAGAGTGCTTTTTCCAGATTCAGCTGAGATTCCATGCTGAGCACGGTCTCGGGAGCCGTGCTGTCCAGTAGGTACAATTGGGGCCATCCGGGGGCCCAACCGAAACTATCCTGCAAGACCTGCGCTGCCAGGATGCTTCCACCCATTCCCAGCAGCACAACCTGCTCGAAGTGGTCACGAATCCGCTCGGCCAAAGATCGGATCTCCTGAGTGCGGCCGAGAAACTCTTGAATGCAGGAGAGCCATCCCAGCCGGCCCTTGATCTGGTCGGGATCTCCCGGCCACAGCGACGGATCCTGGTACGCCAGCCGGGTGCCGATCTGGCGTTCCGCCAAGGCGCTTAGGGTCTGGTTCAGCTTCTTGTGCACGGGACCAAGCCGAAAAAACTGTGGGCTGGCCCGCCCTCCCAGCAGGTGAAGCCGCTTTTCCGCCAGGGTCTGCATCAGTTCATCGAAGGGGCTGATGAATTTCTGGACTCCTTCATTCAGGAGCTGCTCGGTCACCGAGTCCAGGTCAATCCCCACTTGGGCCAGATCGGCCAGGACCTGCCGCGTCTCCGAGAGGCCCGCTTCGACGGTGAAGTCGACCCTCGTGTTCGAGCAGCCGATGGCCTCTATGGTTTCCTCCGGCAGAGTATTGACGGTGTGCGGGCCGATCAAAGGCTCCACGTAGCTGACGGGGCTATAGAGGGGGTTCTTTGTGCTGGTGCTGGCCCAAAGCATTCGCTGGACTCGGCCCCCCTCTTTGCCCAGCGATTTCCAGCGGGGGGTGGTGAAAATCTGCTGGAATCTCTGGTAGGCCATCTTGGCGTTGGCGATTCCCACCCTGCCCGGTAGATATTCGGGGCGGGAGCGTTTCCCATCGCCCTGCCCCGGCTGGAAACGGTGATTGAGCAGACGGTCCACCAAGACGTCGATACGACTGATGAAGAAGCTGGCCACCGAAGCCACACGATCCAGGGGTCTTCCAGCTTCCAGGCGACGCTCCAGAGCTCGCAAATAACTTTCGGCGACGCTCTCGTAGGCGCCGATCGAGAAAAGCAAGGTGATATTGATGTTGATGCCTTCGAAGAGCATCTCCTCGATGGCAGGAACACCTTCCGGAGTGCCTGGGATCTTAATCAGCAAATTCGGTCGGTCCACGGCCGAGGAGAGCCGCCTGACCTCCTGCATGGTTTCGCCGGTGTTGTAAGCGAGGTAGGGAGACACTTCCAGGCTGACAAAACCGTCTTCTCCCTGCGACTGGTCGTACACGGGCCGCAGAATGTCGCAAGCCCGTTGTACGTCCGAGACTACCAACCGCTCGTATATGTCCTGTACGGAAAGTTTAGCGTCGACCAGTTCCCGAATCTGATCGTCATAGTCGTCGCTCCCGGAGATGGCCTTGTTGAAAATCGCCGGATTGGAGGTGACTCCCCTGAGGCCCTGCTGCTGCACCCGTCGCTCCAGTTCTCCGTCCAGCATCATGCGCCGCGTCAGATTGTCCAGCCAATAGCTCTGGCCGAACTTCTGCAGTTCCAGTAGCGGGTTCATTCCTGGCTCCTTTCTGAGGTTGTCGGCTGGTCGTATTTGTGTCGAGACGACGGCGTCTAGGCCAAGTGTTCCTCGGGCTCGAGCTGCCGCCCGGTTTCACGAACGAAGACGTCTCCCAGGGTTGGCTTCCCCACGGTAACGGCGACAATTCGACCTGGGAACGCCTCCACCAGCCTAGCCACAAACTCATGGCCCCTCCGAAGCTCCAGTCGCACTACCCCGTCGACCACTTCGGCGGGACAATTGAGTCTCTCTCTAACCTGGCGGCTGAATTCCTCCGGGTCGAGCACCTGGACGGTGAGAACGTCACCTCCGATGCTTTCCTTGAGCTCGTCCGGGGTGCCGGTCACAATCAACCGTCCCTGGTTCAAGATGGCCAACTGGTCGCAGCGCTCGGCGTCGTCCATGAGGTGGGTGGTCAGGAATAGGGTGAGACCCTGACTCTCACGCAGCCCTTTCAAGTGTTCCCAGAGCTGGTAACGGACCCCGGGGTCCAGACCCAGGGTGGGTTCATCCAGGAGTAACACTTGCGGGCGGTGCAGCAGACTCTTGGCCAGTTCCAGGCGTCGCCGGAGACCTCCCGACAACTCCGACACACGATCCCGGCTGCGCTCATCCAGACCCAGAAGCGCCAGCAGCGACGCGGCTCGATCCTGTAGTTGCCTCCCGTAAAGACAATGTAGATGTCCCTGGTGGATGAGGTTTTCTCGCACCGTCAGGTGCGGATCGAGGCTCTGGGACTGGAACACCACCCCCACCCGCCGTCGAATCGCTGCAGGGTTCTTCATCAGATCGCATCCGGCGATGCGAGCGCTTCCGGAATCGGGCTCCAGCAAGGTGCAAAGAATGCGAAACAGTGTACTCTTGCCGCTTCCGTTGGGTCCCAGGAGACCGCAGATCTCCCCTTGGCGGATCTGCAGGCTGACCTGCTCCAAGGCCACCCGCCGGCCGTAACTGAAACTGATCTTGTCGATGTCAATTGCCGTCAAGTGAGTGCTTCCATCCGATCTGCAACTTCGAGCCGGGGCCGTGGCGCCGACCTGAGTCTTGAGTCTGTCATAGCTGCGACTCCTAATACCTCGTTGCGGGAATCCTTCCTCGACCTCACTGCACAGGCCCCATCCGCAAACATACTTCTATGCCCGCAACGAAGTACTAGCCCCCTCCCTTGTCCACCATCATCAGGATCAGCAGCAACGGAAGGTGAATGACCGAGGCCCGAAGCAATTGTTTGGCCGATTGCCGCGATGGAGACAAGGCCACCCGCAAAGCCAGCAACAGAAAGATCGTACCGAGAAAAAGAGCCCCCGCTAGATAGAGATTGCCCACCAGCCCCGACGTCTTCGGCAGGATGGTGAGCAACAGCAGCAGTGCGCTGAAACCCAGGATGAGACCGCCCGTTCGCTTCCCTTGAGAGTCGGCGACGGGCAGCATCACGAACCCTCCCCTCAAGTAATCCTCACGGTAAATCCAGGCAATCGAAAGAAAGTGGGGAAACTGCCAGGCGAAGAGGATGACGAACAGCACCAAGCCCTGGGCGTCCACTTCTCCACGAGCGGCGGCCCAGCCCATGAGAAGTGGCAGGGCGCCCGGCACGGCTCCCACCACCGTGCACAGATGGGTCTTGCGCTTCAAAGGGGTGTATAGACACAGGTAGGTCGTGACGGTCAGACATCCCAACAGAGGAGTGGAAACGTGCGCCACCCAGGCCAGATAGCCCACGCCCAGAGCCAAAAGCACCAAGCCAAAGTTACGGGCCTGGCGAGGCTGGATTCGACCCGATGGCAGGGGACGGCCCGAGGTCCGGCGCATCTTGCCATCGGCTTCTCTTTCCAGTAGCTGGTTCAGACCGGAGGTTCCAGCCGCCAGCAGGGCTGTACCGATGGCTACCTCGAACATGAGCAGATAGTCGATGGGTAGAGCCGAAGCCAGATAGAAGGCGGCGGAGGAGGTCAGGACCACCATCAGGGTGACTCGCGGCTTGGACAGCTCCCAGTAGGGCGCAAGGCGGCCCGCCAGGGACGACTCTGAAACTCGATGCTTCGCTTCAGCGGCCTTCGCGGCATCCACTTTCATGAAGGGAATGCTCCCTCGGAAGACGTCCCTTCAGCTGCTCCAGAGAGGACCTGCGATCGCGTCAGAATCAGCGTTAGAATCAGGCCCAAAGCCAGCATGAGGGCACCTGTGCCCACGTGAGCGGTGGTGATCAGGACCTGGCCGGTCACAGGCTGAACCCGTTGGGGAGCCTGCAACCTGACAAAAAGAGCTCCCACCCCCAAAACCAGCTGCGAGCCCAGCAGGATCACCAGAGCCACACTGAGCCTGCGAATGCGATTCTGGAAGACATCCCGGGACAGGAGGTTCCAAGTAACGAGACTCAGGACGGCAACCAGCACCGCTCCGGCCAGATGAGGGGTGAGGGCCAAGGTACCCAGCTCTGCCCCTTTGGTTCCTCTCACCGTGCCCGAGTGGCGAAGGGTGGCTCCTAGGATGAGTTGGAGGAAAACGGCCAGGGAAGTCGCCAAGGCCAACCGGAAAGATTTGCCGCCATAATTCCCCGTCGGCCGAAAGCCGGCCCAGTGGACGGCTTGGGAATGGATCCACCATCTGGAGGTTACCAACGCCAAGGCCACGGTCAGACAAAAGAAAATTTGGCCCAAACAGGCGTGAAAGACCGAAACGGCCGGCGGAAGCAGGTACAAGACGGCGGTTCCACCCAGCAGCGCTTGGGCGATCACCGCCAACAGTGCCCACCGCCCCAGAAAAAGCACCCAGCGACGCGTCTCCCATTTCCACAGAAGCAGGCACAAAACGAGGGTGAGCACACCCACAGTGGCGGCCACCAACCGGTGGCCGTGTTCGTAGAAAACGCCTCCCACCATCTCCGGCATCAGGCTGCCGTGAGAGAGGGGCCAATCGGGTACGGAGAGCCCCGCATCATTGCTCGTAACCAGGGCTCCAGTCAGAATCAGTAAGAAGGTGGCGCCAGCCGTCAGGACGGCGAAGCGATGCAAGGCCTGTCGATGGACAGGGGGCGCAGAGTGTGTAGAAGACATGGGTTACAGCCTGCAGTCCCGGATGACGGTTTCGACCTTTTCAACCTCCCGCAGTAAAAAGGGGGCGCGGATGGTGATCCCGGCGCCCCCTCCTCGGATTCCAAAATAGACCGACGGTTTCGTTTATCCTTGGAACGAGAAGTCCACTTTCTTGGCTTCGCTGGGCCCAATCGTGACTCTCTGCTCCGTGGTGCCCAGCTTCTCGTGCCAGGCTTCCAGCGTGTATTCGCCGGGGGGCAAGTCCTTCAACTGGAATGCACCTTCGGGACCGGTAACGGCAAAGTAAGGATGTAACACCACTCCAATGTAGGACCGCATCCAGGGGTGGATGTTACACTTGACGGGGACCATGATTTCCTGGCGAGGAAAGGATCGTAGGAGAGGCGCTCCCTGGGCCGGTTGCGACTGGTTCCACTCCCGGTTGTTTTGAGGGAGCGGGTGAATGTTGTGCGTAGTGAGATCGCTGTTGCGGATTTGAATATCCTGGCGAGTCTGTACGCCGAACACACGCGGTCGATAGAGGCATCCTTTCTGGTCGAGAGTGACCGGCTCCTTGGGCGGATCGAACCGGTACCCTTCCAAGCCCTGTTTGACCCAGACGAAAACATTATTCAAGGTACCGCTCTCACTGACCTCCACCTGCTGAAAGTAGACCGGTGAGGAATGAGCGGCTTCGCAATTGGGATCCGCTCCCATCCGCAGCCGTGCGGGACGGGACGCCTGGCCGCTAAATGTCACCTTACCGGTGACATTGCCCGCCTGGGAAAGATCGAGCGTCTTGGCGGCTGGTTCGTCAGCAGGAACAGCAGTTTCGGTGGGGATTTCCATATCTCCGCTGCCGCAGCTCAGGATCAGGGCCGCGGCCGCGATCCACAGAGTGCCAGAAAAACGCTTTAGCATACGCATCCTTCTTTCCTCAAAGCAGGAGTTCTCATCCTAGACCAACGGTTTACAATTCCCGGGTTTCATGAGTCCCCGCTGGGCACCGCTGCAGGTTGCATTCCCTTCAGCCGGCGTTGTTCCTCGACAGTAAACTGGAACATGTATCGTACCACAAGGTCGGCATGATCTTTGGGATAGTCTTGGAAGTTGTCCAACTGGGCCAGAGCGAAGACCCAGCGTTCGCCATCCCACTGGAACAATCCCGAAGGCATGGCCGTTCCTGGCCGGATGATTTCCGGATGTACGATCCAACGCTCCGTCCAGTCGGGCTTCAGGCGTTCCTTGACCAGTAGAAAGTTGGGAGCTGTGGCGGTGCGATCCCCGACCGGATCCCCGGTGGCGTGGCAGCGCAGGCAGGGAGCAGACGGATGGCTGAAGAGCTCCCGCGCCATCGCCATTTCCCTGGAGGAAAGCGGTTCCAGATCGGGCGGCATATAGGGCAGAGGTTGCTTGGCTAAGGCACTAAAGAAACGCACCAGTTCCTGAACCTCTCCGTCGGAGAGATGAAACGAAGGCATCCGCACTTGCAGGTAACGCCGGACTCCGTTGGTGTGGACTTCGGTTTTGTTCAGAGTAGGGTTTTTGAGAAATCTGGCCAGCCAATCCGGGTCGACTCGAGAGCCCTGGCCCACCAAGCTGGGAGGCAACTTCTCGCGCCCATCCACCTCCTGATATGGGGGTAAATCCTCTAGAACGGTCTGCTGACCCGGCGTGAACTCGTGGCAAGCCACACAATTGTATTTGGTCACGATCCACCATCCGGCTTGGATGTCCTGCCGCCGGTCGGAGGGACGATGGAAGAATTTCTCGGGAACCTTGGAATCGACGCTGCCCAGCAGAAAAGTAGTCAACTGGTCGATCTCTTCCGGCTGCAGATCGAAGTTTGGCATTCGCAGCCTGAAGAGCGGTTCCTTGATCTTGCCCTCGTCATAGATGGCCGGATCGGCCAGCTTGCGCTCGAAAAAGCCTTTGTGGTTGTACCACCCCCCCCGTTTGGCCCGTTGGGTCTGAAGCGCAAAATCGAGGCGCTCGATGGGTTTGCTGCCTTCCTTGGTCAACTCCGTGCCAATTTTGCCTTCCGCTTCCAGTCCGGCAATCTCGTGGCAGCCGGCGCATCCAAAATGGCGAACCAGAAAGCGTCCCTTTTGGAACAATTCCGGATCCTCCAGATAGGGTGCATCCGGGTAATGAGTTTCCTGGTTGGACAGGGAGATCAAGTAGCTGGCTGTGTCTCGAGCCTCATCCCAGCTAAGGCGCAAACTGGGCATCACCGTGGCGTTTTGCACCACGAGCAGGTGATCTCCCAGCGGGCACTGGTCGTTCTCAGTGTCGAACTTCACGGGAAGGCCCTGACTGGCGTAGTCCTCCGGCGTAATGTCGCGCTGGTGAATGGGACAGTAGGGAAGAGTCCGCTCTCGCGGGTTGTGGATCCAGCGCACCAGGTAGGCGTATTTTGCCTTTTCGCCCACCCGGCTCAGGTTGGCGGCAAAGGTGCCGCCAACCGCCTGATCCCCTTCTCCAGTGGCATGGCAAGCCATGCAGCCGCGTTCCTTGAAGAGCTGCTGGCCCGCCTCGGGATCCCCCTTCCGCTGCGACTCCAGCTGCTCCTGGAGACCCGATTGCCAGATGAAGGCGGCGATCGGCTGGACCTGATCGTCTTCCAGCCTGAACTGCGGCATCTTGGTGGTGGGCCGGAAGGCGTGGGGGTCCTTGATCCAGGCGGGAAGCCACTCGGAACGGTGCTTTAGGCGCACGTCTTTCAGGTTGGGGCCCACTTTCTTGACTTCCTGCAGGAGCCCGTGAGAGCGCGCGTTCAGCTGCTCAAGCTCGGCATCCATGTCGCCCAGACTCATCGTCAGATTTCGGGCTTCCGCATAGAGACGGTTGGCCTCTTCATTGCTGTCGACCACATCGGCCTGGGCGATCATCCGCTGGATTCTCAGATCGCGCTCTTCCCGGTCCACTTGCAGATCGGTGATGGCCTTGTGGTTCTCTCGGATTTCTCTGGGCTCGACATCGAAACCGACTCTGGGGTGGCATCCCCAGCAGCCCAGATTATTGTAAAGTCCTTTGCCACCGTTGAGCACCGAAGCCATGTCAAGCCGTCGATCCGACTCGTGGCATTGCAGACACCCGGCCTCAAAATTTTCACTCGTATGCAGAGGCCAGAGCCAATGCTTGTACAGACCGTGGGCCCTCTTAATGCTGGTGGTACCAACTCCGTTGCCGTTGTGGCAGGGAGAGCAGCCGAACACTTCCGGGTCGTGGATATCGAACAACCGGGTATTGGGGTGACTGACAAAAGCCCTCTTTCCTCCCATGTCTTCCGCAGTCAGGGTCACCAGCTCTCGGACTCCCAGATGGCAGGATTCGCAGCGGTCGACCAGATTCATCTCCTCGTTGTGGATCTGCTTGATTTCTACCGGAGATTCATTGAGTCGGCTGATCAGCCCGTCGACCTGGGATTCCGTCAACCCGGTGATCCGCAATCGTGTGTATCGGGTCAGTTCTCGGCGCAGACGGCCGGACTCTCTAAGCAGCTCTACCTTGCGTGCCTGCAGCTGGCCCTGGCGAGCCTTCAGGGAGTTGAACTCCTGCTTGAACTCCTCATAGTTGTAGCTCGCGCTGGTCGGGCCTTGGCCGGATTTGGAAGGTAGGAGAACCCCATAAGGGCCCTTCCGCAAGTTCTTCAGGTCCTCTTGAAGTCCCTCCCTGGCGGAGGGATTCGCGGTCTCTACCTCGTAAATCTTGGCCTGGATCCGACTGCGTGCCGTGGTAAAGAGTTTCGTAATCGCCGCCAACTGCTGTGACAAGATTCTTTCTTCTTGTTCGATCTCAGCCAACTGAAGTTGGATCTTCTCTTCAACTTCCTGCAGCTGGCTGGAAAGGGCCTCATATCCAGCGGAGGTGTACAGGCTTTTTTCCTGGCTGGCTCGCTGCGGTCTCAGCTTGATCAGAGCTTGCCGGTAGAGCTGCGCGAATTCGGCTTGATAGTCGCGCCAGGGCCTCAGTCCGAAAGCTTCCTCGTAAAGGGCCCACAGCAGCGTGGCCATCAACAGCAGCGACCAGATGGCGATCTGGGTGGCCAGCGAGGCGTGGATGACAGGATCCTTTTTGGGGACCGGCTGATCTTCGAGGCGGCGCGACCTCCACCAGCTGCGAAATTTGCTTAGATATTGAACCATGGCGTGACCAAAACGTACTTAATGCGAAAAGCTTGGCGTAGAATCATTTTCACCGGCAACGCCAACATGGTGAGCATGAAGAACTGCAGCGTTAGGTACTGCAGTAAAGTCATGCGCTTATAGATCTTGCGGTTGAATTCGTTCCACAGGACAAGCTTGTGCACCAGCCAACCGAAAACCACGAAGTAAAGAACGACCGCGGCCGCGCCGACCAGAAAGACCCAGGGCTGGCCGCTGACCCCCAGGACTTCGTGCAGGTCGCGGTTGGTCTCGAAAACTAGGCGGTGATGGTCCCAGGTTTGTCCGGGCCAGAACCACATCCATCCCGGCCCTCTGATAAAGGTTCCAATAATGATCATCGAGATCCACAGGACTACGAAACCGAAGTAGAAAGCGAGGATCGCGAATTTTCTCTGGCGGTAGGTGTAGTAGCCATTGCCCAGCGGATTGGCGTCGGCATAGGGGATGGCCATCAGGCCCAAAAGAATGAGGGTGGGCATGACAACTCCCGCAATCCACGGGTCGAAGTAGACCAGCATTTCCTGAAGGCCCAGAAAGTACCAGGGCGCTTTGGCCGGGTTCATGGTCAGGTTGGGATTGGCGGGCTCCTCTAAGGGGGCGTTCAGGGTAATAGACCAGATCATCAGGATCACGGTGATGATAATGGCTGCCAGAAACTCCATCCGCAGCAGATAGGGCCAAACGTAGACCTTCTGTTCCCATCCCTCCCGGAAGGGTTCGATTTTCCGGTGGTGTTCTTTGGCCAATTTTGGATCCTTTCCCAGCCGCTCGATCAGCCGGTCGGTGGCCTTGGCCTGCCGAAAGCTGTACCAGATGAAGAAAGGGACCAGGAAAATTAGACCCACGATGGGGATGTTGTCTGGTAAGGAGACTATCTCCCAGAGCTGATACCAATTCATGTCAGTTCTTTCGCACCGAGAGGCTTGTCATGGATAGAAAAGCGGCATTTCAGGACTTCCGGTTGCCCCGGAGCCGCCTTCGGGTTGCGCTCCACGGCATCAAAAATCAGCCCCTCCGCGGCGGACGGATCTCGGATTCCAGGACCACCGGCGCCGGCCCAGAGATACTGCCGTCCTTGCGAATCCTCCAGAAATGCACCGCCAGGAACACCGAGAGAATCAAAGGGATCGCAATACAGTGCCAGATGTAGGCGCGCAGCAGAGCGTTTGCATCCACGATCGATCCCCCCAACAGGGCGAAACGGACGTCGTTATAAGGGGTCATCCCCAACTCGGGCCCGAACGGCCCTTCATGACCCAGAAGCGGAGTAGCCCGAGCCATGTTGGTGCCCACCGTTACCGCCCAGAAACCCAGCTGATCATCGGGCAGCAGGTAACCGGTGAAGGAGAGCAACAAGGTCAAAACCAGCAAGATGACGCCGACCAGCCAGTTGAACTCGCGGGGGGTCTTGTAAGAACCCGTCAAAAAAACGCGGAACATGTGCAGCCAAACGGTGATGATCATCAGGTGAGCGCCCCATCTGTGCATGTTGCGCAGCAACCCTCCAAAGGGCACATCGTTTTCCAGGTACATGATGTCCTGATAGGCCTGGCCCTTGGTCGGGTGATAGTAAAACATCAAGAAGATCCCGGTGATGGTTAGAACAAAGAAGAGGTAGAAGGTGAGCCCGCCCATCCCCCACGTAAACCGAAAGCGAACCGCATCCCGGTTCACTTTGGCAGGGTGCAAGTGGAGGAAAACATTGGTCAGGATCGCCAGCGCCCGGTTACGTGGAGTATCGTCCAGTTTGTGACGAAAGACGGACTTCCATAGCTGGGTGCGCTTGTAATCCTTGGCCGAGCGAAGATCCTCTTTGCCCTTTTCGATGAAGGGCTCCAGCGCGGCCTGAATTTTTTCCCGCAGGGATTTCTGTTCCGGCGGCGCCTGCTGGCTTTCAGGACTGCTTTCTTGCTGTTTCGGCATCCAACCTCTCCGCAAGCGGAATCGGATTTGACGGTTATACGAAAACGAACGCCCCCGACCTCTGAAATTGACACTCGGCGCCCGGAGGGCACTGGAATAGTTGGCTGATGTCTACCCGGATCTGTCCTTCGGCGTCCAATTCCACCTTGGCCCGATCCATCGGGCGGGGAGCCGGTCCTTCGAAATTGATGCCTTCGCCGTCGTAGCCGCTTCCGTGGCAAGGGCATTTGAACTTGTTCTCGCCCGCCACCCAATCCGGAGTGCAACCCAGGTGAGTACAGCGCGCGAAGATCACGAAGACTCCCTCCGTGTTGCGAACCACCCAGATGCGGTGTTTCTGCTGGAAACGGGTATCTACACCGAACCCGAAATCACCGGGGTAACCAATGCGAAAGGAGGTTTTCGGTTCGAAAAGGGTGCGAGGAAAGAAAAACCTCAGGGTCATCAATAAGTTGGCCCCCAGGAACCCGAATACGCAGGTCCAGGCAAACTGGCGGCGGCGGATCAACCCCTTGTCGGTATCGCCCGGAGCCTTGGGCTTCGACTGCGCTCTAGCCATAACGCGAAATTCCCACCTAGTGTAAGCATGGAGTCCGGAGTTCAAAATCCGAACAAGTGCGCCAGCGCCTCACTACGCACGCCGTGCTCCGCAATTCACACTCCTCCTATCCACTATTCATTTCCAGAAATACCCAATCACGACTCTCCCCTGTCGAGGCCAGCCTAGGCCAGCCTTCCCGCACCACATGTTACCAAAAAAATCGAACCTAGAGAAAACCATCCGATCTCTGGATTTGCTCAATATAGGACGAACGATTCAAGGTTCTCTGTCATGCCACACTGCCATAAAAACGATGGCCGACAGAATCAACAGCGGAGGGAAAAGAAGCACCAAAATACCTGCGTTCAGAGCGCCTGCAGCGGAGTTCCCCTGCGACTCGGCTGCCGCTTTGCACATCGCACATCCCTGACCCAGGACTGGATAGTGAACAGCGGGCAGCAGGAGAAGAAGGCAGGAGACCATACCGTCTCCTCTTTTTTGACTGCGCCCCCATCTCCAATTCCTTTTCTTTGGTGCCAGGTGGCTCATCCCCCTCTTCCAACCAATCGTCCTGCCCTCGAGGATCAGGGTCGCAACTGTAGCAGCCGGAGTCCGTCTGGCAAGAAAATCACCAACATCAAAATACAAAACATCGTGGCCGGGATCAGGGTCATGAACAAGCTGAAGCGCTCGAAGCGCAGGTGCATAAAGTAAGCCACGATCAAACTCGCTTTCACAAATGACAGGCCCACCAGCAGAATCAACATGACGCTCGCCGACAGGTACTGATAGGCCAAGATCACCTCCACCACCGTGAGGACGAGCAATCCCGTCCACACCGTATAGTAAAGTCGGTTACCGTGGGGCGCGTGCCCAGTCGATTCTGCCATGATCTCGCTCCTCCTGCAGGCTTCGCTCAGGTTTTGCTGGACAGCAAATAGACCAGCGGGAAGATAAACATCCAAACCAGGTCTACAAAGTGCCAATAAAGGCCGCTGATCTCCACGTCCTCTGGCCTATATTTCCCCTTGCCGAATCCGTAGGCAATGATGCCCAGGTAGATAACGCCTCCCGTGACGTGCGTCATGTGCAAACCCGTGAGCGCGAAGAAAGTGGCGCCGAAAAGAGGCACGCCCCAAGGGTTGCCAAACGGAGTAACCCCGTGATGAATGAGTTCTCTCCATTCGTTCGCATGCAACACAATGAACAACAAGCCCCCCAGTATGGTGGCCAGCAACCACCAGACGGTTGCCTTGCGCTGCTGGCGCTGGCTGGAGAGGACAGCCATGACCATGGTCAAGGAACTGGAGAGCAAACAGAAGGTCATGACGCTGGACATGACGATGCTCGGCCAGAACTCGAAGGGCCGGGGCCAGTCCTCGTTGGCCACCCTCAGATAGCTATAGGCCATCAGGAGCGAGGAAAAGGTCAGCGTATCGGACACAATGAAGAGCCACATCCCCAGTTTCTTGGAGCCAATAGCGAAGGGGGAAGCCCCCCCGAACCAGGGGGAAACGGCGGCTTGTTCAGAACCTAGATTGGCCATCCAATCACCTCCACAGCAAAAGCAGCAGGAACAGATAAACCCACAAGACGTCCATGAAATGCCAGTAGATGGACATTACTCCCACGGCAGTCCGCGGAGTCGCCCGCGAAAACTTGCCTCGTAAGAATTTCCAGGAAAGATACAGCAGGGCCGTCACTCCTCCCACCAGGTGAACGCCATGCGCCCCCGTTAGGACGTAGAAAAACGAGCTGCTCGGGTTGGTGCTGACATACATTCCACCGGCCCGGAGCTGTGCCCAGGCCGCCAGCTGCCCCGCCAAGAAGAGCAAGCCAAGAATGGTGGTCGCTGACCACCAGCGCAAGAATGGTCTCTGTTCGGGCAAGGATTTGCGCGCTTTCTCCAGAGTCCAGCTACTCCCCAGCAGAATCACGGTACTGGCCCACAGTACGGAAGGAAGGGGAGTAGCCTGCCAGTCGTTGGACAAACCCTTACGAACCACGTAGGCGCTGGTAAAGGCGACAAAGAGCATGGTAATGCCACCTAGTGCGACCAACATGCCGGTGTAGTAGCGGCGGTTAGAAGAATCGCCCTGCTGTGGACCGTCTCCCCCACCGAGACCTTTCCGCCCAGGACCGCCGGCGCCGGCATCATGCTGCCGCTCTCTCCGTTTCAGTTCGAGTGGAGGGGGTGCAATCGTAGCCATCGAATCATTCTGCCGAGACTTCTGAGTCGGCCTGCCGGAGGTAGTCCCGCGCCGCACCCGGCACACTGTATTCGTAGGGTCCCCGGTAGACGGCCGGTATGTCTCCTGCGAAGTTGTCGTGAGGTGGCGGGGAGGGGATTCCCCACTCCAAAGTGGTGGCTTCCCAGGGATTGTCCTCAGTCTTCTTTCCCTTCCATAATCCCCACAAAAAGTTGAAAAGGAAGATGAACTGGCCGGCAATGGTGATGAACGCCGCTATGCTGATGAAAACGTGCATGTCGTGCAGGGGTTTCAGAAATTCGAAAGCCGTCAATTCCGGATAGCGCCGGGGATTGCCTACCATCCCCAGAAAGTGCATGGGCATGAAGATGGCGTACGCACCGACGAAGGTCAGCCAAAAGTGGAGCTTGCCCAAAGCCCGGTTGAGATGGCGGCCGAACATCTTCGGAAACCAGAAATAGGTGGCGGCGAAGATCCCGAAAATCGACGCCAACCCCATGATCATGTGGAAGTGGGCCACCACAAAGTACGTGTCGTGCAGGTAAAGATCCACGGACGGCTGATTCAAAAACAGCCCGCTCAACCCTCCTGCCACGAAAAGCGAGACGAAGCCCAGAGAAAAAAGCATCGCCGGTTCAAGCCTGATTTTCCCTCCCCACAGGGTCCCCAGCCAGTTGAACGTCTTGATGGCCGAGGGCACCGCGATGGCCGTGGTAATGAGCGAGAAAAGGATGGCCGTGTAAGGGCTCATTCCGCTGGCGAACATGTGATGTCCCCAAACCCCAAAACCCAGAATGGCGATCGCGAGGATGGCGTACACCATGGCCCGATAGCCAAAAACCGGCTTGCGGGCGAAGGTGGACAGAACGTGAGAGGTCACACCCATGCCTGGCAGAATGGCAATGTAGACCTCCGGGTGGCCGAAGAACCAGAAAAGATGTTGCCACAACAGGGGCGAGCCTCCCTTGTGGTCAATCACCTGATCGCTGACAACCAGTCCGCCCGGAATAAAAAAACTGGTTCCCGCCATTCGGTCCAGCAGTAGCAACGCGCCCGCCGCCAGGAGAACGCCAAAAGCCAGCAGCCCTAGAATGGCAGTCACGAACCAGGCCCAGACCGTGAGGGGGAGCCGCATCAGAGACATGCCCTTGGTGCGCAGATCGATGGTGGTGGTGATGAAGTTCAGGGCGCCCAAGAGGGAGGCTACGGAAAAGATGGCAATGCTGAACACCCACAAGGTCTGTCCCAGGCCCAGGCCCGGTCCCGCGATCTGACCCAGCGCGCTCAAGGGCGCATAGGCCGTCCAGCCGGAGATGGGAGGTCCTCCCACTACCACGAAGGAAGCCAGCAGGACCACCAGCGCTAGAAAGGTGAACCAGAAGGAGAGCATGTTCAAGGTCGGGAAAGCCATGTCCTCGGCCCCAATCTGGATGGGCAGGAAATAGTTGCCGAACCCCGACTGAGGGGCCGTCGTCAACACAAAAAACACCATCAAGGTGCCATGGATGGTGAGCATGGCCAGATAAAACTCCGGGGTCATTACTCCGCCCGGCGCTCCCTCCGGGAATAGCGTCCCCAAGATGGGGAGCTCGGTGCCCGGCCAGGCCAGGTTGAACCGGAACAAAACCGAAAGCAACATCCCGACGAAGACCGAAAACAGGGCTAACAGATAGTACTGGATGCCGATGATCTTGTGATCCAGGCTGAAGATGTACTTGCGGACAAATCCCTGGGGAGCGTGGTGTCCGACGGCATGAGTCGCGGCGCTTTCCGCCATGGCTTTCACCCCTCTAATGAACTTTCACGATCGAGTCAGTAATTAGCCCGTTCTCGGAGCCACTCGCTGTATTCCTGGTCCGAGAGCACTTCGATGGAACTACGCATGCGGTGGTGTCCCATCCCGCACAGTTCGGCACAGGCGATTTCGAAGGTCCCCGTCTGGTTGGCCGTGAAGTGGATGGGGATGACCATCCCGGGAACGGTGTCCTGTTTGACCCGTAGCTCGCGGACGGAAAAACTGTGGGTGACGTCCTTGGACTTCAAGATCAATTTGACCGGACGATTGACTGGAATCGCCATGGTGGGGACCACAATGTCGTCCAGAGCCGCCGCATCGGCATTGTCCAATCCCAGCGGGTTGCCCACGGCGTCGTCGACCAGCTCCGGATTCGTTCGGCCGAATTTTCCGTCCGGCCCCGGGTAGCGGATGTTCCAGGCGAACTGCTGGCCTGTCACCTCGATGGGTATGGCATCCTCGGGCGCCGCGGTCAGATACAGATCGCTGAAAGACTGCAGCCCCGCAAGCACCATGGCAAAAAACAGCACAGCCGTGGCCACTGTTGAAAGCACCTCGATGCTGTTACTTCCGTGGGTGTATTTGGCCTCTCGGCCAGCTTTCTCTCGGTAACGCAGGATGAGATATCCCAGAGCTACCTGAGCGACGATGAAGACCACTCCCGTGACGATCAGAGTGACTAAGAATTGGCGGTCGATGGTAACGCCATGAACCGAAGCGGACTCCGGAAACCACCAGCGGCCGGAGGCAAACAAGATGGCGGTAATCAGGGTGATCGCCCAGATCGTCAGCGACAAAAACATGTATCCCTCCCTCTCACGAACCCTCTTGCGACAACGGTGCGTATTGTAGCAGCGCTCAATTATTTTTCAACCGAGAAGTGATCCGGAAATGCCCGTTCCCACTCTGCAGGACCTGGGAGCGACTGGAGTTGCCCGAAAAGGCCAAGTCCACCGACTGCGGGACCGCTTCGATTTCACACTCCGATTGTCCTGACCGGAGCCCGTCTCATTGGCTGGAAAGTAGCTCCCGGCTCAGCCTGACCAGGGAATCTGCACTCGCTACCGCTTCCTGGGCCTGCTTTTCGTTAAGAACCGGTGCTGACCGGTTAATTTTTTAGGGAGTACCTAGAATGCCTTGTATGAGGGGCTTTTCCGGCCAGGGTGGGAAAGGGGGGGGGGCTGGAACAATGGCACTGGATTTGGGGGTAGGGGCCGGGCCTTGGTTAGACTCTTGGTTGTTGGAAAAGCCAAGAACCAAGGAGACCCCCATGGCCAAGTACACGTCAGTCCTGCATCAGCTGCTGCAGCATGTCCCGCGGGATGAGTTTCGCACCATCGTGAGCAACACCAAGGCGACAAGGAGGTGCGGAAGTTGTCGTGCTGGGGGCAGTTCGTGGCGCTTTTTTCGGGCAGTTAACCGGACAGCATAGCTTGAGGGATCTGGTAACCGATTTAGATGCAGGGTGATGGAAGCTGCAGAAAGTGGGGCAGGGGGCGGTCGCTCCACACTGTCCGATGCCAACCACAAACGACCCCAGGGCGATCTTGTGGGAGCTGTTTTTCTGTCTGTACCGGCGCTGTCGGCATCAGGCACCGGCTCAGGGGTTCGCCTTCCCCCATCGGGTCTACAGTCTGGATGCGACGGTGATCAACCTGTGCCTGAAAGTCTTTGACTGGCCGAAGTTTCGCAAGCGGAAAGGGGCGATCAAATTACATCTGATGCTGGATCACGCAGGACACATCCCCAGCTTCTGTGTGATGCCCCCGGGTGGCCAGCACGAGATCGAGGTGGGGCGAGGCGAGCGCTACGAACCGGACAGCATCCTGACCTTTGACCAAGCCTATGTCGACTACCCCTGGTTTGACCAGTTGCACCACCAAGGAGTGTACTTCGTGACCCGGAAGAAGCGCAACGCGCGTTACCGGGTCCTGCAACAGCGGCAGGTGGACTCACAGCAGGCGGTGATATCGGACCAAGTCATTCGTCTGACAGGGGTCGCTGCGCAATGTTTCTCCACTCCCTTGCGCCGTATCGGCTACCGGGATCCAGAGACGAGGCGGCTCTACGCCTTCTTGACCAACCTGTTCCATCTGACAGTGGGTGTGGTGGCCACGATCTATAAGTCTTGCAGGCAAATCGAGCTGTTCTTCAAATGGGTCAAGCAGCACCTGAAGATCAAGAGTTTTCTGGGCAACCACGGCCAATGCCGTGATGACCCAGGTGTGGGTGGCACTGTGTGTGTACTTGCTGGTGGCCTATGTGAAGTTTCCGGTGCGACCTCCCGCGCGCCTGTACGCGATTCTTAGAACGCTTGCAGGTTACGGCGCTGGAGTACCAGACTCTGGGCGAGATGTTGGCCAGGGAGGAGAAAAACCGACCGAAACGCTCACAAAAGTGGGGGCAGCGGAACTTGTTCGGAAGACGGCTAAAACATTTGTTTGTAGGGAGGATAGGAGTAGAGCGACTATAACATTATAGTTAATTAACCTTTAATCCATTTTAAATCAACAACATCAAACCGGAATCCAGTGGTTAAAAACCTCGAAGGGAACACCATCCTGGAGACCGTTTGGGTAGCGAGTGGGGACGTAGTACTGATCGAGAATTCCAGCCCTTTCCGAAAATTCATTCAGCTGAGGGTAATGCGTTTCCAGTTGCTTGATCAACTCGAACAGGGAGTGAGTCAGGACCAGGAGTTCTCCCAGGCCGTAGGCGAGGGCCTTCAGGACCTTTTCTCCCGTCTGCTGAGAAATGAAACAGGTTTGTGCAAAGAATTTCTCACGGACGGCCAGACGGGCGAATTCGAGATCATTTTGGGCCTGGAGCAGGCAGCACTTTGCCTCTTTTCTTGGGCTCTTCACAAATGACGGTGCCCTCTTTGAGCACGTGTCTCAGAAACAGGTTTTTCTCCCGCTGCAAACGGCTAAATTCCTCCGGGGTATAAATGAGCATTTGGACAGGCCGGAGCATGGCGTAAATCAGCTCCCAGAAATCCTTGAAGCGCTCCGGAAAAGGCCGCTTTGTCTCGGCCACCAGCACCAGATCGATGTCGCTGTGCCAGTCCTCTTCTCCTCGAGCCCGTGATCCGAAGAGGATGACTCGCTGCCCCGGCTTTTCGGCCAGCGCCTCTCGGAGGGGCTCGAGTAGGTCCTGTATCGATACCAACTCGTCCGTTTTGCCCCATCGTACCATTGGCGCCCGCAGAAGTGCTTCCTTGTTCAAAGCGCGTTTGGAGCTAGCCCTGGCCCAGCGTCACTTGTGTCGCCAGCCTTCCAGGTTCAAGACCCCCAGATAGACGAAAAAAACAGCCGGGGGGATCCGGTGGAGATGCAGCAAGGCTGCCGCGGACAGAAGGATCGCCACCAGGGCAGAAATCACATGGGTTCCCTTAACGACTCCTCGCCAACCGGGTCGGTCGGCCAGACAAGTGGGGATCTGCCCCACATCCAGGGGCCAGAGGGGTAACAGGTTGAGAAAGCTCCAGAACAGCGAGACGAGAATGACCTGATGGACCAGCAGAGTGAAAAATCCACTCCAGAAACCACCCAGCAGATGATGGAGTCCGATCAGTCCGAAGGCCATCAAAAGTCCTGCCAGCGGCCCGCAGGCCAGAACCGCCAGCCGCCGCCAGGCCGGTTCATCCAGAACGGGGTGATAGCTGGTCATCCCCCCGAAGGTGTAGAGGGTCACGTAGGGCCAGTGATGAAACCTTCGGGCACACAGCGCGTGTCCCACTTCGTGAAAGAAGACGGAGATAAAAACCGCCGCCGTCCAGGTCACGAAGTGCGACCAGCTACCCGAATCCGATCCCAACAGGACCGTCACCACCCAAAAGAAAGGGTTGACGCACACGGGCACACCAGCCAGCCGGAAGCGCCAGTCGTAACGAGTCGAGGGAAACTGATAAAACATCTTCGCCAGACTCCTACCTGCTGGACCGCTTAGGCGCAAGTGCCTTCCCGAAGGTAGGCCTTTCGTCTAGGATACGAGCGTCGCAGAATATTCGGAAAGGGCCATTGAGTGCTACCAACGCGATTCGTCGTCTTCATGCTAGTGTCGGGCTGGCCTTGGGCGGCGGCGGTTGCCGAGAACCGCCCCGTGCCAAAAACACCCAACCTGCTGCTGATCGTCTCGGACGATCAGGGTTACTCAGACTTCGGCTTCATGGGCAACCCAGTGGTTCGTACTCCCCACATCGATGATTTGGCAAACCAGTCGGCCCGGTTTGTAAACGGCTACGTACCTTACAGCATCTGCCGGCCCTCGCTGGCTACCCTGCTGACGGGTCTTTATCCCCACCAAAACGGTATCTACTTCAATCGGCCGTACTTTGATTTACCCCACACGCTCGAGAACCGACATCGGGCCAATTATCTGATCCGCAGAGTCCCCACTCTGCCCCGACTGCTGGCCCAAACCGGGTATCGCACCTTGCAAACCGGCAAACACTGGGAGGGAAGTTATGCCAATGCCGGTTTTGACGAGGGGATGACGCTGGGTAAGCCTCACCCCATCGAAAAAGAGCCTGTCTTTGCTGCCCTGGGCATGCGCTCGGGACACAGCAACGGCGACGCTGGACTACTTATCGGGCGCCAAACCATGCAGCCGATCTATGACTTCGTCGACCGGAGCAGCCGGGCGGGACAGCCGTTTTTCGTCTGGTATGCGCCTTTTTTGCCCCACCTTCCCCACAACGCACCTGATAAGTATCTGAACCTCCATGAGGCAGATCCTCGAATCCCCTCCCGTCTGGTGCCCTATTACGCCGCCATCACCTGGTTCGACCAGACCGTGGGCGAGTTGCTGGCCTTTCTACAGCGGCGACTACTTCTGGAGAACACCCTGGTCCTTTTCCTGATTGACAACGGCTGGGTGCAAGACCCCCAAACACCCTCCAGCCCGGTGCGAAGTAAGAACACCCCTTTCGAGGAGGGCATTCGAACCCCCCTCCTCGTCCGCTGGGATGGAAACATCCAACCCCGCACCCATCCCGATCTGGTGACCTCGATCGACGTGATGCCCACGCTGCTGGCGGCTGCCGGAATTCCCGATAAGAAGCCGGATCTTCCCGGCATGAATCTTTTGCCCTTCGCATCCGGAAAAGAACCCATGCCTCCTCGCGCCATCTTTGGGGAGATCTACCGAGGTTACGCCCTTGAGCTGGAGCGGCCGGCCCGGGAGGTGCTCTATCGCTGGATACGCTGGGGTCACTACAAGTACATCGTATCCGCGGAGCCGGACGAGGAGGCGATGCTTTTCGACCTGGAACGGGATCCCACTGAGTTAAATAACCGGGCAAAAGATCCAGTGTTTCAGATGGTGAGAAGAGAGTTGCAGAAACGTCTCGACCACTGGTGGAACCCGGCAGACGAATAGCCACACCAGCCCTTCCGCGTGCCACATCCGCTTCCCCTTGGACCAAGCTCTCTAGGTCCGTTTCCGGAAGTCCCGGCATTTTCTCTATCCGGTGACCGCGCTACAGTTCCAGACATCGAAACCGCTTCTTCCGTGTTGGGCCCGGCGTAAACCGCGACTGAGTCTCTTTCGGGCCCAGAGCCAGGGCTGTGGGAGGAGCAACGCAGTAGACAAGCCAGTCCAGGGGGAGGAAAAGCGAATGAACACCAAGAGGTTTCTTCTGGCGGTGGTGGTCGTTTTCATCGTGCATCAGGCGCTGGGTTATCTGATCCACCAGGTGCTGTTGATGGGCCTTTACGAGCAGACCGAGAATCTGTGGCGCCCGGCAGCTGAGATCAAACATGGGATCATGATCTTGAACGGTTTGATTTGGGCTTTCCTGTTCGTCTGCATTTTTGCCAAGGGATACGAAGGGAAAGGCTTGATGGAAGGCATCCGATATGGGTTTTGGATCGGTCTCCTGATCTCGATTCCATTCGCTTATGACACCTATGCTGTGATGCCCATACCCTATTCACTGGCGTTGTCGTGGTTCATCTACTCAACGATCCAGATCATCATCAGCGGAGCCGTGGCTGCGTTGCTCTACAAAAAGGAGTAGTGTCGGGGCGCAACCGCGTGAGTGTCACCCTGAAGAAAAAGGACCGCCGGCTGGCTCTGCCCTTCTGGGTCTACCACGTGGATTGCTTGATTCAGTACCGGCCGCACCGCAGAACCGGACCCGATCGAGTATTGAGAGTCGCTTCGCGGCGAAGGCTCTGACTCGACCAGCCGTCTACTCCAGCAGGTGCGCCTTCTTCACGTAGTCCAGTTTGGGGAACTGGTTCTTCAGATAGGCGTTGCCCTGGTAGCGGATCATCTGCTGGTTGGGCCCCTGCCCCCCTGGGGGCCCATCCCCGTAGCCAGAATACAGAGCATCCACAACGCTCATGCCTTCCAGGACGCGGCCAAAGGGCGGAAAACCTTGTCGATCGAGCCTGGAGTTATTCCCGTAATTGATGAACAGCTGGGTGGTGCGGGTATCGGGTCCGGCCATGGCGAAAGTCACATAGCCCCGCCGGTTGGATTTTACGACCGGATCGTCCGAAATCGGGGCGGTGGCCCATTTCTGGCCGATCTGCGGGTTGCTGTGGATGCCGAACTGGGCCATGAAGCCCTTGATTACGCGAAAAAACGCGGTGCGGTCATAATATTCGGCCCTCAGCAGATTGTAGAATCGATCCGCTCCTCTGGGAGACCATTCCCGAACCGCCTCGATCACAAACGCGCCCCTGGTGGTCTCGAAGCGGGCTCGGAAGGTGTCGGGAGCCTGCCGATCGGCCAGTCCGGGGTTGCTGAGCAACACTCGGGGGCTCAGAATCGTTTGATCCGGTTCCGGTTCAGGCGCCTTCTTTGACTCCGGGACGGGTGGCTCTGCGTCGGCGGTCTGTTTGTCATCGGCGGTGGGAGTTACCTCGTCTGGCGTTTTCCCCTCCGTAGGCGTCTCGTCCCCTGCTTCGCTCTCAGCCTCGACTTCCGGTTCGGCCGTCGTTCCGCCGACCTCGCCCGTCTCCGAGTCGGGAGCGGGCGTCTGGCAGGCGGGCCCAGCCAGCGCCAGGCCTAGAACCAAAAGCAGGCAGTGGAAACGATGGGTTCTCATGCTCTTCCTCCGATCTGGTCAAATTTCGAACCGACAAGATGGGCTGGAGGCTGCCGGAACGGCCAGCCGGACGGTAAGCCAACCGTGCGGCTACCTATACGAAAGCCGGCTTCTGCCGTCTCTCAATACCTCGCCAGTTTGATGTAGCGGCCTCCGATCAGCCACTCCGACACGTACAGGTCCCCTGCTGGATCTACGGTCATCCCGTGGGGGCTGTTGAACCTTCCAGCAACCACGGTCGGTGCGGTTGGGCCAGCCCGCCGCATCGCAGACCGGCTCATTGTCTCCCAGGTAGCCGATCCACTCGTCTTTGCCGTCTAGGAGAGCGATGCGGGCCCTCAGTTTAGCGGCAATCAGCAGATCGTCGTGAGTCGCCATGGCGCTGGGTGTGGTCAAGAAGTCCGATCGCGAAGGCTTTTTGAAAGCCGCCCTCCAGGTCATAAACCTGGAATCGTGCGTTGGCTCGATCAGCCACAACCAAACGAGGATCCCGGCGGGTGTCCACGAATACCGAATGAGGGCAGCTGAAGTGGCCGGCCGACCCCTCTTCCCCGGTAATCCTGCCCAGATAAGTACCGTTCCTGTCGTAGCGATGGACCCAGCTGGCTCCATACCCGTCCGTGACCCATAGGTCTCCGTTTCCGCCCAGACGCTCTTCGAACACCGTCATGCCGGCGGGGGAGTAGCGGACCTCGTCGTAGGTGCGTAGTGACGGCGTCTCCAGCCGCTGGACCAGCTGCCCGTCCAAGCTCATCTTGACCACCTGTCCCACGCGATCCATCTCGGGTCAGGGGTTGTGCCCGAAGCGCTTGTAGCCTTTCGATCCCGTGTCGACGATCCAGAGGTATTCGCTGCCGTTTTCCTGCACCCTGGTCATCCCATGGATCTCCCTCAGGTCGGTATCCCAGGACCGTTTCAACGTTCCGTCCGGATCGAAGAAAAGCACCTTCGGATCGCCGGGATGCGCACCCACGATCTCCCCGGCCGCGGTCACCACCATGGCATGATGAGATCATCCCTCTTGCCGGCTTGGTGTGTCTGGAATTTGGGCCCAGTCCTCGATCCATTCGTAACGAAACTCGCCACTTCCGATTTGCATATTCCTGGGCCCCCACAGGTTGCCGAGCGGATCAAGGGCCCGAGTGTATTGGCCTTTCGGCGGCAGGTCAACGGCCGGGGCTTGGGCTTGGTCGATGAGCTGGGAAGTGGGACTCGTCGATCTGGGAGCGATTGGATGCCTGCGGCAGCGGAAAGAGAGCGGAAGCTAGATCGATTCTCAGCGGCTTCTGGTCCAGACAGGGGGACGCTTTTCCAGAAAAGCCTTGACCCCTTCCCGGAAATCCTGGGTGGTGCGAGCCAGGGCGTTGAAATGGGCCGCCAGAGAGAGGGCGGTCTCCAGGTCCAAACCGGGAAGACGAGGGATAAGCTCCTTGGTAAGAGCCAGAGCCGCCAGGCTGTTGGAGGCGATCTCCCCGGCGATCTGCTGAGCTCGATCCAGTAACTGAGAAGCGGGTACGACTTCGTTGACCAGCCCCGCTCCTTGTGCCTCCAGTGCCGAAAAACGCCGTCCGGTCAGAAGCCACTCCCGCGCCTTCTTTTCGGGACAGCACCGGAGCAACAGGACACTCACCAGAGCGGGTACCATCCCCACCCTGACCTCACCGAAGGCGAAAAAGGCCTTCTCGGAGGCCACAGCCAGGTCGCTGGCGCCAACCAGGCCGCATCCGCCCCCGACGGTGGCCCCATTGACGGCGGCAATTACCGCTTTGGGATATTCGACCAGCCGCCGGAACAGGCTGAGCAGACTGAGAGCGTCCCGGCGCGCCTCCTCGATCGGCTGGTCCCGATTCCGGGACAGTTCCCGAAGATCGGCTCCGGCGCAAAAGGCGGTTCCGGCACCGGTGATGACGACGGCAGCGATCTCTGCACGGGCTTCGATCTCGTCGAGGGTGCGCTGAAACTCCTTGACCAGCTGGCTCGACAGCGCGTTGCGCGCTTCAGGGCGATTCAGGTGAATCAAAGCGGAGGGAGGGTTGAGTTGCAGCTCTATGGCAGGCATGGACTCCTCTTGATGCGGGCTAAACCTGCAACACCCCGGTTTTGAAGTCGGGAAGATCAGGGTTGAGCACCACCGTTGCCAGAGCCAGCTTCAGAGCCTCGCGGGTGCGATGCGGCTCGATAATTCTGTCAACCCATAAGCGGGCGGCGGCGTAGCGGGCGTCCAATTGATCGGTGTAGGTAGATGAGATGCTTCGAAGCAACTCCGCCTTCTTCCCAGAATCGATTTCCTTGCCCTCCTTTTTCAGCTGGCGGATGCGGATGTCGAGCAGGGTCCTGGCTGCCTGTTCTCCTCCCATCACGGCATAGCGGCAGGTCGGCCACGCCAGAATCAAACGGGGGTCGTAGGCTTTCCCGCACAGGGCGTAGTTGCCCGCTCCGTAACTGCCTCCCAGGATGACGGTGATCTTGGGCACCACGCTGTTGGCTACGGCATTCACCAGCTTGGCCCCCGCCTTGATGATGCCCGCGGTCTCGGCGCGCCGGCCCACCATAAAGCCGCTCACATCCTGAAGAAAAAGCAATGGTAGACGGTTCTGGTTGCAATCCATCACGAAGCGGGCTGCTTTGTCGGCGCTCTCGCTGTAGATCACTCCTCCCATCGTAAAGGGCTTACCGATTTCCCGGATACCCAGCTTCTGGTTCGCCACCACCCCGATGGCCCATCCCTCCAAACGGGCATAGCCACAGACCAGGGTCCGGCCGTATTCGGCCTTGTACTCGGTGAAGGAGTCTTCATCCAGAAAACAGTCCAGCAGGTCCCGCACGTCGTATTCCCGCGAAGCCTCAATAGGCATGCGTCGGTAGATCTCTTCTGCTGGGAACCGCGGGGGCTTGTTTTCGACACGCTGGAAAGCAACTGGGGCTGGAGATCCCATACTGGATGCCAATTGGCGGATTCTGTGCAGGCAAGCGTCGTCGTCGTCCTCGCGAAAATCGACTGTTCCGCTCAACTGAGAGTGGAGCTTCGCTCCCCCCAATTGGTCGCTGTCGATCTGTTGCCCGATGGCTGCCTTCACCAGCGCGGGACCAGCAATGTAGAGACCGCTTCCCTCGGTCATCAGGATGCGATCGCTCAAGACCGGCAGATAGGCCCCTCCGGCCACACAGGAACCCATGATGGCCGCCATCTGGGGAATCCCTGCCGCCGAGAGGCGGGCATTGTTACGAAGGATACGTCCGAAGTCGTCCTCATCCGGAAAGATCTCCTCCTGGAGCGGGAGAAAGACTCCCGCCGAGTCCACCAGGTAGATCAGAGGGATTCGGTTGTCCATGGCGATGCGCTGGGCTCGCAACACCTTCTTGACGGTCATCGGAAAAAAGGCACCGGCTTTGACGGTGGCATCATTGGCGATGATCATGAACAGTCGATCGTGGACGCGCCCAATGCCGGTGATGACCCCGGCGGCCGGGGCTCCTCCCCATTCCTCGTACATCTGGAAGGCAGCAAACAGGCCCAGTTCAAAAAACTCCGACTCGGGGTCCACCAACTTGTGTATCCTCTCGCGAGCCGTCAGCCGACCCTTCTGATGCTGCCTTTTGATGCCCGCCGAGCCCCCGCCCTGACGCAGTTTTTCCTCGTCGCGACGCACCACCTCTAACATCTCCTCCCAGGAGCCAGACTCTCCCAACCGTTCTGTCCCCGATCCTGGTTTCGCCTCCATTCAGTACCTCGACTCTCGAAGAGGGGCATCGGCCCTGCGCCAGGCCGTTTCAAACTGCCAGTAGCCCGGCTCGACCTCAGTTTGCTTCTGCTGTGTCGCAAGTGCCCAACAGCGACCATCCGTTGGCCGGATATCTCAAGAGTGTGAGCAAAGCAAGAACCTTCATCGCAAGCTCCTTCGTCAGCGTTCCTCTTATTATTATAGAGTCGCTGTTGTGACGTCACCCGCAGAGGAAGCAGCAGCCAGCGGGTCCTTCACCGGGCCCTATGAAAACGCACGCAATCGAGGGACGGACAGGTTCAGGACGCTATCATGAAAAACCAACCGGGAACGGGCTTCAGAAACGATCTATGACCCCAAATTTCTTCCAGCAGTTTCGCGGCAACATCGCACAACTTCCGGACCAGATGGCGATGCAGGCCCTCACCAAGGAAGGCAAGGAGACCTTCAGCTATGGCCGGATTGGGCGAGAGATTGCTGCTATCAGCCAATTCCTCCAAAGCAGCGGGGTATCTGCGGGCCAGTCGGTGGGGATTCTCATGGAGAACCAGCCGCGCTGGGGAATCGCTTTTCTCGCCGCCCAGAGCGCCGGGGCCGTCATAGTGCCATTCGACATTCTCTTGCCGGCGGAGACCCTGGCCTATCTGGTTCGCCATTCCGGCTGCCGATTCTTGATCTCCTCCCACCCGTTCACACCGCTTCTTCAAAAGATTGAACAGGCCCTGCCCCAACCCCTTCCGTCTCTGGTGATCGGAGCCGGCGCTTCCGGCAGCGACTGGGAGCAGGTACTGGAACAGTTTTCCCAACCGGTCGAACTGCCACTGGTCTGCCGGGGACTGGACGAACCACTTCTCACTCTTTACACCAGCGGCACCACCGGCAGCCCCAAGGGAGTGATCCTGACTCAGCGCAATGTGTTCCGAAATCTGATCGAGCTGCTTCGGATCGTCCGGGTTAGCGAGCAGGACCACATCCTTTGCGTGCTCCCGCTCTACCACGTCCTGGCTTTGATGGCCAATTTCCTGGCGCCGTTGTACGTCGGAGCCCGCGTCAGCTATCTGGACGCTCTGGACGCTCCGACGGTTCTTCGAACGTTTCGGGAAGAAGCCATCAGTATTTTCGTGTGCGTGCCTCAGTTCTACTATCTGGTTCAGAGGCGTATCCGGCAAGAACTGGAACGACTGCCACTATTCAAATCCCTGCTGTTTGGACGACTGCTGACTCTCTCTCGCCTCGCCAACCGCTTTGGCTGGAATCTGGGAAGACGCCTGTTTGGTCCCATCCATCGGCCCTTCGGTCCCCAGATGAGGCTTTTTGGCGTGGGTGGAGCCCGCTTTGACCCCGAAGTCGCCCGTTGGTTTCAAGCCCTGGGCTTCTCGATCATACAAGCTTACGGCTTGACGGAGACAGCGGCACTGGTGACGGTCACGCCGCTGGGCCAGGGGGTGGGTTCCGTGGGCCGGCCCCTGCCTCATGTCGAACTGAAGCTCGACCAGCCGGATGAAAAAGGCATTGGTGAAGTGCTAGTCCGAGGTGACAACATCATGAAGGGCTACTGGAAGAACCCGGAAGCCACCCGTGAGGTTTTATCCAACGGCTGGCTTCACACAGGAGACTTGGGCTTCCTCTCCGATGGGTTCTTGCACATCACCGGTCGCAAGAAGGACCTTATCGTTCTGAGCTCAGGCAAGAACATCTCCCCCGAAGAGTTGGAACACTACTACCAGAGTCGGTGTCCATTCATTAAGGAAATGTGCATTCTGGGTGTGGCCGGCAGCTCGATGAGAGAAGAAAAGCTGCATGCCATCATCGTACCCGACTTCGATTACGCCAAAAGTCAGCAGGTCGCCAACGCGGCCGACATGATTCGATACATGTTCGAGACGCTTTCTCGAGGTCTCCCACCCTACAGACGAGTGCGCAGCTTCGACATCTGGACGGAGCCTCTTCCGCGAACCACCACCCGCAAGATTCAGCGTTTCGAGGTGCAGGCGCAACTGGAGCGGGGCACCGAGAGGCCAGCCGCTTCCCGCTTCGCCGAGTTTTACCAGGCGCAGACCACGGAGGAAAGCCAGATCTTTGAGCTGGTGAGACAGATCAAGAACACTCCCTTGATCCACCCCCAAATGAATCTGGAACTGGATTTGGGCTTCGACTCCCTGGAAAGAGTGGAATTTCTTTCCTCGATCCAGGAAGTCTTTCAGGTAGGCATCCCGGACGAAGAAGCGGCCGGGCTTTTCACCGTGCAGGACGTGGTGGACACGGTGCGGCACAAGACCACCCGAGAGGATCTCCAGGAGGGCCGGGCGCGCCGCACCTGGGGAGAGATTCTAAAGGAACCCCTAGGGGGAGAAGAGGGCCGGGGAACGCTCGCCATCCTGGCGAGGCGCCCGGCTATGGAACGGCTTTTTGCGGTAGTCTCGAAAGTCGGACTCATCCTGGCCAAGCTGCTATTTCGTCTGAAGATTCGGGGCACCGAGAATCTCCCCCGCCAGGGGCCCTTCCTGATCTGTCCCAATCATCTCAGTTTCCTGGATACCTTCCTGGTTGTGAGCGCCCTGCCCCAGCATGTCACTCGCCAGCTTTTTTTTCTCGCTTACAGCGATTATTTCGAGGGCCCGATCCTCTCTTTCCTGGGAAAACTCATTAAGGTCATTCCGGTCGATTCGGATCGGTACCTGCGCCAGTCCCTGAGGCGGGCCGCTGAAGGGTTGCGTCGCCAGCTCGTGCTGTGCGTGTTTCCGGAAGGGGAGCGATCCATCGACGGGCAGCTGAAGCGCTTCCGGAAGGGGGCCGCCATTTTGGCTCAGGAGATGCAGGTGCCCGTTGTTCCGGTTGCCATCATTGGCACCTACGAGGCCTGGTCCCGAGGCTCCAGCAAAATCCGGTTGCACCCGGTACGGATTCGGTTTGGCGTCCCCGTCCGCCCGTCCCCAGAAAAAAATGCTTACGACGACTTCAACCATCGGCTCATGACCGCCGTCCAGGAAGTGATCAACCAGGAAACTGGCAGACAGATGCAAGCGCCGGCGCACTAGTGCTCACTTCCATAAATACGGTGACGTTTGCGGAGGGGGCTTGGGTGGTGAGGTCGAGGAGCAAGGAGGAGGCGATGCAGGGCGTTGTCGACGAGGAGCGACAAAGAGATCACCCGCAACCCCCCTCGGCCCGAAGGATTGCGACGGGACTCCCCTGTCTTCGGTGTTGCGCCTCCTCCCCGATGTCCCCGCATTGACTCGTCGTCACGTCTGGAATCCAGGGGGGTTGCGCTCGCAACAAACATCATCGTATTTATGGAAGTGAGCACTTGGTGAAGCGGGCCTCCTCTGAGAAGAGGGCTTTTGGTCAGAGGGCCGGCGGAGCGGTTGATCTGTCCACCACAGGCTGCTTAAATGGCATCCATGCCGGTGCAGTCTGAGCCACTACCCAGCTGCGATTTTCAGTTTCTGGATACCCTCTGGTTCCAGATTTCCGGAACCCTTTGCAACCTGCTCTGCAGTCACTGCTTCATCAGCTGCGCCCCCGACAACCACACTCTCGAGATGATGGAGACCGACCGGGTCCTGACTTATCTGCGGCAAGCCAAGCGCCACGGTGTCAAGGAAATCTACTACACAGGGGGCGAGCCGCTGATTCATCGCGATTTCTTCCATATTCTGGAAACAACACTGCAGGATTTTCCCACCTCGATGCTGACCAACGGTCTTCTGATCACCAAGTCGCGGGCCGACCGATTGGCACAGATCGCCCAGGGCTCCCGTTATTCCCTGGAAATTCGTGTCAGCCTGGATGACTTCGAGCAAGAGCGCAACGACGCCGTGCGAGGCCCGGGAACCTTCCAGAAAGTTCTGGCCGCTTACCAGCTTTTGTACGGCCGCGGATTGCTTCCCATCCTGACCGTAACGGAGATCCGAGACTACCTCACTCCCCTGGAGTCCCAGCGCGATGATTTCGAAAGCTACGTGCAACTGCTCCGATCTCGTGGCATCGAACGCCCGCGCATCAAGGTCATTCCCATTTTCGAAATGGGAATGCTACTCATGCCCAGTCGATCCAAGCGGGTGACACCCGAGATGCTGCAAGACTTCGATCACGGGCTGCTGCAATGTTCTTCGTCTCGGATTGTGGCTCAGGACGGCATCTATGCCTGTCCCATCCTGGTGGGGGAAGAGAAAGCCCGCATGGGAGATTCTCTGGAGGAATCGATGGCCCCCTGCTCGCTGTACCACACGGCCTGCCACACCTGTTACGTCACGGGAATGACGTGCAAGAACTTCTGAATCCGCTGGGACCGCCAGTGGATCGGCCTTCAGGGACTTTTCGTCGGCCGGGAGAAGCGCGCGCTGTTTGACCAACGATTGGACCAAGTGATCGTCTTTGGCGGGCTCTACAATAACCACCTCGCCCTGGAAAGTCTGCTGCAGGAAGGCCGCAGATTGTCGGTCGACGCCATCTTTTGTCTGGGAGACATGGGCGGATTCGGCCCCAGCCCGGAACGCTGCTTTCCCCTGCTACGCGGAGGAGAGATCGCCAGCATCGCCGGCAACTACGACATCTCTCTCGCCGAGGGTAAGGAGGACTGCGGCTGCGGGTACACGGATCCGCGGGACAACCATTTTGCTCAGATTAGCTACCAGTACACCTTCGGAAACACGTCGGATGAGAGTAAGGCCTGGTTGGGCACCCTGCCTCGGTCTGGACGCTTCCAGCTGGGAGCACTTCGAGTGCACCTGTGTCACGGGTCCCCCCGGCACACCAACGAGTTCTTATGGGAGTCCACCTCCCCGGATCACCTGTTGTGGAAGTTCACCGAAGGCTGTGGAGCCGATGTCGTCTGCTGTACTCATACCGGCATCAAGTGGCACCGCAGGCTTCCAGAAGGTCGGCACTTCATCAACGTGGGTGTTCTCGGAAGACCGGAAAACGACGGCCGGCCCTGCGTTTGGTTTGCTTTGCTGCAGTACTCCAAGTCGGCAGGTTTTCAGTGTCAGTTTCAGCCCCTGAGCTACGATCACACCGGCTTGGCGAAGGAAATGCGTGCGGAGACCCTGCCGGAGGAGTTCGTGGCCACCACTCTGACCGGTTGGTGGACCACCTGTCTGGAAATCATGCCCGCCAAGGAACGGCTGCGGGGCAAGTTTTAGGCGAACCACACTGAGTTTTCCCTTCCAATTGATCGGGGTATCTTTAGACTCTTCCCGTGGATCGGGTTCACCAAAACATGCCAGTTTTCAGGCCGGGGTTCGGTCAGGGATAATTAGAATTAAAAACGCTATGGAAAAGCAAATTCGGGCCGTGCGAGAGAAAAGGGCCAACATTGCAGAATCGCAAGGCGAAAAACAAAAAAGGATCAATGAGGCAATCGGGCGTGCTGAAGAGATCGAACGGGTTGCAGCGGCGAAGGCGAAGGAAATTAGAGAAACCGCTGCTGAAATAAATGAAGAAAGTGGTCTTAATGCCGTGAATCTGCGAGTTTCTGAACAATATATAAGCGAATTCTGGAAACTGGCTAAGACCAACAATTCAATGATAATTCCATCAGATCTGTCCGATTTCACCGGGATGATATCAACCGCTATGACGGTCATTAAGGATCAATCACAATAGACAGATTGAGAATTTGGCTGGAGAGGTGTCTCCGCTTATCGGATTTTGCCAAAGGCACCTCCATAATCGAGGGATCAGAGATCTTTTTCAGCCGAAAGATGATGAGAGAATCGTGGACACAAGGTTCGAGAGTTGATAGATGTTTATCATCCATCACGGCGGAGGTCGGAAGAGGTCACATCCGAAGTTGATATGAGGAATGTCGGGTAAAGTGAAATGATTCGTTCTCTGCGGGTTGATTTGGTGAATAAACGACGTCAGATTAGATTGCAGATCACTCATTTTTAACCCCATGAGGTGCGCGTACCTTTATACGGAGGAAAAAGATGAATCGAAACTTCATCCGTGCTGTTGCCTGCTTCTCCCGGTTGCGACATTGGCTGCTCCACGTTGTGCCATCGATCCTGGCTCAACCGATTCTAGTTCGGGTTTGACGACATTCAGCCCCAACCTGATTCTCATTTTTATTGACAGCTTGAGGGCCGATCATCTAAGCCTTTACGGTTACCAGCGCAACACGTCCCCCAATCTCAATGATCTTGCTAAAGACGCGGTAGTGTTCGAGCAGATGGTGAACAACGGTGGCTTCACGCTGCAGGTTCACACGCCAATGATGACCTCGTTGCCGCCGCTCGTCCACAATATCCTCTTCCCTACTGATCCGCTGGGACCGGAGCGCATCACTCTAGCGGAGTAATTAAAGGAGCACGGCTACCGGACCGCCGCCTTCACCGATGGCGGATTCGCAAAGGCGAAGTTCGGCTTCGATCGGGGATTTGATACCTTCGACGACTTTGGCGGTCGTCTGGAGACGATTCAGCCCAAGCTCTTCCACTGGCTGGACACGTATTACGATTCGACATTCTTCCTCTTCATGCATACTTACGCCGTACATTCAGAGTGGGAAGATCATCAGTACGATTTCCCGGGAGGACTATCCAGAGCGTTACTATCGAATGCTATGCGGGCGATTTCAACGGCTACATCGACGGCAAATGTGCTTCTGAATCATTTCTGTGGTTCAACCAGAGAATCGAAGAGGACGAGTCTTTCAATATCGGCCAGTATTTGACCCCAGATGATCTGGAATTGGCCGTGTCGCGGTACGATGGCTGCATCATCTATGTGGACGATCGACTCCATCAGCTACTTGATCATGTTAAGCGACTAGGAATCTATAACCAGACCTTGATCGCTATCACTTCCGATCACGGAGAGGAGTTTTTAGATCACGGACGGATTTTACATGGGAACGGCGCCTTCGAAGAACTCATTCGTGTTCCCCTCGTTATCAAGTTTCCCGACTCCGATTTCGCCGGGACTAGGGTGGATCCATTGACCACGACTATCGATCTAATGCCGACCATACTGGACGTTCTTGAAATCCCGTTAAACGGTCAGGCTTTGGGAGTGAGCCTGATGCCTTCAGTCCGAGATGGGCGGTCGGTGCATAGCGCAGCCGATGTCTCCTCTGCCGTGCGCCCGCAAGGGTGGAAGGTCATAAGCGACAAGAGCGGAAAGTATCTTTTCTACCTTCGCTCCGATCCGCGAGAGCAGGTAAATCTGGCCCAAAGAAAGCCGGATATCCTGGCTCCAATGCTTTCCAAATTAAAGCAAGCCGTCAGTCACTATAAAGTTCTGTACAAGAAATTCCAACGAATTGCTCAGATCAAGCAAGACAAGATCGAGTTAACCAAGGGAGAAATAGAAAAACTCAAGTCTCTTGGTTAGGTCCAGTAACCCCACATTCCTGTGCTGGTCCAACAACGAGGCTTGAGAACGGCCCGCCCCCCCTTTTTTGTACCCTTGAGGGACATCGAGGAAGAAATTTACAAGCTACACACTGCTATACGCGAAGGGACCTCAAATGGTTCTCTTCAAGGGAGAGATGAGAATGAAAGCGCATTGAAGGAATTCAAGATCCCCTGTGTACTGAGATTGATATCGGGATGCAAGTGAATGTTCCAGGCCCCTCTTCTGCTACTACTAGGGTACGACCGAGCGGAAGGTTTATGTCACCCTCATCTCAGTGGTAGGTTCGGGAACGACCTTCCAGTTCAAGCCGGTCCCGTTGGAAGTCGTGGAAAGATAGCTTCCTCTCATTCAAGGCGGCGGCCCCAGCTGATGCAGCAATGGGGAGGGAGGTGGACATCCGCCGCCGAGAAGAGGCGAGAGAAGATTCGCCAAGGGGTTAGATGGAACGATTCGGGATTAGAGTACATTAGGGTTGCACATTCCATTAGACCGACATTCCTCATATCAGCCTGTGATGAACCTTCTTCGGGTCTCACCGTGGTGGAAATCAAAACCTATCAGCCCTCCGACCAGGGAGCAAGTGTTTGCCCTCATGGGTCGGCTGAAAAAGGCCTCTGATCCCTCGATTATCCAGGTCATCTTGGCAAAATCCGATAAGCGGAGACACTTCTCCACCCACTTGGTCAGAAACACTCGACGCTTAAGCCGTACTCCATCTCAAGCGGTCAATCCGAGAGGCCAAGACAAACAGGGCCAACCTCACCTGATTCGGGACAAAGCGTTGGCAGGACAGCCGGGTCCAGTTCAAGGCATACTTGCCTTTCTTGATCCGCTGCTCGGCCGTGCCACGTCCATTGTAAAAGTGAACCAACCCGGAGGCTTGTGCGCTCAGATGGGTCACGATGAAACCGACTCTCGGAAAGAGTTCCCCGCGATGCCACTCCACCTTGGCAATGACCCGACGAGGCCGGTCCCAACTGGCGGCTGGATAGCTGAAATCGGCAAACCAGACGATGGGCTTTCTGGGTGGGCAACCCACGGGCCGGGTTAGCAGGGTTTCAATCTTTGCCTGAAGCACCTCATTGGCCGGAAGCCGGATGGCATACAAGAAGCCCTTCTCCTCCGGGCATTCATAAGATCTCCGGCTTGGCGAAAGCGGCATCCCCGCGAAAGTATTTGCGGACGGTTTTCTTCGCGTAACAAGTTACGATCGGTTCCAGCAGCTCCTTCCAGCCATCCGCGCTGTGCACGTTACCGGGGCGTAGCAAGGCCGGAAGGTCGTGCTGGATGTTACGCCCGGTCCGCAGATCCTGAACAACGGAAGGTACACGATCAAATAGACCTAAGGCTTTATCCAGGCCCCGATAGGCGAGGAGCCCGGCATCCGAAGTGACCTTAGTTCGCATGAAATTCCAGCTTTAAACTACTATTAAAACCAAGCTTCAAACGCTAACCCTTGGGGTCGGCCATTTCTTGCTCCATTTATTCTCCATATCTTCTTTACTTATAGATAGTTATATAGATTAAAGGAAGCAGATGTCGGGCCCCATATGGTGAATGCGGGTCAAAGTGGCGATAGAACTTGTCTGTATATTCTTTTCTGTGTGGTCGATAAGGTTGATTCCACGTGAATGAATCACCCCGAATATAGTAAAGGATTTGATCTACGTTGTTTGCAAATCTTTTCGTGCCACGTCCTGTCGGGTTGACTCTCCGCCACACAATTTCACCGCGAAAGTTGCTACGTGAAAATATCGAATCCATGAGTAGCTTTAAGTAGTGCGAGGCTGTTGGGTCGCAGTGCAGGTAGATAGAACCCGCAGGTTTCAGTATCCGGTGCATCTCCTTTAGCCGCTGGGCCATCATCGACAAGTAAGAGGCCATGCCGTTTCCGTGGACCAGCCGAGCGCCCTCGATAACGTGATATAGAACTGGGTCTTTGTCCCTGAGCAGGAGCAGCCATAGCCGGTCCACGTCGTCTAGCAGCCCGTGGTGAAAGTCGAGGATAAGGGGTCACACAGCGACACTAGACGTGCCCCCATGGCAATGGGGAAAAAGAAACGTCGACAGCAAGAAGACCTGTGGGTCGCCACCAGTGAGCTGCCCCGCACCGCCGGCCATCCCTTCTACGAAAGACTGAATGGCCTTTTCAACGAACACGGCTTTGACGACTTCGTGGAGGGACTGTGTGCGAAGTTCTATGCAGACAAGATGGGGCGACCGAGCCTGGCTCCGGGAGTGTACTTTCGGCTGCTGCTGGTGGGGTATTTCGAAGGGATCGGATCGGAACGAGGAATAGCCTGGAGAGCAGCTGATTCTCTGGCACTGCGAGAGTTTCTGGGATTGAAACTGAGCGAGTCGCCGTCTGATCACTCCACGATCTCCCGAACCCGACGACTGATCGATGTGGCTACCCACGAAGCAGTCTTTGACCCCGGTACTGAAGCGGATCGGGGCGAGCGGCCTGCTGCGGGGCAAGACGGTCGGCATCGATGCCACTACGCTGGAAGCGAATGCAGCGCTGCGCAGCATCGTGCGCGGGGACAGCGAGCAGGGGTATGAAGAGTTTTTGATGGAGCTGGCGAAAGCCTCCGGGATTGAGACGCCGCGACGGGAAGATCTGGCCAAACTGGACCGCAAGCGCACGGGCAAAGGATCGAACCGGGTTTGGAAGCACCCGCATGATGCGGATGCGCGGATTACCAGAATGAAGGACGGGCGGACGCACCTGGCGCACAAGGCGGAGCATGCAGTGGATCTGGAGACCGGAGCGATTGTCTCGGTGACGGTACAGGGAGCCGATCAAGGGGACACGCAGACCATGGTGAAGACCCTGACGGAAGCGGTCGAGAAGGTGGAACAAGCGCTGCCGGAGGGACGAGGCATCGAAGAGGTGGTGGCCGACAAGGGGTATCACAGCACGCAGCGGATGGTGGACCTGGATGCGGTGGGACTGCGCAGCTATGTGAGCGAACCGAGGCGAGGGAAGCGACGCTGGCGAGGAGACCGGCAGGGGCAGGAAGCGGTGTATGCGAATCGGCGGCGCATCCGGGGAGAGCTGCAGCAGCGGCTGCTGCGGCAACGAGGAGAGCAGCTGGAGCGACCCTGTGCGCATCTGTACGGGAGCGGAGGGATGAAACGGCTGCATGTACGGGGACATGAGAATGTGTTGAAGCGACTGCTGATCCAGGTGAGCGCCTTCAATCTGGGGATGCTGATGCGTCAGAGCCTGGGTGTGGGAACGCCGCGGGGTCTGCAGGGGCGGATTTGCGCCCTAATGCTACTGATTTTGTCGCTGTTCAAGCGTCTTAAGGGCCTGTTCGGACTGATTCCGGCTGCTTGGCCCGAAAAACCCAACTCAGCGACCCCTTCGCTGCTTCCACCGGTGGGTACCACCTGAGCTCAGAAAACGTACTTCCACCACGGACTGCTAGGGTCCAGGTGTCCTTGAAGGCAGCCCCAGCAGCCTTGGAGCCAATCGGAGCGGCGTAGTCCCGGTTGGAGTTGAAGGGCGGATCAAGATAGATCAGATCCACGCACTCCGAATTGAGTCCGCGCATGATCGGTAGGTTGTCTCCGGTCCAAATGGTGTGGTCTTTGAAGTTCAGCACGCCATACGTGTACCATGCGTCAGAGAATCCCGTCAACCTTTATTTGTAGTTCCCAAAGCGATTGTTGAGCCTCTTTGACACGGGCAGGAGGCAACTCCTCTACTACGGAGCCTTTTCTGTGAGCGCCATCGGGATGCTCTTAATTACGCTGGCAATCGCTGCCCAGCCTGCAGGGATGAGCACATCCCTCGCGAATCTGGTTCGTCAAGGAACCTGCCAGATCGTCTTGTTCGGTGTTTTCTTTTTCACAAGAAGGGATGTGAACATTCGGAGGAAGGCTGTTGGAGCGTTCATCGTATTCGTCGGCCTCGTTTTGCTGACCCTGAGCTGAATGGAGAGACGACACTGCAAAATCGGAGAGCCTGTCCCGCAGCGGCTCCGGCGAGATCGGGACGGGTCTGGAGGATTGGAGTTCGGGCCGAGAGTGTGGCGCCGTATTCGGGAAGTAACTTCCGGAATCACGAGCTATCCGTGGTATTTCGAGACATCACCTGATTTGGGCAACACGCCTTGCCGATGGCAGCTTTGCTCTTGTTGCGAGTGGGCTCTGGAGGTCTTTCTCGACAGCTTGCGATGGCCTCGGGGCCACACCGATGGGAGGAAGCAGATCACTTTCGAACTTCAGGGCCCGAGGTCACCTGATTCTCGGGATCTTCGGGCGGGACATGAGACGTAGGGAAGAAAGAGGTGCCATCTGCAAAAGCCGTCACAGACTAGCGCTGCCCATTTGAAAGAGACTGTCCAGTGAAGGGGGGAAGCAGGAGCCAACGACCATGTTGAAACCTTTCATCTCGGGTGGGAACGAAAAGGGCGCCTCGACGCTGGAGTAGGGCATCATGCTGGCACTGGTGGCTGTGGTGGTGGCCTTCGCCACTCCCAATATCCGAGACGCCGTCGTTCAAATCTTCAGCAACACCACGGCGGCCCTCATGGGTCTGTAATGCTTCGTTTTTCCCAATCTCGGTGGGGTCGACCGACGTGGGGGAGGATTCGGATCATCGCGGGGTTGAACCGGAAAGATTTGCGGAACCAGGGAGCGGATCGGTATCTATTTCGGTCGGTGCAAACGGCTCAGGGCTTCCAGTTGAGCCGTGTTGATTTTCACGGTGGTACCCCCGACGTGCGCCTCCTGTTGCTGGTCGGAGGCCTGCGTCTCGCGACCGAATCCGGGTTGGGGATCTTGGATGCCCAGAAACATTCGTTTCATGTAGTTGCCCAGGGTGACATTGGTGGGACCGTAACGGTCGTGGTACATGAAGTATTCCAAAGCCTCACCCATTTCACCGGCGGATTGGTAGCGCCGCCTCCGGTCCCGCTCCAGCGCTCGCATCAGAATGGTGGCCAGATCCGCTGGTAGATCCTTCTCGAAGTCTTGCGGATGGGGGATTTTCAGACTCTTCACCTTCTCCAAGGCCCGCCGGACGTCTCTATCGACGAAGAGTTCGTGACCGGTCAGCAGCTCGTACATCACCACTCCGAGAGAGAAAAGGTCCGAACGGCGGTCGGTTTCCTCGCCGCGGACCTGTTCGGGCGAGCATGTACGCCGCCTTGCCCATCAGGACCCGCCCTTCCCTCTGTTCCATCACCCGGGCCGCCTTGGCGATGCCGAAGTCGGTGAGCTTGACCACGCCTTCGTGGTTGATCAGGATGTTGCGCGGTGAAACGTCCCGATGAACGATGTTGAGAGGTTGCGCCTGGCTGTCGGACTTATTGTGCGCGTACTCCAAGCCGCGACAGATGCGGCTAATGATGAAAGCCCCTAATTCTGTCTCCAAAGCGATGTGGCGCTGCTGGTGCACCTTCATGAACTTGTGCAAATCGAGACACTGTCCACGAACTCCAGGCCGATGTAGTACTGCCCTTCGGTTTGCCCCAGAGGGTAGACCTGCACGATGTTCTCGTGCACCAGATCGGCCACCAACTTGGCTTCCCCGATGAAAAGACGCACGAATTCTTCGTCCTGGGAAAAACGGGGACGGATTATTTTCAAAGCCACGTTGTTGAGAAACTGTTCCACGTCTCACTGACTGGCCCGATATATGGTGCCCATCCCCCCTTCTGCGAGTTTGGAGCGGAGTTCGTACTCGAGATGGTCCACGAAGGAGCCCAGCGATGACGGAGAGCCGGAGGGAACTGGGCCGGTTCGGTTCAAGGGCATGGCCGACCGCTTCCAGCCTACAACAGGGAACAGAGCCAGGTCCAGCAGGACGGGGGAGCCACGGGGCCGGTCTTGCTTCTCCACTCGGGTCCCCTTCACCTCGGAACCGCACAAGCTCGCCGCATCTGCCGAAAATTGGGCGTCAAGAGAACCGCTCAACTCCCCGCCGTTAGCTGAAGATTTCGGCTTTCTGAACCGTGTGTTGCACCAGCCGCCTCGGATGAGGCGCCGCACCAACGCCAGCGCCCTCACCCAGCTCGAACTCCCAGGGGTACCGGAAGGAGCATGATCCATTCCGAAAGCCCATAAAGGTCGTAGGCCAGCTTGAAGAACAGCGTCAGCGGAATGCAGTAGTCCGTGCTCCCGAAATGGCTGACGATCGAAGCGTAACTCCCGGTCATCAGGGCATGCAGAGAATGCCATTCGTCGTCGGCAATGACCTGCAAGTGGATCTGATAGAGCCTGAGAGAGATTCCGACCAGGACGGCGAGTAGGTAGCTCCTGTCTAGAAGCGCCTCATACAGGACTTCGCGCCCGATTCCCCTCTTGCGCATCGCTCAGCCTTTTCCGTCCCAACCCCCCCGTCTTTTGGAGGCAACACTGGAAGCCTGAAAATTGATATAGTCAAGCCCCTCTCGGAATCGACCTTCGAGCGAAGGATTCTAGCGAGTATGGCACTGCAGGGAAAGAAGATTGCGGTGGTGCTTCCCGCCTACAATGCTGCTGCGACTCTGGAACGAACCAACGCTGAGATTCCGCGCGACCTGGTGGATTTCGTCTTGTTGGTCGATGACGCCAGTCACGATCAGACCGTTCGGATCGCCCGTAGGCTGAACTTGAGAGTTCACGTCCACGACTTCAATCAGGGGTATGGAGCCACTCAGAAGACCTGTTTCCGGGAAGCTTTAGGGCTGGACGCCGACGTCTTCATCATACTCCACCCCGACTACCAGTATGCGCCCCAGCTGATTCCGGCCATGGCGTCCATGGTGGTCAGCGGCCACTATGACCTGGTGCTGGGATCCCGCATTTTGGGAGGGACGGCCTTAAAAGGGGGTATGCCTTTTTACAAGTATGTCGCCAACCGGATTCTGACCGCCATCGAAAACGCCCTCACCCTGGCCAAGCTCTCCGAGTACCATACCGGTTATCGCGCTTTTTCCCGACGGGTTCTGGAGACACTCCCCCTGGACGAGTGCTCAGACGACTTTGTTTGCGATAATCAGGTGCTGGTACAGGCTTTGTACTTCGGCTTCCGGGTGGGAGAAATCAGTTGTCCGACGCGATACTTTGAGGAAGCCTCCAGCGTCAGCTTCGCACGCGGCCTGGGCTATGGACTCGGAGTCCTCAAGACGGCCTTTCAGTATCGACTCCAGAAGCTCGGCCTGGCTCGATTCCGCATTTTCGATCCCGCCGGACACAAGCTGGCGGTTAGACCCTGAGTCGGGTCTGGCTGCCCTCAGCTCGGGGAAAGCCACTTGAAGTTTGTGGTCAGAGCCCGCCGGGTGAAGAGGCGAAGTCGGTTTCGGAGTCTGACCCGAGGAGGTGTGAATCCTCTGAGTGGGTTGTCGAACCCCACCGCTCCGTCCCGCTGCAGTAGCCTGTTGGTGGTTCTGTTTATCTCCAGGGGACCGTCTGCAGTCTCCTTGAAGAAGGTCGCCGAACGTTTTCTGTAGTTCTTTCGTGTGGAGAAGTGGATGACGAGGCTTTTTCTTGTCAGGCCAGTATCGTTGGGAGGACTGCCTCTATGGACCAGAGAGCCATGCCAGAAGAAGACGTCTCCTTTCTTGCAGCCGAACTCCTTGGCTTCCAAGCCTCGCTGGCGGCAAACCTGCATGGTCAACTCGTAGGCCCCCATGTAGTCCTCGCCAGGACGGATCGCGATGCGGTCGGGTTCAAACTCGTAATAGGGGACTTTGTGGGAGCCGCGAATATAACGCAGAGGCCCGCAATCCGGTCCGATGTCCTCCAGGGCGATCCAGGCGGCCATCAGATGGCTGGGGGGTGTTGTCACCACGTAGACCGGGTCACGGTGGTAGGACTGGGCGCTGCCAAACTGGAAGTAAAGAGACTGAAAGGCGACCGGATGGGCGCCGAACACGAGACCGACCCAGCGGTGAATGGTGGAATGCAGATACAGCTTCTCGGCTGCGTCCGAGTGGGAGTGCAGATCCGAGATGCGATAACGGGGACGGCGGTCTCGTTTCTCGTCACTGTCGGCCATCGAAGTCAGATCGCCGGTATAGGCAAAGGCTAGATCGATCGGTTTGCTAGTCCAGATCCGTTCGACGTCCAGGTCCACCTGATCCAGCAATTCGTCCTCGTCGATATGAATGGTGAAATAGCCGTCGCGGCTGAACTGCCGCAGCTTTTCAGCCTCGGAGTGGGTGAGATTTCCCGATCCCGTCTGAGCGTCTATGCGATGGTCGGCATCCTTTTGATCCAACCAGAGGTCACTGTCGAATAGTTTCTCGGAGTTCAAGATGGCCATGAAACATCCTTGACGAGATTTACCCGCCCCCAGCTGTGGTCGACTTGTACCGCCCCCCCCTTTCGAAGCGGTGGGTTGCGACCGGTCCACCACTCTTTATAATGCCTGAAGTATGAGGCGCTTCAACCCAATTCTATTAGCGTTCCTGTCTCTAACGGTCCCCGTTGCTGGACAGCAATTGATTCAACTGGCGAACGACTTAAACCGCCCTCTCCTCGCGACGCATGCCGGGGACGGTTCTGGACGGCTCTTCATCGTCGAACAGAGTGGTCGGGTTCGTATTTACCAGAACGGTGAGCTTCTGCCTACACCCTTCCTGGATGTATCGAATCGCGTCGCCGGAATCGAGGGCGAGGGGGGTCTGCTGGGCCTGGCTTTCCATCCTGACCACGAAAACAACGGGCGGTTCTACATCTATTACTTCACCGAGCCGCCTCGCCGGACGCGGTGCTCGCCGAGCACCGGGTCGGTCCGGCTCCAGACCTGACCGACCCGGCCGGAGAAATCCTCCTGACGGTCCCGCAACCCTTCGCCAACCACAACCGTGGAATGTTGGCGTTTGGACCCGACGGTTACCTCTATGCCAGTCTGGGAGATGGATCGGCAGCGCCGGAATCGCTCCACAACGCCCAGGACCTGGAGAATCTGTTGGGATCGGTGCTACGACTCGACCATCCGCGAAGGCCCGGTCAAGCCAGGATCAGTTCGACGACGTGAGCGGGTTCGACCCCGGTCAGGTGTTCGTCCAGACCCTGGTGTCGAAAAGTGAACCGCTCGTGGTCGATACCGAAGAGATGCAGAAGAGTGGCCTGCAGATCGCGCACGTGAACCGGTTCTCGCACCACGTTGTAGGAAAAATCGTCCGTTTTTCCATGGACGATGCCGCCTCGGATGCCGCCTCCCGCCATCCAGATACTGAAACAACGGGGGTGGTGATCTCGACCGTAGGTCTCATCCGTCAGCTCGCCCTGGCAATAAATAGTTCGGCCAAACTCTCCTCCCCAGATCACCAGAGTATCTTCGAGCAAACCCCGGTTTTTCAGATCCTGGCTGAGACCCCAGCAGGCCTGATCGACGTCTTTGCACTGGCGCTGGGCAAGACCTGAGGCAGCTCCCCGTGCAAGTCCCAACCGCGGTGATAGATCTGGACGAAGCGCACGCCCTTTTCCACTAGGCGGCGAGCCGTCAGGCAGGTGTGAGCAAAGGTACCGGCCTGCCGTGCGTCTTCGCCGTACAGCCGGTAGACGCTGCCGGGCTCGTTGGAGAGATCGGTCAGTTCCGGCACCGATGTCTGCATCCGGAAGGCCATCTCGTACTGCTCGATACGCGCCACCGTCTCGGGGTCGCCGATCCTCTGATGCTGGAGTCGATTCATCTCCCCCAGCGCGTCCAGCATGCGACGCCGCATCGGCGCCGGTACGCCGTCAGGATTGTTGATGTAGAGAACGGGATCGTCCCCAGCCCGCAAACCCACCCCCGCGAATTCCGAAGACAGGAAGCCGGCTGTCCACAGCCGGGCGGAAATGGCTTGCACGTTGGCCTTCGGGTGGGAATGGCTGGCATTGAGGACTACAAAGGTGGGCAAGTCGCGATTCATGCTGCCGAGTCCATAGGCGACCCAGGCTCCAATGCAGGGGCGGCCCGGTATCTGGCTGCCCGTCTGGATGAAGGTGATGGCCGGTTCATGATTGATGGCTTCCGTGTGCATCGATCGAATGATCGCCAGGTCGTCGACCATGCGAGTCGTTTGAGGCAGCAGTTCCGACACCCAGGTGCCGCTCTCGCCGTGTTGCCGAAACGGAAAGGCAGAAGGCACTACCGGAAAACGAGTCTGCCCGGAGGTCATGGTGGTCAAACGCTGGCCCATGCGGATCGAATCCGGCAGATCCCGGTCCAACCATTCGCCCATCTGGGGTTTGTAATCGAAGGTTTCCATCTGTGGTGGCGCGCCCACCATATGCAGATAGATAGTTCGCCTGGCTTTGGGCGTGTAGTGAGGCAAACGAACTGCCTTCTCGGACTTGTCCGGTCGGGCGGTGGCTCCTCTGGGGGCTTCTTGATTCAGCAGACCGGCCAGCGCCGCGATCCCGAGACCGTGGGTGGAGCGTGCGAAGAACTGGCGGCGGGTCTCCTGACGAACGGCCTCTTCGATCAAACGGCTGAGAGGAAAGTGTCGTCTTTTCATTTGGTCAAGGCCTCGTCCAGATTGAAGAGTTGATTGGCAACCATCGTCAGAGCCGCGAATTCGGCTGGGGGCAGACCTTCGTCCCGGTCTGAGTCTCCAACGGAAAGCATCCGCCCCGCCTGTTCGGGGTGCGCCTGATAGAACCTCAAATACTCGGTGTAGGCTCCCCGGACGATGTCGCCCTCCGGTTTCAGCAGTGACCGGGAAAGAAGATGTGATGCCATGAAGTCGAGCTGTCCTGCCAACTCTGACTTGGTCTGCATGGCCCGTTGAGCCAGGTGCCGGGCGGCCTCGAAAAACTGGGGCCCATTCATGCTCGCCAGAGCCTGCAGAGGAGTATTGGTGCGTTCGCTTCGAACGCTGCACGTTTCCCGACTGGGAGCGTCGAAAGTGGTCAGGTCGGGTGGCGGCGCGGCTCTTTTCCAAAAGGTGTAGAGGCTTCTGCGATAAAGGTCCTCGCCGGAATCTTGCTGGTAGAACCGGGTGTTGCTGTTCATCATGGCCACAGCTTCCCAGAGGCCCTGGGGCTGGTACGGCTTCACACTGGGGCCACCCACTTTTCTCACTAGCAGGCCACTGGCGGCCAGCGCGTAATCCCGGATCATTTCCGCATCCATGCGGAAGCGTGGGCCACGGGACAGCAGTCGATTGTCCGGATCCTTGTCGAGCTTCAAGGGGTTGTTCCGGGCTGACTGCCGGTAGGTGGCCGACGTTAGCAACAGGCGGAACATACGTTTGACATTCCAGCCCGATTCGCGGAACTCAGCGGCGAGCCAGTCCAACAGTTGCGGGTGGGAAGGGGTTTCGCCCTGAGCTCCCAGGTCCTCGGCCGTTCGCACCAGACCGGCTCCGAAGACTTCCTGCCAGAAACGGTTGACGATCACGCGACTGGTCAGCGGGTTGGAATCATCGACCAGCCACCTGGCCAAACCCAGCCGGTTGCGCGGAAAGGAACCCGGCATGGGAGGCAGGAAGGACGGCGTGGACGGACCAACCTGCTCCCGCTGCTGATCGTACATGCCCCGATGGAGGACGTGGGCCATCGGTTCGGAATCCGGCTTCTCCGCCATGACCAGCGTTTGACCGCTCCGGCGCTCCATCCCACGCAGCTCTTCTTGCAGGGTTTGCAGTTGGGCGGCCGTGTCCGCAAAGGTCGGGTTGTGGCGGACCAGGTAATACCAATGGAGAGCATCGCGTTCCCCATCGCTGAGACGATCGGCCGCCTGGGGCAGGGGACGCCGCCAGCTCACCCCAGGATGCCAGCAGGCGGGCTTCCGTCTCGGTGACGGCCCGGTCCAGCACTCGCAGTTGGCGGATGTCACCGTCTAGAAATGAGCTCTTGGCACCATCTTTGCCCTCGGTGGCTCCGACGATGATGGGAGCCTCAATCTGGATCGGCCCTTCCAGCCCCATGGAGTCTCGTCTATCTACCGTCAGCGTCACTCGGGGCCGTCCCTCCGCCAGGGCCAGAGTCCAGCCGCGCCCCTCCTGCTCGGCAACGGCCTGACTGACCAGCACGCCGTTGTCGCCGCCTTCCTCCAGCCGGAAAGTGACTGAGACTGTGAAAGCCCGGTCGGCGGAGAAGGAGACAAACGCCGGAATCTGGGCGAAGCTTTCATCGGGCAGCTCCAGGAACGGGGGGCTCTCTTGTAGGCTCACGGAAGCAGTCCCGTAGAGTTGCAGTCGAACGCTCTTTTCGTCCAGTCTCGCCTCCGGGGTGGCGGACAGATCCAGCCACAGCCGGTCAGATGCATCGAAGCGACTCAAGTTCACACCCTCTGGTCTGTCCGACTCCAGCCACGACTGGAAGCCGTCTCTCGATGCCGCTCGAATCAATTCGAGCTTACGGTGTGAGGCCGCCTCCGCGGCCTTCGACGCTTCCCAGCTCGGACGATCATCGTGGGCTGGCACCACCACCGCGGGTGGAGTAGCGAAGAAATTGTCATCCATGGGTTTCTGTGCGGTGTTTTGAAAGAAAGCGGCCATGGAGTAGTAATCGCGCTGAGTAATGGGATCGAATTTGTGATCGTGGCAGGTGGCACATCCCACGGTCAGTCCCAACCAGACAGCCCCAGTGGTATCCACGCAGTCCTTGGTGTACATGGCCTCCACCTCTGCCTCGATCACTCCCCCCTCATTGGTCGTGATGTTGCAGCGATGGAAGCCTGTGGCGATCTCTTGATCGGAAGTCGGGTTGGGGAGCAGATCACCGGCGATCTGTTCCACGGTAAACCGGTTGAAGGGGAGATTTCGGTTGAAGGTGCGGATCACCCAGTCCCGGTAGGGCCAGATCTCGCGATAGTTGTCGTAGTGGAGTCCGTGAGTGTCCGCATAGCGGGCCGCATCCAACCAGTATCTCGCCCGGTGTTCTCCGTAGGCTTCCGATTCCATGAGCTGATCGACCAACCGTTCATAGGCCGTCGGCGACTCATCTCTTACGAACACCTCGACTTGCCGGGGCAGGGGCGGCAATCCGGTTATATCGAGGGAAACCCTGCGAGCCAGGGTGCGCCGATCGGCCTCCGGTGCCGGATTCAATCCTTCGCTTTGCAGGCGAGCCAGGATGAAGCGATCGATCGGGTTTCGAATCCAATCCTCGTTCTGGACTGGGGGAGTCTGGGGACGGGCGACAGGGGTAAAGGATCAGTGCTCCTCCCAGCTCCCCCCCTCTTCGATCCATTGGCGAATCAGGTTGATTTGATTCTCACTCAGCTCCTTATGAGCGTGTGTCGGAGGCATGCGTCGAGCCACATCCGGATGGACGATCCGCTGATAGATCAGACTCTTTTCCGGATCTCCGGGGACCAGTGGCACCCCGGCGCGCCGGGGCGCTAGTACGGTCTCGCGAAGATCGAGCCTCAACCCCGCCATACGGGTTTTGGAGTCCGGACCGTGGCACTGGAAGCAGGCATCCGAAAGCAGCGGCCTCACCTGCTGCCGGAAGTCCACCGGCTGGCCGGCGGACCCCGCTAGGCCCGGTTGTAATGGACAGATGAGGGTGGCCAGGAGGAGAAAGAATAGGGTCCTCGCCAGCCTCGAACCTACCGGGTGGCGGAAGTCTTGTTTGCGCGTATCCAGCGTGATCTGGCCATCCGTTTTACCGTCTCTTCCCATCCGACGCACACCGTTTCGTGTTCGGTCAACCATGGGAGCGCTCCCCAGGGAGTCTGAGGCATCGCTTGACGGCACGAGGATTCCTGCGCCAGGCCCTGTGACGAGAGCAACAGCCTCTGTAAGGCCGATTTGGATTGAATCTGGATACCATTTTTCGCTAGTCTCCCCTCTAGATTGGCCGCAAAGGCCTCTGTCTCCAAAGGCAACGGCGCGGGGATCAAGCGATGCCGCAGGGCTTTACAACACTGGACTGGGTCATTTCCCTGACCTACGTGCTGGCGGTCTTCCTGCTGGGTGGGGAGCACTTAGGGATTGATGCAGCGGACCGCCTTCCAGTGTCCCAGAAAGTCAATTTTCTCGAGGTAATCGATCTCCAGGTCACACTCTCGCATCAGGCGATGCAGGTCCAGATCGGTTCGAAATCCGATGCGATAGAAAAAGGGTGAGAGGAGCTTTTCCGCCGCTCCGATGAACGAATTCTCATTGAGAAAGTGGTTCAGGAAGACGAGGTGTCCACCGGCCCGGCACACCCTCTTCATCTCGAGAACGACTTTTACTGGGTCGGGCACGGTGGAGATGAAGTAAGCCGCCAGCACCCGATCAAAGCTGTTGTCCCGAAACTCCATCTGGGTGGCGTCCATCTTGATGAGTCGGGCGTGGTCGATCCCCATCTTGAAAACGCGGTTCTGGGCTTGATCCAGCATCTTCTGAGACAGGTCAACGGCGGTGATCTCGATGTTGCGGGGAAGAGTGTTGAAGGAAAGCCCCGTTCCCACTCCCACTTCGAGCAATTGGGAGCCGGGGGCAAGGGACAGGAGTTCCGGTGCCATGTCGCGGCCGCTTTGAAACACTCTTCCAAACAGCAGATCGTAGAAACTCGAATACCGATTGTAGACCTTCTCCACGTATTCAACACTCACGGCCGCTTCCTCCTGGAAAAAGAAATCGCGATATTCTAGCCGACATTCCTCATATCAGCCTGTGATGAGCCTTCTTCGGATCTCACCGTGGTGAAAATCAAAACCTATCAGCCCTCCGACCAGGGAGCAAGTGTTTTCCCTCATGGGTCGGCTGGAATGCCTTTCTTGATCCACTGCTCGGCCGTGCCACGTCCATTGTAAAAGTGAACCAACCCGGAGGCTTGTGCGCTCAGATGGGTCACGATGAAACCGACTCTCGGAAAGAGTTCCCCGCGATGCCACTCCACCTTGGCAATGACCCGACGAGGCCGGTCCCAACTGGCGGCTGGATAGCTGAAATCGGCAAACCAGACGATGGGCTTTCTGGGTGGGCAACCCACGGGCCGGGTTAGTAGGGTTTCAATCTTTGCCTGAAGCGCCTCATTGGCCGGAAGCCGGATGGCATACAAGAAGCCCTTCTCCTCCAGGTATTCATAGATCTCCGGCTTGGCGAAAGCGGCATCCCCGCGAAAGTATTTGCGGACGGTTTTCTTCTCGTAACAAGTTACGATCGGTTCCAGCAGCTCCTTCCAGCCATCCGCGCTGTGCACGTTACCGGGGCGAAGCATGGCACCTTCGCAATCTCCGAACTGGTTGAAACAAAACAGGGGATGGTAGCAAGTGCATCCAAAATGACCGTTGTAGGCAGAGGCCTCCTGCTGGCCATGGATAGGACTGGCTGAACTGTCCAGATCCAGAATGATGCGTCGATGAGAGGTTTTCTCCAGTGCTCCTTCCACCCATCGTGTTGGCGCTGGCGGCCTTCTTGTCCTCATTCTTTTTCCCGGTGACCCTTCGCATGGTCGGATCCACCGATAGACGATGCGCATCGTTGACATCTTCATAACCCGCCAAGCGGCTGTATACGGATTGGCGTAGCAAGGCCGGAAGGTCGTGCTGGATGTTACGCCCGGTCCGCAGATCCTGAACAACGGAAGGTACACGATCAAATAGACTTAAGGCTTTATCCAGGTCCCGATAGGCGAGGAGCCCGGCATCCGAAGTGACCTTAGTTCGCATGAAATTCCAGCTTTACCCTACTATTAAAACCGAGCTTCAAAAGCTCACCCTTGGGGTCGGCCATTTCTTGCCCAATTTATTCTCAATATCTTCTTTACTTATAGATAGTTACATAGATTAAAGGAAGCAGATTTCGTGCCGCATATGGTGAATGCTGGGTTAATATAGGTTGGCTTGGCCCCGTCGAGGAAAAGGTCGCATTCCGGTACGTTTCGGTAACGGTGTTTTTCGCGCTCCACCATGCCGAGAGCGACCAATGCGTAAAGGAAATCGCGACTATTCCGCTCATTCAGTCCGAGCCTTCCCTCCAGCTCCTCGGCTGTAAATGGGGCTCGAGCGAGAGCGGTAAACAGTTTGATTTCAACAGCACTCAAGAGCACCTTAGAGCCGCAAAATCCCAGCCTCAGGGTCGTGATGTTTTCCGGAGTCAGATTCAAAGCGTCTTGCATAACTTGCGATTCTCCTCTGATTCGAGATCGTCTGGTTTGTGTTTCGCCCACTTCTGACACTCCTCTACTGCATCGTACCAGTCCTTCCTGGCCCGTGCTGTCCTACGGTTGGACAGAATTTTGACCTACGCCGTGCCCATCTTGCCCCTTGGAGACCTTGGCAGGCGCTTTCCCTGGATTTGATTCGCGTGCTATGCTGGAGCACTTAAAGGTTTGGAAGCAGAAGAGTTAATGAAGATTCGAAAAGCTGTTATCCCGGCTGCGGGTATGGGTACGAGGTTTCTGCCGGCCACCAAAGCTCTTCCCAAGGAGATGCTGCCCATCATCGACAAACCCACCATACAATACGTGGTCGAGGAGGCGGTTGGGTCCGGATTCGAGGACGTTGTATTCATCACCAGCCAGGGTAAGAGCAGCATTGAAGATCATTTCGACTATAGCCTCCAACTGGAGAGCGCTCTGCAGAAGCAAGGCAAGACGGATCTGCTGAAGATGGTTCAAGATCTTTCCCGCCTGACACACATCTCCTCCATTCGCCAGAAACAACCTCTTGGTTTGGGACATGCCGTTCTGGCGGCCGAGCCGTTCGTGGGTCAGGAGTGTTTCGGGGTGCTGCTGGGCGATGACATCATCGACAACGGAATTCCGTGTATGAGGCAACTTCTGGAGGTCTACGCCAGCCATCGCTGCAGCGTGCTGGCGGTGCTCGAGGTTCCTCGACAAAATCTGTCTCGTTACGGGGTTCCGGCAGTTGAACCCGTCTCGGGGTCCGGCGGGAATGAGTGGTTCCGGGTCACGGATCTGATTGAAAAACCTCGGGTTGAAAAAGCTCCATCCAATCTAGCCGTTATCGGACGATACATCCTCACTCCCCGGGTATTCGACGCCCTGAAGGAGACTCCTCCAGGCGCACAGGGTGAAATTCAGCTCACGGACGGGTTGCGCCGACTGTTGGAGGAAGAGCCCATCTACGCCTGCCGTTTTCAAGGCACGCGGTACGACGCCGGCAACAAACTGGAGTATCTCGCCGCCACGGTAGAGTTCGCCCTGCGCCGACCCGATCTGGGAGCGGAGTTCCGCGAATACCTGGCTCGCCTTCGCCTACGGGACGATTGAAGGGGAATTTGAGGCCGCCCTCATTGGACATCGGTAACCATCATGCTGGACCGAAGTTTTATCCGTGAGAACCTGAGCCTGGTAGAGGGTCGTATTCGAACCAGAGGCGTCGATTTCCCTGCCGAGAAGTTTCTCCAACTGGACGGGAAGGAGCGGTCTCTGCGAGTGCAATGGGAGGAATTGCGAGCCAGCCGTAATCGGGCCAGCCAGGACATTGCTGAGCTCAAGAAAAAGGGACGCTCTGCACAAGAGGAAATCGTCGAAGTGAGAGAGATCGGCACAGAAATCAAAAAGATCGGAGAAAATCTGGACCAGGCGGAGCGACACCTGGACGAATTCCTGGCAGGCATTCCCAATCTTCCCCACAAAAGCGTGCCCGCAGGAGCCGACGAGACCTCCAATACCGTGATTCGGGAGGTTGGAGAGCTGCCAGCACTCGATTTTGCACCCAGGGACCATGTCGATCTCGGAGCCGATTTAAAAATTCTCGACCCGGATAGGGCGGTAAAGATTACGGGGACCCGTTTTGCCGTCTACTACGGTTCGGGCGCTTTACTGGAGCGGGCTCTGATCAATTTCATGCTGGATCTTCACACCCGGGAGCACGGCTACATCGAAGTTTTGCCTCCCTTTCTGGCCAACCGGAAAAGTTTCTTTGCGACGGGCAATCTCCCCAAATTCGAGGCCGATCTTTTTCGAGTGCAGGGTACGGACTATTTCCTCATCCCGACCGCGGAAGTCCCGGTGACCAATCTTTTCGCCGGTGAAGTGCTCGAGGAGGAGGATTTGCCGATCAGCCTGGTTGCCTACACTCCGTGTTTCCGAGCCGAGGCAGGCTCCTACGGCAAGGACACCCGGGGGTTGATCCGGCAGCACCAGTTCAACAAAGTGGAATTGGTGAAGTTTGTGTCCCCCGCGGACTCTTTCCGCCAGCTGGAACTGTTGACCGGACACGCGGAAGAGGTTTTGCGACGCCTGAAACTCCCCTATCGGGTGGTACTCTTGTCGGGTGGAGACATGGGATTCAGCTCGGCCAAGACTTACGATCTAGAGGTTTGGATTCCAAGCCAAAAGGCTTTTCGAGAAATCTCGTCCTGCAGCAACTTCGTGGATTTCCAAGCTCGTCGAGCCGACATTCGTTGCCGTTCGGCAAAGGCCAAGAGTAAGGGCTTCGTCCATACCCTCAATGGGTCCGGACTGGCGATCGGGCGAACCTGGGTTGCGATCGTCGAAAACTTCCAGCAGGCGGATGGATCGGTGCTGATTCCCGAAGCGCTCCGCCCCTATTTGCACGGCAGGGATCGAATCTCGCAGGACACGCGAGTGCCCTTTTGAATCGTTTCCGACTTTTGAGCAAGGTGTCCGCCGCCGCGCCAGGACCGGAGTCAATGATCAGGTTTCATCTGGACAAGACAGTCAAGCTCAGCTTCTACGAACAGATCAAAGGGCAGCTGCTTTCGGCGATCTACTGCGGCAAGGTCAAGGAGGGAGAGCGTCTGCCCTCCATTCGAGAATTATCGGAGGAGCTTCAGATCAATTACAAAACGGTACGCAAGATCTACTTGAACCTGGCGCGCGAAAACTACCTGGAGGTTGTCAAGGGAAGCGGTGCCTTCCTGCAGAAGAGGCGAGGGGAAAATACTTACGAGCAAATGAGGCGCCGGGCCGTGTTCCGTTTCCTGGAAGAGGTGGCGGTGAAGGCTCAAGGTCTCGGTGTAGCGCCGGAGAAATTTTCCAGCCTGCTGCAAAGCTACGTAACCGGCACCAATCTTAGGACGCTGCGACTTGCCGTTGTAGATGACGAGGAGGAGGCGTACATCTTTTCCCGGGAACTCCAGATGCGCCTGGGGGCGGAGGTGTGCCAGGTGCCATTGGATCGTCTAAGCGAAAGTGGTGTTATCGAATCCTTGAAGGAGAGCCAGTATCTATTGACGACCAGCTGGCATCTGGAAGAAGTTGCCAGGCTCGCCCAAGGCTACGCAAAGGAATTAGTCGAAATCAAGCCCAACCATCAAGTTTACCGGGAAATCCTGGATGCCGCTCGTCACCGCAACGTGGCCATTGTGATCCGCGATGAAAGAACCATGCATGCTTCCTGGGAGGTGTTTATGAACATCTACCATCCCTCCACCCAAAAAAAATTCTGGATCTCCCCCATCCACCGGGAGGATCTGGTGGAAACCATCATTCGGGAAGCTGATTTGATCTTTGTGTCGCCCATGTGTTGGGATGAGATGAGAAAACGTACTCCGGCGGATAAAGAACTAAAAACCTACGAAAATTTCATTTCGGGAGAGACCGTGGAGGAGTTGCGGCTACGCCAACTGCTCGGTTAGCAGCTGGCTGTCAAGCTGGTCTCTGCGACGCACGGGTGAGATCGGCGACCCGCCGGCAAGATCGGTATTTGTAGCGGGAAATGTTTTGGGCCACTGAAGACTATATCCGGCGGCTACCCAAGGCGGAGCTTCATCTGCATCTGGAGGGCTCGGTCCAGCCTGCTCTCCTGAAGAAGCTAATGATCGATGGGGACGAGGAGGAAGCAGAGGAACTCTTCGCCTTCAAGGATTTCGATTCCTTCCTCAAGAGCTTTCGTGCCGTGTGCCTCCAGCTTCGAGACCCGGAAAGCTACCTTCAGGTTCTGGACGAGCTGAAAGAGTATTTTCTGCAACAGAACATTCGCTACGCTGAGATTTTTTACACCCCCTCTATTCCCTGGAAGTGGGAGCGAGACGGGGAAGCCATACTGAAGGCCTTGCTGAAACGGGGTCGCCAGATAGAGCAAGAGTACGCCATCCAGATCCAGTGGATTCTCGACAGCGTGCGCCAGTTTGGCCCTGAGCTCGCCCTGCGAACCGTCGAACTGGCTGCCCGGTTTCGCGATCAAGGAGTGGTTGCGGTTGGATTGGGGGGAGACGAAAACGCTCTGCCCACGGAGGATTATCAGGAGGTGTTCAGCTGGGCCAGGGGCCACCAGCTTTTCGTGCATTCTCATGCGGGGGAGATCGGTGAGCCGGAAAAGGTGTGGCAAGCGATCCAACTTCTGGGTGCCAATCGGATTGGCCACGGCATCCAGGCTGCTCGCGATTCCAAGTTGATGGAGTATCTTCGGGAACACTCGACCGGTCTGGATATCTGCCTCACCAGCAACTCCCGGACCGGCGCTTGGAGAACCCTCTCGGACAACCCATTCTGGTTGCTCTATAAGAGAGGCGTACCGGTGACGTTGAATACAGACGACCCTGGGTTGTTTCGAACCACGCTGGTCGAGGAGTACCGCAAAGCGGTGGAGGCGTTTGAGTTGGGATGTGAGGACCTGCACCGGCTCATTCTTCAGGGGGTGCACAATGCCTTTCTTCCCCACGCCGAAAAAATGGCTCTGATGCAGCGCTTTCAGGAGGAGATCGCAAGCCTGTCACCTTGACTGGTCAGCCGGAGTCCTCCCCAAGGGAGAGCATTTTCGGCCTCGCAAAGAAAACCATCGGTCACTCCCGTCTACTCACCCCGAAAAGCCATCGAGAGCATGTCCATTTCTGGAACCCGAGACCGGCCAGCTTCCAGTTGGGTGGCTCGGTAAGCACGGTTACCAAAAGTGCTCAAGATGGCATCCAAGTCGGCCAGAACTCGCCGACCATCAATTTTCCCTATCAAGCCCTCGGGAATAGAAAATCAAGGGCGTCATTCCCCAACGGTAAGATGTTCAGGCGGTGGAGTTTCATGGGAACCGGGAAGGGGAGAGGAGGAGTTTGTCCGCTATCCGCGAGGTGGCCGTCGAGGGGATTCCCGAGCACGACTGGGTGATGTGGGCTGCCAGCTTGGGCGAGGGCGATCCCTCTTTGGGTGCCGAAAATGCTTCCTGGCACAGCTGGCCGAAACCGTGCCCTGTTACGAGCTTCGCTTTGTCCCTCGTCCCCAGGTGAAGGATCTGATTCGCCAGGCGGTTCCGTAGCATGAATGCATTCGACGGCGCCGACTTCACCCGCCTGCTCTGCGAGCTTCTCCGTGGCGGCCACAGCGTCCGCTTCCAGGCCAAAGGGGGCAGTATGCAACCGACCATTCTGGACGGAGAGATCTTGATTGCCGAACCCGTCTCGACCCTCGATCTGCAGCGAAACGAGATCGTGCTCTACGCCCTGGATGAGAAGGTGATCTCCCATCGAATTCAGGAGATTCAGGGGCACCATACAGCCGGTCCCGGCCCCACCTTTCTGGCTCGGGGCGATGCCAATGGAGACTTCGATCGACCCGTCGAGGCCAGGTAGGTTCGAGGTCGGATCGTAGCCGTGGAAAGGCGGGGGCGAAGAGTTCCCATGACGGGTCGGGGTGCCAGCATTCGCTATTGGATCTACCAGCTGGTGTTTCGGACCCCGTCCGGTATCGCGATGCGGATGGTGGCAAAGGTGGGCTCTCCTTGGTGGAGGTGGCAGCTGCGCCGATGCTTGGCCCGGCTCATCCGCTGACCGATCATCGGATTCGCAATCGCAACTCCTTTATTTCGGGAGAACATTGCGGTTTGCAATGCAAAAGATCTGTCGCAAAATCTAGACTGCCATGAAGTCGTTCGATTTTATCCCCCGAACCCGGGTCGTGTTCGGCGAGAAGAGCCTCCAACAGCTAGGGAGACTGGCTCGAGAGCTGGGCTTTCACCGCAGTTTGCTGGTGGCCGATCAAGGTCTGGTAAAGGTTGGCCATACCGATCTGGCCCTGGAGGTTCTAAGAAGGGAGGGGATTGAGTCGGACCTGTTCGACGATTTCGAGGTGGATCCGGACACGGTCATGATCGAACGAGGTCTGGACTTTGCCAGGTCCTTCCAACCGGACTCGATCGTTGGCTTGGGTGGAGGAAGCTCTCTGGACTGCGCCAAGGGCATTAATTTCCTCCTGACCAACGGAGGGAGGATGGAGGATTTCGTGGGTTACGGCAAAGCCCGGACGCCGCTGCTGCCGATGATCGGAATCCCCACTACAGCGGGGACCGGTAGCGAGGCTCAAAGCTACGCCGTAATCGCCCAGCCGACCACCCATCTGAAGATGGCGTGTGGAGATCCCAAGGCTGCCTTTCATATCGCTATTCTGGATCCTGCCCTGACCGTTTCCCAACCTTTTTCCGTAACCGCAGCTTCCGGCTACGACGCTCTTTCCCATGCCGTGGAAACCTACGTTAGCACAGCTCGAACACCTCTATCGGAGCCTTTTTCCCGGGAGGCCTGGCGCTTGCTGAAAAGAAACTACGAAAGAGTGCTGACCGATCCTTTCGACTTGAGGGTACGTGCCAAACTGCAACTGGGGGCTTACTGGGCGGGGTTGGCGATAGAATGCTCGATGTTGGGCGCCGCCCACGCTTGTGCCAATCCCCTGTCGGCCCGCTACGGATTGCCCCATGGCGTTGCCATCGCTCTGCTTCTGCCTCAAGTGGTTCGCTGGAATGGATCGTGCGCTGGCGCCGGTTATCGAGATCTGCTAGCCATTGCCGACCTTTCCCTCGAGGGCGATGCCGGGGAGAACCTGGCTAGACACCTGGAGGAGATGGCGAGGGCAGGGGACCTGCCGACTCGTCTTCAGGAATCCAGGGTCGGTCAAGAGGATCTAGCGGAACTTGCCCAGCAGGCGAGCCAGCAATGGACCGCTCGCTTCAATCCCCGGCTCCTGGATCGTCAGGCCGCGCTGCAGCTCTACCAGAGAGCCCTCTGAAGAGGGCTGGCGACAGACCTCTCCGGCCGGAGGACAGAACCGCGATTTGAACTCCAGGAAGAAGTGCAGTAGCTTGAGGTGTTCTCGCCCTGTGCTCAGGCCTGCGACCATGCGACAAGTTGGATCCGGTCCTTTTGTGTACCAGGAAATCAGACACTGGGCTCAGTTCCCACCGGGTTGGTCGACCGAGGACGGTCCCGCCGTCGCCGTGGATTCCCAGGATCGGGTCTACGTGCTCATTCGAAACAGGAACGGTTTGCTGTGCTTTGACCGGGACGGACGCTTCCTGAGATCCTGGGGAGAGGACCTATTCGAGCGGCCCCACGGGCTGTTCATCGGCCCGGACGATTCGATTTTCGTGGTGGACGACTGGGCGCATTCGGTGTACCGGTTCACGCCCGATGGCCAGCAACTGATGTGTATCGAGACCAAGGATCGCCCGGCCGACACCGGTTACCTGCGAGCCCGCCACCCCGTCCGACGGGCGGCCCCCCCCTTTAACGAGCCTACCGGTTGCGCCCTGGCGCCCGAGGGTGACCTGTACGTGACGGACGGCTACGGCAATGCCCGGGTGCACAAGTTCACCTCTGAGGGAGAGCTGATGCTCTCCTGGGGCGAACCGGGAAGCGCGCCCGGCCAGTTCGTCACCCCTCACGGTGTGTGTGTCGACGGGCAGGGCCTAGTCTATGTCTCTGACCGGATGAATTGCCGCGTTCAAATCTTCGATTCGCAGGGTCGGTACCGATCCGAATGGAGCGATGCCCACTATCCGAACAACGTGTGCATGGACGCCGAGGGCAACCGCTACGTGGCGGAAATCAGCGGGTTCTTTTTGTATAGTCGCAAGCCGCGGATGGAGGAACTGGAGGCTCGGATTACGGTGCGAAATGAGACGGGCAAGATCCTGTCCCAATGGGGCGAGGAAGATCCCCGGGGCTGGGGACGGTATTTCGCTCCCCACTCGATCGCCGTCGATTCGCGAGGAGACCTGTACGTGAGCGAAGTGACCCAGTCGTACAGCTTCGGGGCTGCCCCGAGAGACTGGGGCGTCTTGCGCAAGTATGTTCGCGTTTGAGATCGGTTAGATGAAAGGGATCAGCTGCAATTCCAATCTCTTGAGTGACCTGTTCCTGCCTTCGGCGCAGGCGGGAACAGCTCTCAACCGATCCGGATCTTGCGGGTGATTTGCCCGTTGCTCTCCCAGTAGGTGTGTTTTCCCGAGATACGGGGATCATCGATCGCGGGTTGGATGTTCCCGTCCCGATCGATGGCTCGGGATGTGATGGTGTGTTCCCCGGGTCGAGGGTTGTGCCAGTCTGCATGCCACAGTTTCCAGGCAAACTCGTACTCGCGACCGGCGTCGATGGTGGCGTCCATCCAGTGTCCATCGTTAATCCGGACCTCGACTCGCTCCACCGGTGTTCCCCAGGCTGCTCCATAGATCCGGTAGCGACTCTCTTTCCGGGTCACCCGCGCGGGCATCGACTTGAGCAGGGAGCGTCCCACCGACATCAATGTCCACAGGCCTGCTCGTCCCTTCCGGGGTTCCTCTCGGATGCTGACGTAGTCCTTGGCCATAAAGCGGCCCATGAAGCGAGTCTCCCTCACTTCGATGCGCTGCATCCACTTGACGTTGGCGATCCCAAACCATCCCGGTGCGATCAGTCTGAGTGGAAATCCGTGCAGGTGCGGTAGGGCCTTTCCGTTCATCTCGTAGCAGAGAAGCAGATTGGGGTTCAGCGCGTCCTGCAGGGACATGCTACGGGCAAAGTGTTGCGTCATCTCGATGTCGCGCACAACTTCCTTACCCTGGTCGCTGCCGAAAAAGATCACTTCGATGCCGCGCTTCTGGACGCCTGCCTCTATCAGAATCGGAGCCAGGGGAGTGCCGGCCCAGCGAGCCGTGCCGATACCTCCCTGGAAGGACGGAAAGCCGTGATTTCCCGAGCACTCCATCGTAAAGACGACCTCCTGGCGCGGCAACTGTTTCAATTGCGCCAAGGTAAAACTTCTGGGCTGGTCGACCAGTCCCTCCAGCTGGAGAAGGTGATCGGTTTCGTCGATGATCGGTCGGTTGTAGTGGCTCACTCGGAAGAACTTTTCGTTGGGCGTCATGAAGGAATCGAGTGCTTCCCAGTCGAGTAAATTGCTTTCCTGCCGCCCGGGAGGTGGGCGATCCAGGAAAGGCACTGGTGTTTCCCCTTCCGTTTCTTCCCGGGCTTGGGCCGCCAACCGGAGTTCCAACAGTGCCAGTCCCGCCAGCGCGCTACCTCCTTGGAGCAGCAGATCCCGGCGTGACCGCTTTGTAATGTTCTTCATCGCTACATTCTCCTGTCGGTTTCTAAACCCCTGCCGGAAACCTTCCGAGGTCAGCCGGCTGTCCCGCACTCTGTCGGGGCGGGCGCACTTTCGCGGGACTACCCGTTGGTAAGCCGACTGCTTGAGAAGCCGTAAGTTCTCCATGCTTCGTTCCCGGAATGACCTATCCCAGAGTATGATACAAGGATTCGATGCAATCATTTACCAAGGAGTAGAATGATGAGGTTAGCCCATTTCCTGATCGTGCCCGTCGCTTTGTGGATTCTTAACCCGATCGAAAGCGAGTCGGACCCGAAAAAGCACGAAACGGCCACTTTCGCCGGCATGGGTAGAGCCGGTTACTCGGGGGACGGGGGCCCGGCCCTCCGAGCCCTTCTCAACAACCCCTTCGGTGTTGTAGGCGGTCCGGATGGCGGTCTCTACATCTGCGAAGTGGGAAACCATGTCATTCGAAAAGTCTGTACAAAGGGTACCATATCGACCGTCGCCGGATCTGGAAAACCCGGCTATTGGGGAGATGGTGGACCGGCTTTGCGGGCGGGTCTTAATGAACCCTACGAAGCCCGATTCGACCGAACGGGAAACCTGTTTTTCGTGGAAAGAGCCAATCATGTGGTGCGACGGGTGGAGGCGGCGGATCAAACCATCTCCACGGTGGCTGGCAACGGGAGGGCAGGATTCTCGGGAGATGACGGTCAGGCCACCCAGGCCTCCCTCAACCAGCCGCACAGTATTCAGCTAGACCCCTATGGGAACCTGTTTATCTGTGACATCGGCAACCACCGTATTCGTAGAGTCGACGCCAGGACCGGAATCATCTCCACTTTTGCCGGAACCGGAGAGCGGGCTCCGACGCTGGACGGCTCACCCATCCAAGGGACCCCTTTGAATGGCCCTCGTGCCATAGATTTCGATGAGCAGGGCAACCTGTGGCTGGCGCTTCGGGAAGGAAACGCCGTCTACAAACTGGATCTGAGGGCCGGAAAGATTCACCACATGGCTGGCACCGGGCAGCGCGGATTCACGGGTCACGCTGGTCCTGCCCGCCAGGCTACTCTATCTGGACCCAAAGGTCTCAGTCTCGGTCCGGACGGAAATGTGTATCTGGCCGACACCGAGAGTCACAGCGTTCGGATGATCGACTTGAAGCGCAGCACGATGGAACTGATCGCAGGGACCGGAAGCAAGGGTGATGGGCCGGACGGGAATCCTCTCTCTTGCCAGTTGGCACGACTCCACGGGATTTTCGTGGACACCAACGGCTCGATCTTCGTCGGGGACAGTGAAAACCACCGCGTCCGAGTCATTCGAACCAGCCGTTAAACGACTGGCCAACCCCAACATCCCCATCGTCGCAGTCAAAACACGAACAGATCGCACCTGTTGCAGCCGCCCCGCCCTGAATGGGCCGAAGATCAGCTCGGACTGGCCTTCTTGGAAAGCAGCGCAAAGGTTTGCATGTGGAGGAAACGGTGTAAGGGTTGAAGGAGTTCGAGTCTTACGTCGACGGAGATAACTAGATCCTCCAGTTGGTTCTCGGTCATCAGGCGCACCCGTCCTGGGGTGGAATGCCACCTTCTCACCAGGCCATGCAGGGGGGTGAATCGATACAGGCTGATCAGGACAAAACGCCGGGAAACTCGAACCAATTCGCGCAGGATCTGCTGGCGTTGCTCGCCGGTGTAGTTGAGGTGCAGCAATCGAATCGAGACCGTAGTCTCAAAGGCATCGTCGGCAAAAGGGAGTTGGAACACGTCTCCGCAGATGGCTCGCCTGCCGTTTTCGTAGCCGTTGCTTTCATCGGCCAGACGGACCATCTCGGGATCCAGATCGACGCCGAAGAAACGGGTACCCAGCCCGGAAAAAGTTGGCCAGAAGCGGCCGTACCCGCACGGAACGTCCAGCAACCTGCCCTGCAAGCCGTAGTCTCTCAGTAGCTTGCTAACGGTGCGCTGTTCCAGCCAGTTCACTAAACGCTGGTCCAGGGACCGCGTTGCCTCTTGTCGCATCGCCCGATCGTGAGCCCCCTAAAAGTTGCTCCCTAACCCTCGACCGCAGAGGAAAGCGGAAGGGTCGGCGAAAAAAAGCCGTCTGAGCGCTCAGATATATACGGTTGAAGAAATCCAAAGTCAAATCACTAGCCCCCCCGTTTTCGTCTACTGAAACGGAGGCCGCTATGGGGATTTCAGTGCAACTCGAACAGGGGCGAAATTTCAGCTCTAGGCAATCACTCCCAAAGCCCCTTGGGATGAAGATCGGCCGGCTCCCTATGCCTTCGGAATCGGTTGGCGCGAGGTCGTCGGCTACTTCGGTTGGGGGACGATCCGGATGTAGGGCAAAGGTTGCTTCCATCCATCTGGATACTTGGCCTTAGCATCCTCGTTGGACACCGTCGGAAGGATGATCACTTCCTCGCCTTGCTCCCAGTTTGCCGGCGTTGCCACCTGCTGCTTCGCCGTGAGTTGGCAGGAGTCCAGCAGCCTCAGGATCTCGGCAAAATTGCGGCCCGTACTCATGGGGTACGTCAGGGTGGCCTTAATCTTCTTGTCGGGACCGATCACGAACACGGACCGCGCGGTGGCGTTGTCTGCCGGTGTGCGTCCCTCGCAGGTCTCGCCCGCGTCAGCCGGCAACATGTCGTATAGTTTTACCACCTTCAGCTCGGGATCCCCAATCAACGGATAATTGATGGCATAGCCTTGGGAGGTTTGGATGTCCTTGGACCAGGCCTGGTGGTCGCTTACTCCGTCGACGCTGATGCCGAGAACCTTGCAATCGCGTTTTTCGAACTCGCTCTTGAGTCCGGCCACGGTACCCAGCTCGGTGGTGCACACCGGAGTGAAATCCTTCGGATGAGAAAAAAGAATCGCCCATCCGTCTCCAACCCACTCGTGAAAATTGATGGGCCCCTCGGTGGTTTCGGCCGTGAAATCGGGAGCTTCATTGTTTATGCGCAATGTCATGACTTCCCTCCAATTAGTCAAATACTAGTGGCAGCAGAGCCACAAAAAAAGATAGCATGCAAAGGCCAGGTCGCGCCACCCGACCGCTCTCGGGCTCCCGGGATCGCGGCAATGTAAAGGTGGAAACCAGCCGTTACGGGATGAATTCCTTGATCATCCATTGCCTTTTCCCGATGGCCTGCCTAAGCTGGGTTTATGCAAAAAGCAGTCAGTCTCATCCTTGCAAGAGTGGTCTGTCTAGTCTCAGGATAAGCGTATCAGTTTCAGAAAGCGCTTTTTAACGTGAATCTAAGCGGATCGGGCGACTGGCCAGATCGGTGCGGGTCTCTGGACTGCCCCAAAACCATCCAAAGGTTGCTCGATGGCGCCCCGTCTGGCCATTTTGGCCTTTTTCGGGCGTACCTCTCTCCCCGGGGACTTGAACAAAGGGAAGTCGGACCGTTGCGACCGGTTAGCCAAAGCGCCTTCTCCTGAGCCATAAACTACCCAACAAGATCTGCTCCGTCCATTCGTTGACCGAGATCAACCGATAGGTCAGCCGGCGGCTGTGGCGAAGGATCTGGCAGGGCAGTTGCATGATGCGTCTCAGAAACCGCTGAAACTGCATGCGCAACACCTCCCGGCCGAAGCTCTTTTTCGGATGCAGCAATCCCAGCCACGCCTTCAGGTTCCAGGCCTGGGCGGCGATCGCCAGATAGGCCCAGTTCGAGACCAGCGTGTCCGAGGGCATGCGCATCGCCTCCACCCCGTTTTTCAGTTGCTCCACCACGTTCTCTTGATTACAACGCTGGTGGGCACTGCCCACCAGCTGGCTCGGCTTCTTCTCCTTCCGACTCACATTGGTGATGTAGAACAGATAGCGTACCTCGTCAAAGAGTCGGCGCTGTCCCTGCTCTACCCGGATCCTCTTGCGCACGACCACCACTCGATAGGATCTTTGACAGGCCACCGGCCGGTAATCGAACTCGGCTACATTCTCCTCGGCCAGTTCCAGATTCCGATAACCGGCCTGCCGGATGAGATTCTTCTTCACGTTGCGCCGTCGCCGTCGCTGTCGCCTGCGTTGGGGCTTGGCGGATCAGTGGGCTCCAGGCTCTTTGCAGCAGCTCCTCGGCGCGTCTAACCAGCCCCTCTCGAGCGTCCATACCAAAGAGGAACCCCACACCCTCTTTCGTCCACCGGTCCAGATGAGTCGTCTGGGTAAAAATCGGTATCTCCGCGCAGCAACACTTTTTGACAACCGGCTCGTCGCACCAAAGCGATGGCCCGGTCCAGGTACTGAGCTGCCCCTTCCGAGGAGGGCCGGTTGCCCGCTCGGTTCACCACGTAAAGCACTTCGTTGGTCTGGGCCAGACTCACCACCAGCGGATGATAGCCCCACTCGCCCTTGTAACTCAGGCCTATCCCCTCCTTTCAATTCCCCTGGGTGGGGGCAATCGTTGCGTCTGCATCGATGGTGGCTTCTCGACGAAAGCTCTTCTTTTGGGCCTTCCACACCTTCAGGCGCACTTCGTTGAAGGCCTCCATTAGATCCTCCACATCGCCCCCTTCAAAGTGGCGCAAGAAATCCCCTTCCGTGGATGGCGCTGGAATCTTGTGCGCCCCCAAGGCTTCCAGGTAACCCACATCCTGTCGACGAGCCTCTACATCCTGCAGGCAGCTACCGCCCGTCATCACGTTGTAGATGAGATTGAGCACGTGGTCCGATTCCTGATAGGGCAGATGTCGGCGCAGCACTCGCACCCGATCGTCGATCGCTTCGGCCAGCTTCAGTTTCCTGACCAGCTGCTGAATCAGCCCCAGACCCTCGCACTCGATGCCCCGCATCCGCTCCGCGACTTCGTAGTGGACAGGGCCGCCCCCAAGCACCGACTGGTCCGGCTCGGGCATCCAGCTTCGGTCCAGCCGATCTTCTATTTCCGTTTGCCGTTTTCTCAAAATTTCGATAGCTTTATGACTCACCTGAAATACCAGTTGCGCTGGTCTTTTCTTAGCTTTTCCCATATCGCTAGAATACCCGTCAACACTGGAATTTCAGGCCTTTTCGCACCTTTCAAATCAACTGTGATGTACTTCTTTTGAGTCGAGCAGCTGCCTTTGGCCAGGATGTGTTCTATTTCCCTCTGGTGGGTGATGGATCCGCCGGAAGCATCCGTTTCCAGACCCGGATCGTGCTGGTAAACGCGGGAGCGGAAAGCTCGGTCAACGTCGGCTTTTTTGACCAGCATGGCAATCCCGCCTCGGTGCGCCTGGAAGGAAGGCCCGGGCGCGTATCCTCTCTGGACCTGGTTCTGGAACGGGGAGAGTCTTTTTCCGGTCTGACCGCAGGAAGCGGAAACAGCCAGGGAAACTTGTTTGTTGGCTATGCCTGCGTCACTGTCGCTGACTCTGCCCAGGTGACTCCAGCCGTGGGAGGCACCGCGATTTTCATCCGGGCGGACATACCCAGCGGGCAGATTCTTTATACGGCGGCCGTGCCCGCGTCGCGGGCGGTCACCGATTTCACGGCTTTTCTCGACACCATAGGGAGCAAGAATACTGGATTGGCGATGGGTTACCCGCAGATGTTGGGACCGGGGGGCGAGGCTGGTCCTACTCCGGCCGGAGATGGGCCGGCAACGGTCACTTTGAGGGTTTACGACAAGTCTTTCCGCCTGCAAGGCCAAACGGAGGTGACCCTCGACGAGGGGGCGCAGACGTCGCGGTTTGCTCGCGGGGAATTCTTTCCGGGGCTGGGCGCTTTGGAAGGCACCATAACCGGAGATAGCGATCGGGCGATAGAGGTGGTGGCCCTGTTTCAGGACGATGATAGCCGCTCGTTTCCGCCCAGCGTTCCCAACCTGGCTCCATTTCCGGTTCAGGAGGGGCGAGGAGAGCGAGTTGCGGTTTCCGGGCTCTCCGTCAACACCAAAAACCGGCCCGAGGTGGTGAACTTGTATGAGACCATTTACATGGCTTCCGAAGACGTGCTGGCCAACTCCGATGCCGATCTCGACAGCTGCGACCCCGGCACTGTGAGCAAGGATTACATCAAGGCCTTGCTCCGGCGAACCAATCTCTCTCGCGCCATGGCTGGATTGAGGGCGGAGGTCCGCCTAGACCAGGAATTTAGCCGCAAGTCCCAGAAGGGAGCCCTCTCGCTGGCAGGCAAGGGACAGCTCTCCAACTTTCCGGATGACACCTTCCCCTGTCTTGAAGATGAAGTAAAAGAGGAGACGGCCAAGTCCAATCTGTCCATCATCCTTAGGGGCTCTGGCGAGCGCCACCCGTTCCATTGACGGCTTGGTGGCCGACACCGGACCCGCCAATTTCCCGGTTGGCCATCGCCGCTGGATCTTCAATCCGGAATTCTTCAAGACGGGATTTGGCATGGTCGAACTCCCCGGACGGATCGTGGCCAGAGCCTCCAGCGACGTGCTGGCACCTCACTCCCGCATGGAGACTGTTTCGAATCGCACGGCGGATGCTCCAGCCGGTCAGTTCGCCCCAGCTGTTACGGTACAGTGGGTGATAGGCCCCTTCGGACCTCGTCAGGAGACCCCTAACGGCGTACCCTGCCCCCCCCCGCGGGATTCGTGCCCTATCAGATCGTGCCAGCTCGCTGGTCCTTCTCGCTGCATGAGGCGGATTTCAGCCAGGCGAGCGTGACCATGACCCGGGGCGGCAGTCCCGTATCGTTGCAACTGGAACAGTTGCATCAGGGTTTTGGCGACAACACCATCGTTTGGGTTCCGGCCGGCATGCCACCGGGTCGACCCACTTCGGATCAGCTCTACGACGTGTCGGTCAACGGAGTGAGGGTCGGCGGTTCCACAAGAAACTTCAGCTACCAGGTCAAGATCATCGACCCCTAAACCGGAATCGCCAAATCGAGATTGGGCCGGACTGCCCCCATGGAACATTTCCCCATGGAACGAGACTGTCCCCTTCTCTTTCCCGGAAAAGAGTGTCCCTACTGGTCTTGGGTGGCCGGGGACTCGCTGGTGGACAAGGTGTCGCCGGCTCCGCTGTTTCCAAAGCTGGCACCCGGCTGCGGCGACCCGTGAACGGGCCTGGAAAGCGCCCGCCACCACAGAAGGCCGGCGGTCAGGACCGACGCCGTGGCCAGTGTCGCCGCCGCAACCGAGAGGGGGTACGTTCGATAGCTCCCTTCCTGCAGCAGGGACAGAGCCGATGCCGATGCCGTGGCCAGTGACAGCAGCGCCAGATCGATCCGCACCGCAAATCGATACACCGCCCAGAAAACGATCCCTAGTGCGAGTCCCGAAATCATCCACTGCGATAAGGGTTCCGAGCCCATGGTCTGAGCCACCAGTCCCAGTCCGATCAGGCCGGCCGATGCCGGGATTCTCCTGCGCTGCCAGCCCTGGCTGAATCGATCGACTGCGGTGAAGATGAGCAGCAGGGCAGCGGTGATCCCCAGGTAGCGGGCCAGCGCTCCCAAGGCCGGATCCAGGATGGGCAGGAAGGCCTGAGTTGGTGAGTAGGAGGCCCAGAGAGGCACCACCGGTTCCCAGAACAGCTCAAGCAGGCTGCCCAGAACAGTAGCCACGATGCCGAGAGCCAGGCCCGCCAAGAGCCGCTCGTGTTTCCGGTCTGAGTCCGCCTTTTTTTGCCATCGATGGGCCAGGCCGCCCAATAGTCCCACCAGCAGAGCCAGAAACAGAAAAGCCACGAAACGCGTGCCCACTATCCTCACCACCTGATTGGACACTGGTTGAGCCGTCGAAAATTGCGCCCACGTGGCCAGCCATTGATTGACGACTCCCAGCAGGGTCAAGCTGAAGATCAGAGACGATAGTCTGAGAAAGGCTGTCACGGAGAAGCGGCGGCGACTCCAGCTCACGACGGCCATGATGCCCCCCGTAAGCGCCAGCCCTACCAGGACCAGGCTTCTCAACACCAAGAAAATCCTCCGCACCACCTGCCGATTCTGTTCCTCGCGAAGCCATCGTTCGGGGATGTGGACTCCTCGGCTGGAGTCGATCAGCTCGTCACCTCCGATCCGGACGAATATCCGGGTCTCTCCTTGCGGTAATGCGATGGTTTGGTCCGAAAATGTGAACAGCCAATCCCGTCGGGCCGTTCGTTGCCGGGGTTGGGCCGAGATTTCCTTCAGCCGGTCCGTGTCCAGCCCGAATCGATTCCGCACCTCCTCATGGGCCATCTCCCGCGCCTCTTCCAGTTCGAGGGAGGCACCGGGTCGGGCCTCAGGCAGTTGATGGAAGTAGCGTCGCATCGCTCCCCACCCGTCCAACTCGACGAGGTATTCCTCTGCCCGCTCCTCCACGCTGCCCTCAAAACGGGCGAAGCGGACCCGCCAACCTGGCACTTCCAGATAGGTCCCGAGAATCTCCCGATAGGTGGCTTCTCCAGCCGTCCTCCAGATGAACTCGTGGGCGAGTCCCATCATTCCCTCCAGAGAGGTCAGTTCCTTCCAAGGCGGAGGCACTTCCACGTCCCTCTGGAACAGCTCTTCGCGCGCCAGCTCCAGAGCCTCCAATCGACGGACCTTCAATCTCGGTGCGTCGCTTTCAAAAGTGCCTAGGCCGGCCCACAGTCCCAGAGCAGCGAGTGCGGCAAGCACCAAAATCTGCACGAGGCGTCGATCGAGAAAGGGCCTTTCCCACACCCCCTCTTGCACATCAGTGGCTGCTGTTGTCGCCGCAGTTGGGAGCGGCGGACTCCAGGCGGCATTGCGATCCGATTCGGCGATTTCCGTCCAACGGCCGGCCCGCCATCGTCGCAGCAGCACCCAGACCAGCGGGCTCAGCGTCAACAGCACGACCAACGACTGGTCCACCCAGATGCCGGGCGCCGAAGCGACGAAGAGCGGCAGAGCCATCCACACCACGGCGAAAGCGAAGTGCAACACGATGGCGGGCAGCAGCCCGAAGTGGTAATAGAGCCCAGCGAAAAACAGGGAGGGAAGGATCAACTCCACCACCCGAGCGTAGGTGGGTTGGTTGGCGTAGGGCGCGTGTCCGGCGCCGAAGATCAGAGCCTGCACGATGAAGGCCAGCAGGAGCCACAGCTTTCCATGCCCGAAGCGCCGGCCCAGGAGTACCGCCCCGGCCATGGGTACCGCTCGAAACAGGCACTCCTCCCAGAAACCCGCCTGCAGCGAATTGACCAGCGATGAAACCCAGGGCCAGTAGGTGGCCAGGATATCGGGTTCGAAAAGCGAGTTGGAAGGGCTCCACCAGCCCAGCTTCTGCTGGGCAAACAAGTAGAGGGCGATCTCATAGGCGAAAAACAGGGGAACCAGGAGATATCCAGCCAGGGTCCGTCCCAGGACGGCAGTAGAATCGGCCACCCCCGACGACCCCAGCCGCCAGAACTGGATGTGGGCGGGAAAGGCCTGGCGGGTCAGGCTTTCCGCCGCCGTGAAGGTGAGGCCGAAGAGCAGTGTCATGGACAAGAACTGGGTCATCAGGCTGGCCACCTGCTGCAGCGCGTACGCTTGAGTCAAAAGGGCAGTGTCGTAGGACATCCAGATCAAGGGCCAGCTGTTGACGACATTCAGGACCTGTCCTAGAGAGATCAAGACCCCCCAGAGCATGGCCTGGCGCCAAAGCACCCTAGCCGGACCGCAGAAGGAAGAAAAGTCCGACGATGCAGCCTCCCAGGATGTAGAGCATCACCATGGCAGTGCTGCCGACGGTACCGATGGTGGAGTTGGCGGAGCGCATCTCCTGGTAACGACGAAGGAATCCCTCCGGGATCTTGACGAATCGGGTCAGCTCGGTAAATTGATCCCCACTGACCGTCAACCGCAGCCGGTAGCGCCCCTCTCCGATGTCTTCCTGGTGGTGTTCGTAAACCACGGTGTGGTCCACGCGCCCTCCGGGCCGGACCTCCTCGGATTGCTCCACCAACCGGTAGGCGGACAAATCTACCTGCCAGTCCGTTTGCGCATAGGACTCCGCCTGCTGGCGCGCCGCCTCTGCTGCCATGGCTGCTCCGGCTTGATCTTCGGGCAGTTTTTCTCGAAACCCGAAAGGTACACCCGAGGGAGTGAAGAAAACGGCCGTCTCCGTGGCCTCCTTCTCGCGATAGTGCCGGACCCGCCAGGTGTAGGGAGCGTGCAGGGTCCCGGCCAGCATGCGGTTGAAGGCTGGTTTACCTCCACCCTCCAGTTCCACGAAGTTTTGAAGCGTGGAATCGGATTCGAAGGAAGCTGCTTGCTCGAAACCCGCCGGTCCCCAGTTGAACCGTTCTGCCAGAACACCTGCCTTCTCCAGGGCGGCCGCCCGATCCATGGAGATCTCCAGGTTCACCAGAGGAAAGGCATCCGGAAAGTGGCGAAACGATACCCAGGCGGCCAGCAGGGAAGCCGCCGCCAGGAACACCCAGAACAGGCTCTTGCGGGTCATGTCTGAACTGCCAACTGCCTTCCACCCACCCGAACTCAACCGGACCGGCGCGAGCACGCGGGAGGCCGTGTTACGGTTCGGGTAGTGCCCTTCGCGGTGCAGGAGGTCTTCCCTACATCGGGCACAAATCGGGGACCGGTTGCGGATCGATCTTCGGCTCGACCCCTGCTTGCAGTTTTTCGATCCGCTCCCGGGCCGCTGCTACGCCTGCGGCGTCGGTGTGGGCCGAGACCGTGATGGTCGCGCTGTAACTTTCCCCGCCTTGCAGGACCGGGACGCGTCTGTTTTTCCGCTCGAAGCTGCGATTGTTGGGATAGTTAGTGGCCGGTTCGACGCCCGTCACGTAGCCGTCCGGCACCGCCGAGGTGTTCTTCCAAAGCGTCAGATAGGGAAGTTCCTGCACGGAAAAGTGCAGGGAAGCTCCTCGCGTCTGAGAGCTATTGGTTAGGAGAGCCTCGGTCCGGCCCCGCCCATCCCCGAGTGGCTTCAGGAAATAGACCTGATCGGCCCAGCCCGAGGTGGGTGGCTGGAAGGAGTTCCACTCCCGGATACCCTCGGCGGCACGGGCGTCGCGGGGAGTGACGCGTTTGACTGGCACCACCAACCGGGCTCCTTCCTCCAGTAGAGGGGAGCCGAAATTGGTGTGGTAAAGCACCTGAAACTCCTGCTCCACCGTCCCCGGATTGGTGATGGTGTCCCTCACCCGGAGACTTCGGGACCCCACAACGGTCGAGATTTCCGTGGTGAGACGCAGGTTGACACCTAGAAACAAGGTTTCCTCCACTACCCCTCGAACCGTCAGGACGGGCGGGTCGTCCCGGCTGACCTCGACTTCCAAGAAGTGGGCGGGCAAGTAGTCGATTCGGCCATGCAACGTCAACTCGACGGGAATGATCGCTCCGCCGCTTACTTTCATCTGGTCCGGTCCCGGAGCGCCGTTGAAGGCGATGCCGCAGCGGTTGAGCCAGGCTCCGAATCCTTTGACCCATCCCCATCCCCCCGACTCGCCCAGATCCACGTACTGGGGATGGACTACTTCCCTCACTGGAGAATCCCAGCCCAGTCGTAGATCTCCCACGTGGGCTTCCCAGACGGACATGCCCCGAGTGGGGATGACCGTAAAGGAAAGAATGCCGTTGTCCACCCGAATCCGATCCACGCCTTCCTGCAGGCCGCCGTGCAGGACGTCCTTGCGGATACTCCAGGCATCCCCCGCAGTGTCCAGATCCTCGGCATGGATCGACCAGTCGGCGATCCGGATACCGTTTTCGGCGTCCAACAGGACCTGGGAATGGACCGCAGCCCCTGTCGCGGGAACTATGAGAGCAGAAAGCGCGAAGACGGTTGAGATGACGCGCCAAGTTCGAAAGCGGATTTTTCGGATTTGCATGGTCCAAGCCTTTCTGAATGAAATGAGCTGAGTCCCCGGGATTATAGTGGAATGAACTGCTTGGTTCGATCACACGACCTGGGGACGATTCGCTGGCCGCTTCACTGGTCCGCTCAAGGCTGGGCCGTCACCGCCACGGAGGCGAACCAACCGCGCGCAGCATTGAGTTCCAGCACCAGAACGGCGACCTTCCCCCCCGTCGTTCGGACCGACACGGTTCCCTTGAAATCCGCAGGGACCGCCCCTTCAAAAAGCTCGGACACGAAGTGGGCCGTGTAGCCGGTTTCGGGCAGAGGGATCGACAGAGGGCCATGGATCAGCTCACCCGAGGCATCCCGAAGCGTCAGCTCCAGCCTCTGGCCGCCCTCACCGCTCCCCTAAAAAGCCAGTCCCGTGTCCAGGCCATCCGGGGTTCTCCGAAGGGGCACCAGAAATCCCTCTAGCCGGGGGTTGGGACCGGTAATGGAGATGCCCACTCCCTTCAGATGGTAGCGCGCCAGTCCGCCAAGCCGCGCGCTGGAGAGGACGCGAAGCGATCCGATGGACAATCCCCCTGCTAAGTCGCCGCGAGCGTGACCGAGCCTAGCGGTGGAACCAGGACCTGCACCCCACTCTCCAGGTCACCCCCCATGACCAGCTCCAACGGCGTAACCGTCAGCGGCGAGGGCATGGCACCGCTGTTTTCGAGTCCGTTGAGGCAGTGGACTTCGGCCGTGATGGGTACCGAAGTCGAGGGGTTGGTCAGAGTGAGATCCGAGGAAAAGCCGGGAGCACTTCCGAAGTGGGCGAAGTCCAGCCGGGCCGGAGAGGAGAGTCCGGCCCCGCTCAGGATCAGGAGATTGCCCACGTCGACGGCCTCCGGGGCCACCCCATTGCCTTCCATCTCGTTCACGATCAGGGTCTGTCAGTCCGTCCCCGTCCAAATCGCCCGTCGCTGCGCTGTAACAAAGTGTGTCCCCGCTGTCGCCCCCGTCCCGGCCACGCGCTCCCAGGATCTCGGTCACGCGGACGCCGGCGAAGCGTTCCGGGCTGCCGTGGGCCGTCTCGATGCGGGCGGGCCATCCCCCGGCTCCCCGTAAAACACGTACACCGAGCCGGCCGATCCCCTGCCCCAGGGCGTATCGTGAGGAGCCCCGAAGGCCAGATCGGCCAGGCCGTTGCCGTCGAAGTCACCGAAGGCAACCGTGTCGGATCCGATGGAAAAGCGGGAGGGGCCCAGGATGCGGGTCACAGCCAGACCTTCGGGAAGGGAATCCAGATCCGAGCGCAGCCCTCTTAGCCGAGCAGCGTCGTAAAAGACATACCCGATCCACGATTTGGTCAAACCGGGGTCAGCCGTGCCATTGGCTCCGAAATCACCCACGAAGAGATCGGCGCGGTTGTCCCCGTCTACGTCTTCACCGCCCACCATCTCCTCCCCGAAGATGGCGTTGCCAGAGCCGCCCTCGAGAACCGTCCCCGCGGACTCCAGAGTGGTCAGATCCAGGTCGGTGTCGAGGGGCCAGGGTGCGGCTGGAAAATTGTCGTCCCAGGCGATGAAGAGCGTTCCCCGCGGGGAGCCGCCCCGGGGCTAGGCGCTTCCCGGTGCAGCGCCGGCGGCTTCGATCGAAGCGCCGGCCCGGTTCAGGGCGGCCGAGGTCAGAACCTCGGCCCGGCCGTTTCCGTCCAGATCGGTCAGGTAGCAGGTCGAACCCACGTGAAATCGCGCCGAACCGGGCGGCGGCTGCAGCCGGATCAAGTGCCCGTTCAGAGGGGAGTCCTCCAGGTCCGACAGGTCGACCACCCGGTTGGCAGCTAGATGGGGGCCTCCCCGGATCAGGTAGACTGCGCCGCTGTTGACCCCTGCTTGCGAGTCTTCCTGATCGGCCGTTCCATCCCCGTCCACGTCGCCCGTCCGCATCCAGATGCCCATCCGATCCAGACCGGCCCGCCCCACTACGGTAAAGAGCGTGACCGAGGGATCGGGGGCACCCAGGTCCAGCATCTGCCGGGCCGAAGCCAGATTTCTCAAAGCCGGCCTTCCCACCACGATGGTCAAAGCCCCCGCTCCGATCCGATCCGGGGAGGGGGAGAAGTTCTGCCGGCCGATCAGGAGATCGGCTCGGCCGTCTCCCGTCACGTCCTCCATCCAGATCTCGTTTCCCGCCGTTTCCTGAAGGCCAGAACCCAGGAGCCGCAGGATGCGAGGCTGCGCCACGGCCGTATCCAGCACCTCTCCAAGGCTGCCCTTGTCGAAGACCAGATACACTGCTCCGGCATTGGCGCGCCCCAAGGGATCGGCCAGCATGGAAGACAGGGCGACATCCGGGTAACCGTCTCCGTCGGCGTCCACGCCTCCGGCCACCGGAACTCCGAAGCCTCCGTTTCCGGCCGAGCCGTGGACCCGCGTGAGCCGACCCTCGGCGGCGCTGGGCCGCAGGTCAGCTAGGTCGATCAGGACACTGGCTTGCGCCAACAAGACGCTCGAACAGGCCCAAAAGACCCCTACGAGAGGCGGGAAGGCGAGTATTTCTTCCTACTTTCCTTTGGGCGTGGTGTAGGCGTGTCCCTGGAAAGCGGCTTTGATCTCCGCGGCCGTGGTGGCCTTTTGCACGAGTTCCACGAGACGGGCTTCTTCCTTTTGCAGGGCCCGGACATTGTCCAGGACGGCCTGCATTCTGTCGGCGGGGAACTTGCAGGCTCCGTTTTCGTCCATGTGGACGATCTCAGCCGGAGCCACGTCCATGCCGGCCACCGATACCGGTATGTTGATGGCGTGGAGGGAGTTTTCCCCGTGGCCCGGCGTGGCACCGCTGAGCAGATACTGGAACTTCATGGGGCGGATTTCATCGATGTCGCGAGAGGGACCGTTGGAGATAGCGCCGACGCAGCCAAGTGCCTTCAGGACGGATGTCATGTTGCCCCCCGCCAGACCCACCTTGCCGGCAATCTCCTCCGGATAGCGCTGTTCGAAGACCAGAATGGAGGGCTTCGGGGAGGCCTCTAGGGCGTCGATTACGTCCATGAACGTAAGCCTTGAGTAGTGGGGGTCGGGAAGTCCGTACACACAGGTCACGGCGTAGCCGACCGTGGGGCCCAGCTCCGGGAACATGCAGCGGATAGAATGGTCTGTGTACCAGTTCTGGCTCCACGGGTTGTAGAGTCCCAGGCAGAGCGGATTGGTTGGATAGGTGGCTACCACGTTGGTGATGGAGGGAGTGTCAAACTTGCGCAGCTCCTCCAGGATTTCCTTGTCTGTCGCCATTCTTTACCTCATCAGCAAGAGTTCATGCTTCGAATCCAGCGCTCAGCATACAACGGACGCTTCCGTCGGGCGAATTTGACTCGATTGGGGCCGACAGATCAAGCCGGAGAGCCGTTCGGGTGTTCCCCCAGCCAGAAATCGGGCGACAGCCCCGTCAGATCGTAGATTAACAAATTCATAATCAACCGTTTACGACTGGGAAACCCCTTCACGTTTGCCACACCGCGTCCGGCTCGAACGGGAACATGGCCGGCGCCGGTGCTGGTACGTGAAGCGGCGGGGATCGGCGGCGCTCACTCCCGGCGTGTCCACTTCGATGACCTGTTTGGAAACGGGTTCGTAGGCCGCCCGCGGCGCGATGGCTCCCTTGGCGATCAGGATGCGTTTCCACTCGGGACGCACGCCCACGCTTCGCACCTGCTCCAGACTCATCGGCGCCATCCGTTCCGAGGTCAGAATCACGGAGTGCCATTTCGTGGTTTCCACCAGGGCGGTGAGTCCCTGGTTGTTGCGGTACTTTCCGCCGTGGCGCACTTCGCGCTCGATGAAGAAGCCGTCGTTCAAGGTGCGCACGGTCCCGGTGATGGGCACCGGCCGGCCGTGCATCTCGACCGATTTCCCGCCCACCTGCAGGGAGACGGTTTGTCCCATTCCGGCCTGCAGGCAGGCCTCGACCGATTCCGGGTCGTGAAGCACCACCAAGGCGTTGTCCAGACCGGCTTGGAGCACGGCGTCGAACAGGATGGTGCGGTCTCCGGGAGAGCCTCCCCCCACGTTGTCTCCCACGTCCAGAAGTGTCACGGGGGTGTCACTGGCTTGCCCGGCCTGGCGGCCCGCCTCCTCTACCGGCTCTCCGAACAGGTTGAAGCGCTCCCGCAGGTCCCAGGCCTGGCGGGCCAACTGCTCGTCACCGTTGGCCACCACCAGAAAGGCGACGCCGGAGGCGATGCTGACCGAGACGATGCCGGGGCTCTCCAGGATCTCCTCCATGCGCCGGTAGAGTCCCCGCATGGGCTCGGTGCTCGATTTCTGGGCCAGGATGTTGATGATCATGGGCGGGGTTTCCAGCGCTTGCACGGGCTGGATCTTTCCGGACAGGATGCTGGCCATCATGCGGGAGGCCTCTCGCCCTCGCTGGCGCTGATCCAGATGGGGATAGGTGCGGTAGATGGTGGTGGCGGCGACGTTGTCGATGAGCCGCTGGGAGACGTTGGCGTGCCCACCGGCAGGGACGGTCCCACCAGCTGGCGTACCCGGACAGCCGTCTCTCCGTCGGCGTCGCGGACGTGCTCGGCGACCATGGCCCCGTGCAGCGAGAGCATCAACCCGTCCAGGGACTGAGCCGAGATGAGATCCAGCATTTCCCGCAGGATCCGCTCGTAGGTGGACTCCCGCACCGGTCCGGCGGGCATGGCCCAGGCGGTGATCAACCGAACGATCTCGAGTCCCTGCTGGGGGATCTCCTCCAGGATGCCGCCCACTTCGTGATGGGCGTGGATCCAGGTGGCCACGAGCTGATCCCCGGTCAGGGGCGAGAACATCTCGTAATCGGTCTTCTCGGGATTGAAGCTGTTGGATTCATGCATGCAGGGCACGAGTTCGATTTGTTTCATCGAGTGTTTCTCCAGCTAACCTCTTACACCCGACCAGGTGGGTAGGCCAAGTCCCAGTCCTGTAAGCTGGTCCGGATTTGTCGAGAAGCTGACGCTGCGAGTCTCCGCCGAATCTCTGCGCCGGATGGCCTGGCCGATAAGTTTCTCCGCAGACCTTTTGCAGCCCCATCGCTCCGGTTCACCCAGATACCTGGAACCCACTGATTCTATTGGAAACCGTCTTTGTGGGATAGAGCTTGTCTGCTTGGGAATCCCGTTTGAGGATGGTGATCGCCTCCCCGCTTCGTCGGACTTCATCCAGCAGGGCCTGACACTTGGCTTTGAACTCCGAGCCTGATCGTGACTATTGGTCCGGCTCAACGAGCCGAGTAGCAGAAACCACTCGCATGGTGTTGGCCAGACATTCCGGGCAGTAAGAGCCGTTCGTGTGGCGATATCCGCAAAGTCCGCATTCAAAGGTGGGTGGGGGGGTCCCCTGCGTCCTGCCGGCCCGCTTGTTGCAGATGACCGCGATGCTCGTCCTGATCCTGCCGCACTCGGATGGGATCGACCAACTTCTTGAGCGTGTAGACAATGGACATCTTCTCGGGCGAGTCTACCCGGCTGGCCCCTCATCGAGCACGCCACCACGTCGGTGTAGCGGACGCGGCGTGTTTCCCGCGTTCGAGCCGGGGAGCGAGGAGCTCATCTGCGCTCGATGGCCTATTTCCCCGTCAGCTCAACGGGTACCCCGCCAGTGGAAGCCGAGTCCAAAAACAGGGCGCGTTTGCCCCGAGTTCCCTGGTGGGGCTGCGGCTGGCCCGCAGGAAGACCCAACGTCCGGCCAGCCTCCCTTGCCTGGCCGACGTCATCCACCTTCAGGCAGAGGTGGTGCAGGCCCGATCCGTTAGCTTTCAGCCAATCCTGCAAGGGATGATCCTCGGTCAGGGGTTCGACCAGCTGCAGGTGGGTATTGCCCAGATCCAGATGGGTCAGCAGGACGGTGTCGTCGTTGACGAACTCGCTAAAGAGGACCGGCAAGTCAAACCGATCCCGCCAGATCTTCAGAGCCTCTTCGGTATCCGCCACCACAATGGCCAGGTGATCCAACCCTTTGAACAGCATCAGACATTCCTCCCTCTCGAAACCTTCATTATCGCGCAGAGGGTGCCGCAAAGGCGACACGGATCGACCGGGAGGGAGCTGTCTGCTTGACAGGAGGGCGTTCATCCTCGTCCACCTCTCCATCGCAAACTTCGCAGAAAAATGGTCGGAAGCTTCCAGGTTCTAGTCCTCGCCCTCGTCACCGAGCAACACCTGGCGACGCTCATGAGCCAGCGTGCGAAGATCCGCGACGCGGTCGAACTCGTCCATGATTTCCTGGCCCAGAATCTCTTCCAGCACGTCTTCCAGAGTCACCACCCCAGCCACTTCGCCGAATTCACCGACCACCATCATGAGGTGCTGGCGCCTTTCCAGAAAGATTCGCAACAACCGATCCAGGGTCAGTGTCGTGGGAACGAAATGTACGTGGCCCATGAGGCTCCCCACTGTCGCTTCTTTGCCGGCTGGAGAAGCCAGCAGTTCACGCCGGTGGATCAAACCGACCACATCGTCGGGGTCCTTGTCGAAGACCGGGATCCGGCTGTGCTCCAGCATGCCTGGAGTCTGTCGTGCCCGATCTAGGGAGAGGGAGGCCGGCAGGGAGAAGATGACCGTGCTGGGGGTCATGATATGGGCCGCCTTGCGGGACTGCAGAGAGAGGACGTTCTGGATAACTTCTGCCTCATGGGCTTCGATCGAACCGGCCTGCAACCCAAGGCGAGCCATGATGATGAGCTCCTCCTCGGAAACCACTTTCTCCGAATCCTGTTTGGAGACCAGGCGAGTGGCCAACCGGCAGATCCAGATCAGCGGTGTCATCAGCCACACCACCACCAGCAGAGGCCGAGCGATGATACCGGCCAGGGGACGGCTGTAGACCACGCCGGCGGTCTTGGGGATGACCTCGGAAAAGATCAGGATGGCAAAGGTCAGAAGGCCTGAGAAGTAAGCCACCCAGGACTCTCCCAGGTTAGAGGCTACCAGGGCTCCTGCCACGGCTGCTCCGGCCGTATTGGCTATGGTGTTCAAGGATAGAATCGCAGCGATCGGCCGGTCAACCTCACTGCGCAGCCTCTGTAGGATGCGGCCCGATCTGTAGCCGCCCTGCGCCAGCGATTCGATGTAGCTGACCGGAACGGCGTAGAGCACGGCCTCAAAAAGAGAACAGAGCGCGGAGACCACCACGACCAACAAGACTGTCACGGCAAGGACCATCATGAGGGAAGGTTAGCGCGATGCGGGTTGAGCGTCCATTCCGTGTGCGAAGGGGCCAGCGGCGACGGGAGGATTTGGGGTTGGGCGAGTCCATCGCGAAAGGGATAACCTGAGTGGACCCACCTTTATCCAGCGGACGGCACCAGGGCTCCCCACCGGTGAGCCGGCCTCGATCTACGGTGCGGGTCGATTCTCGGAGTGGAAGGAGACGAGATGACAAAGAAAACAACCATCGATCCCAAGAAGAACGGACCCTACTTGGTTAGGGGCTGCGAAGATCTGCGGGGGGTAATGGACGGGTCCGTCTACCCGTCAGAAGGCACCATCGCGCTGTGTCGCGGCGGCGGTTCCAAGAACAAGCCCCTTTGTGACGGGACCCATACGAAGGTGGGGTTTGAGGATACTAAGGCTGCGGATCGGGTTCCGGATCGGCGGGATAGCTACGTCGGCGATGGAACTACCATCCACGACAACCGTGGAGTCTGCGCTCATGCAGCCAAATGCACGGATCACCTGGCTGGGGTTTTCCGCCTGAGGCAGGAACCGTGGATCGACCCGGCGGGGGACTAGGTACAGAAAGTCGTGGCCACAATAGAGCAGTGTCCGTCGGGGGCGCTTAGCTACAGTGTCGCCGGAAAGGAGCATCGTGTTCGGGAGGCCGAGCCGCAAATCCTGGTGGTGCCCAACGGTCCTTATCTGGTGAGAGGGGGGGCTCAACTCGAGAACACAGAGTGGGGAGAAGGGGCGTCCCAGGAACACTTCGCGCTGTGCCGCTGCGGCCAAAGCAAGAATAAGCCCCCAAACTGGTACCACCATTTCGATGAAGACGCACCACCGCCCACGTAGGCTCCCCAAGGGACGGGTCTGATCGCGTACCGGGGGGCATGCGTCCGGTGACTAGCTTCGCTCATCCACTCTTTGCGCGGCGAGCCGCCAGGACCGATGTTGTAGAATCCTTTTTTCCGATCCGGGTGGGCTGACGGAAGGTCGCTCCACCTAAAGGAGTTGCTTGTGGGCAAAATAGGGATGTCATCATGGATGGCGCTGTCGGTTTGCTTTCTGTCCTGGCTGGGTCTGATGTCCTTCGCGACGGGGGACGACTGGCCCCAGTGGCGGGGATCGGCCCGCAATGGAATGTCTTCGGAGACGGGATTGCTACAGTCCTGGCCGGAGGGTGGACCGCCCCTGGCCTGGGAAGCCGGCGGATTGGGTGCTGGGTTTTCCAGCCTGGCGGTGGCCGGCGGTCGTGTCCTCACCATGGGAGATCTGGACGAATCCCAGTATGTGATCGCTCTGGATGAGGGCGGGCGACACCTTTGGAAGCGGCGGGTCGGACCCGCCTGGAAGGACCGCTACGCGGGACCGCGAGGGACTCCCACCTTGGATGGGGATCGCCTGTATGCGATCGGTACCGAGGGAGATCTGGTCTGCCTCGACGCCGCCACGGGCCAGGTGAAATGGCAAAGAAGCTTTCCGGAAGATTTCGGCAGTCAGATGATGTCAGAGTGGAAGTTCAGCGAATCTCCCCTGGTCGACGGAGATCGCCTCGTGGTGACGCCAGGGGGGGACGAAGCCGCCCTCGTAGCACTCGACAAAAGAAGCGGTGAAGAAATCTGGCGGAGTGAAATACCCGATTTAGGACCCAATGGCAAGGACGGCGCCGGTTACTCCTCGATCGTCGTATCGCAGGGTGCGGGAGTTCGCCAGTACGTGCAGTTGATGGGTCGGGGTGTGGTGGGGGTGGAAGCCGCCAGCGGGAAATTTCTCTGGGGCTACAACCGGGTGGCCAACGACACGGCCAACGTCTCTACCCCGATCATCCATGGCGACTACGTTTTTGCGTCCACGGGCTACGGGACCGGAAGCGCCCTTCTGAGACTTCGACGGGCCGGTTTCGGCTTGGAGGCCGAAGAGGTCTACTTTCTGGAAGCCAAGACCCTGCAGAATCACCACGGCGGAATGATCCTGCACGACGGGCACGTCTATGCGGGAACCGGACACAACCGCGGTTTTCCGATCTGCCTGGAGATGCTGAGTGGGAAGGTGAAGTGGGGCCCGGTACGCAATGCCGGCGAGAATTCTGCCGCCGTTTCCTATGCGGACGGACACCTGTATTTCCGCTACCAGAATGGTTTGATGATGCTGTTGGAAGTTACTCCGGAAGGCTACCGCGAAAAAGGCTCGTTCCTGATCCCCGACGTGGAGCGGCCCAGTTGGTCACACCCGGTGATCTCGGGAGGTAAGCTGTATCTGCGGGAACAGGACCATTTGAGCGTGTACGATATCCGGGAAGGAGAGGGTGGGTAGCCGGCAGCGAAGAAGCCGTTCGATTCTCGCCTCAATCCTCCACCCTTACGATCACGGCAGCAATGTCATTGTGCTGCGAATGACCCCAAACCGGGATCGGCAACGAGAGCGAAGATTGGCCGCCAGCTTGGGCTAGCCCATGTTTAGGGATGGGAGCACTAGGTTTCAGCCTTCTCCTCAACCGGTTCCGTGTTCTTAGAATCAGCTCCAGCCAGAACTCGAAGGGCACTGGCGTACCGGCGAAGCCGCTGGTCGACACGGTGGTTGATGCTGTCTTCCGGATAGTGACCATCCGCATCCACTTTTCCAACATCCCAGCCGGTGAGGACCTGGATGCCCTCGTCGATGGTCTTGACGGCCCAGATGTGAAACTGGCCGGAGCGGACCGCCTCGACTACGTCCTCTCGGAGCATCAGGTTTTTGCTTATTGCTGTCCGGGATCAGGACTCCCTGTCGACCACTGAGCCCCTGCACCTGGCATACGTCGAAAAAGCCCTCCACTTTCTGATTGACACCCCCGATCGCCTGCACTGCTCCGTACTGGTTGACGGAGCCGGTCACGGCGATTCCCTGCCGGATCGGAACGCCGGAGAGCGCCGAGAGAAGGGCGTACAATTCGGTCGACGAGGCGCTATCGCCGTCGATGCCCTCGTAGCTCTGCTCGAAGACCAGACGAACTCCCAAGGTGAGGGGCTTGTCTTGAGCGAACCGCTGGGTCAGGTAACCGTTCAAGATGAGCACGCCTTTGGAGTGGAGGGGACCTCCCAACTCGACCTCTCTTTCGATGTCCATGATGCCCTGCCGTCCGGGTCCGACGCTGGCCGTGATGCGGCTGGGACGTCCGAATTGATAGTCTCCGAGACTGATCACGGAAAGGCCGTTGCCTTGTCCCACCTCTTCTCCATCGGTATCGATCAACAGCGTTCCTTTTTGAATCATCTCTTCGATCCGCTTCTGGATCAGGTTGGAGCGATAAATCTTTTCATCCAGCGCCTTGCGCACATGGTCGCCGGTGATCAAGTCCGCCTTGTCCTGATCGGCCCAGAAGTGGCTCTCTCGAATCAGATCGGCCAGGGCCCCAAAGTGAGTGGTCAACTTTTCCTGGTGATCGGCCAGCCG
>CBDBID010000035.1:0-124322 GCA_965205565.1 Acidobacteriota bacterium
TAAAACGGAACAAAATCTGTATATAGGGGGAAGGAGGTTTTTCAAATGAGCCAACTCTCCTGTGGAGAATCTAAATCATGTCGACAAGGTATGGCATCTGCGTCAAGCGGAGCTTTCCAGTGGCCTGTCCGACCGGGACCTGTTCGCTATCGCGGAAGAGTATGTACCGACCTTGAAGCAGGCTCTTCTAGGATAGACGCTGGCCCCTCTTATCGACCTCTGAGTCGGCCGTTTTCGCCCGCCTAGCAAATCCTGGGCGAGAAGATCTGCAGAAACTGGTTTATAATCCCTGACAAATAGAGGAGACGCCATCATGAAACCAGACCTGAGAAAGAACAGCCGCATTCTATTGGATGGTCCCGATCGGGCGGGAGCCCGAGCCTTCTTCAAAGCTGTCGGCTATACGGATGAAGATCTGAGCCGCCCCCTGGTCGGAGTGGCCCATTGCTGGATCGGAGTGACCCCCTGCAATTTCAATCATCGTGACCTGGCCCGCAGGGCCATGGAGGGCATCCGAGAGGCCGGAGGAACGCCCATCGAGTTCAACACCATCACCATTACCGATGGGATCGCCATGGGAACGGAAGGGATGAAGGCCTCGCTAGTCAGCCGCGAAGTCATTGCCGACTCGATCGAGCTGGTAACGCGGGGTCACCTGTTCGACGCGCTGCTGGTCATCAGTGGGTGCGACAAGACCAGCCCTGCCGCAGCCATGGCCCTGCTGCGCCTGAATCTGCCGGGTCTCGTGCTCTACGGTGGCTCCATCATGCCAGGGGAGTACAGAGGCAAGAAAATCACCATACAAGACGTGTACGAGGCCATCGGAGCCTACAACGCGGGGCGGATCAGCCGGGACGAGCTTCACGGCATCGAGAGTTACTCCTGTCCTGGAGTAGGGGCCTGCGGAGGACAGTTCACAGCCAACACCATGTCGACCGCCTTCGAGATGCTGGGTATATCCCCGATGGGCCTCAACGGAATTCCCGCCGTCCATCCTCAAAAGGGAAAGGCTGCCTATCAATCGGGCAAGTTGGTGATGAAGCTGCTGCGTAAGGGCATCCTTCCCAGACAGATTGTGAATCGGCGCTCGCTGCTGAATGCGATTGCAGGAGTGATGTCCACGGCGGGTTCGACCAATGCCGTGCTGCACCTTCTCGCCATCGCCCGGGAGGCAGGTGCTCGATTGAGCCTCGACGACTTCGATCGCGTCTCTCGCAAAACTCCCGTTCTGGCCGATCTAAAGCCGGCCGGCCGATACGTCTCTTCGGACATGCATCGAGCCGGTGGCATGCCCCTGGTGGCTCGCCATCTGCTGGAGGCCGGCCTGATCGATCCGGATCAGATGACCGTAACCACCCGCACCCTGGGAGATGAAGCCAAACGGGGACGAGAGCGAAAGGGTCAGAAAGTTCTCTTCTCTGCCATCAATCCACTCAAGAAGACGGGTGGTCTGGTCATTTTGCGTGGGAATCTCGCCCCAGAAGGTTGCGTTCTGAAAATCTCCGGAGTCGATAGAGACGTGCATGAGGGCCCGGCCCGCGTGTTTAACAAAGAGGAGGATGCCTTCGCCGCCATCAAGGCCGGTCGTATCAAACCGGGTGAGGTGATCGTGATTCGCCACGAAGGCCCTCGAGGCGGTCCGGGAATGAGAGAAATGCTCTCGGTAACGGCAGCTGTCATCGGGGCGGGCCTCGGCGACCAGGTGGCCCTGATCACCGACGGGAGGTTCTCCGGAGCGACCCACGGTTTCGTGGTCGGGCACATCTCACCCGAAGCTGGGGTGGGAGGTCCCATCGCCCTTGTGAAAAACGACGATACCATCACTATTGATGTGAAGAAACGACTTATTAAAATGGACGTTAGAGCTTCTGAGATCACAAAACGATTTAAGTCTTGGAAAGCTCCGTCGCCGCGCTACCGGGGCGGAGTGCTAGCCAAATACGCGCAGAGCGTGTCGTCGGCTTCTCTCGGGGCAGTCACCATCTGAGGCAGGCCTTCCAGCTGTTGAGTCGAGGCTTATCCCAGCACGGAGAGACTAGATTTCAAAGGGTCGACCCTGGGTCAGATCGGGCCGGATCGGCCCAACCCCGCTGGCTGGCGGCCTCACCTCCGCGACGTATTCTGGTGATCCGTAGCGGGGGTTTGGGGGATTTCCTACTCACTCTGCCGACGCTTAGGGCGCTTGGCCGGAAGTGGCCCGAATCCGCCATTGAAATCTTGGGCCGTCCCCATTATGCTCAACTGGCGGTTGAAAGCGGCTATTGCGAGGCCGCCCACAACATCGACCGGGCCTTTTTCACCCGGCTCTTCAGCCAGAACTCCTTTCGCCCGGCCAGCCAGAGGGACCCGCTTGCCACCTATTTGAATCGATTTCAACTCGTCTTGAGCTTCCTGAACGACAGGGAAGGCCTTCTGCGCCATAACCTTTCTTCTTCCGGCATCCCGTTTCTTCTGGTGCCCCCTCCACACCAGCGCTATCACGTTTGCCGGCAATTCGCTGAGGCGATGGCTCCAATTCAACTGCGTCATGATGACCTAGATCCTAAACTGCTTTTAAATCAGGATACTCTTCGTAAAGGTCGTGACCTTCTTCACTCCCGCGGGGACGGTAAAAATTGGATCGCCATTCACCCCGGAAGCGGCAGCCCCAGAAAGAACTGGCCGGCTACCCACTTTGCAGCGGTGGCACGTTGGCTGGTCCAACACGGGGACAGTCCACTGATCCTCGTGCAGGGTGAGGCCGATGAGGAAGCCGTGCGGGCCACTCAGGCGGCTCTCGAACCCCACCGACTACCGGTACTGTCCCACTTCTCCCTCTTGAATCTGGCGGGCCTTCTCAGTCAGTGTACCGCCCTGTTCGGAAACGACAGTGGAATCAGTCACCTGGCCGCCGCCGTTGGAACTCCTACGGTGGCCCTCTTCGGACCCACTCGTCGGTTGGTTTGGAGGCCTCTGGGAGGTCACGTTCGCGCTCTCCGCTTCGAAGACGTCCACCCCCAGGCGGCCGGCAAGATCCTCCTCGCTGCCCGGAAACCAGTGCCCCCCCTGTACCGAGCCGGATTCGAGAAAAATCAGCTCCATGACGCCAATTCCAGTCCCTCATGAAAGCCCTCTTCCTCCCCCCTCCACTGGGCAACCTCATTCATCTTTCTTGATTGGGACGAATCGCACGCCACTCAACCGGATGGAACGATCTCCCGGGTTGCCAACTTCCTCCTGTAGGAGATCCTCCAGCCGTTTCGGAAAGGGTCTCCCGATCCCGTCATAGGGCTGCCCCCTCGGTTCGCCCTTTTCAGCCTCAGCCAGGTAGTAGACACTGGAACTGTCGCTCTAGGGGTCGTTCGCCACACGCCGGTCCAGGAATCAGCCGCCACACCACGGCTGTGGGGAAATACCAGGAAAAGCAGGCAAGCAATCAAGTCCTTCTCATCCCAGGTAGTCTTTCCCAAGGGCCTCTTCAAGCTGCTTCGGCATTCTACTCTACCAGCCCCTTTTGCCAAGTAATCCTAGCGACTGCATAAAGGCTGCCCTGCACCTTCAATCCGGACTGCAGATGAGAGCGACAGTGGCCAGTCCCGCCCCGAGTCCGATCCAATGGCGTGTCCCGAGTCGTTCTTGCCAAAGGTAGCGACTCAAACCAGTGAGTAGCAACAGGGATCCGCTGAGGGCGACTGGGAAGAGGATCACGGCGGGCAGATGGAAGATGGCGTATATGCTAGCCAGCGACGCCCCCAGAGTCACTGTCCCTCCCAACCCACCGATCCGGATTTCGTGGCGGGTGAAAACGGAAAAGGAGCGGGGCCGTCTCAAGAGAGCCAAGACCATCAGAGCCATGAGGTTATAGGACAGAACGAATAAATTTCGAGAACTTCCCAACTCGAGTTCCCGGATCATGAGAAAGGTGCTGGCGAAGAGTCCTTCAAAGAGCGCTGACATCAGGATGAGACCGAGCCAGCCCGGCGAAAAGGCTGCCCCATCGGGCTGCTCGAGCGTTTGGCGACTTCGCCTCAGCGCAAAAACCGTCACGGGAACTAGCAGGAATCCCACTACCTGTCGGGTCCCCGGTTCTTCGCCGAATAGAAAAACGGCAAGAAGAACGGGGATGGATTGTCCCATCGAAACGATCACGAAGGAGAGTGAAGCAGGCCCCAGCCTCAGCCCCTGCAGGTAGACCCTTCTCCCCAGGATGAGAAAGAGGGCCGCAGCGCACCCCAGCCCACAGGCCTCCCAGGCCCACGCCAGATCACCCAACCACAAAACGGCGAAAATCACTCCAGCCAGGATGGTGAAGCGTTCCACCATCAGGACGCTTTCTCGGTTGCAATCTCTCAGGGTGGCGAACTTGTAGGCGACCGTCCCCAAGGATGAGCAGATCACCAGAACCAAACAAAGCGCTAACCCAATGGCCATTCGGACTCTTTCCTGGCTGGCGGCCCCAGAGCGCCATGTCCGAGATGCACCGCAGGTCCCGTAATGCTCGACTCCGATCTCCCTGCCGGTTGTCCGTCTCCAGCGCCTGCTCAAACAACTGTGACAAACGCCCTCCGAGGGGCACATCATTCTAGTACGTCGCTGCGAAAAAGTTGGCCTAAGTGTGAGGAGATTGTCCCCTTCGTTAACCGGCAGTGGGCGAAACTTTTCAAGGTCCCATCCATCCCTAATGGCAGACAGATCTTTGAGCAGCCAGCGACGGCGTACGACAGACCACTAACCGGTTCTGCTGATGGAAACAGGCGAGGACAGAAGAGCCGGGATCCAAGTCACCCGACTTTTCACCGAGTTCCGCTATAATTCGGGATGGGATGGAGTTTGCGGAATTCCGGGCACTTTTGTTAAATAGGAAGTGGGTCTGCTGACGAGTTAGGTTAACCGAGATGGGGCTCGAAGGGAATCGACCGACGGCGGAACAACCCGATGTTTGAGAAGTACACCGAAAAAGCAAGACGCGTCATTTTCTTCGCACGATATGAGGCCAGCCAGCTGGGCTCCCGCCGCATCGAGACGGAGCATGTCCTGCTGGGCCTGCTGCGTGAGGACAAGGCTTTAACCAGTCGCTTTTTCCCTCGGGCCGAGGCTACGTCAGACAACATCCGAAAACAGATAGAGGGGCGCTCCTTGGTTCGGGAAAAGGTATCGACTTCGGTGGAGCTCCCCCTCAGCAACGAATCCAAGCGGGTCTTGACCTACGCGGCGGAAGAGGCCGAGCGCCTGCTTTGCAACTACATCGGTACCGAGCACATCCTTCTGGGTCTGCTTCGTGAGGAGCAATCCGTGGCAGCCGAAATGTTGCGGGAGAAGGGTCTGCGCCTGCCCCGCGTGCGTGAGGAGCTAGCGGGACCGGCCACGGAGAGATCTTCTCCCGGCCAATCCAAGGATTCCCTGATCTTGACGGAGTTCAGCCGCGACCTGACAGAAGGGGCTCTGAAGGGGTCCTTGGACCCCCTGGTTGGGCGCGAGTCCGAGATCGAACGGATTGTTCAGATCCTGTGCCGACGCACCAAGAACAATCCGGTGCTGATTGGCGAACCGGGAGTTGGGAAAACGGCCATTGTAGAGGGCCTGGCCCAGAAGATCGTGGGAAGCGAGGTCCCTTCCATGTTGGCCGAGAAGCGGCTGCTGGCTCTCGACATCTCCCTCATCGTGGCGGGTACGAAGTATCGAGGCCAGTTCGAGGAGCGCCTCAAGGCCATCATGAAGGAGTTGGTCGAGAACCCCAACTTCATCATCTGCATCGACGAGCTACATACTCTGGTGGGCGCCGGATCGGCAGAGGGATCGCTGGATGCCGCCAATATCCTAAAGCCGGCGCTGTCTCGTGGCGAGATCCAGTGCATTGGCGCAACCACGCCTTACGAGTACCGCCGCTCGATCGAAAAGGACAGAGCTCTGGAACGGAGATTCCAGGCCATCAAGGTGGCTCCTCCGAGCGAAGAGGAAACCTTGGAGATCATCTACGGCATCAAGGATCGATACGAATCCTTCCATCAGGTCGAGTACACGGATGAAGCCGTCCATGCAGCTGTTTATCAGTCCAGTCGCTACATCCCGGATCGTTTTCTCCCGGACAAAACGATTGACGTGCTCGACGAGGCCGGAGCCCGAGTCAAGCTCAACAGCACGGCCCTCCCCGAGGAGATCGCCGCAGCCCAGAAGAAAATCAAGGTCATCGTCCGCCAGATGGACCACGCCATCACCACCAAGGAGTTCGATCGGGCTGCCAAGTTAAAAGATCAAGAGATGGTGGAAAGGGAGAGCCTAAAGATCATCCGCGAGCGCTGGAAGGTCAAGAATCGCGGCTTCCCCAAAGTCACCAAGGAAGGCGTCGAGCAAGTCATTTCACGCTGGACGGGCATTCCAGTCAACTCCCTGCAGGAGGAGGAACTCCAAAAGTTGTTGCGGATGGAGGAGAACTTGCACGGAAGGGTGATCGGCCAGGACAAAGCCGTATCTGCCGTATCCCGAGCCATCCGTCGCAGCCGCGCCGGGATGAAGAATCCGAAGCGGCCGGTGGGGTCGTTTCTCTTCCTCGGGCCCACCGGTGTAGGAAAAACCGAGCTGGCCAAGTCCCTGGCGGAGTTCCTATTCGGCAGCGAGAAGACGTTGATCCGCTTCGATATGTCCGAGTACATGGAGAAGCATTCCGTTTCCAAACTAATCGGTTCGCCGCCGGGCTACGTCGGACACGAGGAGGGGGGGCAGCTCACCGAAAAAGTGAAGCGCAATCCCTATGCTGTTCTCTTGCTGGACGAAATCGAGAAGGCCCATTTCGACATCTTCAACCTGCTGCTCCAGGTCTTTGAGGATGGCCAGCTGACGGATTCGCATGGAAACGCCATCGACTTTAAAAACGCCATCATCATCATGACCTCCAATATCGGAGCGCGATATCTGGCCAACAAGCCGCAGGTTGGTTTTACGACGGTTGTGGAACAAGAAGAGAAAAAAGTCGAAGGCCTGATCATGAACGAGGTCAAAAGAACCTTCAATCCGGAGTTCATCAATCGTCTGGACGAAATCGTTCTGTTCGACTCCTTGACCGAGGAGGACCTCACTCTGATCGTCGACCTGTTAATCGGCCAGGTGAACACGAACCTGGAACCCAAGGAAATCTCGATCCAACTGGACGGCGATGTGAAGAAGTGGATGATCGTCAAGACCTGTCACGACCGGTCCTACGGGGCTCGCCCTCTGCGGCGAGCCATGCAACGCTACATCGAAGACCCCGTTTCGGACTTGATTATCCAAGGGAAACTGAAAGAAAAGGAAGTTCTCGCCGTCTATCTCAAGGAGGACGTTTTGTATTACCGTTCTAGAGGCTCGAAAAGTGACGGAGTTCCGCTCAGCTGCGGTCTGGCCTGATAACCAACGTTGATTCCAACTCTACAGACTTGTGCCGATAGGGCGGGCCGAGCCCGCACCCTCCCAAGTCGTACCCGGTTGCCGAAAAGCGGGGGGAATCGTTAAAATGAGCGGGTTTATGTTGATGCAAACCGTCAATCGTCGGACCCCTTCTCCCCCAATTCAGGGAAGTCGTCTCCCAGGAAGTGGCTGGCGCGCCCTCGCGTCGCTTTTCCTCGCCGCCATCCTGCTGTCGGTCGGCCACACGGAAGTGTTGGCACAGACACCGGACCGATTGGAAGAGATCCGGGTGGTTGGGAATCGGCGTATCGTGGAAAGTACGATTCTGTACTACATTCAAAGCAAGGAGAACGATCCGTACAACGCAAGCCAGATCCTGCGGGATTACCGTAGCCTGCTCAACACCGACTTCTTCCGCGACCTCAAGGTGAAGAGGATGGCCGGAGAGACCGGTTGGATCATCATCTTCGAGGTGAAAGAGCGCCCTCTGATCCGTTCCATCGAATACGAAGGAATGAAATCGTTCAAGAAATCTGAAGTGTTGGAAAAGTTTCGAGACATGCGCGTTGGGATCACGGTGGATTCCCCGTTCAACGAATCCAAGATTCCGCGAGCCCGCCGCGCTCTGCGCGTTCTTCTGCAGACGAATGGACGGCCTCTGGCGACGATCGAGGCATTGGTGGAAAACGTCACCACCACGTCTGTCAAGCTGACTTTCCGGATCAATGAGGGCCCCAAGGTTAGGATCGGCAACATCGATTTTGAGGGGAACACGGTTTTTGAGGACAAAGAACTTCGGAAGGCGCTGGAGCTGACTAAAATCCGGGGAGCCATTTCCCTCTTCAAAGGCCAGGACAAGTTCATCCTGGAAAAGATGGAGTACGACATTCACTCCAATATGCTGGCCAAGTACCGCGCAAACGGCTACATCAACGCCAGGGCTGGCGAACCCAAGACCAGGATCGTGGAAGCGCCTCAGGGCTGGTTGTGGGGCTTTCGAAAGACGAAGCAACAGTACTTCCTCACCATCCCCATAGAGGAGGGCGAACAGTACCGCTACGCGGGCTTCGAAGTCGAAGGCGTCCGCAACTTCGAAGAGCAGCTGGTGTATCAACTCTACCGCATCGAAGAGGGGGAAATCGTCAACTTCACGGCCATCAAGGACGGTACCGAGAACCTGAAGAAGCTGTACTCGCGCTTCGGGTATTTGGATGTCGAGGTGCAGCCCAACCTCGACCCGGACGAGGACAACAAGACCGTCCAGGTGCGCGTCAACGTGGAAGAGGGCAAGCAGTATATCGTCCATCGGATTCGGTTCGCCGGCAACACCAAGACCCGGGATAAAGTTCTGCGGCGGGAGTTTCTGCTCGAGGAACAACAGGTTTTCAACGGGGATCTGCTGGAATTCTCCGTCCTGCGCCTCAACCAGCTGGGATTCTTCGAGAGGATTGAGGAAAAGGACTACGAAGTCAGCAAGAAGCCCGAGGAAGCTGAGGTGGAAGTACTTGTCAAGGTCAAGGAACGCAGCATGCAGATGATCGGCCTGACCGGCGGAGTCAGCGGGATCAGCGGCAGCTTCGTTGGTGTCAATTACACGACCAATAATTTCCGAGGGTTGGGGCAACAGATCAACGTGTCACTGCTGACGGGGACCCGGACCGCGAACTACACGTTTACCTTTACGGAACCTTATCTTCTTGGCAGCAAGATCTCGCTGGGTGCATCCATCTTCAATCAGCGCTTCCGATTTGACACGTATTCGGCATTCTTCGGACTGATCTCCCCTAGCGAAAACATCCCTCTGTTTACTCGAATCACCACCGGCTTCGAGGTCAACGGCAGCTACCCCCTGGGGAGATGGACCCGTTTTGGGCTCGGCTATACCATGCAGACCATCAGGATCCGGGACATTGATGATTTGTTCGTGGACTTTGCTCTGAACCAATTGATCGGCTTCACGCCCGGTGGTAGTGCCGCGGAGGCACAGCGGGGAATCATTCGCAGCCAGGTGACTCCCAGTATCGTCTACAACACGAAAGACTCGTTTTTCAACGCCAGCCGGGGGACCAATCTGACGGTGCAGGTCCAGTTTGCGGGCGGTCCTTTAGGGGGCAGTTTCAACGTCATTCGCCCCTATATCGAATACCAGAAATTCCTGCCCGACCGATACCTGTCCAAGGGTCGCAATACCTTCGCCTTGCGGGCCCAGCTGATCCACATCGTTCCCTTCGGAGAGCTGGCTACGGGTGGACGCATGTCGGTCCCCTTCTTCGAGCGGATCTTCTCCGGTGGCGAGTACACCTTCCGAGGTTTCGACATTCAATCAATCACGCCTTGGGCCATCAGTCGCACTCCGCTTCTGGACGGAGCGGGTCTACCGCTCATCGATCCCGGCAGCGGATTGCCTGCCATCTCCGAACAGATCATTCCCGTCGGAGCAGACACCAGCCTCATCCTGACCGGCGAGTACCGCATTCCCATTGCCGGTCCCTTGCAGCTCGTTGCCTTTGCGGACTTCGGCACGACCACGGTTCTGCTGAAGGAAAATCTGAGCCTGTTTGGCCCTAGCACCTTCATCAACCTTCAGGAGCAGACCAACAACATCTGGCGAGCTTCAACCGGAGCCGAGGTGCAATTCCTTCTTCCAGTGATCAATCAACCGTTTCGTCTGATCTTCGCCTACAATCCACTGCGTATGGACGAAACCATCGTGCTGGGAGGGGTAAGGTTTCCCATGCGCGAGCCGAAAACCAACATTAAGTTCACAGTGGGGTATACTTTCTAGGGAAAGTTGAAAGTTGAACGAAGAAGGAGAAACAAGGGAGAATGAGAAAAATCAATCGTAATCTGCTCAGCCTTTCAGTGGTTGCTGGAAGCTTGGCGCTTTCCGGGTTGGCACAAAACAGTGCGCTTACCCAGGATGCCGTACCTTCCAAGATCGCCTTTGTCGATAGTCTCGGGGTTCTGTACGGAACGGAAGAGGGGAAGCAGGAAATCGGCAAGGTGAACCAGTTCATCGAGCAAAAACAGTCCGAGCTCCAATCGCAGCAAGCGGAGCTAAACAAGCTGCGAGAGACTTTTTCCACCCAGGAACGCAGCCTCAATGTGGACACTCGCATGGAGATGCAACGGACCATTGAGGAGAAAAATCGGCAGCTTCAGAGACTTCAGGAAGACACCCAGTTGGACATCACTCGGCGCCGCGATGGAATCTTGAACAAGATGAGCTCCAAGGTTCAGAAAATCATCGAGGAATACGCCCAGCAAAAGGGACTGGGTGCCGTCATGCTCCGAGATCAGACCCATATCTATGTCCACAGCGGGCTCGAGGTCACTCAGGACATCATCAAGATCTACAACGAACGTAATCCCGTGTCCTCTCCTTAACGGCCCTGGCCAGTAAGAGGGCAGCTTCGCGGCACGGATCTGCCTTCCCTGGAATGCCGGAACTGCGGATCGATCCGGCTTTCGGTTCTGGAAAACCCGGACACCTCGCCTCAACTCCCTGCGCGCGGGAGTATTGACCCGTCGGGGTACGTCCATTAAATTCAGAGAGTGTACAGACTCCGTGAATTGGCCCGGCTGGTCGAGGGCCGCGTACTGGGGGACCCCGAAGTTCCCATCACTGGGGTGCAACCCTTCGAGCGGGCCCAGGAAGGGGACCTCACACTGGCAGGGACGAAGAAGTACTGGTTCGATCTGAGCCGCACTCAGGCGTCCGCCGTCATCGTGCCACTCGGGGTTTCATCCCGGCAGAAGAACCTTCTGCAAGTGGATCAACCCAAACTGGCTTTTGCTCGTCTCCTGGCTGCCTTTCACCACAAGCCGTTTCAGGCCACGGGAATCTCGCCTCTGGCCCATATCGGGAAGGATTGTAAGATCCCCGAACAGGTGAGTATTCATCCCTTCGTCTACCTCGGAAACGACGTCGTGCTCGGAGAACGGGTCACCCTGCTTCCTGGAGTTTACATCGGTGACCAATGTTCTTTGGGTTCCGACTGCGTCCTGCACCCCAACGTCACCCTCTACGAAAACCTGCAGCTGGGTCGACGTGTCGTCATTCACAGCGGCACTGTCATCGGTGCCGACGGCTTTGGCTACGTCTTCGACGGTCAGCAACAGGTAAAGATCGAGCAGACGGGTACGGTTGAGCTGGGAGCCGACGTCGAAATCGGTGCCAACAGCTGTGTCGACCGGGCCACCTTCGGCTCCACCATCATCGAACCCAACGTGAAACTGGATAACCACGTCCACATCGGCCACAACTGTCGAATCGGCAAGAACACGGTCATCGTCGCTCAAGTGGGAATCTCGGGAAGTGTGGATATCGGTGAGAATTGCGTTCTGGCCGGGCAAGCCGGAGTCATCGATCACATCCACATTGGTGACAATGTAACGGTCATGGTGAAGACGGCAGTCACCAAAGATATTCCTTCCGACAGCACCATTTCCGGGCAACCCGCCATGGATCACCGCCAGACCATGAAAATACAAGCGCTGACCCGTCGGCTCCCAGAGCTCTATCAGGATTGGAAGGCCGCCGCGGATCGGCCAGAAGGGGACAAAGAAATTCGAGATGAATGAGACGACCGACACAGTTGGGACCTTTGAGATCCAGGAGATTCTAAGCTGCCTTCCTCACCGCTATCCCTTCCTCCTGGTCGATCGGATTGTCGAGTATGAGGCCAATCGACGCATCGTGGGAATCAAGAACGTAACCTTCAATGAACCCTTCTTTCAAGGTCATTTCCCGGGCGTCCCCATTTTACCGGGAGTGCTGATTCTCGAATCGATGGCCCAGGCTGGAGGATTCCTGATCTTCAAGACCATTCCCGATCGGGAAAAGAAGCTGGTGTTTTTCATCGGCGTGGAAAACGCTCGTTTTCGGAAACCCGTTCGGCCCGGGGACCAGCTCAGAATCGAGATGGAAGTGAGCCGAGCCAAAGCCCGTCTGGGCAAACTCAAAGGAAAAGCTTACGTAGACGGCCAACTTGCTGCGCACGCCGACATTCTCTTTTCTCTGGTGGACCGCGAAGATTACCAGTCTTCCAGCTAATCTGTATGGACCAAGTCGCCAGCGATCCGATTCACTGTACAGCCCTAGTCTCTTCGCAGTCCGAACTGGGACCGGGAGTCCGGATCGGGCCTTACTGCATCATCGGCGACTGGGTCGTCATCGGCCAAGATACTGAGATCGGTCCTCACACCGTGATCCAGGGGCCCACTCACATCGGAAATCGCAATCGGATCTATGGGCAGAGCTCCATCGGCACCGACCCCCAAGACCTGAAATACCATGGCGAGGAAACCAGCCTGGCCATCGGCGACGAAAACATAATACGCGAGTTCGTCACCATCAATCGAGGCACCGGCCTGGAGAGTGGAACAACGACTTTGGGAAACGGCAGCCTGGTGATGACGGGAGTACATATCGCTCATGACTGCCATGTTGGCAACGACACGATCCTGGCCAATTCAGCCACTCTGGCGGGCCACGTGGAGGTGGCGGATCGCGCCATCGTGGGAGCCTTCAGCGGAATCCATCAGTTCTGTCGTGTGGGTTACTGCGCGTTCATCGGGGGCTATTCCGTGATCACTCGAGACGCGCTTCCCTTCGTCAAAAGCGTCGGCCAGCGCAATCGAGCCAAGACTTACGGAATCAACACCTTCGGTCTCCAGCGGCTCGGCTTTTCCAGCGCAAAGATTCAGGCGCTGAAACGGGCCTATCGCTGGCTTCTCCGGAAAAACCTACCCCTTCAGTCGGCCATCAAACAGCTCCGGAAACTGGACCTAGAGACCTCGGAAGTCCAGATCTTGATCAAGTTTATTGAGAGTTCCCAACGAGGTTTTGTGCGCTAATGCAAGGGGGACCCTTCTCTCCAGACCACCCGTTGGGATTGATTGCCGGCAACGGTCATTTTCCGTTGCTGGTACTCAGAGAGGCCCTTCGCCAGGATGTCTCGATCGTGGTCGCAGCCATCCGGGAAGAAGCCTCGCCCGCCATCGAAGAATTGGCTCAGAAAAGCCAGGCGGCAGGCAAGTCCGTCTCGCTGCAGTGGCTAGGTCTGGGCCAGTTGGGAAAATTGGTACAACTTTTTAAGAAAAGTGGGGTTCAGAAGGCCGTCATGGCCGGTCAGGTCAAGCACACCCGCATTTTTTCGGTGAAGCATCCTACCCGACTCAGTGCCCCGCCCGACTGGACCATGATGAGACTGCTCATCTCGTTACGGCAGAAGGACACAGCATCGCTGATCGGAGCCGTGGCTGGGTTTCTCGAGAAAAATGGTGTCGAGTTGATGGACTCGACGCTTCTGCTCGGCACTTTTCTGCCCCGAACCGGTCAGTTGACCCGGCGCTCCCCCACCGCTGAAGAGGCCGCAGACATTCGATACGGGAGACCTCTGGCTCGGGCGCTGGCTCGGCTCGATTTGGGACAAACCATCGTGGTAAAAGCTCAGGCGGTCGTGGCCGTGGAGGCGATGGAAGGCACCGACGAGACCATCCAGCGCGCTTCGCGCCTGACCGAAGGGGCTCAACTAACCGTGATCAAGGCGAGCCGCCCGCAGCGGGAAATGAGATTCGACGTACCCGTGATCGGGATGAAAACTCTCCACGTGCTGGCCGAGTGCCGGGTCTCGGCTCTGGCCGTGGACGCTGGAAAAACCTTGATACTGGATCTGCCCGAGTTGGTTCGAGAAGCAGATCGCCTGGGTATCACCATCGTAGCGGAATGACCTTGTCTTCTCCGACTCGAGTTGCGGTTGTGGGTGTGGGGGCTCTGGGGGAGCACCACGCTCGAATCTACGCCAATCTTCCCCAGGCGAATCTGGTTGCAGTCGGCGACATCAGGTCCGAAAGAGCAGAACGAATCGCCCATCTTTACGGATGCCGGGCCTGCCACGACTACCGGGAAATCCTGGACGAGGTCGAGGCAGTCAGTTTGGCCGTTCCCACCCGCGACCACGCTTCGATTGGAACTATCCTGTTGAAGAGAGGAATCCACGTGCTGGTGGAAAAACCGATCGCGGAAACACTCAGTCAGGCGGACCAACTCATCGAGGCAGAACAGCAGGGTGGAAGCCTTCTCCAGGTGGGCTTTTCCGAGCGCTTCAATCCAGCCCTTCATGCCGTCCTGCCGCATCTGACCCAACCTCGCTTTTTCGAAGCCCATCGGCTGGGCATTTTCGTGCCCAGAAGCCTCGACATCGATGTGGTCCTGGATCTCATGATCCACGACCTGGACCTCATTCGACATCTGACGCCCAGCCCAGTGGGCGAAATTCGCGCGGTCGGTATCCCGGTCCTCACGCCGGAAGTCGACATCGCCAACGCTCGCCTGGAGTTCGAGAACGGTTGTGTGGCCAACCTCACCGCCAGCCGGGTTTCCACCGAGAAGTTACGCAAGCTCCGACTCTTTCAACCCCACGACTATGTCTCCATTGATTTCCAAGAACAGACGGCCCACATGCTTTCCCTGGATCCCGCAGGGGGACGGCGTCAGATTGCGGGCCGTCCCTTGAGCGTACAACGGGATGAACCGTTGCGCTTGGAGATCCAGACCTTCCTGGAAGCGGTTCAAAACAGCCCCTCCCGCTTCAGCGGTTGTGCGGCAGTGGAAGCAAGAGCATCGCTCGATCTGGCTCTGCAGGTGATTCAGTGCATGTCCAAGTGAAGGCAGCGGCATGAACGGGCGGAAGTCCACCGTCCCCCTGACTTCTTTTCCGGCGGTCAGCCCGGGCGAAAAACTGGGAAAGCAGTAGTGAGCGATCCAGAGAAACGCAGTCAAGACGGACCTTGGCTGATCGCGGTGGTGGGTCCTACCGGCTCTGGAAAAAGTCAGCTCGCCATGAACCTCGCCAAGCATCTCGACATTGAAATCGTCAACTGCGACTCGAAACAACTTCACCGCGGGTTGAATATCGGAACCGCCAAACCTTTGCCGGAATGGCGCCAAAAAGTACCCCACCATCTTTTGGACGTGATCGCACCTGATGAATACTACAGCGCGGGACGGTATATGGCGGATGGACGTCGCTTGTGCCGAAACATCACCAACCGAGGACGAGTGCCAGTCGTGGTGGGAGGCACGGGCCTGTATCTCCGAGCCTTGCTGCAAGGTGTGTTCGAAGGCCCAGGGAGGTCGGGTGACCTGCGGGAGCGTTTAGGCCGAATCTCGGCGCAAAAAGGTCGGCCTTTCCTGCACCGGCTGCTGACCCGCGTCGATCCGGAAGCCGCCACCCACATCCAACCCACTGATCGGATCCGAGTCATCCGAGCCCTCGAGGTCTATTTCATCGCCGGTGAACCCATTAGCTGGCTACAGACTCAACAGCAGCCGCTGCTTGGATTTTCCGTTCTCAAGGTGGGTCTGACGATGGGTCGCCAACGACTCTATGATAAAATCGACCGGCGGGTCGAGTCCATGTTTCAGGAGGGGCTGGTCGAGGAGGTACAAGAGCTCCTACAAAGCGGTTATACTCCTGATTGTAAAGGATTTGAGGCTCTAGGATATCGACAAGCCGCAGCCTATTCGCAAGGGCAGATCGACCTTCGGACAGCCATCGAACGCACTCAACAAGACTCGCGACGATATGCCAAACGACAACTGACTTGGTTTCGGCGAGAAAAGGGAATCCACTGGATCCATGGCTCGGGAGACGAAACTGAGGTTCTCGAGCAACTCCTGAAGATATTCACCGAGGCGGGAGGGCGATTGCCTTCGGCTGGCAAAAGGCTGGAAGGATTCTAAGGAAAGCAGTGGGTCAGTAATGGAACTGGAATCCGTCATTGGACTGGAGGTCCACGCGCAGCTTCGGACCAAGAGCAAGATCTTCTGCGGGTGCAGCACGAAGTTTGGCGCTTCACCTAATTCGAATACCTGCCCCGTCTGTTTAGGACTCCCGGGAGCGCTCCCGGTGTTGAATCGAGAGGCCGTCGCCATGGCGGTCAAGGCCGGCTTGGCGCTCGAGTGCAGGATCAACCACACCTCGATTTTCGCGCGCAAGAATTACTTTTACCCCGATCTGCCCAAAGGGTACCAGATCTCCCAGTACCAGCAGCCACTGGCCGAAGGCGGACGCCTGACTCTGCTGAGCGGTGAACGGTCCAAGAGCGGCGGCCTCGGTAACTACAAGGAAAAATCGTTCGAGATCATTCGCGTACACCTTGAGGAGGACGCCGGAAAATCCTCGCACTTGGCCGGAGACGATACCTATGTCGACTTGAACCGCACCGGTGTGCCGCTCATTGAGATCGTCACCGAGCCAGATCTTCAAACCTCTCAGGAGGCCTACGACTTCCTCGCCCATCTGCGTCGCGTCGTGCTCTATCTGCAGATCTGCGACGGGAACATGGAAGAAGGGAGCCTTCGATGCGACGCCAACGTGTCGGTGCGCCCCGCGGGTTCGAAAACACTGGGCACAAAAGTCGAGATCAAGAATCTCAATTCCTTTCGATTTCTCCAGAAGGCTCTAGATTTTGAGATCAACCGCCAGATCAGGGTGCTGCAAAAAGGTGGTCGGAACAAACAGGAGACACGTCTCTGGAACGAGGAACGGGGCCGGACCTATGCCATGCGCGGCAAGGAAGAGGCCCACGACTATCGCTACTTCCCCGAACCGGACCTTTTGCCCGTCCAGGTTTCTGAGCGCTGGGTGGAAGAACTCAAGAGTCAGATTCCAGAACTGCCAGAGCCCAAGCGAAGGCGGATTGTAGCCGAGTTTGAGATGGCTCCCGAAGAAGCCAATCTCATCGTGCAGAGCCAGGCCTTCGCGGATTTTTTCGAGGCGGCAGCCCGTTCCTGCAAAGAGCCGAAGTTAGTCTTTAACTGGATGATGGGCGATCTGAACCGACTTCTGAAACGCGACAATTGTGATCTGGAAACTAGCCGCCTCCAGCCCCAGGGCCTTTCCCGGCTGATTCTTCTCGTCCGCGATGGAAAGATCAGCGGGAAAATCGCTAAACAGGTCTTCGAAAAGATGGTGGAAAGCGGCGAAGATCCCGACAGCATCGTGCAGAGAGAAGGACTGCGACAGATCAGTGACAAAGGCGAATTAAAGGACATCATCGATCGAATCGTGCGAGCCCATCCCGGGAAAGTTCAAGCCTACCGCGGCGGGAAGGAAGGGCTGGTTGGATTTTTTGTGGGTCAGGTCATGAGAGAAACCCGCGGTCAAGCTAACCCCCAACTGGTCAACGAGATGCTTCGCTCGATACTACAGGCGTCCCCTGAGGGTTTGCCCAGTGGCTAAGTGCTCCTTACCATAGATACGGTGATGTTTGCGGAGGGGCTTGGGAGGTGAGGTCGAGGAGCGAGGAGAAGGCGATACTGGGACATCGTCGCCGAGGAGCGACAAAGAGATCGCCCGCAATCCCCTTCCGGCCACAGGGTTGCGACGGGACCCCCCTGTCTTCGGTGTGGCTCCTCCTCGCCGATGTCCCCGCATCGACTCGTCGTCGCGCCTGCAATCCAGAGGCCACGCATTCGCAACAAGCATCATCGTGTTTATGGAAGTGAGCACTAAGTCCAGCCCGCCCATTGCTGTTATCGAGGAAAGCGCCGACAACATCTACTCGGTGCGATTCATCCTTCAAAGCCTGGGTTATTCCGCCCGCTCCTTCTCCGCAGCCAAGCTGATTTGGCCCGACTTGATCCAGTCCGCTCCCCACGTCGTGATCCTGGATATGATGATTCCGGCCGGGGGCGCTTATCCGGTTATTCGGCGGATCCGCGAGGGTCCTCTGGGCGACACCCCAATCCTGGCAATCACGGCCGACGCCATGGTGGGCTCCGAGACGGACATCTATACATCGGGTGCTCAGGACGTCCTCTCCAAGCCATATTCCGTTACTGACCTTCAGAACAAGTTGAGGAAGTGGATCTCGTGAAGCTGTGCGCAAACCGGCTCGCGACATATGCAACGCCTCCCGGTCATGCCCGCAAGAACTGGCTTCGAGTGCTAACCTACCTAAGTCTCACAGGCGTCCTCGCTGTGCAACTGTTGACCTTCCTTCGGACGGCTCCCGCCAACCCGGCGGACCCGGCGGACTGGCCACATTTTCTGGGTCCCAACCGAGATGGTGTCTACCACGGGCCTCCGGTGGACGACTCGTGGGCGGATGGTGGCGTTCCGGTGGTCTGGAGCCGTCCCGTGGGTCGCGGCTTCAGCGGCCCCGTGGTAGCTCGGGACAAGCTGATCTTGTTCCACCGCCTTGGAGACCGTGAGGTGGTGGAATGCCTGGATGCGAATACTGGGGATCGCCACTGGAGCTTCCAATATCCTGCCGCCTACCACGATGATTTTGGGTTCGACAATGGACCCCGATCTACCCCAGCTATTTCGGGGCAAAGGGTCTACACCTTCGGAGCCGACGGGAAGCTGTCCTGCCTCGATTTGGACACGGGAAAAAAAATCTGGGGAGTAGACACTCACCGTCGTTTCCAGGTCCAGAAGGGATTTTTTGGAGCCGCTTCATCCCCTCTGGTGGATGGTTATCGAGTGCTTCTCAACGTAGGCGGACGAGACTCCACTGGATTGGTGGCCTTTGACCGGGAAAACGGGGACGTCCTGTGGACCGCCAGCAGCGACCAGGCCAGCTATTCTTCTCCGACCTTAGCGACCATCGACGGCGATCACCAAGCACTCTTCTTTACCCGCAACGGACTGATCGGTGTGGATCCGGAAACCGGTTCGGTCCTTTTCCAGTTTGGCTGGCGAGCCAGAATGCAAGCCTCGGTCAATGCGGCCACCCCTCTGGTCATCGGTAATCTGGTCTTTCTTTCGGCCAGCTATCGAATCGGGGCCGTTCTGCTTCGCATCCGCGGGACTGACCTGGCGAAGGTCTGGTCGAGCGATGATGTTCTCTCCAATCACTACGCAACCAGCGTCTACTGGCAGGGTCACCTGTACGGTTTCCACGGCAGGCAGGAATACGGACCCAGTTTCCGCTGCATTGAACTGCGTACTGGTAAGATTCGCTGGAGCAAAGACCGACTGGGAGCCGGCACGGTTACACGAGTCGGAAACCGGCTGCTGGTCCTGACTGAAAACGGTGAACTCTCGCTGGTGGCTACTGATGCCCAAGTCTTTCGAAGACTGGCCAGCTGGCCCATTCTCACCGCGACCGTGCGGGCCTATCCAGCGGTCGCTCGGGGACGCGTCTATGCGCGTAACCGGGACACTCTCGTGTGCATCGACTTGCCGGAAAGAACGGGCCGTCCCACCCCTCGTCAGCTGGAGTAAAGTCACTGTAGGCGGGCCTTCCTGGCGGCCTTCAGGGCTGGTCCGACTCCGAAAACCACACCCACCAGAAGGGCGATCCAGAAGCCTTTGGTACCCGCTTGCACCGGAACGCCAGGTGCTAGAGCCGGAAGCCACCCGAGAAGCATCCAGCGAAGAAACCCAGCCAACAGGATGCCCAAAGCACCTCCCAAGCCCGTCAGCATTAGGGCTTCGATGAGACCCTCGGCCACCGACAGTTCGAAATCAGTCGGGTGGTTGGAACGCAACCCTCGCTGACGGCGGAGGATTGACTCCGTTTCCTGCCTGGCACTCTCCAGCTGACCCGACTTTGCCTTGATACTCAGCAACAGAGCGTCTGCTCTCACATCGATTTTGCGCAAGGTTGGATAGGGGAGATACACGGAAGCATCCGCAGCTGAGGGTCCCATCAGGGTCGCCTTTCCTGTTTCAAGCACACCGACCACGGTAAAGGGGTAGCCCTACCCCTCCCCCCCCCCCCCCCAATCGGACCGTTCGACCTAGGACGCTGGACTGGGGACCGAAGAGCGCCACGGCTACGCCTTTTCCTAGCACGCAGACCTTCCGGCGGTGAAAATCGTCCGCCTCATTGGGCTTGAGTCGATGACGGAGCCGCATGGCTGCTCGAACCTGATCCAGTGCCGGCTCCAGGCTTTCCCGACTGCCAGCTCTTCCGCGAATCAGTAGGCTGGGACGTTCAGCCGTGAGCTTCCCATAGGTGGGCAAAGGCATGTACAGAGTCTTGTCCAGGCTCCAGCCAAACCGTGAACCTCGCTGAGCCAGGACACCCATGACCTGCAACGGGATCCCTTCCACCCGGACAACGCGGCCCAGCCCCTCTAGCTGGGGGAAAAACTTCTGTTTCAGGTCCCAACCGATGCCGCAAACGTGTCTGGCTCGCTCGACTTCGTGCCGTAGGAAAAAGCGTCCGCTCGACAAGCCCAGGTACCCCACATCCAGCAAGTTCGAGGTGGCTCCATAGACACGTACGCCTCGCATCTCCTGGTTGCCCCACCGGACGGCGTGACGGCCAGAAATCTCCCCAGCTAGCTCGCGGCAATCTCGACAGTGTCAGCGCAGATGGGGAATGTCTTTGGGTACGATCTTGGGATTGCGACGTACCATCGTGGCCCATTCCTCCTCCGTGATTCGTTCGAGCCGACCGAACTGGAACAGCACCAGGGATTCTCCTCCCAGAATCATGGATACCGTATCCAAACAAATACACCTTCATGCCTTGGACCAGGGCGCCCACGGTGACCACCGAGGCCACTGCCAGTGTCACGGCCAGTAAGGTGAGCGACGTCCTCGAGAGATGGGTCGCAAGCGACCGCAATGCAGCTCTGGAGTTCCCCACTTTTGTGGACACCTAATCCTTTGGGAGAATGGAGGACACGATGCCAAGAACAAGACGAGCTTATCCACCCGAGTTTCGCCAGCAGATAGTCGAGCTTCATCGAGCCGGGCGCAGCCCCGGTGAGCTGGCCCGAGAGTTTGAACCCAACGAACAGACGATCCGCAACTGGATCGCCCAGGCAGACCTGGATGAAGGCCGTCGTAGAGACGGCCTGACGACGGTAGAACGAGCCGAGCTGCGGAAGTTGCGCAAAGAAAATAGGCAGCTGAGGGTTGAGCGGGAAATATTGGCAAAAGCCGCGGCCTCGTTCGCACGGGAGAGCGATCCGATTTCCAAGAAGTCTTCAGGTTCGTGAAAGTGAATCAGGCCGACTATCCAATCACCACCATGTGCCGTTTGCTGGGTGTCTCCACCAGTGGCTACTACGCGTGGGTCGATCGCGGGCCTTCGACTCGAGATGAAGCGAATGCTCGTCTTCTGGAAACAATCAACGGGATCCACCAGCAAAGTCGTCGGACCTATGGAGCTCCCCGCATTACGGCGGAACTTCGAGAGGAAGGTCACCTGGTGGGCAAAAACCGGGTGGCCCGACTGATGAAAGTCGCCGGCATTGAAGGCGTTAGCCGCAGACGCAAGACACGCACGACCCTGAGAGGCCAAGACAGCCGTCCGGCTCCGGATCTGGTGGAGCGAAACTTCCAGGTCAGCCGCCCCAACCGACTGTGGGTTGCAGACATCACGTACGTGCCGAGTTGGGCAGGTTTCGTCTACCTGGCCGTAGTGGTCGACGCTTTCAGTCGTCGAGTGGTCGGCTGGTCGCTCAGAAATGATCTCAAGACCCGGCTAGTGACCGATGCCCTGCAAATGGCACTTCAAGAGCGTGAATCCGACGGGGTGATCCATCACTCGGACCAGGGGACGCAATACACGTCGATCGAGTTCGGGCTGCGCTGCAAGAGAGCCGGCATCAGACCCTCCATGGGCTCGGTCGGTGACTGTTATGACAACGCGCTGTGTGAGAGCTTTTTTGCCTCTCTGGAGTGTGAACTGATCGACCGGCACAGCTTCCGCAGCAAGCTGCAGGCCAGGCTTGCTGTCTTCGACTACATCGAGGGCTTTTACAACCCTCACAGGCGGCACTCGTCACTGGACTATCTGTCGCCGATCAACTATGAATCGAGGCACTCAGATGTGGCTTGATTCGAAAGCCGTAAACTGTCCACAAAAGTGGGGTAACTTCACTCGGAACGCCTCCGCCAGCCAGGGGGAAGAGTTCCGCTCTGGTTGTTCTTGGAACACGATGTCCTTGACCTCTAGATTTAGTGTCAGCCAAAACAATGTCAAACCTGAATCTCCTGAACTTCTTCATGGACACCAGTTTTCGGCCTTCCGGCTTATGCTAAGATGCCGCTATGGTTCCACTGCTGGAGCTGGTCGGGGTGACCAAAGTCTACAATGAAGCCGGGCAGCCGGTCACGGCCGTGAAGGAGGTCTCTCTCCGGGTGCAAAGGAACGAGTTTCTCGCCGTCATCGGACCCAGTGGATGCGGTAAGAGCACACTTTTACACCTCATGGGAGCCATGGACAGACCGACTCACGGTGAGGTTTGGCTGGAAGGCACCGCCTTGCATCGGATGCAGGAAGAAGAACTCACCGAGATACGCCGCAAGCAGGTGGGTTTCGTTTTTCAATTCTTTCATCTGCTTCCCACCCTCACGCTTTTGGAGAATGTGGAACTTCCGCTCATTCTGGCGGGTCATAAGAAGGGCGCGAGTCGGGTTCTGGACTTGATTGAGGCGGTGGGACTCGGTAACCGGTTGCAATTCACACCAGACCGGCTCTCCGGAGGGGAACTGCAGCGGGCGGCCACGGCTCGTGCCTTGGTCCGCAACCCCCGATTGCTGATCGCCGATGAACCTACTGGCAATCTCGATTCCGGGAATGGCACAAAGGTCCTGGAACTGCTCAAGACTCTGTCCGCGGAGCGCGGAGCGGCCGTGGTGATGGCTACACACAGCGCAGAGGCCGCCTGTTTCGCGACCCGGATGGTACAGATGAAAGATGGGCGACTGAAGCCCTGATGCGCCTTCTCACCCTGTTTCGCCTCTGCATCCTGAGCGATCTGTACCAAAAACCTTTCCGGGCGGCTCTAACCGTATCGGGCGTGGCGCTCGGCCTCGCGGCGGTTGTGGCGGTGCACCTGGCCAGCGACCGGGCCATCCGCTCCTTCACTCAGAGCCTGCGGCTTACCAGCGGCAATGCGGATCTTCACATCTCTTCCAGTCCCCTGCCTTTGGATGAAACGATCATGGAGGACCTCGCCTGGATCTGGGAATTCGGATCCATGGCTCCCGTGGTGCAGGGCCGTGCGCGTCTGCAAGGAGGTCCATCGGTACGCATTCTGGGAATCGACCTGCTGTCTGATTTTCCGTTTGGCAGTTACCTTCCCCGATCGGACCCCGCGCTCCTCTCTGATTGGACCCGCAGGGACTTCATGGATCTTCTTCTCGATCCCAACCGGATCATTCTTCCTGAAGACCTGGCTCGGCAATTGCAAGTGGACGAATCCTCGTCGCTGCCTTTGCTGATCGGTCAGCAATGGAGGCCTTTTGAAGTGGGGGCCCTTTTGCGGCTGGAAGGGGTTGCCAAGGCCTTCGACAGCCAGGTGGTGTTCATGGACATTGCCGCTGCCCAGTGGCACCTCGACAAAATCGGCCGGATCGACCGCCTCGACATTTCGCTCAAAGAGAACTCCAACCGGACTTCCGTGCTGCAGCGCATCCGCAGGTTGCTTCCCTCCGGAGTGGTAGTGCGGCGTCCCGACGACCTGGTTCGACAACGAGAAAAAATGCTCCAGGCCTTTCGGGTCAATTTGACAGCCCTCAGTTCCATCGCTCTGATCGTGGGAGGTATTCTGGTTTACAACACCGTCACCATCGCGGTGATACGTCGTCGTTCGGAGATCGGTACACTGCGGGCTTTGGGAGCCTCGAGATCCACCGTTGCTGGACTGTTCCTACTCGAAGCGTTCTTATTTGGTCTGGTGGGAGTCGGGGGCGGGATCCTGCTGGGTCGCTACCTGGCACGGGCCGTCGGTTCACTCGTCGAAGGAACGGTGCAGCTCTTCTATACCGGCGTTCCGCTGGGTAACGACTGGAGCGTGGACGGCATCTGGTTTTACGGTGGTGTCCTGGCCTTGGGCATTCTTCTAGCCGGATTCTCCGGGCTATTCCCCTCGCTTCGGGCGGCTGGGTTGGCTCCTGCCGAGATCCTGCGGGAAGGTCCACTTTCCTCGAACAGACCGGGCCGATCCGCATCGCTCGCCCGCTTCGGACTCGCCAGTCTAGCCATCGGCACGGCGGGCTGTTTTTTGCCCCCCTGGGGTGGGATTCCCATTTTTGGGTACGTAGCTGCTGTTAGCTTTATTCTTGGTGTGGGCCTTCTCATTCCCAGCCTCGCCGTCTTTCTGACTCGCCTGCTAAATGCGCCCCTGACGCGGCTTTTCTCGGTCGAAGGTCAACTGGGAGTTCGCACGGTTCAAGGCAACATTGGCCGCGTGGTGGGCGCCACTAGCTGCCTGATGATCGCCGTCGCGCTACTGGTGGGAGTCTCCACCATGGTGGGGAGCTTTCGCCGCACGGTTTCCATATGGGTAGAACAAACCTTGCGCGGGGATCTCTACATCAAGCCGGGTGGATCGGCCACCGGAGACTGGAGTGCCACGCTGCAGTCCCCGACGATCAGCTGGATAGAGTGTTTGAAAGGTGTGGCTGCGGTAGAGCGGTTTCGCGGTCGGACGGTGCTGCTCCGCGACGTTCCCCTGACTCTTGCGGGGGTGGACTTCAATGTTCTGGGGGAGTATGGCAACCTCCTTTTCGTTGATGGCCGCAGCACTCGGCAGGTCGCTGAACGGCTGATCGACAAGGACCGCGTCATCATCTCCGAGCCACTAGCGATCAAACAGGGACTCCGACCCGGTGGGGAGCTGCCCTTGCCCACTATCGGACGGACTTTCCATTTCGAGATAGAAGCCGTCTATTACGACTACTCGAGCGATCAGGGCGTGGTCCTGATGGACCGTACGACATATGTTCGACATTTTCGAGATTCTTCCGTCACCGATCTGGCCGTTTACACTGAACCCGGCATCCAATCCGAGGCTCTCTTGACACATATCCTCGACCGATGGCCCGAGTCAGCTCTGAACGTTGTGCCCAACTCCCAACTCAAGACCCGAGTCCTGGAAATCTTTGATCGCACCTTTCTCATCACCTATGGCCTCGAGGTGGTGGCGGTCCTGGTGGCCGTCCTGGGTATCGCCAACACCTTGACCGCATTGGCCCTGGAGCGTCGATCGGAGTTGGCCGTCTTCCGGTTTCTGGGAGCTCGACGCTCCCAGATCCGAAAGCTCATCTTGGTGGAATCGGGCGTGGTGGGATTCCTGGGATGCACCCTCGGAGTGTTTCTGGGAGCGCTGCTTTCGATAGTCTTAGTCTATGTAATCAATCGGCAGTCCTTCGGCTGGACGATCCAGTTTTCTCCGCCTTGGGCTTTCCTGGCGGGCGGTCTCCTGTTGGTTTTCCTATCCACCCTGGTTGCCGGCCTGTACCCAGCCTTACTGGCGGCGCGGACGAATCCCATTCAGGGCATCCGTGCCGGCTGACGAGACGACGAAGCCTGAATGGAAATTTTCGTAAAGCCTTGAGATAGAATAGTGGCGTGACTTGGCTCCTTTGGTTCTTCCTCGGAATCAGCTTCCGTCTGGCTCTGCCCGGTTATCATTTTGAGTTCCCTCGCGATCACGGTTCCCATCCCGATTACAAACTGGAATGGTGGTACTTCACTGGACACCTGTTGGGGAAATCCGGTGCTGGCTTTGGCTACGAACTGACTTTCTTCCGAATGGGAATGGAGAACGAGTTTCAGAATCCGTCCCGCTGGAGTGCCTCGCATCTGTATCTGGCCCATTTTGCGCTGTCTGACCCGTCCGAGCAGCAATTTCATTTCTTCGAAAAGGTCCATCGGCCCGGCCCCGGACTGGCAGGAGCGAGTCCAGAGGGGTTGGACGTTTGGAACGAGAATTGGTCAGCTCGCTATCGAAAGGGCGAGATTCAACTCCAGGCGACAGCGGAAGGTATTGACTTGCAGCTTTCCTTACGACCTCTTAAGAAGCCCGTCGTGCACGGTCGGGATGGCGTGAGCCAGAAAGGAGACGATCCGGGCCGAGCTTCTCACTACTACTCTCTGACCCGCCTGCAAACGAGGGGCCGGCTGCATTACCGCGGAGAAACTTTCCCGGTAACGGGACTGAGCTGGATGGACCACGAATTCGGAACCAACCAGCTGAGCGATCACCAGGTCGGCTGGGACTGGTTCAGTTTGCAACTCGACTCCTCAGAGGAAGTCATGCTGTTCCAGATTCGCCTCAGAGACGGCCGAATTGACCCTCACTCGGCCGGGACTCTCGTCTCTCCCTCGGGCCAAAGCTCATCGCTCGCATCCGGTGATTTTTCCATTGCGGCGAGGAAACAGTGGAAAAGTCCCAAGACGGGAATCATTTACCCGCTCGGGTGGCTAATCTCCCTTCCTGCACAAGATGCCCGGTTGGAGGTCGTGCCGTTGCAAGACGACCAGGAGCTGGTGACGATACGCAGCACCGGGATCGCCTACTGGGAGGGAGCCGTGCGCGTGCGGGGTGTCTGGAGGAAGAGGCCCGTTCAGGGCCAAGGTTACGTGGAACTCACCGGCTACGACGAAAAGCACCGTCCCGACGTCTAGCCCGAACGGCGAATTCATCGGAACAGAGGACTTCCGAGAACCGGTTCTTCGCCTGGCTCTGGAGTAAGAGGCGCAGGGAATCGAAGTCCGAATCCCACAACTATCCGAGCTGGCCCTAGATGCCATGCGCACCCCTTTGCGCCGATTATACGGAAAAATCGCGGCCCGGTTGGAGCGACGATTTCGTCCAGTCCCGAGGTTCATCTGATACCGGTCTCAGAATCCAATAGCCCAGCAAGACTCCCGCCATCAACGTCAAGATCGCCGCCGGCCGGCCCCAACCCAAAACATCGGCAACCAGGCCCCAGACAGCGGGCCCGGTGATGGCCGCGAAACGTCCCACCATCCCATAAAGGCCGTAAAATTCTCCCACCCGATCGGGTGGAGTGAGGCGCAGCATATAAGGCCGATCGGCGGTCCAGGTTCCTCCCAGGCTGATCCCCACCAGACAAGGCACCGGCCAGAACCAGCTGCCGGGGAGATTCCAGAGCCCCACTCCAGCGGCCCAGGCGAAGGCGATGGTCCAAAGGCCGAGAACCAGGTTCAGGGTACGTTTCGGTCCAATCCGGTCGACTACCGGTCCCCAAGCCAGTCCACCGGCCACGGCGCACAGGATTCCCAGAAAGAGCACCTCAGACGCCTCGCTGGCCGTAAAGTCCAACTCGGCCGTCACATAGATTCCCATGAAGGCCACTACTGTATTGATCGCGTCCGTGTAGAAGAAGCGCCCCACCAGAAAGCGCACCAACTGGGGATGTTGGCGGGTGGAGCGGATGGTGTGCCAGACCTGACGGGAGGAGGCAGCCAGGGCTCCCCAACCGAACACTACTTCCTTTCGAGCCCGTTCGCGCACCGCTAGAAAGCAAGGCAGAGAGAAGAGCAGGAAAAGCACAGCGGTGATCCGAAACATCTCGACGTAGCTCGCTGTCTGCACATCCTTGGGTGCCTCTTCAACTCCTTGCAGCAGAGTATGACCGAGACCGATTCCCAGTAGCGAACCCAGGTATCCCACACCCACTCCAACGCCTCCGATTCTTCCCCGATTCGCTTCGGTGCTAACCTCGGTTAGAAGAGCATCGTAGAATTGAAGTCCTGCCTGATAGGCGATGTTGGCCACTCCGAACAACAGCAAGGTAACCCCCAAGTGGCTGTGACCCAAGAAGAACGTGAGTCCGACACACCAAAAGGTCGAAAACACCAGGAAAGGCATCCGGCGCGGCGCCTGATCGGTCAGGGCTCCCAGAAACGGGGACAGCAAAAAGATGACGCCCATCGAGAGGCTGCTGGCAAAGGCATAGTCTGCATCGCGGGCACCCATCACTTGAACCAGCCAGACCGGAAAGTAGAGGGAGAGGATGTTGAAAGAAAAAATCGTGTTGGCCAGGTCGTACAGTACCCAACCCAGGACCGGGAGGCCGCGGACCTTTGTTCGATTTGCGTTCTCGACAGGTCGCCGGGCCGCTTCCTGATCTGTCATGGCAGTCGACCTCTCCGCCAGAGTAGTCCCTTGCGTCTCATTCGGGAAGCTCTATCCGCACCCCTGTGCGCCAATCGTTTGCCCTGTGAACCAGTCTGTCAGTATTCCGGAGTTTTCCCGGCGGTGCCCGGCCACCCGTCCGCTGGAGCAGTGACATGCCCCGCCTGAGTCAGCAGACCAACGGTTCGGCTGGCGAGAAAGGGTTGAGTCGTGCCTCAGCAAGGAACGCGCCGAGAGAAACCAGGCCGCCGTCTCTAGCTACGCTCGAGAATCGTTGGGCCGTTCGCTCACGCTCTTCTACTGCAGGGGCACCACTGGAAATGTGGTGAGGAGCAGGCCCTCCTGTTTGAGCGCGATGGCAGCCACGCTCTGATCCGCCTCCACCTCCAACGAACCCCGGAAGTTGTCAGCGAGTTGGTCGAAGAGCTGGGGAAGGGATTCTGTCCGATCAAAGCCTGTCTGAAATGCACCAGCACACAACAGTGGACTATTGCGTCCGCTATTTCATCACGTTTCCCCGGTCGCCGCTTCGGGCGTCCAGGCGGGTGAAGGCTTGCTGGCGAATTCGGTGCCTGCGAAGGATCGTGGTGCCGGAGGGGAGATTCGAACTCCCACGGGGATAAACCCCACTGCGCCCTGAACGCAGCGCGTCTGCCAGTTCCACCACTCCGGCACGTTTAGAATCAGTAGCTTACGAGACTGCCTTTAACGTCACGCGTGTTTGGTGCCACATTGATGCCATCCCGATGAGACTGGAGACGGTTCATGGCCCACCGCTTGTGATCCGGCGAGAGGTGCACATAGCGCTGAACCATATCCAGGGAGAAATGCCCCATAAACTCCATCACAGTCACCAAGTCTACACCGCTCATCACCAGATGCGAAGCGAAAGTCAGAGCTGGCCCCCGAAAACTGGACGATTTGCTAAGGTGGCTCCGACCTGAATGAGAAAGGACGGGGAGTCATGGCAAAACGAAGGAATTTTTCAACACCATTCAAAGCGAAAGTGGCGCTTGAGGCGCTTCGAAGCGAACACAGCGTAAGCGAGCTGGCGGCCCGCTACGAGATCCACCCGAATCTGATCACGAACGGGAAGAAACGGGTGCGAGAAGGGATGGTGGAGGTGTTCAAGGGCAAAGCGGACAAGGGCAGGGCCGGCACACAAGCCGAGAGCAAGGAGCTGTACGCCAAGATCGGCGAGCTGACGGTGGAAAAGGATTTTTTGTCCAAAGTGCTCGATCGTTGAGTGTGAAGGCCAGACAGGCCGCGATCGAGCCGGGGCACCGTCGGCTGAGCATCCACAGACAATGCTCTTTGATGAGTTTGTCTCGTTCGACGTATTACTATGAGCCCCAGGGAGAGAACCCCCGGAACCTGCAACTGATGAGACGAATGGACGAGCAGTTCTTAGAGACGCCCTACTACGGGTCCCGACAGATGGTTTATCACTTGCGTCGGCAGGGCTATCGAGTGGGCCGTAAACGAGTGCGCCGCCTGATGGCAAAGATGGGCCTGGCAGCCATCTACCCGAAGCCACGCACCTCCAAGCCCAATGTGGGCCATCAAGTGTCTCCGTACCTGCTTCGAGATCTGGAGGTCAATCAGCCCGATCAGGTGTGGTGCGCGGACGTGACTACATTCCGATGCGGAGAGGTTTTTTGTACCTGGTGGCGATCATGGACTGGTACAGCCGGATGGTGCTGTCCTGGAGGCTGTCGAACACGCTGGAGCCGGACTTTTGTGCCGAGGCACTGCAGCAAGCGCTGGTGATCTACAATAACAATAAGCCGGAGATCTTCGATACCGACCAGGGAAGTCAGTTCACCAGCACCGAGTTCATTGCCATACTCAAAGATGCCGACGTGCGCATCTCGATGGACGGCAAGGGCCGCTGGATGGACAATGTTTTTATCGAACGACTGTGGCGTTCGCTCAAGTATGAATGCGTCTATCTGAATGCTTTCGAAACCGGAACCGAGGCCCAGCTGGGCCTCGGTCAGTGGATCGGGCGATGCAATTGCCAACGGCCTCATTCGACGCACAACGGAGCGACGCCTGAAGAGGTGTACAGTGGCCTCAAGCGAAATTTTGAGCGGGGGAGCTCGCCCTCGGGCTCGCCCCCTCTCAGTATTTCCCAGACTGGCGGCAACAAGAACTACAGAGTCCACCTTAGAAAGGCCGCCAACTGGTCCAACCGATGGGGTCCGCCTCAGTGTGCCGCAAGGTGAGCAGCGTCACATGCTTTTCGATGCCTGTTTTTTTCACTTCGGCTTCCAACGATCCCCGAAAATCTTTCCATAGCTTGCCGTTTCTCTGACAGAAGACATAGGGACTGGAGATATGCCGGGGAATCTTCGTGAGCAACTTGTGAAGATCTTTGGTGATCGGGATTTCCTGGGTCTTGGAATCCTTGGTGTCAAGTAGCCGAATGATTCGACGCTTCAAGTCCACATCCTGCCAGTTGAGGTTGAAGCATTCGCTCTTACGCATACCCGTCCAAATCAAGGTTGCGAAAACGGGCCGCACCGCAGACCGACAAGCGTTAAGAAAATCCTTGATTTCCGCGCGCTCAAGAAATCCCAAGCGGTGGTTTTTAACACGAAACTTAAGGTGTATCTTACGAGGGCTTGTCACCTGGGGTGTCCTCCACGCCAAGCTTCGCACCGTACTTCGCAATCAAGGCGGAAAGAGTAACTGTCCCTTCCTTGCGAGCACCCTTCAACCGCTCCTCCGAACGACTTTTTTATTACCGACCACCTGTGGTCCATACCCTACCCATGAACAAACAAAAACTTCTAGAACTCGCCCTTGAAAACCTGACTGCGAAGAGAGCTGAACTGGATGCCGAAATCGAGGGTATTAGAAGCTAACTCGGTCTCAGCAGCTCTGTTCGAGGAGGTGACAAGCCAGTGCCACGGCAAGCGGAATACAGACGAGGGCGACGTAGAAGTCACACTGCTGCACAGCGAAAGGCCCACTCTGAGAGAATGAAAAAGTATTGGGCCAAACGAAAAGCGAAAGGGAAAGCTGGGACCAAGTAGTTCAAGAAGCAGGAGCTGGAGCTGGTTTGAGAAACTTCAGCTCCTGGTGTCTACCAATACAAACTGCCCTTGAGCTCTTTTTCCCACCAGAGTTAAAATCAGAACCTAATAGTGATGCTGCACCGCCAAAGGCAGAGGTAAGCGATGGCAGAAGGCTAGTTTGTCCCGTGGGTGTTGTTACCACCCTGTGCTTTCTCACGCTCCAAGTCGAATCGTTCGCCCAGGGGTGAATGCCCGCGAGGCACATGTCACTCAGTTTGGGAGCACGAGACGTTTCTTATTTGCGGTCCGGCGAGATGGAGGTGACCGTCTCCTATCGCTTCCTCCATTCCGAGAACATCTTCACCGGAACGGAACGTGTCAATGATTTTGAGACACTGTTTTTCGAGAATTAGTGTAGCTTCAGTTCAGCAGTCATCCGGTTTGGGTCGATTGATCCAGGCCGCCTCCGGTAAGGCCGGAGGAACGGGCTTTCCGTTGGGAAACCGTTCCGGCAATCGTGCGAAAGCGGCTTCCAAGGCCAGAGCCCGCACCTGTCTTGTCGATTCCGCTCTTTGGTAATGAGCGTCTTCGGGCGTGTGCAGTCCGATTCCCGAGTATCGGTGTCGCGTGTTGTACCAGCGGAGAAACTCTCGGCAGAAGACCCGAGCATCTTGAATCGAGCCGAATCGCTGGGGAAATTCCGGTCGGTACTTCAGGGTCTTGAACTGGGACTCCGAGTAAGGATTGTCGTCTCGCACATGGGGTCGGGAGTGGGACTTCCTCACTCCCAAGTCAGCTAGCAGCAAAGCCAGCGATTTGGACTTCATGGAGGGCCCGCGGTCGGCGTGAAGGGTCAATTGCCCCCAATCGATTTGCTGCTTGTTACAGCTTTGGGAGATGAGCGTCCTGGCCCAAGAAGCACTCTCCTGGGTGGCCACCATCCAGCCCACCACGTAGCGGCTGAAGATGTCCAAGACCACGTACAGGGAGTAGTAGCTCCACTTGAGCGGTCCTTTCAACTTGGTGATGTCCCAGCTCCAGAACTGATTGGGAGCTGTGGCCAAAGCTCCGGCTTCTGGTAGTGCGGATGCCGGCGTTGACGCCGCCGCTCTCGCACTTCCTGGCGCTCGTCCAAATGCGGTACATGGTTCGAATCGAGCACACATAGCGGCCTTCATCCAGCAGTTCGGCCCAGACGGCGGCTGGAGCCTGGTCGATGAAACGTTGGCTGTACAGCAGATCCACCACTTGCTCTCTTTCCCAGACCGTCAACGTTCTGGGCGGAGAGGGTCGTGGCCCTACCTCTTTGGGAAAGCTGCGGCGGTGCTTTTCCCGGTAAAGAGTGGCTCGGGGTACCCCCAAGGGACGACAGGCCATCACCGTGGGATGCAATTGACTCAACTCCAGGGCTCGATCCCTCAACTCTCTTCTCCTGGCTCGCGCCTCCCCCGTGAGATCCTCATCATCTCGGACGCTTTTTTGGGGATCTCCAACATGATGTCGTCCTGCTCCAGTTTTCGCTTCAAACGCCGGTTCTCGCGCTGCAACCGTTGCACCTTCCCATCTGATCTTGTCTCTGCCATCTTCGGTGATCCACTTTCTCGCCCTCTACTCTAAATTACGAGAGATGAAGTGTCTCAACTATATTGGCACGGAGGGTTCTCCCCCATACGATGGGGTTTATCGGGCGGTCCTTCTTGCGACTATCCCAAGCCGTGGTAAGATCGCCAATCAAGTGATCGAGTAGAGGCCGATTGCAGGGTCCTGCCTATTCGGCACCCTGCCTGAAGCCAGTAGCGTAAAGATCGAGGAACCCCTCTCAAGAGTAGGTTGAGGATGCAGCTTCGAATTGCCTATTCACTGCTTACGCTCTGCTCTTTAGGGATTCTTAGCGCTCAATCTTCCCTCAATCAGGACTTTTTGAAAATGGCCAAGGAGGGACAGACATCTCTGGTTCGGGCGCTACTGGATGCTGGGGCAGATGTCAACGCGAGAGATCAAAACGGCCGCACGGCCCTTATTCTGGCAGTAACGGAGGGGCACTATCAAACCGTAACAGCCCTACTGGATCATGGAGCCGACGTGAATGCTGCAGACCAAAACGGCATGACTGCCCTGATGATCGCAAAGCAAAATGGCCAATCTACCTTAGTGCAGGTACTGAGGATCAACCCAGAAGAGCGCCTGCTTTGGGAGGGAGACTTGGCTCGCGGTCAGCGGGATCTCCAGCAGGGGCGCTATAGTGCGGCCGAAAAATCAATGTTGGCGGCCGTAGAGAGGGCACGGAAGCTTGGAGATAACGACATCCTGATGGCTATAAGCCTCGACAATCTGGGAGGGCTTTACAGCCTGCAGGGAAAGTACACCGAGGCCGAGCCCCTGCTCCAAGGCTCCCTGGTAATCAGAGAGAAGATCCTGGGGTCGGAGCATCCAGGCACCTCAGTGAGTCTCAACAACCTGGGAACCCACTACCTCCGGCAAAGAAAATACGCGGAGGCCGAGCCGTTCCTCCAACGCTCCCTGGCCATCAAGGAGAAGGCTCTGGGGTTAGAACACCCGGACACTGCTGCGACCCTCAACAACTTGGGAATGGTTTATTTGCAGCAGGGAAAGTACTCAGAGGCCGAACCCTTGCTCCAACGCTCCCTGGTAATCAGGGAAAAGATCCTGGGGCCCGAACACCTCGACACCGTTGGGAGCCTCCGAATATTGGCACTTCTTTACTCCCAGCAGGGTCAGTATGCTGAGGCAGAGCCAGTCTATCAAAGAGCCCTAGCCATCATCGAAAAGATGCGGGGCCGGGAACACCGAGAACTAGTCCCCACTCTCTCCGGCCTCGCTCTACTCTACTACCAACAGGGTAAGTATGCTGAGGCGGAGCCATTCTTCCAGCGGGCACTGAGCATCGCGGAGAAGGCACCGGATCCAGCTCTGACTTCCATCCTAGAAAACTATGCAGCGCTGCTTCGCAAAACGGATCGTCGTGACGAGGCAGCCGAACTAGAAGAACGCCACAGGGCGATCCGTGGAAGAGAGCAATAACCCTTCCCCGATATCTGGCATCAACCTACCTTTAATTGCCCAACAAGGACTGGTTAGAAACGCGTTAGAAATATAGTATAAGTATTCATTATAAATAACTTAAGTTCTTTTTACGAAGTCCCTATTCGGCGCCAGATCCGAGTGTCGATCAGAATTCGCATAAAAATCGAGTCGGCATTCCAACTGGCGGCGCACGACCCCGTCGCTTGACAGCACCGGTGTGAGTGAAAGGTAAGCATGCTTGGCGGCAAGATACGAATGGAGGCGCCCCATGACCACGTCCATTTGTATCAGTATTTTTGCTGTATTCGTCGTGTCGCTGTGGGATCATAGCGCATTAACCCGCGGCGCCGAGGAGGGGTCGGAGATCGTCGTGTATACCGCCCTTTTGCCCGCCAACTGGGATGTGTATCTCATCGAGTCGGCGTCAATCGATGGCTCGGATCAACGTGCGGAAAGCGACAACGGGCGCGACTATTGGGCGCCGTTTTTCGATTCACGCGGCCGCATAGTTTGTCATGGTTTGGGGCCGCTCGATGAGAAAGTTCGCGTTTTCAACAGCGGCACGCCCGGACCGTTTTTGATAGTCGATCAGCCAGGCGCTCTCCCCGATCGTCGTCTAAGCGTCTCGGCCGTACTCGGATATTTCCCGGCTATCAACTCGAAGACCGGCGAGGTGGCAACCGACGAGGGGTTTGACCGCGTTGTGATCACGCGTCTGGACGGCAGCGGACTCCGCGAGGGGTTCAAACCAAAGAGTGGCCTCGCCTGGCGACCAACGTGGTCGAAAGACGGCCGCTGGCTGGCGTGCACGGCCGGTCCCACCTTTGCCGAGCCAAATTCGAGAGCCGACATTTGGAAGTTCCGGCCGGACGGAACCGGCGCGGTGGATCTGACTCCCGATTCCCCGGCCAACGACGCCTTTCCCGACTTCTCGCCCGATGGCCGACAGCTTGTGTTTCGCAGCGGACGCGACGGGAACCACGAGATCTATCTCATGAATTCCGACGGAACCGAACCGCAGCGACTCACCAACCACAGCACCACGGACACGATGCCGGCGTTTTTGCCAGGTGGCAACCAGATCGTCTCCACGTCCAACCGCGGCGGCGACTACGAAATCTACCTACTCAATCTCCGCTCCGACGGCAGTACGGGCGAACCTCGCCGAATGACCAACAGCCCTGGCCGCGACACCCATCCGAAATTCTCGCCGGACGGCAAGTGGTTGGTGTTCAGCTCCGAACGCGGAGGCATGAATGGCGAAACGCCACTGATTCCCATCTTCAATCCCCAGCCGTACGGAGAAATCTACGCACTGCGCATCGCGGATGGCGAGGTCGTCCGTTTGACGCACAACAAGTGGGAAGAGGGAACGCCGGCCTGGGGAGTCCGGCCCGGCAAGCCGACGACGGGAGCCGACAAGTGACTGTTGAGATAGGCAAATGGCCTACGGACATCCATCCATCGATAGCTGGGTGCTTCTTTAGGTCCTTGCTGAACAAAGTCCGGAAATCTAGAAACTGGACAAAGCCTGACGATACACACGGAGTTCCGGATTGTTCAGGATCGCTTGACCGGGACTGGACTTCGCTTTAGCATCTTAAATACGAAGAAGTTACATCGTCCTCCAAAAAATCTCAGCTAGGCGACAGTCGATGCGGTTCAAAACAACCCCTCTTCTCCCGGGACTCTTTCTCATCGTCCTGACGCTTGGCGAGGCTGCTGCTCGTGCCCAATCGGACGACACCTTGCCTCAGCAAGCCAGAGCCATCCTGGAGGAAAACTGCGTCTCCTGCCACGGACCGGCTCAGATGTCCGGTCTGGATCTACGCACTCGGGAGACTATGCTGAAGGGTGGTAACCGGGGCCCGGCCTTGATCCCGGGCGAGGCGGACGTGAGTCCTCTGTATTTGGCGGCAGCCCATCAACAGGAACCCCAAATGCCCCCCGATCGGGATCCCCTGTCGGCACAGGACCTGGCGCTGCTTCGGAAATGGATTGACCGGGGGGCCCCCTGGGAAACCAGTCAGTCAGAGAGAGCATCGGCAGAGCCCTCCTGGTGGTCCTTCCGCAAACCCCGCAAACCTGTGCCGCCTCAGGTTCAGGAGAAGGACTGGGTGCGAAATCCTATCGATGCTTTCGTGTTGGCCCGACTGGAGGAAGAAGGGCTCGCCCACGCCCCTCGAGCCCACCGCACTACCTTGATTCGCCGGCTCTATTTCAACCTGATCGGGCTCCCGCCCACTCCTGAAGAAGTGGAAGAGTTTTTGCAGGATACTTCTGCAACGGCCTATGAAAAATTGGTGAATCAACTTCTGGAATCCCCTCGATATGGGGAACGATGGGGCCGACACTGGCTCGATGTGGTTCGCTATGCGGACAGCGCGGGCTTCGAGACAGACGGATACTTTCCCAACGCCTGGCGCTACCGAGATTACGTCATCAAATCGTTTAACGAGGACAAACCCTACGACCGGTTCGTGCAGGAACAGATTGCGGGAGACGAACTCTGGCCCAACGACCTGGACTTGCAGGGCAGTTTCGCCGTACCCGAAGAAAAACTGCTGGATGTGGAGGCTCGGATTGGCACGGGTCTCTACTCGATGACGCCCCAGGCGGCAGAATCCAAACTCAGCTTCCGCAAGGATCTGTACGAAAGACTCACTGACTGGGTCGATACCACGGGGTCGGCCTTTCTGGGATTGACCTTTGGCTGTGCTCGTTGCCACGACCACAAATTCGATCCCATCACCCAAGGCGACTACTTTCGGCTCCAGGCTGCCTTTGCCAACAGCCGCGTGGTGGACATTGCCGTAGTGACGAAACTGTCGATGTTTCCCCGTCACGAATCGTATTCCAAGCTACTGGCTCTGGGGGAGGCCCGCCTGGCCCATGACTTCTTTGAAAGAGAAATCACGGCACGGGTGATTGAGGCCAAGAAGGCTGAGTTCCCAGCTGAGGTGGTCCAGGCACACGAGGACCACGAAGAGGTTTTTCTGGAAGGGCGCTACCAAAAGAGATGGACCCCGGAACGGAAAAAACAAGCCCAACCTCTCATCGACGCTCTGCAGGCTTTGTTTGCGGCCGGAAGCGCCCGACTTCAGGATCTGGATGAACACCTGACGTCGGACGAAAAAGAACGGCAGGCTGTCCTGCTGGAAAAGCTGGGCCGCTCGGCCCTGGCGGTTCCCGCGGTCGAAGGAGCCCACAACACCCGCTATGACGCCTTCTTCGACGTGCCTGTCGCCTCCGTGTTTACCCACCGCCAGCCGGAGTTGGTTCCCGACATCTACGTTCTCGATCGCGGTGATCTGGGACGAAGAAAGGATCGCGTAACACCCGACTTGCCAGCCGTACTGAAGGACGGAGTAGAACTTAAGGCAGTCTCTCAAAGCGCGGGGTTGCAGCGCACTCGCAAGAAACTGGCGCTTTGGCTCACCCGGACGGATCATCCTTTAACTTCGAGAGTCATGGTCAACCGCATCTGGCAGTGGCACTTCGGCGCCGGCCTGGTCCCCACCTCCAACGATTTTGGCCGAATGGGGCAAAGACCGAGCCATCCTCGACTCTTGGATTGGCTGGCCACGGAGTTCGTGTCCCTGGGCTGGAGTCTCAAATCCATGCACCGGTTGATTCTCCTCTCCAGCACCTATCAGATGTCGAGCCGCTATTTCGACCAGCACGCTGCGGAAGCGGATCCGGAGAATCGCTTTCTGTGGAAGATAAATCGCCGCCGGCTGGAGTCGGAGGTCATCTGGGATGCGGCTCACGCCGTGGCTGGCAACGTGAATCTGAAAATGGGAGGCCGCCCCGTTTGCCCTCCGTTGGGAGAAGAAAAGCTGACCGGTAAGAACTGGTACGTTCATACCGACCCTGGCGAACACAACCGCCGAGCCGTGTACGTCATGATCCAGCGTAACTTTGGATTTCCGATGTTTGAAACCTTTGACAGTCCCGATCCTGCAGTGAGTTGCCCGGGCCGCGAGGAAACCACGGTGGCTCCACAGGCTTTGTGGTTTCTCAATGACGACATGGTGTTTCAACAAGCCCGCGGGCTGGCTCAAAGAGTGCTTCGGGAAGCCGGAGATCTTCCTGAGAATTGGGTGGTCCGGGCCTGGAAAATTGCCTTGGGCCGAGCCCCTTCCCACCAAGAGCGGCAGGAAGCTCTGCAGCTGCTGGACTCATTGGCTCAAAAGCACCGGCAATCCGAGCAGGCATCCGAGTCGCTTGACTCCGAGTCCCCGATCGGTTCTGATCGACTCGAGTCCCTGACTCGATTGTGCCTGGCTCTCATGAATCTTAATGAGTTTTTGTACATTGACTGACCCACCCAGAAAACCCTCGGCACTAGTTACCCGGTGAGAGACGGCTTCCCTGGCAAGAGCACTCAGCCCTCGAAGAACTAGCAGCCGCACCCATCGATCGTGAAGCCTGACCTGGGGACGAATCTCTACCGAAAATCCTAACTCCCGTAAACGAAATGCCAGTCTGGCAACCTCCAGAAAGGACGATTGAATGAAACTGAAGGGAATCGTGGTTCCGGTGGGGACGCCGGTGGATCGTAATGAGCGCACCGACGAACCTGGACTCAGGCGATTCACTCGTCATCTTCTGGATAACGGGGTTCATGGGATATTGGCCAACGGGACCATGGGAGGCTTTGCTCACCTGGAAGATCGTGAACAGGTGCGTGCAGTTGAGATCGTCTTAGACGAGGTCTCCGGCAAAGTTCCGGTAATTGCCAATGTGGGTGAAAACGGAACTCGCAGGGCCCTGCGCAGAGCCAGGGAATTGGAATTACTCAACCCAGACTACCTGGCTGTTTTGCCGCCCTTTTACTTCTTAATGACCCAAAAGGATCTCAGCAACTTCTACTGGGAGATGGTCAACGAGGTCCGCACCCCTGTTTTTTTGTACAACAACCCTGTGACCACAAAGGTCGATCTCGAGTTTGAAACCATCGTTGCTTTGAGCGAGCACCCGAACGTCATCGGGATCAAGGAGAGCAAGCAGGACTTCGACAAGTGGATGAGGATGGTACGCCACTTTCAGGGAAGCGATTTTTCCATTTTGATCGGCACTGACCTTCTGGTTTCCGCAGCGCTAACCATGGGGTGCGATGGGGTTGTGGCAGGCCTTTCCAACCTCTGCCCACAAACGGCCTTACAGCTTTATGCTGCAGTCTGTGCAGGAGACAAAGCAGAGGCTGAGGCTCTGCAGGAGCGGATGATCAACCTTTTCTCGATTTTCGATGTTGATGACGCGTGGGGCAGCTTCGAGGTGGCGCTGCAGCATCTCGGCATTTGTGAAAAAGTCACCGTCAGCCCATTCCGCTCCATTACCGACCCAGCGGCACGCAAACGCATTGAAGAAATGGTCGACACGAATTTGAGACTACCTTACGCATCGCTCAAACGGGAAGGTGAAGCACAGTAGAACTGGCCCCGGTCCATGAGCATCCGCTCCACCTGAGTGGAGTCCAGGCCGCTGTGCTCTGTTTCAATCACAAGCCAGTCAAATCCAAGGCGGGCCAGTAATTCGGCCAGATGAGGACTGCCCAGTCCCAGAAAGCAGCCAATCGTGGCTTGTCCAGAAACCCACTTTTGGCGGATCCGATTCTCTTTCATTTGCAAGCGTGGAAGCGGCTTTGCGCGACTAACCGGTGGACTTTCCGAAGAATGGAGCGGTCCTCTTCGGGATTTTTGAACACCCGCCCAGGCATGCGGTCCAGGCGTCCCGAAAAATTCTCCTCCAGACTCAAATTAGGATCTCGGTCCAGAAGAGCCTCTACCATCTCGACCTGGCATTGGCCGAGCGTGAAGCGGTCGATATCGAAAGCGTCGCTCACAGCAGCCACCAGAGGGCTTGCACCGCTTGCCGTCTCGAGGCGGGGATCGGCGCCGGCTTCGAGCAGAACCAGGACGATATCCCCATATTCGTAGCCCGCCGCCATGACCAAAGGAGTCCAATTCCCGCTGCGCCGGTTCACGTCGGCTCCAGCGGCCACCAAGCTGACGACCGATTCCTTTTGATTCTTGTGGATAGCATGCAACAGAGGGGACCAGTCGTTGCGACCGCCGGCCTCTTCGACGTCCGCGTCCTGATCAAGCTGGACCTCGATAGAAGCTGTGTCGCCACTTCGGGCCGCCTGAATCAAACTCGTGCCCGGCTTGCCGGAGCTGCAGCTCAGTAAGAGGAGAAATATCGAGGTTAGGATAGCCCTACAAAACCGAGCCCAGGATTCGATCGCCAGATCGACACTCCTCACAATCAGCTCCGAGATGAGTTCACCGGACGCCCTCTGGATGAATGACCCTAGCCTATTCTCCCTCCAACCTGGGGTCAACTGTGGCCTGTGCCCTCTTCTTGAGCCGGCCGCCAAGTCGATGTTTCTGGGCTCTCGCTTACCCCGGAGTTTCCACGGTCAGATCCCATTCACCCATTCTCGTTAACGGCACCGCGGTGGGTCGGATCGGCGGTTCTCCCGCCTGAATCCAGGCTTCCAATTCACTTCGATGTCCCAGGCGGGCCGCCTTCCGGACTCTTTCGATCCCGTCCCAGAAGAAGAAATTATCGACACCTGCCTGGTAAAGCCGATGGGCCGTTCGCCGATAGGCTTCAGCCGTCAGATCACGAGGCATCAGGTTGAAGGCCAGCTCGCATTTGGTGTCCTGCACCAGATAAAGGAAGGGCTTCACGTCGGCGAGATTTTCCCAGATGGGTTCATAGTCACCCAGGCGGACGGCCGAGGAATAAGGGATGATAGTGTCAACCAGTTCTTGCTGGATCCAGGTCTTGAGGTCCATGCCAAGCAGGTGGTTTTCCTGGTACCGAGGAACCACGGCGGATATCTGCAGGCGCCGATTCAGCTTCTTCTCCTCAGCAACCCGGTCCATTTCTTCCCGCAACTCCCGCATGAAATGGGTTAGAAATGAAGCTCGATAGGAGAGCCAGCGTGGATCTTCCGGGTCCATTTTTGGGGGTCCTGGCCGAATCTTTCTCGATACCCTTCCACCAGTGGAGCTTCATAGACCAGAAGAGGGGGCCTGCGGTTATACAGCACGCAGACTCCGTCAATCGGATATCCCGACGCCATTTCCCGAAATAAAGACACGACGAAGCGGCGGGTCTCCGCAAAGGCGTAGGAAATGCGGGGAAGCCGGGTCCCGTCCCGAGCCACACAGACCAGATCGGGGTGCTCCTGGTAGAAACTACGACCCGGTCCGGGGTCATGAGGCGGCGGGTAAACGAAACCTCCCACCCGGTATGAAGCGTGAAACTCCAGTCCGCCCTGGTGGCAAAACTCGGCCGCCACTCGGAAGGGGTCCACACCCAAACGATGATAAGCCTTCCACGACTCCACCCACAAACGATCGATCTTGCGGGGATAAAACGCCTGGTCCGGATTGTTTTGTGGATATTCGTCCAGGAAGTCTCGACCCAATTGTGAAAAGTAAACCACTCGGTCGCCACCGCCGCCCTCCCAATAAATCCGGGCCACGTCGGTGTGGCGCAGAGGTTCGATGTAATTTTGAATCGTCAGAGCCGACCCGCTGGGATTCGCAAAGTGGGCGTCAGAGTGGACGAAAAGACTCCGGGTGGCACGCTGTTTGCGGTCGGCTTGCACGAGACGGATCTTCTTTTCCGACAGAGGAATCAGCTTGATAAACGGCACCCAGGCGTGGTGGATCTCCGGAGAGATGATCTGTCGCAGGACGATGCCCCTGTCGGTCAGATCGGCCACCTTCCAGAAAATCTCGTCTGCCCAATTCTCCTGGTGGTCCTTTTCTCCGGGCAGGCCAGTAATTGTCGTGAAAGCGGGATCGTCGGTCAATCGGAGTTGCACCCGCTTGGGCCCCTCAAAGGGCTTGCGAATCAGACCGATATAGATCTCGTGCCACCCCCCGGGTGGATGCGCGTAGGTCACCTCGGGTGCCCGACTGTCCTCGGCCGCAACCAGCATGGTCCCACTGAAGGATTCGGCCCGATAATCGAGCAACCTCCAGGTGTTTTGCTGCCAGAGACGCGACAGGGCGGAAGCTGGGCTGCAGTGGTGCAGATCCGACAAGTACACTGCCTTGTCCCCAGTTGGGGCCAACTCTGCCCGGCCGGCACCCAATTTAATGGGAACAGCGGCGCCGGCAGCGGCGGAAACCGCCAGGAACTGCCGCCGATTGAAGCCTCTTGATTGGATGGTCATGTTTTCCCCCTTTTTGGGCTCGGAAGGAACCTGGACGGACACCCGTGTTTGGCCGACTCAGTAAGTCTCTTTGATAAGAACCGGAGAGAACAACCTCTATCTGGGCCTGCAGAGGCAGCTGTCCGGGCATCTGGTGGCGGAAGTCAACTACCAGGGGACGATGGGTCGTAAGCTTCCCTTCTTCGGGGACCCCAACCGTTTCTCAGGCGATCGGCTCCGCTGGGCCGATCCGCAGGTGATACAGGCGAAAACCGGCTCAATCTTTCCTTCCAAAGCTTTAATCTGCGACAGAATCGCGTAACCTCTAACTAGCATGGCTTCAACGCCCAACTAAAAAGGCGATTCCAGGACGGGTTCGTCTTTCAGATTGCCTATACACTGGGCAAGTCGCTGGATTTTGGCTCGGACTTTTTCGGCGCCGGTGAAAACTCCGGCAGCCTGGTCGGGCAACCATTCCGCACCTACTTCGCAGATCCCCTCAACCTTGAACTCGATTACGGTCGCTCGTCTTTTGATGTCCGCCACAGGCTCGCGGCGAACTTCCGTTGGGAGATCCCCTTCCGGAACCATCGGGCGGGGGTACTGGGTCAGGCCCTGCGAGGGTGGCATCTCAACGGCATCATCGCACTCCAAAGTAGCTTACCCTTTTCGGTAGTTAACGGAGGAAGTTTCCCAGCTGGTGATTATAACGCCGATGGTCAGGAAGGCGATCGACCCGACCAGCCTCTGTTCGGAAACCGCTTTTCTCAGCCTCCCAGCAACGCCAAACTCATCGACGGAGTATTCGCACGAGAGGATTTTCCTGTTCCCGAACCAGGATCTACCGGGACTCTCGGGCGGAACGCCTTCACCGGCCCTTCTTATGGAAGCGTCGATCTTCCCCTGTTGAAAAACTTCCAACTCCCGATGTCTGAGGCTTCCAAGCTGCAGTTCCGGGCAGAGTTTTTCAACCTTTTCAACGATGTCAACCTCTTCCTGCCCATAATTGGTCTGAACAACCCTCGCTTTGGCCAATCCACTCAAGCCTTCGATGCCCGTGAAATCCAGTTCGCGCTCAAGATTCTCTTCTGACCGCCCGAGAAAGGGAGGGAGCGGAAGCGACGGCAAGGAAGAAAGGGCTACGGAAGGGAATGACTGGGGAGCCTGCCCAAGGCGGACGGAGCGAATTACCAAGAAGGCAATTGCGCCCAGCTCGCCCGGGAATGAGTTATTTCAGGGGAACACTCATACCCCGCAGAATGGTCAGTTCCAGTCCGCTTAAAAAATTAAGATCTTTTCGACCGAAGTCGATTCTCTCCTCCCAACGCAACAAATAGTAGGTTGTCCAAAAAAGTCCGATCACGGTAAGCGACTCGATCCCCAACCCCCTCATCTTTGCCAGTTCCAGAATGTCCGTCCGTAAGCTTTCGGACAGATCCAAGAACAAGGACTGGCGGATGCGCGGGTCCCTCATCAGAAGACGTAGATCAGGGGCCTCCAAGAGGCGCAATATGTGGGCCAAGCGTAGTTCTATGTATTCCAGGTGTCGGCGTTCTGCTTCGTCCCACCTCAACGAAGAGAAATGCTAGTAGAGAGCGTGCAGCAGCAGTCCGGACGCGAATGTCAGAACGTAGTAAAAAATTAGCGACTGGGAAAAACAGACTTAAGGACCTGCTGCAATTTCTGGTTCAACTCGCTGATTCTTTCCTGCTCCACTAGCGTGAGCCGCTTCATCGGCTGGTAATCCCAAAGGGTATGAGCGAAGACGATCAGCGCCGCGTAGTAGATGAACTGCGCGCAAAAGGCAAAGACCGTCAAAGGCCCGTCCTCGAAGAGCCGGGCGGAGAAATTGATGGCCTGAAGCGTCACCATCAGGCAAGTGCCCGTTAGGATCCCCTTCAAATTGCAGCCTAATACCACCTCTTGGTGGTACGAGAGAGAATGGTAGATCACCACACATAAAGCTGACTGCAGCATGATCATGATCAAGTGATAGGAGAGGAAGATCTGATCGGATGGGCTAGTAGAGGATCTGTCAGACAAAGCCACCAACCCCCAAGCGACGGGTAATACCAAAGGCACAACCACCATAAAGAACGGATTCGATACCCTCCAGAAGTTTTGGTTTTGCCAATAATTCGCCGATCCAAATCCCAAAGGATCCAAAGTTGCAGCACGGGAATCAGCAGATTGGGCAGGTGGAACCACAGGTAGTAGGCCTCGGAACGTATTCCTAAAACTACCGCGGACAGGATCTGGGGGATGGCCAGAACCGATACGAACACAGCGTAGGCGTAAACAATCGGATATTGAGCTACCCTAAGAAGGTGTGTAAAAAGCGGAAGGCGGTGAGTGTCCTTTCGGGGTGAATAAAACCCAGGGTCGAAAGAGGCGGACCCCATCGGTTGGACCAGTTGGCGGCATTTTAAAGGTGGACTCCGTAGTTCTTGTTGCCGCCAGTCTGGGAAATATTGAGAGGGGGCGAGCCCAAGGGCGAGGTCCCTCTCAGTATTTTTGACCAGGCCAGTGCACACCTCCTCTGGGGTCGCTCCCTGATGGGTCGAATGGGGTCGTTGGGAGTTGTATCGCTCAATCCACTGTCCGATACCCAGTCGGGCCTCGGTTCCGGTTTCGAAAACATTCAGATAGACGCATTCGTACTTGAGTGAACGCCACAGTCGTTCGATAAAAACATTGTCCATCCAGCGGCCCTTGCCGTCCATCGAGATGCGCACGTCGGCATCTTTGAGTATGGCAATGAACTCGGTGCTGGTGAACTGACTTCCCTGGTTGGTATCGAAGATCTCCGGCTTATTGTTATTGTAGATCACCAGCGCTTGCTGCAGTGCCTCGGCACAAAAGTCCGGCTCCAGCGTGTTCGACAGCCTCCAGGACAGCACCATCCGGCTGTACCAGTCCATGATCGCCACCAGGTACAAAAAACCTCTCCGCATCGGAATGTAGTCACGTCCGCGCACCACACCTGATCGGGCTGATTGACCTCCAGATCTCGAAGCAGGTACGGAGACACTTGATGGCCCACATTGGGCTTGGAGGTGCGTGGCTCCGGGTAGATGGCTGCCAGGCCCATCTTTGCCATCAGGCGGCACACTCGTTTACGGCCCACTCGATAACCCTGCCGACGCAAGTGATAAACCATCTGTCGGGACCCGTAGTAGGGCGTCTCTAAGAACTGCTCGTCCATTCGTCTCATGAGTTGCAGGTTCCGGGGGTTCTCTCCCTGGGGCTCATAGTAATACGTCGAACGAGACAAACTCATCAAAGAGCATTGTCTGCGGATGCTCAGCCGACGGTGCCCCGGCTCGATCGCGGCCTGTCTGGCCTTCACACTCAACGATCGAGCACTTTGGACAAAAAATCCTTTTCCACCGTCAGCTCGCCGATCTTGGCGTACAGCTCCTTGCTCTCGGCTTGTGTGCCGGCCCTGCCCTTGTCCGCTTTGCCCTTGAACACCTCCACCATCCCTTCTCGCACCCGTTTCTTCCCGTTCGTGATCAGATTCGGGTGGATCTCGTAGCGGGCCGCCAGCTCGCTTACGCTGTGTTCGCTTCGAAGCGCCTCAAGCGCCACTTTCGCTTTGAATGGTGTTGAAAAATTCCTTCGTTTTGCCATGACTCCCCGTCCTTTCTCATTCAGGTCGGAGCCACCTTAGCAAATCGTCCAGTTTTCGGGGGCCAGCTCTGAAAGACCCACAAGGGAAGGAGTACACACCGCGCATGAGCAAGAAGGACATCGACTTCCGGAAGGAGTCAAGAGTTTGGTTCGGGGGGTTGGAGGATTGGGTCCGAGAGAAGATCCAATCGTGGATTCAGGGACTTTTGGAGGAGGAAGTCACGCAGCTACTGGGACGGGAAAAGAGTGAGCGGCGGCGGGCTGTAGACAGGCCGGCCGGATATCGCAACGGCTACGGCAAGGCCAGGCGGGTGAGGCTGAGCAGTGGGACCATCACGGTTTGCCGGCCTCGAGTCCGGAACCTAAAGGAACGTTTTGAAAGCCGGGTGCTGCCGCTGTTTGCCAAGCGGACCCGTCAGGTTCTGGACTTAATCCCGGAGGTGTACTTGCATGGTTCTGGCCCAGGGAGATTTCGATCTGGCACTCAGAGGACTCTTAGGAGAGGAGGCGGCGCTCTCAGCCAATACCGTGGGGCGACTCAAACACAAGTGGCAGGCGGAGTGGAAAGCCTGGCAGAACCGCCCTGTAGAAGATTTGGAAGTGGTGTATTTGTGGGCCGATGGCATCTACGTGAAGGCCGGCTTGGAGAAAGAAAAGGCGGTGTTGCTGGTGGTGATGGCCGCCTTAAGTGATGGAAGCGAAGTGGTGCTGTCCGTCAGCAGTGGTTATCGGGAATCGAGCCAGAGCTGGTCGCAGGTGCTGCGAGACTTGAAGTCGCGAGGGATGGGTTCTCCTCGGTTGGTGATAGCCGACGCGACGGAAGCGCCGTCCTGGGTCTGGGCAACATCGGTCCGGCTGCGGCCATGACGGTCATGGAGGGAAAGGCGATCCTCTTCAAGGAATTCGCAGGGGTGGACGCTTTCCCTCTTTGTGTAGCCAACCAGGATCCTGAGGCCATCGTCGAGTTCTGCAGGATGATCGAACCGAGCTTTGGGGGGATTAACCTCGAGGACATCTCTTCCCCTCGCTGCTTTGAGATCGAACAGCGGCTCAGACAAATACTGGATGTTCCAGTTTTCCACGACGATCAACATGGAACGGCGGTAGTGGTGCTGGCAGGCCTGATCAATGCCCTCAAGCTGGTGGGCAAGAGGTCGAGCGAAGTGAGACTGGTCGTTTCCGGCGCCGGCGCGGCGGGGGCAGCCTGTTCCAAGATGTTGCTCCAGTTCGGAATCACCGACATCGTTGTCTGCGATTCTAGGGGAGCGATTCATTCCAGCCGGCGCTTTGGGGACAATCCGATCAAGACTTGGCTGTAGGAACACACCAATCCCAACCGCCGCAAGGGCAGCCTAAAAGAGATGATCCAGGGGTTCTCGATCGGGAAGATGTCCAGAGAATGAACCGCAATCCGATCCTTTTCGCGATGGCCAACCCGGTACCGGAGATTTTTCCCGAGGAGGTTGCCGGGATTGACGCCATAGTGGCTACCGGCCGGGCCGATTATCCCAATCAGGTCAACAATGTCCTCGCCTTCCCGGGGATTTTCCGGGGAGCCTTAGACTCCCGGGCTTGCGACATCAACGAGGCCATGAAGCTGGAGGCGTCCCAGGCTATTGCCGATCTTGTGGCCGAGGACGAGGTGAGTCCGGATTACATCATCCCCGGCCCCTTCAACCGAAAAACCCCCCAGCGGGTTGCGGTCGCAGTGGTGAAAGCAGCCCGCAGGACGGGGGTTGCAAGGCGGGTTCCCAAGAAAAGCGCCGAGGAGATCTGAGTAAATAGTACCCAACGATTCCATGCATGTTGGGTGCTTCTTCAGACAAGTGTTGTCGAGCCATTCCCCCTCCAGTGCCAAAACTGGACAGATCTGAGATCCAACCTAGCGTACCGTGCGACAACCACCATCGAGAAAAATAAAAAGAACGCCACCTGGCGGTAAATACGTCCCGGAAAGGAGAGCCTCTTTTTAGCCAGTCCCGCCTGCATTTCTGGGGCGTTGGTCAAGTTATTGGGCTGAGCTGGGGAAGGTTTATTCACTCTAACACACTGTACAGGAGTGCCTTACACTTCGGCTGAATTTTTTCACCCTACGGTACTGAATCGTTGACGCAAGGTTGGAGGACTGATAGGTTTTGAGCATCCATCATGGGGAGACTCGAAGAAGGCCCGTCCGACGCTGATATGAGTAGCGTCGGTTTAGAGCAAGCTACACGATAATGGTCGAGGTGTTCCTGGCTCGACCGTAAGGAAACTTCAGTTGAACACTGAGCGGCTCACCCTCTCCCCGCGCGGTTGCCTCTTGGCAGCCCCCACCCGCCATACAAAGGAGTCCACCCATGAAATCCCGCAAGTGGTTGCGCCCGAGCGTTGTCGGCTTCGGTATCAGCGCCGTCCCCTACTTCGCCGCCGCCCTCGTGCTGACCTTCTGGCCCGAGCCGGAGTTCACGACCGACCCCGAGATCGCCTTTGCGCGCGTCCTTGAAGGAGTTCTCTGATGAGAGAAAACAAACTGCTGGAAGTGTTCAATTCTGGGGAGCCTACTATCGGTACACGCATTCATAGTCCCTGGCCAAACGTGACTGAGATGCTTGGACACGTTGCAACCGTTGGCTATGTCGAGTATGTCGCGGAATATTCTGAGGTCTCAATTTCCGTCTTTAAAGCGATTGCAACGGTGGCAGAACTGATGGGCTTGGGGTCGATGATCAAGCTGGATCGTCCAGGAGAGGAGCTCTGGGGTCCAAAAGCATTCTCGGAGGGTTTTGGTGGGGCGATGCTGGTTGACGTTTACTCGGCGGAAGAGCTGGAGCAGCGCATCCGAGCCATGCTTCCGGACACCCCTGGACTGGATGGGAAGCGAGGCATGCGGTATACGCGCGATGTCTATCCCTATCCCGGAACCCCCGATGACGTCCGCTCCATGGAGCACATCGTGTTCGCAGCAATGATCGAAAAGGTCGAGGCAGTCACCGATGGCGAGCTGGAGAAAATTCTGCAAGTGGAATGGCTCAAGATGATCCAGTGGGGACCTGGTGACTTTACGGTCAGTTCTGGAAAACCTGGCCAAGGAGAATCCGCGGAGTTTAAGGAGATCGAGGAGCGAGTGATCCAGACCGCTCTGGAGCACAACGTACGCCCTCGCGTCGAAATTGATCGCGCGCAAGACGCAGAGCCTTATCTGGAAATGGGGGTGCGGGACTTCAGTTTGGGTACTGACATGACGATTCTTCGGGAATACTGGACCAACGATGGGGCTGCTTTGCAAACCATGTTGGCCAGGGCTCAGGTGGAACAGCCGTCATAAAAGCCCAACAGAGTCGGAGGGGCATTTGTCCAAATTAACAGCCGAGCTGTCTGTATCGACATCCTGGACTTTGGGCGACGAGTTTCCGTCAGAGGCACGAGACCCCGCTAGCTCGTAGCCCCAGGGCCGTTGAACTCGGACCCGACGGGGCTGGGAGGTCGAAGTTTCTTATGGTGACCCACAAACTTTTTATTCTCGGAATCCTTCCCAAGGGGGTAGGTGGGAGCTGGCGCAGGAAACATCGTTTTTCTCGTCTAACATCAGGACACTGCCAACTGCGGTGATTCACACCAGCTTGAGCTGTTCACTTCCTTCAAACCGCGGTGCATAATCCCAATAGGTGGACTGCCGTCAAGCCCAATCTCTCAAACTCAAACCCGGCAACAAAATCATCGGGAAAGATGCCGACTGCAGGTCAATCCAGCTCGGATGGTCATCTGCACGCCTACCGCTTAACTGGGACCATCTTGCCACGAGAAGCGTAGTGAAAATACCCATAAAGGAGATCAAGTCATGACGAAACTTGGCAGTGGTGATTTTGTCTATGAAGAGTTTGCCGAATGGGCCAAATTACCCGACGGGTGGGGCTTTAAAGAGGTCGTTGATGTGGTGGTCGACTCACAAGACCGGGTCTATGCCTTTGATCGGGGTGAGCATCCACTAACCGTGTTCGAGCGAGACGGCACATTCTTAACGTCTTGGGGTGAAGGGCTGTTTACCCGGCCCCACGGCGTGAGCATACGCACCGAAGCCAGTCACGGGGAGGTTATCTATTGTGTCGATGACGAAGGGCATTGGATCGGGAAATTCACACTGGAAGGCGCGCTGTTGATGTCTATTGGTCGCCGCAACGAGCCGGCGCCGGCTCAAAGTGGGGAGCCATTTAATCGACCCACCAAAGTCGCCTTCGATCCCAAGACCAGCGACCTTTACATCACCGATGGGTACGGAAATGCTCGAGTCCACAAATACAGTACAGAGGGCGCGCATCTGGCGTCGTGGGGAGATTATGGAACCGATCCTGGTCAATTTAACCTCCCCCACAGCGTTGGTACGGATAGCCAGGGTCGGGTCTACATCGCCGACCGGGAGAGCCATCGGATCCAAATTTTTGACGATCAAGGCAACTATCTGGAACAATGGAGCAACATGCATCGCCCCTGCGGGCTGCACATTTCAGACGATTTGGTTTACGTTGGTCAAATGCCAACGAATCTACCTGTAAACAGCGATTACCCCAACCTCGGCGCCTGCGTCACCATTCACGACCGGAGCGGGCGCCGCTTGGCTCGGTTGGGCGATATTCGCTGCGGCGAGGCACCAGGCCAGTTCATCGCACCGCACGGGTTGGCACTCGATTCTCATGGCGATATTTACGTAGGTGAAGTTTCCTGGACGACCTTTGGTCAAACCCTCGATCCACCCCGACCGGTACGCAGTCTTCGCAAATTGGTAAAGGTCTAGCGGGGAGCGTAATGAAGAACATCCATGAAGCGATTGCAGAAGGTGAGGTTGTCCTTGGGGTTTGCTGCGATATATCTGACCCTTCGGTGGTGGAGACCTTAGGTTACGCTGGCTGGGATTTCGTGGTCATAAACGCCGAAGGTGGCACGGTTTCGCCCTTCGGTGCGGAATTGGAGAACATGATCCGACCAGCAGACGGCGAGTTTGCCATTCGTCTGTCTGGACCACCGCCTGGCCCAAGCCGCCGCTCTCCAGATCCGTGTGCCACGCAATGTGCCGAAAGTCGGGGTCTCCCCACCAACTCTCCCCTCTTTTCATGCCCAAAAAAGGACCAGTTGGGCCTATTGGGGAAGACGGTGCCAGGGGCGCAATGGGATCGGAACGGCGCCCTGTTGCCTCAAGTAGAAAAGTGCCCAAAAGAGGATTCGTTGCCTCAACTAAAAAGTACCTCAAGTGTGACCCGTAGTGGTAGGGGCGGTGGACGGTGCCGGACCGCTTCGCTTTTTCGCCGTCAGATCCAACAGTTTTTCCTGCAACCGAACGATCTCCCGGTGCAGCTGAGCTGGGTTCAGTTGTCGGTATTGCGCTCTCAGTTGTCGCTTCCAGCTGGCCGAGATTCTCCACTGACTCCAGAACGCGTTGATAGGGAGTCCTTGCGGGCGAGTAGCGTTTGGCCACCCGGCTGCCTCGGCGCACCTTCTCTTGCAGCTTCTGCGAGGGCAAGAAGAAGTTCACGCACAGGCGAAGCTGCTCGTACAGCTGGTTGAGCAACTCGACTTCGGCCGGCGTGTCGTAGCGAGCGTAACCCACAAACCCCGGCCGCGCCTCGTCCCAATCCGCAAACGTCCGCACGGCCACTTGATGGCGCAGCAACGTCCCCGGCTTGGTACCCCCTCGTTGCCTCAGCCGCAGCTTTCGTTTCTCGGGCGCCAGCAGTCGTTCGATCGTCCCCGCACTGATCCGAAGCAGTTCCTCCCGTACCTCCCCACTCAGCTTCAGCTCGCTATGTCTCTCCAAGGCGATCAGTGTCGGCTCCAAAGCGGCCACCAGTCGGTTCCCACACAGATAGTCCAGCAGCTGCCAGATCTCCTTCAAAGCCCGTTGCACTTCTCCATCGTCGATCCGTCTCCGACGCGGGACCCGACAGCGGATATCCGCTTCCACCACCACACCCCTGCCAACCCACACCCTCCGGCCGGAATGGCGCAGCAGCCGCGCGGCATAGCGGCGCTGGTAGCCCGTCGCCTCCACAAACCCGTCGAAGATCGCTCCTTTGTCCTTCTTCCTCCCCCTCTGGTACTCCTTGGCAAACGCCTTCACCAAGACCCGTCACTCCGACATCGTTAGCCTCTTGCTTGGCCCCCTTTTCATGGAGCCTCTTCCTATCCCATTTCGGACACTTTTTTATATGAGGCAAAGATCCCCTTTCTGGAACTTTGATAGTGAGGCAATTCGGCGGCTTGATTTTTTACTCCTCCTGCAGCACAATGCCCCGCGGCCGACGGAAGAAGGCCGGCGGTTGCCTGCGCAGTCGCCAGACGGCGATCAGCCCGAGCGGTCGATACTGATCGGCTCGTCTTGAATCACTTCGAAGGGACCAGATACAGGGCCGCGAAGCCGACTCGGGATCGCACACTTTGGCACCGCGAGGACAGCTCCGGTAAGTACCCAAGTTCATGACCTTCCTTCCCGCGCAAGCGGCCTTCTATTACATGGCGGCGGCTAGCATCACGAGTGCGCTCCTGGCCGTGACGCGAAAAAATCCCGTCCACAGCATGCTCTGGGTGCTGGCCCTCTTCCTGCACGTGGCTGGCATTTTCTTGCTGCTGGGCGCGGAATTCCTGGCGGCGGTACAGGTGATCGTCTATGCAGGCGCCATTCTGGTCTTCTACCTTTTCGTCCTGATGCTCCTGGACTTACCGAGCGAGCAGTCTCGGCCCCGCTTCGGCGCCCATTGGCCGCTGGCCGCCGCCGGGGGGCTGGGTCTGGTGGCGGCTGTGGCCTGGCTCGCCCAGATCGAGAGGCTCGACTCGGTTGGAGCAGCGGCGGCGCCAGCTGCCCGTATGGCATCGGAAGCCGCACCTCGGGGAACACTATCGGAGGTGGGCACAGCTCTCTTCGGTCCGTTCGTGTTGCCCTTCGAGATCACCTCGCTGATTCTTCTGGCCGCCATCGTAGGTGCGGTCGCGCTCGCAAGGAGGAGGCCACGATCGTGATCGTTCCCGTGGGTGTAATTCTGGCCTTGAGCGCAGTCCTCTTTGGGATCGGAGTATTCGGTTTTCTGGCCCGGCGCAACATCATTCTGATGCTGGTCTCGGTTGAGGTCATGCTCAATGCCGTTAACCTGAGCCTGGCTGGATTCAGCCAACACCTCTCTGACCCGACCGGCCAGGTACTGGCACTCTTCGTCATCGCCGTGTCAGCCGCGGAGGCAGGGGTCGGTCTGGGGCTCGTGATCGCCTTGAACCGGAACAAGCCTGGAGCGGGCGTGGGTGACCTGACCCAGCTCAAGTGGTGACCGCGGTGCATATAGACGACATCTCGTTTTCCCTCATCCCCCTGCTCGCGGTGCTGGTCCCGGCCGTGGGCGCACTTCTTATCGCCTGCACCGGCCAGCGGCGGGCCAATTTGAGGGAGTTCTGGTCGATTGCGGCCGGGGTCCTGATGTTTGCTCTCGTAGCCGGCATGATCCCAGAAGCGCTTCGAGGCACCACGCCCCAGTGCGTGCTCTTCCGCATCCTTCCCGGCATCGAGCTCGCGTTTCGGGTGGATACCTTCGGCCTGCTCTTCGCCTCGGGGGCGTCGCTGCTGTGGATCCTGACCTCGTTTTACTCGATCGGATATATGCGTTCTCTCCAAGAGCACGCTCAAACGCGTTACTTTGCCTGTTTCGCTCTAGCTCTCTCCGCCACGGTGGGGGTGGCCTTCTCCGCCAATCTGTTCACCCTGTTTCTGTTTTACGAGGCCTTGACCCTGGTCACCTACCCCCTGGTGGGTCACCACCAAACGGCCGAAGCCAAGGCAGGCGCCCGCAAATACGTCATTTATCTGCTGGGCGCAGCCAAGGTGTTTCTGCTGGCGGCTATCATCCTGACCTACAACGTGGCGGGAACCCTGGAGTTTCGCAAAGGTGGGATCCTGCCGGTTGAGCGGATCCTGGAACAGCCCTTCCTTCTGTATGTCGTTTTCGCGCTGTTCCTGTTCGGATTCGCGAAGAACGCGCTCATGCCTCTACACAGCTGGCTGCCAGCCGCTATGGTGGCGCCCACCCCGGTGAGCGCGCTGTTGCATGCCGTGGCCGTGGTGAAAACGGGAGTCTTCTGCACGCTCCGGGTCTTTCTGTTCGTCTTTGGCCCTGGCGCCGTACGCGATCTCGGCGCCGACCAATTGGCGTTGGGAGTTGCCTCGGTGACGATCCTCCTCGGGTCGCTGCTCGCGCTCGGGCAGGATAACCTGAAGGCTCGACTGGCCTTCTCCACGGTCAGCCAGCTCTCCTACATCATCCTGGGGGCGGCGCTTTTGAATCGGAGTGGGATGCTCGGCGGGATGGCCCATATCACCAACCATGCCGTATCGAAGATCACCCTCTTTTTATGTGCGGGCTCTATCTACGTATCCGCGCACAAGACCGAAATCAGCCAGATGTCGGGCCTTGCCAAGCGTATGCCGTGGACCATGGCCGCGTTTACGCTTGCCTCCCTGAGCGTCGTGGGCATTCCTCCTACCGCAGGGTTCATCTCCAAATGGTACCTGGTCCTGGGCTCGGTCGAGCTCCCCAGCCTTACCTTCTTAGGGGTACTCCTGGTGAGCTCACTTCTCAACGCCGCCTACCTGGGCCCGGTCGTGTACAAGGGATACTTCGAGGAGGCACCGCAGACCGACCAAGAGGTTCGCGAGGTTCCCTGGATGGTTGTGCCCTTGATGATCAGCGCGGCCGCTAGCCTTCTCCTGGGACTCTACCCAAAACCGGTACTGGAACTGGCCGGAAGGTCGCTGCCGTGACCTTTTCACGGAAACACCTGGAAGATCCCGTCCGCCGGGTCCGGCTCAAACGATGGTCCTGGATCGTCCTGGCCGCGGTGGCTCTGGCGGAAATTGTTCTTCCGCTCGTGTTCCGGGGCGATCACCCCCACTTCTCGTTTGAGAGCTACCCCGCCTGGGGCTCGTTCTATGGATTGGTCTCTTGTGTAGCCATCGTGCTGGTGTCAAAATTTCTCGGGAAGATATGGCTCATGCGCCGCGAAGACTACTATGGTTCTTGAGTGGATCCACCCAGGCCTATTGCTGATCCTGGGAGCCTGGGCGTTACCCTTGCTCAAGGGCCAGACCAAGCGGCTGGCGATGCTCCTGCTGCCGGCCCTGGCCCTGGCTGTCTGCCTGCGCATGGAGCCAGGCGTCTATGGTGAGGTGAGTTTCCTCGGCCAAGTCCTGGTGTTCGGCCGAGTGGACCAGTTGAGCCTGATTTTCTCGTATGTCTTCTCGATCATGGCCTTTCTGGGCATGGTCTACGCGCTCCACGTGAAGGAGGACTCTCAGCACGTAACGGCCCTGACCTATGCGGGGGGGGCGCTGGGGATAACGTTTGCGGGCGATCTCCTCTCCCTATACGTGTTCTGGGAACTCCTGGCGATCTCGTCCGTCCTTCTGGTCTGGCAGCGCCGTAAACCGGCCGCCGTGGCAGCCGGCTTCCGCTACCTCCTGGTGCACGTCTTTGGGGGGCTTGTCCTCTTGGCGGGGATCGTGGTTCACTGGTCTGAAACCGGGTCGCTCGCCTTCTCGTCAATGGAGCCATTCGCGGGGGGCACGGCCTGGGTTTTGATCCTGGTGGCCTTTCTCCTCAATGCCGCGGTCCCGCCCATAGGGGCATGGCTGCCGGATGCCTACCCGGAAGCCACGGTCACGGGCGCAGTCTTTATGACCGCCTTCACCACCAAGTCCGCCGTGTACGTCTTGATCCGGGGCTTCGCCGGGACCGAGCTTCTGGTATGGCTGGGAGCGGCCATGGCCGTTTACGGTGTCATCTACGCGGTATTGGAAAACGACGCGCGGCGGCTCCTGGCGTACCACATCATCAGCCAGGTTGGCTACATGGTCTGCGGGGTGGGAATCGGGACCGCACTGGCCCTAAATGGCGCCGCGGCCCACGCCTTCGCGCACATCCTCTACAAAGCGCTGCTCTTCATGGGTGCCGGCGCCGTCCTTCAGGTGACCGGGCTCAGAAAGCTGAGCGACATGGGGGGACTCTACAAGAGCATGCCACTTACCCTGGGCCTCTACATGGTCGGCGCTTTCGCCATCTCAGCGGTGCCGCTCTTTAGTGGCTTCGTAAGCAAGTCCATGGTGGTCTCTGCCGCCGGCGAGTCCCACCTGAATCTGGTCTTTCTCATGCTCACCTTAGCCTCTTCCGGAACGTTCCTTCATACCGGTCTTAAGCTGCCCTACTACATGTTTTTCGGCAAGGATTCAGGCGTACGCGGCCAGGAGCCTCCCAGGAACATGCTCCTAGCCATGGCCCTGGCTGCGATTGCGTGCGTAGGGATTGGAATCTTTCCCGGCCTCCTATACCGGCACCTGCCACACCCGGTCGATTACGTCCCGTACACCTTGCAGCACATCACGGCCACTTTGGGCATGCTGGGTTTCACGGCGCTCGGCTTTTCCCTGCTGCTCAAACATCTCGACCCTGAGCTGAAGATCAGCCTCGACACAGACTGGTTCTACCGCCAAGGTTTGCGGGCGGGTATAAGGTGGACGCAGAGCCGTCTGGCACGGTTGGAGTCCGGCTTCGTAGGAGAGTTCTACGAGGCGGTCATGCGGCGACCCGTCTTGGGTGGGGCGGATCTCCTGCGCAGATTCGACACCCATGTCGTCGATGCCGCGGCCGTCGGCGTGGGCCGGTTGACCGAGGCCTTTGGCCAAATCTTGAAGATCACGGTGAGCGGTAACACCCAGCACTACGGACTCATCATGGCTGCGGGAGTCCTATTGCTGCTCGCACTGGCAATGATCGCACTGTGACAGCCTACCCGATCCTGACAGCCATCACCTTCCTGCCCCTCGTGGGTGCAACTCTCATCCTGCTCCTGGGCAACGAGCGCCGGTCGCGCTGGATCGCCCTGGCCACTACCCTGGCCACCCTGGCTGTATCGGCCCCTCTCTATTGGAACTTCGACAAAACCTCAAGCGTTCTACAATTCGTCGATTTCGCGGAGTGGATCCCGGCCTGGAACATCGCCTATCGGATGGGTGTGGACGGACTCAGCCTTCCATTCATCTTCCTCGCCGCGCTCCTGAGCCCGCTCTGTATCGGCGCCTCCTGGACCGCAGTCAGCACCAGAGTGCGGGAATTTCACGTGGCGCTGCTGGTCGCCGAGACCGCGATGATCGGGCTCTTCGCCGCTGCCAATCTGTTTCTTTTCTTCGTCTTCTGGGAACTCATGCTGGTCCCCCTCTTGTTCCTGATCGGCGTCTGGGGCGGCCCGGGACGGGTCTACGCCGCGATCAAGTTCTTGCTCTTCACGCTGGCCGGCAGCGTCTTAATGATGGTGGGCATGATCGTCCTCTACCACACCTGCGATACGCTGGACTTCAAGGCCCTTGCCGGAGTCGAGCTTCCGCCCCAGCTGCAGGCCTGGCTCTTCCTGGCGTTCTTGGCCGCCTTCGCGGTCAAGGTCCCCATGTTCCCGGTGCATACGTGGCTGCCGGACGCCCACACCGAGGCGCCCACCGCGGGGAGCGTCATTCTGGCCGGCATCCTTCTGAAGATGGGGGCCTATGGATTCCTGCGGATCTCACTGCCCATCCTCTCCGACGCGGTGCAGCTCTTTCTCTACCCCATGCTCGTCGTCTCTGCGGTCGCCATCGTCTACGGCGCCTATGTGACCCTGGCCCAGACGGACGTCAAGCGCCTCATCGCCTACTCGAGTGTGAGTCACATGGGATTCGTCACTTTGGGCATCTTCACCCTCAACCGCAGCGGGGTCGAGGGTGCGATCCTCCAGATGATCAATCACGGAATCATCAGCGCGGCTCTCTTCTTGTGTGTCGGTATGATCTACGAGCGCACTCACACGCGGGAAATTAGGGACTACGGGGGCGTGGCCAAAACCGCGCCAGTTTACTCTACCTTCCTGGCGCTTTTTTGCCTGGCCGGGGCGGGATTCCCGGGTTTGAACTCTTTCGTCGGGGAGTTCCTCATCATCGGAGGAGCCTTCAAGACCGCGACTTGGCTGGGAGCCCTGGCGGTCTGGGGCGTGGCCCTGGGAACAGCTTACCTGGTCTGGCTCTTCTACCGGGTGGTCATGGGCGAGATGCACCCGGGCCTGGAGGGGCTCAAGCTGGAACTCAACACGCGTGAGGTGGCAACCTTGGCCCCTCTGGCCTTCCTGGCCCTGTATCTGGGTTTGTACCCTGAGTGTGTCCTTTCCTATCTTCGGGTTCCCGTCGCCGAACTCCTGGCTGCTGGAGTGACACCATGATTAGCGTGAGCCTAAGAGACCTGATCCTTATCTCACCGGAGTTGATTCTGGTTAGCTTCGCCCTGGTGTTCATCCTGGCGGCGCGCCGCATCCGGAACTCGTCCTTGGTCACGGCAGGAACGGTTTTCGCTGGGCTGGCGGCTGCATCGGTCTCGAGCTGGCTCTTACCGGTGAGCCCCAAGACCGGCTTCGGAGCCATGATCATCCTGGACGGCTACTCCCAATTCTTCAAGGTTCTCATCGCCTCTGCCCTCATTCTGGCCGCTCTTCTCTCCGTGAGGCGCTACGAAGCGGGACCTGTACGGTCCGGCGAGTACCATGCCTTGCTTCTCCTAGCCGCGACGGGAATGATGTTCGCGGCCTCAGCCCTCGATTTCTTGACCCTATACCTGAGCCTCGAACTCATGACTCTCTGTTCCTACATCCTGGTCGGGATTACGGTCGAGAAGCCAGCCTCAAACGAAGCGGCCATCAAGTACCTCCTACTGGGTTCCTTCGCCTCGGCTCTGCTCCTCTACGGAATCGCCCTGACCTACGGCGTTACGGGTGCTACCAACTTTGCGGCCATTGCCTCGGCTCTCTCGACCCACAGTCTAGAGGGTAACCAGATCCTTTTGGCGGCTATAGGTCTGCTGGTGGCGGGGCTCGCCTTCAAGATTGCGGCGGTACCCTTTCACGCCTGGGCGCCGGACGCCTACCAGGGGGCGAGCGTTCCGGTGGCGGCCTTTCTGGCCGCTGCCTTCAAGGCCGCAGGCCTGGCTGCGCTGGGTCGGGTCTGCCTGGTCGCGTTGCCTGCCGATACCAGTGTCTTACCCGTCGTTCTGGTGGGCCTTGCGGCGCTCTCCTTGGTCGTGGGGAGCGTCATGGCCCTGTCCCAGACGAACATGAAGCGCCTACTGGCGTATTCCTCGATCGCGCATGCCGGCTACGCCCTCCTGGGCTTGATTCTAGGGACTCCGGAGGGAGCCTCGGCAACCATGGTCTACGCCTTCTTCTATGTCTTCATGACGCTGGGGGCCTTTGGCGTTGTCATCGCACTGGGGCGGCGAGGCGAGAGCCTGGACGGCTATCGAGGTCTCGCCGCCCAGCGTCCCGGAACGGCCGCTCTCATGCTACTCTTTCTCCTGTCCCTGACGGGCATACCACCCACCGCCGGATTTGCGGCCAAGTTCCTCGTCATCCTAAGCGTGGTACGGGCAGGCCATTTGGCCCCTGGCAGTCCTGGCCGTGCTCTGTAGTGTGATTTCGGCCTTCGTCTATCTGCGTGTGGCGGTTCTCATGTACATGAGGGAAGCGCAGGAGCCCGAGCCCTCGAGCTACCCGCTGGCCGTGTCTGCCGTGCTGGCTGTTGCGGCCCTGGTCACCGTGATCGGGGGAATCTTCCCGGGCAATCTGACGTTCTGGGCGGTGGCCCCGTAACGGCGGTGGCCCCGTAACGGCGGTGGCCCCGTAACGGCGGTGGCCCCGTAACGGCGGTGGCCCCGTAACGGCGGTGGCCCCGTAACGGCGGTGGCCCCGGGTTGCGGCGATGCCGCGCTACCGTATAATGGGAGACTGATGGTTCAAGGGATGAGTGAGTACCTCGGCATCGTAGTCAGCTTCGTACTGGCCGGAGGCATCACTGTAGCGATGGTTATACTGGCCTCCACTCTGGGTGAGAAGAAGCCCTCAGCGGTGAAGTCGGAGCCGTTCGAGTGTGGAAGTGACCCCTTCGCCCGCCCCAGCGGGCAGTTGGGCATCAAGTTCTATCTGACCGCGATTCTGTTCATCCTATTCGATGTTGAGCTTATCTTCCTCTACCCGTGGGCGGTTATATACCGCAAGATGGGGATGGTGGGTCTGATGGAGATGGGCGTCTTCCTGGGGATTCTGATGGTGGGCTACGTCTACGCTTGGGACAACGGTGGCCTGGAGTGGCAGTGATATGTTGAACGGTTCGTTCCTGACCAGTCGCCTCAATGAGGCCCTCGGCTGGGCCCGGAAGTTTTCTATCTTCCAGTACCCCTTCGTCACCGCCTGCTGCGGGATGGAATACATGGCCACGGCCTGTTCTCACTACGATGTCGACCGCTTCGGAGCGGGCCTCCCCAGGTTTTCCTCCGCGCCAGGCCGACGTGCTTTTCGTGGTGGGAACGATCAGTCACAAGCTGGCGCCCCGCTCTCAAACGCATCTACGACCAGATGGCCGAGCCGAAATGGGTTGTTGCCTTTGGAGTCTGCACCTGCACGGGCGGATTTTACGACAACTATGCAACCGTAATGGGTATCGACACGATCATGCCAGTGGATGTCTACATTCCGGGCTGCCCGCCACGGCCGGAGTCCGTCCTGGACGGGCTGATGAAGCTGCAGAAAAAGATTCAGGACCAGCACGCTACCGGCCAGCCATCCGCACCCGAGTCTCGCCCGGAAACCTTCGTGGAAAATGAATAGTTCCTCTCTAATTGAGTCTGTACGCGAGCGTTTCCCGGACACGGTGTCGGCTTCTCACACCTACCGTGGAGACCAAACGGTCGTTCTACGCGGGGAGAGTCTTATCAAGGTCGCTCGGTTCCTCAGAGAGGACCCGGCCTTACGGATGAACTTCCTCATGGATCTGACGGCCGTGGACTACTCCACCTTTGGCCAAAGTCCTGCGCCGGCTTTCTTCGCTTCCTCAGGTATAAAACTGAGTCCCTCATCAGAGATCCCGGATGAGGACCCGTGGGCCGGGCCGCCGGAGAAGATACGCTTCGTAGTGGTTTACCACTTCTATTCTCTCGAGCACAAGCACCGTCTGAGGCTGGTGGTCCCTGTGGAGGAGACCGAGCCTGAGCTGGACTCGCTAACCCCATTGTGGGCCGGTGCAAACTGGCTCGAGCGAGAGGTTTGGGACATGTTCGGCATTCGATTTCGAGGACATCCCGATCTGAAGCGCATTCTCATGTACGAAGAGTTCGAGGGACACGCCCTGCGGAAAGACTACCCCATCAAGAAGCGGCAGCCTCTGATCGGCCCGCTCAACTGACATCAGCGGGTCGCTGCCCTATGGTACTCCGATGACGACGAACTGGTACCCGGCTCGCAATCCTATGCATAATCTAGAGCGAGAGACGATGCGCTCCGGGGAGTCCCCAGCCGACTCTTGGAGCGAAAGTACAGCGATTCACTAAGCCGTAGGTCTATGGACCCCAGCAGCCCCACAACTTCCCGCCTGGACACATCCCAGACGGCCCCAGAGAACACCGCAGATCTCCATGCGCGCGACATGATGCTCAACGTGGGTCCGGCCCACCCGGCCATGCACGGCATCATCCGGATCGTAGCCGAACTGGATGGAGAACAGATCCAAAGCGCCGAAGTGGAAATCGGCTACCTTCACCGCGGCTTTGAGAAAATGGCGGAAGTGGTGGATTACAACGGCGTAATCCCCTACACCGACCGGCTCAACTACGTCTCCCCCCTGATCAACAACATGGGATACTCCATGACGGTGGAGAAGCTGCTCGGGATCTCGGTCCCGGAGCGCTGCCACTACATACGGGTCATCCTCTCGGAGATTTCCCGGATCTCAGACCACCTCACCTGCGTGGGGGCAACCGCCATGGAGCTGGGAGCCTTCAGCGTATTTCTCTACATGATCAAGGCCCGCGAGTACCTCTGGGATCTGGTGGAGATGGTGACCGGGGCACGTTTGACCGTCAGCTACTGCCGCGTGGGCGGAGTGAAGGCGGACCTCCCCGAGGATTTTCGCGAGCCTTGCCGCAAGGCATTCGAGGAGACCCGCAAGGTGCTCGTCGAGGCGGACGGGCTCCTCACTCGCAACCGCATCTTCACAGACCGGATGAACGGAACTGGCATCATCTCTGCGGAAGACGCCATCTCCTATGGGATCACCGGCCCCTTTCTTCGCGCCAGCGGCGCGGACTACGACGTCCGCAAGGACTGCCCATACGCCGTCTACGACCGGTTACCTTTCGACGTCCCGGTGGGAACCCGTGGGGACAACATGGACCGCTACCTGGTGCGTATGGAGGAAATGGAGCAATCGATGCGCATTGTGGAGACGGCCCTGAAAGACATGCCGACTGGTCCGATCCTGGCCCATCCGGAGACCGGACGTCCCATCCCCGCCGCCGACATGGTGGACCTTGCCAAGGTGGGGAACATCTCGGCCATATCCGGCGGATGTGCGGTGGCCGGTCCAACCCTCGAGGGCTCCGGGCGCGCCCAGCATCCGTCTATAGCTGCGGACGAAAAACGGGCCTTCCTCCCTCCCAAGGAAGACACCTACGGCAACATCGAAGGACTCATGAACCACTTCAAGCTGGTCATGTTCGGCCACGGCATCCGGCCGCCCAAGGGAGAGGTCTACTTTCCCGTGGAAGGGGCCAACGGAGAACTCGGGTTCTACGTAGTGAGCGACGCAGCGGGCTGTCCCTACCGCGTTCGGGTTCGTCCGCCCTGCTTCGCCATCATGTCGGCTTTATCCCAGCTACTCGTCGGGGACATGATCGCCGATGTAATCCCCACCTTCGGGTCGGTCAACATGATCGGAGGGGAACTCGATCGATGAGGACTTTCGGAGATGACGGCTGACCTAGAAGCCAAGGCCAGGCAGATCCTCCAAAGGTACGAGCAACCGAAGGCAGCGATGCTACCCCTCTTGTGGCTCGTCCAGGAGAATCAGGGCTATGTCTCCCAGGAAGCGGAGGCTTGGGTGGGGCACATCCTGGGTGTGGCCCGTTCCCATGTGCGCGAAGCGGTCTCCTTCTACATCATGTTCCACACCAAACCGGTGGGCCGGCGCGAGCTTCGGGTCTGCACTAGTCTTCCCTGCCTTTTGCGGGGTTGCGGGGATTTGCTGGGTCGAATCCAGGAGCAATTGCAGATTCGCCCCGGCGAGACCACCGCGGGTCAAGAGGTCACCCTCACAGAAGTCGAGTGTCTGTGCGCTTGCGAAATGTCGCCCATGGCACAGCTGGACGAAACCTTTATCGGGCCTCTCGAGGGAGAGACCACAGACACCCTGCTTCGGGCCTCGATGGAAAATCCCGAGGACGGAGATCCTCTGCCGGAACCTGCACCTTTCATCTCCACCGATGGGCCGGTGCTCTCCACACGCTTCAAGGAGCCGGACGGGATCTGGCTGCAAGACTACCTAGCGGACGATGGATATGCGGCGGCCAGGAAGGTTCTCACCTCCATGAGCCCGGAAGAGGTGACCGACGAGATCTCCAGAGCCAACCTACGCGGTCTGGGCGGCGCGGGCTTTCCGACTGGCAGAAAATGGTCCTTCATCCCCAAGGGAACGAGCCAGCCCAAGTACCTGGTCGTCAACGCGGACGAAGGCGAGCCTGGCACCTTCAAAGACCGCTACATCATGGAACGGGACCCACACGCCCTGGTCGAAGGCATGATCATTTCGGCCTACGCCATCGGCAGTCACAAAGCTTACGTTTACATCCGAGGCGAGTACTTCCGACCGGCCAAACGTTTGCAGCGTGCCCTGGACGAGGCCTACAGTCAGGGGTGGCTGGGCAAGAACATCCAGGGAACCGGTTTTGACTTGGACGTTGTCATTCACCGGGGCGCCGGTGCCTATATCTGCGGAGAAGAGACCGCGCTCTTGACGTCGCTCGAGGGTGGAAAGGGCTTTCCCAGACTCAAGCCTCCCTTTCCAGCCATTTCAGGCCTGTTCTCCTGTCCCACCATCGTCAACAATGTGGAGACTCTGGCCTGCGTCCCGTTCATCGTGCGCAACGGAGCCACACATTTCGCCGACATCGGCACGGACAAGCAGGGCGGAACCCGGCTCTTCTGTGTGAGCGGACACGTGGCCCGGCCTGGCGTCTATGAGGCACCGGTTAGCATCACGCTGCGGGAACTGCTCGCCACCGCAGGCGGGGTACGCGATGGCAATCGGCTGAAGGCCGTCATCCCCGGCGGCATCTCGGCCAAGATTCTGACGGCCGATGAGATCGACGTGGCCATGGATTTTGACTCCCTCATGGCCGCCGGTAGCATGGCGGGATCGGGGGGGGTGATCGTGATGGATGAAACCACCTGCATGATCGAGGCGCTCGCATCTGCGGCCCGCTTTTTCGCTCACGAGTCCTGCGGACAATGCTCGCCTTGCCGAGAGGGAACCGGTTGGGTCCATCGGCTCGTGCACCGCATCCTCGAGGGGCGGGGACGTGTCAGCGACCTGGACGAACTTCTCGCCATTGCCGGCGACATGGAAGGGAATACCATCTGCGTGTTCGCGGATGCGGCTGCCTGGCCCGTCCAGTCCTACATCACGAAATTTCGGGACGAGTTCGAGGAATACATCCGCAGCGGCCGCGGCGCTGGGAAGAAGGGGGTTGCCGAATGCCCAGCCTGAGCATCGACGGCCGCGAGGCAAGCGTGCCGGAGGGGACCACCGTCATCCAGGCTGCGGAGAAGCTGGGTGTCTACATTCCTCGGTACTGCTACCACCCGGGTCTCTCCATCGCGGGCAACTGCCGCATCTGCCTGGTGGAAGTGGAAAAGTTCCCCAAGCTGCAGATCGCTTGCAACCTGCTCGTAACCGACGGGATGGTGATACACACCAGGAACCGTAAGGCCGAGGCCGGCCGGCGCGCCGTGCTGGAGTTCCTCCTGGCCAACCACCCACTCGACTGCCCGGTCTGTGACCAATCCGGCGAATGCGACCTGCAGAACTTCTACATGGACTTCGGGCTCTATAACCCACGCTTTCGGGAACACAAGGTCAAAAAGAAAAAGGCCGTGCCACTGGGCCCCCATGTGATGCTGGACCAGGAGCGCTGCATCCTCTGTTCCCGCTGCGTGCGCTTCACGGATGAGATCACCAAGACCGGTGAATTCGGCATCTTCAACCGCGGGGATCGGGCCGAGTTGGGACTCTACCCTGGCGACGTCCTCGACAATCCCTACTCGGCCAACGTGGTCGATATCTGCCCCGTGGGAGCTCTGACCGAAAGTGATTTTCGCTTTAAGGCCCGGGTTTGGTACCTCTCCAGTGCCCCTACCCTCTGCAACGGCTGTAGTCAGGGGTGCAACATGGATATCCACTTCGTGCTCGACCGGCCCCACCTGAACGAAGGGGCTCGAGTCCTGCGCGTCAAGCCCCGCTACAACGCGGAGGTCAACCAGTGGTGGTTGTGCGACGAGGGGCGCTACGGCTTTGGCTGGTTGGATCGGGGTCGGCTGGACAAGGTGCGTGGACCCTCGGGAGAGCCAAGCTGGGAGCAGGCCCTCTCCCAGATCTCAACCGGCTTGAAAGGGTCGGACCAGGAAGAGACCGTCGTCGCCCGGAACACGACCGGAGAGGGGCCTGGCACCAGCGGTCGAATTGGCGCGATCGCCTCCGCCCAACTCACCAACGAGGAGCTTTTTCTGATCCGGGAGATTTTTCAGGGTGCCCTGGGCGCTCAAGTTAGCACTTCGGTCCCCGAGCAACCGGGTTCCTGCGATGACTTCCTGATCAAGGGAGATAAGAACCCGAACACTCTAGGGGCGACTTGGGTGGGCCTAGCCGGTCGGGACGCCCCGGACGCCGGACAGATTGTGGAGCAGGCACTGGACGGGAAACTTGAGGTGCTGTGGGTCTTCGGCCACGATCTAGTGCAACTCTTCGGGGCCGAGAAAGTCCAAAAGATCTCACAGAAGGTGCCCCTGTTCGTTTTCTCCGGCACCAACGAAAACCCGACCGTCCCTTTTGCCCATTGGGTCCTGCCCACCGCAGCCTACCTGGAAAAGGACGGAACCTTCGTGAACTCCCAGGGCCGAATCCAGCGTATCGGCCGAGCCTTTCCGCCGCTCAAGGACTCCCGGGAGGATTGGCGTATCCTCCTGGAATTGGCTGGCGAATTGGGGCTGCCACTCGATTGGCGTGGCCCGCAGGAGATCTTCCAGGGGCTGGCCAGCGCGTCGGCACCTTTCGCTGGATTGAGCTATGAGAAGATCGGGACTCACGGGATTGAGGGCGAGGCGGACCAGCCCGTCTCAGGGGCGGCCGCACCATGATGGAAGTCCTACTCATCAAGCTCGTGTTGGCGGGGATCGTTTTTTTCGCTGTCCTGAATTTCGCGGGATTCCATACCTGGGTGGAACGGAAACAGTCAGCCCTCATTCAGGACCGGATCGGCGCCAACCGCGCTGACATCCTGGGATTTCGGTTGCTGGGAGTCTTTCACGGCATCGCCGACGCAGTCAAAATGTTCACCAAAGAGGACATCATTCCGGAGGGCGCCGACAGGACCCTGCATACGCTGGCTCCTTTATTCTCGGTCTTTTTCGCTCTAGTGGCCTTTGCCGCCATCCCGTTTGGAGACCGCCTCATCTTGGGGGGAGGCCGGATCATAGAGCTCCAAGTCGTCAAGATCGACGCGGCCCTCCTCTACATCTTCGCCATGCTCTCTCTGGGGGTCTATGGCGTGATCCTGGCGGGCTTTGCCTCGGGCAACAACTATGCAATCCTGGGGGGATTGCGGGCCACCGCGCAGATGATCTCCTATGAGATCGCCCTGGGGATCTCCGTCATCGGTGTGGTGATGGTTTACGGGACCATGGATCTGGCTGAGCTGGTGCGGGCTCAGGGGCAGATGATTGGCGGCTGGATTCCCTTCTGGGGCTTCCTGGCCCAGCCCGTGGCCTTCGTCGTTTTCGTCACCGCAGCGCTGGCTGAAACGAAGAGGCTGCCGTTTGACCTGCCGGAAGCAGAGCCCGAAATCATCGGGTACTTCGTGGAGTACAGCGGAATGAAATTCGGGATGTTCTTCCTGACAGACTTCCTGGAGACGATCATGGTGGCGTGCCTGGCAACCACGCTCTTTTTTGGCGGGTGGCAGGTGCCCTTCCTCCAACCCGACGGCTTTCACTTCCCCGGGGGAGCCGAGCTGTTGATCTCCAATCTGTCCTATGTCGTGCTCGGGGTTTTGAGCTTTTCCATCAAGGTTGTGATTTTTTGCTGGGTCTTTATGCAGATTCGCTGGACCCTGCCGCGCTTCCGCTACGATCAACTCATGAAGCTGGGCTGGAGGGGTCTCTTCCCCATTTCGGTGGTCAACGTCGTGGTGACGGGCGTAGTGCTGGTCTTTTTCGAGGAGGCGCCCTCATGACCGTAAAAGTCATGCGAAGGCCCGTGCCAACTTTCTGGGAAAAGCTCTACATCCCCCAGATCCTGTGCGGCCTCAAGATCACCACCCGGCACTTCTTCCGCAATCTCTTTCTCCACATTGCCCACCTTGTGGGCCGTCTCAAGCACCTTCCTGCCTCTGTCACCATCCAGTATCCGGAGGAGTTGAGGCCTCTGATGGAGCGCTACCGCAGCCGCCACCGGCTCACCCTCCGCGAGGATGACACCCCCCGCTGCGTGGGGTGCATGCTCTGCGAGACGGTCTGCCCAGCTAGGTGCATTACCATCGTGCCAGGGGAGCACCCTGATCCCCACGTCGAGAAATATCCGGTTCGTTTCGACATCGACTTGGGCTTCTGCGTCTACTGTGGCTACTGTGTCGAGGTATGCCCCGAGGACGCGATCCGGATGGACACTGGAATCCTCGACGTGGCGGCCTACTCAAGGGAAGAAATGCAACTGGATATCCATGAGCTCATGGACCCCAATCTTCGTAAGCCGATCCACGAATGCAACCTGAATTTTCCCCACCAGTGCGGGGTAGCCCATGGAAAGATGAAGGGTAGCTGGGAAGAAACGGAAGGGGCCTGATGGGGATCCCTATCGAGCAACCCCCAGATTCGTTTCTTCTGGTTGGGTTCGGAGCCCGGATATTTCTGACTGAGTGGCAATCCTACCACCGGAAGTGAGACGGGCACTGGGACGCTCTAGCCAGCCCAGCCCTGGCGAGGAACCTGAGGAGGCCATCTTTTGGAACAGGCATCGTTCGGAACTCTGAACTACCTGGTCCTGGGCGCTTACTTCGTCGTCGTCGTCGGTTTGGCTCTGGCCCTTTCCGGCAGGCAGGAAAACACGAGCGCCTACTTCCTGGCCAGCCGCCGCATGCCCTGGCTGGCGGTGTCGCTTAGCGTGGTCGCCAGTCTTCTGAGTGCCCTCACCTATCTGGGTGTGCCGGCCGTAGCCTACCGGGAGAATGCCGCCCTGCTGTTGGGGCTGCCCGCCATCCTGATGGCCGCTCCGCTGGTCATCTGGCTCTTCTTTCCCGTGTACCGGAGACTCAAACTTACCAGCATCTACGAGTATGTGGATTCGCGCTTTGGGAGACGGGCCCGTTACGCCGCTTCCTTTTTTTCGATTCTACAGATCCTGGGTTGGATGGGAATCGCCCTTTATGCCCCGGCCCTGGCGCTGTCCACCGTGTCCGGACTCAACCTGTGGACGGCGATCGTGGTCATGGGGCTGGTGGCGACGGCCTACACCACGTTGGGCGGCCTGGCCGCCGTGATCTGGACTGACGTGGTGCAGTTCCTGGTTCTGGCCTTCGGCGCCGTTGTGATGAGTTTCTCTCTGGTGGAGCGTGTACCCGGGGGGATAGATCGCATCCTGGAGATGGCTTCCGTCCACGACAAACTGCCTCTCCTAGAGCTGAGCTTCAGCTTCACGGAACTCAACGGTGTGGGGGTGGTCCTTGCTTACTTCGTGGTCGCCTTCGGTCAGTACGGAACTAGCCAGGTACCGGTCCAGCGCCTGCTCTCCATCAACTCCTTTTGGGGGATGGCCAAGGCACTCATTCTGGAGCACGTTCTGGAAATCATGATCCTGGTGCTCCTCTTCTTCGTCGGCCTGGGCATCTTTGCCTATTTTTCGCTTTTTCCCGAACGGCTGGCCGACGGGATCAGCGGTGATCGGATTCTACCCTTCTACATCATCCATGCGCTGCCGGCAGGCCTCTCCGGGCTCATCATCGCCGCCATCTTCGCGGCCGCTATGTCTACGGTCGACTCCGGGATTCACTCCATGAGCACCTTGATCCTGGTCGATTTCATCCAGCCGCTGCGCAAGAAGGCTATGGAAGTCCGCCGGAGTCTGCAGTTGGCGCGCCGTCTAACCATCGGGCTGGGACTGTCGGCCACCGTTTCCGGCCTGCTGGCGTCCTCGACGGAGGGCATTATGGAAGCCATCGCCATGGTGGGAGGTTACGTGGCCGGACCGGTCACGAGTTTGTTTCTGCTGGGGGTTCTGACCCGTAGGGGCCATTTCTGCGGATGGTTGATCAGCGCCTGCCTGATCACCATCCCGTTGCAGGTCTACATCCAGAACTTTACAAACACCCATTGGGTTTTCTTCGGTCCTCTGGCGACAGTCATCTGCCTGCTCGTGTCCTACCCGCTCAGCCTGATTCTGGCCGTAATCCTAAGGCTCGAACCCGCACCCCGGGAATACACGATTTGGCGGAGGTCTCAGAGAGCATGAGGACCCGGCTCCGGGCGGTGATTCGACCGAAATGTACCAGACGGGAGTATCGCCAGAGTAACCAAACTCGAAGTCTCGTGGTTTCACCACATGGAACCGCACGATAGAATTGCCCCGCTCTCTTCTTCCGGCATCACTGGAAGTCCGGATTCAGTGTGGTTCGGGCGGGTTTCCCCACGGCGTACACCTCGAAGCCTATCTGGCGAAGCCGGTCATGGTACAGCATGTTTCGACCGTCGAAAACAAAGGCCGGCTTTTCCATTCCCGAGTAGATGGCTTGGTAATCCAGTGCGCCAAAGCTGGGCCAGTCAGTGACGAGCACGATAGCATGGGCCCCCCGGGCGGCGGCGTATGGGTCCTCTTCAAAGACAACCTCGTTTCCGACCTCTACGAGGGCTTGTCGGGCATTGTCGAGTGCCCGTGGATCGGTGATCACCACCTGCGCTTTTTCCTCCAGCAGCCGCCGCGAGAGCGTCAGTCCCGGAGACTCGCGCACATCGGCGGTATGGGCCTTGAAGCTGGCCCCAAACACCGCGATGCGCTTTCCCCCCAGGGTATTGAACATGGCCGAAAGAATCCTGGTGAAGAACCGCTTCTGCTGCAGCTCGTTCATCTCCACAACCTGTCTCCAGTAGGTGGCTACCCCCGGCAGTCCCTCGTTCTCACAGAGATAGACCAGGTTGAGGATATCCTTCTTGAAACAGGAACCGCCAAACCCGATGCTGGCCCGCAGGAACTCGGACCCAATTCGATGGTCCAGACCGATCGCCCGAGCCACTTCGGTAACATCGGCTCCCGTCTTTTCGCACAGCGCCGAAATGGAATTGATGGAAGAGACCCGTTGGGCCAGAAAGGCATTGGCTGCCAATTTGGAAAGCTCGCTGGACCAGAGATTCGTGGTGATGATCCTCTCCCGGGGGACCCAGTGCTCGTACAACTCGACCAAACGCTCGACTGCCTCCGCTCCGGAGGCGGAATCTCGCCCGCCGATAAGGACTCGATCCGGCTTCTGCATATCGCCAATCGCGCTTCCCTCAGCCAGAAACTCGGGGTTGGAAAGCACCACGAAACGGATTCCGCGACTGTTGGCGTTCAAGATCCTCTCCATCGCAGCCGCCGTCCACACCGGCACCGTGCTCTTTTCGACGACGATTTTGGAATCTTTCGAGGCTTGCACGATCTGCCGTGCGGTACTCTCCCAATAACGTAAATCGGGTGCGATGCCCGCTCCATGCCCATAGGTCTTCAGAGGCGTATTGACGCTGACGAAGATGATGTCTGCCCGGTCAATGTTTTCACTGATGTCGGTGGAAAAGAACAGATTTCGTCCGCGAGTCTCCGTCACGACCTCCTTCAGCCCCGGCTCATATACCGGAAGCTTCGACGAGTTCCAGGCCTCGATCCTCTTCTCGTCGATGTCCACGACGACGACTTGGCAGTGGGGACAGTTGTGGGCGATCACCGCCATGGAGGGCCCGCCCACATGCCCAGCACCGATGCAGAGGATCCGCGATTTGGCATCGTTTCTCAATTGTTCTTCCCCAGACGTTTCTCCCACTAGGACCCCCTCTTTTCCTACAGCGTGTACTCCACACGCCGGAAGATGGGCACTCTCCGTTCGGAATGGCCGATGGGCTCGATCCCACGCAGCACCAGCGGCCAGCCGTCATCTTTCAGTTGTTGGCGAACCAGACGTAAAGGGAACGCGTCACCACTGACGGTGTACAGGAAATCGATCGTCTCTTCCGCCTCGCCATCCAGAAAGGCCAGGCTGTGATACAGGTGCTCGTAGCCCAGCCATCCTAGTGTAATCCAGTAATGACTTTCATTACTGAAGGCGAGTTGTCCGAGCGATCCAAGCGCGTTGGTGATTTCTCCGGACAGGAGGTGATCCGCGCTTCGGACGGAACGACTCGACCGATCAGTCAAGGGACCGGAAACACTGACGTGCAGAGTGCTCTCCACTTCGAGGTCCGAGGACGGAGTGCTTCGATCGGGTAGCTGGATACCGCCGTATGCGACCGCCGAGAGCTGCGACTTCGACAGATCCACAAATACCTCTAGTTCGTCAAAGAACTCCCGAAAGGGGGGACTAGCCTCTCCCACCGTTTGGTCCAGCACAAGATCCACGTTAACGGCGAATTCTTTTCTCTTCCCGTTGATGTACCACAGTAGTGCACCCGTGTCCTTCCCTTCCCTTTCCTGAGGCGCCCATCGAATATAGCCGCTGTCGGTCTCTGCCTGCCGGTCGAGCCGGAGCGAAAATCGGAGCCTGGATGGTTTGAGTCGAGGGTCCCCCTTGACCTTTCTGAGTAGGTCTTGAGGGAAGGTATCCCCGAAAACCCACCGTTTCACCAACGCCACGGACCGGGCTCGCGAAAAGTCGGTGCGGCGACTCTCCTCGATTCAGAATTCAGGTCGGCGATTCGGATCTGACGGCGGAAACGCCATGAGAGTAGAATGGCAGAGGTCGTCAGTCCCAGTATTTTCCCCCACCAAAGACCATCGCCGTCCCAGTCGAGTTGAAAACCCAACGTGTATCCGCTGCTCAAGCCCACCAGCCAGTAGGCGATCAGGGCCACCACCATGGGCATCCGGGTATCCTTCCAACCGCGAAGGGCACCAGCAGCAGTGACTTGTACACCATCGGATACCTGAAAGAGGGCGGCCAAACTCAAAAAAACCACGGCCTTGGACACCACCTCCTGATTCACGCCACTGGTCACATCCAGAAAGAGCCCGATGATGGTTTCTGGAAAACACCAAAAACACAGGGCAGCCGCCATCATGAAGCCGGCTCCCAGACCCAAGCCCACGTAGCCGGCCCGGCGAGCTCCCGGTAGATCCCGCCGGCCCATCGCCTGCCCCACCCGTACGGACACCGCCCGCGAAAGACCGAGAGGCACCATAAAGGAGCAGGAGGCACATTGCAGCGCAATCTGATGGGCGGCCAGGGCGGTCGTGCCGAACAATCCCATCAGGAAAGTCGTGGTGGCAAAGAGACTGACTTCCAGGCCTTGCATGATCCCGATGGGCCATCCAATGTGTAGAATTTCCGAGAAGTAGTGCCAGTCCGACTTGCCGAGCCGAGAAAAGACGCGGTAACTGGTCAGCCCTTTCTCGCTGGCGGCAAACAAGACCATGACCAGCAGCATGCCCCAGAAAACCAGCGTGCTCGCCCAGCCGCAGCCGGCCAACCCCAGGGCTGGGAATCCCAGCTTCCCATACATGAGGACGTAGTTGGCTGCGATGTTGAGCCCGACGCCCCCCATCGTGATCCCCAGGATCACTCGTGGGCGGGAGAGACCTTCCAGGAAATGGCGCAATACCGCAAACCAGAGAAGGGGTGGCACGCCCCAGACAATCGCGTGCAGGTATGCTTCTGCCAGCCGGATCGTTCTCTCCTCGTGTCCGATCCAGCGCAGCAACCAGGTGCCATGCCAGATCAGTAGACAGGCGGGAATGGCCAGCAAGGTGCCTAGCCATAAGCCCTGACGCACCGCCCGCTCCACCGAACGTCGATCACCCGCTCCATAGCCTTGCGAAACCATGGGGCTAACCGCCGTCAAGATCCCCACGCTAGTGAGGATCGAGGGATAAAGGACAGCGCTGCCCAGGGCGACTCCCGCCAGCTCCAGACTGCCCAGCCTGCCCACCATAATGGTGTCCACAAGGGACATGGACATCTGCGCAAGCTGGGCCAAGATCAGGGGACTAGCCAGCAAAAAGGTGTCTCGAATTTCCCTGCCCAGCATTCTCCCTCGATTCACTCCGTTTGGCCGGTAGACCTTACACTCTCTTGGGAAGAAGTCGTAATGCCTTTAGGCCGGAGACCACGCTTTGGCTGGTTTCGGGCAAACCATTTTCCTCAACGATTCCGGGTTACCGGCTGCCCCCGAGACAAGCTCCCGTGGGTGGATATGAGTCTATCAACGCCGCCTGAGTGCTCGGGAGTCGGGCGGGCAAAAAGGAGTGCGGGAAGGCACCCACAGTCAGCTCTGGAACGGATTGTGAACTCAAACGCTGCCGTAGAGCTGTCCTTCCGCGAGATCCTCAGAATAGAGGATTCTGGCTCCCAGCGCCTGCGCGGCCGGTACGATGCTTTCTTGAGACGCCGATTTCACCACTGTTTGGGCAGCCGACCACGCTAGTTCGAGGTTGACCCAGCAGCTAACAATCCTACCTCAGAGAAGTCTCCTTTTGTCGGCCTGAAGACGAATGCCCGATGGCGATCAGGTGGTTCTCGGTTCGGAAATACCAGCGTCCAGCCACCAGCGCCGGAGAAGCCAGGGTGCGTTCGGACAGGCGATTCACGTGAAGGAGTTCAAACCGGGGTCCGGCTCTGAGGACGAAGGTTTCCCCGGCGTCGCTGGTGAAGAACACCTTGCCCCCCCACGGCCACCGGAGAGGCGGTAAAGCCCTCCTTTAGAGCCTCTCCCATGCGACCCTGCCAGAGCGCCTGGCCCGTGGTGGCGGCTTCGCAGCAGGTGGCCACGCTACTGGTATCGTCGACCATGTAGAGGTGGTCACTATAGAGCAGGGCTGAGGGTATGAAAGAGGACCCTCGGTTGCTCTTCCACACCACCTGCGTCCCGGTCACGTCTCCCGCGATCCTCCCGGCCGGATGGCCAGGGTGGGGACAGACCACGGCTTTTCGACTCTGGGCGCCGCGCCGGGTTCATCGCGAGGATCCGGCGCCCCCATGCCCACCCAGTGCTCGAAGGCATCAATCACCGCAGAGGCGAGCTTGGTGCCTCCCAGAGGCATGGGCAATTGGGGTCCCTGGTGGCGGATGGCCCGTATCAGGGGGCTTTGATCCGGATCGCCCGGGAGGATCACCTGCCCGGATTCGCCCCCCTGCTCCCATCCTCCGCGAAAGTCCAGCCGCAGACCCGCCATCGCCACTTCGCCGCTATGACACGCCAAGCAGTTCTCGACCAGAGCCGGTCGGATCCGTTTTTCAAAACTCAAGCGCGGCAGGGCTCAAATCCTGCCCCCCGGCGGCCCGTGCTGTAAAAATATTCCAGCCTAGTAGTGTGAGGGAAGCCGCCCAAGCCAGTTTTCTTAAACCGACATTCCTCATATTAGCCTTGGATGGACCTTCTTTGGGTCTCCGAGCGGTGAATGATCAAAACCTATCAACCCTCCCACCAAAGGAACAAGTGTTTTTCCTCATGTTTCGGCTGAAAAGACCTTCGATTCTTGGGCTATCCAGCTGTTTTTGTCCAAATCGGAGCCATTGAGGTCGGTTATGCCCAAGCGTGGTAAGATCGCTTCCAATCAACAAGGGAGCTTCATCTGCCGAGGTTGCAGCGAGCAGGCCGAACGCGGGCGAAGGTCGCGCGTGTGTATAGCCAGAGGACAAGGAGGAGCCGGTGGATCAAACAGGACCCCACCTAACCCCATCCTGACAAGAGTTGCCCTGCCGCCGGCTTTTCTTGTAGGGGTGCAATGTTCCCTGACCTAGCGTCCGCTACAATGATGATTCCTTGTCATGCATCGAACACGAACGATTCAGCTTGGAGATTACGAACTGGGCGGCGAAAGGCCCTTCTTTCTGATTGCCGGCCCCTGCGTGATTGAAGGTCAAGACCACTGTCTGAAGATCGCCCGGCACTTGAAGGCGATTACCGAACAGCTGGGCATACCCTTCGTCTTCAAGGCATCTTACGACAAGGCGAACCGAACCTCTTTACGGTCCTATCGGGGACCGGGACTGAGAGACGGGTTGAAGATTCTCGCCGCCGTCAAAGAGAGGGTTGGAGTACCGGTTCTCTCGGATGTTCATTCGGTCGAGGAGGCGAAGGCAGCCGAAGGGATTCTTGATGTTCTCCAAATTCCGGCATTTCTGAGCCGCCAGACCGATCTGATTCTGGCCGCCGCCAGAACCGACAAGATTGTCAATCTCAAGAAGGGCCAGTTCCTGGCTCCCGCCGATGTCCGGCACGCCGTCGAGAAGGTCACCTCAACCGGGAACCGAAAGGTACTGGTCACGGAACGGGGAACTTCTTTTGGGTACCATAATCTGGTTGTCGATTTCAGGTCGCTTCCAATTTTGCGTTCCTTTGGATGTCCCGTGGTTTTCGATGCCACTCACAGCGTCCAGCTTCCGGGAGGCAGGGGAATCGAGAGTTCGGGCCAGAGCGAGTTCATTGGGACTCTAGCCAGGGCCGCCGTGGCGGTTTGCGTCGATGGACTCTTCTTTGAAGTACACGAGAACCCCGCTCAAGCCCTTTCAGATAGCGCCAACGCGTTGCCCTTAGAGGCCGTCGAAGGTTTATTGAAAAGGCTCAAACGACTGGACGAGGTTGCCAAGAACAGGGACGGATGATTCTGCGCACAGCCAGGAAAGTCCTTCAGCTTGAGGCCGAGGCGATCGAGACGCTCCTCGATCGCCTCGACCATCGTTTCGAAGGCGCCGTCGAGATGCTGGCCGGTTGTGGCGGGAGGGTGGTGACGACTGGCATGGGTAAGTCGGGGATCATCTGCCGAAAGATCGCGGCCACGTTATCCAGTACCGGTACGCCCTCACTGTTTCTCCATCCGGCCGAGGCCATCCACGGCGATCTGGGCATGCTGGCCCGTGGCGACCTCGTCTTGATGGTCTCAAACAGTGGAGAAACCGGAGAGCTTCTCGAATTGTTGCCCGCCGTCAAGCGCCTGCAGATTCCCCTGATCTGCCTGGTCGGGAATGTGAAGTCCACGCTGTCGAGGAATGCCGATATCGCTCTGGATGTCAGCGTGGGCCAGGAAGCGTGCCGCTTCAACCTGGCCCCGACGGCATCCACGACTGCAGCGCTGGCACTCGGAGATGCACTCGCCATCGCTCTTTCAGAAGAGAAAGGCTTCCAAATCGAACAATTCGCCTCCCTCCATCCCGGAGGCAAGTTGGGCAAGAAACTGGCGCGGGTTGAAGATCTGATGCACAAGGGTGAGAAGATTCCTAGAGTCATGCTTCGCACGCCAATGGATCAGGTCATCCATGAAATGTCGCACAAGGGGCTGGGAATCACAGCCGTCGTGGATGGTGCAAACCGCTTGGCCGGCGTAATTTCCGACGGCGACTTACGCCGACTGCTGGAAAGGCGCAGGGAGCGTGTCTTGATGCTCTCGGCCGAACAGTGCATGACCTCGAGGCCGGTTACCATCGAACCGGATCAACTCGTCGTGACGGCACTGAATCTTCTGGAAGACAAGAAGATTACGTCACTGATGGTGACCGACACAGAGAACACGTTTCTCGGCGTCCTTCACCTTCACGACCTATGGGGAACGGAAATATTTTGAGGATATGGCCGGAAAGGCTCGGTGTAGGCAGATATAAGCGCCGATGGGCCGCTGATTCCTCGAAAGGAAGTCGAGCGGTGGTGGGAACGTTTCACCGTACAGGGTTGGCTGAATGTTTTGACTCTACGGGTTAATCTTCAGGGAGATAGAGTAATGGATAAGTCCAGTATTAACGTGGGACTCCTCGGTTGGGGTACCGTCGGAACAGGAGTCTCCAAGATTCTACTGAAACAGAGCGATCTGATTTTTCGAAATACCGGTGTGCGACTTCAACTCAAAAGAATCGCGAAACGGACACTTCCCGCCTCGGGTTCGGGAGTTCAGCTGCCTGCCGATTGTTTAACGACCAATCCCGCCGAGGTTGTCGATAACCCCGAAATTGATATTGTCGTGGAAATGATTGGAGGGGTGCCGGATGCTCGGCTCTTGATCAGCAAAGCCCTTCGGAATGGCAAGCATGTTGTCACCGCAAACAAAGCGCTGTTGGCGGAACATGGGCGCGAACTATTTCAAGTCGCGGCTGAGCATGATGTCAGTCTCAACTTTGAGGCGAGTACGGCAGGGGGCATCCCGATCATCAAGGCATTGCGAGAGAGTTTCGCCGCGAATCGCATTCAATCGATCTACGGCATTATCAACGGTACGTGTAACTACATCCTGACCCAAATGCACGAAAGTGAAGTGGCTTTTGAAGCCGTTCTGAAGGAAGCGCAGGACAAAGGCTATGCTGAAGCCGATCCGACCCTTGATGTTGGGGGAATGGATGCCGCCCAGAAACTGATTCTTCTTACCGCGCTCGCCTACGGTGTCAATGTGCCTATGCAGCAGGTTTATGTCGAAGGCATTACAAAAATCGGCCAGAAGGAAATTCAATATGCCCGTGAACTCGGATACGTCATAAAACTCCTGGCCATCGCCAAGCTCAATGGGGGAAAAGTCGAGGTGCGTGTGCATCTCACAATGTTGCCTGTGCGGAGTATGCTAGCGAACGTTGGCGGCGCTTTTAACGCCGTCTGTGTCATCGGCGATGCTGTCGGTCCAACCCTGTTCTATGGACAGGGCGCCGGTCAAATGCCAACGGCGAGCGCTGTCCTGGCCGACATCATCGACGCGGCAAAGTCCGTTCTTGGAAAAATCCGATCCCGCATTCCACATGCCTGGCTTTCCGAATCACAGCCGGATATTGTCGCGTGTCCCATTGATGAGATTGAAACGCGATACTACGTTCGCCTACTTGTGAGCGATCAGCCGGGGGTTTTAGCGCAAATCAGCAGTATTCTTGGGAACCACCGAATTAGCATCGCATCGGTTATCCAGAAGGAACGGCATGAAGCCGATAATACTGCCTCGATTGTTACGGTGACTCACAAAGCGGTTGAGAGAGACATGCAGGCTGCGATGAAGGAAATCGACGCACTCTATGTAGTCAAAGGGACAAGTCAGCTCATTCGGATTGAGGAAGAGGTCGATTTTTAAAATACCGGAATATAGATGTGAGGATCATCGTTCAAAAATTTGGTGGAACATCTGTGGCCGATGCCACTAAAATCAGAAACGTCGCCAGGCGTGTGGTGCGGACACAAAAAGCGGGGCACCGCGTCGTGGTCGTTGTCTCTGCGATGGGGGATCTGACAGATCGGCTGATTCGCCTCGCCAATGAGATCTCGGAAAATCCCCCGGATCGGGAGCTCGACATGCTCCTGTCCACTGGGGAACAGGCTTCGATTTCCTTGCTCGCCATGGCGGTTTCAGGGCTTGGACACCAGGCGATCTCTCTCACAGGCACCCAGGTCGGCATCATCACCGACGGTTTCTTTAGCCAGGCGCGAATCAAAAGCATCAAGGAAACGCGAATCCTGTCGGAATTAGCACAGGGGAAAATTGTGATTTTGGCGGGGTTTCAAGGCGTGACTATCGACAATGAGATCACGACGCTAGGTCGTGGCGCATCCGACACTACTGCCGTCGCGGTCGCAGCGACTCTGAGAGCGGATCGCTGTGAAATCTACACGGATGTGGATGGCGTGTATACAGCGGATCCTCGCGTTGTCCCGAATGCCAGGAAACTCGCCCGGATTACTTATAATGAGGTGCTTGAGATGGCGCGGCTCGGCGCACAGATCTTGCATTCCCGATCGGTTGCACTGGCAAACAAATTCAATGTGCCTCTCCATGTTCGCTCAAGTTTAAGTGAAGATGAGGGCACGATTGTCGTAAAGGAAAGTGAGATGATAGAAGAAGTTGTTGTTAGCGGCGTGACTTCGGACAGAGATCAGGCAAAGATATCACTTCTAGGCTTGCCAGACGTCTCCGGAACGGCTGCTCACATCTTTCAGGAAATTGCTGATGCTAATATCAATATCGATATGATCATTCAGAATGCTAGTCAAGATGATACAGCCGATGTTTCGTTTACAGTTGCCAGGAAAGATCTGGATGCGACCCTCACAATCGCCCAAAGACTCCAAACGGAAATCGGTTGTCACAGTGTCAACACTGACAAAAATATAGCAAAGGTATCCGCCATTGGAATTGGCATGAAGAGCCACGTCGGTATAGCGTCACGGATGTTCCGCGCCCTTGCCGATGAGGGGATTAACATCCAAATGATCAGCACTTCTGAGATTAGAATTTCCTGCGTCATTGATGAGCAACATACGGAATGTGCCGTGCGCACCGTTCACGATACATTTGAATTGGGAAGTAGGTGAGAAAGGATTAGAGCCATCCCGGCGCCTTCCAGCAAAGTCTGGAAGTTGTATTTCGTCTGAATCCAATGCCATGGTTTCCTTCCAATTCGGGTTGCCCGAATTGAATCTCTTTTCCGACGGTACTTCCCTGCTGACGTATTGGTGGAAACGTCAAGGCCTGGTGCAAGTCCGGGCCTGTCTGATTTCAAGTGGACCCGGTTTGAAGCCCGCAGCGGACACGAGCTGAAAAACGATGACAAAGTTAGAAACGTCATAATTTAGACCAACCGTAGAAGCGGTGGGAACTGGCGGAAAGGCGGAGCGGAGCCGAAGCGTCTTTCAGAAACGGGGGGAAACGCGCCGGATGGTCAAGGTCCAGCGAGTCGTTGGAAGTTTTTCCACCATGCAGGCACAAGCGATTGAGAAGCACCTTTTTTGAATCACTGACGGGCCGAAGGAAGCGGTGCAATCGGCTCCCAGACACCTCGGACAGCCCCGAGAAAGAGAGAGGTTGAAGCTAGCAGAGTGAGAATACAGCAAGCCAAACCGCGGATAGTCACAAGACTAAATGCTAGAGGAACAACCCATCTAGTGCAGTGTCCGATCCGATAAATTCCCGTTGTTAACAGGGACTGAGTGATTCTCGTGCTTTTTCAACCTTGGTCAAGATGGAATGGGCGGTGGCTCGCCACTTGAAGGGTTTGGCTAAGTCTTGATTGTGCACTCGGATATATCTTCTGATTTCCTGTCGCAACTGTGCAACGCTGGTGAAGGAGTTTCGGTAGATGGAGCGACGCTCCAGCTGGGAAAACCAGCTTTCGACGGCGTTGAGCCAGGAGGCGCTGGTGGGGGTAAAGTGCAGATGGAAGCGCTCTCGCCGGGCCAGCCAACGTACAATCTTCTCGGTTTTGTGAGTGCTCGAGTTGTCCAACATTAAGTGGACATCCAGTTGGGAATCGACCGCCCGATCGATCTGGCGAAGAAAGGCCAGAAACTCCTTGGCTCGGTGCCGGTTGGTGAGGCGACCCATGACCTCACCTGTGGCCACATCAAAAGCGGCATACAGGCTGGCCGTACCGTGGCGCTTGTAATCGTGGGTTCTGCGCTCGATCTGTCCGGGTTTGAGCTGGAGCATGGGCTGAGTTCTATCTAGAGCCTGGATCTGAGTCTTCTCGTCCACGGACAGGGCCAGGGCATTGTCGGGCGGGTCCATATAGAGCCCGACCACATCGATCACCACCTCGGCGAAGTGAGGGTCATTGCTGATCTTGAAGCTGCGGATCCGATGCGGCTTCAGGTCGGCCGCCTTCCAGATCTGGACGACTTGATGCTTGCTCACTCCCGCCTGCTGGGCCATCAGTCGCACACTCCAGTGAGTTGACTCTCGGGGGATGCTTTCCACGGTGGCCTTCAGAATGGCTCGTACCTTGGCCGGCCCTAGTTTGCGGGGCCGGCCCGAGCGAGGTCGATCGTGGAGTCCTGAAAGCCCCCGCTTCAGGTAGCGTTTGCGCCACATCTGCACGTTGGCTAGTCGCTTCGAGAGCTGCTGTGATACCTGGGTCGCCGTCAGGCCCTCACCACAAAGCAGGATCATCTCAGCCCGCTCGGCCAGGATTCTTTTGGTGTTGGAAGCCCGCAACCAGGATTGCAGGATCTTGCGATCTTCTTCGGGTAATTTCAATCGGATGTGCGGTCTCACGATACTCAAGGACAGTAAATCACCCTGACACTTAAAATCGCCTACTTTCCGGACAGTAAGTTCGTGTACGGCCGCAACGCAGGAGCCCGTAGCTGAGGCTTCCTCGGAGAACGGAGGTGAACAGTCAAGGGGTGTGCGCGGACGCACACCCCTCAGAGGATCCGGTCAGCATTGGACACCTGGATGAGTGCAACACAGACCGGAGGTAAAAGCTCGCCTACCAGCGGTCTCTGCGAGGCGGGCCGCCTCCGTATCCTCCCCCTCCCCCTTCCCGGTTTTCCCGCGGCTTGGCTTCATTGACGGTAATGCTTCGGCCTCCCAGGTCAGTACCGTTCAATTTGTCGACCGCGCCTTGCGCCTCGTCTGTCGTGCTCATTTCCACAAAGCCGAAGCCCCTGGACCGAGACGTCATCCTGTCCGTGATGACGCGGGCCGATTCCACGGTTCCATGTGCTGCAAAAAGTTCCTCCAATTGACGGTCGTCGGTCGAGAAAGGTAAGCCACCCACATACAATTTCTTACTGTTCATGTTCTCCTCCTAGAGAATCCACCAGATGCGATTGGGACCCGTCAAAGCGGGGTAGAACATGGACACACTATGTGCCGACCACGGTCGTCCGATTTTTTTAGGGGGTTTCTCGCGCTTCAGGTGAGACAGTTCTCAGGTCTTCTCATTAAGATTCTAAGCGCTGCTTCAGGAGACCTGAAACCGAAGAAGCTCTGTGAGGGTATCCCGGTTGAGTAGGTAAAGTCAAAATCGAGCCACGCCAGTGCAGACGATGGAGAGGATCAACAAGCTGCTCCGGCCGTCTCGAACTCTCGTCCAAGAAAACGGCCGCGAGCCCACTTCGGAAGAGAGCGCTCAGGAGATGGGTATTTCTGTCAGTCAGGTTCGGCAATCTTTGAAGCGAATACTGGGGATTTGAACAGCTCTAAACTGGGATTCTCCTGTAGTTGGAGATACATGGGTCAGAATCCGGGGGTTTCGGTGAGCCTTCTACGGGAGTTTTCAAGCTAGTCGTCCAAGTGCACCACCGCCGGGGTGGTGGCACTGGCCGGGGTAGGAGGCAGGCCCAGATCTGGCACCATCTCCGACTCTGAGAACAACTCCGCTAACGAGCCCCACGTCCACAGGTGTTGGCGGTGATAATAATCCGGAAAACGATCCGATCGTCCCTCGTGGAAAGCCCTGAACTGAGCATCCGTCTGCAACTTCTTGTGGATGCGGTGCAAGATGCCCAGATCCTGTTTGAGCTCCAGGGTACGCAGAAGATGAACCAGCTGGAGGGTCCGCTTGCGCGCGGAGGAAATCGGCGCCTTGGAAGTGCCTTGAAAGCGGCGGGCCAGCATTCGGTTCGAGGCAGCGGTCGTGCAGATATCGATCAGCTTTGCGTAATGTTGCAGCGGGTGATAGTGCTTCAAAGTGGTCACCAGCTGAGGCATGTAATAGAGGCTGAAGGGCATGCTCCGCAGGATCCTGCCCTGGGCGAGATAATGGTCATAAAGCGGCGTTCCCCCAAAAGGGATGGGGATGTTGATCGAGGGCCAGACGAAGGGAAGCCGGTGGAGAAATTCCTTGGTCAGATCGACCGGCTCGTCTCCCTCATCTACGTCGGTCCCGAAGATAAAATTCCCCTGCAGACCCGGAAAGAACCGGTGGAGTTTCTGGAAGTGAGAAATGACTCTGGTCAACTTTTCCGCCCCCGTTTTGACTCCCACGCCGGATTTGTTGGAATAGTTACCCCACGACTCGATTCCGGCGGCGATGTAAACGCAGTTCGAGTCTCGCAGGCGGGGCAGACGTGAGTCTCGGAGAATCGAGAGGGAGCTCTCGGCAAGGTAGGGGTTGCGGGCCTTCTGGCGGATGTCTTCGATCGCATCCAGGATCTGTTCGAAGCGGACCCCGGAATTGGGGTTGTGGTAGGACACCAGAACGCCCGGCATATTCTCCGAGATATCCCGCAGGTCGGCCCAGAGCTGATCCTTGGGAATCACCACGTAGCGATTGTTCCAGTCGACGCAAAAGTCACAGGTGTAGGGGCACCCGACGCTGCTCAGGAGCGCTACATTGTCCACGAGCCCCGGCCGGCCGGGCTTCAGCATGGCGGCTTCGATCTCCGGACGCCGTTCTTCGACCACTGGGGATCTCGGTGAGCGGCCGGCCGCTAGTGACCACGCTGGAGGGCTAGAAGCACCCTTTCAGGATGTCTTCGATGAGATTCTTATCGCACTTGTGCACCACCAGATCGAAGTAGCGCAGGCAGTCGCGCGGAAAACAGGTGGCGTGCGGCCCGCCGATCACGGTCAAGGTCTTTTCTCGACGCTGTAGCTTGGCCAGGGCGTAGGCGAGGGAGCTGGCCTGGGTGTGGCAGGAGATAAGCAGGACATCCAGTTGATCGGGGAGCAGCTTTTCGGGGCTCGTTTTGGCCATAAAAAGTCGCGTAGTGAACGTCATGGCCCCACTGACGGCACCAGACGGAAACCGCCTGTGGCGTTATGCTGGCATAGCCTCTCTTGAAACGACATTCCTCATATCAGCCTATGATGAGCCTTCTTCGGGTCTCACCGTGGTGAATAATCAAAACCTATCAGCCCTCCGACCAGGGAGCAAGTGTTTGCCCTCATGGGTCGGCTGAAATGCCTTTCTTGATCCACTGCTCGGCCGTGCCACGTCCATTGTAAAAGTGAACCAACCCGGAGGCTTGTGCGCTCAGATGGGTCACGATGAAACCGACTCTCGGAAAGAGTTCCCCGCGATGCCACTCCACCTTGGCAATGACCCGACGAGGCCGGTCCCAACTGGCGGCTGGATAGCTGAAATCGGCAAACCAGACGATGGGCTTTCTGGGTGGGCAACCCACGGGCCGGGTTAGCAGGGTTTCAATCTTTGCCTGAAGCACCTCATTGGCCGGAAGCTGGATGGCATACAAGAAGCCCTTCTCCTCCAGGCATTCATAGATCTCCGGCTTGGCGAAAGCGGCATCCCCGCGAAAGTATTTGCGGACGGTTTTCTTCTCGTAACAAGTTACGATCGGTTCCAGCAGCTCCTTCCAGCCATCCGCGCTGTGCACGTTACCGGGGCGAAGCATGGCCGGAAGGTCGTGCTGGATGTTACGCCCGGTCCGCAGATCCTGAACAACGGAAGGTACACGATCAAATAGACCTAAGGCTTTATCCAGGTCCCGATAGGCGAGGAGCCCGGCATCCGAAGTGACCTTAGTTCGCATGAAATGCCAAGAAGCATCTGTTGTTAGTACTTACGCCCGGCGGCAGGCGCCCTCAGCATGCTCGGCCACCGTAATGTGAATAGGACGGGGTGGATGAGGGGGGGGCTCTGGGCGGTTTACGCTGGGCCGGAGTAAGACTCCGACAGTCCTCATGTACAAGTCCGCCCGGAGCCACCTTCAGGAATTACTCAATCGCCTTGATCAAGCGCCGCAGGCTAAGCGTTCGAGCACGCAGCTTATCAGTCCGCTTCCCAACAGGCAGGGCAGTATGGCCACTTCTCCGTCGTGCCGGACGGGCCGCTCGGTCGAGTCTCCAAGACCACTTGACCCTCGCGGATCTTGCGACCGGAAATGCAGCAACTTCCTCGCAGGAAGTCGCGGACAAATCGATGAGTGACTGGCTCACTGTGACGGGTCACAGGCAGATTGTAAGCCAAGGTGCCGACCTTACTTACTAAGGCTGTGACGTGTCTCTCATGGCCTCAGAGCCTCGTAAGAGGGCCTGTAGGCCATCTGGAGGGATTTTCGTACCCTCTTCAGTGGCTCCCGCGCCCACTTTCAACGGCGTGGAATATCGAAGAGGAGTCAACCGGGCCACCCTGGCTGTGCTGACCGCTTCAGCAGGGACTTAAGGAGCCTGAAATCACCAGCTAGACCCTTTGTGCAGCCGTCAAGACTACGGGTCGCTTGGTTGCAAAGGATAGCTCCTTTCCGGGGGATCGAAGTAGCGGTTGCCATCCACGTCGACAAAGATGGGGTTGGTGAAGGAGAAGGAACTGAACTGCTCGAAAGGCTTGCTCCAGCGCTTCTCGGACGTGGCTAGAACCAGGTACCAGGAGTCGATCTCTGGCCGCACCACCAAATCGCCGTTGAATTGCCACACCGCGCCGTCCTCCGTGGGGGGCTCCACCGAGTAGGACTGGATCAGCTGCCCGGTGCCTCAGGGGTCTTTCTCGCTATTGCCAATGCCCAGGAGGGGATCCTAACGCCCGAAGAGTATGAGACCTTCTGCGAGCCCTTCGAAAGAATGGTTCTGGATGCCGTTCGAGACGCTCCTTTGAACACGCTGCATCTACACGGCGACAAGGTTTATTTGGACCGCTTCTTTTCCGGCTGGCCGGCCACAGTGGTGCAGTACTCAGTTCACGGCACAGGCGTCTCCATGGGGGAAGTCAGGCAGAAGTACGACGGCGTCCTGATGGGAGGAATCGATGAGAGCGAGTTCCGCAGCCTGTCGGAGGCACAGATGAGGAGTCAGTGGCAGGTGGCGCAGGAAGGGGCAAGTGCCAAGTTCATTTTAGCGCCGGGCTGCTCGGTACCAAACGATACGACCGGTGAAGAGCTGATGCGATTAGTCAACGTGCTCGGAGCTTGACGACCGTCCGGGCGCTTGAATCTCTAGCATCAACCTGATTCTTCCGCTATGCAGTAAAGGTATTTCTGCCCGCGCAGGAAGAGCTCGCGGCCGACGACAGCAGCCGAGGCGCTGAAGCTGTCGTTGAGCCGGTTGAGTGCCAAAATCCTGGGGCTTTCAGCGTGGCTGATCACCAGCGTTGCGCCGTCGTGATCGCTGATGTACACGCGGTTGGCGGCTCCCACCGGCGAGGCGTATACATTACGAATGCCGCCGAGCCGAAATGGGCCGCCTTGGTCTTCGCCGGTCTTTGCGCTGACGCGTGACAGAATCCCCTGGTAGTGGCGAAGGAAGTACAACGAGTCTCCATAAAGGAGTGGCGACGGCACGTACGGTGTGCCTCGTCTGCGGGTCCACACGACTTGGTCGGTTCCAGTGATGTCGCCTTGGGCGCCCTCTAGGCGTATGGCCAGCATTGCCCGCGTGTCGTAGCTGCTGCCAGCATACACCATGCCGTCGGCCGCCACTGGCGAGGCGACGACGTTTCGCGACAGTCCTGCGCATTCCCAGATGACGTGGCCAGTGGTGAGATCGTAGCCACGCACGCGTTTCGTACCGCTGATGACGACCTGTGGCTTGCCGTCATGCTCTACCACGATCGGCGTAGCCCACGACGTGACCTCATTGCGCGCGACCCTCCAGCGCTGTTTGCCGGTCCGCTTGTCGAAAGCAGTCACAAAGGACTGGCCTTCGTGATCCCAGTTGATGATCAGCGTATCAGCGTGGAGCGCCGGCGAGCTGCCCTCGCCGTGCCCGTGCAGAGTCTGCATGTCGCCGAGGTCCTTTTTCCACTGCAGCTCGCCATCAAGGTCAAAACAATAGAGCCCGCGTGAGCCGAAGAACGCAAACAAATGCTCACCGTCTGTTACCGGCGAGTTGGATGCCAGGCTTCCGGTGTAATGACCACCCTCATGAGGGAGTGTTTGGCCCACGGTCCGCTGCCAGATGATCTTGCCGTCGCTGCGGCTTGCGGCCAGGACTACAAACTTCTGGCGGTACGTGACTGGAAGGCCATCATGCGCGCCGGGCGACCGGTCCCATTTGGGTTCCACGCGGGCACCGTAAGGTACAGCCGTAGTGATGAAGACGCGATTCCCCCATATGATCGGCGTCGAATGCCCGAGGCCGGGCAGCGCAAGTTTCCAGCGGATATTCTTTCCCTCACTCCATTCCACCGGCGGGTCGGCGTCCGGCGCAACGCCGGTGCCCACTGGCCCCCGCCACTGCGGCCAGTGGTGTTTCGCGTCGGCCCCGTCGGGCGGCAGCCCCAATAGCCAAGCCGTCACAAAGATGCGTCCAAGCAGGAGTTGCACCACTACACCTCTTCACGCTGACTCTCGTCACTGTAACCGTAACTGTAACCATCTGTCACCAGCGAGATCCCGGATTACGGGCTGAGCGGCTCGCCCAAGCTACACTACTCGGTTCTCAAAGTTCGGAGGTTTGCGAGCCTCCTCTGTTGCCGGAAGAATGGCTTCGACACCCGCCCCCCTCCTTTGTCGGTTGGATAACCTCACTTTTTTTCGGAGTTAATCTTCCAACTCGAGTCTGGCTTGGCCCATTCATTGGGATCCACTTCCAGCAGACGGTCGGGTTCTCGATGACATCAAAGACATCGGCGCCAAAGGCAGCCACCAGGCGGGATGAGGAATAAGGGCCAATCCCCTTGATCGAACCCGAGCCCCGATACTTCTCAATACCTTCGACCGTCTTAGGATGGGTGATCCGAAGGTCTTCTGCCCTGAACTGGGGACCGTGCTGAGGGAGGATGAACGACCCAATGTCCGGTGGCTTCCAGCCCTGCTGGGTCGGGAGGAAAGGGTGATTGCGGAACCTATTCCTGGGTCCCGACCCAGTGACATGCAAAAAACGTTAGCAGAGGAGAGTGCCAGAAACAGTGTGTAAAATCACTCCGAGGTAAGAAAAACTCCCAAGTGATCGGCTGGGATGAGACTAACTAACCTCCGCGGAATCTTGCTGTTGACGATGGCCAATCGTCACGGCGTCCCCGCCCTACCGCCGGCTTTTTGGCGTTATTCCGCAACGACAAGGAGGAACAGGATCTCGCGTTTGGTAAGATTACGAGGTGCCGGAGTACGAGGAGAAATACAGCTACCACGGGTGGATCATTGCATATGTAGGTTCTGAGCTGGCTGGCTGGGATGACTCTGTTGAGTCGATCTACGATGACGGCGACAGAACATACGGCCACCACTTTTTGGGAAGAACAGATTTCCGACCAAAGACGAGGCCATCAGGGCAGGCATGCTTCACGCGCGGCAATGGATTGATGCGAATGGTGAAACATTTCTTGAAGAAAAACGAAAAGAGGGTGAAACTGGCTACAGAAGTCCACCACTGGGGCAGGCGGAGCAGGGTGGGGGACTACCACTAAGGAAAGCACCGCGGCTTTCGGCTTGTGGCTTTCGGCAAAGGATTCGGTCCCTCGGGAATTGAGGATCCTCGTTCCCATAGGGACTGTTTCCTCAGCTTTTGTCGTGATGTGCAAGCCGTCAAGGTGGTGGGCTGACTGTACCGCCCTTGTCCACTGAACTCCGGCTGGTGGTTCCGGACGACAGGGATTACTCCCGAAAAATCAGTCCCGGCTTCTTTCGGCAGACCGGTTTCGTCAAATCGTTAAAAAATGGCCGAATTTCGACTGAGATGAAATCTATGAAGAACTCTTTAACTAATTGATTTAAAAATGGAAATAGGTGGCTCGTCCGACAGGATTCGAACCTGTGGCCTTTGGTTTCGTAGGCTAGCCGCGTGATGGCCCGTTCTTTCTGCTCAATGATTTAGGTCCTTCTTGTTCCCTGGTTTTCCCTGTCGTTCGGGCGATTTTGTTGTAGAAATGTTGTAGAAAATCGGGTCCTTCGACGCATCCTTCGCCGGGGGAGGGGCAGCCTGCCGGGTCATCGGGTGGGGGAGTGATCCCTTGGCCACATTCTGAAAACCACTACCACAAATGTGATTCCTTCTTGGGAGCCCGCCTACGTAGCGCCCTTCAATCGCACTACTTCTGCGACAAAGGCCTGGTCGCACGCACCGCCCAATCTACTACTACCACAGCAGCCCAATTGCCGGGCCGAACGTCCTTGTGGGCGGGGCCGGTAAGGGGTAACAGAAAGCAACCCTTGAACCGCAGGGGGCGTTCCGGGAAGATGAAGACCGAGACGAAAAATCATGAAAGGGATTCTGAAGTTCCTGGGCTGGCGCGGCGCGCCGGAAGTGGACTCGGGACTGGGCGAGACCAAAACCGTGCGCAAGATCGTGCGGCAGTTAGATCAGCTTGCGCCTGACCAAGCGCGGTACGTGGCGACCTTCGCCTACATCTTAGGACGCGTAGCTCGCGCCGACCTGCTCATTTCTCCAGAGCAAATATAGGCCCAAAGGGGGAAATATGATCAAAAGGAAAACGACTACCCATACTTTTTCGGACCATTTCCGGGCCACGCTGCTGCCTCCTCCTTAGAAGAATATGAGGCCGGCGGCAGGGCTGTTGTCTTCAGGACAAAAGGCAGGACCCTGGTACTCTGCCGACCTCTCGCATCATCTGCCTACACAGCGCCTTTGACCGCGTCCTTCCTGGCCCGCCACAACCTCGGCAAATGAAGATTCCCAGGATATCACCTGTGGCGAAAACTCGGCCCGTTAGATAGCTCAGAAGCCATAATCGCAGGCTGGCGTGACCCTGAGCATTCGCCAGATTCACGGATTCTGAGCGTTTCCTACGCGCTGACCTTCTACTGCCAAGAATGCGGCCGGAGGCTCACCGAAGCCCTGTGGCGAGACCACGGCGAGTACATCACTCCCTGCTTTGGGTGTGGGGTGAGAAATATCGTCCGGCCCGCGCTTCAAATTGTGGGATGGCGGGAAGACCCGGCTTCCCTTCCGCCACAGGCGGAGGGCCAGAAGAAATCGCCGGTATTTGCGCGTGGAAGCGCGATTTCGGGTGGATTGAGGAAGAAGCTATTAATGCCGATTGCCTCCCGCAGTTGAGTGAGTAGGATATCGTCGCTCGGCGTTGAGGTCGAGCATTGGGGCATCAAGGATGACGCCACGCACGTTCTTGGCCACCGAAGACTGGTAGAGAAAGTTAGTCACAATGGCGCCACGCATACTGTAGCCGACCAGGATGAGGTCTTCAGCTCCGTGCTCGAAGGCAAATCGGGCAGCTCCTTCGAGATCTTCCCATTCCGTCAGGCCGTACCAGTGGAAACCATCCGGGCTTGGTGGTTCTTCTACGTCATTGCGGGGCCACGCAAACTCCGCAAGTTCATCGTCCCTGCTAGGGTCAAGTCTAGCTTTCCATCCCGTCCAGGGAATAGGCTATAGGAGTTGGAGTCCGGTGGGCCTCATAATGCTTGACCGCACGCCTCAGAGGGGGGCTTGGCAGGCAAACGAGCACCTGCTACGCCACCAGGTCGCGACCCTTAGGCGTCGCGGCTCGGCCGGTTAAGCCCATGGGCGTGGGACGTCCCCCCCTGAACGAGGAGGGATCGTGAACATTGACGCCCTCATCATCCTTGGGTATTTCGTCCTCATCATGGTGCTCGGCCTGCGTTCGCGCTCGACGGGGACCACAACGTCCGAGGAGTATTTCATCTCCTCCCGCTCGCTCCGATGGCCCTCGGTGGCGCTGTCGACGATTGCGACAAACATCCACGCCGGGCATTTCCTCGGCATGGCTGGTTCAGCCTACGCCTTCGGCCTCGCCCAGGCGAACTTCGAGGTGAACGCCGTCTTCGGTATCCTGATCGCGACGTTCTTCTTCGTTCCGCTGTTCGTGCGCGCCAAGGCCGTGACGATCACGCAGTTCATCGAAGTACGATGCGGGCCGCGGGTTGCACTTCTCTACTCGTTGCTGATGCTCGTTCTCTACAGTTTGCTCTATCTCGGAGGAATGCTCTTCTGGGGGGCCTACGCGGTTAACGCTCTGTTCGGCGAGCAGATCGCTTTTCTCGGCTCCAGCGACGAGATACGGATCCTCGCGCTGATCGTGGTGCTCGGAATCTTCTCAGCCACCTACACCTACCTTGGAGGCCTGTCGGCTGTCGTCCGGACCGACATCGCGCAGTTCTTGCTCCTTTTGGGCGGGGGACTGATCCTTATGTTTCTCGCGGTGGAACGCCTTGGGGGCTTTGGCCAGCTCTACGTGAAGACCGGCCATCTGATGCACCTACACCTGCCGGCAGACCACGCGACCTTACCCTGGACGGCGCTCATCGGCATGAACCTCTTGAATCTCAACTACTGGGGCTGCAACCAGATCATCCTGCAGCGGGCTCTGGCTGCGAAGAACCTCTGGCACGCCCAGACGGGACTGCTCGTCGGTGGCATCATCAAATACGTGATGACCGCGATCATCGTAATCCCCGGAATCGCCCTCGTCGGCATCCTCGGAGACAAGGGTCTTTCGGACCCCGACCAGACCTATCCAACGCTCGTCACCATGCTGCTGCCGGGCGGCCTGCGCGGACTCATCCTCTGCGGGCTGTTCGCCTCACTGATGAGCTCGGTCGACTCGATATTCAACTCCCTGTCGACCCTGTGGTCGATCGACATCTACAAACGCTACCTGCGGCCGGGAGCGAGCGACGCGCAGGTCGTCGCAATGGGCAAGGACACGATCTTCGCGACGCTCGTGACCGGTATCCTCTTCGGGAGCATCTTCGTCTACGCGAAGTTCCAGAACCCCGACTTCCCCCTGACCCACTGGTTCAACGACCTGTCTTATTATGTCAAGAACGGCTTCGTGGTCATGATCTGCGCGGCCGTTTTCCTCGTCTCACCGTCGAAGCGGCTGATCCTCTGGGCGATGGCCGGAAGCATCCCGCTGACCGTGGCCATCAAGTTGGCCGCCCCGAACCTATCCTATCTCAACCGCTCGACTGTCGTGATCGTCGTGAGCATCGCGATCATCGCGGTGCCCACGATCCTCAGAAACGGCTGGCGGCGCAAAGGGGACAAACTCCTCTTCGTCTCAGACGACAAGGTCGCCTGGGGGGGCGTCGCGCTCTTCGCCTCCCTAGTTCTCTGCCACATCCTCTTCCACTGAAAGAGAGACGGAATCTGCCAGGCCGGGACATGGCACGATGCGTCGGCTTGAGGGGCGCCAAAGGTTTCTGACCAAGTGGCTGGAGAGGTGCCACTCCCCTTCCTACCCAACCCTCGTCGTTGACTCTCGAAACGCTACATCCTATCCTTGCCGAGGCGATGCTATTCCCATAAGTAGGTGATGTGTGGCTCAGTTCAACGGGATTGTATCCGGAATACTCTTCGGCCCTCGCAACCCATAAACGCCGTGCTTTTTCCACCACCCTGAGCGGTGAGCCCCAAAACCTGAACCACCTCGAGTGCTAAGAGGAGATGGCAGGATGGGCTGATATTTTCTCCGAGCGAGGGCGAGGAGAAAATATTGATGGCCAGCAAGCCCGCCAAGCGTTCCACACCGAAATTCAAGTTTCAGGTGGTGTTGGAGGCGATACGATCACAGCGATCCGACGCTGAGGTGGCCCGGGCCTATCAGGTGCACCCCATCACCTTGTGCAAGTGGAAGAAGGAGTTTCTGGAAAAAGGGGCCGAGGTCTTTGCCGGCAAGGAGTCGGCTCAGCAGTACGAGAAAACAATCGCCAAGCTGGAGAGGATGCTGGGCAAGAAGGAAGTGGAGCTGGCCCTTTTAAAAAACTTTTGGGACGAGAGCTGAGCCTTGCCGAGAAGGTCGGCCTGGTGCGGAAACACCGTAGCCAGTATGGGCTCAATCGCTGCTGTGAAGTGCTCAGTCTCTCGAAGGGAAGCTGGCATGGCCGCAACCACCGGTCGGCTGGCAGCCGGGATACCGAGATCATCAAGAGGCAGATGAGAAAGATCCTCAAAAGTAATCCCGATTACGGTTACCGGCGCCGTGGTCCCGGAGCTGAGCGAGCGCCTGGAGCGTCGGATCAACCATAAACGGGTCAAGCGGCTGTTGAGAGAAAACCTTTGGTCGGTGGTTCGTCAGCTGCCCCGACGCAAGCCCAGTGGAGTGCAACAAGTGCTGCAAAGTCAAAGCGGGTAGCTGGACCTGGTGCGGGGAAGACAGTTTGGCATCTTGCAGGTGCCGAGCACGGATTTCACCGAACTGAGATATCGAGGAGGGCGGCAAAAAGCCTGGCTGATGGCCATGCACGACCCGGAGAGCCGGTGGGTGGCCGGCTGGGCGATTGGTGGCAGGAGCATTTGCCAGTTGGCACTGCGCGGTTGGAAGCGAGCCAAGAAACGCTTGAGGAGGTGAGAAATTGACACAGAGGGGATAATCGTTCATCAGGACCAGGACTCGGTCTTTACCAGTTACCGATGGCTCAGGCAACTTTTGATCAAGGATGGTGTGCGGGTCTCCTATTCCGAGAATGGAGCTCGCCACAATCCCTGGATCGAATCGCTTTGGGGGCGGATGAAGATCAAGATTCGCTCCCTGATCCACGAGGCTCAAACGTTGCAAGATCTCGAAAAAGTGATCGACCAGCGCTTTTACTATTACAATTACAGGCGACGTCACTCGGCGGTCGGCAACCAGGCACCAGCCAAGTACCTGAAAACCAGGATTATGGGAGAGAATATCAGTCCGCCGCCTTAGCCATTCTTAGCACTGAAACTGGTTCAGTTCCGGGGGCTCAGATCCCTCCGGATACAATCCTTCTCGGAAACTGGCGTGACCGAGGTTAGCTGTCGATAACTGTTCTTTGCAACCCTCGATCCTCTCTCAGACTGCGCGTAGCGAACCTACCCGCCACTCCTTGGCAAATGAAGGTCTTTTGTAGTGCTGCCGCGACTTGCGCCGGTTGAAACGAAACGTGAACTCATCGAGGCAGTAATCTAGATGCTCGTGGCTGACCGTACCCTGATGTGTCCCTTCTGTTTAATCGACCCAAACAGCTTCCCTACTCCCGGCAAGGGTGAAACTCGGCCGGGGACTGTCACATTGTGTGGAAGCTGGGCTCTGGTGGCAAGTCACACGCTCAAGAAGTCGAGATCGACGGGTCGTGGCTACGGGAGACAAAAATGGCTGAACGGCAGTCGATCCGTAATGTGGAATGCGTGCGTTCACGCCGCTCAGCGCGTGTAGCGGTGATGAAGTCCACCGACTTGGGGAAGGGCCATGACCTCGCCCGATTCCGGCGGCTCAACGGCTTCCACCTTCCTCTGTTTAGGGTCCTACCCCCAGCAGCTCAGTTAGGCCTACTACTACCCGGCCATGTATCATTATAGCGAGGCTACCAAATGACCCTTCTTGGAAAGGACATTCGACTGGTGGGCGACCTCGTGGGCGGCGAGGATCTCGTCATCGAAGGCTGGATGAAAGGTGACGTCAAGCTACCTCACCACTCCATCACCATCGGCACCACCGGCCACGTTGAGGCGAACATCTACGGCAGAATTATCTACGTCGGGGGTGCGGTGCTAGGAAACCTCTACGCGGATAAGCAGATCCTCATCCGCGCATCTGGCCGGGTTCGCGGTGACATTGTGGCCCCTCGTGTCATACTTGAAGAGGGCGCAAGCTTCATGGGTTCCATCGATATAGAAACCTCACGCATCCACATTGGCTCATCAATCCGGAGTTAAAGGTTTACATAGATTGGCAAGAAACAAGGAGGCTCGGTATGGATTCTTTTGCCGACATCAAAGAACTCGGTACCTATTGGACGAACCCATGGATCCAATCCTTTGGAATCGTCATCCTTTCGCTGGTTCTGACTGTCGCTCTGCGCTGGAGCTTGTCGTTTATCCTGTCGCCGTGGGTTCACAAAACCAAGACTGAGGTGGATGATATTATAATGAGGACGATCAAGAGGACTGTGACCTATTCGATCCCCTTGATTGGTCTGATGGTAGCCCTCAGGCCCTTTTCTTCACATACACCTGTTCCTCAGCACACTCTCTTTTCTTTGCTTGTCGTACTGTTGATGAGCAGTGCAACTGGGTTGATTGAGGCGCTATCCCAGTGGGTAAAAAAAACGTGGGTCAATCAAACCCAGTCGAGTTTGGATGATGCTCTGCTGCCTCTTATGGGAAAAGCCCTCAAGACCGTGGTGGTGATTGTTGGTGTTTTGCTAATTTTGCAGCAATGGGATATCCACATTGGTCCCATGTTGGGCGCCTTAGGTATAGGTGGTTTGGCCATTGGCTTGGCCTTGAACAACAGCCTCACCAATATCTTTGGTGGCGTCCAGCTGATTTTGGATAGTTCTATTAATGTTGGTGACAAAGTTATGCTAGAAAGTGGTGAACTGGGAGTGGTGTTGGATATTGGCCTTCGTAGTACCACACTACAGACCTACGACAATGAAGTGATCTCTCTTCCCAATTCGCAACTATCTAATGCACGGATCAAGAATTTCACTAAACCCGATCTGCGGATCAGAGTTACAGTTAATTATGGAGTGGCTTACGGCACTGACGTGGCTCAGGTTAAAGACCTTGTCGTGAATGCAATTAGAAAGTTGGACGGTATTTTACAAGAACCTGAACCCCAGGTGCTCTTCTTGGATATGAGAGATTTTTCCCTCGCTATGTCTGCTCGAGTGTGGGTGGATGATTATAACAAGCAGTTTGCTAAAAAGCTTGAAATGACGGAGTTAATCTACAATACTCTAAACGAAAATGGTATCGATATCCCCTTTCCCACACGCACGGTATATGTAAAAAAATAGACCGAGGGCGGATGTTTTCTGCCCCGCTTTCCACAGCGACATTCTGGACTTTTGGTGTCGAGTTTCCGTCACTGAACAACAGCTCTATCTATCGGGGGCCTCGGCGGTCATTGGAGACCTCAAGTTTGCCGACGAATGCCGCTGGTCTCGTGCGGATTGGCTGACCGGTGCTTCTTCAGGCAACTGTTGTTGAGGGCGGAGAACTCCCAACCAAGACTGCTTGAGATCCAGTGTCCAGTTGCCTCGGGTAGCCTTCGCCAGGAATGTTCCATGCTTCGCACATGTTTGACGACTCAACGAAGTCCAGAAATCCAGGTGAAATCATGCTTTCTGGGGCTGCTGGGGAGAGTCCGCAACACTTCCCTGACGAAGCACCGGACGGCGAAGGAGACTTGGGTGACAGCGATTCCAGATAGCCCATCTCCTCTAAAACTGGATCGTTCCATCTAAGGGCGATTAGCTCAGCTGGTTAGAGCGCCGTCTTCACACGGCGGAGGTCACTGGTTCGAATCCAGTATCGCCCACCACTTTCCAGTCCCAAAAAGAAAGCCCCCGACTCGAGGGTGCCCTTTTATCCTAACAAATGCGGCTCGACAGAGCCACTTCGAGCAGAGGCAGGAGAGCGGGAAGACGAGGCGGTTACGATGTTCTCCGGTCGCTCACGCTGTTCCGGATCGCGGGTCCTTTTCGAGGTCTCAGTCTGGTGTCGAAAATCAGGCGGTCTCGGGCGGCTTGGCGTGGGCCGGCTTTTTGACCGCAGGGGGAAACACGACCCGAACCTTGGGGCCGCCGTAAGCTTTGAGAATCTGAGAGGCGTTGCGGAACCCTGGACGGATGTACAGAAAGAGCAGGACACCGATCACAAGTGACCAAATCACCATCAACCAGAACATTGCTCCGTTCTCCTTTGCTTCTCCAAATAGTGTTTAACCGAAATTTCTCATATCAGCCTGTGATGAACCTTCTTCGGGTCTCACCGTGGTGAATAATCAAAACCTATCAGTCCTCCGACCAGGGAGCAAGTGTTTTTCCTCATGGGTCGGCTGAAAAAGGCCTCTGACCCCTCGATTATGTAGGTAATCTTGGCAAAATTCGATAAGCGGAGACACTTCTCCACCCACTTGGTCAGAAACACTCGACGCTTAAGCCGTACTCCATCTCAAGCGGTCAATCCGAGACAACAGCTCGGACCATACCTCCTTGATCACGGCGACTTCCGCCATCTGAAACGTCACGATCCGGCTATGCTGAACTACCTTGGCTCCGATCTTGATGAGTTTGGTCAAGAGGGTGCGAAGGGACCAGAGCTGGCCCCCGAAAACTGGACCATTTGCTAAGGTGGCTCCGACCTGAATGAGAAAGGACGAGGGGTCATGGCAAAACGAAGGAATTTTTCAACACCATTCAGAGCGAAAGTGGCGCTTGAAGCGCTTCGAAGCTAACACCGCGTGAGTGAGCTGGTAGCCCGCTACGAGATCCACCCGAATCTGATCACGAACGGGAAGAAACGGGTGCGAGAAGGGATGGTGGAGGTGTTCAAGGGCAAAGCGGACAAGGGCAGGGCCGGCACACAAGCCGAGAGCAAGGAGCTGTACGCCAAGATCGGCGAGCTGACGGTGGAAAAGGATTTTTTGTCCAAAGTGCTCGATCGTTGAGTGTGAAGGCCAGACAGGCCGCGATCGAGCCGGGGCACCGTCGGCTGAGCATCCGCAGACAATGCTCTTTGATGAGTTTGTCTCGTTCGACGTATTACTATGAGCCCCAGGGAGAGAACCTCCAGAACCTGCAACTGATGAGACGAATGGACGAGCAGTTCTTAGAGACGCCCTACTACGGGTCCCGACAGATGGTTTATCACTTGCGTCGGCAGGGTTATCGAGTGGGCCGTAAACGAGTGCGCCGCCTGATGGCAAAGATGGGCCTGGCAGCCATCTACCCGGAGCCACGCACCTCCAAGCCCAATGTGGGCCATCAAGTGTCTCCGTACCTGCTTCGAGATCTGGAGGTCAATCAGCCCGATCAGGTGTGGTGCGCGGACGTGACTACATTCCGATGCGGAGAGGTTTTTTGTACCTGGTGGCGATCATGGACTGGTACAGCCGGATGGTGCTGTCCTGGAGGCTGTCGAACACGCTGGAGCCGGACTTTTGTGCCGAGGCACTGCAGCAAGCGCTGGTGATCTACAATAACAATAAGCCGGAGATCTTCGATACCGACCAGGGAAGTCGGTTCACCAGCACCGAGTTCATTGCCATACTCAAAGATGCCGACGTGCGCATCTCGATGGACGGCAAGGGCCGCTGGATGGACAATGTTTTTATCGAACGACTGTGGCGTTCACTCAAGTACGAATGCGTCTATCTGAATGTTTTCGAAACCGGAACCTAGGCCCGACTGGGTATCGGACAGTGGATTGAGCGATACAACTCCCAACGACCCCATTCGACCCATCAGGGAGCGACCCCAGAGGAGGTGTGCACTGGCCTGGCCAAAAATACTGAGAGGGACCTCGCCCTTGGGCTCGCCCCCTCTCAGTATTTCCCAGACTGGCGGCAACAAGAACTACGGAGTCCACCTTAAAAATGCCGCCAACTGGTCCAACCGATGGGGTCCACCTCTGCTTCCATTTACCCGTAGTTGTGGACAACCCGCCTACTCGCTCTCTTTTTGCGTAAGCCTTGCCACCACTCGACTCAAGTTCCCCTCATCCACGAACTCCCCATTCACCCTAGCCCCCCTCAGATCCGCCCCAATCAAATTCGCTCCCCCCAAGTCCGCCCCACTCAGGTCCGCCCCCATCAGGTACGCCCCCCTCAGATCCGCCCCACGCAGGGCCGTCCAACGCAGGTTCGCCCCCCTCAGATCCGCCTCACGCAGGTCCGCCCTGAACAGGTTTGCCCTACTCAGATCCGCCTCACGCAGATCTGTCTCAAGCAGGTTCACCCCCCTCAGGTCAGCCTCACGTAGGTCCACCTTGATTCTAGGGTTCTGCTGTCTCCACTTATTCCACTCCCCTACCCCGCCATCCATCAGAATTTTCAGCTGCTCTTCGTGCGCCATTCCGGGAACGATTATAAACACCTCCAACCAATCCCGCTGGGGCAGTGTTAAAAAAACCCAGGGCTTCCGGAAGCCCTGACAAGTCTAGAGTGTCCCGCACTCCTGGTGGGAGCTTCAAGTGGAGGCTCCTACCCTTTATCAAGAGCAAGACGATCGCTTCCCGGCTCAGCACGTCGAGCTGTTGTCTGTCTGGCACCTCCAGCGCTTTGACAAACATCCGCCGTCCCAGGCGTTTGAGGCACTCCTGCGTCGCCGCCCTGCCGGCGTCATCAGCATCCAGCATCAGGATTGCTCGCTTGAAGTAGGTCGCCAGCAGCTCCTCTTGTTCTTCTAGAAAGCGAGGAGCCCAAAAGCGGCACGCACTTCTCGGAGTCCGTCGTGGCCAAAGGATTTACCGATCTGTCTGCATCGACACATCCTGGACTTTCGGCGACGAGTTCCCGTCATTGGGTACAAGACCCCGCTAGCTCGTAGCCCCAGAGACGTTGAGCTCGGGTTTCTTTGCGGACTGGGCTGGGCCGGTTACGGTTTGATTTGATTCGCCACGGCGAGAGGTAGATAAACGTCACGAATCGCCCGGCCCAGTGGCAATCCTCAAGCAGCTTCTGAACTACGGATCGAAATCTTGTGTTTTTTCTGGGCGCAGACGGCGCAAGAGGTTTCCCGGTTGACCTCGAGCCGTGCCCTGAGTGCGGCCAGGCGTGCTTGGTCAAGTCACATGATTGCCCCTACCGTAGCAGATCTCATCTGGCGTCTGGCGTACTGTTTGATTAGTTTAATTGAATTACAGCAACGGATTTTACCTTTTCCACTTTGTGCAGAATCGAAGCAGCGCTCTTGGTCCAGCGGAAAGGTTTGGCCAGGTCCTGGTTGTGGACTTGGATGTAGCGTCGGATTTCTTTTCGTAAGGCTTGGACGCCGGTGAAGGAGTTGCGCTGCAGAGTCCTTTGGGTGAGTTGGGAAAACCAGCTCTCGACGGCGTTGAGCCAAGAGGCGCTGGTGGGAGTGAAGTGCAGATGAAAACGAGCGTGGCGAGCCAGCCATCTTTGCACGGCTGGGGTAGTCGATGTCCACGGTTATCACGACCGACTTTTTCCGGCGCTTCAAGCCGGACCTTTCCGATCGCCGCTGCTTGAACATTGCTCGCTGGTTCACCCTGCTGTTGGGCGTGGTCGGGACCGGCTCGGCGGTCCTCCTCGCCTGGCTGAAAAATGCGTCGCTAGGGGACCGATACGTAAAGATTGCGGGGCTCTTTGGCGGTGGGCTGGCCGGATTGTTTGTGGCGGGGATCTTCACCCGCCGTACCAACTGGATCGGCGCCCTGGTGGGATTCGCGACCAGCGCCGTGGTACTTGTACCGGGTCCAGCAAGCCGGCGCCGTTCACTTCTTCCTGTACGCGCCGATCGCCATTGGTTGCTGCTTCGGGCTGGGATGGTTGGCCAGCTTACCCGTGCCGGGCGCAGGCAAGAATCTGGCGGGACTGACGATCTGCACGATTAAAAGGGTACCCTCGCTAGACATCCGGTGAACTCCGAACAGCGAGTCTGATGTGCCGAATGCCACTTTGAAATTCGATTATTCGTCATTTGATTCGGCCCACCGCGTAGCGCAATTCCGACTGCCCGATCTTATAATCATAGACAGCCCGGGCGTACTGGCTATGGGCAGAAATCTGTGAAGTCTGGGCTGCAACCAACTCTACAAAGTCGGATAATTCCATCCGATACCTTATCCTGGCGAGCCGCAGCGCTTCTTCCGCCTGCTTGATAATCTCTTGATTGGCCTTTACCGTTTCCACGGCAGTGATCAGGTGGTGGTAAGCGGAGCTTATTTCCAGGTGGATGCTCTGGACGAGGGTGGTCCTTGCAGTCTTCACTTCCTCGAGATTCCGCTTGGCTTCATCGATACTTGCTTCCAGGCGTCTCCCGGTGAAAAGAGGCAACTTGAAGGCAAATCCGCCAAAGAGTAACTTCCCCAAGCTCAGTTCGGCAAAGCGCGTCCATCCTCCACTAAACGCTCCCATAATTTTGGGATACCGCTCGCTCTTGGCTCTTTTCACCCAGTGCTTATTTGCAGCGATCCGGGCATCGATCGCATGGATATCGGGCCGTTGCTCCAGACCTGCCGCCAACATCCGGTGCTGGGAGAGCGGTTACGAGTCTGTGGCCCCTTCTTGAGATTCCTTGAGGGCTCAGCGATTCTATTCGTACGCGCTCTCACGGGGTTTCGGGACGAGGGTCAGTCGAGCTTGCCCCAGCATGTTTCGTGACGGGCTTGATGCGGTGAGGGTACAGTTGTTAGAACGCAACGAAAACGACCATTTCAGTGTAGTCCTCCGCCCCAAGGAGAAAAAATCTTGGCATTAAGACGACGAAAAATCGTCGGAGTGATGGGCTCAGGAGAAGAGGAACATGTCGAGCTTGCCACCGATCTGGGCAGACTGCTGGCTACGTTAGGGGTACATCTTTTAACAGGTGGTGGTCGCGGCGTGATGACCTCAGTAAGTCGGTCCTTCGCGAACACACCTAACCGGCTTGGTGCCGTTATCGGAATTCTTCCCTGCCGAGAAGCAGATCCTTTGTGCCGTCTGAAGGAAGGTTATCCCAATCCCTGGATTGAGATCCCGATCCTAACCCATCTGCCTCTTAGCGGACCTGGAGGCACCGAGCCAATGTCTCGAAACCACATCAACATCCTGTCCTCTAATGTAGTCATTGCCCTTCCCGGCGGACTTGGTACAGCCAGTGAAGTGGTTCTGGCTAAATCTTACAAGAAGCCTGTAATCGTCTTTTTGGGAAGCTCCGGAAGGCTGGATGGCATTCCGGCCGAGGTTCCTATAGCTCGGTCACTTTCTGAAACAGAGTGCTTCCTCCGTTCACGCCTCGACTGAACCAGATTAGCCATCGACCCCAGGCCATGGAGTGCGGTGGGCATGAGTGATGACGCTGGCTTTTCGGTTGTGCTCCTCCGGTCAGTTTGAAATAGACCGCTCTCTTGACAGGGACTGGCGGGGCCCTTTCCGCATGTGGGATTGGGCTAACGAGGGAGCGGCCACGCGGCTGCCGTCCGGAGAAATCCTGGCCACGGTGCGGGTACAGAGGCACAGATTGCCGCAAGACCCGCCCGAGCTGGTTAAGTACATGGGGTTCTACGCCACCCAGCCGGATGAACCGGGCCTCAAGAATGTCTTCCTGATGAACTCCAAGGACGATGGAGTCAACTGGTCCCGGCCCCGCATGCTCACTACGGTTTACGGTCAGACCTTTGGCTATCCTGCGGCGCAGAGCGACGGCACCGTGGTGGTGGTTCATGATACCCGCTACGGTCCGGGCCTTCCCGGCAATCGGGCCCTGATCAGCCACGATGAGGGCAAAACCTGGAAGGATGAGGTGTATTATCTCGACTCCACGAACTTCCCGGGAAGCTACAGCGCTAGCGTGGTTCTGGCCGACGACACGATCCTGACCCTGGCCGGCTCTTGCACTCACCCCTCTATCGGAGGACATTCAGACCGCGATTGGGAAAGAGTGAAAGACACAACCGATTTTTACGCCATCCACTGGAAGCCGGTGAAGGAGTAGGGCCTCAATCCAGTAGCCAATCAGGTTATCACTACCCCGATCGGGGAAGAATCTACTGATTGGACTTCATTGATCGAGTTGCTCGATCAATGCCTTGGCAACCTCGGCATTGCTGCCGTTTGGACTCAACTTCAGGTATCTTTTTAGATGGGTGATGGCGTCTTCCATCTGATTGATCCCCACTAGCGTTACACCCAGCTGATAATGGGCTTCGGAGTGTTCCGGATTGTGCTTGATGGCCTTTTGGAAGGCCTCGATGGCTCCGATGTTTTGGCCTGCATTGGTGTAGGTAGCACCCAGATTAAAGTAGCTGATCGCCGCTTCTTCAGGATCTCCTTCCACCCCAACGCTGGCTGCCTTTTCCCAGTACTCTATTGCCTTTTCTTGGTCGCCTTTGCGGGAGTAAACATTACCTAGCTGCTTGTATAAATTGGTCTTTTTGGTTTTATACTTGATGGCCGTTTCGTAGGCTTTGATCGCCTCGTCGTACTCCGTCAGGCTGAAATAGCAAGCGGCAATATTGCCCCAGATATCGCCATTTTCTGGATTCAGTTGCACCGCTTGCCTGAAGGAGGAGAGCGCCCCCTCATAGTCCTTGGCATTGAAAGCCTTCACACCCACGCCGAAGTAGCCGGAAAGTTCGGCGGCCACCTTTTGCTGCTGGATCTGCTCTTCTTCCTGCCGTTTGAACTCCTCGCGCTCCTCATCGGTCAATTCAAAGTCAAGGTATCCTCGCGGGCCGGGCTGGAGTACGAAATCCAAGATTCCTCGTCTCTGTTCACCTCCCCAAGACGGCACGAGGCCCGTCACGAACTGCGGCGTGTAGCCTTCTTTTTCAGCCACCACCCTATAACGGTCTTGGATGTTGACGCTGCCGTGGAAATACCGCCCTTTCTTGTCGGTTTTGACCTTGTATACCTTACTCGACGACAGCGCCATAATCCGGATAAGCACATCCTTGATCGGTTTTCCATCCGGATCGAGAACCTCACCAGAGACCTGACCTCTCTGTGCGAGAAGCGGACTGACCAGCAAGAAGCTGCCAGCGATACCCAGCACGAAACGTTTCACATTCAGACTCATATTCCCTCCTTTTGAGGATTGTTTCAGCCGACATTCCTCATATCAGCCTCGGATGGACCCTTTTCAGGTCTCCCCGTGGTGAATGGTTAAAATCTATCAGCCCTCCAACCTAAGGAACAAGGTTCCCTCATGTTTCCGCTGAAAAGTGCCTCTGATCCCTGGCCTGGGCCAAGCAATTTGACGACACGCCACATTTCGTTTGCGGGAATCAGGATTTGCGGCAGAGGCTCCTGATGGGATGTTTTGTGACATTTTTCTTTGAGATCAAGGCCAAATTGGTCGGTCCACCATCTCCGGAAACAGGGTTCCGGTGTAGGGGTGGTTCGAAGCAACTGCCTCGTCCAGTTCGACACCCAGCCCGGGCTTGCTGGGAGGTATGATGTAACCGTCTTCCCAGACAATGGGCTCCTTGAGGATCTCAGCGTGGAAACCGCCAAAGGTCTCAATACTTTCCTGGATCAAGAAGTTTGGGCTGCAGGTGGCCAACTGTATATTGGCGGCCGCTTCTATTGGCCCACAGTAAAGATGCGGAGCCACCTGCGCATAGTGCGCCTCCGCCATGCCGGCAATCTTCTTAGCTTCCAATATGCCCCCGACTCGCCCCAGTGCGGGCTGGAGAACGGCTGCGGCCTGCTCCGCCAGCAACTGCGCGAACTCATACTTGGTACTCAGACGCTCACCCGACGCGATCGGGATGCTGGTCGATCGGGCCACTCGAGCCATCTGTTTCACATTCTCCGGTGGCACGGGTTCCTCAAACCAGAGCGGATCGTAGGGCTCCAGCCTCCTGGCGAGTCGGATCGCACTGGAGGTGGTCATCTGGCCGTGGGTTCCTACCAAGAGGTCACACTTGCTACCCACTGCTTCCCGAATGTTCTTCGTGACCAACTCCGCATTATCGAGCGACTCCAAAGAAAGCTGTCGAGGGTCAAAGGCGGACATGGGCATCACAGGGTCGAACTTCAAGGCTGTAAAGCCCTGCTCAACATAGTCAGCGGCCCTTTTCGGTGCCAGCTCCGGATCGCCAAAAACGTCGGCCACCGCCAAGACATCCTGGGTTGCGCTCCCGGGTGCCAAGTCATCGAACTCCGGGTAAAGGTAGGTATAGGAGCGAAGCTTCTCGTGGACCGGGCCGCCCAGCAAGTTATAGATTGGCTGATCGAGGGCCTTACCCACGATGTCCCAGCAGGCCATCTCAATGCCACTGAGCACTCCGCCCAGCGTCAGGTCGGGATGCTGGCTGTAGCCACTGGAGTAAATGATCCGCCACAGCCGTTCAATCTGGAATGGTTCCCAACCGACTACGTACCGCTCCGCGACGTCTGCAATCAGCTGGGCCACCTGGTGCGGGTGAAACGGCACTCCATAGACCTCCCCGAAGCCTTCAAGCCGATCATCCGTGCTCAATTTCAGGAAAACAAAATAGGGCCCCCCGCGATACGGAGGCGGATTTGCTACCACGTAAGTGTGGACATCCGTTATTCGCATAAGTCCAAAATTTCCAATTCAGATCCCCGTAACCGACACAGTACCCCCTCTCCTGTCCCGGAAGCAAGAGGCCCAAAGATTCTCCAATGCTACGGTCGAGCAGACCAAGAGTTTACTCTTCCTAGAGTGAGGAAAAGGTCCGCCGCTTAGACCGTGGGCACCGTCATGTCGGTCAGCATCTCGTCGGTGATGTAGCGGCCCAGCACAAAGATCTTGCGGTCCGTGTACCAGAAGATGCGTTTGCCCTGATGCTCGGTCAAGCTGGCGTACATGGAGAGCCACTTGAAGTAGTGCGGAAAAATCCCTACGCTCTGGGTGTCGAAGATCATCTTGGGTTGGCTGAACCAGACCGGTTGGTGGGCTCCCGGGCGATACTCTCCGACTACAAAGAACTGTGGTCTGCGGCTGTTCAGGTCCATGGGGCCATGTCCTCCATAGCCGTAGCCATCGTGGTTTTGCATGAACAGGAGATAGCGGCCATCGGAAAGGCGAAACATCGGGGTGGGAGCTACCGGATTGAGAATCGGGTCGCCGCCGTCCTTGAATCGCAACATCTCTGAGGGGCGCCACTTGAGGTCATCCTCGTCCTCGGAAACTGAGTACCAGACCTGCCCGTTGGCGGTCCGCATAGCCGCGAACAACCGTCCGTCAGGCAGTAGAACCAGGCCCGGCTCCTGGCAGAAGGTGTACCCCTCCGACTTCTCGGGTTCGAAACTGACCGGTACCGAAATCAGGTCCTCATCCTCGGGCAGGTAGGTGAGCTTCAGGTCCTTGGGGTGGGGACCCTCATCAATGTTCTCATAGCGAATGAATTCGCACCGGCACTCCTTAAAGTTTTTGTCCTTGGAGGCCGGAAAAACATAATCGTTCGTGCTTCGAGTAAAGGCCACCACCGGGCGGTCCTTGGCGTCGCGGATCGGTTTTTGCCACACGATACACCGACTCAGCACGCGGGGATCAGGATGGTCGAATTTGCTGCTGCGCCGGTAAGGGATGTCGATCCCAGCGTCTATCCAGGTATGCCCGTCATCGTCGGAGTACTTGCATCGCATGAGAGCGTTGATGAAGCCCTCTCCCACGCCAGGCGCAAAGTTGTAGAAAACATAGATGCGACCCGTCTTGCTGATCACGGGCCAGCCGAAGTTGGTGTAGGTCCCATGTCGGGTCGGCGCGGCCAGGGTTCGGGGAGCTGTCCAGGTGACACCGTTGTCCCGGCTGCGAGCAAAGACCACCCGATAGAGAACCGAATTTCCGGCCGCCGGCGGATGCTGGTCGGCCATGGCCCAGATAGCCAGCAGGTCACCACCCGGTGTCACCTCGACAAGAAGGTGGTCGTTGCCCTCGGCCGCAAAAGCCGGTTCCGAGGGCAGGTAGAGTACCAGGTCCGGATCGGTTCGGACCCAGTCGTCATTGTAGCAATCATACTGTCCACTGGATGGTTTGCCGGGCGCTTCCGGAGGGGGCGCGGTCAGCGCCGCCGATTCGGCCGCCTTGCCGGAGAATCCCAGGAAAGACAGGCTCGAGATCGATTGCAGCAGTTGTCTTCTGTTCACAATCAGGTCTCCCTATGGTGTGTCGACTTCACTGGTTGTCACCAGTTCAAGAACAGCTTCACGACCCTCGGACACGAGTGGGCGGGTACGGCTGCTACGACCTGTTTTGATACCCCAACGCGATCATGCAATCCGGGCTAGCGCTGCTGATCGTCTTGTCGAAGAGTCCTTGGTCTGTCGTCATCTGACCAGTATGACCTTGACCTCACCAGCTGGTACCAGAACCCTGAACTGGTCCCCTTGCACTCTTAGAGCGCTGTCTTCAATCAAGTCCTGAGCCGCCGAGAAAGCCCACTGTGGGGTCAGCACGGTTTCAGTGCTTCGGGGCTCCAGGTTGAACAGGAACATCAGCATGTCCTCTTGCCTAGATCGGGCCAGCTGCACAATGATCCGACCGCCCTGCGTCCTGACAGGTGCCGCGATGCCCAGGGATTGCACCAGGGGAATCAGCACCTCGTCTCGAGTTGGTGTGTCAAAGGCCTCCCACAGCGGTACGGTGATCCAGGTAAAGCGGCGATCAGGGGTCTGCATTCCCACTACCTCATCTCCATACCAGGCAGCTGCCTGCGCCTGATCTGAAAGCTGGAGCCCGATATAGTTGCACTCGCGGCTCATCGGGAACTCACCCATCCTCAGGCGCAAACGATTGGAGCCATCACGGATGTCCTTTGCTGTTACCCGGCTGTGATCCAGGGTCTTGACGGCAAACAACTCGGATAGACCCTCGGGGGGGTCATAACTGAAACGGCCGTTGCCGCTGTTGGTTCCGAAGGGGCCATCGGCCACCAGACAGGTGCCCTGAGCGTTACTCACCGTCTGTTTTACCTTCTCTACCAGCTCTTTATCGAGCACAGCCATCTTGGGAAGGTACACCATCTTATAGTGGTCCCAATTCTTCCGCGGGCTGACGACATCCACCGGAATATTGTGCTCCCACAGTGTCCTGTAGGTACCTTTCAAGGCTGCTAAGTAGTCCGCCCGAGCCTGACCGAACTGATGCAGCAGGTCGCTCTTCTCGTGATAGACAATGGCCACCTCGGCCCTGGGCACCTTGAGTGGAAGGTACGGCTTTACCTGCTCGATCTGACGGATCGTCTTTTCCGCTGCTGCCAGGCGGGGCAGTCGCACCCCACCCAGAGAGACCAGATTGAGACCTGGAGCCTCAAAAGTCATATACTCCGGCCGGTATTGCCAGAACAGGGCGCCGGAGCCCCCTCGTGCCAACGCCAGCCACATATTGAGGCTGATCTCCTGGGGCGTAGTCTGTTTCTGGTGATGCATGCTCTTAGGATTCATGCCCGCGTAAATTTCCTCATACCACCAGCGGCCGCCGACGCCGATGCTTCGTGACCAGTCGGTGGCAAAACAGATGTTACTGAAGCGGTAGGGATCATCGCTGGTGAGGAAGTCATTGCTGCGTGCAGAGAATCCCCAGGAGTCGAGTTCCCCGGCACTCAACTCATCCCAGATTCGGGGGGAACCGCCCCCGTGCCCTCTTATCTCATGTAGATCATCCAGGCTCCGAACCACCTCTACCTGCCATCGGACCTGGTCCCGAAGATCCTCGTTCTGAAATTCCTTCCACAACATCATCTCCACGATCGCCGAACCCGACCGGGCTGGCTCCACATCTGCCCAGTCCCGATATCGCCGGTGCAGTTTCCGGTTCAACTGCTCCAGCGTGAAATGTCGCTTCAACCAATTGCGGTAGGCCGTGATCGAGTGCTCACAATAACAGCCTTCGGGAAAACCGTAGTGCGCCGCCGCCGGCGCCACGCCGTCCCAGACACTCCACATGAAGAGATTCGGTGCGTCCCTGTATCGGGTGACCACGGCGCGCAGAAGAGCCCCTCCATATTCCCGCCACTTGGGGTGATTGTAACAATGCCACTGTCTGCCCTGGGGCGCAGCGTTTCCGGCCCGGGGCACCGCTACCTGTCCCTCGCTCGAGACCACCCGCATATCGGGATGCCGACGCCTCATCCACTCGGGGGCTGCCCCATGGGTCGCAAGCGTCATATCGAACCAGACCACCAGATCATGCTTTTTGGCCAGCTCAAAGAATCGGTCGAAGTCCTCCAGCTCATATCTGCCAGGTTGAGGTTCCATCCAGTTCCAGTAGGAGAAGGTTCGGACGATGCGCAGACCCGAACGGCGGATGTCAGCGAAGTCCCTGTCCCAAAACTGGGGTGGAGGCATAGGTGCCCGATAGTACTCGACGCCAAGCAGGAACTCCTTGGATAGCCCTGGGCGCTGCTCGGAACCAACCGATCCCGAGGCCCTCGACCACGTGCCCGCGGTAACCGCTGTGCCCGAAAGTGCCATAAACTTCCTACGATTCATCGGGCAAGTATACAACTCCAGAGAAGACGAGGGAATCGTTGACGCAATGGTGACAAACTGCTAGGTTTCGTCACAGGGAGGTCGGCGGACCTCATATGTGACAGTTAAGTATGAGGAATGTCGGGTACTATGAGGAGCTTCGTCAAGTTCAACCTGGGGGTGATGAGATCGCCCTCTATTGGAGCGGCGGTCCGGGCTGATCAGCTGCCCATATTCCCCTTGATTCAAGAGTCCAAATGACCGGAGCCGATCTTTTTGTTCAGATTCTCCAGATGGAGGGGGTGCGCCAGGTTTTTTGTTTCCCCCTTACCCCGATCATGGAAGCTATGAGTCGAGCCGGGTTGAGGCTCATCACGACTCGGCAAGAGAGGGTGGCCGGAAACATGGCTGACGGGGTATCACGTTCCACCAATGGACGCTCCATAGGCTGCTTTACCGTGCAGGCTCGGGCCGGAGCCGAGAACGCCTTCGCACCGGTAGCCCACTCTTACACCGATTCCACGCCGGTGCTGTTTTTGCCTGGACATCCGGGGAGCAGCTTTGTCGGTGTGTCTCCTTCCTTTGAGTCCACGCGGAACTATCGAGCCACCACCAAGATGGCGCAAAAGATCCTGGGGGTCGAGCAGATTCCCGAGCGGGTTCGGCGTGCTTTCACCGCTCTGAGATCGGGACGACCTCAACCCGTTCTTCTGGAGCTTCTGGAGGATGCGGTTTCGGCCGAGTCTGCGGGGCAACTGCAGTACACGCCCGTGCCGAGAATGCGATCTGCGGCGGATGCGGGGGCTGTACGCGAGGCCGCGGAACGACTGCTGGCTGCTCAGAGCCCTTTGATCTGGGCGGGACAGGGAGTGCTCTATGCCGAGGCCCCCGAAGAATTGCAGAAAGTCGCGGAACTTCTGGGAGCGCCAGTCATGACCACCCTCCAGGGGAAGAGCTCCTTCTCGGAAACGCATGAGCTTTCGGCCGGGGTCGGGGCCTACGTTACGACACCCATGGTGGCCCACTATCTGAGGGAAGCCGATGTCATGCTGGCGGTTGGTTCCAGCCTGAGCCTCTCTCCCTTCACACCGGAGGTTCCTGCTGGAAAGACCATCATCCATGCCACCGTCGATCCGGGCGACATCAATAAGGAGCATGAGGCGGCTGTGCCGGTGGTGGCCGATGCCAAGCTGTTTCTACAGCAGTTGGCCCAGGAACTCGAGGGCCGAGTCGGAGAGGAGCAAAAGAGCCTTCGACGGCGCTCTGCGCAAACCATCGCCTCCCTTCGCCGCCGGTGGATGGAGCAATACCGACCGCTATTCGACGATGATTCCGAGCCCATCAACGGCTATCGAATGTTCCGGGAACTCTGGTCGGTGATCGAACCGCACCAGAGCATGCTCACCCACGACTCCGGTACTTCCCGCGACATTCAGTGCGTCTTCTACCAGGCTGCAGCACCGCGCAGCTACCTAGGTTGGGGGCAATCCTCCCAGTTGGGGTTCTCTCTGGGATTATCCATGGGGGCCAAGATGGCCCATCCCGAAAAGCTGGTCGTCAACGTGATGGGAGATGCCGCGGTAGGAATGACGGGGATGGACTGGGAAACCGCGGCACGCGAAAACATCCCCATTCTGACCGTCGTCAAGCACGACTCGGTTTTTAGCGGTTACAACCGTCATGTTCCGGAATCCATCGCCCGCTACAAGGTGGCAACCGAAACCGGGGATTACGCCGCCGTTGCCTCTGCCCTGGGCTGCCATGCCGAGAGAGTGGAAAAGCTTTCCGAATTGCGCGCCGCTCTGGAGCGAGGCATTCAAGCCACCCAGGACGGCCAGCCGGCCGTCGTGGACGTGATTACTGCAGAGACTCTTCAGCTTTCCCGACCGCACGCCGAATGAACGACAGACGGCAACAACCATGGAGCACAGCGGCAAAGGAGCCATCGTCACAGGTGGCGGCGACGGGATCGGACGAGCCATCGCGCTCACTTTGGCGGGAGAAGGCGCGGCCGTTGCCATTGCCGACATCAATCGGCTGGCAGCCGATAAGACCGCCCGTGAAATCGTCGATCGCGGTGGTCAGGCGCTAGCCATTGAAACCGATGTGGCGAACAAGAAAAGCGTCGACAGCATGAGTGAGGAGGTGCTGGAGTCCTTTGGCAGTATCGATATCCTCGTAAACAATGCCGGCGTCCAGCACGTCTCTCCCCTGGTTGACTTCCCTGAGGCCCAATGGAACCGCCTGATCGGCGTGATCCTCACGGGTTCCTTCTTCTGCACCCAGGCAGCCTTGCGTTCAATGATTCCCCGGCGACAGGGATGCATCGTTAACATTTCTTCCACCCTTGGGAAGGAGGGAGCTGAGTTCAAGTCGGCCTACACCGCTGCGAAGCACGGCATCATCGGATTGACGAGGTCTGCCGCACTGGATGTGGCTGAGTACGACATCAACGTCAACGCCATATGCCCGGGAATCACGCGGACGAATATCGTTGAGAACCAATTGGACAGTCTTGCCAAGGCACATGGTGTTGGTCGGGATGAGGTCCTGGACATTGTCTACTTTCCGAACATCCCACAGAAGCGAATCCTGGACCCACAGGAGATCGCCGACTGTGCGCTCTTTCTCACTTCGAAAAGAGCGAAGGCCATTACCGGACAGGCAATCAACGTCTCAGCAGGGGCCGTAATGCATTAAACTTCAACGCACCAGGAAGAACACGCTGCACCAACATGATCTGGTAAACGAGATTCAGGTGTACTTGCGAACTTCGGATCACTGGCGTCGCCTCCTTGCCTATCTCCAGGATCCCGATCCTTACAACGCTCACGTGCACAGCTACGTCTACACCTCGATCCACCCCGAGTCGATGGAAGAGATCCTCCGCCGCTACTTCTCAAAGCGGGGCTGGCCGATCGATCACGCTATCAACAAGATTCGACCGCGTCCCGGACTCCTGCAGCTGCACTGCATTGAACCTCGGGGCAAGGTTCACTTCGACCTTATCTTGATCTATAAAGAAGGGGTTGGGATTCGCCCGGCTCACGGCGTAGAGCGGGACTCCAACCTCCTGCTCTGGAACCGCTTCTACATGGAGGAGTACTACCAGGGCTTCCCGTTTCGAAGTGTGGGGCCGCAGCAGGAGGATGCCTGCCGACGATATTTCGTGTCCGCGCACTGGCAGCATGGCCTGGAGATCGCCGCACGGCCCAGCGTGCCGCACATGCACATCAACGTCGAAACAAGCCTTCACCCCGAAGCCATAGGCCAGTTCGCCCTGGAAGCCCTGAGTCAGAAAGGATGGGAAATCCACTACCTCTGCCCAAACGTCTACCTGCTTGACGGACGCTACGTCGGCAAGATTGTCTTCATAGGCAAGCAGCCGGAGAAGGTGTATGACATCGGTTGGTTGTTCAATCCAGACGTCATCCTCGAGCCGACGAAGACCACGTGGTTATTCCAGGAGCACATCGGCTACGACCTGATGACGTCAGAACAGTTTGAAGAAGAATTGAATCAACACACCCACGTCAATCTCACGACTGAGGAAATCGCCCTTGCAATTGTATGAAGTCTGGAAAGCGGCCATCGCAGAGAGCGAAGCTCAAAACATCAGCCTGAAACACCGATTTTAATTCCTGAAAGTTGGAAGCTATTTCCTTGGTCTACCAGCTCTGAGTCGGTAGACCAATATTATCGGGGAAGAAAATTGACCGTGAGACTGTCCGTCAAAAGCTTGTTGCTCCTCGGCGTGTTGACGATGGCTTCAGGTTGTCTAGCATCTGGCCCAGGCAACCCCAAACTTGCGGCGAACCGAATTGATGTCGACAAGATTGAGGCTGGAGACGTATTGCTCGTCACCGCCAACAATATTCGACTCAAGGACGGTCTCCGGAAGGCGTACAACGTGGTTCGCTTGCAGAAAGGAGAGCGGCTCAGAGTCACGCGGATCCGCTTTTACAAAAGGCGGAGTCCGTGGGGATTGCTCTTCGGAGAGGAAAAGTGGACTCACGTTCAGCGTGTCGAAGGCTCTCTTGAGCCCGAGGAGGAATGGGTATTCGCCGGATACAGAGGCAAGCGGAGCAAGGGTCTCGCCAAGCCGTGATTGGGTTGCACACCGCCTCTACTGCCAGCTCTTGAGCGTCCAGCCCCCCTTGGAGGGATCTTCTAGGAGGCGAGACCACTCTCAGATGCCGGTTTCACTTCTTTCCACCCAGCGGGAGTAGCATCGACACGCGCTGGCGGTATTCCTCATAGGCTTGACCATGAAACCCGTGCAGGTCACGTTCTTCCAGCAGGATGCCGATGAACATGTAGGCAGTCGTTGCGATGGCAAACAGCAGATGACCGACACTCATTTGAGGGGTGGCCCAGAAAGCAATCATGAAGCCCAGCATGATGGGGTGGCGAATGTACTTGTAGAATCCCGGCTGAACCAAGGTGGGCGGCGGATACTCTTGGTTGCGGAAATGCAGATACACCTGCCGCAGACCCAACAGATCGAAGTGACCGATCATGCAGGTCGAGAGAAGGACGATCAGCCAACTCATCCAAAAGAGTGCCTGAAGAAGCAGAGTCCCTGTTTCGTTACCGATACTCCAGATCAGCGTTGGCATAGGCTTCCATTGCCAATAAAGCAGGATGAGGAGCAAGCTGGCGATTAGCACATAGGTGCTGCGTTCAACCGGTTTCGGAACAATCTTCGTCCACCACTTTTTGAATCCCGGCCGAGCCATGCCGCTATGTTGGATGGCAAAGAGACCCAATAGAAGGGCATTGATGACAAAGGCTGGCAGTCCGGGAGTTTCCGGACCGATGTCAATCGATTTTGGAACGCCCAGGTTGCCGACAAAACCGATGGCATACAAAAACGTGACAAAAAAGACCAGGTAGGCAACAACGCCGTAGAGTAGAGCGAGGACTCTCCCCATTATTTCCTCCTTCTCTCCCTGGTTAATCTTCAGTAGGTCCTCTGCATTTTTGGCAGAGGATCAAGCAACCGTCCAGCAAGGAAGCACACCCAGGCTGTCGTCCCTGGCTTGTTTCTCCACAATCGCCTGATGCATAGCCTGGGGACTGCCCTCAAAGGCAGTTACAGGACACCACCTTGCATCTTGGGGCCGCATCAATCCGGCTTGGATGCAGCGATTCAATACGGCCATGCCTACCCCACCCACGATCACAACGCTCGCCACGGCCAGCCTTACCGACACTCCTTCTGCTAGAAAACCCACACCGCCGAAAGCAGCCAACACCGGTACCAGGAGCTGCACAATGGCCGCTTGGGTCGTCGTTATGCTGCCAAGAACCCTGTACCAGAGGACATACGCAAGTCCGGATGTGAGCATTCCAGAGACAAGGGCAAGAAGTATAGCGGCTGCTTCGACATGAATCAGAGAGAAGAAGATAACACTGGCGATGGCCGCCAAAGGTGCTGCTCGAACAAAGTTGCCCGTGGTTGATAAAATCGGCGTTGCCGCCCGTCTGCCGCGAACCGAGTACACTACCCAAGCGATCCCCAGCCAGACAAGATAGGTTAGGCCTGACAGTGCAACGCCCATACCCAGTCATTGAACGGGAAGCGGCCGCTCCCCCGACTTGAGGCCTGCGCTGATCATCGTCGCCTGAACGGACCCGAAAAGGATGAGCGCACCCATTCCGGTATCCAAGGATCGGTAGGCCAAGGAAAACGCAGCCGCATACGAGAATAAGGCAAGTCCCGAGCCCCAGGAGCCACGGGTGGCCGGAACAGGCGGCTCGGCCCTGAGTCGCGAAACCAGGATGAGAATGACCACACCGCTCACCAGTCGAACCGTGGTAAACGAAATGGGATCGATGAGACTCCCGCCCAGGGCCATGCGACAGAGTAGGGAGTTGGGCGGCGAAGGCAACCAGCGTGAAGGCCGTTAGAGTGAAAACGAGCATGGATTACCCGGCGGTGGAGGGCTACACGCCTAGAATCTGATGCGAAAACCACCCCAGGCAGCTCGGGGTGTCCCGGGACCGAGAAAGCGCGGGTCTTCAGCCTGAGGGGCTTCCACCAAATCCACCTCCAACTGGGCGAGGGCACCGAAGCTGGCGTAATCCCGATTGAAGAGATTCTTAATCATGAGGAAAACCTCCAGACGCTCGTGGATCCGGTAAGTGGATCGTAGGTTCACGATCCCGTAACCGCTGAGTTCCTCCTGGTCGTTGCCCTCATCCCCCAGAAAGATCTGGCTGGAGGCCAGAATCGAATCCAGTGCGACACTCCAGCCGGGACGGATCGCGTAGCCCAACCCAAACTTGCCGTTGTGTCGGGGAACACCGGGGAGACGATCTCCAGACCGAACCTGCAGTTGTCCGCTCTCATCGGCGGCGTCATTGACTTGCCGGTCGCTAGGCAGCAGCAGATCGGATTGGAAGGTGGCATCGACAAGCGAGTAGTGGGTATACCAGACGAGGTTACCATAGCTCGCCTCCCAGCCGAGCTCCAATCCCAGCCGCTGGGTGACTCCGGCGTTCTGAAAAAAGCCCGTTCCAATCAGGCTCGGAGAGGCCACAAAAATGATGTCGTCCAGGTTGCGGGAGCGAAAAATAGCAACCGACCCACCCATCACGGCCCCCTTCAGTGAGGCCGGCGTCCGGGTGCGCATGCCCACTTCTAGGGTGCGTGCAACGACCTGCTCCAGTGGGGGATCGGAAATAAAGGCATTGGGAACGCGACAGCTTTCTTCCGGATCGGCGCAGCTGAGTTCCACGGCGGTGGGGGAACGATTCGATTCGCTGTAGCCAGCAAAGGCGGTCCAATGATTCGTCAATTGACCGGTCAGACCGAGGGCAGGGTTGAAGCGGCGGAAGTTGTGGTCCCCATTCAGATCCGTGCCCAGATTGTCGAAGATCTGGATATTGGTCAAGTTGTAACGTCCGGCCAGGGTAAGGTAGAACCGGTCAACCAGGGCAAGGGTGTCGCTCAAATACAGTCCGTAGGAGCGGCTGCGCGAAAGCAGGTCGGTGTTGAACTCGTCATTGGAGGCCTCTTCGTACCCTCCGATGAAGATTCCAGTGGGATCAACCGTCCGGTCCGGGGTCAGAGTGCCGACCTCCGTGTTGCTGGCGAAATCAATGTCCGCGAAATCCGCGGCCAAACCCAATACCAGGAAGTTCTCCCGTCCGAACCACTCCCCTTCATGAGTGGATTGCAGGGAGGTACCGTAACCGTCTCCAGCCGTTGTCGTTCGATTGAAGACACCGTCGCCATCGGCAGTCCGCTCGGTAACGAAGGCTCCTGTGGAACGATCCACGATCGCTCCCCCCGCACCCCCCTCGCATAATGCATTCAAGGGTGCCACAGGGGGGCGCGCCTCCGGTTCACACACTTCGAAGTCACTCGCGTCGCCGTTGAGGGTATTGCGGTCAAGATTGCGGTGATAGGCGTTGGCTTGAAAGGAGAACCCGTCCGTCAGATGGAAGTTGAATCGCATTTGCAGGAAGGTGAGTCGGTTTTGAGTGTTATCCGGGAACGTGAAAACCGCCGTCCGATCGGCGGCCAGGAGTTCGATTGGAGAGAGACTGTTGCCATTCAAGTCGGTATGAGCATGGGTCAGACTCAACCCCAGGTCCAGCCGATCTTGACGGAAGGCCAGATCGCCGAATACCTGTCCCAGCTCAGAGGGGGAGTGATCGCGCCATCCGTCCTCTGCAATCCTGGCCACACCCAAATAGCCGGCCCAAGGACCGGATTGGCCTCCGTACTCCCCCGTAAGGTGGTACCGGCCAAAACTTCCGCCCCAAGCCTGAGCCTGGATACCCTGGAAAGCAAATCCGTTTTTCATTTCCAGGCTTACCGCTCCTCCCAGGGCGTTTAAGCCGAAGACCGGATTCGATCCCGGTAGGATTTGAACGCGGTCAATGGCAAAGTCGGGTACCAGATCGAACTGGACCACGTCACCGAAGGGTTCGTTGATGCGCACCCCGTTTTGGTAGAAAGCAATTCCCTGGGGCAGCCCCAACAGTGGAGAAGCAGTAAAACCCCGAAAACGGATGTCCTGCTGGAAGGGGTTCGTGGTGGCGTCGTTCACGGTAGCGCTACCCACTCTTTCGTTAAAAAGTTCGGACAGGGAAATCCCTCTCCTCTGCTCGATCTCGCTCCGATCGATGGTCTGTACGTTGGCTGGCACACGGTCCTTTGAGACCCCCGTACCCAGAACTGGAGAAACGTCAATCACTTCGACTTGGTAGCTCGGCGCCTGGGGCGAATGGCTGGGTTTTTTCTGGGTCTTTTGAGCCACCAGCTGCTCACAGAGAAGCATCCCCAGGGCCACAAGGAACGGAAGGGTTATCACTGTCCTCACACAACCTCCAGCAAGGTCCAAGGAGGATCATTCTAGCTGCTTGTGCGAAAGGCAGCGGCTCGTCTACCCGCACGGATTCCTGCGCGGCCCGTCCTGATTTCAGTTAGGTGGTTTGCGCAGCCGATCACGGTTCCCCTTCGATCAATGCACCCTTCACATCGGTGTTCCAGATCAGCTGATACTTCGTCAAAGCCTGCACTTCGGCGTGCAGTTTTCAGTAGACTTCGGGCAGGACTGAGTAGACATCGGGGGTAAGGCGCCCCCACCACCACGATGCATAGTTACGGCGGAAAATTAATGTTTCGTAGCGATCCGATCCTGCAGCGCCACAGTTTGCTCCGCCTGCTTCATGAAAGGCAGCGCTTCGCGCACCAGGGTGGGCCAGTTCGGCAGGCAGGGGACGCTGTCAAGCGCCATGTAACCGGTGAATCCGATGCCGTTGAGTGTACGGATCACGTCGAGGAAATCGATGTGTCCGGTGCCCGGCGCCTGGCGGTTGCTGTCGGCCAGGTGAATGTGCGCCAGGCGATCGCCGGCGTGGCGTAACGTATCGGTGATGGGACCGTCTTCCATGTTCACGTGGAAGAAATCGGAGAGTGCGTAGATGTTTTCCATGCCCAGGCTTTCGATCACGTCCATGACTTCTGGAATGGTGTTCATGAACCCTGCGTAGGCCTCGAAACGGTTGACCGGTTCGATGGTGATCTTGACACCGCGCTCGGCGGCGTGCCGGGCGATCTGTTGGGTGGAATTCAGAAATCCGTCCCGCAGCACATTGTAGGGTACCTTGGTACGCGGGTATTCGCTCTGGGCGGGACAGGGAACGATTTCAAACATCGGCGGTTCGTCAAAGGTGGCGGCCAGATCGACGCACTTTTTGGCGTAGCTGACAGCCACGTCCCGCACCGAGTCGTCGGGCGAGGCCAGGTCGCGCTCCTCTCCCGCGTGCCAGAGAGCCCAGGCACCGACCAGTGCTGGAATCTTCAGACCCAGAGAGGTAGCCAGGTCCTTCACCTCGTTGAATCGCTCGACCGGGATACGGTCTGGCTCGGCGTCCATGTCCACGCCGTCGTAGCCGGCTTCGGCAATCGCCTCCAGCACCCGAGAGGGGTTTTTCCAGACGTTCCCACCGTCTGGGGCGAGCGTACACAGAACGACGGAATACTTGTGACTCATAATGTTCTTACCCTCAGTGCTACAGTGCTACTTCCCCAAAATACGGAAGGGGAGCACTTAGTCGCGGTTAGCCTGACCAACTACGGTCACTTTACCCGGCCTCTATGGAAAGCGCAAGCCCAGGAGCGAATGGCCTTCGGGTCACGGAGTCTACTCCCCTCAGCCTTTTTCGGACCAAAACTGCGCTCCCGGTTGGGGGGCGATCCTACCTAACGGAGTACCTAGCGGCAACTCCGGACCGGGTCGAATTCCAGGGACAGTGCTTGAAGCCCGCGAAAGAAATTGTTGGGTTGCCATTCAATCCGGTCCTCTGCAGCCAGGCGCAAACCAGGCAAGCGGCACAGCAGCCTGGGGATCGCCACTTGAGCCTCCAGCCGGGACAGCGCCGCGCCGGGACAGTAGTGAGGCCCCTGACCGAAACAGAGGTGGCGATTATTTTCTCGGGTGATGTCGAGACGATCGGGATTCGGGAACTGTTCCGGGTCTCGATTGGCTGCGGCCAGGACGGGTTGCACAAAATCTCCCTGCCGGATCGTCTTGCCATTTAATTCCATGTCTCGAAGAACAATCCGGTGTCCACGCTGGACCGGCGCATCATAGCGCAACAGTTCCTCCACTGCCGAAACGATTCCTTCAGGATGCTGGCGCAGCCGGGCCAGCTGCTCGGGATTCCGGAGCAGGGCCAGCATCCCGTTCCCGATCAAGCTAGTGGTGGTTTCGTGCCCTCCGATCATGAAGGTGACGCAGTTCGAGAACAACTCGGCCTCGGTCAAACGGTCTCCCGACTCTTCCGCTTCGACCAGTAGGGTGAGGAGATCTTGACGGGGCTGGCACCGGCGCTCCTCAATCAACTTCCCGAGCCAGCTGCGGGCTTCGAGCAAGGCCACCTGGGAACGCTCGACCGTGGCTTGATCGGCTCGTCCGGTTCCATGAAAGGCAATGATCTGCTTGGACCAAGCCTGGAACTGCTCCCGATCCTCGTGTGGAAAACCGAACAGGTCGGCCAGAACCGTTCCCGGCAGCGGGTAGGCAAAATCTCCGATCAGTTCGATGTGACCGCTTTCCCGCTTTTGATCGATGAGCTGCTCAACCACCTCCTGGATGCGGGGCCGCATGCCCTCGATCATCGAAGGCGAAAAGGCCTGGGCGGTCAAGGCTCGAATGCGCGTGTGCCGGGGCGGATCGGTGCGGGTCAAACCCGTCGAGAAATGTTCGTAAAGAGGGCGAATTCGAGGCCTCGCTTGGCGAGGCAGCTGGTCGAGAAAGCGCAGCACGGTGCCCACATTGGAGAATGACTTGAAGTCGCGCATCGCCTGTGCCACGTCCTCGTAGCGGGTCAGCAGCCAGCTCTGCCAGGCTTCGGACCAGTGCACTGGCTCCCGCTCGCGCAGCCTTCGGTATACGGGATAGGGATCGATGAGAAACTGTGGTGTGGTCAGCTGCGCGTCTAAATCCGATATCGATGGCGATGGAGTCATGAGATCGATTCGCACGACGTGATGATCAACTCGTAGCTTATCATGCTCCTATGCACCTCGTTTTGGCAACCTCGCGCGCAGTGCTGGTCAGGCCACTCTCGGCCCCCCAGCGCTGGATGGGCCGGCCGACGCTCGGTCATGTCACCCACCAGGAGACACAGACCAGCTCAAGGTGGTTGGACCCCGACGATCCGGCAGCTCTGAGCGGCTGGCGCACCGGTCCACTTCGAACCATGCCAATGACCGTCTAGACGGCTGCTGCACCGGCTGTCGCTACAGCGTGATCATCTTCGACGGTGCTTCCCGAGACACCGATGGCCCCGATGACCTCGCCGGCGCCGTTCCTGATCGGCACGCCGCCGGGAAAAGTGATCAGTCCCCCGTTGGAATGTTCAATGTTATAGAGAGGCCCGCCGGGCTGCGACAGCTCGCCAATGGCGCCGGTGTTCATGTCAAACATACGGGACGTGCGCGCCTTCTTGATGGAGATGTCGATGGATCCTCTCCAGGCGCCGTCCATCCGAGCGAAGGCCTTGAGATTCGCTCCGGCATCGACGATCGCAATATTCATTTTCACACCAAGCTCATTGGACTTGTCCAGGGCCGCATCAACGGCAGCCCTCGCCTGCTTCATCTTGATGTCACTCATCGTCTCTAACCTCTCCCAGTGATTCCCCCTCAACATCAGTCCCAGCCGGAACCCCCGACCGGGGGGTTAGTCAGGAGCCCGCTCCCTCGAATAGGGAAGCATCTGTTTGTGGCCGGAGTATATGCCGGAGGTAAAAAAAGCGTCAAGAAACAGAAGTACACCCCACAGCGGCCAGGAGTGCCATGGGGGAGATGCCGGTACAGAACTAGCTCCGAGGCCTGTGACGCTCGATCAGCTCGATTACCGGGCGGGTGACTTCGCTTCCGATCGGCCGGCCCGCGTCGAACCGAGCAATGGCCACATGGGCGTCGCGGACCAGCCGCTCATACTCGGGTGACCCCTTCCATTCGCGCCTCAGCTCGTCGAACAACGCATCCGCCGCCGCCCTGTCGAACATCTTTACCGGCTTTGCCATCGAGTGTGGCCGCCCCCGTAGATCTGCCCCCGAGCCAGGCTCACTCGTCCCCATCCGTGAGTGGCCCCTCGTCGAGAATTCCCTTCAGTCGGGAGGCGAAGTCGGAAAGCTGCTGAGAATCCGGTAGACCTTCACTGTCCAGCCGCCGCCAGAACTGCTCGAAAAGCCACGCTTCCCTGGAGCCATGGGGGAATTCGAAAAAGTGGTGATCGAAGTGGGGCAATTCACCGGGTCCGAAATAACCCTTTCCTCGAATGGAGTAACCCTCCAGGTTGTGGGTACCCTTGCCCAGTACCTCTCCGGTGGCGACATAGTGCTTCATCACCGCTGGCATGCCGTAACGCTGGATGGGACAGACCTTGATGCACACCGCGCAGCCTTCATAACGGGCCATCACCGGCCGGCAACGATCGTAGATGACCTTGTTTTTCTCAGCGCCCCTCCACCACACCTTCTCCTTGACCAGGGCCCTTCCCGGGCAACGGTTCACGCAAACCTGGCAGGTCTGGCAGAATTTGTGAATGCCGTAGTCGACCGGCTCGTCGTAGCGGACCCGGGCGTCGGTGGTAACGATCATGAGCCGCGCTCGGGAGCCGAAATGAGGGGACAGAAGCTGGCCGTTGGCTCCCAGTTGGCCGAGGCCCGCAGCCACGAACATGGCCATGTAAGAGCCGCTGCTGTCGCTCGGACTGTGCACCTGAGCGTGGTAGCCCAAGGAGCGAATGTACTCGGCCAGTTCCAGGACCAGCGCCCCCCCTCCTCATAAGCGCCGAAATGAGCGTGCTCGGCTTCCAGGCTGGGGAGGGTTTGAGTGGCTACGTAATCCTGCTCCAGGGCCAGGCAGACGGCATGCGGGTATCGGACCCACTGTTTCTTGCTGACGTAGGTGTACCCCCGGTCGGAGCGGGTGAAGCCCACTTCCCCGAAACCCAGCTCCCGCGCCTTGGCGCGGATCTGCTCGGTGACGTCTCTTTGAAGATCCGGAGCAGCGCCGGGTTCCCGGTCCCCCGACCGGGCTGCCGCCTGAACCAGGGGCTTGCGGCGTTCAAAGTGCTGCTTGAGATAGGCGCTAACTTCCAGGGTATAGACCCGTCCGCGCCCATTCTCGATCAGCAGTCTTCTCGATGTTCTGGCTCTCGAGAGGGTACTCTCGGCTGTAAAATGACAGGTCATCCTCGCGAAGGGGAATCCCCGGAACGGTGGCCAAGTCCTCCGCGATCGGGATCTCGACCTCCGGATCTCCCGGCTTCCGTCCGGGCCTTCTTACGATGTGACTCACCCTCTTTGCCATAACCCACCTGGATCTTGAACTGATAGATTTTACAGCCGAGTCTATGGCTTTGGGCGATCTGCGTCAACGGTGGAACGTACAAGCGGGGCCATGGGGCAATGCGTGGATCCGGGCCTCATTTCCGGCCAAGGCGCTCGCACGTGGGCCGGCATCCTGCCAGCCATTTCAAGCTCCAGTCGCCGGCAGGATGCCGGCGCCATCTACCCCCCCCCCCCCCCCCCTTCCGTGGGATGACCTTCTTGCCCGTAAGAGATTCGCTCACTACACTAGGGAAAAGGAAGGCGGTGAGGCCCCCGATTCTCTGGGCCCTGAACTACTGTTTCAGCTGCAAAGTCGGTGGCAATGTGCTCGATTTCACCCTTCACCTTTGAGGTCAAGACAAACCATGAGAACTCTTCACCATTATCTGATACTCGCAGCCCTTCTTTCATTGCTAGCATGCGGTAGTGAACGGGCGGATGAGTCCGAATCATCCGAGACTCTTACCACCCGGTCGGAAAAGGCCAGCCTCGAAACCCCTCCCGCGGCAGCTGCCGGCTCATCCTTCCAGGTCTCCTGGACGGGCCCTGACAACAAGAGCGACTACGTCACCATCGTCGAAAAGGGAGCCGCTCAAGGAAGCTACGGAAGCTATGTCTACACCAGAAATGGAAATCCTCTCGAACTGACGACTGAGGAAACGCCGGGTGACTATGAGGTTCGCTATGTGATGGGACAGTCCAAGCGGACCCTGGCTAGGAAGGCGATCACCCTCGAGCCGGTGGAGGCAAGCCTGACCGTGCCGGGTGAGGCCATGGTCGATTCTCAAGTCGAGGTGTCCTGGATGGGCCCGGACAATCGGAAAGACTACATCACCATCGTGGAGTCGGGTGCGCCACAGGGCAACTACGGCAAGTACACCTACACCCGGGAAGGCAGCCCACTGACGGTAGCTTCACCGGAGAAGCCAGGAGTATACGAAGTGCGCTACGTGATGGCGCAGTCGAAAAGAATCCTCGCCAACCAGAAGATCACGGTCAAGCCGCTGAGTGCCAGCCTTGAAGCGCCCGCGCAGACGACCGTCAATGCCAGCCTGGAGGTTAACTGGACGGGACCCAACAACCCCAAGGATTTCATCGCTATCGCCCAGGCGGCGGCAGCCGTCAGTTCTTATGAGAGCCGGGCCTACAGCCGAGCCGGAAATCCGGCCACTCTGTTCACCCCGAGCACACCCAGCGAGTATCAACTGCGATATGTGCTGGCCAAATCCAGCCGTCTCCTGGCCGTGCGCCCGATCCAGGTTGCCGGGTCTGAGACCTCCAACTAAAGCTCTTCCGCCTCCCCGAAAGACGCTGGCGTGAAATTGGACAGCCTTCTCAGTGAGAGGGTCTGCTTACGGTCCCCTCACTCCGCCCGGGTATCTGCGTCCCTGAGGGGCGTGGTTCCGAAGGTGCGTTCACGGTCTGATCCGATTGTCGGCCAACCCGAACACATATGCTATGGTAGAATCCCTTATTAACTCACCGTTGGACTCGGCCCCGGGCGGAAAGGTGGACTGGCGTTGAAGCAAGACCATCAACAACGCAATCCCCGCCATCCTGAAGAAGTGCGGTTCGATGAACTCACTCATTACTTGCCACCCCCCAGCGGCTGGCGCCTGGAACTCGTTCAAAAGGGCAATCTCTTTGAAGTGGTTCGACAGGAGGTTCCCCATCCCGCGGGAAAAAATGCGATACTGGATAAGATCGGCCGACGCCATCCACCAGCCGGACAGGGAGAGTCAGAATCACCTGGCTGGCAGCCGGAAGGAAGCTTCGGAGCACACTGCAAAAGCGGTGACGAATGGGACCGATTCCCCCCCCCAGACAGGCCTTCCCTTCGACGAAATGGATCGGGCGATTTTCTCCGAGAAAGCCGACCAGTCTCTCCACAAGTCCGGTAGAAAGAAGCCCAGTCAACGCGGCCTGGTTGCTTCCCTCGAACCTGAGATGCTGCTGATCCCAGCCGGAGAGTTTCTCCTGGGTTAGCGAGCCCCAACGGGATGAACATGCACGGGACGACGAGCAACCTCAGGCCAGCCTGCACCTATCCGACTATTGGCTTGCGAGAACCCCGGTGACCAATGATCAGTACGTTTCCTTCGTCGCCGCACCGAACACCGCGG
>CBDBID010000036.1:0-115422 GCA_965205565.1 Acidobacteriota bacterium
CGCTTCCAACCGCGCAGTGCCAACTGGCAAATGCTCCTGCCACCAATCGCCCAGCCGGCCACCCACCGGCTCTCCGGGTCGTGCATGGCCATCAGCCAGGCTTTTTGCCGCCCTCCTCGATATCTCAGTTCGGTGAAATCCGTGCTCGGCACCTGCAAGATGCCAAACTGTCTTCCCCGCACCAGGTCCAGCTACCCGCTTTGACTTTGCAGCACTTGTTGCACTCCACTGGGCTTGCGTCGGGGCAGCTGACGAACCACCGACCAAAGGTTTTCTCTCAACAGCCGCTTGACCCGTTTATGGTTGATCCGACGCTCCAGGCGCTCGCTCAGCTCCGGGGCCACGGCGCTGGTAACCGTAATCGGGGTTACTTTTGAGGATCTTTCTCATCTACCTCTTGACGATCTCGGTATCCCGGCTGCCAGCCGACCGGTGGTTGCGGCCATGCCAGCTTCCCTTCGAGAGACTGAGCACTTCACAGCAGCGATTGAGCCCACACTGGCTACGGTGTTTCCGCACCAGGCCGACCTTCTCGGCAAGGCTCAGCTCTCGTCCCAAAAGTTTTTTTAAAAGGGCCAGCTCCACTTCCTTCTTGCCCAGCATCCTCTCCAGCTTGGCGATTGTTTTCTCGTACTGCTGAGCCGACTCCTTGCCGGCAAAGACCTCGGCCCCTTTTTCCAGAAACTCCTTCTTCCACTTGCACAAGGTGATGGGGTGCACCTGATAGGCCCGGGCCACCTCAGCGTCGGATCGCTGTGATCGTATCGCCTCCAACACCACCTGAAACTTGAATTTCGGTGTGGAACGCTTGGCGGGCTTGCTGGCCATCAATATTTTCTCCTCGCTCTCGCTCGGAGAAAATATCAGCCCATCCTGCCATCTCCTCTTAGCACTCGAGGTGGTTCAGGTTTTGGGGCTCACCGCTAAGTCCAACAATAAGGCTTGTATCCGCAGCGCACTGAATCGTGACAAAGTTCCTTCGCCAAAGTGGGCGTTGCGGATACAAGCACGTTGAACTGAGCCGCGTTTTGAGTTCTATGGGGGTTGTATCAGCACGGCGCTGCAAAAAGCACTAGGAACAAGGGCGGTGGCTGGGACGTCGAGGCCAAGGGGGAGGAAAAGAACTATCCAGGCTGGTTCGAGATCAGGCAGGAGGAGGGCTGACTGAGCGGTCGGATCTCCGGGTGGACAGGAGGAGCCAAGGCGATCGAAGCAGTCGAGATTGCAGAGTCGATTCTTCGATTCAGGGTCCCGATGGGGTTCGAGGACGCACCCAAACACGCGACCTTCGAGGGCCGTCTGCAGGCGGACGCGTTGCGGGCGACGGTACTCGGGAGGTGATTTGAAGGCCGGGGCGGACTCTGCCATCATGCGCGGTTCCGGAGAAACAACGAACCGAAGGTACGAGAATCGGAACGGAGGCTGTGATGACGTTCGTGAGCGAACTGGAACCAACCGAGCTTTGGGGTCACTTCGACAAGATTTTGACCATACCTCGAGGGTCCAGGAACGAAACTGCCATGGCCGCCTACGTGACTTCGCTGGCCACTCAGCACAGCCTTTCCTTCGATCGGGACTCGACCGGCAACCTGGTGATTCGCAAGCCGGCGGTCGCCAGCCGGGAGTCGGCTCCCATCACCGTACTACAGAGCCATCTGGACATGGTGAATGAAAAAAACGCCGATGTGGATCACGATTTCACACGCGATCCGATCCGGCCCCGTCGCGCCGACGGCTATCTGAGGGCAACCGGCACCACGCTGGGTTCGGACAACGGTATCGGGGTGGCCGCGGCACTCGCCATCCTGGAGACCGATTCGATCGCCCACGGGCCTCTAGAACTGCTCTTCACGGTGGACGAGGAAACGGGGTTGACCGGCGCCGCCAATCTGGGACCCGATTTCCTGAAGGGTCGCCGGCTGATCAACATGGACAGCGAAGAGGAGGGTGCGCTTTACATCGGGTGTGCCGGTGGCGCGGGCATCGATCTCAGTTTGCCCCTTCAATTCGAAGCCACGCCCTCGGGCAGGCAGGCCTTGAAGATCGAACTGCGCGGCCTGCGGGGAGGTCACTCCGGAGTCGATATCCACCTGCAGAGGGGCAACGCCGTGCAGTTGTTGGCCCGCGTCCTGCGCGGGCTGATGGAGTCGCAGGATTTCAATCCGGTCCGACTCGAAGGGGGCAATATGCACAACGCCATTCCGCGCGAAGCCTTTGCCACCCTTTGCCTGGCGCCGGGGTCAGCCGCCGGCCTGACCCAGTCAGCCGAAGCGCTACTGGCAGAAATAGGGGACGAATTCCGGCCCGCCGAACCCGACCTGAAATGGACTATCAAAACCACCTCACCCCCCGATCAGGTCCTCACCGAAGCGAGTGCCAGAACAGTCTTGGACCTGATCGCCGCCCTGCCCCATGGTGTCACTGCCATGAGCTACAACATCCCCGAACTGGTGGAAACCAGCGCCAATCTGGCGACCGTCGGGATCGAGGACAACCAACTGAGCATCCACGTGAGCAATCGCAGCTCCGTCGCCTCAGCGCTGCATGCCTTGCAACAGAAGGTGGCCTCCATCGGGAGGCTGGCCGGGGCGGGGGTGCAGTTCGGCGAAGGGTATCCTGGCTGGAAGCCGAACCTGAACTCCCAGGTCCTGCAATCGGCCACGAAGGTGTTCCGCGCTCACCTGGACCGCGACCCGGAGGTCAAGGCCATTCACGCCGGCCTGGAATGTGGTCTCATCGGGGAAAAGTATCCCGGCATGGACATGGTCTCCTTCGGACCCCAGATCGAGTTTCCCCACTCCCCGGACGAGCGGGTCAAAATCCAGTCTGTGGCCGAGTTCTACCAGTTGCTCCAAGGGGTGCTGGAGGAACTGGCAGCCTATTAACAAGTTCGAACTTCGAACTTCGAAGTTTCACAGAAGACTTCAGGAAGTCAGACGACGCAACGGTCGGCCCATCGCCCGAATGCCATCGCGGATGACGGACGGGTTGATGGCGTAGGCAAAGCGCAGGTGCCCGGCGCGTCCGAAGAGGCTGCCCGGCACGGTGACCACGCCCGCCTCCCGGGACAGATGGAGAAACAGATCCTCGTCGCTACGAAGACGAACTCCCTCAGGGGTGCGCCGTTCCAGATAGGCTCGCATATCCGGGAAAAAATAGAAAGCTCCCTGCGGGGGTTTCCAGGCAGCCTCGGGAACATGGCTCTGAAAGCTGTCCAGCAGCAGGTCCCGACGCTCCTTTAACTGGTCCCGAATGGCGAGCCCCTGGGCAAGCGTGCGATCGCGTTGCAAAAAATGGGCGTAGCCTTTCTGGGTGGGAAGGTGGACACAGGAAGAAACATTGCCCTCCACCTTGACGATGGTTTCGACCAGAGAGGCTGGACCGGCAACGTATCCGAGCCGAAGACCGGTACCGGAAACCTCCTTGGACATCCCTCCCAGCAACAGGGTTTGCTCCGGAAGCAGGGAAGCCAAGCTGTGATGGGGTATTCCATCGTAGAGGATGGTCCGATACACTTCATCGGAAAGAACCGCAACTTTGGGATGTCGGGCAATGACTTCGGCCAGCCCCTCGGATAACTCCCGCGGGTACACGGCACCGGTCGGATTGTTGGGTGAGTTCAGAGCGATGAGGGCCACGCTGGGGTCCCGCTCCAGCACCTCTGCCAACCGGTCCGAATCGGGGAGGAAATGATCGTCCGTATCGAGGAATATGGGTGCCTCTCCCGTCAGCAGGACGGGGCCGCTTCGATACGACTCGTAGATGGGAGGAAAAGCCAGTAGGCGGCGGCGCTCGGCCCTGGGGTTCAGCAGGCTGAGACAAACCTTGAAGATGGCATCCTTGGGTCCCGGACACACCACAATCTGATAGGGGGCATAGTGCAGGCCGAAAAGCTCCATATCGGCGCTGATGGCATCCAGGAGTTCCGCGGCGGGGTCCCCTGGGCCGGAGAGTAGTGCGTGTCTCCCCGCTGGATGGCTTCGATCATGGCTTCCACCAGGACCGGAGGCACCGGAATCTCTGGATTCATTTCCCCGATGCCAAAGTCGTAGACGGTTCTGGCCTGTGCCTTCAGGTCCTGGGCAACGGATCGGCTCTTGAGTGTCGGGGAGGGATCGACGGCCTCGGCCCAGGCGGAAGCACGAATGCGACCTGGCGAACTGGACTTGGCCGGGGCTTTCATGGTTGGGGAATCATTTTTCGCCATGGGTGTTCAGTGCTCACTACCCTAGGTACGACGATGTCCCTGCATCGCTTCCTTCTCACTCTTCGACCTCACCACCCAAGCCCCCTCCGCAAACGTGACCGTATTTATGGATGAGAGCACTCAGCCTACAACGAGCGAAGCAACATATCTGATTGTTGACCACAGACCAAACCATGATCCCTTACAACGGGACTTTCCTTTTCACTGTTTTCGGTCTAACTTCTAACGCTTCATGTGAAGAGACCCTGGCTGTCCCGCACCGCGCGACCCCTTTTTTGGGGTTCTCTTCCGGTAGGAGCATGGTTTTTAAAAAGGGGAGTGATCGATGCGAAAAAGCAAGATGCTATCCAAGTTCCGCAGGGGTGCCTTTGCCCGGGTGTGCGGCTTGGGCCACTACCTGCCCTTCTTCGTCCGGCACGCCGCCCATGCCGGCTACGACGGGATCTGGTTGGATCTGGAGCACCGCGCCATGGATCCTCGGGAAGTCCAGTCCATGTTGGCGCTCTGCCATTACAACAACGTGGACTGTATGTTGCGGCCGGCCACCCTGGAGCCGGCTGTGCTGTACCGTTACCTGGAAGACGGCGCCACCGGTTTCATGATGCCTCTGATCACGGACCCCGCCAGCGCCCGCAGGGCTGTTGAGGCCGTGAAATTTCCGCCCCTCGGGAACCGGGGAGTCGATGGCGCCGGACTGGACGGAGACTACACCCTAGCGGCGTGGGATCCGGAGGTGGATTACTGCGAAGAAGCCAACCGGGAAACTTTGCTCGTGATCGAGATAGAGACGGTGGAGGCGGCCGATCATATAGAAGAAATTGCCGCGCTGGACGGAGTGGATGCACTCTTTATAGGACCCGGAGACCTGGCGCGCCGCCTGTCCGTGGCGGATGGAGAATCCAAAAGAACCGTCCCCGACGTGGTGCAACAGCTCTCCGAGGTGGCTCGCCGGCACGGCAAAGCCTGGGGAATCGCCACCGGCTCCATCGAGGATCTGGAGCGCTATCGGCAATTGGGCGCCCAACTCGTTCCTTGGGGCGGGGATTTTCACCTGCTCCGGGTTCTGCAGCAGTGCAGCCAGGATCTGGACAAGATCCTCAACGAGTAAACCAGGAACCAGGGAGAATGGAGACACGCTAAGCGAGGTTTCCATCCCGCCATGGCTTATAACCAGGAACTGGCGAACCACTTTGAAAAACCGACTCTCGGCGCAGCCGGTAGTGGAGCGGAAGATGTTCGGCGGCCTGAGCTTCTTGCTGCACGGACACATGTGCTGTGGAGTGGTGAGAGACGACATCATGATCCGAGTGGGACCGGATGCTTACCAGCCGTCCCTGAACCGTCCCCACACTCGTCCCACGGACTTCACCGGCAAACCTCTGAAAGGATTCGTTTACGTCGAATCCCAAGGAGTTGCCGCGGGGTCCGATCTGGCGAAGTGGGTGGCCCTGGCTCTGGATTTCGTGCTCAGCCTTCCTCCCAAGTCCGCGTCTGAAAACGCCATCGACTGAGATGGAGAACACGGCATCGAAAAATCCGCAAGAACGGCAAACAACGCCAAAACAAAAGGAAGTAACAGGTCCTTTGCGCTTGATTGCACATTGGAGCCGATCGGCGCCACAAACCTGGAGGTCCAGACGATGAAAGCAGTGGATATCAGACGAGTGAGTGTCATCGGCGCCGGGCTGATGGGACACGGTATCGCCCAGGAGTTCGCCCTGGCCGGGTATGAAGTCGATCTCCACGATCTCACGGAAGGGATTCTCCAAGAGGCCCTGGCAAGAATTCAGGACAACCTCCGGATACTGCAGGGAATCGGCTTGGTGTCTCCCGAAGCCGCTGGGCCGGTACCGGAGCGAATTCACACCTCGGCATCTCTGGAGGAGTCCTGTCGAAACGCCGACCTGTTGGTGGAGACGGTATCCGAAGACCTAGGGCTCAAGAAGCACCTCTTCAACCAGTTTGACCGCTACTGCCCCAAACCCACCATTCTGGCTAGCAACACCTCCAGCTTTCTCCCCAGCCAGCTGGCCTCCCTCACTCAACGTCCCGGAAAAGTAGCCGTGACCCACTACTTCAATCCTCCCTACCTGCTGCCCCTGGTTGAAATCGTCCGCGGCCCAGCTACGACAAAAGAAACGGTCCAAACGCTCCATGACCTGCTGAGCCGCCTCGGCAAGAAGCCGGTGATCGTGAAAAAGGAGATCCTCGGATTCATCGGCAATCGCCTTCAAATGGCGCTCCTGCGTGAGGCGCTCTCGCTGCTGGAGCTCGGCGTGGCTACGGCTCAGGACGTGGACACGGTGATCCAGAACGGCTTCGGTCGGCGCCTGGCCGCGGCGGGTATTTTTGAAATCTTCGACATCGCGGGGCTCGATATCGTTTCAGAGGTCGCCTCCAACGTGCTGCCGGACATGGAAAGCACCCGGGACGCTTCTTCCCTGGTTCGGGACAAAGTCCAGGCCGGGCAACTCGGTGTCAAGACTGGAAAGGGATTCCACGACTGGACCCAGGACCGGGCACAGGTGACGAAAGAGCGGATCGCCACGGTTCTGGCAGCCGTCGAGCAGCTGTCCTCCCAGCCCTCTGCCAGAAAGTGACCCCGATTGAATCAGGCATCCGGGCTTCGTCAGAGCTCAAGTCGCTGGTGGACTTCGCGAAACTGTAGGATGAACCTGCGGTGCTCCGGATTCCTCCAGTCGTACAGCTCGAAGGACCACCACCAAAGGCCGTTGGCTCCATGGGCCAAGGCCAGGGCGCCCATCTCCACCAGAGCCTCCAGAGGCGGCCTGGGGTCGTCTTCCAGGGGCAACTGCATTCCTAGCTGCCGGGTGGCGTAAAGATACCAATCGTGCCGGCCGTGTCCCTGCAGGACCATCCAAAGAGGTCGCTCTCCGGCCAGATCCCGGGCCCGCCGGCTGGCCCGAGTGACGTACCCCCTCCAATCAGTTCCCTTTTTATACGGATAGATGTCCAGGCCGAAGACACTACAGAAGGGCAGGAAACGTCGAATCGCTGACTCTTCCGCCACACTGGCGTCCACCTGGAACAGGGTGGCGCCGGAACATTCCTCAACCGCCGCGTAGGCCCGTCTGAAACGCTCCGGAGAGGGCCTGCGTTCCGCATTCTCCAGGGGAAAGAGGTAACCTGGCTCATCGGGAGCATAGACACCGGCAAAGGCGGGATGCGAACAGGCCGTGCGCAGTACCTCTTGCAGCCAGGCCTCGGGAATGGCCGCCGGCTGCCAGCTGTCGAATACCAGGGAGATTCCCAACTGGTGGGCTCGGTCCAGATCCTGCCGCCACTTCGAAGGGTCGATCTCCGGGCTCCTCCAGTATAGGGTGTGGCTGAAGCCCAGGTGATGAAGAAGCTCAAAGTAATCCTTTCCCAGATGGCGAGGGGCGCTCCAGCTTCCCAGCACCAGGGGAGTTTCCTCGCTTCCCAGGAACCTCACCACAAAAAGGCCCAGGACCGCCAAACCGACAGCCAGAAAAACCCAGAGGCTTCGCATTCTCCGGACGCTTTCCGGGCGAGTATGGCGGGTGGACCCGCTCTTCCAGCTAGTAGAAGTCCCAGGGTTTGGGCGGCGGCTCATCCAATTCGTCTTGAGACTCGAGTGCTTCGCGGAACTTGTCCTCCATCGCCTGATGGCGGGCTCTCTCATCCGAGAACGCCTTCCGAAATGTCTCTTCTGTCCTGCCTTTCTGACGCTGCACGTCCTCCAGGGCGGATTCGAAGGAGTAGCCCGACTTCTTCTCTTCGCTGTGCAGCACCAGGCCCGTCTTGGGGTCCACCACCAGAGAGGCCTGACAACTGGGACAGGTCACCTGAACGCGATTCTCTTTGGACATGCCCCTTTATTTTAGCAAGGACGCGAGGATCGGAAAAACGGAAACAGAAGGCGAAGTCAATAGCCTCCTTTTAGGCCAGTCGAGGGGCTTCCCTCCCGACCCTAAGTGCTCCCGTCCATAAACACGGTGATGTTTGCGGAGGGGGCTTGGGTGGTGAGGGCGACGAGGAGAGACGAAGAGATCCGCCCACCCCCCCCCGCCCAGAGGGCTGCGACGGGACACCCCTGCCTTCGGTGTGGCTCCTTCCTCCCCGATGTCCCAGCATCGACTCGTCGGCACGGCTGGAATCCAGGGGTGCCGCGCCGGCAACAAACATCATTATATTGCAAGGAGTGATCACTAGGGGAACAGCCCCAGTTCCCGGCAGGAGGTGGCCACTTTTTCGATCGCAACCAGGAAGGCCGCGATCCTCAGAGTGGGCAACTTTCTCCTCTTTTTGAGGGCGTGAATTTCTTCGTAGGCGTTGACCATGGTGTCTTCTAATCCCGAATTGACCAGGGCGAGTTCATCCCCGCCATGGACCAGTATCTGACGCGCCTCCCGGGGCATGGGACTATCTCCATACTGTTCCAGCAGATCGACCAAGGCCCGGCCCCGGGACGCCTCCAGACGATTCTGCATGCGACCGTATCGGATGTGGGCCAGGTTCTTTCCCCACTCGAAGTAGGACACGGTGACGCCGCCTGCGTTCAAATAGACGTCCGGAATCACCAGCACTCCCCGGCTCAGCAACTCCTCCTCGGCGTCGGGAGTGACCGGACCATTGGCCGCCTCGGCGACAATGGGAGCTTTGACCCGGCGTACATTCTCCAGAGTAATCTGGTTTTCCAGTGCTGCCGGAATCAGGATGTCCGTCTTGATTTCCAGAACGGCCTTGGGGTCGTCCAGTGTAGTGGCTTCCGGAAAGTCACGGATGGAACCCGTGCGCCGACGGTGACGGCTGAGTTGAGCTACGTTCAAACCCTGAGAATTGGTGACGGTCCCGTCTTCTTCCCCCACGGCCACGATGCGGCAGTCGTCTTCTTCCCACAGGAACCGGGCGGCGTGATATCCCACATTACCGAAGCCCTGAAGGGCCACACGCTTGCCGGCCAGACCCGGCTGCAAACCGATTGCTCGAATGTCGTCGGGGTGTTGAAAGGCCTGCCGGATCCCATACGGAACACCCCGGCCCGTGGCCTCCCTGCGGCCCCGAATTCCGCCCTGGGTCACCGGCTTCCCAGTGACACAGGCCAGGTTGTCGATCCCGCCCGGATGAAAAGTGTCGTAGGTGTCGGCTATCCAGGACATTTCTTTTTCCGACGTTCCTAAATCGGGGGCCGGAACGTTGATCCCAGGTCCGATGAAGTTCTTGCGGATGAGTTCGGCCGTGTATCGGCGTGTGATCTGCTCGAGTTGCTCAGCCGAGAGCTGCCTCCGGTTGAGTGCGATTCCGCCTTTTGATCCACCAAAAGGCACATCTACCAAAGCACACTTGTAGGTCATCAGGGCGGCTAGGGCTACGATCTCTTCCTGATCGACAATGGGGCTGAACCGGATGCCACCCTTCAGGGGTTTGCGGTGGTGCGAGTGCTCGGCCCGCCAGGCCTGGACATACTGGTACCTGCGCCCGAACTTCACCGGAAAGTTGACCACGAAGACATTGTCACACTGCCGGATCTGATCGAGCAGTCCTCGAGGCAGGCGGGTGTAGACGGCGGCGGCCTCAAACTGCCGCGACACGATGCGATTCAGGCTCAGGTCTTCCTGGGTCTTGGAACTCTTTCTTCTCGCCATGTGCACGACCTTTACCGCTTGCCGGGACAATGATGGTACCACCTAGCACCTACACTCTTAGTTTATACTAGGCGTCTTGACTGGAGCGAAAACGTCCATGGCCCGGGACCGCTCCTCCCACCAAGGACGGCTTGCCTTTTGGAAGCAAGTGCTGACCGTGTGGGGCGTGCTTCGCTATCTGGTGGGTCGAGAGGCGACCCTGTTGATCTCCTCCATCTCGTTCAGCTTCATGGTTTCGCTATTCCCGTTCATCCTCCTGCTGATCACGGCGGCAAGCTATCTGGAATGGCGCGAACTTCGACAGGGCATCTGAGATGCCCTGTGCCACTTTTTCCCGATCTCCCAAGACTTTATCGCCCGGAATTTGGATATCTACACACAGACGATCGGACCTGCGACCCTGATTGCTTGCCTACTGCTGCTGTGGTCAGGCTCGGCTCTGTTTTTCGCGGTGGAAGGGGGACTCGACTCGGCCTACCGCGTATCGGCCGCGCGCACCTTCGCGCACCGCCAGGTGCTGGGAGGGGCTCTGACGGCGCTTTTCGGGGTGCTGGTCTTCGCCGCCATCCTGCTCATGCAGACCAATGCGGGAACTTTTTCAGCACTGGCTCCTGGCCGGCATCTTCCGACCGCTTCTGGAATGGGTTCTGTCGATTTTCTTGACGCTGGCGCTCTTTGGGATCCTGTACTATTTTCTACCCAATCGCAAGCGACCTCTTTCCGCCATACAGGGGGAAGCCATCTACGCCACGGCGGTTTGGACTCTCACCCATCAGATTTTCAAGCTGCTAGCTCCCTCCTGGTCGCTGCATAAGATCTATGGACCGTTTTACATCTCGATGACGCTGCTTTTGTGGGCCTACGCCTCCGGATGCATTCTGCTCAGCGGAGCTCGGTTGTCCGCCGATGGTTTCTTTGAACGGGCCTGTCGCGGCGGCCGGGATGCGGACAAGTCTTCGGAGACGCATCCTGCTCCACAGGAAGCAGATCCAGGCGCGAGGGTCGAGTCTTCTGGCTTACCCGCGCCAGCTTCAGAAGATGGCTCGATCACAATTGCGGACGAGGAACTCTGAAAACCCGTTTTGGGGGTGTCCCCATTGACGAGTCAAGGCGGGAGGGCGGGAAGGCCCGGCTTTGTCGGCATCGCATCTGGTGGAAACGGCAGGAAGGCGTGTACAACCCCCGGTAGCCATGAAAGTCACGGGATCCTATGAGATGAAGGCGCAGCGCCCGGAGGTCGGGTCGGGTCTGCTCGACACGGGCTCGTTGGCCAGGTGTATCCTCGGTTGCAAGAAACTCGAGGAAATCGGTCCCAACGAGTACAAGGCCCACTTGGAGGTGGGGATCGCTTCCATCAAGGGCAACTTCGAAGGCCAGGTCCGGATGCTGGATCTAGAGGCTCCCACCCAGCTCAAGATGGTGGTGGAGGGTCACGGCAAGCGGGGTCACCTCAAGGGAATAGGAGAACTTCGGCTGGTGGAAAACCCCGAGGGGACCGAGATCAGCTACGACGGGGAAGTGGAGGTAGGAGGTCCGGTGGCGGGAGTCGGCCAGCGCATGCTGAGCATTGACACTCGCCGTTTGATCCAGCAGTTTTTTAACAATCTGAACGAAACGCTCAATCAACCGGTCGATCCGGCCCCTCCGTCGGTGGAAGGGACCGGCTGACCGGAATGGCTGTTAGCTGTCGGCGTGATCCTCACCACATCCCGGGCTGTTGGCCCGCCGCAGCCGAGGTCTCTCCGCGTTCTTGGGGTCTGTTTTCGTTCGGCTGCTCGCTGCTGCAGGTGGGTTTTGAGATCCTGAGACTCTCCCGAATCCACCATCAGGGTGTCCCTTTCCGGCAAGTATGCGATCTCGGCAAAGGAATCCAGGATGCGCTCAAAGAAGGGGGGGTGCGTGCGGAAGAAGCTGGCCGAGTTGACGTAGCCCTTTTCAGTCGCCATCAGATCGAAGAAGGAAATGAACCCCTTGGGGTCGTATCCGGAATTCCAGAGGTACTGCACCGCCAGGTGATCCGCTTCCAACTCGAAATCCCGACTCACGCCCAGCATGGTCAGATTCAGCACCATCCCCAGCCCCATAAAGCCGTACTGGAGAGCGCAGTAGCCGGCCAGGCTAGCCACCGCTCCGCCGGTCATGACCATGGCAGCGATCTGAGCAGCCTGATAGAGCAAGTCGAAAATGTGCGCGCGCTTCATCATGCGGTGGCCGTGACGGGCCGCTGAGTGGGCGATTTCGTGGGCGATAACGCCCCCCCCCAGCTCCGACTCGGAGCGGGCCTTTTCGACCAGGCCCTGGTTCACGAATAGAAAACCGCCGGGCAGGGCGAACGCGTTGATTTCATCGCTATCCAACACGGTCACGTGCAGAGGCACGTCCAGGTCGGACGCCGCGGCAATTCGTTCCGCCAGTTCCTGCACGTATCCCGTCACCTCCGGATCTTCCACCTTCGGGGGCATGAACCCATAAGTGCGCATCTGGCGAATGGATTCTTCCACGGTGCGGATGTCCTTTTCCTGTCCTTCACTCAAGGTGCGAAAGCCGATGTCTTCCACGTCTCCGAAGCGCCGTTCGCGTGCTTTGCCCGAAGCGATGCGCTCCTCGATCTGCGCCTTCTGGAGGGGCCACTGCCGGATCAGATCCAGCTTGGCTTCCCGGTTGTCGAAGGCGGTAGGAAGACCCTGTTTCTGCTCGGTCCGTTTCTGAGCGATCTCCTTTTCCAGGCCCAGGATGCGGCACTGCAGATCGTTACGCTGAAGCGCCGCCTCGGCGTCGTCCTGGGAAGGCGACCGGTTCAGTTTGGACAGAGCGGCTTTAGCGGCTTTGACCTCGCTCTTTAGGGCTTTGACTTGGTTCTTGAGCCGCTTCTTCTCGGCCTTTTCCTCCTGGTTGAGCTGCTTGCGCAGCGCCTTGATCTGCTCCTCCGGTACATTCAGTGAAGGAGCGATCTCCAACAACTCCAGATAGGGACGCTCCACCAGCGTGGAAGCCTCCGGAGCCGCATCGGGAAGGGCCATCGCGGCCTCGACCCAAACCAACATCCCCGTCAAGACCAAAAATAACGTTTTCCTCATCATCCTCCACCTCCCAAGGTTGTGTTTCTACTTCGTACATTTAGGATACTAAAACTGGAAAATAGTTCACCATCTAGTGTACAAATATTTGTCATATCGAACGACAGTGCGGTCGCGGCTCGAGAACGGGCGGGATGCTGACTCGATCGAAGCGCTGGCCCTCCAAGGAGCGATCTCGTCACAGGGCAAGTTTTCCAAGGCGCAGGGCTTCGAATGGGAGTGGGGAGGGGGTTTTTCCCCGTCCGATCCAGTAAAATGAGTCCATGCGGCAAACTTTTTCGGGCAACCCAGGCTCCTGGAAACCGTGGATCCTTTTTGCAGCTCTGCTTCTGTCCTGGCTTCACCCGGCGGTAAAGGCGCAGCCGCAGGAACCCTTGACCGTGGCTCAGGCCCTGGAGACCATGGATGGGGCCGAAAAGAGTCTCCTTCAACTGTGGGCCAAGTCCAGCCGGATCGACTGGGTCAAGAACACCTTTCTAACCCACGACACCGAAATGATTTCCGCCGAGGCCCAGAAGCGACTCCTAGCCGCCACTCTCCGTTTTGCCAAACAGCTGGCCCGCTTTGAAACTTTGGAGTTGCCTTCCGAGCTGTCGCGCAAGATCCAATTGCTGAAGACATCCCTTCCGGTGGTGGCCCCGGGCGACCCGGACAAGCAGGCCGAGCTGGCCCGAATCACCACCGCCATGGAAAGTCTGTATGCCAAGGGTCAGCACTGCCGCGAGTCGGGCGACTGTCTGGACTTGGGCCAGCTGTCCCGAATCCTGGCGGAGAGTCGAAACCCGGCCGAGTTGCTGGAAGCGTGGCGGGGCTGGCGCACCATTTCTCCGGGCATGCGCCCCCTCTACGAGCGTTTCGTGGAGCTGGGTAACCAGGGCGCGCGCGAATTGGGCTTCCCGGATTTGAGCGTTGCCTGGAGGAGTGGCTACGACATGCCGCCAGAGCTGGTTTCCCGCCAGCTGGAAGACCTGTGGGAGCAGGTGCGGCCTCTTTACGCAGCCCTGCACTGTTACGTCCGCCGCAAACTGGCGCAGGTCTACGGCAGTAAACTGGTCCCGGAGGATGGCCCCATCCAGGCTCACCTTCTGGGAAACATGTGGAGTCAGTCCTGGGGCAACATCTACCCTCTGGTGGCTCCGCCAGACTCCGAGAGAGCCTACGACCTGACCGAGCTGCTGCGCGCCAAGAAGATCGATGAGCTGGAGATGGTCCGGATCGGCGAACGCTTCTTTACCTCCCTCGGTTTTCCTCCCCTCCCCTCCACCTTCTGGGAGCGTTCCCAATTCACCAAGCCGGCTGGCCGCGACGTGGTCTGCCACGCCAGTGCCTGGAACGTCGATCTGGAAGAGGATCTTCGCATCAAGATGTGCATCAAGATCTCCGGGGAAGATTTCTTCACCATCCATCACGAGCTCGGTCACAATTTCTACCAGCGAGCCTACCGTCACCTCTCTCCGCTGTATCGGGACAGCGCCAATGACGCCTTCCATGAGGCCATTGGAGACGCGGTAGCTCTGTCCGTCACCCCGCAGTATCTGCACCAGATCGGCCTGCTGGAGCAGCTTCCCTCGGAGCGTTCCGACCTCGGACAGCTGCTGCAAATGTCCCTGGAGAAGGTCGCCTTCCTGCCCTTCGGGCTGCTAGTGGACCAGTGGCGCTGGCAAGTTTTCTCGGGCGAAGTCCAAGCCGGTAACTACAACGCTGCCTGGTGGAATTTGCGCGAGAAGTACCAGGGAATCGCACCGCCCGTGCCGCGAAGCGAAGATGACTTCGACCCGGGTGCCAAGTACCACGTCCCCTTCAACACGCCTTACACCCGTTACTTCCTGGCTCACATCCTGCAGTTTCAATTCCATCGGGCACTGGCGCGAGAGGCCGGACACCGGGGCCCGCTTCACCAGTTCTCGGCCTACAACAACCGTCAAGCGGGCCAGCGGCTGATCCGTTTGCTGGAGATGGGTCGCAGCCGTCCCTGGATGGAGGCGCTGAAAGTTTTCACGGGGGCGACCACCGTTGATGCTGGTGCCATCGTGGAATATTTCGCCCCACTGAAGCACTGGCTCGACCAGCAAAACGAGGGCGCCACCTGCGGCTGGTAATCTTGCCATCGAATCTGGCACCGCTCTGCCCGGGGTATTGCCACCGGTGCGAAGGGATGTGCTTTCCTTCCCGTCCTCCCGTCGGCCCTGGGTGGCTCACGCCGTCCAGTGGCGATGGCCTTCAGGCTTGACGCCTGAAAAACTCCTCCCCAACATAGCGGCATGCTCGGAATTCTCAAGCGTATCGGTCCGGGTGCCATCGTCGCATCGTCGCCTCGGCCACTATCGGGGCGGGAGAAACGGTTCTGGCGGTCCGGCTGGGGGCGTGGGGTGGCTACGAACTGCTGTGGTTGATCCTGCTGGCGGTCCTCACCAAGTCGTTCTTGATGCTCTACCTGCTGGGCCGATATGCGACCATCAGCGGCCAGCCGGTCGCCGACAAGCTGGTCGAGTTGCCCGGTCCTCGCGGCTGGTTCTTGTGGCTGATACTGAGTTTGGAAGGTCTGGTGGCGCCCTACGTCTTCGTGGTCATTGCCGTCCCCTGCGGCCGGCTGATGAGCGAGATCTTCAGCCCTCTGGGTTGGAATCTTTCCTATCAATGGTGGACTGTGACCTTTCGGACCTTCGCCCTCCTGCTGGGTATGGTCCAGCAATGCCGGATGTTGGAGCGAAGTCAGGCGGTGGTTTGCCTGATCTTGCTGGCGGGGACCCTTTGGGCCACCTACCTGGTGCGCCCCGACCTGGTCAGCATCCTCAAAGGCAGCTTTTCGTTCGGACATTTCCCGCCTTAGCCGGACTGGCTCCCCTCGCAAATCCGTTCTCGGAACGAGCTTCTGGAGATGGCCTCCGTCTTTGGTTACGCGGGTAGCATCGCCATCAATTACGTCGTATATTGCAACTGGGTGGTGGTCAAAGGTTGGGTGGTACCGCGTTCGGCCACACCCCCTTTCCCTGCGGGCGGGTCTGGCGCCCCTGCGCTGGGACGTGGGCTTCAATGCGGTGCTGGTCGGCTGGTCACGTCCGCTTTCCTGGTGGCGGGACCGGCCATCCTCAACCCCTTGCAGCGCATCCCCGCCGGTTATGACCTGTTGACCGAGCAGGCCCACATCTTTGCCCAGATCTCCCCCCGCATGGTGCCCATCTATTACGTCATCATCCTGACCGCCCTGTGGGGCACCTTGAACGCATTGCCCGACATCTTCACCCGCAGGACTCACAGTTTCTTGCGCCAGCTCCTGCCGGGAGGGGCCAAACTCAGCTACCGGAAGGTGATGAACTGGTTCGGAGGGCTGATGCTGCTTTTGACCTGGACACTGGTGTGGAGTGGAACCACACCGATCTTCATGATCGATCTGGTCGCCCTCTTCAGCACCAACACCGGGGTTGGGTTGGCCTGCTGGGCCGGGCTTTGGTTCGACACCACACTCCCTGCCGAGATGCGGCTTTCCCGGTGGATGCGAAAAGCGGCGGCGGCCTCCGCGATCGCGATCAGCCTGATGTATCTACTGTCGGCTCAGCAGGTGCTGGGGAAGTATCTGAATGGGGACTGACAAAGGAACTGCCGACACCGAAGGACCAGTTGCCCAGCTGCACCAGTGTTTGCGCCAGCCGGCGCTGTTGCTGGGCCGTCAATTTGGAGCCCTGATGGGTCAGATAAAACTCGTCGCGGACCTGACGATCCGCCGTCTCGACGTAGGCGGTTTCGATGTTGTGTCCTTCGTCTGAGATGCAGCAGCTGGCCAGGTAAAGAAAACCGAATCGATCCTCACAGGTCAGCCTTAGCAGGGTGTTCAAAGGATGGCACGCGTCATCAAACTCCACCAGGACCTGAGTCTGGATCTCCTCTTCCATCCGGTCCCAACGCCGCTTCAACAGCGATTCCAAGTCTCTCTTCCCCTCCAGAACATCCTCCAGAAAATGCAGCAGCTTCTGGCTGTGACCCGTCTCGGCCAGATGGTCATGGGCGTCTTGGAAGGAAAAACCTTCCAGCACGAAGGCGCGAGCGTTGACGAAGGACTCCGCGTGGACGATGTCCATCCCGAAATGGTTCAGGGTTCCCGCAATGAGGGCGAACAGATGCGTTCGGTCGCGCGTGAAGAGGGATAGTTTCCACAAACCGTCCTGGGCATAGAGCGAAGAAATGACCATCTTGTCCCCCAGGGCGTCCATCATCAGATAATGGCGCACGATCTCCATCTGGGGGGTCTTTTGCAGATACCGTCGCGGAAAGCCCAGGACGAACTGTTGGAAGTGGTTCCGATCGACGGCCATCGGCAGGTCGTCGGCCAGGGCCTCAATTTCCTTAGGATCGGTCAGCGGAAGATGGGGAGAATCGGGCATGGTCAGAGCGTGATTTTCTCACCGCCCGTCGAGAACTGTCAAACTCGACGCTGGCAGACGGGTCCGGAACGCCACCGCCAGCCCCCCGGGCTCCCGGTGTTGTGATACCCTGCTGCAACTGTGCGCTACCGGCCGTTTGGCTCCACTTCGCTGAAGGTCTCCGAGTTGGGCTTCGGCGGATGGGGGATTGGAGGGCAGCTCTGGGTGCCAGACCACCATTGCAAACCGCGGCGAGGCCTGCACGAGGCGTTCAGTGGTGGGATCAATTTCATCGACACCGCCCTGAAGTACGGTCACGGGCACAGTGAGAGACTGATTGGTGAGGTGCTCCGAGAGCGCTCCGAGCGCATCTACATCGCCACCAAGGTGCCTCCTCGAAACGGAGCTTGGCCGGCTCAGGGAACGGTCCGGGAAAACTTTCCCCGCGGACACATCCGCCGCTGCGCCGAGCTGAGCCTCCAGAACTTGCAGACTGACTGCCTGGATGTCCTGTTGCTGCACGTCTGGAGCTCGTCCTGGACCCACGACCACGAGTGGCTCGACAGCCTGAAGGAACTGCGCCGGGAGGGGAAAATCCGGTATTTCGGAGTTTCGGTCAACGATCATCAGCCCGACTCGGCGCTGGAACTGGTGCGGTCCCGAAGAATCGACGCCATCCAGGTGATTTACAACATCTTTGCCCGCGAGGCCGAAGCGAATCTTTTGCCACTGTGCCAAGAGCGGGGCGTTGGTCTGATCGTCCGGGCTCCACTGGACGAGGGGGCTTTGACGGGCCAGGTGACTCCGGCGACGACTTTTCCCAAGAAGGATTGGAGGAATTTTTACTTTCGGGGCGATCGCAAAGTGGAGGTCTCTCGCCGGGTGCAGGCTCTGCGGCCGCTGCTGGGAGAGGGGGCGAAAAGCTTGGCCGCTTTGGCCCTCAAATTCTCCCTCCACCACCCGGCCGTGAGCACGGTCATCCCTGGCATGCGCTCCGTCTCCCATGTGCGTGAGAACTTGCTGGCCTGCCAGGAAGCGCCCCTTCGCCCGCATGTGCTGGATCGGCTCCGGGAGCATCGCTGGGACAAGAATTTCTATCCAAGTCGGGCTCCCCGGCCATCACACCGGGGCTGAATCTTTGACTTTTCAACTGCATCTCTTATATGAAGACGACGATATAGAAAGGTGAGGCGGTATGGTTTTCGATCCAAAATTGAATCCGGACGACTTGAGAAAGTTCCTCCAGGACAAGTATGGAAGTGGCGTCCGGGTAGAGGTTTTTCCCAAGACCCAGGAGGAGTCGACCGATGAGGGGGAAGCTCAGGCGGAACGGCGGTCGCGGGCTCTGAAATTCGATTACAAGCCCCGCCAGATCCGGGAATACCTGGATCGCTACGTGATCGAGCAGGGCGATGCCAAGAAGGTGCTGGCTACGGCCGTCTGCGACCACTACCACCATGTCCAGAGTTGCCAGAGTGCGGAAGACTGCCGGGACTACAAGAAACAGAACATCATTCTGATCGGTCCCACCGGAGTTGGGAAAACCTACCTGATCCAGAACATCGCCAGCCTCATCGGGGTCCCTTTCGTGAAGGCCGACGCCACCAAGTACAGCGAAACCGGCTACGTGGGTGGGGATGTCGAGGATCTCATTCGCGAGCTGGTTCACCAGGCGGACGGAGACATCCAGCTGGCGGAAAGCGGCATGGTCTACCTGGATGAGATCGACAAAATCGCCACTCCTTTCAATCTCATAGGGCGCGATGTCAGTGGGCACGGGGTCCAGCGGGGATTGCTCAAACTGCTGGAAGAAACCGAGGTCCCCCTGCGCTCGCCGTCCGACGTCGCCAGCCAAATGCAGGCCTTTGTGGAATTTCAGACCAAGGGGAAGGTGGAACGAAAGAGCATCAACACCAAACACATCCTCTTTCTGGTAAGCGGCGCCTTCACCGGCCTGACCGATATCATCAAGAAGCGAATCGGATCCAAACAGATTGGCTTTCTGGGCGAGAGACACGCTGGCGACCAGGAGCGCTTGCTCATCGAAAGAGTCAAGTCGATTGACTTCATCGACTACGGCTTCGAAGCGGAGCTGGTGGGACGGCTCCCCGTAGTCGTCTATTGCCACCCCCTCTCTACGGATGATCTGTTCTGGATTCTGAAGCAATCCAGGGGTTCGATCTTGAAGCAATACAAGCGGGACTTCCAAGCTTACGGGATCGACACCTACTTTACCGACGGCGCGATGAGAGCCATCGCGGAACGGGCCGAGTTGGAGCAGATCGGAGCTCGCGGGCTGCTCACGGTTTGCGAGCGGCTGTTCCGGGACTACAAGTACGTCCTTCCGGACCACTCGGTAAAAGAACTGGTGGTCACCCAAGAGATGGTGGAAGATCCGGAAGGCAAACTTAAGGAGCTGTTGGGGCGGCCGGACATGTTCCGGGAACGGGTCTTACAGTTTCGCCTGCAAAGCTTCGAGCAGGAGTTTGCGGAGCGCTATGGTATCCAGATCACCTGGACTCCGGGCGCCACCCGATTGCTGGCGGAACAGGCGGAAGCGGCCGGTAAACCGGTCGCCGAATACTGCCAGGAACTGTTCCGAGACTACGAGCATGGACTGAACCTCTTGGGCAAAAGGGCTGGAAAGAAGGACTTTCTCATCGACGAAGAGGTACTCAAAGATCCGGCCAGGACCCTGGAACGCTGGATCCGAGAGACCTACGGCTAGCCCTCGGGCCCGGACACGGGCGCATGAACCCGTCCCGCCTGCAGCGAGGAATCGACCTTTTCAACCGAGAGGATTTCTACGCCTGCCACGACCTCATCGAAGAGATCTGGCTGGAGGAGTCCAGCGACCGGCAACCCTTCCTGCAGGGTGTAATTCAGTCCGCGGTGGCCTTTCACCACTACCAGCAGGGGAAGCGGGGCGCGGCCAGAACGATGCTGGGGCTGGCCATCGGCAAGCTGCAGGACTATCCCTCACCTCACCTTGGGATCGACCTTGAAAAATTCCTATGTCAGCTGCGTAGGTGGAAGCGGGCCTTGGACGAAGCCGTTTCCCGCGGTGGACCCGTACAGCCGCCGCTGGCGTATCCGCGGATCGAGCGTCCAGCGGGGGGCCGGTGAGGAAGGCGGTCTCTGCGACCGACGGGCGTTGGCAAGAGACGATAAGAATAGTGAAGGAATCCGTCTACCGGGGTCCCCGCCGATAGACAGTTGCATAGACACTGCGGAAGGGCGACACACAGTATTCTTCGATCAGTTCTTTGCTAGCCGCCGGATGCTCGGCCAGAAGCTCCAGGCAGTCGTTGTTGAGCCGGAAAGAGAGCCGCATGATATCCGCTTTTTCGTCTCTCTTTTCGACCGTGAAAGCTTCCCTCAGATCAGGACCCAGCTGGAAGACTTCCGAGTAAGTGCGGGATCTCAGGGGGGTGGGCTTAGTGACCGATTGTTCCCCCATCTTCTCGTAATGAGAGAGCAGCCTGTGCTGGAAATCGGTGTAGTCGAAGTGCTCGACCTTGTTATTGACGCTGACTTCAATGGCCAGTCCGTCTTCGACCCAGCGGCTGCACAACCCGTAGGTGAAGTCCAGTTCGTCTTTCTGGAACTTGATCCGATGCCCTTTGTCATCGTGGAAGCGCTTGAGTTCCCCCGTTTGATTTCTGTCCGGGTGGGCCTCCAGCTCTTCGGTGGTCACGTAATAGCTGGAAACATTCTCGTACCAGTCATCAATGATGGACCGGAGCACTTCCTCGATCGGCTCCTGGACATTAACTTCGCGCTTTGTCTTCATACCCTCGACAGAAGCCCCATTATAAACCAGCAGCAAATCCGGGAGCAATGTCCCGATGTGCCCGTTCGGTCCGGGTCAATCCGGATCACCGGGAGGCGGGTCAAACCGGCCCATCGCTCTAGTTCAACATCCGCCGGATCCGCTCCTCCAGTTCCTCCCGACTGACCAGACAGCCTTCCGGGTCCTCGAAATCCTCATCGGTGGGGCGGCGAATCTCAAACAGACCGGTGGCGTGCAGCACGGCCGCGATCTCGTCGGAAGTCAGATTGGAGGGGTGTGGCCCCAGGTCTGAAATCCAAACGTCCTCCTCTTGGTCGGCGCAACCCACCATGAGACGGTGCTGGCTGCAATACAGTTCTAGATAATCCAGTGTGATCCAACCCATAACGGATGCCCCAACCGGAACCACAATGAGTATAAGATTACCGCTAGTCCGAAGCAACCAGTCCGCCTGCAGCGGTGGAGAGACGCCGCGGGTAAGGGGCGAGGTTCCGAAAACCGCGACCGAAGGGGCGGCTTGATTCGCTCCCAGCCCGGACGTAGAATCTGCACACCGTCGGAGTGGTAGAACCCAGAGAGAATCCGGATCGCAGGCGGAACCGAAGTGAAGATTACCGACCTCAAATGGTTCGCTCCCACCGTGGGCATGCGCTGCCGCTTCATGGTCAAGGTAGAGACCGACTCGGGAATCCACGGGCTCGGAGAAGCCGGGACAGCCGGCCGCGAACGCGCCCTGGGAGGGACCATCGAACACTTCCGCGAATTTCTGATCGGGCAGGATCCGCGGGCCATCGAAGACATCCACCAGCAACTCTATCGCGGCCAGTATTTCGAAGGCGGCACGCTGCTGACGGCAGCCGCCTCGGCTATCGACATCGCCCTGTGGGACATTCTGGGTAAGAGCCTCGAGGTGCCGGTCTGGCAGTTGCTGGGTGGGGCTACGCGGGAGTACGCGACCTGCTTCATCGACGCCGTGGCCGGTGAGGGAGACAACTGGGCGGACCGGACCGCCGACCTGGTGGAGAAGGGCTGGAAAACCATCCGCTTCTCTCCGGAGATGCCCGAGTCCGATTTCGATTCCCTCAAGAGCGGTCTTTATGAACCCTGGGAGTCGCTGCCCTGGACCAGCCGGCAGCTGCACGAGGTGCGGGACCAGGTGGGACCCCAGGTGAAGCTGGCGGTGGATTTCCACCACCGGCTCTCGGTGGCCGAGACCATCGAGTTCTGCCGCCAGGTCCAGGACGTCGGTTTGATGTTTCTAGAGGAGCCGATCCGTGCGGAGAGCCCCGACGCCTACGCCGCTCTGAGAGCCGCTACCAACATGCCCTTCGCCATCGGTGAAGAGTTTTCCGGGATCTACGTCTTCGCCCCCTTTCTGGAGCGCGGTCTTTGCAACTACGCCCGTCTGGACGTTTGCAACGTGGGAGGATTTACGGCGGCCCGCAAGGTGGCTGCCCTGGCTGAAGCCTACTATGTGGACATCATGCCTCACAATCCACTGGGACCGGTTTCGACCGCCGCGGCCGTGCACCTTTGTGTTGCCGTGCCCAATTTTTCCCTGCTGGAATACAACTGGGCGGTGAGAGAGCAGCCCCAGGATCTTTTCCCCAAGGCCCTGCAGCTGGAGGGTGACCGCTTCCCGTTGCCTCTGGAACCGGGCTTGGGTGTTGAATTGAATGAAGAGGCGCTGTCCAAATACCCCTTCCGCTACTGGGAAGCTCCCCACTGGCGCCGTCGCGACGGCTCCTATACGAACTGGTAGCGATCCCTTTGATGATCGGCCGCGCGGTCCTCGACTTCCGGCCCTTGACCTGAGTGTATTTCCGCTGCGTTCGGAGGGGCGCCGGCTTCTTCCTTTCGACCCGCCATTTCTCGTATAATGGTGGCCCTTACAAGGATTGAGGGATTGGATAAAGTGCAGGAACAGCGGTTCGGCAACTGGGTGGCGGACGTGGGGGAAGGGGACTTCCAGGAGAGGGTCCTGGCGGGGTCCCGAAAGCAGCCGGTTCTCGTGGATTTCTGGGCCGAGTGGTGCGCTCCTTGCCGGATGCTCACCCCGGTCCTGGAAAGTCTGGCGGAGGAATTTCAAGGCGCCTTCCACCTGGTGCGGATCAACGTGGAGGAAGCGCCGGCACTGGCCCGACAGTTTCAGATCCAGAGCATCCCCCTGGTGGTTTTGTTCCGCGATGGTGAGCCCGTGGACCGATTTGTGGGAGGTCTGCCGGAAGACCAGATCCGCCGCTTTCTGCGGAGCCACATACCGGACGAGACCGACGAATGGGTGAGCCGCGCCGAGGATCTGCTGGCCCGAGACGATCGGGAGGGCGCCCGGGGGTGGTTTGCCAGGGCGCTGGAGCGGCAAGGAAATCACGGAGGAGCCCTGGTGGGCTTGGCGCAATTGGCCCTGCTCGATCGAAATCTGGAGGAAACGAAAAAATTCCTGGGGCAGATCGACCCTCATCAGGTGGGGCCAGCCGACCAGGAGAAGATCGAAGCTCTGAAGGCGCGACTGCGTTTCCTGCAGGAGTGCCAGGAATTCGGTGATTTGGAGCGCCGCTCGGAAGAAACCGACTCCCTGGAAAGCCGCTACCGAACTTCCTGCTGCCTAGCCGCCGAGGAGCGCTATGCGGAGGCTCTGGATGATTTCTTGCAGATCGTCTGCGCCGACCGATCCTTTCGGGACGACGGCGCCCGGCGCGCCATGCTCGACATCTTTCACATCGTGGGGGTGCGCTCCCAGCTGGCCGATCGTTATCGCAGCCAGCTCTCCCGGGTCATCTTCTAGGTTCGAACGGCCATCGGTAGAGGGAGCTCCTGCGCCGACACCAGTCAGGGAGTGGCTGGAAATGTAATGATCGAGGACTCACCGGAGACCCACTCTACTTCAATTGGAACACTGCAGTAAGCCGGCGCACGGGCCTCAAGAGAGCCCGGCTAGCCGTTTGTCAAGTTGTGGTGGCCTGCCTAGCCCCGGCGAGCCGGCGCGGTCCGCTGCGGAAGATTGGCGACCGGGCCGTGAGCGTCTCTGAGAATCTGGATCGAATGCCAGAGCCGAAGGAACGAGCCAGTCAACCGTCGCAATGGAGGACGCAGCCAATGGCGGCCTATGAATTCCTCGAGGAGGTGGCCACGGCCGACATCGCCTTTCGCTCCTGGGGCAAGGATCTGGAGGAGACCTTCCGGGCGGCGGCCGAAGCCACCATGAACACCATGGTGGAGTCGCTCGACACCATCCGACCGCGAGTGACTCGTGAATTTGAGCTAGAGTCCGAGGAGCTGGATCTGCTGCTTTTCGCTTTCCTGCAGGAGTTCATCTACTACAAGGATGCCGAGCAGCTCTTGCTGCGGGTCGAACGCCTCGTGGTAGACGACTCCGGGCCCTTTCGCTTGCGGGCCCAGGCCGTCGGCGAGCGGCTGGACCCGGACCGCCACCCGCAGCGAGTTGACGTCAAGGCCGTCACCTTGCACCTGTTCCGCCTGGAGCGAACCCCCACCGGCTGGCAAGCCCACGTCATCCTCGACATCTGAGCTGACACAATATAAGAGATGAAGACAACTGCAGAATCGGGCACGGTGAAGCCCCTACGCCCGGTCGCTGCCTGGCCACACCAGGCGCTCTGGAGGTCCTTGGGGACAGCTTGGCGGGCCCACCACCGAAGAGCGGCCGCTTTGCACCGTCAGCACCGGTCACTCTAAGCGGCCGGGTCGCGGAGCGGCAAAGAGGGCGCCAGGTGGACGGTTTCCACCAGATCGCGCGAGTAGGGCAGCAGAAGGCTGAGGGCCACGGCGGGAATGGCCAGCGCGATGACTGCGCTGAAGGTGACGTGAAATCCCCAGGCGTCGCTCAGCGCTCCGACCAGCGGCACGAACACGCCACCCACTCCCCAGGCAAAGCCCATCATCAGCGCTGACACCGTGCTGGAGGCGGTCGGGATCATGTGCTGCGCCACGGCCACATTGACGGGACCGGTCAGAAGCAGCAGTCCTACCCCCAGGAAACCCATGGCGATGGAGATCCATCCGTCCGTCCACACGAATCCCCACAGCAGCGGCAAACAGCCCGCCATGGAGAGGGCAATGACCGGTTTGGCGCCGTAGCGGTCGGCCAGGATACCACCCAGCAGTCCGGCGCCTCCTCCGGCCAGCAGAAAAAGCGTCAGTATCTGGCTTCCGTACAGAGGGCTGTGACCTTGCGAAGTGAAGAATAGTGGCACGAAGGAGACGATAACCATCTGGATCGTGGAACGAAACACCACCAGAAAATAGAGGATGGCCAGCGGCTTCCAGCGATGTCTCAACAGCCGCAGGAAATCGAGCCGGCTGCCGGTGACCCGCCGCTGGGGTGAGGGACCATGGCGAAGCAGCAAGACGGTCATCCCCACGCCGGGAAGGGCCGCCCAGTAGCTCTGCTGCAGGCCAAAGGAGAGAATCAACAGAGTGATCAGAGTCGGCCCCAAGGCATAGCCGATCATGCCTCCGGTGATGAAGACGGCCATGGGAAAGGTGCGCGGGCCGGGTATCGATTGCGAGGCCAGACTAGCCGCCTGGGGATGGAAGACCCCGATGCCCATGCCCCCCAGGATCAGCAAGACGATCAGCGCGGAAAAGTCGGGTGCCAAACCCAAAGAGGCGATGAAAAGCCCCGCCATGCCCGGACCCAGGCAGACAAAGATTTTGTGCTGAAAGCGGTCGGCCAGGTAACCGTAGACGGGTTGCATCAGGGCGCTGGCCACCACCAGTGCACCTACCAGGAGGCCGGCTCGAGCCAGGGAAAGGTGGTGGGAACTTTGCAGAAAGGGCAGAAAAGCGCCCAGCATGCTGGCGTAGCTGTCCACCAGAAAGTGGGCTCCCGACAGGGTTAGAATGGCTCGGTTGAGTCTCGGCATCGAAGGGCGGCCATTCTGACATACAACCAAGTTAGTCAAAAGCCGGGCAGGGACAAAAGATGCCCGCAACTGGCATTCGCTAAAATGGTCCCCATGCGACTTTCGGATCTGGACTACTCCCTACCGGAAGAACTGATTGCCCAGGTTCCAGCCGATCGGCGGGACCGCTCCCGTCTGATGGTGCTCGACCGGGACACGGAATCGATCCAGCACCATCGATTCAGCGATCTGCCCGACCTTCTGCAACCCGAGGATCTCCTGGTGCTCAACGAGAGTCGTGTTTTTCCGGCCCGGTTGCACGGGAACCGTCAGCCCTCGGGCGCCCTTCTGGAGGTGCTGCTGCTTCGCCGGCGCGGGGAGCGTACCTGGGAATGCCTGGTCAAGCCCGGGCGCAAGGCCCGTACCGGAGACCGGATCGTGTTTCGCGAAGCCCAGTTCGAAGCCCACGTGATGCCGTGGCCGCGGCCGGAAATGCGTCTGCTGCGCTTCGAATACCAGGGCCGGTTCCAGGATTGGTTGGAGCGTTTGGGCGAGGTACCTCTGCCCCCCTACATCCGGCGGGAAGCCCGCTCGGAGGACCGGGAGCGCTATCAGACCGTATACGCCCGCCCGGTCGGCTCCGTAGCGGCGCCCACGGCCGGCCTTCACTTCACCCCGGAACTACTCAGCCGGCTGGAGCATTGCGCCATCACCCTGCACGTCGGTTACGGAACCTTCCAGCCCATCTCCACCGAGAGAATTGAAGACCATCGCCTCCACGAGGAGGTCTACCAGATTGATGGCGAAGCGGCCCGGCGGATGCGCCGCCAGCAAGCCACCGGACATCGGATCGTGGCCGTGGGCACCACCACCGTCCGGGCCTTGGAACACATCTTGCTCCGCCACGGCCGGATCGTGCACGAGAACGGCTCGACGGACCTGTTCATCCGACCCGGCTTCACCTTCCGGGTGGTCGGATCACTGCTCACCAATTTTCATCTTCCCAGATCCAGCTTGCTCTTGCTGGTCACCGCCTTTGCCGGCCGTGAGCTTGTGGAGGAGAGCTACCGGCGGGCCGTCGAGCACAGGTATCGCTTTTACAGCTATGGGGACGCTATGCTAATACGGTAGGGGGAGCCGAGGGGGACGGAACTGGGGCAAGCGAATGCAACGAACTCTCATCGTCACGGCGATCGTGGCGCTGGCGGTGGTCGCCATGTTCTACGTGCTGCTGGAAAGTAGTTCACAGCCCACCCACCTCCACTTCAGCACACGGGACGGAGCCCTGAAGGGCATCGTTTACTACTCGACCGAGAAACCGGAAAGACCAGCTGATCATTCCTGCGACGAGAAGTTCGCCGAAATGCCAGAGTATCTGTACGAAACCCACGTCGGGCGATGGAGGGAGAAGTACGGCGGCGGAGTCCAGTAGAGGTGTTTCGGCTATCCTTCCGGAGCGGCCGTTTCCGCCGGCGGGGCGGGAGCTGCGGGTGGCTCGGCAGCGGGTTGTGGAGTCTCATTCCCCACCCCCCCCGGGACCGGATGGTATTTATAGATTTCTCGGACCGTGACGTGGTCCTCGCCGACCACCAGGATTAGGGGGTCTCCGCGTTTCAAATCGGTGAATGCCAGGAACTTTTCCCCGTCCTTGGCGAAGGCTTCATCGGAGAGACCCAGCACCAGCGTCTTTTCCGATTCCTCGCCCGTGTGGACCACCATCCGTCTCAAGCTGGGAACAATGGTAAACAGGTCCACTTTCAAGATGATGTCGTTTTCGTCCGGGATGATCCCGCTGCTGAGCAGAAAATTCCCCAACGCTGGATCGGCTTCTTTCGTCGGTTGTTCTCCCGTTTCTTCCTGGCCCTGGAGGACCGCGAAACAGAGCGCCATCGTGATGACCCACACTGGCCTAGAGCCTGGTTTCTTCAGCATATCGTTGCCACTCTAATTGAGATTGCCGATTGCCGATTGCGCTCATTGTAAACGTCTGTGTGAAGCCGAGGCAAGAGCACTCGCGATCTCAGCCTTTATGAGGGGGCCTGCCACGTCTGCCATCCCCGAGTTGCTCCAAAGCACAAACGTCACCATGGTGACCCCACACAACGGGAGTCCGGTGTTCCATGTGGCAACCATTCCGATGGCCGCCATGAAGAGATTTCTCCAGAAAGTTGGAAGCTGGGAGCCGGTGGACTGGGCCGTTGGGCTGTACGCGACCCTGACCGGTTCGCTCATCTTGATCCGCTGGACAGAAGTCGCCGGCGACCCCGTCCTGCTGCTCCTTCGCGCTGATTTTCTGGTCTTGCTTCTGACAGTTCCAGGGAGAGGTTCCAGCTGGAAAGGACGAAGCGGAAAATCGAAGTGGGTTGCGGGGAGTGTAGGCCTGCTTCGTTTTCTTCGTTACTCCTATCCCCTGATTCTGATTGTCTTCTTCTTCGAGGAGGCCCAGTACACGGTCAACTGTCTATATCCGGAAAACCCTTACTGGTTCGAGGCCATCCTCTACCGGGCCGACGGGTTCCTTTTCGGCCAGCTGCCGGCGGTGGGTCTGGCATGGTGGAGTACCCCCCTGCTGGACGAGGCGAGCATGCGTTTTACTTTTCCTACTATTCAATCCTGATCTACGGACTCTGGGTCAGCTGGCGAGGCGGAGCCGCTGGTGCGTCAGTGCCGCCCGGTCCGGGGTTTCGGCTGGCACTCACTAGCATGACGCTGGCCTTCCTGTTGGCTTTCCTGAACTATCCCATGCTCCCGGCTCGGGGACCGTGGGAAAACGCGGAACTCCTATCGGGGTTGCCTCCCTTCCAGGGATGGATGTTCACCCCTCTGGTGGAGCGAATCATTTCTTATGGGGCGGTTTCGGGAGGCTGTTTCCCGAGTGCCCATGTAGCGGGAACTTGGGGGGTCGTGGTGGGTGTGGCGAGCTGCCACAGGAGAGCTGGTGCCGGGCTGGCTGTCCTGGCGGCAGGGATGAGCTTTGCCTGCATCTACACGCGCTACCATCACGCAGTCGACGTGCGGGCCGGGCTGATTTGTGGATTGGTGGGGGGATGGTTGGGCCGGCAGCTGGTCCGCGATCCGACGGGCAGGTGAAGAGCCGGCCCCAGAATCATCAGCCGATGAGTCCGAACTCGACGTCGGTGACGTTTTTTAGTGCCTCTCTCATGTAGTCCTTAATCTTGCCGACCAGAGACTTTTCGCTGAGCCGAATGGCTTCGCGGGTTACGCCGAACCGGTCGCCGATCTGCTGCAAGGTTTTCGGTTCTTCCGCAATCAGACGCTCGCGCAGGATGACTCGTTCTCTCTCGTTCAAGGTGCGTGCGAACTCCCGGACCTTGCGATTGAAGAGACGTTTCAGTTCGCCCCGCGCCAGTTGCTCATCGATCAGTTCCTCGGTGGATTGAAGCCGGTCCATGTAGGAACCCGTGTCGGCCCCGCCAACCTTGCTGTCCAGGCTCAGATCGGTGGATTCGATGGTGCCCTCGACCGCCCGGACTTCTTCGGCACTGACGTTGAGGCGCTGGGCGATCAACTGGGGGGTCGGATCGATGCTCTGCAATCGAAGCTTCTCTTTTTCCTTACGGAGGTTGAACAGAAGCTTGCGGCGCTCGTTGGTGGTCCCCACCCGAACGATTCGGAAGTTGTCGACGATAAACTTGATGATGTAGGCCTTGATCCACCAAGCCGCGTAGGTGGGAAGGCGGGTGCCTCGATAGGGATCGAAACGTTTGACCGCCTCCATCAATCCGACGTTTCCTTCCTGAATGAGATCCATGACGTTGGAATACACTCGCTGATAGAGCATGGCGATCGTGACCACCAGGCGCAGATTTGAGGTGATCAACTGGTAACCGGCTGGCTGGTCTCCCTCCTCCCGGTAAAGGACCGCCAACCGGTGCTCCTCTTCCGCCGTCAAGAGTTCGAATTGACTGATTTCAACCAGATACCGGCGCAGCGGATCCAGGCGGGAGAGCTTCAGCCGGTCCTCCTTGGAAAGGGCTTCTTTTGGCTCCAGCAAAGGTTCTTCGGTCTGGATCTGTACGTCGTCTTGTTCGGTCATCTTGCGAAATCTTACCATTTTCAGGGACGGGGGCGGGTGGGTACCGGCCGGCCGACAGATGAGTTGTCGCGGAAAAATCGCCCCCGCGCTGGCTCGAGCCCAACTCAGGTGGAAGCAGCCGACCGGATGCGCGAGAGCAACTTTCGGCCACTGCGCCGCCACTTTCGCGCTTCCCGTTTCTGGAAAGGGTGCAAGTGGAGATCCGCATTCAGGAGAGTATGCAGCTGGTCGACGGCCTGCTCTAGGTCCTCTGCCTTCAGGTGGGCGCAGGCCAGCCAGTAGCGGGCTTCTGCATCGGAGTTCCGCTCCTGCAGATACTGGGTCAAGAAGAGGATCGCTTCCTGATAGTGCTCGGTACTCAGATAGATCTTGCTCAGTTCCCGCTTCAACTCCCCAAACTTGTAGTTCGGATCCCGATGGTACACCTTTTCCAGGTGCCCGAAAGCCGATTGGAATTCTCTCAGAGAAGTCTCGACCAGACCCAAATAATACCGGTACTCCACCTCCTCGGGGTCGATCTCCACAGCCTGGAGAAAAGAGGTCCGTGCGTTGGGAAGACCCTTTTTTCCCAGATGGATGAGACCGATCTGGAAGTGGGCTTCGGCATCGCTCGGATTGACGGTGAGCGTCTGAAGATAGCGCTGGTGCTGGGGGGCTTGCTCACCCTGTCCCAGCACTTCCAGAGACCGCCGCGCACCCAGAAAAATCAGGAACAGAAGCAAGAAAAAAGGGAGAGAGAGGGTGAAATTCAAAGCCAGCAGCGCCAGCGGAAGAGCGGGCAAACTGCAGCCAAAGGCCAGCAAGGTCTGCCCCAGGGTCAAGTAATTGAGGGTCCTGAGGGCGAAGACCGTGTAGATGGCGATGACCACTGGGTAGAGCACGAAGGCCGGCGGGATCAGCTGCTTGACCGCTAGGCAGATCATGCCCACCGCCCCCCCAGAGAAGAAAGAGGACGGCGATGTGCTGCCGGTAAACTCGCGGGTGTACGCGCCAGTTGAAACCCTCCCCAGCCGCCAAGTTGGAGAAAATCACGAGGGCTGGCACGAAAAGCAGCGCCAGAAATACGGCCAGTCCCAGGGTCTGTTTCAGCACCCAGGAAAGTGAGTGGGCTTCACCTAGAGAAACAAAGGCCTGCAGGAAAAGGAAACCGAGAAAGAGCGTCCAGGCCTGTGTCAATGGCTGTTCGGCAGCCAGTCGCTCCACCCCTTCCTCCTGGAGAAGCAACGATCTCGCCAGTGCATGAATCAATGTACGGTCTTCGTTTTCTTGTTCATGAAATCCATCAAGATATAGTTGGCCAGATTCAGGGTGGTGGTGAAATAGGCCTTACCCCGGCAGATCTCCGAGACTTTCTTCACGAAATCCATCAGGTAGTAGTCCCGAGCCAGCATAAAGGTGTTGATCATGATGCCGCTTCGGCGGCAGAGCGCCACTTCTCGATAGGTCGCCTGCAGGATCATGGGGTCCAGGCCGAAGGGATTTTTGTAGATGCGTCCGTCCGGCAGAGTGATCGCTGAAGGTTTCCCGTCGGTGATCATGATGATCTGACGCATGTCCTTTTTCTGGCGCAGCAACAGGTGCCTGGCCAGGCGAAGACCCTCACAAGTGTTGGTGTGGAAAGGGCCTACCTTGACGGAGGGCAGCTTGGCAAGGGGAATCTCCTGGGCCGAGTCATGAAAGAGAATCAGTTGGAGGCTGTCGCCCGGAAACTTGGTGCGGATCAGATGAGCGAGTGCTAGAGCCACCTTCTTGGCGGGGGTGAAGCGATCTTCTCCGTACAGGATCATGCTGTGGCTGCAATCCAACAATAGAGCGGTGGCGCAGGAACTCTGGTAGTCGGTCTGGTAGACCATCAAATCGCCGTATTCCAGATTGAGAGGCAGTCGGAGACCTTCCCGGCGGATGGCGTTCAGAAGAGTGCGTCCTGCGTCCAGATTCAGTGTGTCCCCGAATTGGTAGAGCCGGCTGGAGGCATCGGACTGAATGCCGGTGGCGAGTTCTCGAGTACGATGGCGCCCGAAGCTGCTGCGCCCCAAGGACCCCAGCAACTCCCGAAGGGTCTTGTATCCCAGAAAGTCGACCGTTTTGTCGGTGAGCTCGAAGCGGACCTCTCCGTCCGGGTCGCCCTGGATGGGCTCTCCTCGCTCGGGTGGCTGGCCCGACTCGAACTCGGGAACCTTGAGATAGCCCTCCTCGACCAACCGCTCCACGAGCTGTCTGAGGAACTCCTCGACATCGTCCGGTAACTGCTCGGTGAGAGAACGCGCATAGTCTCGCAGGGCTTGGCGCCAGGACTCGGGCAAGGATTGGTGCTGCGATAGCGCCGCAGCCAGGGCCTTCAAGAGGCTGTCCAGGGGCTGGTCGGATCGCCGGTTGGGGAAAAACTGGGAGTAGAACCCGCTTTCCAGGAAGAAATTCTTCAACTGATCGACCAGCTTTCCCAAATCGATTTCATCGAGGGGACTGGGGGCGTACTTGGTGTAGCGAATCTTGGACACGGATTATCTCAAGGCATCCAGCGAGACGGGTCCGGGATAGGGGGCCGGAAAAGCCACCCTTCGATACGGGATCGGATCAGTTGAAGGAGCGTTTTTCCTTGAGCGGGAGATCGCCAAAGTATTGCTCCTCTTGCTTCTCCGGTTCCTTGAAATAACCGCGGTCCTCGCTGCGACTGAGTTTTTTCAAGGCGGTTAGCCCTTCCAGTACGAACTCCACGAGGGAGGCGGCCATCTCGGGATCTCGCCGGAGGTTGACTCTACGCTTCGATAGCACCTTCTCGAATCCCTGGATCGGTTTGACTTTCTTCAAATACTCCTGGGAAGAGGTCCGATCGGTCACCTTGACCTCTCCCCCCAGATCGAACCACTGCACGATCTGGTCGAAGTTCCTCTTGGCAAAGTGCCTTCTGAAGGCCTTCAGGACGGCTCGTTGAATCAGATCTCCCGCCACTCGCGAGGCGCCCCGCATTTCGCCTTCATACTCCAGTTCCAGTTTGCCGGTGACGGCAGGGATGGAGGCGTAGACGTCGGCGACCCGCAGGGTGACCCTGGACTCCTTAGTCATGAGAGCCCGCCTTTCCCCATTGCTGATCACATTCTCCAAACAGGAGATGGGCAGGCGCTGGCTCACCCCGGAGCGCCGGTCGATCCGACTGTCTCGCCGTCCCAAGAAGGCCACCTCTTCCACGATCTCCGAAATGAAGTCCGGAATCTCGAGATTCGTCTCTCCGTCGCGCTTGGTCCACGATTCCTGTTGAGTGATGCGAATGCCGTCGCTGAGGGCTTGGGGGTAATGTGTCCGGATTTCCGAGCCAATGCGATCCTTCAGGGGCGTGATGATTTTTCCCCGGGCGGTATAGTCCTCGGGGTTGGCCGAGAAGACCAGCAAGACGTCCAGAGGCAGGCGCAGGGGAAATCCTTTGATCTGGACATCCCCCTCTTGCATGATGTTGAACAATCCGACTTGGATCTTGGGCGCTAGATCGGGCAATTCGTTGATGGCGAAGATGCCACGATGGGCCCGCGGCAAGAGTCCGAAGTGGATATTCTCTTGAGCGGAAAGTTCCCGGCCCTCCTTGGCGGCCTTGATGGGATCGAGGTCCCCGATGATGTCGGCGATGGTGACGTCCGGAGTGGCCAGTTTTTCTATGTAACGCTGCTCACGGGTGCGGTAGGTCAGGGGCAGGTTCTCGCCCTCTTCCCGGCTGCGGCGCCGGCAGGAGGCACAGATGGGGAAGAAGGGATCGTCATTGATCTCGCAGCCCTGGATGGATGGGATCTCCTCGTCCAGGAAATCGGTGAGAGAGCGAAGAATTCTGCTTTTGGCCTGCCCCCTGAGGCCCAGTAGCACCAGATTGTGGCGGGAAAGCAAGGCGTTGACGAGAGCGGGAATCACCGAGTCCCGGTACCCGACGATGCCAGGGAAGATGGGTTCGTCGTCCCGCAACTTGGAAACCAGGTTTTTCCGGATCTCGTCCTTCACGGATGGAAATCCGTGAACCTCGGCCCTGAGTTCGCCCAGGGTCTTCGGTTTCATCTCATCTTCTCCTTCCGCCGAACCGGTTCTCTAAGACTGGAGGCGATGGTCGCCTGCGACAAGCGGTTTTCTGGAAGATTTCTCATGCGCGCGAAGACCCCGCGCCAAGGGGCATGTCCTGACTCGAGTCGATTCAATCGACATCCACTGAAGGGTGACGTGTACCGCCGGCGAAACCGCGCCAGAATAGCACACACGCTCAGAAGCTGTCTAAGTACCCTGGTCCCTAAATATGGTGGCGTTCGCGGATGGGGTTTGTGAGACGAGGTCGCGAAGAAAAGGAGGAGTCGATGCCGTAGCATCGACGACGACGAACGACAAAGAGACCGTCCACAACCCCGTCCGCCCAAGGGGTTGCGGGACAAAAAGGACCAGGGCTGTGTTTGTCACAATCGGGAACCTCGATTGAATCGAATGGCCCCAATGGTTTGACCGCCGCCCGCAACAAACGTTGGAGTATTTACGGATCGGGGAACTGAGTGCTCACTCACCGGGTTTTGCGGGCCCAAATCTTCAGATGCCGGCACCTGGCACAATGTTCAATGGAGGGATCTCTCGCCAACTCGACCCTCCCGAAACCCAGCCCCCAGCAGCCAGCCCGTCAAAGTTTCAGCAAGCGAACGATGGCCTCTTGATCGGCTTCTACCTGGAGCGGTTTATTGGCGTGTTGAGAGGTCAGTTTGCCGGACTTCTCCACCAGGATGTTTCGGTAAACGGCGTGTTCGTAGAGGTTGTCCAAGTGGTAGTTGACCGTGTACTCAGGATCTTTGAGTTGGTGACCCGTCAACAGGGCGACCACATCTTCGTCCGGATCAATTGTCACCGCGTGACCCGTATCCTTGTCCAGTTCCAGCAACCGTTTCAGACCGGCGAGCGTGGTCGCTGAAGCGGGCTCACACCCGATTCCGTCACGACCCAGAATGGCCTTGGCGTCCGCGATCTCCTGCTCGCCCACTACGTCGCACCATCCGTCCGTAAAGTCCAGAGCTCGGAGAGCCTTTTTCCAACTGATGGGTCGCCCCACCTTGATAGCACTGGCCAGCGTCCAGGCGTCACTGACCGGCACCAGTTCCACGGAACTGGTCACCAAGGTTCGATACAGGGGATCGGCACCGCTGGCCTGAATAATCGTGATGCGCGGGACCTTGTCAATGAAGCCGAGTTCCTTCAACTCCATCAAGGCTTTCCCGTAGGAGGAACTGTTTCCCAGGTTGCCTCCCGGGACTACGATCCGGTCGGGGATGTTCCAGTCGAGTTGATGGAACAGTTCCACCATCACCGTTTTCTGGCCCTCTAGACGGAACGGATTGATCGAATTCATCAAGTACATACCGGTTTCGCCCGACAGATCCCGAACCAGCTCCATAGCCCGATCGAAACTACCCTGGATCTGAACTGTGGTGGCGCCGTAGTCTAGGGTTTGAGCCAATTTTCCGTAGGCGATCTGGCCTTCCGGGATGAAGACGACGGCGCGCAGGTTGGCTCGAGCGCAGTAAGCCGCCATGGAGGATGAGGTATTGCCGGTGGAGGCGCAGGCCACCACCTGGGAGCCCAGTTTGCGAGCCTGGGAGACAGCCACCGTCATGCCGTAGTCTTTGAAGGAACCGGTGGGATTCCAGCCCAGATGCTTGATGCGCAGCCGCTTCAGGCCGGCGTATTTCGCGCTTTTTGGAACATCCAGTACGGGACTGTTGCCTTCCCCCAGGGTGACCACATGAACGAAGTCTTCAGGGTTGAAGGGGAGCAGTTCGCGGTAGCGCCAGACCGCGCTGACGTCGAGTGGATCGTGGGAGGACTTTCTCTTTTCGAATTCCTTCTTCAGAGAGAAGGATTGCAGGTCCGAGAAGTCACCGATGATATCCAGCAGGTCGGAGCAGGACGGACACTGATACAGTTTCTCCTGGCTGCTGTACTGCCCGTTGCAGGATTGGTTGATGCAGCGGAAGTAGAAGCGTTCCTTCATTGATCCAGTAGCTGGCTAAACTTCTCCAGCATTTGAGGGGAATCCCAGTTGTTAGCTCCCACATGTTCGAAGATCAAGTGCCCTGCGGGGTCGCTCACCAGGGTGGTCGGGAGGGCGCGCACTCCGTGACGCCGGGCGAAGGAGTGGTCCTCTCCCTGGTCCAGAAGAATCCCAAAGGCGTACGGGTTGGAATCCAGGAAAGTGCGGATGGTGGCGGCGTCCTCGTCACTGATAGCCACCATGACCAGCCCCGAATCTCGAAACTGTTGGTATAAAGCTGCCATGGACGGCATCTCCAGCCGGCAAGGGGCACACCAAGTCGCCCAGAAGTTGATGAAAAAGATCTTGCCATCGAGGTCGGCCAGCCGGATCTCCTCTCCATCCGGTGTGATGAAGGTTCCTGATAGGTCCACCTGCCGGTCCCCGCCGGTTGCCGTTTCTGAAGCGGGTCCAACCGATGGGGCGGGAAACCATAGAACCATCGAAAGGAGAGCCAGGGTGGGCAAGCCCACCCACAGACTGGGCGAGTGTTTTTTCATTCGGCCAGACAGGGTCATCAGGAAAAGAACAATTGCCAGTAGGACCAGTGCGGACTCGCCCGAGGGTGGCCGCAGTTCCAGAAAGAATCCTATGGGTGTCACCCGTCCACCTCGTCTACCCGTGAACCTACCTTATCTGCCCTTGCAGTAGGCGCCATGTTAGCACGGTTGGTTGGAGGGGACCAACGGATCGGGCTGGTTGGGGAAGGGAGTGCTCAATCCCCGAAGGATATGCCAATGGACCGAGCGGCCCGGACGAATTCGCCCCGCGGGTCGACGAGTCGCTGGCGAGCCACTGCCTTCTCGATAGGTACCGAGCGAATCCGTCCGCACTTCAAAGAAACCATCCGCCCGAATCTTTTTCGCCGCACCAGTTTCACGGCCTGCACGCCAAAGCGAGTACCCAGAAGTCGGTCATAGGGAGAGGGACTACCCCCTCGCTGCAGGTGGCCCAGAACCAACACCCGGGTCTCGACTCCGCAGCGGTTCTGAATGCCTGCCGCCACCTGGAAACTGATCCCGCCCAAAACCTCCTGGGGAGCCTCCGGACGGCGCCGTTGATAAACCTGGTCCCCGCCCTCGGGGGCGGCGCCTTCGGCCACTACCACGATGCTGAAGGGCCGATTGGATCGAGCTCTTGCCTCAATTTTCCGGCATACCTCGTCGATACGGAACGGGATTTCCGGAATCAAGATGACGTCGGCGCCCCCGGAAACGCCAGCTTCCAGGGCTATCCAGCCGGCATTGCGTCCCATGACTTCCACCACCATCACCCGATCGTGGCTTTCGGCCGTGCTGTGCAGGGTATCGATGGCTTTCGTGGCGGTTCGCAGGGCGGTGTCGAAACCGAACGTCACCTCGGTGGCCAAGAGGTCCTTGTCGATGGTCTTGGGTACCCCGATGACGGGCAGGCCCTGCCGGAAGAACTGGAGGGCAATGCTCAAGGTGCCGTCCCCGCCGATCACGATCAATCCGTCCAGCTCCAGCTCGGTGAAGCGGGCCAGCACCCGCCGGGAGTAATCATGAAACTCGAAGTCGCCGCTTTGGGTCCTGACGGGGTAGCGGAAAGGATTGCCTTGACTAGTAGTTCCCAGAATGGTCCCTCCACGGGGCAGAATCCCGCGGACCGAGTCTAGGTTGAGAACGACCATCTTTTGGGGCTGCAGGAAACCATCAAAACTGTCCTCGCTTCCCCAGACCTCCCAACCGTGGACCAGCCGAGCCGTCTTCACAACGGACCGAATCACAGTATTCAATCCCGGGCAGTCCCCACCGCCACACAGCACTGCGATCTTACGAGGGTGTGGCAAGTAACCTCCCGAGCACACACGGGGGGACAGAGATCCGGGCTAGAATCATAAGGGCCTGTTGCTCAAATCAAATGATATCCGGCAATAATCGCGTTACGGCAGCTTGCCCTGGTTTAAGGAAATTGCTTCCCACGGGCGGGGTCAAAATCCGCCAATCCGAGGTTCAGGACACCCTCTTGCCGAAACCACCCTTAGCTTATTTTACAGGTCGCGAGTGGCAAATCGGAAATCCCCTTTTGGGTTTCATTCCGTCCATCCTTTTTCCCCACGGTCAGCCGGGAACTGGGTGGCCAAGCAACCGCCCCTGACCAGGCCCATCCAACCCGGGGACCGCAGTTTCCGGTCCTCTCCTGAATTGTGTATCCTAAGTGCTCCCTACCATAGATACGATGATGTTTGCGGAGGGGCTTGGGAGGTGAGGTCAAGGAGCGAGGAGGGGGCGATGCCGGGGCATCGTCGACGAAGAGCGACAAAGAGATCGCCCGCAACCCCCTCCGCCCAGAGGGTGGCGACCGGACACCCCTGTCTTCGGTGTTACTCCTCCTCCCCGATGTCCCCGCAGCGACTCGTCGTCGCGCCTGCAATCCAGGGGCGTCGCGTTCGCAACAAACATCACCGTATTTATGGAAGTGATCACTGAGACGCTGATGTGGTGGGATATTGATGAAGGTTTCCCTGTTCGTGACCTGCCTGGTGGACCAGTTCTTTCCCCAAGTGGGCCTAAGCACCGTAGAGATCCTGAATCGGCTTGGCCTGGAGGTGGATTTCGATCCACGACAGACTTGTTGTGGTCAGCCTGCCTTCAATACGGGCTACACAGAGGAAGCGGCCCAGGTCGGTCGGCACTTTCTGCACGTCTACCGGGATGCCGAAACGGTGGTAGTGCCATCGGGTTCGTGTTGTGCCATGATCAAGGTCTTTCTGCCTGATTTGTTCGAACTAGATTCTCCGGAACACCGGCTGGCCGAGGAGATCGCCAGCCGCACCTACGAGCTGTCCGACTTCCTGGTTTCGGTCCTGAAAGTGGACCAAACAGGGGCCTCCTTTCCGGAGATCGTCACCTATCATGACTCCTGCCACCTTCTGCGAGAGCTGGGCATCCACGATCAGCCTCGCGCGCTGATCCGCGGGGTGGAGGGAGTGGACTTTCGAGAGATGGAGAACTGCACGCGCTGTTGCGGTTTCGGGGGGACCTTCTCGGTGAAATTCTCGGATGTCTCTGCGGCGATTGGCGATGACAAGGTCCAATGGATCCGGGATTCGGGTGCCAGCTACGTCATCGCCAGCGACATCAGTTGCCTGATGCATATCAACGGACTTCTCCGGCGGGAAGGTATCCCCATCCAGACCCTGCATCTGGCAGAACTCCTAGCCCAGTTTGACTGATGATCAAGATTTCCACCCAGACCCGAGGCGCCCTGGCAGATGGCCAGCTCCAGAAAAATCTAAAACACACCTTGGGCCACGCCCAGCGGGCCCGAGACGCAGCTGTGGCGGAGGTCGAAAACTGGGAAGCACTTCGCCAGCACGCCCACGACGTCAAGGCCCACACCCTGGCTCACCTGGATCGGTATCTGGAACAGCTCGAAGAGCGAGTATTGGCACAGGGTGGCCGGGTCATCTGGGCGCAGACCGGCGAAGAAGCCGTGGAATTCGTCCTCGACCTGGCCCACCGAAAAGGGATCCGGAAAGCGGTCAAGAGCAAGAGCATGCTGGCGGAAGAGATTCACCTGAATCCGGCTCTGGAGAAGGCTCGGATCGATCCGGTGGAGACGGACCTGGGCGAATACATCATCCAGCTCGCTCACGAGACTCCTTCCCACATCATTGCACCTGCCCTCCACAAGTCCCGGCAACAGATTGGCCGTCTGTTTACCGAGAAACTGGGCATGCCCCCCAGCGACGACGTGGAGGCCATCACGGCCACGGCCCGGCGGCTCCTGCGCAGTGATTTCCTGAGCGCCCCCATGGGCATTACTGGAGTCAATTTCGGCGTGGCCGAAAGCGGCACTATCGTCATCGTCGAGAATGAAGGCAACGCTCGGTTGACGGTCTCCGCGCCCTCGATCCACGTCGCACTCATGGGGGTGGAGAAGGTCATTCCCCGTGCCGCGGACCTGTCCGTTTTCCTGAAGGTCCTGTGCCGGAGCGCTACCGGACAGCACATGACCAGTTACGTCAATTTCATCAACGGACCGAGAAGGACCGGAGAATTGGATGGTCCGGAAGAATTCTATCTAGTGTTGCTCGACAACGGTCGGATCAACATTCTCCGAGACGAGTTCTTGAGACAGACGCTATCCTGCATCCGCTGCGGGGCCTGCCTGACGGTTTGTCCCGTCTACCAGAGAGTCGGCGGCCACGCTTACAAATCCACTTATCCGGGGCCGATCGGGGCCATCCTGACACCGCAGCTCGTGCAGGCCGAAGAGGCGCCGGAACATCCTTATGCTTCCTCCCTTTGCGGCGCCTGTTATGAAGTCTGTCCGGTCAAAATCGAGATCCCACACATCCTTTTGAGGCTGCGGGAGCAGGTACAGCAAAGGAAAAACTCCCGAGCCTCTCGCATTCCGTTGGAAAAATGGGCCCTGCAGATCTGGGCCTCCATCATGACGCGACCTCGAGTCTATGCGCACCTCAGCCGCTGGGCCCGTACGCTGCAACGGCCTTTTCAGAGAAACGGTCGATTGAAACTGCCCTTTCCTCCTTTCAACCGCTGGACCGAGCGACGAGAGTTCCCGGCCATGCCCAGAAGAAGTTTTCGCGAACTGCTCGAAAAAGAGGAGTCTTCATGAGCCGTTCCGTGATGTTGAAGAGAATCCGCTCCATTTGCGCCCTGTCCGAGTCGATTCCCCTTCCCTCACGCCTGCCGGATTTTCCGACCTATGAAGATCCCGTAGACCACTTTCGACGTCAGTTGGAAATGGTGGACGGTCATTTTTGGGACGGCCGGTGCCGGAAGCAGTTGACGGAAGCCCTGGCCGGGTTGTTGGAAAAGACAAAAACCCGGGAAATCTATTGGGAACAGGAAGCCATCTTCCGCAAGCACGACCTCCCCTACCGTTTGCGAAATCCTCAGGCCTTTGCAGACGGCCTGCTGGTGTACAGCCTGCATTTCCAGGGGCAAGTACAACTACCCTTGGTCCTTCACTCGAAACCCTATAAACGGGAAACTCTGGCTGCCATCGAGCTTTCGGCAAGCAGCGCGGCTTTTGGCCTGGCTGAGACCGGTACCGTGGGTCAACAGGTGCGATCGGGAACCGGACGGCTGCTGTCGGTCCTGCCACCCCAGCATGTGACGTTGCTCTCCGAGACAGACTTGCTCGCCAATCACCGGGACTTTTTCGCCCAGGCACAGCTGGGAGAGACCGGCAGCCTGCTTTCCTTCATCACCGGTCCCAGCCGCACGGCCGACATCGAGAAAACCCTCGTGGTGGGTGTCCACGGACCGCAACGCTGGGACGTCATTCTCACCAGCTAAGTGCTTACTTCCATAAAGTGCGATGATGTTTGTTGCGAACGCGACGCCCCTGGATTCCAGGCGCATCGACTCGTCTTCGCGCCTCGACCTCACCTCCCAAGCCCCCTCCGCAAACATCACCGTATCTATGGAAGGGAACACTAAGGGCGGGGAGCAATCCCAGGGCAGTGCAGCGGGCCGCAGGCGGCTGACCATTTTTTGGGCACAGGCACCTGGTACAATGTAAAGGTTTGAGGACACGCTGCTCCCACTTCCCTGAATCAGACCGGCTCAGGGCTCCAGGTTTTTTGGCCCCAAGGTACCCCCTTGAGACCTTAGGAGTCACTTTTTGTCTTTAATCCTGTAGGAAGAATAGTCATGCCGCGCAAACCGGAAATCGCTTCCCGAATCCAGAAGTTTATCTGGGAAACCCATGACACGGTGACGTGGGAGCTGAATTTAACGGAGCCGCTGCCCCACATTCCGGGACAATCCATCGGGATCGATCCCAAGCAATATCCGGGACTGGAGGAACGGTTCCGGCTGGTTCGGGAAGTCGCGCGGCAGAAAACACTTCGACCCTTGACCAATTTGCGATTGTATTCACTGGCCGACTCCTCTCCCGACTTCAAAAGGCTTTGCATAACGATTAAAAAAGAGTCGGACAAGGAGGGTTATCCGCCCGCCCTATTCACCCCTTTTGCCCTATCCAAGCTGGGGCAAGGCGATCCGGTCCAGGTCACTGGGCCGTACGGCAAGAAATTCCTGTTCCGGCCGCGCGACCGGGAGAGCTTTATTCTTTGGGGCGCGGGCAGCGGCGTGGTGCCTCTGAAGTATTTCATGGAGTACGCTCATCACAACCAGTTGAAGTGCCCTCTGTTGTTTTTCGATAGCAACAAGACCCCGGAGGACATCATATACCGGGAACGGCTGGAGGAACTGGCTTCGAAAAATCCCCACCTGCGTGTGGTTCACACCATCACCCGCCTTCATCTCTCCAAGAACCCGTGGAAGGGCCGTCAGGGACGACTACTGGAGAAAACGGACGGCGGAGGGGCCGAGTTTTCAGCCGACGTTTTGTCCGAGACCTCTTCTCTGGGGCTGAAGGAGCCCCTTCACTACATTTGCGGCCCCCTGGCTTTCGGCAGATCGATCAAACAGGCACTGCTGAAACAAGGCGTCCCCGCGGACCGGATCTTCATGGAAGCTTGGGGATAAGCCCCGTCTCCGGCTGGCTTGACGCCCAAAAACGCCGGTCTGTATACTCGTTTCTGGGCGAGCAAATTTAGCAAAAATAGGTGGTTTGCCGGAATGAATCTGTATTTACTCCGCTGGGCGTTTCTGCTGTTCTGGACGGGAACGGCAGCGGCTCAATCCGCCGATTTTTACCCACTGGACATGGTCCGAGCAGGGCAGGAAGGCTATGGAAAAACGGTCTTCGAGGGCAGCAAAGTCGAGACCTTTCAGGTCCACATCCTCGGAGTGTTGAAGAACGTCGGTCCCAGGCAAAACATGATTCTGGCCCGACTTTCCGGTGGGCCCCTGGAAAAAACGGGCATCTTTGCCGGCATGAGCGGCAGTCCGGTCTACCTGGAGGGCAAGCTGGCGGGAGCCGGGGCTTACGCCTTCCCCTTCGCCAAGGAACCGATCGCCGGAATCACACCCATCCAGGAGACGGTTGACATCTTCAGGGAAAAGCCTCAGGGCATCCAGCCGGTTCGCCGAAGTGTTTCCCTGAGGACCCTGTACCAGCTAGAGCGGGACCCACTCCCGGGTCGGGGACCGGTCGGGTTGGTGCCGATCCGGGGGGAGGGAAAGGGACTGCCCGGCAGTCAGACGTGGGGCCAGCTGACCCCCATCGCCACGCCCCTGAACATCTCCGGGTTCTCCTGGCGATCGGTGGAATACTTCGCTCCCCGGCTGCAGACTCAGGGAATCGTCCCGGTTCGGGGCCTGATGGGGACCGCAGCGGACGAGGCGACTCAAGCTCCGCTGGAACCGGGGTCCTCCATTAGCGTGCAGCTGCTGCGCGGGGACCTGGACCTCAGCGCCGGTGGCACAGTCACCCACCTGAGCGGCGATCGGATTTACGCCTTCGGACATCCGTTCCTGGGCATCGGCTACACCGACCTGCCGGTGAACCAGGCCTCCGTCTTGACCATCATTCCCAGCCTCAACAGCAGCGCCAGGATCGCGGCTTCGACCCGGTTCGTGGGAGCCATCAGACAGGACCGGGCCACCGGAGTCATGGGTCTGACCGGAGAACAACCTAAACTGATCCCGGTACACCTGCGACTTCGCACCAGCCGCAATGAAACCAAGGAGTATCGCTACGAAGTCGTCACCGATAACTTTCTGACTCCCTTCCTGATCACCTTTCTGGTGCACAGCAACATCGTTTCCTCGGAAAGGGCCATCGGTGAGCAGACGCTGCAGGTCAAGTGCCTGATTTCCGTCAAGGGACAACCGGACGTGCACTTCGAGAACGGCGTTTCGGATCTGGCTAGCGGTCCGGCCTTTGCAGCGGTTGCCGCCGCCTCCCCCGTGCGTTTCCTGCTCAACAGCGGATTTGACGGGCTGGTCATGGAAAAGATCGAGCTAGAGGTGCAGGCTAGAGAGCAAAACCGGCAGGCCACACTGGATCGAGTCTGGCAGGACAAGTTGGAGGTTTGCTCCGGAGAGGAAGTGGGACTCACCGTCTTCTTGCGGAAACCCAACGGAGACAGCCAGATCCAGAAACATCCGGTAAGAATTCCGGAAGACATCACGCCCGGTCCACTGCAGATCCTGATTGGAGATGGGCTTTCCCTGCTTCAGGACGAAGAAGACTCGGACATGACGGAGTTCATTCCCAAGAGTCTCTCTCAGCTGATCAAGGCCATCAACAACATCAAGAGAAGCGATCGGCTTTACGTTCGCCTCTATCGAGAGCAGGGAGGCGCGGTAATCGCCGGTGAAGGTTTGCCAGGATTGCCCCCATCGCTGTTGGCTCTGTACAGCGCCCAGAAGACATCGGGAGAGATCGAACTGATCCGTAAGGTCATTTATGTGGAACACGAGTTGTCTCCCACCGATTTTGTACTGAAAGGCCAGCAGGTCATTCGAATCAACGTGAAGAGCTGATCCACGTCAACCCGGCTGGGGTACCAACTCCCACCCGAAACAACAGCTACCATGAGACGAGTCTTTCTGTTCACTCTGTGTATCCTGATAGCTTTTTTGTCCACCCTGCCTCTCCAGGCGACGCAACCGAGGCAGTGGTCCGTATCGACCCAAGCTGGTTTCTTGCGTGGCGAGCTGAAGGGGGTTTCGGTCACCAGTGACGGAGCGCTGGTAGCGGCGCCCGTTCTGAAGGAGAAGCTCAACACCACGGAGGCGTTCGTCTACTCGGCTGTTGTCGACCGAGCCGGCAACGTCTACCTTGGGACGGGAAACAACGGCAAGATTTATCGGCTCAACAGCAACGGCCAGGGTGGCGAATGGGCCAAGCTCCAGGAGGCTGGGGTCTATGCGCTGGCCGTCGACTCGATGAATCGGATCTATGCGGCCACGGCACCCAAGGGTCGCGTCTACCGTCTCGATCGGCAGGGGGGTGTCGAAGTTTATTTCGACCCCAAGGAGAAGTACCTGTGGTCTCTGGCGATCGATTCGCAGGACCATCTTTTTGTGGGAACCGGACCCAAAGGCATCATTTACAAAGTGACGGGTCGGGGGCACGGGGACGTCTTTCACGACACTCGGGAAACTCATGTCGTGACTCTGAACTTCGATCTGGACGGAAATCTGTTAGCGGGCACTGCCCCTCGAGGTTGGTTGCTCCGTTTCGATTCGCAAGGGTCCCCTTCCGTGGTCTTCGAATCCCCCCTGGACGAAATCAAGGCGTTGGCTGTGGACCGCTACGGCATCATTTACGCGGCCGCTCTGGCTCCGGAATCCTCTGCGGCCCCGGAGTCCAGATTGGCCTCAACCGAGGCGGCAACTCCTCAAGAGCCCTCGGGGAGAAGAAATCGACTGGCGGGAACTCGGGCGGCCGAAACTCAGAAAATTCCCGGTACCAAGAAGGGTGAGCGCCTGGAAATTTACCGGATCGATCGGGAGGGATTGGTCGAAAAGATTTACACTTCCAGCGAAGAGGTGGCTTACGACCTCTCGATTCTAGATGACGGGAATCTGCTCGTGGCCACTGGCAACCGGGGACGGTTGCTGGCCATCGATCGGCGCCGATATGTCACCTTTCTGGCCCAGGCTCCCGAACAGCAGCTCACCCGCATCCTGGAGCACAAGGGACAGATCTTCGTTTGCTCCAGCAGCCTGGGGAAACTGTTTCAGTTGCAAGCTAAACCTCCCCGCAAAGGAACCTACGAATCGGATGCTCTGGATGCTGGCATGCTCTCTTCCTGGGGGGTCATCCGCTGGAACGTAAGAGCCCCGTCCTCCGAAGGGATCCAGTTTTACAGTCGTTCAGGGAACTCCTCTAAGCCGGACTCTAGCTGGAGTGACTGGCAAGGTCCATACTCGGACCCAGCGGGTAGCCCGATTCTTAGCCCGCCTACCCGGTATCTCCAATGGAAGGTCGAGTTTGGAGGAAAGACGGGGGCCGTCGACTCGGTCACCGCGACCTATCTGCAGCGGAACATGGCGCCTGAAATTCAGTCGATCACGGTCCATCCGCCAGGTCTGGCCTTCGTCCAGACACCCACCTCGAACACCTCTGGAGGGAGTTCGGTAGGCGGACCCAATCGATCGTATCTACGTTCCCTTCCCCGATCGGTCCGACGATTGGAGGGCCGGCGGATTGCGGCGCCACCCCGCAGGGTCTACATACGCGGCGCCTTGAGCGTCTCCTGGCAAGCCAGCGACCCCAACCAGGACGACCTGCTCTACTCGCTGCGCTATCGCGCCCAGGGCGAAACGGCGTGGAAGCTGCTAGAGGGAGACCTGACCGAGAACCAGTTCACCTTTGACGGATCCAGCTTTGCGGATGGAACCTACTGGGTCAAAGTAGTAGCCTCGGACCAGCCGAGCAACCCTCCCGAATCCGCCTTGGAAAGCAAAATCGTCAGCCGGGCATTCGTGATCGCCAACTCCTCGCCTCTCGTTCAAAAGGCCGAGTCTTCCGTACCGAGTGGCAACGGGGTGATTCGATTCGTGGCCCACACTCGAGGCAGCACTGTCCACCAGGCGGAGTACTCCGTCGACGCCGGAGCTTGGAAGATCGTCTTCCCCCGGGACGGGATTGCCGACAGCGATATGGAGAATTACGAATTCACGCTCAAGGACCTGCCTTCGGGTGAGCACACCATTACCATTCGAGTGGTGGATTCGGTCGGTAATCTGGGAACCGGCAAGATCACGGTCGGCATTCCCTAGTTTAGTTAGAACTGACCCGCGAAGGGATCCAGAAAGCGCTCGGCAAAGGCCGCCGAAGGCTGGATTCGCACCCCGTCGTCCTCGAGCTCGAGAAAGCAGACCGCCAGGTCCCTTCGCTGGGCCCAGTCCAGACCCTGATGGGACCCCATCACGTACAGCGCCGTGGACAGGATGTCGGCCACGAGTGCGCTTTCGTGCCACACGGAGACGGACCCGCGAAAGGAAGCCGGCTTCCCGGAACGAGGATCGATGATGTGTCCGACCCTCTCACCGTTGACTCTACGGTCGCGTTTCACCCCGCCGCTGGTCGCCAGGGATCCTGAATTGATGGCGATGGACAACAGGGATTGGTGCCGCCGCGCTGGGTGGGTGAGACGGATCGTCCAGGCCTCTTGACCGGGCGGAGCTCCTTGCACGGCAATCTGCCCTCCCAGATCCACCATCCATCGCCGCGCATCTTTTTGTGTGGCGTGACGTCGCACCCGATCCAAGGCTTCCCCCTTGCCAAAAGCTCCCGCATCGAGCGCCGTTTCCGTGAGGCGTGTCAACTGGCAGGAGGACGGCTGGTAGTGCAATCGCGCCATTCCCGCCCGGTCCTGAGCTCGCCGAGACGCCTCAGGGGTTGGAAAGCGACCCTGGCCGCGCAGATCCCAGGCTTCGATCCAGGCGCCGATGGCCGGGTCGAAAGCCCGCTGGGTGGCGCGGTGCCAAAAGAAGAGAGCGGCGAACAATCGGCACAATCCCGGCTCCAGCGCAAAAGGTTGGCCCACGGGGTGCTGGTTCACGCGGCTGATCGAACTGTCGAGACGCCAGCTGCTGAGCTGGCGCTCCGTACTCTCCAGGATGCGAACGAAGCCTTCCAGACGGTTTCTTCCGCCGCGCTGGCCTTCACCATAGTAGATCATAGTGCAGACCGTCCCCATCAGATGCAGGCGACGTTCGAAAGGCTTCGGGTTGAGTCGGTTGCCGTGGGCAAGCAGGGCGGCCAGGGAGCAGGCCCAAAAGGCCCACAAGAGGTGTGGGCGGAGCCTTCGGTTCATGCGGCCCGACCCAGCCAGCGAGCCAAGCCGTACCTTCGCACCCGGCGGCGCCGGGACGACTTTCGAGCCGCTAGCCCCAGGGTGATGACCTGGTGAACCAGATAGCTAACCGCAAAAAGGGTGCTGGTGGCGAGATGCAGAACCAGCGTGGCCCGAAACAGGAGCGGCTGAGTGGAAATTTGAAGGCCGTAGCCCGAAGCCACCATCAACGGAAACAGGATCAAAGCCAACATACCGGAGCGTCGGTTGGCCCGATTTCCGGACTGTAGTTGTTCCAGAATGTGAGTGCGAAGGATCCACCCCAGCAGGAAAATCAAGGGTGGAGCTGCAAGGATGTGCAACTCCAGCATCAGGGGTTGGAGGGGATGATTGATGACTTGAAAGGGGTCTTTGGTCCTCAGCAGATATTTGAAGCAGAAGTAAGCCAGTCCGGTTCCGGTCACCAGAAGGGCGACAAAGTGCAAGCTCCACTTCTCCCAGCGGTTCACGGCGCCTCCCCAGCTTTATCCATCTGGAGCACCCGATCGATGGCCAAGACCCGCCGCACCGCTCGGTGAGTCGCTTGAGCGGTCAGGGTAGCTCCAGCCAGAGGTCGTATGGCTCGCTTCAGGTTGAGATCGTCCGTCAGCGCTTTGTTTTTGTATTGCCGCCGCCACTCGGGAGAAGCCAGGTACGCGGGCGGCTCCAGAAAGGCCGTGACCTCGATACGCTGAACCCGCCCCTGGGGATCCAGGCAGATCAGCAGACTCTCCTTCTTACTGCGTACGACGTGAGTGTCTACGTAGGCCCGACCCACCTGTTTTCCCTCCCGTGAAGCCAGGTAGCGCGCGATCAACGCACTCGAGAATTCGACGCCGGCCAGCTGACTGGCTCGGCGCAGCTGCTGCGTAGTCAAGAAGAGTCGCTGGGCTCGGATGTGGGCGCCGGGAAAGGCTTCCTCCAGCGCTTCTTCTCGGGTGCTGAGCCCCCAACTCCAACCACATGACAGGACCAGCAGCGGCAACAAAATCCACTGCCGTCTCGACTCGGTCCCAGACCAGGATGCCTTCATTGCTTCTACAGGTTTTCTTCTGTCAACCCGAATCAAAACGCGTATCCCAAGGCGATATTGAGGTGGTCCAGGCCTGTTCTGGATCGGTTCAAATTCCACTGGTAGTCCGATTTCACCACCACGTTGTAGATGGGCCGGTACTCGAGTCCGAGAACGTGCAGGGTTTGTGCTGAAGTTGGATTTTTCGCGTAGCCTGCCGGCACGGAAGCCTGTGTGTTCAACTTTTCGAATCGGTAGTAGGGTGTCAATCCCATTCCGGCGTCCGGACGTTTCAAAAGGTCATATCCCAGCTGCAGGTAGCCTCCAGCCAGGACATCACCGATCGACTCCGTACCGGTTAGCCCGCGAGCCTGATTCAGTTCGGCCACCTGGTCCAGGGTCGCTCGCGCATAGAGTCCTCGAAAATCGAGACCACGCATCTGAACCTGGGTGTGCACCTCTCCGATGAGGGTGCGCACTTTTAGTAGATCCTCCTGCAGGACGAATTGACCCTGTCCGGATCCTCCTCCGTAAAACGAACCACCGAAGAAAACACCCGGGCTTGGTGCGACGTCCAAACGCCCCACCACCGCAACATCCGTGCTCCTGGCTCTGGATCCCTTCTGGCGACCGGAGCGCAGGCCGTCGAACGCGAAGCCGGCGGCGTTCAGCCCGTTCACGGCGTAGAGACGATAGTCGAACGCGCCGGCGCTGCCCAATACGCCGACACCATTTTTGCGCCAGGTGGTGGGGAGGATACGGGTCTCGGTCTGGGGCCGCAACGCCCCCAGCAAGACATTCGGTTCGTGGAACTCATTGGTCAGTCCCATTGGTACCAGCAGCAGGCCTCCTCGCACGGTCAGGAAGGGTGATGCCAGGTAGTCCAGATAGGCGAACTCCAAAGAGGCTTCCTGGGCATGCTCCAGTTCCACTTCCAAATTGAAGACAAAGCGATCGTTGAAGCGGTAGCCGGTGTAGAAAACAGCCCTCAGAAAATCGAATTGAGAGGCCGGATCAATCGGGTCCCCTCGTTGATTCATGCTGGCGAAGTTCTGGTACACCATCTCTCCATAACCGGCGATCGAAACACCCTGAGCCTCGCCATAGGCCGAAGCCGCGGAAGGAGCTAAGCCCAACCTCCTGGCCTGCTGGGGAGTTACCTCGGATGTTGGTTCCGCACTTCTCAGCTTCTCCAATTCGGCTGCCAGGATCTCCAGCCGGCGTTCTAGTTCCTCCACTTCCGGTTCGGCAACTGCGGGGGCGAGCGGGCGGCTCTCTTCGGCCTCTTCCCGCCCACATGTCTCCAGGAGGGCGAGCCGGCGTTCTAGTTCCTCCAGCTTCTCCCAGATGGCCTCCTCCCGCGCCGGAGTGGCCAGCAGCGGCACCGTCAAGAGCACCAAGCATGTCGCCACCAGAGTCTCCAGCACTACCCTGGACCAACAGCGGCGACTTCTGATCGTCGGTCCGCTCGGGGCCTTCGCTACACCAGCGGGATTCGTTCCCTGTCTCAAGCTCGGACTGGCGGCATTCCCGACAGTCCTCGGGAGGGATCGACTCCCACGAAGAACCTTCTTCAACAGTTGGGGCATATCCGGTCAGCGGAAAGGGAAGCGTCGAATCGTGTTTCGAATCTGTGGACCCCACCAATCAACCGCGATTCCGGCGGCGGCGGTCCCCTGGCGCCCCGGGATCAGAAGCTTATTGAAATTGAAAATCAATTTCAATATCAGGCAGATTACGTGGCCGGTCGAGTGCTTGTCAAGACCGGAAGGAGTGAGATAGATGGAGGCGGGGCTGTAAGCGCGTTAGCCGTTTTCAAAGCGGGAGGGTCGAGTCTTCGGCCTGGCCGATTTTAACCTTTTTTTACCACGATGCTGTTGTCGGCCTGCAGTCGAATGGTGATGTTGACGCTGCTGGGGTCGCTCGCATTGATGTACACGGTGCCGGCCCGCAGATTCATTTTCGGAAGGGACAGATGATACTCTCCCGGTGGAATCGTAGCCTGACTTACCCCGACTCGACCTTGGAAACGAATGCGTGAGGAGTTGTACGATTTCTGGCTCTCCTGATTGCGCAGCGTGAATCTCAGGTTCGCCATCCGGTAGATGTCGAAAGGATTGCGATCATCTTTGGAAACCCGGATGACCACCTCACGGGGCTCTTCTGCCTTGCGCTCCTTCTTGATCCGGGCGTGATAACGCGCTTCCACTTGTTCGAGTCGATCTCCCAACTGCTCATTCAGCCACTGGGCATAGAGTTTGGACTCATTGACCTCGGATACGACACGGTCCACAACCCCCTGCAAGACTTTGTCGTCGGGGCGCAGTGCCACGGCGAATGGGATGGTACCGACCATGCCCGGTACGATTTCCAGCTGGTCCATCCCCGGAATCGTGGAAACCGCATAAGCGGCCATCGTTTTGTCGTCGATCACCCCATCGACTTCCCCGCGCTTCAGGGCCAGTACGGCGTCATCCAGGGTTTTGAAGGGAATCACCTCGGAACTGCTGAATTTTTCCGACACTAATCCCTCCACTGCCGCACCGGCGCGCACACCCAACTTGGAGCCTCCCAAGGCGGTCGGCCTCAGGTCTCGGAGCACGGGGTTGATGATCAGTACCAGCTCGGACTGATAGTAGGGAGCGGAAAAATAGACTCGCGTCTTTCTTTCCTCGGTGATCCCGAAAGCGCCGACGATCAAATTGGCCTCGGCGTTCTCAAGAGCCGGAACCAGTCCACTGTAGCTGCGCTCTATCCAGTGCGGGGCCAACTCAACCGACGTCTCACCGCTGAAAACGGCGGTTTGAATCTGCTGGGCGATCCGAGTTGCCAACTGGGCGTCCGGTCCAACCAGTTCGTGCCCCCTCTGGTAGAGCAGAGGGGCTTCGAACGGGACCGTGACGACGTAGACCACCTTGTCTTTCTTGATTCGACCGAGCGTACCCGACCCACCACAGGAGACGGTGAAGCCAGCGCAGAGCAGGACCACAAGGAGAAGAGCCGAATTCTTCCGTGTTTTCATACGTTTCCCCTCGAGAATTTCAATTCGCGCTCATATATACCAGAAACATTTTCCCGTTGACAACGCCCCCCTGGGCCAGCCCCGGCTTCCCGGGTGTTAGTAAGTTTGCCAGGCTCGCAAGCTCCCGTGAGGATCGATGGCCAGCCTTTGTTCGACGGGCGGCAGCAGTGGATGCTTCGAATGGGGCTCCTCCTGATACCCGTAAGCCGCGGAGGAGTAATCGTTGGCATGGACGCTGGCATGCCCGTGTTCGATGACTCGAATCGATCGCCGAAAAAGGATGGGATCCTCGATATGCAATCGAACCAGGCTCCATTTCCCAGACCAGGGGGCGCTGCCAGCGGTGGGACCGGCCAGGGCTGAACTTGCGTGCGATTCGGCGCAGAACTTTAGCCGACATGCGAGCCCCCCGGCTGGATGATGGATGCTTTCCGCCAGTTGAACTCTGGGAACGGCAGAACACCTGCCTAGCGAACGGCCGGTCTGAGTTCAACGCAATCGGGGGCGTGAGTCGGTCGTGGCCTCACGCGTAGAAGGGGTTGGTCCCGGCGCTGTGATCCGTGGTATCGACCACCTCTTCAATTTCGGGGATCACCTCTTTAATGCGAGCCTCCACGCCCTGCTTCAGGGTAACGTCGACGAGGCCACAGCCGTGACACCCACCCCCAAAACTCAAGTACACCTTGTTCTCGCGCACCCCGACCAGCGAGATGACTCCGCCGTGGGCTTCCACGGCCGGATTCAACTCGGAGTCAATGAGAATTTGCACTTTTTCGGCGGTTGGTCCGGTCAGATCTGGCCGCTCACCGGAACCCAGAGAAGGGCTTTCCGGCTGGTTCGGGTTATCGAATTTGAACCCGCTTCGGGCCAGCCCATCTTCATAATCGACGGTGGCTCCTTCCAGGTTTTTGCCGCTGGCCGGGTCAATGACCACTTCGAATCCACCGGCATCCTGGACGCTATCCTCACCGTCTTTCTCTTCATCTGCAATCAGTTTCATGGAATAGACTAAATCCGCCCCTCCGCCCAGCTTCGCCTCTATGCGCAACGCTTTTCTTTCCGGCCCGTGTTCCTCCATGGCCGTCAAGATTTGTTGCTTCGCCTCTTCGGTGATGGTGATCATGGCTCCTCCCGAGGTTTCGACTCGGTGATCATTGGTCCAGCGTCTTGCATTTTAGCACAGGTAGTCTTGCGCGACCGCGTCGGCGGCGAGAAGGAGGATCAGTTTCTCCAAAAAGACAGAACCTAGCCACCTGTCGCCCCGGTTCACACTTGACCGTGCCCGGCTCAGTGTCCATACTTCTAGCCATGTTTTTCAGGGAGCGAGTGGGCGACCGACTGCCTTTTGCTAACGGAAGGAGATTTTGCGCATGCCAAGGCATCAGCCGAAAATAGCTTGGAAGTACTTCGACGGCGCGGTCTGCTTTGCAGCAGGACGAGTTTTTGATCTGATCCAATTCTTCAACAAATACCGACCGAGCCCATCGTTTACTCCCAAGTGGTCGGACAAACCTCTTCTGAAATCCTGGCAAAAGACCAAGCCCAAGCTGGGCTGGCCCCGGGAGACAGACTCGCTGTGCCCGCGCTGTGTGGTAGAGGCACGCCAACGCATTCTGGACGGTGAAGAGGACTATCAGATTCTGATCAATGAGAAGGTAGGGGAAATCAAGGCCAAGATCGTCGAGAAAAACGGCCAGATCTGGATGGAGAAAACATGTCCGGTCCATGGCAAGTTTGAGGATATGATGGCCATCGATTCCAATTTCCTCCGCTGGATCGAGTCCAACTTTCCGGGTCGAGACCTCCCGGCTCATAACGATACGGACCTCCACAACCACGGCTCCAGCTCCATTCGCCACGGACGGGGATCGGTTCTCACCGTGGATCTGACCAATCGATGCAACATGATGTGCGACCCCTGCTTCATGGACGCCAACCAGGTGGGTTTCGTACATGAGCTGGAGTGGGAGGAGATCAAGGAAATCCTGGACAACGCCATGAGAATCAAACCTCGCCGGCAGATGTCGGTGCAGTTCTCCGGCGGCGAACCCACGATTTCCCCTCACTTCTTTCGGGCTATCAAGTATGCCCGCAAGGTCGGCTACAACAGCATTCAGTGCGCCACCAATGGCATCGAATTCGCCAAGAGCAAACGATTCTCCCGCCGGGCTGCCGAAGCCGGCTTACGCTTCACTTATCTTCAGTTCGACGGCGTCGGAAACAATGCCAATAGCCACCGGCACATCGGCAACCTCTTCGATGTCAAGCTCAGAGCGATCGAGAACATCCACAGCAGCGGCATCGAGATCGTGCTGGTCACCACGCTGGTCAACGACATCAACAACGACCAGCTGGGACCGATCATCCGCTTTGCCATGGACAACCCCAAAAAAATCGCCTTTCTGGCCTTCCAACCCGTCTCTTTCACGGGCCGGGACGAGGAGATCACAGACGAAAGGCGCCTGCGACAGCGCTACACGCTGTCGCACATGGCGCTGGACGTGAAGGACCAGACCGGCTTGACCGAGCCCACTCGGGATTGGTTTCCGCTCTCCCTGATGGGGGCCTTCTCCGACTTTGCCGACCTGGTTCATGGACCTGAAGCAGATTGGGGTCAGGTCAGCTGCGGTTGCCACCCCAACTGCGGTGTGGGAACGGCTCTCATGATCGACAAAGACACGCGAGAGTCGGCCCCCGTTCCCCAGTTCCTGAGCATCCCCGGACTGGTCAGCGACATGCAACAAATCACCGATGCCGGTCGCGGCAGGACCTTTTCGAACCTGATGATGGGGTTGGCCCTGCTCAAGAATTACAAACCCTTTCGGTCTCCCTCCAGGTTCCGTTTGATCGACATCTTGAAAAAATTCGACAAGAGTTTCGGCCTAACTGGGAAGAATTACGGAGACGGAAAGGAGCGGCGCCAAGATCGTTGGAACTTCCTCTTCATCGCCGGCATGTGGTTTCAGGACCTGTTCAACTACGACTTCCGGCGCACCGAAATGTGCATCATCCCTTATGGCACTCAGGAAGGTGAGATCTCCTTCTGTGCCTACAACACGGGTCATGGATGGCGCAACATCATCGAGCACATGCACATGAATGCCACCGTGGCTAAGTGGTACGAGGAGAATGGCCGCCACGAGATTTTTGCCGGCGGCAAAAACGTTGGTCTCGGTTCCTACGATCACCGGCTCAAGATCAACGCCACCGATTCGGAACGGGTGCGGGAGAAGTCCGAACACCCCGAGACGGCCCGCGACGAAAAACTACAGCGTCGCCAGGCGGCTCGGGAAGAGGCGAAGGTTCGAGCGTATTACGAAGAAGTGGTTCTCAAGAAGAAAACGAAAAACGATCTGGTTTCATTGGGTTCCTAACCGGAATCGAGCGGGAGGGCGGAGGACGATTCTCCAGTCCTGATTCCCTTCCCGCTCCTCTTCTTTCCGCCTCCGCTTTTGCTTGGTCCGCCCGCCTTCTTCGTTCCCTTCCCGGGGAAGATGCGTGTAAGGAGGTTACGTAGGAAAATGACACGCCTTGCCGAAAAACGCTGCGTCCCTTGCCGGGGTGGAACCCCACCCTTAGGCCCCTCACAAATCGAACCCTTGCACCGGGAAGTGGATACCTGGGAGGTGGTCCGCAACCACCACATCCGCCATACCTTCCCGTTCCCCGATTTCAAGACGGCGCTGGAATTCGTCAACCAGGTCGGGCACATCGCCGAGCAAGAAGATCATCACCCGGATATTTTCCTGGCCTGGGGCAAGGTTGAGATCACGATCTGGACCCACAAGATTGACGGCTTGAGCGAAAGCGATTTTGTGCTGGCGGCCAAGATCGACGGAATCAACCAGGAAGACCATCTGTCTTGACGATGCAGGAGGTCGTGCCACCCCGCCGCATCGGCCCCCTCCTCCCCAATGCCACGGAAATCGTCTTCGCGCTTGGCCTGGGAGACCAGCTGATGGCAGGGCCCCATGAATGCGACTATCCTGCCGAAGCGAGCCAGGCCGTGGACGGCTCTTCCTATTTCAATCGTCCGCCCCCCCCGGATCGTGGACGGTTTGGAGATCCTGGCTGAGATCCTGCACCCCGAAACCTTTACTCGAAAGCACCCTTTCCATGACTGGAAGAGACTGGAGACGCGGGAGACCTCTCACCGCTTGGATAGCCCGGAGGACCGAAATGATGAAACGACGAGCTTTTCTCGGCACGGTGGCCGCGACGACGGCTGGAGCCTGGCCCCTTCTGAGCGGAAACCCGGCGGGGCCGCAGAACCCCGTCCGCTATCCGGACCCGGCCATTCGGGTTCTGGATCCCCGTTTTCGCAAGTACCGACTGCACAACTCCCCGGTCCAACGACTGTATACCGGGACCTTGTGGGCCGAGGGGCCGTGTTGGTTTGGGGACGGGCGATTCCTGATCTGGAGTGACATTCCCAACAACCGAATCCTGCGCTGGATAGAAGAGACGGGCGCTGTCAGTGTTTTTCGGGAGCCCTCCCACAACACCAACGGCCACACCCGTGACTGGAGCGGGCGTTTAATCTCCTGTGAGCACGGCACTCGACGTGTGACTCGAACCGAATTTGATGGCAGCCTCACGGTGCTAGCCGGAAGCTATCAGGGCAAGCCCTTCAACGCGCCCAACGACGCAGTGGTTCATCCCCAGGACGGCGGTATCTGGTTCACGGATCCCGGCTATGGGAGCCTGATGGACTACGAGGGCAACAAGGGCGAACTGCTGCTCAAGGAAGCCGTCTACCGAATCGATCCACAGACTGCAGAAGTCAAACGGGTCACCGACGAAATCGGAAAGCCCAACGGTCTCTGTTTTTCACCCGACTATTCCAGGCTTTACGTGGCCGATACGGGCGCATCCCACTACCTGGACAACCCCAGAGAAATCAAGGTTTGGGACACCGTCGATGGGGAAAGATTGGTCAACGGCAGGACCTTTGCCAACATGGCCCTTCCCGATCTGGGAACGGGATTTGCGGATGGCATCCGAGCTGACGTGGACGGAAACATCTGGGCCAGCGCCGGCTGGGTCGGTGAAGGCTATGACGGAGTGCATATCTTCGCACCCGATGGCGATCGAATCGGACAAATCCTGTTGCCGGAGGTTTGCTCCAACGTCTGCTTTGGGGGGCGCAAGAGAAACCGCCTTTTCATGACCGCTAGCCAGTCGCTTTACGCTCTCTATGTCGAAACTCGGGGGGCGCACATCACCTAGCGAGAGGAGGATTGCTGCTCCGCCGCATGGGCAGCTCGCGACCTGGCATCCCGTGCACGTGTTGCCTCTTCCCTCAGACGTTCCAGGGTAGAAGTGATCAGGGCAATACGATCTGCGAACCAGTGTTTTCGGAGACCAGCTCGGGATGGTTCCGCGTGATGAAGCGTAGGTAGCTATCTCGTGTGCCTTCAGCCGCTAGGTGATAGCGGATGTCGGATTCCAAGACCTCCAGAGTTTGCAGGATATCGCCCAGACGAAGAAGCGGCTCCTCGTCATCCGCTGCCTTGCGCCTTTTTTCCAAAACCGGCTTCAACTCCCGGACCAGCGCTTGAACCAGCGGGTTGGGGGAACTGTGATCGTACAGGAGTCCCTTTTCTTCGGTCCGGTAGGACTGGACCAGCAAAGTCACCGCCTCCAGGATCTCTTGGTCACTGAACGTGGACAGGCCGGACGCATGTGCAATCACGGCCGTCTCCAACTCCCTCAACAACTTTGCGTACTTGACGCTGTTTTCGTAGAGCTTGCGCCTGCGCTCCGGATCTTCCACCTGCTGCAGCTGGGCGAGGTACTTCTTGACCGACTGGTAAGACTGGCCCTGAGCCAGGTAACCACAATCCGGCGGACAGGGAATTTCGACCACTCGCTTCTCACCGCAACATTGGGCACAGATACGGGTATTCTTGGCCGGACAAAACCTTTTGCCTTTCCTCTTGCAGCATACGATGCATTTCATGGGTAGAGCACCAGTCTGCTGAGAAAAAATAGGACCTGTGCCGCGGCCCCGATGGTCTGAGAGGTTGCTGACATTTCGCGGCCTACCTTCTGTCGGCCCTGTGGAAACCGGGATCAGTATAGCGAATTCTTGCGACCGAAGACTCCTATACTATAATCCCCGTGGATGAAGAAAAGGTATTTCACTGTGCAAGAGGCCCGGCAACTCCTTTCCTCCATCAAGGCCTTGATGGAGAAGGTGATCGCAGTTTCTCAAAGGATGGAGGAGGATCGGGAGGATTTGCAGATCCTGGCACAGAAAGCCTCCCAGAACTCGGGAAGCCCGCAAGGCACGGCTTTCGTGACCCGGTTGATTGCACTGGCCAGTCACCTGAAAGCGATCGAGGAAACCGGCTGCCTGGTAAAAAGTGTAAAAGACGGGCTGGTCGACTTTCCCCATCTAAGAAATGGTCGAGAGGTTTGTCTTTGCTGGAAATACGGAGAGAAAGACATCGAGTACTGGCACGAGGTGGACGCAGGTTTCGCCGGACGCACACCACTGTTGGAATGATGGTTCCCGGCCAACCTAGCCGTTCGTTCTGGGTTGGCCCATGGCCCGTCCGCTGGCCGGCGACGGGCTCCAGAATCGAGGTAAGGGGATTCCCATGAATCACATTTTCGTTCGTACGTTGAGCATATGCTTTCTTGCTTTGGCGGTTAGCGTCGCCTGTTCCGGTTCAGAGCCGGAAACAGCCACGGGCTCCGTCTCGCCCGTCGCGGCCGGGCCGACGTCACAACTGAAGTTCCAAGCGCCCTCGGGATGGATTGAAGAGGACCCGTCTTCGAGAATGCGCCAGGCTCAGTACCGACTTCCGGCTGCGGTGGAGAATGGAGGCGAAGCCGCCGAGCTGGTGGTCTTCTATTTCGGAGGTCAAGGCGGCTCGGTCCAAGCCAACATCGACCGTTGGCTGGGACAGTTTCGACATGCCGACGGCTCTCCCCTCTCACGCGCCGAAGCCAACCTGTCGACCCGCTCCGTCGAGGGGATGAACGTGACCATTGTAGATGCCGGAGGCACTTACCGGTCTTCCGGAGGACCCATGATGAGACCCGGGCCGGCTAAACCCGACTTTCGGATGCTGGCGGCGATTGTCGAGAGCCCGACGGGTCCCTGGTTCTTCAAGCTGACGGGACCGCGGAAAACGGTGGGCAGCTGGGAGGCCAGCTTCTCAGAGTTTATCGACAACTTGCGTCTTGAACCCTAGGGTTGTTCCTGAGGTCTCGTCGCGAGCCGCTGGAAGCGCGGCGCTGGCAAGACGTTACGAACCCAACCCCCCCCCGGGTGAACGGTGACGATCAATGTGAGCGAGCCAGGGCCCTGGGTCGGGTCAACTGCTTTCCGATCAACTCCTTCATTCCCGAATCCCACGTGTTAGCGAAGAAGGTTTCGAAATCCTTCAAGGCGGCCCTAGATGGCGTCTGGAATGCCGTTGCAGCCGGTCTTAAGTTCGATCCCGGCGCTCCGCTTCCATTCCCTAACTCATCACGCCCAGGGTGACAAAATCAAGGTGGAGTGCAACCGGAAGGAAGCCATTCCGATTGGCAAGGTCAGCCGCCTGACCCATGGGTAGGCGCTCGACGATGCCGGTTGGTTGGTTTTCTTCCGAACCCAGGCGTGGTGGTTTCAAGAAATATTAAATCTACCCAGGGTGCGGGAATCCCACACGAATGCCCTCCACTACGGCACTGAGCGTTGTGAGTCTTTGCCTTTTGGGTCCGATCGGCGGCTGGCTACCGGCAGAGAGCCACGACCTCGAAACGATGGTGCGTGAGGCTCCGCCACTTCAAAGGATCTACCAGGGACGTTCCTTTCAGCCGGGCGAGGTGGTACTCGTATCCCTCCGCTCTCCAAACCGCATCCGAACTGCTCAAGGCACAGCCTTTGGCAAAGAACTGTCATTTTCCCGATTGGAAGAAGGTGGGTGGCAAGCACTGATCGTCATAGACTTGGACACCCCTGAAGGCAAATATCCGGTTCGCTTGAGAGTTTCGTTGGCGGAAGCCCAGCCGTCAACCTTCGAAGACGTTCTCGTCATCCGGTTCAAGCAGTTTGCGACGCGCCGTCTGCAAGTGTCGGCAAAGTACGTGAATCCATCCAAGGAAGTCCTGAGCCGGATCCAGCACGAGGCTCAGAAAACATCCGCCATCTTAGCCGGGGTTGAACCGAGAAGGTTCTGGTGTGGAGCCTTCACAATCCCTGTGCCGGGAGAACCCACCAGCAGTTTTGGTCGCCGCAGCATCCTGAACGGACAGCCTCGCAGTCCTCATAGTGGAACGGATTTTCGAGCGGCTTCAGGCACCCTCGTTAAGGCTCCCAATGGAGGCAAAATCGCCTTCGCGTCAGATCTGTATTTCTCGGGCAATACGATCATCCTCGACCACGGCCAGGGTTTGTATTCGCTTTTTGCGCACCTGTCGACGATCTCGGTCTCGGAGGGGGATTCGGTAGGCCGAGGTGATTTGCTGGGGCGGGTTGGTTCCACGGGACGGGTTACCGGCCCCCATTTGCACTGGTCTGTTCGGTTGAACGAGAGTCGCATTGACCCTCTTGCACTCATGCAAGTGTCGGATCTAACCGCGGCCTCGAAGGACGAAGAGCGGGCGTCGGCAAACGAGACGGCCCCGCCTTGATTGAACCCGTGGGCCGGGACGGCGCGAAAAGCGAGGTCTAGCCGTTCTGAAACAGACGTCCGGAAAATGGAAATTGCAGCTTACCTTGATTCCTGAGTGAGGCGGAGAAGGCAGGTCTTGCGAGCGACAACCGGGGATGCTAACGGCTCTCTAGAGGGTGGTCATGGAGAGGGCGAGGGTCGTCCTGTGAGGGCTATCCAGGGCCGACGGGCCCTCTGGTGGTGGAAGATTCCGCTTGCGCCCATTTCGCGTAGTCGCTACAATTTCCGCCGTTCATCAGAGGGGAAGCTGGGTAAGTTCAACGAGGAAGCCTCTGTGGCTTGGCTCTCGGAGCAGCTGTTCCGAATCCTCTGAGCGTTGGCACGCGCTGGGAGCGGTGATGAGCTTTTCCGAATCAAGCCTTCTTGGGCAGTCATAGGGGACTCCGGGCAGGCCGCCTAGCTTTCGCTGCCGGATGGAATACGAGAGGAGCATGATGTCGCAAGGGAAACTGATCGTCTTAACGGCACCGTTGACGGAAATGATCGACCATGCAGGATACTTCATCCAAATGGCTATGGCGTCGCTTCCGATCTGGATGGAAGGTGTGATCAATCGAAAGTACCCCCGCTGGAAGCAAGTCAAGCGCTTTCCGGACGGTTCTGCCCGAGCGGCTCCCGCCGGCGTCCGCGTTCTTGAAGAGGTGCTGATAGCGGAGTTCGGGGCCGATAATGTGGTTGTCTGTTACCCCGACGACCTGGACCAATTTGTGGGATCTGCAACCAGGGTGGTGGCGGTCTCCACGCATAACCCGCTCGGCGTGACCTTCGCGGCTGGGGTCTACACCTCGATATTTGGAAGCTCCAAGACGCCGATCAATTCCCATTACGCCCTACAGGTATTCAAGAGAGTGCGCAACAATCCGCATCGCGATTGTTTCAAGGTCGTGGTTGGAGGATCCGGTGGGTGGCAGATCCCCCGGACGGATTCCGCCCAGGAGTTAGGGGTCGACTGCGTAGTGGAGGGTCGCAGCGAATCCGCTCAGAATCTGGACCTGTTTCACACAGCGGTCCGAGGAGACGACATACCAAGCCGGATCGACGTGAGCCACCCATTGGAGGCCTCCGGCATCGTGTTCCCCACGAAGCCCACTACCTTCGGAGTGGTGGAGATGACCACGGGTTGCGGCCGCAGGTGTCAGTTTTGCGTTCCCGATCTGAATCCGCAGATCGATCTCCCCAAGCAGAAGATGATGGATGCAGTCCGGGCCAACGTAAAGAACGGTAACGACCAGATATCTCTAGCTACCGAGGACATGTTCATCTGGGGTCAGGTTCGTACCGATACACCCTTCTTCTTCCCCAATCGGGAAGCTTTGGTAAATTTGTACAGCGACGTGGCCAACTTTCCTGGTGTCAGGCACGTGGTCTTGAGCCACTCCACCATCGCGCCCATCGTCGTGGACCCGGAGTTGATCCGGCAACTCTCGGATACTCTGCTCCCCAAAAGCCCGATCCATCTGCCGGCTCTGAGCAGCCATCCTCAGAAAAAGGCTCTGGTCCCGCTGATCGGGCTCGAGACCGGGTCGGTTCGGATGGCCAAGAAGGTGATGCCGAGCAAGGGCGTCCCGTTCCACATCGAAGACTGGCCCAGCGTGCTGCTGAGAGGCCTTGAGATCCTCAACGAAAACAACTGGTTCCCCATGTTGACCCTCATGGTGGGCAACCCCGACGAGACGGATGAAGACGTCAAAGAAACGCTGGATCTGATCTTTGAGATGGAGAGAAAAGGACTGTTTGGATTCCTGGTTCCTTCCGTGTTTACACCTCTGGAAGGCACTCGGATGCAGGACGAAAAAGGTGTCGCTCGAACGGCCGACCTCACCACTCTTCAGTGGCAACTCATCATGAAGTGCTGGAAGATGAACCTGCGACCGGGACTGCACAGTTGGTGGGGTCCCACGGCATTCCGCTTTGGCGGACTGCTGCTCTGGGCCAGCCGGCTGCGTCGCACGAACGGTCCCAACTTTACGTGGCCGATGCTCTCTTTCTGCGGCGCCTTACCCGACAAACTGATGTACCAGTGGGACAAACTGCACGAAGGAAGGCCCTTGAAGGTGAAGACTCGAGCCGAGCTGTTGGCCTCCATCCGACCCAATTACTGGAAGTATCTGCGGGCGGACACCGGCGACACACCTCAGGAGATTCCGGTACCTCAAACGGCTGTCCCTCTGGCCCAACCAGGAGTTCCTGCCGGTTAACCGGGGAGAAAAGCCCGCTGCTCACGGCTTTGCGCGGGCTGTCCGTTCACGCGGCGAAGAAAGTCTCGCACCCTGAACCCATTCGGTCCTGAAAGACTACCTATCTTTGTGCGCCGGTCAGCGCTCTCCGGAGCGAGTGATCCCTTCCAGCAGATTCAGCTAAATCTTTGGTGTTGCTCTCGTGAAGGTCGGCATCTGATGCCGATAAGGGAAGGAAATCCAGAAGGATCGGATCGTGGTCCGAGAGAGGGCCCTTGGAGTCCTGCAGACCATCCACCACACGAGCACTGCACCCCGGGGCCGGCCGAATTCCTCTGGCCGCAAACCAGTCCAGCTTCATGGAACATCGGTGTTGGTGCCCCTTCAGAGCCCACCGGATGAACCAGAAGCACCACAGAGGAAGCCACTCGGCCATATTCTGATTGAGAACCGAGTTGTCGACATGGTAGTGGAGGGTGTTTTTCCCGAGCTCGTTGCAGTCGCGATATCCATAACCGCGTCGTTCCAGTTCACGAAAGAGCGAACGTTCGAACCAGCGGTCCGGGTGAGGATAGTGATCGCGAATCACCCGGCCGATACCCATCAGCACCCTCCGGCAATAGCCCAGTATGGCGTATAGAGGACGCTTGGAATTGTAGGTGGACGTATTCCAATCGCCACCGAGCAAGACGGGAAGAGGCGGAGACAGCCCTTCCAGGTGATCCAACACCAATTTCATCTCGCGGTGGCGATGCCGTTGGCTCGAGTGGGCATCCAGGTGCAGGCATACCGCCCAGAAACGACCGAGCGGGTGATGCACCCTCGCCAAGACCGCTCTCTCGCAGCCGATCCTTTTCTCCCTGCCTCGCATCTTGTCTTTCCCATTGGGCAGTTCGAGAGTATGGGCGCGCTCGAGCGGGTACCTGGAAAGCAGGGCGTTGCCGTGCAGGGACAACGTGTTCTCCTCCTTTACCCGATGGTCCGGACCGGTCCCTTTGGAGGGGCACATGTAACAGGGGGCAAAGACGTAATGCAATTCCAGGGCACGAGCGATCTCCTGGGCCACGGCCCGGTTTTGGGTTCGCGCCATACCCCAATCCAACTCCGTCAACAAATACAGATCTGCCCCAAGACGGGGATCGTCGCGAAGAGCCGTCACGATACCGTCCAGGCGAAGTCCTCGCTCAATGTTCCAGGCCAACACACGAATCTTTCGGAGGCCGGAGGTGGGCCGGCGCGTCCAATTTTCCTGCACCACACTCCGGAGGACTCTACGGATTTCCGTCCTCAGGCCCTGGTAAAGCCGGGAGGAGCGGAGTTTTCGAGAGGAGAAATGCGCCAGGCTGGGCAAAAAATGGGTCAGGTCGTGGTGCAAAACGGAGGGTCCGTTTGCTTTGCGTTCCAATCGATCCTTCAAACCGGCCCGCTATAATATGCTGACTGGGCGCAGCCATCAAGGCGGAAGGCCGTCAGGTCGTGTCCTAAGTCGTGTATTGGTCCAACTCGACCGAACCGGGCCATGGCACGTCCTGCTCCAGATTGTTCCGCAGAATCCGAATTGCTCCCCTAATCTGAGCTTCCCGACCTTTCAGCCGGTGCAAGTCGGATTCGTGTAAACGCCAGTTGAGAAGTGAAGCACCCTTGGTAGATTCCCGTGGTTTTTGAGGCATGGGGCCTCCAGAAATCAGGGGAGGGAGCAGGGAGTGTTTCGAGACATGGAGCAGTGGTGTGAGATTCGACAACGGGTACTTCGGGATGGAGAGAGCATCCGGCAGATCCAGCGGGAAACCGGGCTTCACTTCGATACGATCAAGAAGATTCTGGCGCATCCCACTCCGCCGGCCTTTCGGACCCCGGTGCGGGTTAAGCCGAAGTTGGGGCCGTATCTAGAGCGCATCGCCGCCATCCTGGACTCCGATCGGGAGTTACCCCGCAAACAGCGGCACACAGCCAAGCGTATTTTCGAACGACTGCGGGATGAGGGATACAGCGGGGGCTACACCCAGGTCAAGGAGGCGGTGCGGGAGCTGAAGCGCAGCGGTGGGGAGGTCTTTGTCCCCTTGGTGCAAGAGCCCGGGAAAGCGCAGGTGGGCTTCGGCTATGCCCTGGTGAAGCTAGCGGGGAGCTTGAGCAAGGTGGCGTTTTTCGCCCTGGAGCTGCCCTACTCGGACGCGATGTTCATCGCGGCCTATCCCCGGGAATGCACGGAAACCTTCCAGGACGGCCATGTGCGCGCCTTCGGTTTCCTTCAAGGAGTCCCCAGGCGGATCGGCTACGACAACGCCCGCACCAGTGTGGCCCAGATCACGGGAGCCCGCAGGCGGAAGCTGACTACAGGATTTCTACAGCTCCAAAGCCACTATCTGTTCGACGAGTGTTTTTGTCGGGTAGGGCGGCCCAATGAGAAAGGCGTGGTAGAGGGGATCGTCGAAAACCAGGGGAACATCCTCTTGATGGGAAATCCGGGTACCGGAAAGACCCACCTGGCCACGGCCTTGGGTCAAGCGGCCTGCAGGCAAGGCAAACGGGTCCGCTTCTTCTCCCTGACGGCTCTGGTCACGCAGCTCCTGGAATCTCGGGAAGATCGCCAGCTCGAACGTTTTCTCAAACGTCTGGAGAAGCAGTACCTGATTAATCCTCGACGAGTTTGGCTATGTGCCTTTTTCCAAGGCCGGGGCCGAACTGCTCTTCGAAGTCGTCAGTCGCGCCTACGAACGCACCAGTCTGATCCTGACCACCAACTTACCCTTCGAGCACTGGACCGAAGTGCTGGGCAACGAGCGACTCACCGGCGCTCTGCTGGACCAGATCACTCACCGCGTCCACATCATCGAGGCCAACGGTGAAAGCTACCGACTTCGGGACGCCAAGAAACGGGCCCGAAATCAACGCAGGAAACAACCCTGGAATCGCGCCCCTCCCCGAGGGAGGGGTTCAAGGACAAGAAACCCAATCTCATTTGTATGGATATGGAGAAAGCAAGATAATCAGTACCAACGGTGCTTCACTTTTACACCGCCACCCACTTCAGTTCTTCGCCGCCATTTACACTCCTTTTTTAGGAAAATCGTTCACACGACTGAGGACATGACCCGCCGTCAGCTCCAGCCCGGTTCGTTATGAGTATGTTAAGATCCTTGACCTTGGGTGCCTGAAAAGATGCTATGCAGGTGAAACTGGCTTACGGGCGGGCGGGTCTGCAAGTCGATGTCCCCGACGATCCAACGACGGTCGTCGAACCAGTCTACGTCCCAGGCCTCGCTGACGAGCGGCAGGCTGTAACTCAAGCGCTCCGGCAACCCATCGAATCCCCGCCTCTTCGCAGTCTCGTCCAGAAGGACCAACAGGTGGCAATTGCCGTCTGCGACATTACCCGGGCCATGCCCAGTTCGAGAGTATTGCCGGTGCTCCTACAGGAGCTTTCCCACGTTCCCGCCGAGCGGATCGTCATCCTGGTCGCTACCGGGACCCACCGACCCAACACCGAGGAAGAGTTGGAGGGCATGCTGGGGCGCCAGATCGTCCAGCGGTATCGCGTCGTCAATCACGATTCGAGCGATGCCAGCACTTTGACACATTTGGGGGAAACCCCAGACGGTATACCAATCTGGCTCAACCGCATCTGGACTGAATCCGACATCCGAATCACGACTGGATTCGTGGAACCCCATTTCTTCGCCGGTTTCAGCGGAGGGCCCAAGTTGGTGGCTCCGGGCCTGGCCGGGCTGGAGACCGTGATGCATCTGCACGGCCCCGAGGTTATTGCCGATCCTCATTCGACCTGGGGGGAAATCGAAAACAACCCGATACACAAAGCGATCCGTTACATTGCCCGTCTCAGCCAGGTCTCTTTCAGCCTGGATGTGACCCTGAACGAAGACCACCAGATCACGGCAGTGTTTGGGGGGCAGCAGCGGGCCGCACATCAGGCGGGCTGCGAATTCGTGCGGCGCACGGCCATGACCGAGGTGCGTCACCCCTTTGAAGTCGTCGTCACCACCAACAGCGGATATCCCCTGGATCTCAACCTGTATCAGGCCGTCAAGGGGATGTCGGCGGCGGCCCGGATCGTGCGTCCTGGCGGCTCCATCATCTGTGCTGCTGAGTGTTCCGATGGGATCCCCTCGCATGGGGAATACGGCAAGATTCTGGTTTCCGCAGATGGTCCTCGCCAGATACTGGAAATGATCCACACCCCGGGTTACGCCTGCCGGGACCAGTGGCAAGCCCAGCTCCAAGCCCAGATTCAGCTCCAGGCAAGAGTGTATCTGAAAGCCTCTTATCTGAGTCCGAACGAGATCCGGGCGGCTCACCTGGAGCCCGTGGACAACCTGGAAACCACCATCCGGGAGAGATTGAGGGAATCGGGTCCGGAGGCACGCCTATGTGTGCTGCCGCAAGGCCCTCAATCGATTCCCTACTGGAAGGAATCCAGCGCCCCAGTCCCCCCTTCCTGATCGAGTCGGGCGGCTGATCCCGCTGTCAGGTTCGATCTACCGGGTGAAGCGAGCGGCTCGGGCTCAGTGGATGGTGCTCTGACCTGGCGGCGGCATGTCCTGAGGAATGACGTTTCGATTCACATACTTGTCCAGGTCGATCACATAGGTCTCCGGGGCACCGAGGAGGATGGGCGAGTGGGTGGCGGCGATCACCCGCATCTTCTTCTTGTCGACCAGCTCCATGAGCATCTTCAAGATGCGTCGCTGATTGGACTCGGACAGAGCCATTTCCGGTTCATCGACAAGCAAAGCGGTACCTTCGGGGAGAGTCGGAAAGGCCTGCTGGAAAAGAGCCAGCATCACCTGGCCGTGACTGGCTATTTGAAGGGCCTCTTTGGTCTCGGGCTGTTCGGCAAAGAATTCCAAGTGTTTGCGAGGGTTGTGCTGCTCGGCGTCGAACAGGAATATTTTCTTCGGGTCCAGCGAGCCCACTTCAATTCGATAGGAGTAGTTCTCAATCTGTTCTCCTCGAAAGGCATGGTAAAGAGAATGCAGGAGTGTCGTTTTGCCTGAACCATTTTCTCCCGTCAGCATGATGAGGGGATGAGAAAGGTCAACCACCATGGGCATATGGAAATTCAAGGACATGAAAACCGGATGGGAGAGAATCTTTAGATGCATTCCAGCAGACCTTTCTTGGGTCGGATAAGGAAGCTATTCTAGCAATCGGCGGCCAGGTGTCAACTTGGGTCCGGCCCGAGGGCCGGCCCGGGAACCCGCTTCCGACCTGCAGTTGAAGGATCATCTCCACCAGCCCGCACCAACCTCCGAACCCTTTGCCAAACCCGCCGAGGTAATGTAAAAAGAGTGGTCTGATGCGGGCCATGATTCTGGTAGCTCCCGGCAGACCTCTGGTGGCAGCTGAGCGACCCGTCCCAAGACCGCTTCAACATCAGCTTCTGCTTAAGATCAAAGCCTGCGCCGTTTGTCGAACGGACCTGCATGTGGTCGATGGGGAGCTTCCCAACTCCAAGCTACCGCTGATTCCGGGACACGAGATTGTGGCTGAGGTGCGGCAACTAGGTGAGCGGGCGCATCGCTACGCCATTGGTGATCGGGTGGGTGTTCCCTGGCTGGGCTGGGTCTGCGGCGAGTGCCACTACTGCCGCACCGGGGCGGAGAATCTGTGCGACCGAGCCGGTTTCACCGGCTACACGTTAGACGGCGGATATGCGGAGTTTACACTGGCCGATGAAAGATTCTGCCTACCCCTCCCGGATCGCTACTCCGATCTCGAGGCGGCGCCTCTGCTTTGCGCAGGTCTGATCGGCTATCGCTCCCTTCGCAAGGCCGGTGCGGCCCGCCGGATCGGCATCTATGGTTTTGGAGCGGCCGCCCACCTGGTTTCTCAGATCGCTTCATTCCAGGGAAGCGAGGTATACGCCTTTACCAGACCCGGAGATTCGCAGGCGCAGGCCTTTGCCCGATCGACGGGGGCCATCTGGGCTGCCGGGTCTGACCAGGCGGCGCCCATCGAGCTGGATGCCGCTATTATTTTTGCTCCGGTGGGAAGTCTGGTTCCGGTCGCTCTGCAAGCCGTCCGCAAAGGAGGTGTGGTCGTGTGCGGTGGAATCCACATGAGCGACATCCCTTCCTTCCCCTACCCCCTGCTTTGGGGAGAAAGGTCGGTGTGCTCCGTAGCTAACTTGACCCGAAAGGATGGCGAGGAATTCATGCGGTTGGCGGAGCAAGTCCCGCTCCGAACGTCCGTACGGGCCTTTCCTCTGGACCAGGCCAATCAAGCCCTGGACCTGCTTCGGCTGGGAAAACTCGAGGGCGTCGCGGTTTTGACGCGAGCCCATTGAATGAGCTTGGCCCAAGCCAACATTCGTTAGGTAGGGTCTTCTCGGCGGTCGAGAGTCACCGCAGGCTGGGTAGCGAGGCTTGACGGCCCACCTGTGGGCGGTCTTCTTGTTCGTGCTGGTCCGCCTTGTCCCTTTTTCAGATCTCGGGAACAGAGCGTAGAGAGACCCCGTCGATTCCCGCCCCCCCTCCTCCCGAGCCCCACGGTGTGAAAAGGACGTCCAAATCGAGGGATTCAGGGCTAGGCGAGGCTTCCGGTTCACAAACTTGCTATACTTGGGAGGAAGATCCAGCAGACCGGAGGTGTAACGTATGAAGGTCATCAAAATCGCCCAGGTGCCTCCCCCTAGCGTCGAGGCGACGGCCTCGGTTCTCGACGGCGTGCGGATCATGGAGCGGTCCAAGGGAGGGGCGGCGGCGGTTCTGGAAGGAAAAGAGTTGGTCGGTATTTTTTCGGAAAGAGACGTGATGCTCCGGGTGGTAGCGGCCAGACAAGACCCCGAAAAAACACCGGTTGGTCAAGTGATGACTTCAGACGTGGAGAAGGCCTCACCAGAAACGGATTCGGCTGAAGCCTTTGAGCTCATGGTATCGCGTCACATTCGCCACTTGCCCATTGTCGAGGAAGACGGGGAGCTTGTCGGACTGCTCTCGATTCGAAATCTCCTTCAGCATCACGTGGAAGAGCTGGTCGATCAACTCAACTCTTTGGAAGCCTATTTCACGGCCGACGGACCCGGAGGCTGAGCACCCCGAATGTTCGCTCCCTCGGAGCCATTTTCTCAAGGTTGCGCCTTGGCGCTGACGCCGGTCGGAGGAAAGCGGAGCCGAGGGCATAGCTGTCGATCGGGCAGGCGGCAGAGGGCGAGAGGGCAGCTGAGCAGACCGCAAATCTACAAAAAGAACCGTTAGTTCGCACAGGGGCAACCCTACTACATTGTAATAGCAGCCATCGATTCCCTTCACCAGCGGCCGTGTCTGATCCTGGATGGCATAGCCACCCGCCTTATCCAAAGACTTGCCCTTGACCAGGTGTGCCTCCAATTCCGAATCTCTGAAGTCCGGAAAATGGCCCTCGTCGCGACTTGCCGGATGTCCCTCTTGCCGGTTTGCGCTTGCAGCAGGGCCACTGCCGTGATGACCTGGTGAGATGTGCCGCGCAGCAAGCGGAGCATGCGACGCGCGTCGGACAGATCTCGAGGCTTCCCCAGGATGGTGCCGTCCAGCGCAACCACCGTGTCCGCCCCTAGGACCCATCCTCTCCGGAGGACTCCCGCCACCGCCTCGGGCTTTGCGGAGAGCCAGACGCCGGGCCGCCTGAGTCGGAGACTCACCGGGGAAGATGGGCTCGGTGGTGCCGCTTTCCATGACGGCAAAAGGAACCGGAAACCGTCTCAACAATCGCCTCCTGCGAGGGGATGCCGAGGCCAGAACCAGGGGTTCAACCGACATAGGGCCGTCTGCCTTCTTCAGTCAACGAAGTCCGGCTCCGACGATGGTTCGTCCAAGACCAGCGGCAGCTGATTCCATGTATAATCAATCACGCAGAAATGTTCGCCGCCGCCGATCGTCCCCGGACCGAGATCTGGAAAACGCTCCCCATCGCCATGCTTGCCATCGTGGGGATAGCGATCCTTTTTTACCTGGGTCTGCGACCCAAAGAGAAGCAAGAAGCAGAACTGACGGGAATCCTGCGCGCCGGCGATCCCACTTATGAATGGTATAGCCAATACGTGGATCTGAAGAAGCCCAAGATCCAGATGGCGAAAAACCACGCCGGCAAGCGGATGGTCATCTTCTCGGGAGTCATCGAAAACAACGGTGAGAAGACGCTGGATGTCGTGGAAGTTGGTGTGCATCTCTTCAATCACGACGAATTGGTCTGGGAAACCACCCGCAGACCCATCCGTCCCGGGGCGTATACCCCTCCGCTGGCGCCTCTGAAGCAGCGCGCCTTCACTCTTTACGTGGAGACCATTCCCAGCAAATGGAGAGCCAGCAACGCCGAAATAGCGGTTCGAGGTTTTCGCTTTCAACAAAGGGGCGGCAGTGCAGTGGCCCCTCCCGGCTCGCGGCGCCTTCGGCTGGGCCGGGTAACGCAGACGGCGGCGGGGACACCCAGAGGAAGGCAGCTGTCCAAACCGCTCCAAGATCCGGACTATGGGAGGAAGCCGGCATTGGGTGGGTCATCGAGGCGACATGACGAGTGCGGTTGAACTGTTGCAGAATCTGGACGATTTTCTCAGCTAGATCGTCGGGCGCTTGGACCTGGACCAATCCTCGCTGGCGATCACCAGCGACCACGGGAACATCGAGCAGATGGATCGCAAGCAACATACCACCAACCCGGTCCCGACACTTCTGTGGCGGCCCATCCGGGAGCGAGTCCTCCCGGGGGGTCAACCGTTCTCCCTGACTGATTTTTCCCTCTCATTCGAGACTTCCTTACTGCCGGGAGAGGGTGATCAATCGATTCAGTTGGGAAGGGCGTGGAGGTGGCCCGTCAAAGACCCGATTCCAGACATCGGGACCCTCCATGCAGGTGTAGACAGGGGTCGCCGGCCAGCGCGTCTTGATCCACGTCAAAATGGTCCGAAACATACCCACCCGGATGGGCTTGAAATAGCGCATCTTACCGTCCCGCGAGGGGACCAGCTCTCCCCGGTGAAGCAAACTTTTGGGGAAGCGCCTGCGCATCACCGCTTTCAGCCCAGCCGTGAGTCGGAGACCACCCAGGGAGAACCAGCCAATCGAGGAAGCGGGGACGCGCTGGAAGATGTCCTCGAGGAGAAGGTGGTACTCGTTTTCCCACTCCGGATAAAAGATCAGGGGATCGAGGTGAAAGGACACCGGATATCCCGCAGCCGCACATTGTTGTGCCGCCTCCAATCGCTGATCGATGGTAGCCGTCTTGTGCTCTTCGCTCCGCTGGATGCGGGGAGGCGAGATCGACCAGGATACGACCGTCCTTTTGTCATGACGCAGTCCCAGCAGGTTGGCAACGCAATTGGACTTGGTTTTGAATTCCAGAATCGCATTTTTCCGGGCGGCGAAAAACTCCACCAGGGGCGCCGCGTAACCGGTCAGCTCATCCAGCGCCAGGCTATCGGCCAACTCCCCGGTCCCGATGCGGAAGAACTTGTCCGGCTGGGCCGTCAACGCTTCCTTCATCTGCTGGAGCAAGTCCCCCAAGTTGGCGTAGACTACCATGTAGGGGAAGTTCAAGTAATCCTGCAGATAGCAGTAGCTGCATTCCATATGACAGTTGCTGGCAAAATTGATCACGAAATAATCGCAGCAGACGTTCTTCACCTCTCCCGAGCTCTGGCTGGCCGGACAAGGCTTGAAGAATGTACCAGGGTGGTGGGCCAGCACCAGTTGTCTCTTTGCCGTACTGACGCTCGGCCGGAGACGCTTCGAGTCCTCCAACAAGGCGGAGCTGGAATCGATCACACGCACCGGAAGCCCGCTCAGTTTGCTCAGAACGTTCCGGGTGATGCTGGAACTCAGAACGGAGCGTTCGATCAGGAGCTGGTTGGGCTGGTATGGCAACATCGGTTTAGGAAAGTTTCTTTGGATAGTTTTCTGAGGTTTCTCTCGGCGCCACCCGGACGCCCAGCTAAGCGTCCGTATCTTACAACATTTCCAGAATCTGCCTTAGTTCGTCTCGATCCGCCGCATCGGCCAGCCAGCGGGCGATCCTCCTGAGTTGCTCCGGTTTGCGGAAAGCAAAGGAAATGCGAACATCGTCGCCTTCGAAAAAGGGGGGAATCTCGAATCGAACTGAGGGAGGGGCCTGCAACGCCCTCTTCAGGCGACGATAGCGCCCCTCGTATTCGCTAAGAACAGGATAGCGGAGTTGGCGAAGTCGGCGCACCATCAAGTCGAAGCGCTGCTGCGCCGGGAACTTCCTATTCCGGTCGACTTCCTGAGCACCGCTCCTAGAGAAGGCCACTCGAGTGCTCTCATGTACCAGTCTCAATTCGTCCAACAGGGTGAAAAGCTTTTTCTGTTTGTTGCCTCTCAGCCGATATCTCCGCACGAGGGTGAGAAACCACTCCTGCTCCGGTTCCTTCCAGGCCGAGATTCCCAGAGCCACTTGTGCGTTCAGACCCTCGTCCCCGGCCTGACGGACAGCCTCGGGAAGGTCCGCCAGATGCAGATACCGTACCAGTTGGGCCCGGTCCGGATTGATTTGCAGCAGGGGCAGATACTCTCGGATCAGAAAATCCTCATCCACGGCGAACTGGATTCTCAGCTTCGACACCGCGGTAGCTTTGTCAAACTCGCCCAAAACATGCAAGGCTAGATTCTCGAACAACACCTGTCGGAACAGACCCAGAGACGATTCGGCATACCTCACCACGGCGGGGACGGTGGCGAGTCTCAATCGGGCAGCAGCGGAGTACCTGCGAAATCCCGAAACGATTCGGAATAGGCCGGAATCCATACGCTGTAGATGCAGGGGAGTCAGAATGCCGGCCTCCCGGACCGATTCCAGAAGTGGGCCTAAGGGGAGGTGAGGCGGAAGAATGGCGAAGGTTCGATCTTGAGCCTGGATCGCCTCAACGGGAATTTCTCGGACTCGCGGAAAAAAGGAATCGGCCATCGGAAGTAACCTGATATTTTAGCAACCTTGGTTGCCAAAGCCCATCATAGCTATTGTCATCAACGTGCAACCTACATATAATTGCCTGGGAGGGAGAAACGGAAACCAGAACACCTGTTCGGTTCAAGCTTTCCGTTGGGATAAAAAGGGGACTACTGGTCCACGAAGAATGTCTAAAAAAGGGAGGTTTCTACTTTCCGATGAGAAAATTTCTTGACAGGACCACACTATGGCTGCTGCTGCTGCTGCTGCTGTCGTCCTTTTCTATCGATGCGGAAGCGAGTCAGGGAGTGCCTTACTCCACAGCGGAGTACGCCGCCTTTCAAGAGGCGGTCGGCAAGGAGGACCTCAGTGCCCGGGAAGACGCGATCATCGGCTTCATGAAGCAGAAGCCGGAGAGCGCTTTGGTGGAGTATGCTCTCGGCAACTATATTCAGCTCTTGCAGGACTACCACAAAAAGGGCGAGACACGAAGAATCTACACTGCCGGTCAGAAACTATTGACCGTCAAGCCGAACGATTTGAATGCTTTGAACATGACGGCTGTAGCGGCCTATCAACTGCAGCGCTGGGACAAATTCATCCAGCACGGGGAATCCGTCTATCGTCAAAAGCCCAGTGCCGGGTTTGCTTTCATGCTGGCCAACGCCCACAACGAGTTGAAACACGAAGATCAGTTCATCAAGTACGCGGATCAGGCTTGCCCTAAACTGGGAGACCAGTACTGCTATCAACTCTATCCTCAGCTGACCCGGATCTTCATCACCAAAGAGCAGTTGCAGCAAGCCTCTGTATATGCGCAGCGGGTACTGGACGCGTTCACAAATGTGACCCGACCGGCCAATGTGCCGGCACAGAAGTGGGACGAGGACCTCAAGCGTGCAAGCGCCATCGCCTACGCGGTACTGGGCCGGCACGTGTTCGAGCGAAAGCGGTGGTCTTCAAGCATTTCCAATTATCGAAAAGCGATGAGAAGCTCCCCACGAAATCGAAATCTCAACGCCGAAGGGCATTACTACATCGGCCGAGCGAGTTGGGAACAAGGAAAAATCAACAACGCGATGAAGGCCTTCGCCAAGGGGACTGCGTTGAGGGGAACTCCTCATGCTAACCCTTGCCGGAAAATTGCGGAAACGCTATACAAAAAGACTCACAACGGCTCTCTTGCCGGGTTCGAGGACTTCATCCAGCGAGAAGGTCGTTAGCCGAGAGACTCCCTCCGCCTCTGTCATTGCGCCGTGGTAGCCTGAGCGCAGTTCCCCATCGGTAACGGTCGCCTCAAGGAAGTGGAATGGGCTATCTGTCTGATCTGAACTCCGAGCAGCGGAAGGCTGTCTGTCAGACGGAGGGCCCGGTTCTGGTTCTGGCCGGAGCCGGCAGCGGCAAGACCCGGACTCTGACCTACAAGATCGCCCACTTGATTGCCCTGGACCAGGCCCGGCCCGAGCAAATCTTGGCCGTCACCTTTACCAACAAGGCGGCCGAGGCGATGCGGGATCGAGTGGGGAACTTGCTGCGTCAACAGGCCTCCGCACCGCTGATTTGTACCTTTCATTCCTTCGCTGTGCGTCTGCTGCGACGCCACGCCGGTCGGTTGGACTACGGCTCCGATTTCGCCATCTGCGATCGCGACGACCAGAAGCGCGTTCTGAAGCGAGTTTATGAAGAGCTTCAGCTTCCCGAAATCGAAATGCCAGCGGCCCGGGTCTTGGCCATTATCAGCTGGGCCAAGAATCAGAACTGGGGACCGGAGACGTATCTGCAGGAATCACCTCACATCGACGCCCCAGAGATCGCCCGAGTCTTCACGACTTACCAGAACCAGCTACGGCGATCCAACGCCATGGATTTCGATGATCTGCTTCTGATGTCGGTGGAGCTGCTCAGAGAAAGCGAGCCACTTGCCCGGCGCTACAGTCGGCAGTATCGATACCTCCTGATTGATGAGTACCAGGACACCAATCCTCCCCAGTATGAGCTAATACGGCTGTTGAGTAGTTCCCACCGGAACGTCACGGCTGTCGGCGACGAAGATCAGTCCATCTATGGGTTCCGGGGAGCGGACATCAGTAACATCCTTCGCTTTGAATCCGACTTCCCAGGAGCCGTGGTGGTCCGTCTGGAGGAAAACTATCGATCCACTCAAAACATTCTGGACGCCGCTACGGGGGTGGTAACGAACAACAAGAAAAGAAAGGGAAAAGTTCTCTGGACTCGAAAATCCATAGGAGAGCCTTTGGCTTTGTACGTGGCAGACGACGCCTTCGATGAAGCGCGTTTTGTGGCTTGGAAGATTCAGGAGCACCTTCGCGGAGGGGGTGACGGGCTGGCGGTCTTGTATCGCACCAATTTCCAGTCCCGACAAATTGAAGACAGCCTGCGACGGGCGCAGATTTCCTATCGGCTGGTGGGTGCAACCAGCTTCTATAGCCGCAAGGAAATCAAAGATGCTCTGGCCTATCTTCGGGTGGCCAACAATCCCAACGATGATGTCTCCCTGCTGCGAATCATCAACACTCCCCCACGTGGCCTCGGGAGAGCCAGCATGAAGCGCCTCGAGCAGGTGGCACGCGAGCGATCCTGCTCTTACTGGCGAGCGATCGAAGATACCCTAGGCGGGAACGCGCTGCCCGGCAGAATGCACCTGGCTCTCGAGCGCTTCTGCGAATCGTTGCGAGCCTGGACCCAGCATCTTTCCCTGCCCTTGCACATCGGCCTGGACAAGATCCTTCGGGCCAGTGGATACACCAAAGCGCTACAGGACCGGGACACGCCGGAAAACCGGGATCGGCTCCAGAACCTTGACGAACTTCTGATGGTGGCACGCGAATACTGGGAAAAGGGGCGCCCCATCCAGGATTTCCTGGACTACGCGGCACTCTACTCGGAAAGCGACCAATACGACGCCTCCGCTCCGGTCACGCTCATGACGCTGCATAACGCCAAGGGCCTGGAGTTCCCGGTGGTGTTCCTCACTGGCTGTGAGGAAGGGCTCTTCCCTCACAGCCGGTCCATTGCGGAGGACGACTTGGAGGAGGAGAGACGTCTTTGCTATGTGGGTCTGACCCGGGCCCAGGAGAGGCTTTACCTGAGTTACTGTCGCCGCCGGCGTTCTTTCGGGCGCGAAACCGACGAACTGAACCGGCCTAGCCGCTTTCTGGGAGAGATTCCAGAGCACCTGATTGCCCCTCTTTCCACATTCGGTTACCAACCCACAGGGCATTTCTCTGCGCGCAAGAAAACTGCTCCGTTTACCCGTCAGACCTACGATTCGGTGGAAAGCGTTCAGAAATGGTTGGGCAGGGGAGAGAGGGGTGGGGCGCCTGGCGCAAACGGATGGGTGTCGGGAGCCCGGATCGTTCATGGAAACTACGGCCGAGGACAGATCCTACAGGTTCAGAACCTGGGAGACGACTTGAAAGTAACCGTTCGATTCCCGGGGATAGGGATCAAAAAGATGCTGCAGAGTTACGCCAAGCTTCGACTCATCCACTGAGAGTTCTTGGTGCCAGCTGAAGACGACCTCCTCGGGCTGGTCATTGCGGCCGGTGCGCCAGCTCCCAGCCGGATTCACAAGCATCCCTCTTTTGAACAGCTGAGGGACCCAGACACCGAGTCTGAATTCCCGGCCATGCCAGTGGTCACCCAACGACGACTCCAGGCGAGGCCACCCTTCCGTCCTTGTCACCGAACTGCGGGGAGCAAACAGGCCGTGGAACCCCCGGAGCCTATGCTAGAATTGAAAAATGCGGACGGCTGCACAGCTGGACCGTATAAACCTATGGAAACGCGGAGTAAGCGCAGGGCGAGATAGCTCAGAGGAGGAATACTCATGGCCGGCCTGAAACAGTTTTTGAAGTCGCGACAGGGACTTGCCTTTCTAGCCATCCTGACCGCGCTGGTGGTGGGAATCGGTATCGGTACGATTGTGCAGGAAGGCGTGCTGAGCGCCGAGAAAACCCACCCGGTGAACCAGCTGAAGATCCAGGGGAAGGGTGCCCCGCTGGTCTTGGATGAAGCGGTCCGGCTGACCGAAGGATTTGCCCGGGTCGCCCAGACCATAAGAGCTGCCGTCGTCAATATCAGCACCACGGCTCTGATCTCGGCTTCCAAGCGCCCTCCCAGGGAAAACCAGGAGGACAATCCTTTTCGCGAGTTTTTCGGCGACGATTTTCTAGAAAGGTTCTTTGGGGACGTCCCTCGAGATCGCAAGGTAGCCAGTTTGGGTTCCGGCGTGATGGTTGACAGCGAGGGATATTTGCTGACCAACTACCACGTCATTCGACAAGCCGACAAGATCGAGGTGAAGCTAGCCAGCGGACAGACGTATGTGGCGGCGGTGATCGGGGAGGATCCGGAAAACGATCTGGCCGTCTTGAAGGTGAATGCCCCCAAACCTTTGGCTTACGCCAAGATCGGTGACTCCTCCCGGGTCGAGGTAGGCGATTGGGTCTTGGCCGTCGGTAGCCCTTTCTCATTTGAACAGACCGTCACGGCGGGCATCGTCTCGGCCACCCATCGGGTGGTGGACGGAATCATACCCACTGGCGCTTTCACCGACTACATCCAGACCGACGCCGCCATCAATCCGGGCAACAGCGGTGGACCTCTCGTCAACATGCGAGGCGAGATTGTCGGCATCAACACTTTCATCAGCACTCGGAGTGGCGGCTCCGAAGGCATCGGCTTTGCGATTCCCTCTTCCGTCTTCGTCAACTCTTACAACCAGATCGTTACCAAGGGCAAAATTGAGAGAGGCTGGCTGGGCGTTTCCATGAATCGCTATCCACTGACACCGGAAATTGCGAGCTACTTCGGAGTGGCAGGTGAGGATCCGAAAGGAATCAAGGATGGAGACGGTGTGCTGATTACCCAGCTGATCGATGAAAAAGGAGACCCCGGGGAAGGCGGGCCTGCCTATCAGGCCGGCATCCGGCCCGAGGACGTCATTGTCAAGTTCGGGAACCATGAGGTGGAATCCAACTTTGATCTGCGCTCGGCCGTGGCCAGAACCCCTCCCGGCAAAAGTGTCCCGGTTACCGTCATCCGCCATGGCCGGGTCTTGACCTTAGACGTGAAGCTCGCTGAGAGAACCCTGGAAAAAAGGCAGCGGGCCGAGTCAGAAGGCCTCTCCCTGGATGAGCCGGAAAAGCCGAAGCGCAAGAAGGAAATTGGGCTCGAAGTACGTACCTTCACCAGTCGGGATGCCAGCCGGCTGAGGATCGAGGAGGAGAAGGGAGTACTGATTCTGAACGTGGCGCCGGCTAGTCTGGCGGATGAGGCAGAGCTGGTGCGGGGTCAGATCATCACCCACGTCAACGGGGAGGCTGTCGAAACGGCGCGCCAATTCGTGGATACCGTCAATTCGATGAGTTCGGCCGAAGCCATCGTGGTCCGCGTGATTACGCTCGGCCGGGACGGGAAAAAGGGTGTGGGCTTCACCGCCTTCAGCAAACCTTGAGCGACGGCCGGGGTGATAAGGGTTGAAGGACTGGACGTGCCTGGAAGAATCTCCCCGAGACGGCGCGATCAACATGCGGGTCGATGCCGCCTTGCTCCAGTTCGTTGAAAAGGCTCCCTTCCGAGCGACCGTGGTCCGAATCTATCGCTGGAATCGCCCCACGGTTTCTATCGGAAAACACCAAGAGCCGTATCAGGCCGTTGACATCTCAATCTGCAGTGAGAGGAGGATCCCCATCGTTAAACGCCCGAGCGGCGGCAGGGCCGTTTTCCACGATGATGAGATCACCTACGCGATTGCCTCCAACGATGAGCGCCATTTTCCGCTCCACAGCTGCCGCCAGCTTTACCTTTCCATCGCTCACCCCTTGCAGTGGGGGCTGGGAAAACTGGGTATCCCTACGGAACTGGCTCCGAGAAGGGGCGATCTTGCCGCTCCTCGTTCGCTCGATCCGCTGAAGCGACCTTGTTTTGCCACAGCTGCTCGCTATGAGTTAATCAGCTCCGGTCGCAAGCTGGTCGGAAACGCCCAGAGGCGGCTCAGGCGCAGTTTTCTCCAGCACGGTTCTCTTCCTCTGCGGCTGAACCGCTCGCTGGCCGCCCAGGTTCTGGGCGTATCGTCGCAACTGCTGGCCCAACAGACCATCTCTATATCAGAAGCCGCTGGAAGGGAAGTGACGTTTGGAGAGGTGGGGCGTGCCTTGCTGCAGGCCTTCGTCCAGTCGTTCCACTTGGGGCGCGAGAGGCGTCTGTGCACCTCGGAAGTGCTGCTGGAAGCGCTGAGCGCGGCCAAACCCACATCGGGTGGGCGGACGGTGTCCCGGATTGTGTCCCGGCAGACCGGTATGCTATAAGACGAAGGCCAGTTCATTGGTCTCGTAGCAAGTTGACGGGAATGGAAGAAGCCGGCAGTGCCAACCTCGGCGAGCGAGCTCGGGACATCCTACGGAGTCTAATCCGAGAACATGTCCGCACCGGAAAACCGGTGGGATCTCGCCGTGTCGCACAACTAAACAAGGAAGATTTGAGTTCGGCCACCGTGCGAAACGTGATGGCCCATCTGGGAGAAAAAGGCTATCTCGCCCAGCCTCACACCTCCGCCGGCCGCTTCCCCACGGCGCGGGGCTATCGCTTCTACGTGGATTCTCTCCTGGAATCCCCCGGCCTGTCCGACCGAGAGGTGAGTCAAATACGGAGCAGTCTGGAGCAGGAAAAGGATCCCGGCGAACTCATGAACAAGACTTCCCAGCTCCTGTCCGTCTACACGGACAACGTGGGTTTTGTTCTGGCCCCATCGATTTCAGCGGCAGCCATCAAACACGTCAAGTTTGTGAAGCTGTCTCGGGAACGCCTTCTGGTCATTCTGGTCACCCGAACTGGGCTCGTCGAGCACCGTTTCGTGCGATTGGGAAAGGAGCACAGTCAAGCCGAATTGGATCAGGCCAGCCGGTATCTCGTCGATCACTTCGAAGGGCGGACTTTACTAGAAATCCGGGATGAGCTACTGAATTTGATGTCGGAAGAGAAGGCGCTGTATGACCGCTTACTCAAGAGCGTCGTTCTGCTCGGCTCCGTGGGTCTGATGGAAACAGAGGACGGGACGACCGAGTCGGCGGTCTACTTGGGAGGCACCGCGAGAATCATTCAGAAACCCGAGTTGGCCAATGCCAACCGGACGATGGCTCTATTTGAAGCCTTTGAAGAGAAAAGCCGACTGGTACGAATCATCACGGAGTGCCTTCGGGAAGAAGCCCCTGGACCCAAGGTCGTGATCGGCCTGGAGAAACACATGCCCGGCATGAGAGACTGGGCCCTCGTGACCTCTCCTTACCGGTGCAATCGAAAAGTGGCTGGGAGTCTCGGAGTCCTTGGTCCCGCCCGCATGGAATACGAGAGAGCCATCAGTCTGGTCGCCGTGGTGGCCAAACTGTTCGGCAGATTACTCAACCGCAACTGAAGTCTTATTTTTCGAAAACAAAACGGGATCGCACGTATGGAGAAAAATGGAAATCCGTCTCCGGAGGAGCTCCCGGAAGAAAGGAAAAACGGTGACGAAGAGATTCCCGAAGAGGGTGGGCTGGACTTTTACATTCGAACCATAGAGGAGCTGTGTCGGGAACGAGACGAATACCACGACCTGTTGCAGCGAAAGCAGGCAGAGTTTGAGAACTTCAAGAAGCGGGTGCGCAAAGAGCGGACGCAGGATCGTTTGAAGGCCTACTCTGAGGTCGCGAAGGAGCTGCTGCCCGTTCTGGATGCCTGTGAGAAAGGTCTGGAAAGTCTGATTCAGAAGACCTCGGCGCCGATGCTGAAGGCTTACGACGAAGGATACAGACTGTTGGTGCAACAGTTGAAAACCGTGCTGGAAAGATTCGACGTCCAGGCAGTCCCAGCTTTGGGGGAACTGTTTGATCCCAATCTTCACGAGGCGGTACTGCGTGAGATCTCCGGAGTCCACTCCGACGGAGAGATCTTGGATGAGTATCGCAAGGGTTATCGAATCCGAGATCATCTCCTGCGCGCGGCCCAGGTGAAGGTTGCCGTACGTCCGGAAGCGACCGCTCCCAGTGACGACACGGATGGCGAGGACGAAAACTGATTCGGCGGTTGGAAGCGATATCTCGCTCCCCTAGCTGTGCCGGAGGCGCCTTGAAAACGATGGATGACGGCCGATCTTATGATCCGGTAAGGGCACCCGACTCCGGAATGCAGGAGCGATGAAGAGAGACTATTACGAGATTCTGGGGGTGGGCCGGCAAGCCACGCCCCAGGAAATCAAGACAGCCTATCGAAAACTGGCGATCCAGTACCACCCCGATCGGAATCCGGACCAGCCGCAAGCCGAGGAACGCTTCAAGCAGGCCGCCGAAGCTTACAGCGTCCTGAGTGACCCGGAAACGCGGGGCCGATACGATCGATTCGGCCACTCCGCTATGACCGGGGGCGGGTTCAGTGGGTTCGATCCTGACGTTTTTGCGGATTTCAGCGATATCCTGGGCGATGTTTTCGGCTTTGGGGACATATTTGGAGGAACCAGAGGGGGCGCCAGGAGCGCAGGGAGACGGGGAGCTGACCTACGTTACGATCTTCGCATTCCCTTCGAAGAGGCCATGTTCGGAACTAAAACAAAGGTGAAGATCCCCAGACAGGAAGTCTGCTCTGGATGCAGCGGTAGTGGCGCGGATCCCCGCCACGAACCCGTCGCCTGTGACGCCTGCGGGGGGCATGGACAGGCTCGCTATCAGCAGGGATTCTTCACCATCAGCCGTACCTGCAGCCAGTGTCATGGAAGCGGCCGCCTCGCGAAGCACTTCTGCCCCGAGTGTCAGGGCAAAGGCCGCATCAGCCGAGAGCGCATCCTGGAGATGCGCATTCCAGCCGGCGTGGACAACGATTCCCGATTGCGGATGGGGGGAGAGGGAGAGAGTGGGCTGCGAGGAGGTCCTCCGGGCGATCTCTACGTCGTGCTTTCGGTGGAAACCCACCCCTTCTTCACGCGCCAAAACGAGGACATTCAGTGCGAGGTATCCATCAACTTCTCGCAGGCGGCTTTGGGAGCCGACATTAGTGTGCCCACTCTGAAGGGCAAGGAGAAACTCCGAATTCCGCCAGGCACACAGAGCGGATCGGTGTTTCGCCTTCCGGGTCGCGGCACCGTCAATCTCAACGGGGGCGGTAAGGGCGATCAGCTTGTGATCGTGAAGGTGGTGACACCTGCACGTCTGAGCAAGGAACAACGAAAATTGCTCGAGCGGCTGGCGGAAGTCACACCGGCGGAGAAGGAAGAAAAGGAAAACCTGTTCGAAAAGGTTCGGGAGATTTTCGGCTGACCGATGCCAAACTCGAGCGAAAACCGCTGGATGCTTCCTCTCACGCACTGACTCCTGAAGTCATCTCTGGGTTCGACTGAGAGTTTCGGCTCCTTCGACGCAGACAGATCTCATCGCCGGGATCCTTCACTCCGCCCAAACCTTGGGTCTGGAGAAATCGGTCCAGGGAGCCAGAGTTTGTCTGCTTCTGCAGTTTGACTACTGACTTGGCGATCACTAGAGTCGCCTCGATGAAACCAGGATGGCTTTGCCTGTTGCTTCTTCTTCACTGCCGCTTGACCTCAGCCCAACAGAGACCCCTGGTCACGGAACCCGTGACGCCAGTTCAAAAGGGGCACCTTCTACTGGACATTGGTTTTGAATTCTTGGAGGATGCGCAATTCCCCTTCTCGGGCCTGAGGGGGGACCTTACCCGTGTGGGCGCGCTGGGACTTCGACTCGGAGCGGGCGATGCTGTCGAGGTGCAGGTGCTTGGGGTCCCTACAAAACTTTCTCAACATCGACCAGCGTCAACCTGCCCCCAATTCGCCCCGTCTCGATTTCTCGGGCGACTCCACCAGTGATTTTGGTGATTTCGCGCTGGCCACCAAGGTTCGTCTGGCTCGTGAGCGCGGAAATCGACCGGCGCTGGGATCCCGTTTCGGCGTCGAACTTCCCAACGCTTCCAATGAGAGCGGACTCGGGAACGATCAGACCAACGCCTTTGGGTCCTTCCTGATCGAAAAGAATATAGCCCCGGTGACCATCCTGGCGAATCTCGGCTTGGAGATCCTGAGCGATCCCACCACGACTGGCTCTCAGGATGGCCTCTTTGCCTATGGCCTGGCCCTCCTGTACCCGGTCAACTCGCGCTTTACCCTGGTGGCCGAGACTCACGGACGGACGGGGCACGGGGGAAGCGGCACGGAGGAACGCTCGCTGTTTCGCCTCGCTTCCCAGATCCGGGCGGGCGGATTGACGTGGGACGTCGGTGCCATCTGGGGCACCCGCCACACCGACCCTAACTGGGGACTGGTGCTGGGCTTGTCTCGAGAAATCCCTTTTCCCCTACTGGGTTTCTAGCTGCAGCCTGAGGTGGTTCCGCACACCGTACAGAGGAAGCAGTTCCCGTTTCGCTGCATTAGATTTCCACAAGACAAGCAGGTGTGGGATTCGCGCTCGCTTTCGGCGACCAGCCTCTCGGCGGCTTGCCTGGATTCAGCCGACCGCGCCGGCGATTCGGAAAAGGCCACCTGAACGCCATCCTGGATGGTGCCATTCGGCTTGACATTGTGGATGCCCAGAGCCTCCTGAGCTTTCGGATCCAGATACTTGGTGGCCAGGTAACGCACCACATAGTCAGGGATCGAGGTGGCAAAAGGAATCTGAGAATTATCGCTGTAACCCGCCGGTTCGAAACTCATGTGGGCGAACATGCGCACATAGTCTTCTAGTGGCACGCCGCGCTGCAGACCCATCGAGATGGCGATCGCCCAAGCCATTGCCATTCCTTGAAGGGTAGAACCCTGCTTGGCAAAGTTCAGGAAGATTTCGCCCAACAGATTGTCTTCCGGGTAGAGGCCCATGGTCAGGAAGCCCTTGAATCCCTTGATTCGGAATTCGTGCTGAAGGGCTGGATGATCTTTCGGCATGTTCCTCTGGGCCGGAGTCGCGTCGCTGGCGACGGAAGCCGTCTTATTGGAGAGAGGTTGCACCCACTTGCAACCATCCCGATAGATGGAGACGGACTTCATGCCCTGGCGCCAACCTTCCACATACGCGTCCCGGATCTCCTGGGACGTGGCTTCGTGGGGAAGATTGATGGTTTTGGAAATGGCCCCGGAGAGGAAAGGCTGGACGGCACCACACATCTTGATGTGTCCAGTGTACTGAATCGTTCTGGACCCATTAACAGGCCGATCGGCGCAATCGAATACCGGAAGATGATCCTCCTTCAAATCCGAGCATCCTTCAATGGTCTGTTGCTGCTCGATGTACTGGAGAACGCTTTGGATCTGATCCTCGTCATAGCCCAACCTCGACAGGGCCAGAGTGATCGTCCCGTTGACAATCTTCAGCGTGCCACCACCCACCAGTTTCTTGAACTTAACCAGAGAAAAGTCCGGCTCGATACCGGTGGTATCACAATCCATCATGAAAGCGATCGTGCCCGTAGGAGCCAGCAGGGTCACCTGGGCATTGCGGTACCCGGTCGAGGAACCCTTCCGGATAGCCTCGTCCCAAACCTCCATGGCAGCGTGTAACAGATCCATGGGCACCAAGGCGGAATCGATCCCGGAAAGAGCCTCCCGATGTTTGTGCATAACCCGCATCATGGGCACGCGGTTCTTTTCAAAGCCCAGAAAAGGCGTTTTCTTCTCCGCAATTTCTGCGCTGGTACGATAGGCCTGACCGGTCATGAGAGCGGTGATGGTGGCCGCCAGGTGGCGGGCACGATTACTGTCATAGGGCAATCCCCAGGCCATCAGCAAGGCGCCCAAGTTGGCATAACCCAAGCCCAAGGTCCGATATTTGTGACTGACTCTTTCGATTTCCTCGGTCGGGTAACTGGAATTGTCGATGACGATCTCCTGCGCCAGAATCATGATGCGAACGGCATGCTGGAAACCTTCGATGTCGAACTGCCCGCTCTCTTTCACAAACTTTTTTAGATTCAAGGAAGCCAGGTTGCAAGCGGAATTATTGAGGAAAACGTATTCCGAACAGGGATTACAGGCATTGATAGGACCACTGTTGGGACAGGTATGCCAATCATTGATGGTGGTGGAAAACTGCAAGCCGGGATCCCCGCAAATCCAGGTCGCTTCTGCAATCCATTGCAACATGTCTCGGGCGGGGTAGGTTTCCACCACTTCACCACTGGTGACGAGACGAGTCTCCCAGGGACGATCCTTTTCGACCGCCTCCATCAACTCATCCGTCACACTGACGCTGTTGTTGGCATTCTGAAACTGAATGCTACGATAGGCTTCCCCATCTATAGTGTCGTCGTAACCCAACTGGATCAGTTCCTGGGCCTTCTTCTCCTCTGAGGCCTTGCACCAGATGTATTCCTTAATGTCGGGATGATCGGCATTCAGGATGACCATCTTGGCGGCGCGCCGGGTGGCGCCACCCGATTTGATGGCTCCGGCAAAGCTGTCAAAACCGCGCATAAACGACACCGGACCGGAGGCAAAACCGCCCACCGAAAGCGGCTCCTGTGAAGAACGCAGCTTGGACAGATTGACTCCAGAACCGGACCCGCCCTTGAAGATGGTGGCTTCGGTTCGGGCCAGCCTCATGATGGAATCCATCGAGTCTTCCACCGAGTTGATGAAACAGGCCGAACACTGAGGCTGCTCCTTGATCCCCACATTGAATTGCACGGGCGAGTTGAAGGCCGCCATCTGGTGCAGCAGGAGGTGGGTCAATTCGGCGTGGAAGGTCTCCGCGTCGTCCGTGGAGGCGAAGTAACTCTGTTTTCCTCCCCAGTCTCCGATCGTTTGGACAATTCTACCGATCATTTGTTTCACACTTCGCTCCCGATCGGGTTTCCCGACATGCCCGCGGAAGTACTTGCTGGCTACGATGTCTGTGGACCGCTGCGACCAAGCCTTGGGAAACTCTAAGTCCTCTTGAAAAAAAGCAACTTTACCGGTTCGAAGGTCTTTGATTTGGGCCGATCGGATTTCCCACTCCGTCTCGTCAAAAGGAGTTTTCCCTTTTTCCGTGAAAAAACGATCCAACTGAATCCCCTCTGGAATGGTCTCCCCAGTCTGTGCCAACTCTTTCACGTTCTCTCCTTCCCTTCCGATAGCTTCGGTTGGGGGGTATTCTAGAACCAGCCTCTGACAATTCCACTCTACTGGCGGCGGTAACTACCGTACTATGGGGTGGGTGAATACTTACATTATACAATATATGGGGTTACTCGGCGGCAAAGCTGGGCTTTGGAGAGGTTTTTTACGCTGACGGTTTTGTTCCTGGAGCGGGCGCCCGCTAGCAGCCGAATCTGGGGCTTCGTGACCCCTAGAATCTCAGCCAGAAAGGCCAAAAGAGCTCGATTGGCGCGTCCCTTGTCGGGGGCCTCGGCGATGCAAACCTTCAAGGCGCCCGCCCACAGGCCCACTACCTGGCTGCGAGGAGCTCGCGGCTGAACCCGAACCTGAAATACCAGCCAATCGCCCTCCTCACGCGCCTTCAGCTGCACGGCTCTCCCGGCGAGTCCCGAAAATCCGGGTTCCCACTCGCACCAAGGTGGAACCCTCCTGGATGGCGACCGGAAAGTCGTGACTCATCCCCATAGACAGCTGGTGCAGGGGAGAGGCCAAAAAGCCGTTCAGATCCTGCTGCAACTGATGGAGTCGGTGAAAATAGGGACGGGACTGTTCGGCCTCGGGATGGAAGGGAGGAATCGCCATCAGACCCACCAGATCGAGAAAATCCATGCCGGCGACGGCCCGCGCCAGGGCCGTCAGTCCATACACCGCAACGCCCGATTTCTGGGGCTCGCCACCGATATTGACTTGAATGAAGACGGATAGACGTTTTTGCAGCCGAGTCGCAGCCTGCGAGAGCTTGCCCGCAACGGCTTCCCGATCCACCGTCTCGATGACCTCGAATAGCTCTGCGGCACGACCGGCCTTATTGGACTGCAGATGTCCTATCAGATGCCATTCCAGGCTCTGGGTCTGAACCAAAGAGCGCTTTTCTTGAGTCTCTTGAACGCGGTTCTCACCGAAAAGTCTCTGTCCAGCCCGGGCTGCAGCATCCACCGTCTCGGCCGGCCACGTCTTCGTCACCGCCAACACATCGATTTCAGAAGGGCGGCGACCGCACTCTTGAGCCAGAATGTCGATCTGACGGCACAGCCGCCTCAGGTTGGACGCGATCAGATCATCCACGTTGATTAGTATAAAGCATAGTGAGTAGGATAGCGGCGCCCCGCATTCTTGGAAGCTACGGTGTAGGCGGAACGGACATTGAAGAAAGGGAAATTGATCACCCTGGAGGGGGTCGAGGGTTCGGGAAAATCCGTGCAGCTCGCTCTCTTGGAAAAGGAGTTTCGGAATCATCGAATTCCTTACGTCAGGACCCGAGAGCCGGGAGGCACACCCCTGGGCCGGAAAATCCGAGATATTCTACTGGACCGGAATGGACCCGACTGCCATCCGGTGTCCGAGCTGCTGCTGTATTTGGCTGACCGGTACCAACATTTGAAGGAAATCGTCGAGCCGGCCTTACATCGTGGGGTGTATGTCCTGAGTGACCGCTATCACGATGCCACCCTCGCTTATCAAGGGCATGCAAGAGGGATCGGCTTTGAATTGATCGATCGACTGTCTGAAGCTCTGGGACTGCCCAGGCCCGATCTGACACTGATGCTGGAAATAGACATCGAGCTGGGTCTCGAACGAGCCAAGAGGAGAGACCTGGAGAACGGGACTCAAGACTGGGGTCGATTCGAAGCGGAAGATCCACGGTTTCACCGCAAGGTAAGCGAGGGCTACTCGCTGCTGGCCCGGCGCGAGCCTGACCGGATTCAGATTCTCGATGGCTCGGGCTCACCCGAGGAGGTTTCTCAGAGGGTTCTGGCCTGCCTGCGTGGGCGGCAGTTGCTCCCTTAGTGCCAACTTAGGTCGTACGCTGAGACGAGGATGATCCGACTCAAAGACTTCATCGGCAATCCGGCCCTGGTCGATCTGCTCACCACCCATCCTTTGCCTCGGGCCTGCTTGTTCAGCGGCGCCGAGGGAGTAGGCAAGAAGACTCTGGCGCTATTGCTGGCGGCGCGAGCCAATTGCTCCGCATCCTCTGGCGAAGACCGGTGCGGGCAATGCGGTTCCTGCAAGAAGGTCGAACCTGGGCATCATCTCGACATCTGGCTGTTTCGGCCCGAACGAAACGCCATCCGTATCGAAGTGATGAGGAAGATGAGCCAGGAGGTGCGTTTCCGTCCCTTCGAAGGCCGCTTGCGTTTTTTCATCGTTGACGAAGCGGAGAAGCTGACCGAAGAGGCGGCCAACTCGATATTGAAGACACTGGAGGAAGCACCGTCCACTTGCCGCATCATCTTGGTGAGTGCACACCCTCGCCGCATCCTGAGCACCATCCGTTCGCGCTGTCAGATTTTCTCTTTTCGCCCGCTGAGTGTGCACCAGATTCATCAGTGCCTTGTGCGAGAGTCCCGGGAAGACGCTCAGATTCGAGCCACCTTGGGCCGGGGCAATTTGTCGGCAGCCCTGTCGATGGATGTTCGCAGCACCCAGGAGGACCGAGACCGCCTGTTGGACCTGCTGTGCCTCTGGGTGGAGAACCAGTCCTTTGGGGCAGTTTTCAAAGCCGCCGAGAAGGAACCGTTTCGGAGTCAGTTGAAGCTGCGAGACAAAACGCGACACTACCTGGATCTGCTCGAGGTCTTGATCCAGGACCTGCACTGCCTTCGGGTCGGCACCCCGGATCGGCTCGTCAATCAGGACCGCCTGGGCCGTTTGGAGAGCCTTTCGCAAGGGGTCGACTTGGACTGGATGGCTCGCTTCCTTTACCATATTGGCAGGGCCCGATGGGAAATCGATCATTACGCGAACCCTCTGGTCTGTTTTGAGACCTTGTGGTTGCAGAACCCGCGGGGCAGCGACGGCCATGCTAGAGATCGTCACCGTCCGATTTGATATCCGAAAGGCCACGGCGCAGTTTCTGGCCCAGGGGGCCGGATTGAGAGTGGGGGACCGTTGTGTGGTGACGACCGAACAGGGGGTCGAACTGGGAATGGTCCTGTCCGGAGGCAGTGCCGATCAATCCAGCTTCGAGCAACTCAAACTTCACAAGGCCCTTCGCAAGGCGACGGAAAGAGATCTGTACCTGAATGCCAAGAAGGAAGATCGCGAAGCCTTCGCCTATCGCCTTTGCCGCAAGCAACTCAAGATTCGCAAGCTGCCGATGAAACTCTCCCGCGTGGAGTATCTGTTCGATGGAAGTCGAGCCATCTTCTACTTCACGGCAGACCGGAGAGTCGACTTTCGGCAGTTGGTGAAGGACTTGGCGAGACAGCTCCGGACGCGGATCGAAATGCGTCAGATCGGAGCTCGGGACGAGGCGAAACTGGTCGGTTGCATGGGCTGCTGTGGTCTGGGAGAAAACTGCTCCTCAGCATTCCTGAAGAAGCTCAGGTCAGTGAGTGTCCGCACCGCCAAAGCCCAGGACCTGGGGATGAATCCAAACCGTCTCTCGGGAATGTGTGGCCGGCTGAAATGCTGCCTCAACTATGAGGCGAGCGCCTCAACCAAGAGCAAGCGGGGCGGCTGTGGGCGGAAGTCCTGAATAGGGGCTCCCGAGTTTACTCGGAACTCTCCTGGAATGGAGCCTTGGATCTCAATTCATCCGCCTGCTTCCGGAAACGTTCGACTTCGTCGGCATCGGGGTTGGCCTGGATGAACTGTTCGCAGGCTTTCGCAGCCGCCTCGAAAGCTCCCTGCCTCTCCATCGAGCGAGTCAGCTTCTGGTAGGGTTCCGCCCAGCTGGGAAGGTAACGAATCGCATCCTGGTACCGGTCGTCCGCCGCCTTGTAGTTGTCCCGCTTGAAATAGAAGTCACCAATTTCGAGGTGTTCTCTGGCCTTCTCTGCATCGGGAAGAATGACGGACGGCTTCTGATCTTCGTCCGTCTCATCAGCGCGGATCAATACCGGTTTCTTGCCCGTATTCTGAAGGGCCCAAGAGGCAAACGGCAGCGATATCAAAACCACCACCAAAAGCATCTGGATCCGAAGTGGCAACCCGGACACAAGTGTACTTTATTGTACCGGTCTCACTCTTGTCAAAACAGAGGCTGCGGTGTTAGACTAGAGATCATTCTTGGAGAGCAGCTGGATTCTCAGCCGTCCCCAAAAAACAGAGGCGAGACGGTCATCGCTGGGAAATTGACAGGAGACGCATGGTTAACCGTAAATTGATTCGCCCGTCGCTATCGCATATGCGAGATACGACGCCGTCGAAATATGCCAACGCCCAACGCAAACGCGTACCCCCAGACCAGACCAACGCGGAGCAATACTACTACCTGAAGCAGATGACGAACAAAACTCCGATGGTGATCCGGCTGACCGACGGCGAGGAGATCCGTGGAATCATCGAGTGGTACGACAAACATTGCATCAAAGTGAATCGGACCAGCGAACCGAACCTGGTGATTCCGAAGCAAAACATCAAGTATCTATTCAAGGAGAACGAGGGCCAGGACTCCGATGAAATCATGTTTCCGCATGACCCCTGACCCCGCCCGTTCCCACTACCCTGTTACGGGCGCAATCAGCTCGTAGGACCGCCAGCAGTTTCTCAGATTCAGCTCCACCAGCGGATGGGTGTCCAGCCCAAACGCCATTTCCAAGGCACGGTAGAATCTGGGCATTTCGGAAACCACCGGTGACGGCAGCAGGAACGCGCCGGCGACTAGAAAATAGTAAGAAAAGATCGAGATCGAGCATTCCCCACAGGTCTCGAACGGGTAGATCTCATAGAGGCGCACCTGGGCAAGCGCCGCTTGTTGAAGCGGATGCAGCTCCGCAAAACTCTGCGAGCCCACCCATTTGAACAGCTGTCGCAGGGCTGGCCGAATTCGGCCCGGGCGAATGGGGAAGTGGCTGGGGCAGAGGGGCGTCTGCGGGGCTTGTCGAAAGGAGGCGCTGCGGTCGGCTGAGAGCAACCGCTGCAAACCCAGAAGATCCTCCAGTTGCAACAGGTCCAGCGGCTTATCCAGGCGGGTAATGCCCTGAAGAGCGGTCTGGAGTCGCGATCGGGTCCCTTCCTGCCGGCTGGCTGTGCGGCCCAAACTTTGACCGCTCTTGGCCAATTCGAATTCCACCAGGGACGGGATCAGTTTCTGGTTGGCATGCGGCCACGCACCCGCCTCAACCAGCGAATCTCGGCGACGGTCCAAGGATGAAAACGGTTCGGAAGCACCAGGAGGGGATTCCACGGGCTTCAATCGCTCTCGCTCAACACCAACTCGGCCAAGGTTCGCACACCGAATCCGGTGGGGCCGGTATCTTGTCCCTGCTCATACAGAGCCAACCCAGCCATATCGATGTGACACCACGGCCGATCGTCGACAAAATGCTGCAGGAACTTGGCGGCAGTCACGGCTCCTCCCCATCGACTTCCGGCGTTCTTGACGTCTGCGATGTCACTTTCGATATCCTTGTAATAGACATCGTCAAGGGGGAGTCGCCACAGTTTCTCTCCACAGCGCTCCGCCGCAGCCAGGGTTTTTTGACACAGCGCATCATCGTTGGAGAACAAGCCGGCTCGCACGTGTCCCAACGCCACCACGCAGGCACCGGTTAAGGTGGCGATGTCCACGATGTAACGGGGTTGGAAAGCTTGTACGTAGGCCAAGGCATCGGCCAGGATCAGACGACCTTCTGCGTCCGTGTTGACGACCTGGATGGTCTTCCCGTTCATGGAACGAATCACGTCACCGGGACGCTGTGCCCGGCCACCGGGAAGATTCTCTACCGCGGGTATGACTCCTACAACGTTTCGTTTCGCCTGCAGCTGGGCAATGGCTTGCATGGCTCCCAACACTGCACAGGCTCCGGCTTTATCCGATTTCATGTCCTCCATGGATTTGGCCGGCTTCAGAGAGAGCCCTCCACTGTCGAAGGTCACGCCTTTTCCGACCAGAGCGAGGGGAGCTTCCTCCCGATCTCCTGCCCCCCAATGTTTCAAGACGATGAATCGGGCCGCGGCATCGCTTCCCCGAGCCACGGCTAGGACCGCATCCATCCCCTTTTTTTCCATCTCCGGTTCACCCAGCACCTCGATTTCCAAACCCGACTTCTCAGCGATCTCCTGAGCTTTCGCCGCCAGAACGGAGGGGTTCATTCGATTGCCCGGTTCGTTGACCAGAGTTCGAGCCAGATTGGTTGCTTGGGCCAAAATCTGCCCCCGGTGCAGGGCTCGCTCCACAGCTTCGGCGTCCAGTTGCTCGTCGGTTGCAAACACGATCTCCTCTAGACAGGTTCTCGACTTATTTTGGGTTTTGTACTCATCCTGGTCGTAAACGGCTAGCACCACCCCTTCCACGGCAGCCTGGGCGGCCAGCGTGGGCTCCATCCGGCTGCGGCGGTAGATGGCTACCCTCTTTAGATTGAATCCCTTCACACGATGGACCGCTCGGGCGGTCAAATCCCGAATGGAGCTTGCATCGTAGCTGTCGCGTCGCCCCGCACCCAGCAGGACCAGCCGGCCAACCGGTATCCCTTGGGGTCGATAGAGCACGGTTATCTGGCCCGACTTTGCTGTCCATTCTTCGTTGTCCTTCAATTCCCGAATCAAGCCATCCAACTTTCCATCAAGGGCTGAAGCGAATCCCGAATCGAGATCGTCATCTTCGAAAAATGGCACCACCAAGGCATCGCATGGCAAAGCATCCCAACCTGACTGGACTAGCTGTATCTTCATTTCAATCTTCCCTTTAACTCTGCTCGAACCTCTCGATCAATGGTTCGTCGGCGGGCGACTTCCCTTTTGTTGTAGAGTCGTTTACCGCGAGCCAATGCAATCTCCACTTTCGCCTTCCCATCTTTGAAGTAAACCGAGAGCGGCACTATCGTGTAACCCCTCTGAGCGGTTTTGCCAAGTAATTTACGGATCTCGCGCCGGTGCAGCAACAGTTTTCGCGGCCGCACCGGTTCGTGGCTCCCCGAGGTAGCGTGGCTATATGCACTTATATGGCAATTTTCGAGCCACACTTCCCCGTCCTTGATTCGGCCATAACTGTCATTCAGGCTCAACTTACCTTCCCGCAGCGCCTTGACTTCCGTTCCCTGCAGCACGATTCCAGCTTCAAATCTCCCGAGCAATTCATAGTTTCGCTGGGCCTTCCGATTTTTGGCAACTAGGAATCGGGACATGGGTGGACATCCAAGAACTCGTGCAGAGCCTGTTTCCAGTGGCGTAACAAGGGGAGGCCATCCAGCTGCAACACCCGATTGTCCAGGACCGAAAAGCGAGGTCGGGTCGCGGCATTGTCGAACTCCCCACTCAAAGCAGGTTCAATCTCCAGATTCCAGCCCTGAAGAGCCGCGATTTCCTGGGCCAGCTCGTAGCGGCTGCATTCGCCCTCATTGGTTACATGATAGATCCCTCGGGCCTCTCTCTCCAGGAGCTTCGAAGTCATGGAGGCAAGATCCAGGGTGAGGGTTGGACTGCTCCGCTGATCGGTGACCATCCGAAGAGGTCCTCCGTTTTTCGCCAACTTTTGAATCATGCCGATGAAGTGGGAACCACCTGGACCATAAAGCCAACTGGTACGAATGATGAGATGAGCTGGACAGAGGGTCTGCAAGTACCGCTCTCCGGCGAGCTTCGAATGTCCGTATTGGTTGATGGGAGCGGGTAGATCCCCCTCGCTATAGGGCCGGGCTGCCTGGCCGTCGAACACGTAATCGGTGCTGTAGTACAAAACCCGGCTGCCCCGATCAAAGGCCCAGGCGGCGATGTTCCGAGTGCCCAGAGCGTTGCTAAGGTAGGCTTCGCCGGCGTTTCTTTCCGCCTCATCTACGGCCGTGAAGGCGGCAGCATGCAACACCCAGTCTGGACACAGCAGGGAAAGGACCCGGGAAACCTGATCGGCGCGGCGAACATCCAGGTCGCGATGGGAGAGCGCGCGAACCTCGTGCGGATCCTGCAAGGTCCGGCAAAGGGCCTGCCCCAGCATTCCGGTGGCGCCAGTGATTACGATTTTCATGGAATCAATCGCTGTCGGGTGGCCCCTTTGCTATCGGCGTTCCCGGAAAGAAGGGATGATTTCCAATGGCCATCCCCTTCCGCCAACAGCTTTCACAAATTGGAGAGCGTCTGATCTCGATCCTGATACATCTTCCGGTAGTATTGCTGATAGGTTCCGGTCTGAACCCGCTGAACCCAGTCCAGGTTTTCCTCATACCAGCGAACGGTTTCCCGAAGACCCCGATCGAAGGAGCGCTGGGAAGCCCAGCCCAGTTCCTCACGAATCCGGGTGATGTCCATGGCATATCGCCGATCGTGGCCGGGACGGTCCTGCACAAAGCGGATCAAGTCGGGACTCTTGTCCAGAATCTCCAGGATCAATCCCACCACCTCCAGGTTGCTTCGCTCCTTTCCCGTCCCAATGTTATAAACTTGTCCGGAGCGCCCCTTTATGAGCACGCATTCCAAAGCTTCACAATGGCAACGCACGTTAATCCAATCCCGTGCATTGAGACCGTCCCCGTAAAGAGGCAGAGGTTGGTCCAGGAAGGTATTGAGCAGCATCAGCGGAATCAGTTTCTCGGGGAACTGATAGGGCCCGTAGTTGTTGGAGCACCGAGTCACCACGATATCCATGCCGTAGGTCACGTGATAGGCGTGAGCCATCAGATCCGACGCTGCCTTGCTGGCGGAGTAGGGGTTACTGGGAGCCAGCCGACTCTTCTCAGTGGCCCGATTGGGCGCCGGCACCGTGCCGTACACTTCATCCGTGGACACGTGAAGAAAACGAGGCACCTTGCTTTGGCGAGCGGTTTCCAGGAGAGCCTGGGTGCCCGATACGTTGGTCTCGACAAAGTTGGAAGCCTTTAGAATGCTGCGGTCGACGTGACTCTCGGCGGCAAAGTGGATCACCGCATCCTGCTGCCTAAAATGGTCCTTCAGTCGATCCGACTCCAGGATGTTGGCCCGTACGAATGTATACCGCGGATCATCAGAAACAGGGGCCAGGTTTTCGAGGTTGCCGGCATAAGTCAGGTCATCCACATTGATCACCCGAACATCCGGCTGGCTCTGCAGGATGTAGCGGATGAAATGGGACCCGATAAAACCGGCGCCTCCGGTCACCAACAATCTCATGGCAAGATCCTTTTTGAGTGAGTTCTCTTCCTGGAGAGGATCTACCCTTCTCCCGACACGGCATCTTCGATCGGGGCAGTCCGAACGGGCTCTATGGACTGGCGGTCGCTCTTCGCCACCAGATCGCTGGCGTGGTGCAGCGAGTGAAATGTTCCGGCATCGGTCCACCATCGCTTCAGCACTGCATAGCTCATTTCTCCCCAACTGATGTACTGGTTGTTCACGTCGGTGATTTCCAGTTCGCCCCTTCCGGACGGCCTCAGAGTACGCATGATGTCGAAAACCCGATGATCGTACATATAGATGCCGGTTACGGCATAGGGAGACGCGGGAACGGCAGGTTTCTCATCGATGCGCATCACCTTGCCGTCTTCGAGTAGAGGAACTCCAAATCGCTGCGGGTCAGGAACTCGTTTCAATAAAATCTTGGCACCCCGAGGCTGGGATTCGAAATGCTCGACATGGTCCCGGATGGAATCCTGCAGGATATTGTCTCCGAGGATGACGCAGACCGGATCTTCCTCGGCGAAAAACTCGGCTAGTGAAAGGGCCTCGGCGATGCCACCTTCTCCTTCCTGATAAGCGAAGTGGAGGTGGCGCAAACCGAATTCCCTCCCGTTCCCCAGTAGCTTCAGGAAATCCCCGGCATTGTTGCCCCCGGTCACCACCATAATATCGCGCAAGCCTGCCTCGACCAGCGTCTGGAGGGGGTAGTAAATCATCGGCTTGTTGTACACGGGAAGCAAGTGCTTGTTGGTCACTTTGGTGAGGGGATACAAACGGGTGCCCAAGCCTCCCGCAAGGATGACACCTTTCATGGTGTTACTCTACTGGAGATACGGCTATTTGAGCAATTGCAGATATAGGGTTTCCGTTTCGTCCAATTTCCGCTTCAGGGTGAAGTAGGATTCGATCCTTTCCCTTCCGGCGGAACCCATCCGCCGCCTCAACGGCGCCGATGAGAGCAGCTGGGACAAGGCTTCTCTCAACTCATCCGGGTTGCGCGACGGAACCAAGAATCCAGTGACTCCGTCCACCACCAGTTCGGGGATGCCCCCGACTCGGGTGGCGACAACCGGCAAACGACAGGCCATGGCTGCCAGAATAGCCGAACTCAAACCCTCTGAAAGGGAGGGCAAACAGAAGATGTCCAGAGTCTTCATGATGGCTTCGGGGTCCGCGCGGAAACCGGTAAACTTGACTCGGCCTTCCAGAGACATCAATCTGACTTGTCTCTCCAGGTGTTCCCTCAGCTCGCCCTCCCCAATAAAAAGAAAGGTCACATCGGAGAAACGAGGGTCGATTTGGGAAACGGCTTCCAGAAGGGTGCTGTGTCCCTTCTCTTCGCTCAGGTGAGCCACCGTGCCGACCAGCGGCCCGTTGATCCTTGGCACCGCCGCGGATGGGGGCAATCGATCGATCCACCCTACGTCCACTCCTTCGTAGATGACGCTCACCAGTTCCGGCCAGACCCCTCCTCCAATGAGGGTTCCCCGGATGCTCTCGGAAACCGTGATGATGCCGTCTAGGACGCGATTATACTTGATGAGACTCAGCCGGTTCCGCAAGGGGAAGTTGACGCGACGCGAGCAAACACGCACCGGAGTCTCCCTCCACCAGGAAACAATTCCGCCTAGAAGCACAGCCACCGGTGTGTTGAAGTGTACGACGTCGAAATGTTCCTGCCCAAAGATCTTGTGGAGCCGGCAAAGCGCCATCGGACTCCACTCACTGCGCTGGAAGAAGCTAAAGGTGCGAACCTGGGATTCCGAGGCCCGACGCCGCAGGAGAGAGCCGGCGGGGGCCGCCAGACAAACCGAGTGTCTCCGCTCCTTCATCCCCAACATGAGGGTGAACAACTGCTCCTGCCCTCCCCGCCATATCTGCTCCGTATCGACATACAATATTTTCATCCGGACGGTCCGAAAGGAGATTGTCGATCATTGGATTGCAACTGCCACAATCTCAAGTACTTGAAAAAAGTCGACACGGATGCCAGCACGGAAACAGAAAAACCGGCGCTGCCGTCCAGGAATCCTCTGCGCAGGAGGTAGTTATTGAAAAAGGCCGCCAGCGGTCGTAACGCCAGTTGGCCGAAACCGGAGCGCTGTCCTCGGTCCAGGCTGTCGGCTGCCGCCAGAGCTGAAAAACGACTCAGCTGCTCCAGATACTCGTCAATCGAGGCATACGTGTAATGGTGAAGATCCCCCCGCAACCTTGAAGTGGGGGGTTGAACCCTGAAAGACTCGTGGACGCGCCCACCTTCCCACTTCCCCCGTGATTTTCGAAAAAGCCGCAGCTGCCAATCCGGGTACCAAGTGGTATGGTTGATCACACGACCCAAAAAGAAGGCCTTTCGCGAGATATAATACCCATTGCAATCGGCCTCCGTGTGGCCCTCCTTCCATCGTTGAATCTCCTGGCACAGCACGGCTCCAACTTCTTCGTCGCCGTCCAGACTCAGAATCCAGTCATGCGTTGCTTGGTCTGTGGCGTACTGTTTCTGGTCGCGATAACCCGGCCAGGCCCTCTGCTTGATCCGATCCGTATAACGACGGCACCGCTCCAGAGTCGAATCCGTACTGAAAGAGTCCACCACGACGATTTCATCACACAGCTCCCGAAGGCTGCTCAGAGCTCGATCGATCTTGCTTTCCTCGTTGTAGGTGATGACAGCGGCTGAAATTTTCTTCACTTGGACTTTCTGGCGTCCGGGGAAGCGGGAATCAGTCGAACCCGTCCATGGCGAGGTCTCGAGTCGGATAGCGTATTTATCGCGTGCTTCCCCTCAATCCAATCACCGTTTTTCAATTCCCAGGCGGGAGCTACCTTACGGCAACGACGGTAATGTCGCATAAACCGCTTGAGGGCCTAGCGTTTCCTCGATGCGCAGGAGCTGGTTGTACTTGGCTGTTCGGTCGGTACGGCTCAATGCCCCGGTCTTGATCTGACCCGCACCTGTAGCGACCACAAGGTCAGCGATGAAGGTGTCCTCGGTCTCCCCGGAGCGGTGCGAAACGATCCAGGAGTACCCATTCCGTCTTGCCAATTCCACCGTTCGCAGCGTCTCCGTCAGGGTGCCGATCTGATTGGGTTTGATCAGAATAGAGTTGGCTACTTTTTTTTCGATGCCCTTTCTGAGTCGGTCGGGGTTGGTGACGAAGAGATCGTCTCCCACCAGCTGTACTTTTTGGCCCAGCTGGTGGGTCAACTCACTCCAACCCTCCCAATCGTCCTCGGCTAGGCCGTCCTCGATCGAGCAGATGGGGTAGCGATCGATCCAGGAGCTATACCAATCAACCATTTCCCGGCTACTTCTTTCTGTTCCTTCACCGCGAAACCGATAGATCCTTCCCTCGTATAGCTCGCTGGCGGCCACGTCCAAGGCCAGCCAGACATCCTCTCCAGCTCGGCAACCGACCGCTTCAATGGCCAGCAAGATCAATTCGATAGCTTCTTCGTTGGACCTCAGGTTGGGGGCAAACCCCCCTTCGTTTCCCACCGCCGTATCGTAGTTCCTGTCCCGTAGGATTCGCTCCAGCTCGTGAAAAATCTCGGCACCCTTTCTGAGGGCCTCGGCGAAAGACGGGGCTTTAGCGGGTACGATCATAAACTCCTGGCAGTCGAGGTCATTGGAGGCATGGGCGCCGCCGTTGAGGATGTTCATGAGAGGAATGGGCAATCGACACGCCAGGACTCCTCCCAGGTACTGGTACAGGGGCAGACCCAAGCTTTTGGCAGCGGCTCGCGCGCAAGCCAGAGAGACTGCCAACATCGAATTGGCTCCCAACTTAGATTTCGATTCCGTGCCATCCGCCTCGATCATGGTTTGATCGATCAAAATCTGATCGAAAATCGACAACCCTTGAATCCTGGGAGCTATTTCCTGCTGTACTTTCTCGAGCGCTTTGAGAACGCCGCGGCCTCCGTAACGGTTGGGGTCTCCGTCACGCAGTTCCAAAGCTTCGTGCTTCCCGGTCGAGGCACCGGAAGGGACACTGGCGCGTCCCCAATCTCCTTCCTCCGAAAAGACATCGACTTCCACAGTGGGATTTCCACGCGAATCGAGAATCTCGCGAGCCCGTACTTCCTCAATGGAGGGCATCGCTAGTTTTCCGCTCAATGGCCTGCAGACCGGTGATGATGGAAACGCGGAAAACATCTTCCCAGCTGCAGCCTCGGCTCAGGTCGTTCATGGGGTGAGCCAGACCCTGAAGGATGGGCCCCACGGCTCGAGCCCCGGCCAGTCGCTCGGTCAGCTTGTAGGCGATGTTTCCAGCGTCCAGATTGGGGAAAATCAAGGTATTGGCTCGCCCGCCCAACGGACTTTCGGGAGCCTTCTGAGCAGCGACCGACTCTACCAGTGCCGCGTCCACCTGCAACTCTCCGTCGGCCAGCAGATCGGGACTCCGTTCCTTCAAGGTTCGACAGGCCTCGGCAACTCTTTTCGTCCGAGCGTGTAAAGCGCTCCCCCGGGTGGAGAAAGACAGCAAAGCGACTCGGGGCGGTGCCTCCAGGAAAATGCGAGCGTTCTCGGCAGCCTGCAGGGCGATCTCTGCCAGCTGCGACGAGGTAGGCTCGGGAACCACTGCACAATCCGCGTAGATCAGGGCGCCCTTTTCTCCCCAGTCCGGATTCTCGAGGAGCATCAGGAAGAAACTGGATAGGATCGAAACCCCCTGGCCCAATCCGATGCAGCGCAGGGCGGCGCGCACGGTATCGGCCGTGCTGTAGCAAGCCCCTGCCACGCACCCTCCACAATCCCCCGCCGCTACCATCAGTGCTCCAAAGTAGAGGGGGTCGAGAACGCGCTGCCGGGCCTCCTCCAGAGTGATTCCTCGAGCCCGGCACTTTTCGTAATAGAGGTCCCCGTATTCCCTCAATCGGGGTGACTCGGACGGATCGACCAGCTCGAAGACAAGGTTGAGATCGACCGACTTGGCCGCCACCTTGATGCGGCCCTCATCACCGAGGACCAGAGGCCGCGCCAGTTGCTGCTCCCGCAGCCGGGCCGCCGCTTGAAGGATCCGGGCATCCTCACCTTCCGGGAAAACCAGGACCTGAGGCGCCTCGCGGACCCGGCTGGTAATCCGATCCAGTACATCCACGGATTTCATGGTGACACTGTAAAAAGTGGAGTGTCAAGAAACCCTCTGAGCTGAAGAGCTTTCGGGCTCTTCAGCGGTGGGGGATAGGTCGCGAGCTATCCTTTTTTCCGGCGGATACGCTCCTGAACCCGTTTTACGCTTTTCCGGATCCCAGGTTTTGGGTCGACAGTCAACGCCTTCTGATAATACTGGAGGGCTGCTCTGTAGTCCCCGGTTATTTCAGCAATGTAGCCCAGACGGTCGTACGTCTCACCGCTTCCCGATCGGAAGGTGTCACTCTTGATGAAGGCCTCTTTGGCGGCGCTGGAATCGTCAAGGAATAGATACGCCAATCCCATATTGAACCAGGCCTCTCCATCCTGCGGATGGCTCTTCAGATATTCCTGAAGAAAGAGCGAAGTCTGGCGGTAGTCCTTGGCCTTCAGGAATTCAACGGCCCGCTTATAGCGAATCTGTCCCAGGTACTCCCGGGCAACCGCATGTTCCGGCTGGCGGGCCGCCACCTGATGCAGATACTTTTCCGCTTCCGTTGGGTTCCCCAGATGAAAGTGGGCCAATCCCAGGGATAGGATATTCGCCAAGTCTCCCCTTCGAAGGGTGTTGGCCTTCTCCAGGTCGGATAGGGCTAGAGAGAACTCGCTTTCGTTCAGATAGGCCAAACCCCGCGTCCGGTAAACCCCGTGGCGCTCGCGAGGGGATCGGGCATACTGCTCTCCCTTGAGCAGAGTGTCGATGCTGTCTCGGTAGCGGCCCGAATTGTAGTAAGCCAAGGCTAGGCCGTAGTAGGAAGCGAAAAAGTCATTCTTCAAACGGATGGCCTGTTGAAAGGCAGTGGACGCCTGGCTGTACTGCTGAGTCTTCAAATAGCAATCGCCCAGGATACGATAGCCATCCTCGTAATCCGGATTGGCTTGGATCACCGCCTCAAGCTCCGGAATCGCCTTTTCGTGCTGACCCTGTTTGTAGTAGGAAAACCCCTTCTGAAAATCTCCCTGAGCCCAGACCGTGCTGGCCACACCAGCTGTCAAAAGCCAGACCCAGAGGCCTGCAGAACCGCGGCGTGAAGCCATAGAATTTACTCGAAGATTCCGAAAGCCCGCCAACGCTCAATCTCCGATCGTGTGGGAATGGAAACATTCTCGACCCCCAGCAATTTGAGGAGATCGAACACCTCAATCATCACGTAGTAGGGAACCTCCGGAAGGGTCTGAATGATGACTGGTTTCTCCGGGTTCTGCTGCATTTTCGAACGCACATAGCCCCCCAATTGCTCGAGGGACATTGGAGTCTTGTCCACCTGGAACTGCCCTTCTCCAAGAATCTTGATGTGGGTGGCTTCCTCAGGCTGAACGTCCAGCTCGGTGGGGTCTTCGGCTGGAAACCCAAATTCGAGGCCCTTGGTGGTACTGATAACCGCCGTGAGCATGAAGAAAATGATGAGAAGAAAGGCGATGTCTGCCATGGACGAGGTGGGGACCGCAGCCGATGATCGCAGGCGCTGACTCCTTTTCATTCTTTCCTCGTCAAAGTCTTTCTATCGGTCAGAAGGCCGACGTTTTGGGCTCCGTTGTCCCGAAGAGCTTCCAGTACCTGGTCGATAACCTGGTAACGAGTCGTCCGGTCGGCCTTGATCAAGAACTGCCTGTCGGGAATCAATTTGACGATGGTGGCTGTCAAGGGGCCCAACTCTTTGATTGTGGTCAAGGGGAATGAAGGCTGTTCGCCATCGGTGAAATGAATCTCACCCTGGCTGGTAACCGCGACAATGGCGGCATCCTTGGCCACTTCAGTTCGAATCAGTGAACTGGGCAGTTGAACGGCCGTTCTTTCCGGAGAAAAAGAAGTGGTGAGCATAAAAAAAATGATCAGCAGGAAGGCGATATCGGCCATGGACGCCGTGGGAACGCTGGGAGCGTTCTTGAGAAGGGAACCCCAGAGTTTCATAGAGCTTGTGTCTTTTTCGGAACCTCTTCTCGGCCCTCCAGCTCGTTGAAAGTCTCCAACAGCATCGACGAACTCGTCTCCATGTCGAGAGCCAGATTGGAGACCCGGTTGTTGAAATAGTTGTAGGCCGCCTGCACGGGCAGGGCGATCACCAGTCCCGTGGCGGTGGTAATGAGCGCCTCCGAGATTCCGCGGGCGACGGCCTGGGGATTCCCCAGCCCGACCTCGGCCAGAGCTTCAAACGAGGCGATCATGCCAGTGACGGTTCCCAGGAATCCGAACAGAGGGGCAATGTTGGCCACGGTGGCGAGTATCCACAATCCCCGCTCCAGCTTGGAGACCTCATGTAGGGCCACGCTTTCCATCGCTTTTTCGATCTCATCATGAGATTTGCCGTAGCGAAGCAACCCGGATTTCAAGATGGTGGCCACGGGGTGCTCGAAGGATTCGCAGGTCTCGATGGATCCTCTCAGATTGCCCATCAGCAAGGATTCGCGGATTTCCGAGAAAATCTTTGCCGTGTCTCCTCGAACCCGGTAGTAGGAAATAGCCCGCTCCAAGATGTAGATCAGACCGAGTATCGAGCAAGCCAGAAGGGGCCACATCATGGGCCCACCTTGGCCGAAATACCTCCAAAGATTGCCGCCAATCGCAAGTACCACCGATCATGTCCTCCACCGCGTTATCCCAAACCTTCTCATGTGATTAGACTGGCTCCACAGGAAAAGGTATCAGGCTAAAACTCTCATCTTAGCTTGCGCTTTTGCTGGAAGTCAAATCCGGAGAGCAGCCTTCAAGTCGCGGAATTACCGCACCTTAACGGGCCCCACATGGAGGCAAAAACGCCCCCCCGCCGGCCCGCTCGAAGGCACTCTACGACAGACCCGTCGATGGCCAAAGACCGCCGGAAACGTTCCTGCTAGAATTGGGTGTCCCCAGATGCTATATTGACTTGCGCCTTGGGCCGGTGCGAGGTAGTCTTCATCAGATGAAGCACAGGCTGGGGAGCGGTTTGCGAGGCACTATCGGCCCGGCACGGGCGGGAATTTTTTGTTGCATTTCTAGAGGGCAAAGGAAATTCAGGCCTTTTGTTCTTTTGAGGGAGGGAGAGAGATGATCGTTTTTTCCAAGACCTTTCGAAGCGCGGCGTTGGCGGTGGTTCTGCTGGGTGCAATAGGTTGTGCCAATCGTCCCCCTGCGCTCAATTGTGCGGCCAAACCGGCCACCGTCACGGCGGGGGGAACAGCCACCATTAACACCAACGCGGTGGACCCCGATCGCCGGGACCAGAACCGACTGAGTTACTCCTGGAGCAGCTCCACAGGGAGCGTGAAGGAAAGTGACGGCGGGAAATCGGCGGTGTTCGATTCTTCCGGTTTGCAACCCGGCACCTACAGCGTGACGGCAGAGGTTCGTGACCGGAAACACACAGTGAAATGCGCCGTCGATGTGGTCGTCTCCAAGGATAAAAAGGCACCCACCGCCAGTTGCCAACCCTCCACGGTTCGAGTCACCGAAGGCAGCTCAACAACTCTGAGAGTCTCCGCTTCGGATCCCAACAACGATCCCCTCAGCTACTCTTGGAGCGTCGGCGGAAGGGCAGTCGACAACAACCAGCCTCAGTTTGTTTTCGGCACCGCGGGCCGCTCGGCCGGTTCTCACAGTGCCCGTGTGACGGTCACCGACTCAGATGGGATGACCGCCGATTGCGAGTTCGCGGTCGTGGTCGAAAGAAAACCCAACCGCAACCCGACCGTAACGCTCACCGTCGACAAGACCGACGTCACGGCTGGCGACACGATTACGGCCAAGGTGAGGGCCAGCGACCCGGACAACGATCCCATCGCGTATTCCTGGAAAGTCGACGGACAAGCTCGGCCAGCAACCGGCAGTCAACTCAGCCTAAAAACGAGTGGGATGTCCGGCGGCCGCCACACCATTTCCGTAACCGTGACGGATGATCGGGGCGGGTCCGCGACCGAGACCAAATCCTTCTCGGTGCGCGAACAGATCACCATTCAAATGAGTGGTTCGCGTCCCAACAACGTCGCCAAGGCCCAACTGGACGAAGTGGCCTTGAAGCTGCAGCAGAATCCTCAGCTGCGCGCCAGCATTACGGGACACACCGATGACCGGGGCAGCGAAAGCGGTAACCAGAAGATGGGGCAGCGGCGTGGTGATGCCGCCAAAGACTACCTGGTGACACAACACAGCATTCCCGGGAACCGCATCAGCACCGGCAGTGCGGGAGAAAGCCAGCCTGTTGCCGACAACAAGACCGCCGAGGGTCGAAGCGAGAACCGGCGCGTGGTGGTCGAGCTGTACGCTCCCTGATCGGGTATCGAGCACAATGGCGGGGGGCGCCGCCCTTCCCCCCGCCACCCTACGCTCCCCGTTCGTCCCGCAACCACTGCCAGTACCCGCCTCCGGGAGCCACCATCCCTGACTGCATGCAGTGGGTCTCCTTCTGAGCCCAAACAGTGCCGCAGCCAAAACCTATCAAGAGGGAAATGGTCCGTGCGGTGCTCTTTGACTTCGACGGCACCTTGACAGAACCCGGGACACTGGATTTTCGGGAGCTTCGCAAGGTACTGGACTGCCCTGCCGAACAACCCGTCCTCGAATTCGTCACGCACTTGCCACCCGGGCGGAAACGGCGGCAGGCTGTGGGCATCCTGAACCGATTCGAGATGGAGGCAGCTCGGCAATCCTTGCCCAATGCGGAGGCGGAGCGGGTCATCGAGCAACTCCTGCGCAAGAAACTGCGGCTGGGAATCATCAGCCGAAATCGACGCGTAGCCATCTTGCGGCCGCTTCGTAATTTTCAGCGAATCCGAGCTGAGGATTTTGACGTCATTATTTCGCGCGACCACAGGATACCCCCAAAACCGGATCCGTCTGGAATTCGGCTGGCAGCTCGCCACATGGGAGTTTCCGTGCGCCAGACGCTCGTGGTAGGCAACTTTTGGTTTGACGTGGAAGCCGGTCGGCGGGCGGGAGCATCAACCGTATTGCTGACCAACACCTCCGACCCCGAACCGGGACCTTGCGAACCCAGCTTCATCATCGGACGCTTGGCAGAACTTCTGGACATTGTCGGTGAAAGAATCCCTCTTTCCAGCGGCAAGCTCCCTCTAGAGTATCTCGAAATACTGCTAGCGCCCCCCCTCTCGGACCCAAACGTGCTGATAGGACCCGCCGTGGGAGGGGATGTGGCCGCCGTTTTACCCGGATCCGAAGACGAAGTGTTGATCCTCAAATCAGATCCCAGCACCTTTGCCACCGACCAGCTGGCTTACTATGCCGTCGTCGTCAACGCCAACGACATTGCAACCAGCGGCGCCACTCCACGCTGGCTTCTGACCACCCTTTTTCTCCCCACGGGCAGCACGGCGCTGGAAATTAGAGAAATCGTCGAGCGATTGCGTCGGACCTGCCACGAGTTTGGGATTACCCTTTGTGGAGGACACACCGAGATGACCGATGCCGTAAGCCGACCGATCGTGGTTCGGACACATTGTCGGCACCACAACACGACGACAGCTCGTCCAGAAGCACCACATGCGTCAAGGTGACCAGATCCTTTTAACCAAAGGACTGGCCATTGAAGGCACTTCGATCATCGCCAGGGAGTTCGCCGCCCAGCTTGAGAAACTGGGTATGAGCCGAGAGGAAATCGATGGTTGCAGACAATTCCTGACCGAGCCCGGGATCAGCATTCTGGAGGAGGCCAGGCTGGCGGCCTCTTCGGAGGGGGTTTCAGCCATGCACGATGTGACCGAGGGCGGCATCCGCACCGCATTGGAAGAACTCGGTGCCGCCGGCCGACATCAGTTACGGGTCCATCTGGAACGAATACCGATCCTTCCGGAAACCCAGAAAATCTGCCGGCTTCTGCGCCTTTCGCCCTGGGGATTGATCGGTTCCGGAAGCCTACTGCTGACTTGTCGTCCTGAAACGAGTGATCCGCTCATCCGCAACCTGGGCGAACATGGGATCCCAGCCACTTGCATCGGCGAGGTACTGAAGACCGGCTCAGGGGTGCAAGCCCTCGACAACGATCAAGCGACCCCCTGGCCCCGCTTCCAGGTGGACGAAATTGCTCGGCTGTACACTGAAAAGGGGTGACACCGTGACCCTTCAGCTTGAAAAAAAGGGCGGGGATGCCCGACAATGAAAAGCACCATGCTGAGCAGTGAGGCAGAGCAGTTCCGTATTTTCTCGAACTATCTCAAGAAGAAAAGACTGAGGATGACGCCCCAGCGAAAGCTGGTGGTGCAGACCTTCCTTCGAGCAGGCGGACATCTAAGCTCGGAAGAGTTGTACGAACTCAGCAAGAAACAGGATCAAAAAATCGGTCAAGCGACGGTCTTTCGCACCCTAAAAGCACTGATCGACTGCGGACTAGCCCGGGAAGTCCACTTGAGTGACGGGCGCACTCGCTTCGAGCGCCTCTACAAACGGCCCCACCACCATCACCTGGTCTGTTTGGAGTGCCATCGCACCATCGAATTCTCGAGTCCCCAGCTCGAACAGATCCATCAGGAGATCATCAGCAAGTACCGATTCTTGCCCCGCGAGCACAACCTGCAGATTCAAGGGATCTGTCCCGACTGTCAAAAACATCGAAAGACCGCTCCTGGCGTTTTCGACTCGGATCTCGTTTTCGCTCGGGATGCGCTCAGGATCGCCATGGAGACCGAACGGCGAGGGATCAACTTTTACGGCACCGCTTCCGGAACCGTGCAGCACCCCGCCACCCGATTGACGTTTCTGGAAATGTTGGAGGATGAGAGGAAGCATCTCCGAGAACTAGAGCAGCAATGGGAAAAACTGATCCAAGCGGACCGCAAGGTTCTGGATGCGCCCGAATTTCTCCACTTTGACTACGAGGAGCTCAAGAGGATCTTCCCTTCTCGTGAGGACACTCGGAGGAAACTGAGTGAGAACCTCACTGAGATCGAAGCCCTGCAATTGGCAATGGGAATGGAAAGGGATGCCCATCATTTTTTTCGGGATTACGCCGAAAAGTTTGAAGACACCAAGGGCCGGGATGTTTTCTTGAAGTTTGCCAAAGAAGAGGAAGAGCACTACAACCTGATCAAGGAGGCTTTTGATCGGCTGACCCGGAAAGCCACCCACTGAAATCCCCCAGACGTCACCGGTGCAGCCGCGATGCGGATCATCCCCAGGACCGTCCTGCCGGCTCACACGGTCAGCAGCCAGGCCAGACGCCTTCGAATGAGTACGGTTGAAAGGCTCTATTTTGCGTTTTAGGCAGCCGGCCCTCCAGGACGGAGTTCTTTGGTTCCCGGCCCCAACCCAGCGATCAATTGCTGGGCAATCGTCTATGCCACCCCGCTGGGGTGGGCTGTGCCGTTGTCTAAAAGCCCGCGAGCGCTGAACTCGTACCAAACTGACCGACTACCGAAGTGGCCCCTTTGGTGGCATTTGATGGGAAAATCTCTATAATGGAGGCTCGGCAGCGCGATCGCCGCCGCCGCCGTTGAAAGGAGCATCCCATGAGAGAAGCCGTCATTGGTATGGGAGGAGCGGCAGGAGATGGCCTGGACAAGTCGGGTGACACGATCGCTCGTACCGCGTCTCGACTCGGCCTTCACGTTTATGCCTATAACAGCTACCAATCAATCATACGTGGTGGACATATCTGGCTGCGCATCCGGCTGGGGGAAGAGGCGGTGCAAAGCCACGGGGACCGACTCAATGTCCTGATTGCTCTCAATCAAGACAGCATCGAACGTCACGCTCCGGAGGTGGAAGAAGGCGGAGCTGTCATCTACAACTCCGACCGATTGCACTGTGATCTGGACCTATTGCGCAATAACATTCTGACCGTTCCCTTGCCCGTTAGGGAAATCACCGCACCGATCGGGAAGTTTCCACCCATCATGCAGAACACGGTCCTGGGGGGCGCGGTGATGTTTCTGTGCGGACTAGATTTTGATCTGATGGGCGAAGTCTTGACTGACACCTTTCGCTACAAAGGCGAGCAGATCATTTCTCAGAACATCGCGATTGCCAAGGCCGGCTACAACTATGCGAAGGAGCAATTCGTGCCTCTGGGATACGAGTGGTCCTTTTCTCGCATCCGCAGACCGTTCCTGACCGGCAATGAGGCTTTCGGCCTGGGCGCCGTAGCAGCGGGATGCAAATTCTACTCGGCCTATCCGATGACCCCGGCATCGGGAATTCTTCACTGGATGGCGAGTCATGCCGAGAAGTGCGGCGTGGTGGTCAAGCAGTGCGAGGACGAGTTGGCCGTCGTGAACATGGCGGTCGGCGCTGGAGTCGCAGGGGTGCGGGCCATGTGCGCCACTTCGGGAGGCGGCTTTGCGTTGATGACGGAAGCCATCGGACAAGCCGCCATGATCGAAGCCCCCGTGGTGGTGATCAATGTGCAGCGCGGAGGTCCGTCCACGGGGATTCCCACCAAGACCGAACAGGCTGATCTGAACCAAGTCTACGGCGCTTCCCAGGGGGACTACCCTCGGGTCATTCTGGCTCCTACCGACACCACCGACTGTTACTACGCCTCGGTAGAATCCCTCAACCTCGCCGAGAAGTACCAGATTCCGGTATTGATCGTCTCTGACCTGCTGCTGTCCGAGCACCCCCAGACCGTCGGGCCCAATGCCTTCAAACCGGACGTTCCCATCGAAAGAGGCCAGATCGTCCGGGAATGGCCCGAGGAGAATGGTCCTTTTAAACGCTATAAGATGACCCCGTCCGGCATCTCCCCCAGATCCCTTCCGGGGACTGCCAATACTCTCTACGTTTCGGCCACGGACGATCACGATGAAGAGGGGATCTTGATCTCGGACGAGTTTACGAGCCCGCCGATCCGTCGAAAGATCCAAGAGAAGCGGATGAAGAAAATCCCTAACATTGTCCGCGAGTTTGCGCCCCCGGCGACCTACGGTCCGGAAGACGCCGAGGTGACGCTGCTCGGCTGGGGCTCCACCAAAGGCGTGATTGCTGAAGCCGTGGACCTCCTCAACGCTCGGGGGACTCCAACCAATCAGCTGCAGATCCGATATCTGCACCCTTTTCAGTCCGATCAAGTGACGGACATCTTGAAGAAATGTCGGCACGTCTACTGCGTGGAGGTGAATTACTCGGCACAGTTTGCCCGGCACCTACGAGCCGAGACGGGACTTGGCGTGGATGGGAACATCCTCAGATACGATGGCGAACCTTTAGAACCAGAATACATCGTTTCGGCGGCACAGGACTTGCTGGCGGGTCGGGAGAAATCGTTGGATGTGACTCGGGAAGAAGTTCGAGAGATGACTTACCACTACATCCGAACCCATTTGGACGATGCCGTGCGTCCGGGGACAATCGAACGACATGACAGCAACGGCTACGGGGAACCAGTCTGGGTCGTCGATGTTGTTTTTCGAAAGGACGGAAACAAACAGGGCGACCTAACCATCGGCGTCGAGACAGGTGCCACCTACGCTTGGCACCCACAGAACTGAAAGGAGAACGAGTTCATGGCGACGGTAGTCGAACTCCCGATAGATGCTTACGTAGGACCGATCGATCCGGACTGGTGCCCTGGATGCGGAGATTTCTCAGTCCTCAAAGCCGTGAAGGCCGCCGCCGCCAAGCTGGGAATCCTTCCCAAAGATTTGATGATCGTCTCCGGAATCGGATGCTCCTCGAATTTGCCGGGGTACGTCCACGCCTACGGCTTCCACAGCCTGCATGGGCGGGCGGTGCCGGTAGCGACTGGAGCCCGACTGGCCAACACCGACTTGAACGTGGTGATCACCGGAGGCGACGGCGACGGATACGGAATCGGTTTGGGCCACTTTATCCACGCCATGAGGCGTAATCTCAACCTCACCTACGTGGTAATGAACAATCAGATCTACGGCCTGACCACCGGTCAGGCCTCCCCCACCACCATGAAGGAAATGCGCACCAAGTCGACTCCAGGGGGTAACCTGGAGCTTCCGATCAATCCGATTTCACTGGCTCTCGTTTCGGGGGCCACCTACATCGCGCGCGCTTTCTCCGGCGACCCCAAACACATGACTCAGGTGATCGCCGACGCCGTTGCCCACAAGGGCTTCTCGCTGGTAGACGTCTTCAGTCCCTGTGTCACCTTCAACAAAGTCAACACCTACCCTTGGTTTCGAAAGAGAGTCTACAAGTTGGAAGGTGAAAGTGACTATGATGCGTCAAGTGCGGAGGGCGCTCTTCAACGGAGCCTGGAGTGGGGCGATCGAATCCCTCTCGGCCGCTTTTATCAAGACCAACAACCCACCTACGAGGATGGCGATCCCGCACTCCAGAAGGGTCCGCTGGTTCACCAGGAACTCGGCATGAAGCCGCATTTGTTCCAGGAACTGCTGGAGGAGTTCTTCTAGCCCGATTACATAAGAGCACGGCCTCCCCAGCCATGAGTTCAGACAGGTGCCGTGCGTTCAGTGAACCTGGGGAAGCGGGACGGGAGGAGATTGCTCACAAGACCTTTAGTTTGAGGCGCTTGAGCTTCTCGTTGAGGGTGGTGGGATTGACTCCGAGTAGACGGGCGGCCTTTTTCTGATTGCCGTCGGTCTCCCTGAGAGCCGACCAGATGAGACTTTTTTCAAACTCGAGCACTCGATCCTTCAGGGAATGCCTATTTTTCTTGAGATCGATCGACTCCGGACCGAACATTCTGGCACGCAGCACATCGGGCGGGAGCAACTGTTTCGAGATGCGATTGTCCGCCGGGGCCAGCACCACCGCGCGTTCGATCGCATTCTCCAGTTCCCGCACGTTGCCGGGCCAGTCGTAATCCATCAGAAGCCTCATTACTTCCGGGTCCCATGTGCAGGTTCCGCGACCGTTCTCGCGGCCGAATTTCAGGATGAAGTGATCCGTCAAGAGCGCGATGTCTTCCTTGCGATCTCGTAGTAGCGGGAGGTGAATGTTGATGACATTCAACCGGTAGTACAGGTCGTCTCGGAATCGGTTCTCTTCGACCGCCTGCTTTAGATCGCAATTGGTGGCCGCGATGATCCGAACGTCGACGTTGATGTTTTCGAGCCCTCCCACGCGCCGGAATTCTTTCTCCTGGATGACCCGCAGCAACTTCGATTGTGTCTCAGGGGCGATGGTTCCCACTTCGTCGAGGAAAATGGTTCCCGCGTCGGCCAATTCGAACAGACCCTTCTTGTTGGCGGTGGCACCCGTGAAGGCTCCCTTTACGTGACCGAACAACTCACTTTCCAACAAGTCCGATGGGATACTGCCAGTGTTCACGGCTACGAAAGGCAACTTAGAACGGGTACTCCGATTGTGTATCGCTTTGGCAACCAATTCTTTGCCGGTTCCGCTCTCGCCCTGGATGAGAACGGTGCTGCGTTGGGGCGCTACCTGAGTGATCAACTCAAACACGTCGCGCATCCGCTGGCTTCGGGCCACGATTTTTTCAAAAACAAACCGTTCTTCGAGTTTCCTTCGAAGCTGTTGGTTCTCGTCCTTCAACTGGCGCTTTTCCAGGCCATTTTTTACGACGAGCAGCAACTCTTCATTCTGGAAGGGCTTGGTGACGAAGTCGAACGCCCCTATTCTGGTAGCCTTGACGGCTGTCTCCACCGAGGCGTACGCCGTGATCATGACGACGATGGCCTCCGGGTCCGTCTCCAGCATCTTCTCCAGGGCAGCCAATCCTCCCATTCCGGGCAGCATGAGATCCAGGAGAATGAGGTCGATGTTCTTTTCTTCCATGAGTTGCAGCGATTCTTCCCCGTTACTGGCTACGATCACGTCGTAGCCAGCACTCTTCAACAGTTGGGGAATGACGTCTCGCATGATCTCTTCGTCATCGACGACGAGGACGCGATATTGCAGCGGCATCAATAGTGTCCTTGAAAACGTCTCAGTTGATTCTATTCAGGGGTAGATGTACCCGGAAAACGGTTCCTTTTCCCGGCTCACTCTCTACACTAACCTGGCCGGAATGCTCTTGAATGATCCCGTAGCAGATGGACAGACCCAACCCGGTGCCCTTTCCCACCTCTTTGGTGGTGAAGAAGGGATCGTAGATTTTCTTCACGTTCGCCTCCGAGATGCCCGTACCTGTGTCCCCGACTTCCACCACCACAGAGGAGTTCTTTCGGTAGGTTCGGACCGACAATGTGCCACCTTCCGGCATGGCATCCTTGGCGTTGAGAAAAAGGTTCATGAATACCTGTTGCAGCTTGCCTCCGTTGCCCAAGGTTGTCCGAAGCAAAGGATCCATGGACAGGGAAACGTGAATGCGTCCCTTGCGAAACTGGTGGTCGAGCAGGGAAAGTGTTTCCGTCATCAGCGAGTTGATCTGGACCTCTTTCAATTCCGTATCGCTGAAACGAGCGAAATTCAGAAGATTGTTCACGATGTCGGAAGCACGAAAGCTCTGCCTTTCGATCTTTTTCAGGATCGCATGCCGGGGATCTTCCGGAGGCAGATCTTTCAATAGTATCTGGGCGTAACTGGAGATTCCGGCCAGAGGCGTGTTGACCTCGTGGGCCACACCGGCGGCAAACAATCCGATCGAGCTCAGCTTCTCCGCCTGTAAGAGCTGGTTCTCCAGCTTGACTTTCTCCGTGATGTCTTCGAAAACCATGAGGGTCCCGGTTACAACGTCCTTTTGCGAAACCAAGGGCGAAAGGGTGATGTTGACGAGCCTGGACTGTCCCGATCGGGACTTAACGTGCGTCTTGTAGACCCGGCTCAGGTCGGCGACGGTCCAAGACGGTCCCTGCACGACTTTGCCCAGGGTCTGGATCAAATCAGTGGAAAAGATCTGCTCAATGCTCTCACCCAATACCTCAGACTTGTCGATTCCGAACAGGAACTGCATGGCTTCGTTCCATACCGTGATCCGACCCTCGGGATCCACCACCACAATGCCCCCCGCGTTACTTTCGATGACGCTCTCGTTGTAACCTTTGAGTTCGGCCAACTCATTGGCTTTGGCCTCCAGTGACCCGTAGAGCAAGGCATTGTCGATAGCGATGGCGGCATAGCCCGCCAAGCCTTCGATCAGATCCAGATCTTCGCTGGAGAGGGGCGCGTCTTTGCCATCCCGTCCGAAGCCCAGAAATCCGATGGGGCGCCCATGAACCGCCAGCGGCTGGATGTGATTGAGTTGCCACGCTGACAACGCCTCTGCCAGGCTCCGCTCCAGAGGCTGGACGGAGGGAGCAGACGCTTCCGTTGCATCATCTTGCAGTTCCGGTGCAAGGCCCAGGCTCAAACCTGGTTCCGTCTGTTCGGGCAGACCATCGGCGTAAAAGAGGCGGTAGATGCCCCGGCTGCTCTCGTCGCGCAGGAAAATAGCCACGGCCGAAAGATCCAGGGCCTGCCGAAGCCGGCTACAAAGCCTTTCGGCCAGCCGCGACAGATTCACATCGGTGGTCAGCGTCTTCGAGAATTCCGCGAAGGATTGCCGGTAATCGTACCGATCCTTGTAGAAATAGCGATCAATCTGCTGCTGAATGCGGTTGCGGAGGGGAGCGAAGAGAAAGGCGACCAAAAGCGCGGCAAGCGCAAAGAAGGCGAAGCCGGATTGGGGCGAGAATCTCTGAACGGCCCGGCCTAACAGGAGCACCAGGCCCAGATACAGACCCAGCAAAGCCGAACTGGCCAAAGCATAGGCCGCTCCCTTCTTGAAAATCAGCTCGACATCCATCAGCCGGTACTTGGTCACGGCATAGGCGAAGCTGAGAGGCAGGAGCGCGAGGCCAAGTAGGGACACCTCCATGAAGCGCAGAATCGGCAGGCCCAACAAATAGGGAATCCCGTAGAGCAGCGCAAAGGGCAGAAGACCGATCAGGGTTCCAAGCCCCACCCACTTCATTTGCTGCCGGTGCTCCAGCGACTGGGTGGTCCGAGTCTTTTGCAGCAGGCAGACGGCGCCGGCGCCCAGCCACACCACAAAGTGGATGAGATGACTCCGATCCATCAGAGGTTGGGTTTCCAGATTGCGCGGTAGACCTAGGGTTTGCAGGCGCCCCAGAAACCACAGGGCGTGCACACCCAAGAGGGCGATCGCCGGCAGATAGACGAGCCCAGACAGGCTCTTCCATTGGCCCGTCACAGGGAAGGGTTCCGGAAATTTCAGACAGAAGTGTAAAAAGAGTGGTGGAAGCAGTAGCAGCACTGCAGCGGACAGCCAGTAGATCCAGATGTCAAAAGCATCGGCACGCCCGGAATAGCGGTAGAAGTAGAGGATGAAAGCCGCCCAACAAATCAGGTAGAAGTGAAAGACCGCAGCCGAAGTTCTGGCCCGCAAAAAGACGTACAGGCCAATGGCCAGGTGAAGGAAAGCCACCAGCCCGAGAAAGAAATCGGTGAGGCCGATCCTTCTTGTCTCGTCGATCGACACTCGGTAGGAAACCGTGTCGCCGCTGACGGCCTTGCGCACTTCGTACGTGGCCGCCATCCCGGCCGGAAGAGCTTCCGCCAGCGCCTCCAGGATCTGCGTCTGATCGTCCAGATTCCGGACTGCCATCCCGTTGATGCGAAGCAATCGATCCCGAACCTCGAGCCCTTGACCCTGCATGCGCCCAGGATCCACGACCGACCCCACCTGGAGTCCCCGAGAGGTTTGAACCCACTGGATTCCGTCCCAGGGCTGTTTCCATTCCAAGCGATCGGCGAGATTCAAGAGGCCCAGATAGACGGCTGCGCCCGTCAAGAGGAGAACCACAACT
>CBDBID010000037.1:0-106017 GCA_965205565.1 Acidobacteriota bacterium
TCAGCCGTCAGATTCAGGAGGAGATCGGATTGCAGGAGAGAGAAGGGGGTCCCTCTTCCCAGTTGGATGAGCTGCTGGTTAGGAAGGAAAAGATCCGGAAGAGGATCGAACTGGATCGACAATGATGATAGAATTCCCTGAACGGGGTCCGGAGTGAGAGGGAGATAATTTTGTCAATCGAGGATAAGTACGAGGGGCGTCAGAGAACTCATCAACCTGGGAAAAGAGAAGGGGTATCTCCTTTATGACGAGGTCAACGATGTTCTCCCCGACGACATTCATTCCTCCGAGGACTTAGACAACATTTTTTTACCTCTTTGGAAACGCTGGCATCGAGGTGATCGACTCTGAGCATCAGTTTGAAGCTGTTCAAAAAAAGGTGCGGCCCAAGAAGCCAACCGAGGAGGGAGAACCAGAGGTCGCGGCTGAGGCACTGGACAAGACGAACGATCCGGTCCGCATGTATTTACGGGAGATGGGTACCGTGCCCCTGCTGACGCGAGAGGGAGAGGTCGAAATCGCAAAGAGGATCGAGAAAGGCCAGAAGACCGTCATCAAGGCCCTTTCCCGCTCACCCGTCGTGGTGGCCGAGATTCTCCGCTACGGCCGGCGGCTGGCCGAGGATGGCCTATCCATCAAGCATCTGGTCCATCTGGTCGGCCTCGGCGATGAGGAGCTCACCGAGGAGGTGTTGGCGTCTCGACGGGGGGAGTTTCTGGCGATGGTCCAGGAGATCGCCTCCCTGGAGACCGAGGCTACCAAGGTCAGAAAGGAGCTCCGCAGGGCGAGACGGGGCTCGGCTCCGCACAAGCGGCTGCTCTCTCAATTGGCACGCTACCGGATTCCGGTGGCTCGCCATATTCGATCCCTGGGCCTACTCAATTCCGTACACGCAGCCTTGGTGGTCGCCATCAAAAAAGCTGTCGACCGCATCGTGGCCCGGGAGCATGAGGCCAGAAAACTGAAGAAGCTACAGGAGTCTCCCCTCAAACTCGACGAAACCAAGAAAGTGAAGCTCCGGCTGCGCGAAAATTGACAAGGAACTGAAGGAAATCAGCGAAGAGATCCTGGCCTCTCCGACTGAGCTGAAACGGACCCTGGCAACCATCAAGCAGGGTGAGCTCGAAGCCGATATCGCCAAGAAAGAACTGGTGGAGGCGAACCTCCGACTGGTGGTCTCGATTGCCAAGAAATACACCAATCGTGGACTCCAGTTTCCTGGATCTGATCCAGGAGGGAAACATCGGCCTGATGAAGGCGGTCGACAAGTTCGAGTATCGGCGTGGGTACAAGTTTTCCACCTATGCCACCTGGTGGATTCGCCAAGCCATTACCCGAGCCATCGCCGATCAGGCCCGGACGATCCGCATCCCGGTCCACATGATCGAGACCATCAATAAACTGGTTCGGACCTCCCGAGCGCTGGTCCAGGAATGCGGCCGGGAGCCCACCTCGGAAGAAATCGCCAGCAAGATGGACATCCCCGTCAGTAAGGTCCGCAAGATCCTGAAAATCGCCCAGGAACCCATCTCTCTGGAGACTCCGATCGGAGAGGAAGAAGACAGCCACCTCGGAGATTTTATCGAGGACCGGGGGGTGATCTCACCCTCGGAGGCCGTCATCAACCTGAACCTGAAAGAGCAGACAGCCACGGTGTTGCAGACCCTCACCCCGCGAGAAGAACAGGTCGTCCGGATGCGCTTCGGCATTGGCGAGGGAAGTGAGCACACCTTAGAGGAAGTGGGGCAGCGTTTTTCGGTCACCCGGGAGCGCATCCGCCAGATTGAGGCCAAGGCTTTGCGCAAATTGAGACATCCTTCCCGATCTCAGAAGCTCAAAGCCTTCCTTGAGAGCAACGGCAAGGAAGGAATGTGAAACCGGGGCGGTCTCAAAACCGCCCCTTTTTGGTTGGGTCGAATGAATCGGGGGCCTAAGGGACTCGAGGGGGGCTGATTCTCCAGTGGGCCTTCGGACGATCTCCCCGGTCCTTGCGTGGGCCCATAGCTCAGTCGGTCAGAGCATCTGACTCATAATCAGACGGTCGTAGGTTCGAGTCCTACTGGGCCCACCCGAATCTCCTGAGCCAACGATGCTTCTACGGAGGCAACGAGATGCTGTGAATCCTTCCCTACGACTCCTTATCCGTATCCAGGAACTCGACGGAAAAATCCGTACGCTGCAGAACCGCTCTGAACAGATCCCGCAGCAGGTTCAGAACCTGGTCGAGGAATTGGAAGCCTGCTCCCAACGGGGCGAGAAGCTCGATCAGGAGCTCGAGGGTGCCAACAAGGAAAGAAGGCGACTGGAAGGGGAGGTGGAACTACTGCAGCAGAAAGTTTCCCGTTTCAAGGGCCAGTTGATGCAGGTCAAGACCAACAAGGAGTACCGGGCGATGGTCCACGAGATTGAGGCCAGCGAGACGGAAAACCGGCAACGGGAAGACCGAATCCTGGAGCAAATGCTGCACATTGAAGACCTGGAGACGAAACGGGGCGGGGGTCATCGGGAACTGGACCTCCTGCAAAAGGAGACGGAGAAGCAGCGACGAGACCTCGAAGATGTTGGCGCACAATCTCGCCAAACCGGCGCCGAATTGCTGGAGGAGAAAGCCCAGGTGGAAACAGAACTTCCACCGAACATCATGGACCGTTACCAGCGCATCGCTTCCGTCCGGGACGGAGTGGCTCTGGCTCGGGCCAACGGCCAGTCCTGTGAGGCCTGCCACGTCCGGCTGCGCCCCCAACTCTTTACCGAGGTTGTCACCAACGAACACATCATCGCGTGTGAAAACTGCAACCGCATTCTCTACTTCTCCAGTTCCTGATAGAGGACAGAGCGAGACCCATGCAACAGCTGCCTTTTCCTGTGCCCGAGGGCGATCTCATTGCCTATGTCGATGGGGGATCCCGGGGAAATCCTGGCGAGTCTGGCTTCGGAGTCGTGCTCAAGAAGCCTTCCGGGGAAGTGCTCCACAGGGTACGAGGCTATCTGGGGGAAGGAACCAACAATACAGCCGAATATCGAGCCCTCATCGCCGGGCTGGAAAGTGCCATCGAACTGGGTTGTCAGCGGCTAGAAGTTCGTAGCGACTCCCAACTGATGGTGAGACAGATCAAGGGGATCTACAAGGTCACTCGACCCCACCTCAGGGCTTTGCTCGCCGAGGCTCAAACCTTGATCGTCCGCTTCCGATTCTTTGCGATCGCGCACATCCCCAGGAAAGAGAATCAGGAAGCGGATCGACTGGCCAATGAGGCCATCGAGGAGAAGGCGCCATGGCCTTAGCCTATCTGGGCCTCCCGCGTTTCTACCGCCAGGCTTACCTCTCCGTTACCGACTTCCACTCTTACCGTTCCGTTTTTCAGCAGCCCCTTCGCCTGACCTTCTGGTTTCTCCTGTATCTATGTTCTCATGTGGCTATTCTGCTCACCCTGATTTACGCCTTTCATTACGGCAAACGGTTCTTGGAGTTTGCCCAGTGGGCGGAGAGCAATGCTCCCCCCATCGAAGTGGTGGACGGGCTGCTACGAGTGGAGGCTGAGCTGCCTTTGATAATGAAGTATGAAGGAGAACCTCAGCTCACCTTCCTTTTCGACCTCGACGCTACCTTGCAGGACGCTCGCCAGATTCGAGGATCGATTTTCTTGTTCGCTCAAGAGCAGCTCCACATTCAGCACACCGGTCAATCGCAGAGCTACCGATGGGAAGATTTTGGAGATTTTCGGATGGGTCGATCCGAGATCCAGAATACTGCCCTCTGGCTGCAGTGGGCTTACTTTCCCTTCGCCTGCTCGTTCCTACTCGTGTACACCTTCGTCGCCAAGTTGCTGCTGGCCGGCTGTCTGTGTTTGTTTGGGTTCTCCGCCAGCGCCCGCTACGGAGTACGGCTCCCTTTGCAAAATTATCTCACCATCGGGATTTACAGCCTCACACCTGCGGTCGTCCTGGATCTCGGCGTCAGTCTGACCGGCCTGCAGATCAATTCCTTCTACTTGATCTATTTCGCGACGGCCGCCCTTTACTCCTACATGGCAACGCAACGTTGCATCCATACCGACGCAGCGGGGCCGGAGCAGCCGCGCTGAAAAACGGCGGAAGGGATATACTCTCCCTAGACCCGATGATCTAGGCGGTTTGGCGAATTTGCCACCGCTTTTTGGCGCTGTCAAATGATCCAGAGAGCAGATGAACGACAGGTCCGCCAGAAAACCTGAGGTTCCGGCACCCCGTGGCCGCCACAAAACAACGAGGCGAAGTGTCTTATGTTGAGATTCTGGTTGTGGCTCCCTGTGGTGCAAATCGCCCTGCTAACCGGTCAGGACACCGCGGTCATTCGAACTACCGTGGACGTCGTAAACGTCGTTTGTACCGTTCGGGACCGTAAGGACAACTATCGACCCGATCTGACCCTTGAGGATTTTGAAGTGCTGGAGGACGGAGTCCCTCAGTTAGTCGATTTCTTTCACCGCGAGTTTGGAACCCAGGCGCAGCCATTAAGCCTGATTTTGCTGATGGACACCAGCGGGAGCGTCAAAGAAAAGCTTTCCTTCGAGCAGCAGGCGGCCAATGAGTTCCTGCGTTCCACGCTGCGGATAAACCGGGACATGGCTGCCATAGTCCAGTTTGATAGCGAGGTGAATCTGGTACAGGATTTCACCTACGACTACGACACCCTGGAGACTTCCATATTCGCCATCCGAGCCGGAGGGGCCACCAAGCTGTACGACCCCATCTGGCTCGCCGTTGAAGAGCTCCTGCATCATGAGGTGGGCCGCAAAATGATGGTGGTCCTGTCTGACGGCGATGACACGCAAAGCTCCATGACCGACAAGGAGGCCACCCGATCGGCCCAGAATGAAGACGTGGTGATCTACGGAATCGGCATCAAGGGAAGTCGCTTCAGAACCGATTTTGCTCAACTCAAGAGATTCGCTCGGGCCACTGGAGGCATGTTCTTCAATCCCCGAGCCGACGCCGAGAGACTGCAAAACGTGTTCCAGAGAATCAACCGAGAGATCAAGAACCAATACAGTCTGGGCTATGTTTCCAGCAACAATGGGCGGGACGGCTCCTTTCGCAAGATTGAAGTCAGAATCAAGGGCCGCGGTCGCAAGGGCTGGAAAATCCGTCATCGGGAAGGCTACTATGCCCCCCACGACGAATCCTGAATCCCCTCGCCGGGTTCGCTGGATTCTTGGTCTCCGAATTCTAAAGGCGAGCGAGTGATGTCCGCTTGGCCCTTCTGACTGAAATCGCTGCGGAGGTCCGCTGCAGTCGGCACCCGGAGTCATTTCAGACTGCCCAGGTACTCCAGCAGGGCCATCAGGTCCCGGTTGGAAATCCGGCCTTCATAAGGAGGCATCTTGGATTCAGGGGTGAACGCACTTGGATCCAGAATCTGGCGGCTCAGGATATCTCTCGGAAGTTGGCCGATCGCGGTCAGGTCGGGTCCTACCCGCCCGCCTTTGCCCGCAATTCGATGACAGTCCACGCACTTTAGGGCTTCGAAGACCTTCCGGCCTGTTGCTTGCAGCGGGCTCAGCGGCGCCTGCAGTGAGAGTCGCGGCCGGGATTGGCTTTCCACCAGCTCCCCTGGGTTGTAGATGCGACTGTAGCCGGCTGTCAGATACAAAAGGAGAAAGAGCCCGCACACAGGGGCCACGTAGCCGCGTCGGCGCTTCCAGTAACGCTTCGGTGAGCGATCCAAAAAAGGCAAAGCCAGCAGAATCGTAATGATCAAGGCGGGGATCACCGCGACGGGTATAACCTGGGATCCCGGAAAGAAGCGAAGCAGCTCGTAGTGGGCCAAGAAATACCATTCCGGTCGCGGTTCGTATCGGACCTCCAAGGAATCTGCTTGCGGAGCCAGTTCAGGAGGCACCAGTTGCGACAGCAACAATAAAACCGCGAAGACAGCCAGACAAACCATCGCATCGCGAAACGCCTGGTGTGGATAAAAGGGGCAACTTCGGCTGGACTTGGGTGTCTCCTTTTCGCGCGGGTCCTGCGCAATCTTGTGCTTGCGCAGGAGGTAGATATGGACTCCCACCCAGAAGAGAAGGCCCATAGGCAGAAACACCACATGGAGGGCGTAGAAACGGGTCAAGGTATAGGGGCCCAGCTCCTGCCCACCTCGAGCGATCTGCATCAGAAACGGCCCGACCAGAGGCACCTTTCCGATCATCTCCGTACCAACTTGAGTGGCCCAATAAGCCTTGAGATCCCAGGGGAGCAAATAGCCAGTAAAGGCGAAACCTAGAATGATCAAGAACATGATCATCCCGGAGACCCAGTTGAGCTCCCGGGGTATTTTGTAGGATCCGTGGATCACCACCCGGATCAGATGCAGAGTCGTCACCACAACAATCAGGGTGGTTCCCCAGACGTGCATGCCTCGCAGGATTCTTCCCGAATAGAAGTTTTCCGTCAGATAGGAGAGGCTATCCCAAGCGTGATCCGGGGTGGGTGCATAGAAAAGCATGAGCACCGCCCCCGTAACCAGCTGCAGCGCGATCAGAAAAAGGAGGGCGCTTCCCAGACTATGAAACCAACCGACGTTGGGAGGTTGAGGCTCCAGAAAAAAACGCTTCACGGATGAGATGAGAGGCAATCGTGCCTCGATAAAGTTCCAGAGCAATCGAATCACGTCCGTCTGAACAGAACCTTTCCCTCTTGAATCTTGGAAGCGAGCCGCTTCAAGTCAGTTGGCGGCGGGCCCGAGAGCACCCGCCCAGCTGAATCGTAAAGACCTCCGTGGCACGGACATTCAAACTCGCCACGCTCGGCCAGCCATCGGACCGAACAACCGAGGTGGGTACAGGTGGAGGAAAGAACCCTCACCTCGCCATCCGGGTTACGGTAAGCGTAGACCGCTGACTTCAGGCGAGAGACCATCCACCCCCGGCGTTTCAGGCTGCTGACTTCGAAGAGCTGAGGGGTGCTCAACAAACGGTTGGCTTGACCCAACTCCACCCAATCCTCCATCTGATCGTCCGAGGAAGTCCGGATCGTCACATCGCCGATTAGCGCCGCCACGATGGCGCCCATCAGAGCCGAAACGCCCCCCAGAATCCGCCCCAAAACAGAGCGGCGAGATGGTTCCGGCTGTTTGGAATCGCTCGTGCCAACGCCCTTCACCGAATCTGTTGCTTCCCTTAGCCCCGGTCCCATGCGGGTGCCAGTGTACAATCTTTTCTGCCGATTCGCTTCCTCATTCACCGCAAATTTCTAGAGCAATATCTCGGGCACCCCTACCCGCACTCTGATGGTCCTCCCCTGGCTCCCCATGACCCGAGGCTGGAATTGGCAGTGGGGGCCATTGCCGACAGGGTGAAGCAATGGTACACTTCTTTGCTGCGACATGACGCGACAGCGTCCGCAGCTAGCCAACCATATTCTCGAACTCATCGGCAACACCCCCTTGGTCCGTCTAAACCGGCTCCCCGACGGGAAGTCGGCCGAAGTCCTCCTGAAAATGGAGTCGCTCAATCCCATGTTCAGCGTCAAGGACCGCATCGCCTACGCCATGATCAAGAAGGCCGAGGAGGCTGGCGAAATCCAGCCCGGCAAGACCGTGATCATCGAACCCACCAGCGGCAACACCGGGATCGGACTGGCCATGGTTGCCGCCGTATTGGGTTACCGGCTGATCCTCACCATGCCCGATACGATGTCGCTGGAGCGCAGAAGAGTGCTCTTAGCCATGGGGGCGGAACTCGTACTTACCCCCGAAGTCGAGGGTATGAAAGCCACCATCGAGAAGGCTGAAGAATTGTTTCAACAACACCAAGATGCCTACATGCCTCAGCAATTCCAGAACCCCGCCAATCCGGAAATCCACCGCCGGACCACCGCTCGGGAGATCCTGGAGGCGACCCAGGGACGGCTGGACGGTTTCGTGGTAGGTGTGGGGACCGGGGGCACCATTACGGGGGTGGGAGAGATCCTTAAAAGGGAACTCTCTCGTGTGCACATCGTAGCCGTCGAGCCCGCCGATTCGCCCGTCTTGTCGGGTGGTTCGCCAGCCCCTCACGAGATTCAAGGGATCGGAGCCGGGTTCATCCCATCGGTTCTCAACCGCAGGGTCATTGACGAAATTGTGTGCGTGGCCTACGAAGACGCGCGACGGACCGCGCGACGGCTGGCTCGGGAGGAAGGCATTCTGGCCGGCATTTCGTCAGCGGCGAACTGCTGGGCGGCTTTGCAAATCGCGAACCGGTTGGGACCGGACAAGCGGATCGTGACAATGGTATGCGATCTCGGAGAACGCTATCTCAGTCACGACGTCTTTTCCGGCAGCGACTAAGCGGTGGTGGCCCCGACCTCAGGAGCTTCGATCACCACGACCCAGCGAAAAGCCCATCTCCAGCGGATCCAGGCCTGCCGAATGTTCGCCGCGGCCAGGATGTCCTCAAGATCCGATTTGCGGAAGCCCTTGCGGACCGATAAGGGTCCATCATGCCCGACAGCTGCCGATCTGGAAAACAAGGCGGTCAGCAGTCGAATGCTCCAGTAGGCGAGCCAGTGACGATGGAGATCACTGATCACGATGGAAGCCTGCCTACCGTGGACCAGGTTGGCAATGATGTCGGCGATCTGCCGATTCGAGAAGTGATGCAAGAAGGCCGCGAAAAGAACGATATCACAGCTTCCTGCCCGCAGGGGAGGATGATGCACGTCGGCCTGGACGACCTGAATCTCCGGGTGCCGGCGCACGGACTGCGCAGCATACTGACACACCGTGAGATTGAGGTCGGCCGCGACTACCCGAAAGGAGCGACCCTGACGCCGGGCCCACTTCACCAAAGCGGCTGAGATGTCGGCCGAACCACAACCAAAATCCATGAGACGGAGCGGCCTGTCGCTTTCCAGCCGGGGCCATCTTCTCAACAGCGTACCTAGCCCTGTCTGGCAGGCCCTCACCCCACCCAGCCAGCGATTCACCAGACGCAGTTCGTCGAGCACGCAAACGACTTCATCCCAATGGGTGAAATCCGCGAGGTCGATGATCTCGGCCTGTCGAGCTCGTTCTTTCAGGATCTCAGGTCCAGCCCTTTTCGCAGGGGAACGGCGGGTCAAATGAGGGCACCCGCCAAGCGGGTCGAGGCGATGTGCCGGTCTTGGCGGCGCACCTACCCGGCACCCAGTTCATCCCGGACAATGCGGGTGCCAGCCACCATGTTTTTGAGTTTCGCCACGGTCAACCAACGGGGCAACTGAAAGAAACCGCAGTCGGGCACGATCCACAATTTCTGAGGCGGCACGTATTTCAGAGCGGAACGAATCCGCTCGGCTACGTCTTCGGGAGTTTCCAGGTAAAACGATTTGATATCGATCACTCCAACGCCCACCTCGCGCTCCTGGGCCAGTTCCTGACACAGCTCCAACTCGCACATTTCCCGATTGGCGAATTCTAATATGAATTGCTCGCACTTGGCCGCCAGAACTCCCGGGTAGGTCCAACCGTAGAGTCGCTTGCCCCGCGGCCTCGAGGCAAGATTCCCGAAACAAATGTGAAAAGCAATCTTGGCTTTCACATCTTCCACGCAGCGGTTGAACAGAGCGATATACTCATCGAACTGGCCTGGAATGATGGCGAAGGAAGGTTCGTCCAGCTGGATGTAATCTGCCCCTGCCTTCACCAATCCCTTCAACTCCCGGTTGATGGCTTCGGCAAAGTCCCAGGACATTTCGAGCCGATCACTGTAGAACTGTCTGACCGCCTTCTCCCGAATGTGGATGCCGAGCGTCAGCGGTCCTGGGCAGGTGGCTTTCAAAGGCTTGTTGGTATGGGCCTTCAGATACTGGAACTCCTCCACGATGCCCAGACCGTGCGGAACCTGGACCCGCTCCTTCAGACCATATCGAGGTACCGAGTCATACCCGTAGAGACCCACTTTGCGAAGTGACTCAAGCGGCTCGAGCCCGGCCATCTGCTTGTAGAAGCTTTGCACGAAGTACCAGCGGCGCATCTCGCCATCCGTGATGATGTCGAGGTCCGCCTTTTCCATATCCCAGATGGCCAGGTTTACCGCGTCGTTAAAAGTTTCGCGAACATCGGTCTCACCATACTGGCCGGCCTTTATGGCATCCAGGGCGGTCCATAACCAGCTGGGAGTGGCGTGACTTCCGACGACTGAGGTCGGAAGTATGGGCAGAGATTCGCTCATCATTTCCCTCCTTGGATTTGCCAGAGGTCCCTCTTTCGCCGGCGATTCTAATGTTGCCCAGGATGGGGGTCAAGAGGAGACTGGGCGAACAACTCGCCACACAAAAATGACTTACCCAGGTCGAGTCTCGGAATCAAGACGCCGGGTCGAAACCCCGGACCGCCAATACCCAGGGTAAGTGGTTCAACCTCCAAATCTCGACGCCCTGACAGATTGGTTCGTCCGTCTGCTTTTGTTACAGTGAGGGTCTTGTGAAAGGAAAACATCTCAAGGGCCGGGTCATCGACCCCGGACCGGGGCATTCAGGAAGGGGGGGGGCTGCAGGTGACGGACGGGCGCGAACACGGGGGGTCTTTCCGGGGCCACTCCAGGCGAGGCTGTCAGTTGGGGAGCCGATCCGGATCGGCTCCCCGATACCGTGGTTTGCTATCTGGACACCACTGTGGCTCTTCCCATCATGACGGCTTAGGCTCTCGCCAACCACGGCCCACAAAGCGACTATAGGAGCGTATGCCTGAATTGATGGACCATCTGCACGAGCAGTTTGCCCAGGCTCAAGAGGAAGGGCACAGAGACATAACGGCATCTGCAAAGAAGCCCTCTGTCCCAACCTGACGTTCTAAATCGATGGGGAGCAGCCATTGAACTTGCGAGACAAAAGAGCCATCGTCACCGGGAGCACCCGAGGAATCGGCTTGGCCGTGGCCCAGGCTCTCTTGGATCAGGGAGTCCATGTGGTCATCAGTTCTCGACATCAAACGGACATCGACCGAACCAGGAGTTCACTGGTAAAACCAGCGGGGACGCGCGTTCCGGGATACCTCTGCGACGTACGGGACGCGGCCCAGGTTCAGGCTCTGGTCGGGTACGCCGTAGAGTCCTTGGGGGGGGTCGATATCTTGGTGAACAACGCCGGGATCGGCATTTTTCGAAGTGTGGCAGAGATGCAACCGGAGGAGTGGCGCGCGGTGTTGGCGACCAATCTAGACGGCGTCTTCTACGCCTGTCACTTCGCCATTCCAGAGCTCCGCAAAGGAGAGGGTGGCTTCATCATCAACATCAGCAGCCTGGCCGGCAAGAACGCCTTCCCGGGCGGTGGCGCCTACAACGCTTCCAAGTTCGCTTTGACCGGCTTCAGCGAGGCACTCATGCAAGAGGTCCGTTACCAGAACATCCGGGTTGCCTACATCATGCCGGGAAGCGTGGCGACAAGTTTTTCGGGTCGGGACTCCGCCCAGAATCAAGATTGGAAAATGACATCGGAGGATGTGGCACAAGTGGTGGTCGAGACCTTGCAGCGGTCGTCCCGCTGTCTAACCAGCCGCATCGAGATGCGGCCCTCCAAGCCTCCCCGGGAGTGATGTTTCGGGAGGGACCGCCCAGCCGAGTTTGTATGGAGAAAAAATGAGAAAAGCGCTGATAGTCCTGGTTTTCGCCTTTCTCGTCTCGTCCGTTTCGGGTCAGCTGGAACGATTGCCAGACACGGCGACCTTCACCACAGAAGCTGTCATGATTGATTTTGAAAACCAGAAGGCCGGGGCCGAGGCCAGGACCGTTCTGGGAGGCTGGGGAATCGAGTTTCTGGCCAGTGGCACCACGGTGCCGCGCGGTTCCTTGACCAGCCGCCAGACCGGCTTCAACTTCATTCCTCCCGAACAGACACGTGTCATCCTCAATTCCGGAACCGACGGCGAGGATCCGGCTGATTCTTCCCTGATCATCAACTTTCGATTCCCGGTGCAGCGCGTTGGGTTTCTGTTTGGCAATTTCGACGACACCATGCGGGCCACGCTCCGCGCCTTCGACGTTGCCGGCAATCTGCTAGGTACCATAGAACAGGCGGGATTGGACAACTCGCCCCCCCGGGGAAGTTTTCTTAGGAGTAGGGGGCGATTCCGGCTCGGCCATTGCGAAGATTACGCTGGATTACGGCGGCAGCGACAGAGCCGAGCAAATCGATAATCTGATCCTACAGTATGTTTCTCGACCCACATTTCAGGCCTATCTCGCCCAGATTGGGGACGGGATTATTCCCCCCGGCGTACTACCCCAGGGAAGCGGGGCTCTGCGCACCACAATTCTGGTCACCAACGTGAGCAATTCAACCGCGCAGGGGGACTTGAGGCTGTTGGAAAGCTCGGGCGCACCCCTGGGCCTGGACCTGGACGGAACGGTGCTGGAGATGCTCGATCTCACCATCCCCCCGTCCACTACGCTGAGCTTTACGAGCCGTGGCGATCACGATCTCCCCTCCTCCGGTTACGCGGTCATTCAATCCAACGTCCCCGTCGAGGCAACAGCCATCTTCCAGATTCTGGACGATGACGGCAACGTGTTCACCGAGGGGGGGGGCCACATCGGGACGGGTGTCCCAGGTGGGAGCCGTTCAGCGCTTCGTTCAGCTAGGCGTCAATAGCGGGATCCCCGTGGTCAATTCTTCGGACGCTGCCAGCGACGCGACCGCTTTTCTACTGACCTCCTCTGGTGAAGTCATACAAGTGGAAGAGGGCCAACTGGACTTGCTGGGGGGCCAGCATCGGGCCGTGTTTCTGGACGAACTCTTCGGGGACCTTCCGGAGGGAGACGTGGAAAGAAGTTTACTGGTGACCAGTGACCAACCCTTGGCCATCGTGGTGTTGCGTACGATTTTCGGTCTGGTCTCTTCCAGCCTTCCCGTCGGAAGTACCCAACGTTAGGCGCTCCCCTAGTACCCTGTTGCGAAAATACGAATATATTTGTTGCGAGTGCGGCGGCGTCTAGTTCGAGGCGGCGGTGACGAGGCGATCCCCGTATCGCCGAGGGGCCGCCACAAAGAAAATGGGCGGCGTCCCGCAAACATACTCCTATTTCATGAACGATGATCTAGCGCGGTCCGGCGTACTCGATTTCGGACTGCTGGGTGTAGTACTGGCCAGCAAAGTGCTCGCCACAGTCCCGGCATCGGTAGGAGATCTCCAGGAATCGACCACGTCGGGATTCGCGGGGTTGGACCTCCAACTGCTCGACGCGCTTGGAGGAGCACTTCACACAGGAGAGACTTTCGGGAAACTGGGAATTGGCCGCTCGAGTCTGGGTCTTTTCAAAATCGAGACGCGCCTTGTGAATGGTGGTGCGCGCATCGGGACCGTCGATCTCCACGATCTCACACATCTCGAGAATTCGGGATACCAGGCGAACGCCAATCTTTCCTTCCAGCGCTTCGCCTCCCGAATCCAGTGCCTTCAGTGGCCGGTTTGTGGACAGGATAGTGTGCTTGCTGTGGGTGTAACGGTGATTCAGGACCGTGTGGATAGTTTCCGACACCCACTCGGTGCCTCGAACCGTGCCCAGGTCGTCCCAAACCAGCAGGTCAACATGCATCAGTGGGAATAGTATCTCCCGAGCGGTCTCGGCTGAGCCGGGACCGTAGGAATGCTGGAGCCCCCGCAGGAACTCGGCCTCATCCACGAAGCGACCGGAAATGCCTTTTGCCTGGATGATCTCTTTCAAGATGGCCACCGACAGATGGGTCTTGCCCACCCCGCACGAACCCACGAAAAGGAGTCCCCGATCCACAGCCGGGAAAGACTCGACGTACTCGATCGATCGCTTCAGGGCCTGTTCTTGCCGGGCCGTCTGGAAGGAATAGACCTTGAAATCTCGATCCAGATAGCGCGGAGGTATCCTCGCTTTCTCCAACAGACCGTCCAGCCGGGCCTGCGATCGACAATCCGGACAGGCAGCGACCGCTTCCACGTCATTGCGGTCCCGCAGGACCCACCCGTATCCGCCGCAGGACGGGCAATCCGTCGCGTTGAGAACCATCAGGGGTTCCTCCAGATCGTGTCTTCGTTTCCCGCGGACAGGTTCTCATGACGGGCCATGACGAACAACAAGTCCGAAAGGCGGTTCAGATAGATCAATAGTTCCGGATTCACGCCTTCCTCTTCCTGAATGAGTCGCACCACCAGGCGTTCGACCCGCCGGCACACTGAGCGGGCGGAATGCAGCAGAGCCGCCCCCTGGGAACCGGCCGGCAAGATGAAGTTCTTCAAGGCCGGCAGATCGGCTTCCAACTCATCGATGCGCTCCTCCAGGAGGCTCCAGTCCTCTTCCCGCATTCGCTTCACGGAACGGGAACTGCTCAGATTCGTGGCCAGATCGGCTCCCGCCAGGAACAGGCTGCTCTGAAGAGTTGCCAGAGTGTCTCCAACCTGGTCACTGCTGCTGAAGGCACGGGCCACACCCAGGACAGAGTTCAGCTCGTCGAGCGTACCGTACGCCTCGACACGAAGGGAGTCCTTCCCGACGGTCTCTCCGCTAAATAGCGAGGTTTTCCCCCGGTCCCCCTGCCCCGTGTAGATCTTCATGGCTAAAATCCGCTTCCCGCCCCAAGGAGTGACACCCAATCTATCCTAGCATTCTTACCGCAGGGATGCTGGCTGGTAAGGAAACCGCTTTCCGGCAAACGGCGCGGAAGGGATCGGTCCCCTTGACGCCGGTGTCCCGGATTTCCTGCAGTGTGTCAACTCCAATACGGGCTTGCTCCGGTGGCCTGTCCGGATTGCCGCGTTTCCCGTCGCTTCCTCTGGGTGCGGCTCTGTTCCGAAAATCGCACCATCAAGCCTCTTCTCCAATGGGTTTGTGGGCAACACGCCTTGCAAGGGTGTGGTTCAGGTCAAATGCTCAAAGGCTGCAAGGGCACTCAAAAACGAGCCGGGCTTGTGAAAAGGCGTCCATGGGAAAAAAGGGGTTTGAACACTAGCCCCTTTGTGCCGTAGAATCACTGTTGTGAAGTCTGTCTGTCTCTTCACTGCCCTGCTGTTGCTCATGCCCACTCTCGGTGCTCAATCCACGAATCTAAAAGTGGGAGATGCCGCGCCGGATTTCGAATTGCCGGACCAGAACGGCAACGCTGTGCGACTCGGAAACTTCAAAGGCAAGCAGAAGGTGGTTGTGGCCTTCTATGTGCTCGCCTTTACCGGGGGTTGAAAGAGAGAACTCCAGCGATATCAGTCTGATATCGACTATTTCAATCAGCACGACACCCAGATCCTGGGGGTCAGCATTGATACCCAGCCGGCCCAGCGAAAGTTTGCCGAAGAGCTGGGCGTCCAGTATCCTCTGCTCAGCGATTTCCCCAAGAACGAGGTCAGCAAGCTTTACGGCGTGTTTAATGAAGAACGCGGGTTCGCCAATCGAACCACCTTCGTCGTCGACAAAGAGGGCGTCATACGCCGGATCGACTCCGGAGCGGACGCTGTGGACATCAGCGGACCCAAGGCAACCTGTGGTCTCCTCGATTAACCGAACTCCGACTCACTCCGAATTGAAGGGCCGTTGACTCTCGTCCCGCTGGAAACGGGCCACCCATGAACCGAAAGTACCGCCAGGCCGGATATCAGGACCGCAAGCAAGAGGAGCGGCAACCCCGAGCGGCTCCTCGACTTCGGGAAGGACCCCGCTCCCCGATCATGCCCGGCTTTCGGCAAATGTTCCGCTGTGCTCTTTGCGGGACCGTTCTTCCGGCCAAACTCAAGGACGTGACCTTCGCCAGTCGGTGCAACCGGTGTGGCGCCGACCTGCACAGCTGCAAGAACTGCGTTTTCTTCGATCCGGCCAGCCGCTTAGAATGCTCCCAGCCGATCCCGGAACGGATCTCCCGCAAGGACGTCGCCAATCAGTGCCAGTATTTCGAGGCCCGAAACACGGTCGAAAAAATCACTTCCTCGGCCAGTGACGACCGACCCGACGACGCTCGCGACGCCTTCGAGAAACTCTTCCGGTAATGAAGATCGCCGTCTGTTTAAAAGACGTTCCCGACCGGGAAACGCGGTACCAGGTCGACTCTTCCCATCGATGGATCGAGGAAACGGATCTCACCTACCAAATCAACGAGTGCGACGAGTACGCGCTGGAGGAGGCTCTGAAACTACGAGAGAGTCAAGGCGCAGGAGAAGTGGTATTGATCTCGGTGGGCCGGCAGCGCACCGAGCGATCACTTCGCAAGGGATTGGCCATGGGAGCCGACCGGGCGATTCTGGTTCTGGATGAAGAGTCCAAGATCCAATCTCCCCACCCGGCCGCCGCTGTACTGGCGGAGGTGCTGCGCCAGGAGAACACCGACCTGGTGCTGGTGGGGACGCAATCCGATGATTACGGCTACGCTCAAACCGGCATCCTCCTGGCCGGACTCCTGGACCTCCCTCACGCCACCATTGTGATGCAGATCCAACTCGACCTGGAGAGGCAGCAAGTCAAGGCGCTTCGTGAAATGGAGAGCGGCTGGTTTGAGTGGGTGAGATTGCCGCTTCCCGCCCTTCTAGCCATTCAGGCCGGGATCAGCCCCATCCGATATACGTCGCTCAAAGGCATCATGAAGGCGCGCAAGAAGGAAATCCGCAAAATCGATCTCGACAGATTGGGAGTCGATCTGGACTCTGCGCCCCAACTGGAAGTGGTGCGCCTGTATTGGCCCGAAACACACCAGAAGGCAGAAATGCTAGAAGGGGATGCGGATGAGGTGGCGAGCCAACTGGTGGATAAACTGAGAAAGGAGGCCCGCCTCCTCTAAGAGGCCACCTGCCGTCTCCCTGCCCCAATTGTGAGGGCGTTCCTTTTCCAAGCCTCGGTGTCCGAGTCTCCCTTGCCATGAAACCTTCGGTTCACGTCTTGGTCGACAGCAGCGACGGACGGCCCCAGAGCACCTCACTGGAAGCGATGGCTCTGGGCCAGGCCCTGGCTTGCTCGCTGAAGGGGTCGGTGCAGGCAATCCTGCTGGGAGAGGAAGTGGAAACCGCTGCCCGCCAGCTGAGTGGTTACGATCTGGACTCGATCCTGACGGTGAAAGACACCAAGTTGGCCCAGTACGATCCCGATATCCACTGCGAAGCCCTGAGTCAACTGACCGGTCAGGAGCGGCCCACCCTGGTGTTGATGGCTCACAGCTACGAGAACATCGATCTGGCCCCCAAGCTGGCAGCCCGGCTGGGCTGCGCGCTGGTGACGGACTGCATCGGCTTCCGCCAGGAGAGGGAACAGCTGATCTTCGTGCGCCAGATGTTTCGCAACAAATTGAACGCCGACGTGGCCGTCCGATCCGACCCTCCCTGGATCGTCACCGTGCAGTCGGGAGCCGCGGCGGCGGAAGATCTGACCCCCGGCTCGGCACCAACTCGAGAGTGCTCCGTCGATCTATCGGCAGTTGAGAGTCGCCGGGAGGTGCTCGAAAGGGTGGCCGCTGGCAAAGATCATGTCGATCTGAGCCAGGCGGAGATCATCGTCGGAGTGGGCCGGGGAATCCGCAAACCTGAGAATCTGAAGCTGATCGAAGAACTGGCCCAAGCACTGGGAGCCGAGATCGGCGCCAGCCGGCCAGTGGTGGACAGCAAGTGGCTGGGCAGGGACCGGCAGATCGGCAGTTCCGGGCAGACCGTCGCACCCAAACTCTACGTGGCCTGTGGTATTTCGGGAGCCATTCAGCACCTGGTGGGGATGAAAAAATCCTCCTGCATCGTGGCCATCAACATCGATCCGAACGCTCCCATTTTCAGCGTGGCGACGTACGGGGTGGTGGGTGACCTGCTGGAAATCGTCCCCGCTCTGACCCGGCAACTGAAGGCTCTAGGCCAAGGCTAGCAGCCGTCCAAAAATTCCCCAAAATCTTGCTTGGAGCACCCCTTGGGTAGGGGTTGCTATAAGACAATCAATGGAGCTTATGTCACGAGGTGTGTAAAAGTTCAGGCGGCTTTTCCTCCGAGACCTCTTTAACCAGAACTCCATTCGCGTATTGGGCGCCTGTGTAGACGTCTTGCATCAACTCGGGGGCCTTGAGACGCCGGAATCGCTGCTCGGCCACCAGCCGCATCTTCCAGATCACCGCCTGGGCGTTTTCCACTTTCTTGAACCGCTTGGCTGCATCCGTTCGCAGTCTCAGGGCGGCAAAGGGGAATTCCACCGGGTTGGTGGTGTGCAAGTGTTGCCACTGGGGCTTTGGAAAGCTGTAGAAAGTGACCATCCGATCCCAGTCCCGATCGATCAGCTCGGCGGCCTGGGTCAGGCCCTTGCTTCGGCACCAGTTCTGGAAGACCTTCTTGAGGCGTTCGGCCTCCTGGCGGCTGGCTGTATAGGGAATCTGGCGCAGCATCAGCAGTGCTGACTTGTGGACTCCTTTGGGCACCTGAGCCAGCAGGTTGACGATGCGGTGATTTCCAACACCGTTGCTCTTGGGCCTCCGGGTAGACGTTGCGTAAAGCGGCCCAGATACCCAGGTGATCGTCGGCTATCACCAACCGAGGAGAACCCATCCCTCGCGACTTCAAGTCTCGCAGCACCTGCAACCAGCTCTGGCTCGATTCCCGATAACCACTGCTGACGGACAGCACCACTTCGCTTCCATCACTTAAGGCGGCCATCACCACCAGCAACACCGCCTTTTCTTTCTCCAAGCCGGCCTTCACGTAGATGCCATCGGCCCACAAATACACCACTTCCAAATCTTCTACAGGGCGGTTCTGCCAGGCTTTCCACTCCGCCTGCCACTTGTGTTTGAGTCGCCCCACGGTATTGGCTGAGAGCGCCGCCTCCTCTCCTAAGAGTCCTCTGAGTGCCAGATCGAAATCTCCCTGGGCCAGAACCATGCAAGTACACCTCCGGGATTAAGTCCAGAACCTGGCGGGTCCGCTTGGCAAACAGCGGCAGCACCCGGCTTTCAAAACGTTCCTTTAGGTTCCGGACTCGAGGCCGGCGAACCGTGATGGTCCCACTGCTCAGCCTCACCCGCCTGGCCTTGCCGTAGCCGTTGCGATATCCGGCCGGCCTGTCTACAACCCGCCGCCGCTCACTCTTTTCCCGTCCCAGTAGCTGCGTGACTTCCTCCTCCAAAAGTCCCTGAATCCACGATTGGATCTTCTCTCGGACCCAATCCTCCAACCCCCCGAACCAAACTCTTGACTCCTTCCGGAAGTCGATGTCCTTCTTGCTCATGCGCGGTGTGTACTCCTTCCCTTGTGGGTCTTTCGACCCTGGGTTTTATTCACCCCGAAAGGATACTCACCGCCTTCCGCTTTTTACACACCTTCTGAGGGTAGCTCCAATTGATGCGGTTGCGAAGGAGACACCTTATGAAGGATGACTTGAGCAGGGCGTCCATCGCGGTGGCTTCGTTTTTCCTCCTCACCCTGGTTTCCAGCGCCCTGCTGCTAGGCCTTTCGTCAACCCCGACGGAAACGGACGTGGCTCTGCCAGAATTGGACTACGAGGAGGAAGGGTGCACCTTGGACCACTCTGTAGGCCTGTTCCAATTCAAGCGCTTCGAGGCGCCGGCATCACCTTCTCCGGGGTGAGAGTCCGGCGCGGGATCGTGGCGGCGGATCCCGATATTCTGCCAATCGGTTCGGTAATTGAAGTCCATGCGGGACGCTACAGCGGCATCTACACGGTCATGGATACCGGAGACGCCGTCAAAGGCACGATTATCGACATCTACATGCCCAACCACGAAGAAGCCATCCAGTTTGCCCGCCGCCCGCCGGTGCAAATCCGAGTCCTCCGATACGGTTGGAACCACACCCCCATCGGTACGAGCGCCGCGACCAGCCAGACGCTCGGGTAGCCATCACCGCCCGCAAATCAGCTGTTATAATCCAACAGATGGGGCCTGAGGACCTGGAGGCAAAAATCCGAAGCCTCCCGGAAGCGGTGGGAGTCTATCTGCTCAAGGACGCTCGCGGCCGAGTGATCTACATCGGAAAGGCCAGGAATCTGAGCAGCCGGGTGCGTTTTTATTTTCAAACCGCCCGCAGCGCCGATCACAAAACCGAGGTCCTGAAAGACCACATCGGAGACCTCGACTACATCCTGACCGACAATGAGCTGGAGGCTCTCCTCCTGGAGAGCACCCTGGTCAAGAATCACAAGCCGAAATTCAACGTCAACCTCAAGGATGACAAGGCGTTTCTTCACATCAAATTGACCCTGAACGAACCTTACCCTCGGGTTCTCCTAACGCGCCGGGTTGTGGACGACGGAGCCCTCTACTTTGGCCCCTATCTGCCGGCTTCCCTGGCCCGCAGCACCGTCAAGATCATTAACCGACACTTCCTTCTAAGGACCTGCGATTTGGAGATCGACGGCGGCCTGGACCGGCCCTGCTTGGAGTACTACATCAAGCGCTGTCTGGGGCCATGCGTGGCTGGCCTGTGCACCCGGGACCAGTACGCCCAAGCGGTCCGCGACGTGGTCCTGCTGCTGGAGGGAAAAAACCGAAAACTGATCGAAAGTTTGAAACGCAAGATGTTGCGTGCTTCCGAGAAGCGCCACTACGAAGCAGCCGCCTTTTATCGAGACCGAATCGGACTGGTCCGTGACCTGGCGGAAAAGCAGAAGATGATCCTGGGCGGCGCCTCGGACGCCGACATCTTCGCCTACTACCGGGAAGGCCAGCGCCTGGCTCTGCAGCTATTCACCCTGCGCTCCGGAAAGATCGTCGGCAAACACGAGTTTTACTGGGAGGACCTAGCGTTTTTTCATCCCCAGAAATTCCTCCGGGATGCCTTGCAACAGTACTACCTGCAGTCGGGTTTCGTCCCTCGCGAGATCTACCTACCCGACGAAATTGAAGACTGGGAATTGCTCGCCCGGTGGCTGACCGAGAGACGAGCTCACAAGGGACGCAGGGGCCAGGTACGGCTGAGGATTCCGCGCCGCGGGTCCAAACTCGATCTCCTCTTGCTGGTCGAGAAAAACGCCCGCATCGCCTTCGACGCCCGCTTCCGCATTCTACGCTCGGAAAAGCAAAAACTCCTACAAGCTCTGAAGGAGGATCTGGATCTAGCCCAATTTCCGGAGCGCATCGAAGGCTTTGATGTATCCAACATCCAGGGTGCGGAAACAGTCGCCTCCCTGGTGGTTTGCGAGGGGGGCGTGATGAAGAAAAGCGACTATCGAAAGTTCAAGCTCCGCACCGTAAGCGGCCCCGATGATTTCAGCGCCATCTACGAGGTGGTTTCCCGGCGCTACCGGCGTCTGTTGAAGGAGAGCAGGCCACTACCCGACCTGATCCTGATCGACGGCGGCAAGGGCCAGCTCCATTTTGCCTACCAGGCTCTTTCCGAACTGGATGCGGAGACCATCGCCTTGGCCAGTATCGCCAAGCGCGAAGAGCACATCTTCGTGCAAGGCCAAGACGAACCCGTCATCCTGGAGCGCACCTCAAACGTCCTGCATCTCCTGCAGCACATTCGCGACGAAGCGCACCGCTTCGCCGTCACCTATCATCGAAAAAGACGGTCTCTGCGAGACTTCTCGTCGACTCTGGACCGGGTCCCCGGGGTCGGAGAAAAACGTCGAAAACGGCTCCTCCGAAATTTTGGCAGTGTGCGTGGCGTTCGGCAGGCCACGCTCGAAGAACTCATCCCCTACGTAGGCGAGAAGGTGGCCCGCCGCATCAAGGAGGTGCTCTAACCCCGGGGTACACCGACTGGGAGCTCAGCTGCCTGGAAACGTTAGCGGGGTAAGGCGCCAGAGGCATTCAGATGGAACCTGCCTCGATCAACTCGAGCAAAGCTGGGTGAAGAGCGCCGTTGCTGGCCAGTACTTCGCCGCCCCTCATCTGCCAGTTCTTTCCCCGCAAATCGGTCACCCGCCCCCCCCCGCCTCCTCCACCATCAGTTTGCCAGCCGCCACGTCCCAGGGACTCAGGTGTAGCTCCCAAAAGGCGTCGAAGCGCCCGCAGGCCACGTAACAAAGATCTAGCGCAGCTGCACCGTCCCGGCGGATGGCTCGAACCTTCAGCATCACCCGACCAAACAGGTCCAGATTGCGCTGCATCTGCTCCCGGTCATACGGGAAACCCGTGGCCACTAGACTATCCACCAACACATCCTGGGGCGACACTCCGATGGGCTGACCGTTGAGCCGCGCTCCTTGGCCCTTTTCGGTCGTGAACAGTTCCTCAGTGACAGGATCATAAACCACCCCCAGCTGGAGTTCTCGATCGATTTCCAGGCCAATCGAGACGCAGAAGAATCGATAGCCGTGAGCGTAGTTGGTAGTCCCGTCCAAGGGATCGACAATCCAGCGGAAGGAGGCATCAGCCCCGGTGAGCCCTCCCTCCTCGGCAAGTATCTGGTGATCGGGGAAGTGGGAGCGGATTCGCTCGACGACGATCCGTTCCGCCTCCAGATCCACTTCAGTCGCCAGGTTGATCCGGTCTTTCTTGGAGATGCGGAAGGCAGTACCGCGACGTTCCTTCAGCCGACGACCGCCCTCGAGAGCGGCTCTCGTCGCGACTGAAACCATTTGGGAAGTTGGATTCATTCCACCTCTTCGCCGGTTCCAACCCGCACCACCAGCGCCACCGCCTGGGAGGCGATTCCTTCCCTTCGCCCCACCACTCCCCGGCCTTCCATGGTGGTAGCCTTGATCGCAATGTGGCTCGTCTTCACATACAAGACCCTGGCCAGATTGGCCTTCATGGCATCCACATGCGTTACAATTCGGGGCTCCTCCGCCACTACCGTGACGTCCACGTTACCCACTTTGTAACCTTTGCCTCGTACCAGCCGGTAGACCTTCTCGAGGATCAGCAAACTGGAAACATCGCGGTAACGAGGGTCGGTATCCGGAAAATAGCTACCGATGTCCCTCAGGCCGGTGGCGCCCAGCAGCGCATCGGCTACCGCATGAACGAGTACGTCGGCATCGGAATGGCCCGCCAGACTCCGACCATGAGGGATCTGTACGCCCCCCAGCATCAGCCGCCCACCCGGTTGAAAAGGGTGAAAGTCGTATCCGAGACCCACTCGGTATTTCACGGTTGCATCCCTCCGAAACGACGAGGCACCCTGGTCCCGGGCCTACCTGCATAGTCGGGACGGACTCGCGATCAGTCGATGGTCGGAGGCTCATTGAGATCGCCCGGCCAGGTGATCTTCACATTGGTCACATCCCCTCCCACCACGAAGACGGGGCTTCCGAGGCGTTCCACCAGGACGGCCTCGTCGGTCCCATAAAACCGGTCTCGGAGACTGCGGTGAAGCGCCTTCTTCAAGAGATCCATTTCGAATCCTTGGGGGGTCTGGATCAGACGAAGCCGATCCCGATCCACGGTCTTGACGACCCGTTCCCCCTCCACTTCCTTTACCGTCTCACCGATCGGAAGGGCGGGGACACAGGCTCCGAATCGCCCGGCGCCCTCAATGACTCTTTGAATCAACCCACTAGAGACGAACGGCCGGACCGCATCGTGAACCAGAACCGTTTTCACCCTGGCAGACAACCGGCACAGGCCTTTTCGAGAGGAATCCTGGCGGTGCGCTCCGCCCGCGACGACGACCAGTTTTCCGGACCTGAAACGACCCTCCAGTTGCGTTTGGACCGTCTCTTTCCAGTCCCGCGGAACGACTACGACCGCCTCTGATACGAGGGGCAGAAACGGCTGCAAAGAGTGCAAATAAAGGGGTTTCCCTTCTCTCAACAGAAACTGTTTTGGTACGGGAGAATCAATGCGGGAACCCGCGCCGGCCGCCACCAGGACCAATCCAACCAATTCGTGTCACCCGCGCTCGATTGTACCCATACCGGCCCAGCCCCTCCGATGTCATCTGGAAGATGCCCACCTCGCAGTGTTCCCCGTCAGTGACGAACCCTATATCTCGCGGGCCAGGTTCTCGAACTTCGTCCAGGGTTCAATGAAGACCAGTTTGATAACACCGGTGGGACCGTTGCGCTGCTTGCCGATGATGATCTGCGCCACCCCCTCTTCGTCTCCCACATCCTCGGTCTTCTTGTACAGATCCTCCCGGTAGATAAACAGCACCACATCGGCGTCCTGTTCGATGGATCCGGATTCTCGCAGATCGGAGAGCTGGGGTCGGTGATCGCCCCGACGCTGTTCGGGAGCCCGGCTAAGCTGGGACAAAGCGATGACGGGCACGTCCAGTTCTTTGGCCAGCCCCTTCAGAGAACGGCTGATGGCCGAGATCTCCTGCTGGCGATTTTCATAGCGGACCCGGGAACCACTGCTACCCCCCATCAGCTGGAGATAGTCCACGATCAATAGATCCAGACCCTTCTCGGCTTTGAGCCGGCGAGCCTTGGAGCGCATCTCAATGATGGAGAGTCCCGCCGAGTCGTCCAGGTAGATGAGGGCTTGCGACAGCTTGCTCATCCCTCCGGCCACTCGTTGCCAATCCTCCTTGGACAGGTACCCGGATCGTAATTTATGGCCATCGATTCGAGCCTGCGCACAGAGTAGCCGAATCACCAGCTGCTGGGCGGCCATCTCCAAACTAAACACGCCCACCACCTTCTTTTCTTCGACGGCAGCGTGCTGAGCGATATTCAGGGCCAGGCTAGTCTTGCCCAGTCCCGGTCGAGCCGCCAGGATGATCAGGTCAGAGCACTGCAATCCCGAGGTGAGGCGGTCCAAGTCGATGAAACCGGTGGAGATGCCGGTGACGACATCTTTGAGCTCGTGAAGTGACTGCATGTGCTTGTAGGTGTCGGGAAGCAGATCACTCAAGCTTACAAAGCCGCCCTGTATCTTTTCCTGGCTGATTTCGAAGATGGCCTTCTCGGCCTGTTCCAGCAGAGTGAGCGGCTCCTCCTCATCGGAAAAGCTTCGGACCACGATTTCATTGGCGGAATGGATCAGTTTTCGCAGCAGGGATTTCTCTTTGACGATGCGGGCATAGTGGTCGATATTGGAGAGGCGGGGAACCCCATCCAGAAGCGAGGCGACGTAGGCTACGCCTCCCACCGATTCCAGCTGGTTGTCCCTCTCCAAAACCTCCCGCAACATGAGCAGGTCCATGGCTTTCGAGACGGAAGCCAGAGCCACCATCTTGGAGAAAATCTTCTGGTGTCCCCCCAGATAGAAATCGCTTTCGGTCAGAATCTCGGCCGCTTGGTCGAAAACGCTGTTCTCCAAGAGGATGGCACCCAGAACGGCCCGCTCCGCTTCCAAGCTGTGCGGCAGGCTCTTTTGCAAGTGCACCGCGACTTCTGGTGAGTTGCTGAAGATGAGGGACTTCTCGTCAGAAGGGGGGCTCATATTGGAAACACCCACCGACCCATCCCGAAATTTCCGTAGCCGCTAAAAACGGATTCGCGGAGACTGGCCCAGGCGGGCATCATCCTGTTTCCGGGGTAGGTTCCTTTTCTTCGTTTTGGGGCTGCTCTCCGCTGGTTGCTTCCGGTTCCTGCGGCTTTTGGGCGTCAGCCAACTTTTCCGCCTGCTGCAGCACGTTTTCCAGTTCCTGAACAATCTGCTGGCTTTCTTCATTCTTCGTGAGCACGCGGGTGACCGTTTCTTCCTTTTCCTCCGTCACCGATACCAGCAATTCCGAATGGACTTCCGTGTGAGGATGAACGGGAACGTTGAAGTTGCCAATCTTCTTGATTGGGAGCTCGAGAAGGATCTTGCGTCGATCCAACCGGATGCCCTGCTGGGCGAGCAGATCACCCACGTCTTTCGCCGTTACGGAACCGAAGAGCAGGCCCGTCTCCCCCGCTTTCCGGCTGAAAACCAGATGCAGGCGATCCAATTCCTGGACTAACAATTGAGCTTCTTCCTTGTATTTGACTTCTCGTTTGACAGCAACCAGGCGCTGCTGCTCAACCATCTTCAGGTTGCCTGGCGTGACTGGCATAGCCAATTGTTTGGGAATGAGATAGTTGCGCCCATAACCCTTCGCCACTTGCACCACCTGGCCCCGCTTGCCAAGTTCCTGCACATCGCCCACCAGGATAACCTTACATCGGCTCTTCTTCTCCGGATGTCTCATTCCGTGGTATAGGGCAGCAAGGCCAGATGCCGAGCGATCTTGATGGCCCGATTCAAACGCCGCTGGTGGCGAGAGCAGACGCCGGAGATGCGGCGAGGGGTGATCTTCCCGCGTTCCGGAACGTACTGATTCAAGGACCGGACATCCTTGTAATCGATATGTTCCACCTTGTCCGCACAGAACTTACAGAACTTCCGCGTTCTGGCCATCGCGTTACTCCTTGCCGATCCCCACCTTCTGCCGTCGCTGTCGAGGGGGGCGTTTTTCTTTCTTTTTCTTCGCCTTCTCAGCCCGCTTCAAATCCAAATCCGTGCGAACGGTCAAAAAGCGGATCACGGAGTCGGTGACTTTGAAGCGTCTTTCCAATTCCCTAACCGCCTGAGCCGCTGGCTCTTCCAAGGTCACCACCACATAGTAGCCCTCGGTATGCTTCTTGACGGGGAAGGCCAATTTCCGTTTTCCCCACTTATCCACACCCACGATGCTGGCGCCCTCTTGCTGGGCTGCTTGGGTGAAGGTAGCGATATTCTGCTCGATCTCTTCTTCCGACAAACTCGGCGCCAACGTAAAAACGACCTCATAGCTTCTCATGACAGCTCGCTCCTAGATCGGGAAGGTTCACATTCTAGCATAGGATAGGGCACGGCGGAGCCGTTTGTCCCGCGGCCATCCCTCACACCAGAAGTGGGGCGATGACGAGAGAAACAATCGACATCAGTTTGATGAGAATATTCATGGACGGTCCGCTAGTGTCCTTGAAGGGATCGCCTACCGTATCCCCAACCACGGCGGCTTTATGTGGCTCGGAGCCCTTCCCACCCAGATAGCCTTCCTCGATGCGTTTCTTGGCGTTGTCCCAGGCTCCACCGGCGTTGGCCATAAAGAGAGCCAGCAGGACACCCGTCAGGGTAGCACCAGCCAGCATCCCCCCCAAGGCCTCTGGGCCGAGACCGAAGCCAACCACAACGGGGGTTATCACCGCGGTCAGGCCCGGCAAGACCATCTCTCTCAAGGCGGCCCGGGTAGAGATGTCGACACATCGGGCCGTATCCGGCCTGGCTTTGCCCTCCATCAGTCCGGGGATGTCGCGAAACTGGCGCCGCACCTCTTCGACCATACTGATGGCCGCTTTGCCGACCGAGGACATGGTCCGGTCGGCAATGAAGAAGGGGAGGATGCCTCCGATGAACAGGCCCACCACGACCGTTGGATCGATCAGATCCAGGGAAGGCAAACCAACCGTCTGGGTGTAGGCGGAGAACAGAGCCAGGGCAGTCAAAGCCGCCGAGCCAATGGCAAAGCCCTTTCCGATGGCCGCCGTGGTATTCCCCAAAGAATCCAGAGCGTCGGTGACCCGCCGTGTCTCCGGTCCCAGCCCACTCATTTCAGAAATGCCGCCGGCGTTGTCGGCGATGGGCCCGTAGGCATCGACGGACATCGTGATCCCCACGGTGGCCAGCATGCCCACGGCGGCAATTCCGATCCCGTACAAGCCAGCATAGTTGAAAGCGATCAGGATCGTTCCGGCGATGGTGAGCACCGGCAGAGCCGTGGATTGCATGCCCACAGCCAACCCGGCGATGATATTGGTGGCGACCCCGGTTTTGCAGGCGTCTGCAATCTTCTCAATGGGCTGCCCGGAGGTGTACCACTCGGTTAGGAGTCCTATGACAATGCCCGCAATGGTACCGAACAGGAGCGCGAAGAAGATACCGATCTCCAGCCCCAGCAGCTCCACCGTTAAAAAGGCCCCGATCAGGAGCAGTGCGGCACTGACATAGGTGGAGTTCCTCAGAGCGGCGGCAGGTCCCAGGTTTCGAAACACGCGTATCGATGCGATACCGATGAGGGACGCAATGAGTCCCAGAGCCGCGATAAACAGGGGAAGCGACATATAGGAGAACTGGTTGTCTGGACGAATCTCCAGTACCTTGGAAGCGCCCATAGCGGCGATGGCGATCGTGGCCACCACGGAACCGACGTAACTTTCGAAAATGTCGGCGCCCATCCCCGCCGTGTCTCCCACACAGTCTCCTACGTTGTCGGCAATAGTGGCCGGGTTGCGCGGGTCATCCTCCGGGATCCCAGCCTCTACTTTTCCCACCAGGTCGGCTCCCACGTCCGCCGTTTTCGTGTAGATACCTCCCCCCACGCGGGCAAACAGTGCGATGGAGCTGGCGCCCATGGCAAAGCCGTTGATATCACTGCTTTGAAGAATTCCCCGGGTGTAGAGAATGTAGATCGTGCCCAGTCCCACCAGTCCCAGACTGGCCACGGAGAGGCCCATGACCGCCCCTCCCGAGAAGGCCACGTTCAAGGCCTTGGCAATCCCCGACTCGTTGGCGGCCTGGCAAGTCCTCACATTGGCTCGAGTGGCGGCCTTCATTCCCCAGAAGCCGGCCAGCATCGAGCTCAAAGCTCCGATCAGAAAGGCCAGCCCGGTCCACTTGGAGATGCCGGCCCACAGCAGCACGAAGACGATCAAGACAAAGCAGGCGAGGATGCTGTATTCTCTGCGTAGAAAGACCATGGCTCCATCGTGGATGGCCTGTGAGATCTCGCGCATGGTTGGGTTGGATACTTCGATTTTTTTTATGAATGCATAAACCAGCGCCGCACACATCAGTCCAACCAGTCCCACCGCGGGCAACAGATAGATGTAGGTCGTCATTTCTGATGGCATCCTTCCTTCGGACGAAGATCAGTTAAACTCTGCCATGGCTTTACCCAGACCCTCTGACAAAATAGTTTCGGTGGCTCGCAGGGCGTGCTCCAAGACTTCATCCAGGACTTTAGCTTCACTTCGTGGGAAGTCAGCCAACACATAGGAAGCGTAGTCCAAGGGAGGGTCACCGTGGCGGATTCCGATCCGCAGTCGTGGGATCTCCTGTGTCTGAAGGGTGTCGATAATGGACTCCATCCCCTTTTGTCCGCCTGAACTGCCCGCACGCCGTACCCGGATCTTCCCAAGAGGCAGTGCAATGTCATCGTAAACTACCAGCAGTTTCTCGAGATCGATGTCGTAGCGGCGGACGAGTCCTCCAACCACGGGTCCGCTCCGGTTCATAAAACTCAGAGGTTTGGCCAGAAGAACCGGTTCTTGGAAGTATTCGAGAAGGCTGATCTGAGCCTGCTCAATCACGCGGTCGAAGCCCGATTTGTGGCGGCTCGCCATCCGATCCAACAGCACAAACCCGATATTGTGCCGATGGTTCTCGAAGCGCGGTCCAGGATTTCCTAGGCCGGTGATCAGATACACCGCGGGGCTACTCCTGCTCCGCCTCCCCCTCTTCCTCCTCTTCCTTGCCCTTGGCGATGACTTCCGGCTCGGCAGCTTCCTCTTCCGCCACCTCTTCTTCGACTTCCTCGACGTGCGGCGGGATCACGGTTGCGACCACCAGATCCGGCTCAGAAAGAACCTCAACCTTTGCATCTCCCAGCCGGAGATCCTCCACGCGGATCGAGTCTCCTACTTCCAGAGGGGTGACATCCACAGCGATATGGTCGGGCAGATCTCCGGGGAGGCATTCCAGCTCGATCTCCCTCAACACCAAGTCGAGCACTCCGCCGACAACCTTCACTCCTTCAGGAACGCCTTCAATCTGGACGGGGACCTCGAACACCATCTTCTCATCCATGACCACCGTCTGAAAATCGGCATGTAGCAAGTCGTCTCGGACTGGGTGCAGCTGGAATTCCTTGACCAACACATCCTGCTCGCTCCCCTCGACCTGCAGCTTGAAGATGGTGTTGCGGCCGCTCTCGGAATGAAGGATGCGAATCACTTCCTTGGGGTCGACGCTCAGCGAGACCGAATCTTGCCCACGCCCGTAGACAACGGCCGGGATCCTTCCGTCCGCTCTGAGGCGGCGGTTGGCATTTTTCCCATAGGCCTCTCGCCGCGTTGCCTGCATGCTAAGTTGGGGCATCTCTCAGGTCTCCAATGTAATGAAAGCTTCGGTTGGACCTTCAAATAAAGAGTCTGCTCACCGAGGTTTCCTCGTGGATGGATCGGATCGCCTCCCCCAGAAGCGCTGCCACGGACAGGACCTTTAATTTTGAAAGCTGTTTTTCTTTCTGCAGCGCCACGGTATTGGTGACGAGAATGGTTTCAAAATTGGACTCCGCCAAGCGACCGATGGCAGGCCCGGACAAGACGGCGTGAGTAGCCACCACCCACAGACGCCGGGCGCCCTGTCGCCGCAGCGCATCCGTGGCCTGCACCACGGTCCCGGCCGTATCAATCATGTCGTCTACAAGAATCACGTCGCGGCCATCGACATCGCCAATGATGTTCATGACCGCTGCTTCATTGTCGTCAACTCTTCTCTTGTCGATGATGGCCAAGGTGGCCTGCATGCGTTTGGCGTAGGCCCGAGCCCTTTCCACTCCACCTGCATCGGGAGAGACAATGGCCGGCCGCTCAAATTGCACCTGGGTGAGATAGTCGAGGATAACCGGTGTGGCAAACAGATGATCTACCGGCATGTTGAAAAACCCCTGGATCTGCCCGGCATGCAAATCCATGGTTAGAAGCCGCTGGGCTCCGGCCGCTGACAACAAGTCGCCCACCAGTTTCGAGGAGATCGGGACCCTGGGCTTGTCCTTCCGATCCTGGCGGCCGTAGCCGTAGTAGGGAAGGACCGCCGTAATGCGCCGTGCCGAGGACCTCTTGAAGGCGTCGATCATGATCAACAGTTCCACCAGATTCTCGTTCACGGGCGGGCAGGTCGGCTGGATGATGAACGCGTCCTTTCCGCGAACGTTTTCCAGAATCTGGAAATTCACCTCACCATCGCTGAACCGCTTCAGTCTCGACTGCCCCAGCGGCTCTTCCAGATGGCTGCTAATTGCTGCGGCCAGTTCCGGATTGGCGCTACCGGAGAATATTTTCAAATTCGACATGGGTACCAGCCCTCTCGAATTCGGTTCGGTCCCAGCTGCAGGCCGGCTCGGATCAAAAGATTCTCATACTCGTGCTGAGTCAACACACGGCAGGGGAAAACTTCTCCCCCGCAACCCCCGTCCACAAGCCCTCGCATTCGATCCGACACACCCTCCGTCGGCATCCATCCCAAGAGGGCTGATCCGCTACCGCAGGGTATCACTTCTTCGCAGCCGGCTTCACTCAATCGCTGACGGGCCTTTTCAAGAGATGGATAGTTTCGAAATAGGGGTGCCTGGAAATCGTTCTCGAGGCCAGCACAACCCTGCTCAAGGCGCCTGATGGCCTTGTTGAAGAGCCAAATTGTAGTTTCCAAGCCTGTCGCTGTCAATCCCTCCTGGTGCCAGTCATCCCATCCGCCCAGACGGTAGGCCGCACCACTGGAAATCTCCCATCCAGGGTAGAGGATCAGCAGGCTCCCGGACAGGGTGGGGGTGGGCAAGGGGATGATCTGCTCTCCCCGACCCAATCCTAAAGCGGTTCCACCCAGGAGAAAAAACGGAACGTCCGAGCCCAACCGGGCGGCCAGTCGAGACAGAGTTGCCCGGGTCAGGCCACAGTCCCAGATTTGATTCAACGCCACCAGTGTGATGGCCGCGTTGCTGGAGCCGCCCCCCAATCCTGCCCCTACGGGAATCCTTTTGAAGAGGCGGATGTGTGCACCCCAGTTCGGTTGGGCTTTCCTGTCCTCCAGCAACCGAGCCGAACGAACGATAAGATTTTCTTCTCCCCCAGCGACCTGCCGACCCTCGGTATCCAGAGTGACCCGTGAGTCGGTGGTGAGCTGGAAATGGATCTGGTCCTGAAGATCAATGGTCTGATAAAGGGTACGCACCTCGTGGTAGCCGTCTTCCCGCCGGCCCAGGACTTTCAAGATCCAGTTTACTTTGGCGCACGAGGGTACGCGCAATTGCCCAGCCTGCCGCTTCGTCACGTTGTTTGTGAGGTTTGGTTTGGTGTAACGGGCCAACTTCGGGGCCCCAGCGGTTGCGAGAACCCATGCCGCGCGTCTCAGCGGTCTCTTTTAGAAAGCAGCTTATTCAGATTGACCAACTTGAGACGAACCTTCTTCCGCTCGTCGGCTTCCTTTGAAAAGGACACCGATTGCTCGTAGTGCTCTCGAGCTTCCTCGTACTGGCCCAATTTGTAGTAGACGTCGCCCAAGTGCTCGTGGATGGTGGCGTCGGCATCATTGAGCCGTACCGCCTGACGAAGGTATCGCTCGGCCAGCGCCAGATGATCCAACTTGAAGTAGGCCCACCCCAAGCTGTCCAGGTAGGCGCCATTGTACGGGTCGAGTTCAACCGCTTTTTTGATGTGAACCAGAGCTTCCTGCAACCGCACTCCCTGTTCGGCCAGCATGTAACCCAAGTAGTTCAGTGCGCCAGCGTGTGCCGGGTCGTCCCCGAGAATCGCCTGAAATTGGGTCTCCGCTTCCGCGAATTTCTCCTGGCGCTCGTAGACGGCTCCCAGCTGAAACCGCATGGCCTCGCTGGAGGATTCTGTTTGAAGTCCTTTCTGGACCATTTTCTGAGCCAGTTCGTACTTCTTGTGTTCGACGTAAAGTTGGCTGGCCTGGAGGTAATAGGGTTCCGTCTCGGCGTTTCCCTCAATCGTTTTCTCCAGTAGCTGGATGGCCGAATCTAACCGATCGGCCTCGGAAAGAACTTGCGCTCGCGCCAGGATAGCATACTGATCCTCGGGGCGATCCCGCAGCAGTTCCCCGCTCAGCTTGACGGCTTCATCCGTCCTGCCCCCGTCCCGCAGAGCATGGACCAAACGCAGGCGTGCAAACGGATTCTGGGGGGATTTGGCGCTAAGCTCGCGAAAGATGGCCGTCGCTTTGTCGTATTGTCGGGTCTGCTGATAAAGAAGGCCCAACTGGGTTTGAAGGTGCTCGCGATGACGCGACGAGGAATCCATTTCGAGGAGCTCGAGAAACTTCTCGATAGCCTGATGTCGGTCGCCAAGCTCGGAGAGCGTACGGGCCAGTTCGTAGTTGGCCTCCATGTTTTCAGGCTCATCCTCAAGAATCGCCTTCACAAGTTCAGCCGCATCCGAATACTTCTTCGCCCCCATCAGGGCCCGACCCAATTCGAGGCGGATCTCCACATTTTGAGGACGGCGGGCGGCCAGATCCTCTAAAAGGGGGATGGCTTCGGAGTAGCGACCTTCCGTGGCCAGCAGAAAGGCGACGCGGCGTCCAATCTCTGGGGCGGGACTCTCTTGAAGCGCCCGCTGGTAAGTCTCCAGCGCTTTGCCGCTTTGGTTGGTTCGTTCGTAGAGGCTACCCAGCAACTTTAAATTCTCGACATCAATGCGAAAGCCGAGAGACTTTTCCAGTGTACTCAGGGCCTGGTCGATCTGGCTCAGCTCTGTTTGGGCAAACGCCTTGAAGTAGTAGCCACGCGGATCTACAGGCTGGAGAGAGCTGAATCGCGTGAAAGTGTCCACGGCCTTGCCGTAGCTTTTCTGTACCAGGTAGAGACGGCCCAGGTAGTAGAGGGCCTGGAAATACTCCGGTGACAGCTCTATGACCCGTTCGAATTCGCTGATGGCCTTTTCCACCAGAGACTCCTCCCGACCCTGGCGATAGTTGAAGTGGATCTGACCCAAGAGGTAGTGGGGCTCGGGATCCTGAGGGTCCAGCTCTACAACCCGGTGACATTCTTCCCTGGCCCGGTTGATTTCGCCAGCCCGGATCAAGGTGTTTGCGAACTCAACCCGGAGGTCAGCGCTCTCGGGGTCCAGCTCGATGGCTTTTTCGAAGCGCGCAATGGCTTCTGAGAACTCCTGGCCGATCTCATGCATCTTGGCCAGGGTGAAGTGGTAATAAGCCCCCGCCAGGTTCGTGTCTTGGGCAGCCACCTTCCCGCATAGAATCGATGCCAGAGCGAAGATGGCACAAGTAGACTTCATGGGTTTATTATGACACATTCAGCCGGCGCCTCACTAGCTGCAAGGATGGGCCGTATGCGCCCGGACGCCGCTGCCGTGGGCTTTCAGAAAGCCCCTCCCTTGGCGGGATCAACAACCTGGACGGGAATTGCAGAGAGATACTCCAGCTGATTCTGGTACAGAAGCTCGAGGGCGACGACTTCCCGGTCGGACGAAAACCGCGCCACGCCGCCCACAAAGGCGGGAAGCGCCGGAAAGAACTCGTGTAAACCCTGGATCTCCCGATGGTTGGGGGGCAGTGTCAAGGTCCGACTGGCCATGAGCTGAGCGTCCGCTCCGAAGACTTCCAGCTGGATGTCCGCACTTTCCGAATCGGAGTTGATGACCGCCAGCCCGGTGGACACGTTCTGCTGGTTGGCGATGTAGGGGAACAGGAAGTCACGGTTGGCCCCTTGCAGGGGCACCGTGGTCATCGCTCTCCCCGAACTGACCTCAACCGTTCCGAGGAGACCGGCCCGATCCGTCTCAATGATGATCCAACCACTCACAAGCCCACCAGGGTCGGCCAGATCGAAGAGTTCTCGCACGCTCCGCCTGAGGCCCTGTTTCGGATCCAGGGAGAGGGAGATGGTTGCCGGGTCCGCCAAATTCTGCCCCTGGTTGCCTTTCAGAGTGAGGTTGGCCGTGAGCGTTTCCGAACCCATATGAATCAACGTGAGTTGGGTCTGAGATCCCCCGAATGCGACCACCTGGGGTGCGAAGAGGCGGGTGGCCTGATAGCTTTCCGGACGGACCGGGAAGGCCGCTACGGCTGCCAGTCTCTCTTGATCGAAGTAGCGCACCACACCGAACAGGGGAGCGCTGCCTTCCGCCACCAGATACCCCCCTTCAAAATTCTCCAATACTTCGGTCGGGAAAATGTCTTTTACCAGGGCGATCATCAGCACGTTGGAAAACAGCGTTCTGCGCTGTTCGTCGACATCGTTGCCCTGGAAGTCGACCAGTTTGAGGGTGATGTTGTTGACTCCAATGTTAGGGTTCAAGAGCGCCAGTTCGGTTTCAAATCCATCAGTGATCCTGACCTCTGAGATGACCACCTCGGGTACCCCCTGCCGCCCTCCGGCAAAACCATCGAGGCGGCGAAGCTTTCGATCCCCCATCAGGAACGCACCGATCAGGTTCCACTGGTCGCTGGCGAATTCCAGCCAACCTTGCAGCGTCTCTCCCGGAGGCGGGTTGGTCAGCTGTCCAAAGGTGAAGATGGCCTGTTCACCGGGCCCTAATTGGCAATCCCCGTCCACCTCCTGAAGAACACCCCGGCAGATCCGCACTGGATTGGTGATGGAAGGATTCTCGGGATCCTTATCTCGAAACAACACACTGGTCCGATCTCTTCCAGTGGCAATGATCCCAGCCGGTTGATCGGAGGTATTGGTCACAGCGATTCCTGTGAACCAGGTGCTGGTCGCCAGGGCCAGAGGCAGGAAGGAGGTCTGGGTTTCTACCAGTAACTCAACCGTATTGGCGTTGAAATGTACCGCCGTCAAGGTCTTCCCATCTGGCGTGATGGCCAGATCCAGAGGAGCCGAAGACACCTGGACCGGAACATTGGACACCTCACGTTCCACCACTCCTCCGATCAGTACGACACGATCGACCTGTCCCGTTTTCCAGTTGATGGTCACGATGGCATCATCCAGGGGAGCCGCCACAAACATCAACTCTTGATGAAGTGAGAAAACCGGGCGAGTCGACGGTTTGAAATCGGACTGGGGTGGAACCGCGAATTGCACCTCACGCGTGGCAACGTCGATCAAGTTAATTTTGAACGCGCTGACCAAAGCGAAAGTGGATCCGTCCGGAGAGAGGCTGCACACACCCGCTCCTCCGCCCACGGCCAGGATCTCTTCGACCTCACCGCTTTCTACGTTGAAGAAAAGGGCATGGTCATCGACCACGCCGGGAATATTGAGAAGCGCGCTGAACTCCTGGTCGCCAATCAGACCATATTTGCCGTCGGCAGAAAGCGCCACGTTGTTAACGGCCCGAAAATCATGGGAAGGGCTGTTCAGCTCCGCCTCGGGGACGATGCTCCGCCGAAGCGTAAAGCTGGCTGCGTCGATGATCTCTACGGAATCCGGTGTCTCCCGGGCAGCCAAGGTGGTCGATCCCACCAGAACAGCCGCAAAAAATGAGCCATCCTGGGCCATGCTAATGGACGAGGGGCGGGTACCGGTTTCGAAATCGATACGAGGAAGGACCTCCGTGGCGCTGCCCAGGTCGAAGCGCAGAATCTGATCGGTGCCCGCAGAGCCGATGAAGCCGAACACCCGATCTCCTTGCTGCGAAAAAGCGATGTTGTTGGCCAGGGAGAAGAAGACCTCCTCCAATTCCATGCGGCGGACCGCCAGAGTCTCGATGTCGATCAGTGAGATGGAGCCGATCCGCTCTCTGACGAAGCCCGTCTCCGTGTCCGGAATGTTCGCCTCCAGGGAAAGGGATGCGACGGCCACCTCTCGTTGGTCCGGAGTAACGGTGAGTTGGCCGGGATTGGCTCCCACCGGCACGAGGGCGATGAGTTGACCCGTCTTGGGATTGAAAACTCCCACCCTGTCGGAACCGGAAAAACTCACAAAAGCTCTGGTTGAGTCGGGAGAGAAGACCACATTCGGGGAGAAATTCAGATCCGCTTGGTCCACCTGTCGAACCGGGCGGTCATTGACGTCGAAGATCAGACCTGGCTCGACGCCCTGGGGATCAAAGACCCCGACAAGGCGCTGAGCCCAGACCGGCACAACAAAGGAGCAGGCGACCGCAAAAACTAGGAGGCGAATCCGCATTTTTTGTCAGATTATCGTTCCGGTTATCAGTTGAGAACGACCGGCCCAGTGAGTTAGCTCATGGCTGAGTTGCAGATCAACAGGCAGCGGATCATCTCCATGACCAGATGCTCCGTCTAGGGGCTCTGATCCGCAAGGTCGGGGGAGGAGCGGCTGGCGGCGCTTTCAACCTGCACCCTATTGATCAGAGGGCAACCCCAAAGGTCGTTGACGCTGCGAACCAACCTTTCCCTCAATCGCCCGACTTCCCGGCCCCACGCTTCCGAGTCAGCCACCACCACCAACATGCCGTCCTGAAGGCGACGGGGTTTCACTTTCGCCGCCATCCTTTCGCCCACGATCTGTGGCCACAGCTCCTCCAGAAAAATCAGGCCGACTTCCTCGCCTTGAGCATACTGAGATAGAAAGGTGGAGATGTGGGCGCCGAAGGTTCGCATTCCTTATCGCAGGCGCTCGGCTAGCTCCATTTGGCGGCGCAAGATTTTCGGGTCTTCCGCCACGTCCTTGAGTTCAATCGTGTCCGTCGCCGTTGAAGCGATGCGCCCCTCGGCATTCAATTCCAAGACCAATTTTCCCAAATGGCCACCCTGCTCGATAGCGGAGACGATGACGGCCTGGTTGACTCGCCGCGGTGGCTCCGGAAGAAACGTTTTCTCCGCCAGAAGGATGGCGCGGATCTCGGGATGATCCAGGGCCAAGGAAGCCGCTTCGTGGCGACTCAAATCCGCCAAAATCACCAGAAAGTCCGCCCCCTTCATCACTTCCGGTTTGATTTTCCGGATTGTCTCGGCGGGATTGAGCGCGCGAAAGCCAGAATTCGGTTTCACCCGGAGCGGGTCGCTGAGAGCCAGGAAACTCACGCGCACGGGTTGCTGCCGGGATGCGGTCCCGGTCAATTCGACGGTCGCAAATCGGGGGGGGACGGGAAGCCCTCGCGGGGGGCGTAAATTCGTTGAAATCACCCAGGTTTTACCCAGCTGCGCCCGGGACAACGTCTTCCAGAAAAAGAGGTCCTCGCTCGCCAGATTTAGGATGTCCACGGGCACCGCTGGCAGCGTTTCCAGCATCAGTTCGTTAATGACCCGAGAGTCCGGACCCACGGGTTTGAAGTAGTTCCCCAAATCCACGTGAATCACCCTGCCGGCTTCCTGCCTCCGGTAGTTCTGGATAAAACCGGCTCGGCGAGCCAAGCCTCCCGCGGGCCCCGCCTTGCAACCGCAAGGTTCGAAGTTGCCCTGAACGAAGCCCGTGAAGAAGATGGTGAGACGGTCGGATCCTTCATCACCTCCAATGAGCGGGGGTGTCAACAGCAACCAGCACAGCATCCATCCTGAAAAACGACCCATAAAACGATCATTCTAGACCAATCGGGCAACCCAGTGCAAAGTCTCCTCGGAGGCGAGTCGGGATGAGGTTGGGACCCTTGACAAGGGAGCCGAGCTTACCGTAGATACTGAACACAATCGACTTATGGAGCACACCCTCGTTCTGAACGCAACGTATGAGCCCCTGCAAGTGGTCTCCTGGAAACGAGCGGTCCGGATGCTGTTTCAGGAAAAAGCGGAGGTCGTCGCTGAATATGAGCGCGAGATCCGCAGTGTTTCCCTGACCGTCCGACTCCCTTCTGTGCTGCGTCTTCGTCATTACGCGTCGATCAGGCGCATCCACCAACGAGTGAAGTTCACACGGGCCAATATCTACATCCGCGACCAACATAGCTGCCAGTACTGTGGATCCCCCTCCCCGCCGGAGCAGCTCACCTACGATCACGTGATTCCTGTGGCGCGGGGGGGACTGAAGAGCTGGGAGAACATTGTCACCTGTTGCATTCGGTGCAACCGTCTAAAGGGAAACCACCTGCCGGAAGAGGTGGGCCTTCGACTGTTGCGCAAACCGAAAGCACCAAACGGTTTCCCCCACAAGATTCAGTTCCTGTTGAGCCGGAAACGGACTCCGGAAAGCTGGAAGAACTACATCTTCTGGAATCTACAAGTCCATCTTGACTGACACCCTGGCCATTTTCGCCCGTTACCCCCGCCTCGCTCAGGTGAAAACTCGGCTGCTGCCCGTGCTGGGCGAGCGGCGCTGCCTCCAGCTGCACTGGGCCCTGCTGCTGGATACGCTGGACAGAACGGCTTCGCTGGATCTGACCCGGCTTCTCTACGTGGCGGACTGCTCGGAAGGCGAGCGCATCGATTTCTCCAGGAACCATCTCGAAGCGCACGCAATCGAAGTTCGAAGGCAGCGGGGAGCGGATTTGGGAGAGCGCCTCTGGAATGCTTATGGGGAGCTTTCCGGAGAAAAACCCAGGGTCTTGTTCATCGGCATCGACAGCCCCACTTTGCCTTTGCGCATTCTTCGACAGGCGCGGCGCCAACTCTGCCGACACGCCGTGGTTGTCGGGCCCTGTCGGGACGGAGGCTATTACATGATGGGAGTATCCGAGCCCCGGGCCGAACTTTTTCAGGGCATCGATTGGGGCAGCCCCCGGGTGCTTCGCCAGACTCTGGATCGGCTCCACAAGACGAGCCACTTCCTTCTCCCGACCTGGCACGACGTTGACACTTGGCAGGACCTGTTGAACCTCAAACTGGAGCTGCGTAGCGCACCCGAGCCGCTGCCGGTCCGGACCCGCGATCTCCTCGACAGCCCGGACTTCTTACCATCGGCGGAGGGCTGATACTTTTAGAGAGGGTTCCCATCTTAGATCACAGGAGAACGAACAGGGGCCGGCATCGGAGTTGACGGCGTGGACCCGGGTTTTTTAGGATATCAAGTAGTAGAGACAAACGAGGCGAGCACATCAGTTACTGATGCCTGAGCAGCGTATCGGCCTTTTCTCAAAGCTTCGCGCCTCTCTGGAGGCGTTCCTAGCGATGCGGGTGACACAGGCCGAGCGTTTGCAGTACGCTGCAGATCCCTTCAATGTTTTCTCGGACGAGCTGTCGGGACGAAAGCCTCTATGGGTGGCTGCGGCACTGGCCCTGCTTTTCCACATTCTTCTTTTTCTGATGGTCTTCCCTTCTTTTGGACCTGAGGTTTTCATTCCGGCCCAGGAAATCCTGATGCTCAAGCAACTGGCCAAGCCGACAGCCCTGGCCGGTGGAGGCGACATCGTCGAGGCGGCTCCCCCGAAACCAACCGTCCCCAAGCCGGAACGGCCGGTGGTTCCGATCCCCGACCCGACGCCCAACGCCCCGGAGCCAATCCTCAAGAAGGAGATCACAGAAGTCCCCGAGCTGGTTAAAGAGATTGCGGATTTGAACATTGGGGACATCAACGCTCCGCCCGGACCGGCGGGCCGCGGCGGACGAGGCCGCCGTTCAGCCGGTCAGGGTAGCGGTCCCTTGCAGGGCTCCGGACCGGCGACCGGCGACGGGAGCGGCGTCTACACTCTGGGTAGCGGTATCTCTAACCCAGTCCCCTTGCAAAAGACCACGCCCAGCTACACGGATGCCGCCATCAAGGCAAAGGTACAGGGAGTGATTATTCTTCAGGCCATTATCCGGCGCAATGGGCGCGTGGACAACTTCAAGGTCTTGAGAGGATTGGGCTATGGCCTGGAGGAAAAGGCGATCCAGGAAATCGCCACCAACTGGAGATTCCGGCCGGGAACTTTGAACGGCAAGCCGGTCGATGTGCTGGCTACCATCGAAGTCCAGTTCAATCTCCGCTAGGCGCCGGGCCCGCCCACATCTCTTCCATCCGCCAGCACAGGCTCGAACAGGCCATGTCAAGTGAACTGCACCGGAGGTTGATTCTTTTGTGAAAGAGAAAAGCGGGACTGCCCTTGGGCAATTGAACCTGAAGGACACCGTCAACTTGCCGCAAACGGCTTTCTCCATGAGAGCCCGTCTGCTCCGCCTGGAGCCGCAAATATTGCAGCGCTGGAATGACATGGGCCTGTACGAGCAGATCCGCTCCGCTCGAAAGGGGCAACCCGTTTTCCTATTGCACGACGGGCCTCCCTACGCCAACGGCCATGTCCACCTGGGACACTCCCTGAACAAGATCTTGAAGGATTTGATCGTCAAGTCGAAAACCATGGAAGGCTATGACAGCCCCTTTGTCCCGGGCTGGGATTGCCACGGCCTGCCCATCGAAATCCAGGTCGTCAGTAAGAAGAAAGCCGGCCTGGACCCGCTACAGGTGCGGCAGAAATGCCGCCACTACGCTCAGGGTTTCGTGGAACTCCAAAAGCAGGAGTTCATTCGCCTGGGCATCTTTGGCGATTGGCGGGCGCCCTACCTGACGATGAGCAAGCAGTACGAAGCGGAAATCACACGACTGTTCGGGGAATTCGTGGAGAAGGGTAGCGTGTACAAGGGATTAAAACCCGTCCATTGGTGCATCCACTGCGAGACGGCCCTCGCTGAGGCAGAGGTGGAATACCAAGCGCACCAAAGCCCCTCCGTGTATGTCCGCTTTCCTGTCAAATCGCTCCCGCTCCCTCTGGACCGGGAGCTGCAAGGAAGAAAAATCTCCGCTTTAACCTGGACCACGACTCCTTGGACCTTGCCAGCCAACCTGGGGGTGTGTTTCCACCCCGACCTGGAGTACTCCCTGGTTGAAGCCGATGGCGAATGGCTGTTGATTGCGTCCGACCTGCTCGAAGCGGTGGCTCAGGACTGCGGATTTCATGAGGTTCGCATCGAGCGAAGCTTCAGAGGCGAGGATTTGAGGGACTGGGTTTTCCAGCACCCCTGGCTGGAGCGGGAATCGAAGAGCCTCCTGGGAGATCACGTTACCCTCAGACAGGGAACCGGTCTGGTTCACACTGCTCCCGGCCATGGGCAGGAGGACTACGCTCTCGGAATCCAGAACGGTCTGGATATCTACTGCCCCGTTGACAGCTCCGGTCGATTCACCTCCGACGTTGAGCACTTTGCCGGACTGAATGTCTTCGAAGCCAATGCCCAGATCACCAAATTCATGGGAAAAAAAGGAATCCTGTTGGAGCAGCAGCCGATCGAGCACAGTTACCCTCACTGCTGGCGCTGCCACAATCCCGTCATCTTCAGAGCCACATCCCAGTGGTTCATCAGCATCGACGAACCGGATATCCGGCAAAAAGCATTACAAGCCATCGACCAAGTCCAGTGGATGCCCTCCTGGGGCCAGGAGCGCATCCATCAAATGATCGCTCACCGTCCCGACTGGTGCATCAGTCGGCAGAGAATCTGGGGCGTACCGATCCCGGCCTTCTATTGCAGGGCCTGTGGACAAGCCCTACTGGAGGGCGGCACCGTCAGGCACGTTGCTTCCATTTTCGATCGGCAGGGCGCCGACGCCTGGTACAGCCTTTCCAGCTCCCAACTGCTGCCGCCCGGCACCCGATGCCCTTGCGGTTCGGAGGATTTCAAGAAGGAATTCGATATTCTGGACGTGTGGTTTGATTCCGGGTGCAGCCACCGGGTGGTGCTGGGAGGTGCTTCGGGACTCCCCTGGCCCGCCGATGTTTATCTGGAGGGTGCAGACCAGTATCGGGGATGGTTTCACAGCTCTCTGCTGATCGCCGTAGGAACCGGGGAGGGCGCCCCCTATCGGACCGTGATCTGCAACGGCTGGACTCTGGATGCGGAGGGCAGAGCCATGTCCAAGTCCCTGGGCAACGTCATCTCTCCCCTCGACATCATGAAGAAAGACGGCGCGGAGATCCTACGACTCTGGGTGGCCTCCATCAACTACACGGAGGATGTCCGTCTGGGAGAGGAAATCCTCTCCCACTTGCGGGAGGCCTACCGCAAACTGCGCAACACCCAGCGCTTCTTGCTGGGCAATCTCTACGATTATGACCCCTCTCTCGAGGTTCCCGGCGATGCGCTGCTGGAGCTGGACCGGTGGGCGCTGGCCCGCATGGCTCGAACGGCCCGAGAAGTTGAGGAGGCCTACCGAAAGTATGAATTTCATACCGCCTATCACGCCCTCTACAATCTCTGTGTCCTCGATCTCTCCAGCTTTTACCTGGACGTATTGAAAGACCGTCTCTACATCTCCCCGCCGGAGTCTCCACAGCGAAGAGCCGCTCAATCCACGCTGTTCCGGATAGCCGACACCTTGGTGAAACTCCTGGCTCCCCTTCTCCCCTTTACGGCCGAAGAAGTCTGGGACAATCTATTCCCCCGCGAGAAGCCGGCAGCTTCCGTCCATCTGACGCAATTTTCAAGACGTATCCACGACTATTTTGATCCGCACATCCTGGCCCGCTGGGAACGTCTACTCGTTTTGCGCGACCAGGTCAGCAAGGCGCTCGAGGAGAGCCGGCAGAAAAAGGAGCTGGGGACATCCCTGGAAGCGAAATTGACTCTCAAGTGCGGGGACAAGGCGCGGACCTATCTACAGGGATTCCAGGACCTGGCTTCGCTTTTTATCGTCTCCGATGTGGCGCTGGAGGAAGGGTCCAGACTCGAGGATGAGACAGTCAAAATCCGCATATCCAAGGCGGAGGGTGAGAAGTGTGACCGTTGCTGGCACTACTCCACATCCGTGGGCAGCTGCCGGGAACTCCCGCAAGTGTGTGAGCGCTGCCTGAGCATCTTGAGAGAGATGTCGTTCGTACCCGAGGCTCACCCCTGATGCGCCTACTTTCCTTCCTGGTGGCCATTGGGATCTTCGGGTTGGACCTCTCAACCAAGTGGTACGTCAAGAATTCCGCTGCCCTGCATTACCATCCGGTAATTGACGGTCTTTTCACTCTGCGCTACGTCAGAAACGAAGGCATCGCTTTCGGCCTGTTTCATACGCTGGACTCCCCCTGGAAACCCATCGTTCTCTCCGCTCTGGGGGTGATGGCGATCGCAATGGTGTTTTACTACCTGTGGACCACGCCGCGTCACCACACCCGACTGTTTTGGTCTTTTGGATTCCTGCTGGGCGGAATCCTCGGAAATTTCACCGATCGCCTCGTTCATGGCTTTGTGGTGGACTTCATTGAACTGCACTGGAGAAGCCTCTTTTACTGGCCCACTTTCAATGTGGCGGACGCAGCGATCACTCTGGGAGTCTTTGCCATCCTCTGGGAATCGTTCTTTGGATCGGCCTTGAAGGAACCCTGAATATGTGCAGCCGCAGGATCTTTTGGGCGGCCCAGCTAGCTCTGCTCTGCTGGCTGGCCGTCCCCCAGGCGAGAGCCCAAGCCCCCACCGTCCCACCCAGCCAATGGGTGCAAAGGTTACAAACTAAGTACGATGGAATCCAAAGCTTCTCGGCACACTTTCGGCAAATCTTTCGTGGCCCCTATCTGGAAATCAAGGAGTCGGGCAATGTGTGGATGAAAAGGCCGGGCAAGATGCGCTGGGAGTATGAGCAACCCTCGACCAAGCTCTTCATCTCGGACGGAGTGAAAATCTACTTCTACGTCCCCGAAGACAACCAGGTGATGATCGCCGATCTGTCTTTGGATCTGCAGGACATGCCGCTGCTCTTTCTGATTGGTCGAGGGGACATACAGGAGAACTTTCAAGTGGAGCTGGACCCGGAAGAAGAACCTCTGGCAGCGGGCAATCCCATCCTGCGACTGACGCCCAGGAAGATTCAAGCTCATTTCTCGTTCTTGATCGTGGAGATCGATCCGGCCCTCGTGGTGATTCGTCGCTTGGCGATCATCGAGCCCCTGGGTAATCGCAATGACTATATCCTGACCGGTTGGCGAGAGAACCTCCGCATCGACGACAATAAGTTCCGCTTTCAAATACCCGCTGGGGTCGAGGTGCTGCAGACCGGTTCTTGACAGGACTCGGGAACCCTGTCTACTCTTTTCCCCGGTCAGAACGAGGCTACTTTGAGAGAGACTGCCCCGAATCCTAGCCGAGCCACCATTACTGCCGTCGGAATGCATGTGCCCGAAAAGTGCCTGACCAACGACGATCTGGCCACCATGATGGACACCTCGGACACATGGATCCGGGAGCGGACGGGAATCCGGGAGCGGAGGTTCGTTTCTCCGGGTCAGGCCAACAGCGATCTTTCGGTACTCGCCATCCAGGACGCTTTGAAGGGAACGTCGGTACAACCGCAGGACCTTGATCTGATCATTGTGGCCACGGTCACTCCGGACATGATGTTTCCCTCTACCGCCTGTTTGATCCAGGAAAAACTCGGGGCCCAAAAGGCGTGGGGCTTTGATCTATCTGGTGCTTGCTCGGGCTTTCTTTACGCTTTGACCACCGGCGCTCAATTCATTCAAAACGGTGTTCACGAAAAGGTGGTGGTGGTGGGCACGGATATCATGAGCAGCATCATCGATTTTCAGGATCGCGCCACATCGGTGCTGTTTGGAGACGGATCGGGTGCGGTTCTGTTGGAGCGCTCAACTCATCCGGATATCGGCATCCTCGATTTCATTCTGCGAGCTGACGGCTCTGGTGGGAAGTACCTACATATGCCGGCTGGAGGCAGCCGCTTCCCCGCCAGCCATGAGACGGTGGACCAGAGGATGCACTACGTGCATCAGGACGGCAAGAATGTGTTCAAGTTCGCGGTCAAGTTCATGGCTGGAGTTTCCACCGAATTGTTGACCCGCAACGGCTACACAGCCGAGCAGCTGGCCCTTTACGTGCCCCACCAGGCGAACCTGCGCATCATCAAATCCGCAGTGGCTCGGCTCAAACTCCGCGATGAGCAGGTCGCCATCAACATTGACCGTTACGCCAACACTACCGCCGCCACCATTCCGATCGGACTCACGGAGGCGATGCGTGAGGGTCGGATCGGCAAAGGCGACCTGGTCTTGTTAGCCAGCTTCGGTGCTGGCTTCACCTGGGGAAGCTTGTTGATGAAGTGGGGGATGGATCGAAAGGAAAATACGGCCAATCCGATCCGGCGAAGCAGCGTTTCAGAGCCTGGAACCTGAACCGGCGCCGAGGCCAGCCACTACCAGGTAAGCTCAGAGCCTAGATGAAAAGCTCCTCCTCGGGATGGCTTTTCCCACGCTGAGCCCGGTTCTCCCGTTTGGAAAAGAGATAGGCTAATCCGGTCTTCACGCCTTTTACGAAAGAGGCAATCTCTGCAGCCGGGCGCAACACATCCTTTTGGATAAACTCGGTCGTTTGCTCGAACTTCTGCACCGTGTCGGTGACGACATAATCAATCTTTGAGGCCTGGTCCCGGCCCAAACGAATCATCTCTTCCACAAAGCCGTCTACCTGTTCGCCCCTTCTGTGCGCCAGTTCCGAGAGGGTGTGGGCAGTTCCGCTCAGCTCCTCGGCCAGACTGCCCAGAGGTCGAAGACTTTCCGTGATCTCCTTGACCTTGACCACCACCTCCTGGATGTCCTTTTCCACCTCGTGAGATCGCTTTTCCATGCGCTCCAAGCCCTGGCGAAGGGTGCGTGAAGTGCGCCACAAGGAGACACACTGAATGATAAAGGCTACGGCGGCAACCACCACAACCAGGATCAGGAGGTATTCAAGTGTGACCCGTTCGGCCATACCGGCGATAGGCTCCCAGGATCAGACCGGGGTTGGTTTAGGAAGCACTGTCATCGGAGGCGTCCTCGACTTCAGATTCCAGCTCACCCTTTTCCTCGTGGTAAGCCGTTCTTCCAGCTTCAATGGCAGCAGCCAGTTGGTCTTTTTGTCTGGCCCAACCCTCACGACCGCGCTCCACGGTTTCTGTCACCCTACCCACCACATCTCGGGATCTTTCGCTCACCAGATCGCTTCCTTCCCGAGCTTTCTGAGTCAAGGAATCGCTGCTTTCTCGGTACTTTCCTTCGAGATACTGTCTGGTCTCTTCTCCCGATTGTGGCGCCAAAAGTAGGCCGGCGGCGGCTCCCACGAACCCACCCAAAAGAAAGTAAAGAAATTTTTCTCCTTCAGAGCCCATTGCGTCAGTTCCTCCACGGAATCTTGGATAGCAGGTTACCACACTGCATTTACAAATGCCTGTAAAAGGTGGACACGAAACAGGAGCCGGCCACGGAGCCCCACGCGGGTTCGCATCGGGACCAGTCCGTATATAATCCAAGAGACGATGGCTAACGTGGCAAGGGTTCTCACCATTGCAGGCTCCGACAGCGGAGGGTGCGCCGGCATTCAGGCAGATCTCAAAACCTTTGGCGCACTGGGGGTTCATGGCATGACGGCCATCACCTCGGTGACCGCCCAAGATTCCCGTCGCCTCCACCTGACTTCTGACGTGGCCCTGGCCAACGTAAAAAAGCAGATCGAGGCGGTCATCGAGGATATCGGCGTGGAGGCGGTAAAAACCGGGATGCTCTCATCTTCTGCCATCATTTCACTGGTGGCCGGGAAAATGCGGCAATTTGGGGTTCGGCAGCTGGTGGTTGATCCCGTCATGGTAACCACCGGCGGCGACTCCTTGCTGCAGGAAGGTGCCGTCGAGACACTCAAAACAGAGCTATTGCCTCTAGCCCGGATCCTCACACCCAATCTGCGTGAGGCCGAATTCCTCACCCAGCAGACCATCTGTAACGAGGCCGAGGTGGAAAGTGCGGCCAGGAGTCTCTTTGAAATGGGTCCTCGATCGGTTCTCATCAAGGGCGGTCATTTCCCGAACGACCGATTTTCCACCGACTATTTCTTCGAGGGGCGTGAGTTGATTCCCTTCAAGGCGCCCCGAATCTCCACCAAGAATACTCACGGGAGTGGTTGCACCTTTGCCTCAGCGATCGCCGCCTTCCTGGCCCTGGGATGGGAGTTACGTCCCGCAGTGCACTTGGCTAAAGAATACGTAACCGAGGCCATCCGACATTCGTTCCCGCTGGGTCAGGGAAACGGGCCGTTGGGGCACTTCTACCGGCACTGGAGCGTTCTGGTGGCGGAGCAGGACCCGGAGCGGCCCATCAATCCAACTCCTCTTTGAACTCGATCTGGTAAATCTCCAGAAGGGTGACCAGGAGCGCGGCCACCAGTGGGCCTAGAATTAGCCGGGAAGGTCCGAAAAAAGAGGCCGCCGAGCAGTGCAAAAAACACCAGCAACACATGCATGCCCTTGGCCTTTCCTTCGATCATCAAAGGCCGAATGAAATTATCCATCAACCCGATCACGGAGGCGCCCAGTACCAACAGAAGGATGCCTTGCAGGGTCGAACCCGTCAGGATCAGGTACAGCGACATCGGAACCCCCACCGCTACCGGTACGACGGAAAAGAAGGCTGTGGCCGTCCCTCACAGTATCGGGTTCTTCACCTGCAGAAAGAAGGAGATTAGGCCCGCCACCACTCCCTGGCAGATGTGGGTGGCAAAGATGCCGAAAAAGGTGGCGAAAATCACCTTCTTCAATTTGTCCGCTACCATCTGTTCGTACACTGGAGCCAGAGGGATCAATTGTCTCAGCTCGCTCAGGAGGCGATCTCCGTCTCGAAAGAAAAGGAACATACTGAAAATCATGATGAAGAACTTCAGAAAAAAGGCCCCACCCCACTGAGGATCACGGCGTAGTGATCGAGCAGATAGCGAACAATCCGATCCAGAACCGAGGGTACGACCATGGCCACGTCGGCGCCCTCAATGCCTAGGTAGCCCCCCAGTCCTCGGACAAAATCCCGCAGGATGGTGTTCGTGTCTTCCGAGCCGGGCAGGGCCGCCTCGACCATCACTTGCAGGCTAGCGTAGGCGCTGTTGAGCTCGTCGAAAAGAGAACGCACCAGGAGGATCAAAGGGATCAGGATCACGATAGTAATCGCACTGCACATGATCAGAGCACTGATGGCCCACCGCCGACCCAGCTTCTCGTTCAGGTGCAGATAGTTGGGGTAGAAAAGCGAAACCAGGGTCAGGGCCAGCAACACGGCGGCCAGAAACGGCGTCAGCATCTGGTAGAAAAGATAGAGGACCAGGATGAGGCTGAACGCGGAAAAAATTCGTGAGTATGGAAAGTTAACCGCCAACGCCCCTTCCGCCTGTTTGTCGAAAATAGTAGGGACACAAGTCGGCCAGCGAACATCGCTGGCAGGCCGGTTTGCGGGCGCGGCAGATCTGGCGGCCGTGGTGGATCACCCGGTGCGAGAACTGGATCCATTCTTTGGTTGGGATTCGCTTCATCAGATCCTGTTCTATCTTCACCGGATCTTCCTGCTGAGATAAATGCAGCCGCCGGGAGATGCGCCGCACATGGGTATCGACGACCACACCACTGGATATTCCGAAGGCAGTGCCCAGAACCACATTAGCGGTTTTGCGAGCCACCCCGGGAAGGGCCAACAACTCCTCCATCGTCTTCGGAAGCCGTCCCCCGAAATCGGCAACGATCCTGCGGGCTGCCCCGATCAGGTTCTTCGCTTTATTGCGGAAGAATCCAGTGGTTCGGATTAGATCCTGTAGCTCCAAGGGTTGGGCTTCCGCCAGATCCGCTGCAGTGGGATACCGTTGGAACAGGGCTGGAGTGACCAAGTTGACGCGCGCGTCGGTGCACTGGGCAGAGAGGATCGTCGCTACCAGAAGTTGGTAGGGGTTGTCGTGATGCAACGCGCACCCAGCGTCCGCGTAGTCTTCGGCCAGCGCGCAGAGGATCATGGCAACGCGCTGGCCCTCTTTTCCCTGGTTCTGGGACATGGCCGGCCATGATATCACTCCAGAATTCTGCCGTACCAACCCACGGTGCAATTGCATTCCGATAGGCGAGACATGAAGATCGGGAGCCGCGTCCTGGTTGATTCTGGTTGAGCCTCACCTTCGCTCTCAGCTTGATCCCGGACGGCAAAGCTACCCTCAAATTCAAGAAAGCAACGGGCAAGAAATACATCTTCTCCCGCGCCAGAATTCCTGAGGTCGGAGATGAGGACCCGGGTCTTGATAATGAGGGGCGGAGGGTTCAGGAAAACGGAAACAGCCTCACCGAAGATCAAAAAGGAAGGCCGCTACAGGCCCCCTTTTATCGGCGCCTACGGGTGCCGAAATCTCTGCCAGTTCAGGGGTTCTTTGCTAAAGTTTCTTGCGCGTCACGTATTCTTCACGGGGGCCACTGGGCGCTACCGGAATCCGGCGGCGGCGAAGCGTGGCAACGGATCCGAAAACCGCAACGCCGAGAATGGCACCGATCAGCACGGACAGGAGAGAAACCCTTTGCAGTCGTGCCATCAACCCGGCCGGCATCAACATAAACTCTTGAGCGCGCAACTCGATCTTCTCCCCATCCTGGTTGATTACGGTCACCAGCAGCCTGGCTGGCTGGGGCTGGGCAATCTCCCCCTCCATGAGCCACTGCCAGGTCACCCGGTCCCTGGCCTCCGGCTGTTGGCGCAACTCACCGTCAATCAGCCGGGGCTGTAACGTGGAGGATGGGGAGATCCACGCCGTTTCCACCGTCCATTTTTCACCCAGAGATTCGTATAATCGACGCTCCTCATCACTGTATCGAACCGAGTCCGGGGACTCCAGCTGGAGGGTGACGCGAGACGCCGTTCCGGCTCCTCCGGGAATCTCGACTTCCAGAACCGCGACCTTCTGCTCCAGTAGATAAAGATCCGCCACCGCTAGGCCCTCCGGATGCTCGCCTCTCTCTCTTTCCTGCAGCCGCAACGCCGATTGCAAGGCCCAGGAGGTTTCCAAAACGTCTCTCCGGTTCTTCGTCTGCAGATAACGTGACTCCAGGCTGTTCCGGTCCGAGGTCAGCGCCTTGAGGTTGGACGCCAGCTTGGTTCGCGCCCCCTGCTCCTTCTTCAACGCACCGCTCAAACGATCATTGTTTCGACGAAGTTCCTCAAGTTGATGGCTCGCCTGTTCCACTTTTTCGAAAAGCGTGGTTCTCTCAGTCTTCAAAGAGGTCACACTATCATTGAGAGCTCCCACCCGCTGACCCAGATTGGTGTTGGCCGCCACCTCTACATTCAGGCTGCTAGCCAATTGATCAACCTGCTGTTCATATTCCCTACTGCTCTTCTGGGTGGCCTCCAGCTGTTGTTCCAGAGATCGTTTCTGCTCAGAAACCCGGTCCCGCTCGCGCCTGACCCGCAGGATTTCAGACTGATTTTCTCGAAGCTGGGCCTGCAGGTTGGACAGTTGTGACTGCAACTGTCGGCGCGACGTCTTCTCGCGGTCCAGATCAGATACCAGGGACTGCAATTTGCCGCGGACTTCCGCCGCCGCCCGAATGGCTTCCTGGTATTTCGGATTCCGTTCCGAAATCGCATCCACAACAAAGTCGGGCGAAGTGTCGGTTGCCGAGGCGAACTGACGGATGAATTCATCGTACTGATTTTTGACAAACTCCGCTTTGGCTGACTCTATCTCCGTGTAGGAGATCCCTTCCGTCACACAGGTCTGTAAAGCGCCAGAAAAACTGGCTTCCTGGGAAAAGTCAGTTTGCAGAGGACTGAAGAATCGGAAGATCAACTCGCCTTCCCGGCTCAGGTCTATCGCAGAGAACTTGAACCGAATGAGCTCGTCCCGGAATTGCACGTCAACGATGCGCACCTGCTCTCCAACACGAAACGCCAAGGGGAATCCCGCGCTGGCACGGTCCAGCTGGATGCCGTCTTCATTGACGTACACAATCTGACGCAGACCCCGTATGGGGATCTTGAGAAACATGGCCTTGTTTTCGTATTCTTCGACGTAGCGAGCCTGGATGTCTCTGCTGACTCCGGCCAAGCCAGAGGACGGATATAATAGGGCGAGGACCAGTAGGCACCGGCCCACGGACTGCTTCATTGCTTGATCTCTCCTTTCGGGAATTCTAGCATAGCCTTCCGCCCCTCCAGCGTTTCACACTTGGGTATAATACAAGCTCCGGAGATGACCGAACTTCTAACTGTCAACGAGATCTTTTTCAGCATCCAAGGAGAGTCGACTTTCGCGGGCCGGCCCTGCGCTTTCGTGCGCCTGACATACTGCAACCTGCGTTGCCATTATTGCGATACCGAGCATGCCTTCTCCGAAGGTTCTCCAATGACGGTGGGGAGGGTTTTGGAAACCGTCAGAGGTTACCCAACCGAGCTGGTTGAGATTACGGGCGGGGAGCCTTTGGCCCAAGCATCGGTTCATCCGCTGACCCGCCGACTTCTGGACGAAGGCAAGACAGTCCTGATCGAAACCGGTGGCAGCCTGGACATTCGACCGGTCGACCAGCGTGCCATCTTGATCTACGACATCAAATGTCCCGGGAGCGGCATGGAGAGGAAGAACCTCTGGAGCAATCTCGACCACCTCAGACCTCAAGACGAGATCAAATTCGTGCTGTCCTCTCGTTCTGATTACGATTGGGCCAAGGGGCAGCTTCAAGATCGCCAGCTGCAGCGACGGCATTCCATTCTCTTCTCCCCCGTCTGGGGCGGCCTGCAACCCAAGGAGTTGGCCGAATGGATCCTTCTCGATGGCCTTCCTGTGCGCATGCAGGTTCAGCTACACAAGCTGCTCTGGGGGGCGCACGCCAAAGGTGTATAAAGCGAGTTGAGCCCCCGGACGCGCACAACTTCCCTTTACCTGAGTCGTCCGATCTGACGTAGCGCTTCGTAGGTGACGATGGCCGCCGCGCTCGCCAAATTGAGGCTTCGCACCGCCGACCCAAACATCGGTATGGTGAGGACTTGGTGGTGGTGGTGGAACACCCACTGTGGAAGCCCCCTCTCTTCGTTGCCGAAAACGAGACAATCTCCCAGGCTAAATCCGGCCTGAAGGTAGGATTTGGAGCCGTTCTTGGAGAAAAAGAAACACCGCGCCTTGCCTATCGAGGTCCGAAAATCCTGCCAGCAGGCATGTCGGCGCAAATCCACATGAGGCCAGTAATCGAGGCCCGCCCTTCGCAGCTTCGAGTCGGTTATCTGAAATCCCAGCGGCTCGACCAGGTGAAGGCGGGCCTGGGTGGCTACACACAACCGGGCAATGTTGCCCGTGTTGGGAGGGATTTGAGGCTCAATGAGGACGACGTGCAGGATCGGTGCCATTGTTGAGTCGGCCCCGCCGGTGGAGCATCCAAAGCCTAGACTAACCTGTTGCTTTCTTTGTGCTGTAGAAGAGCTTCCTGGATCCGATTCTCCAGAATGAAGTCGTTCCGATTTTCCAGTCTCAGGGTCTTCACGTCGACTCTTGCCATAGAGGTCCGGGGAACCAGGCCGACGACTTCCGTGGAGGCAACGGCCAGACCCAACCTGTGCGCTTCCTGTTCAACCCGCCGAAAGACCTTTCCAAGTGAGGTCCTCCCATAGTCTGTGAGGTTCATCGAGACCTGCGCCTGATTTCTCTTCACCAGAAAAAATCCCAGGGCTCGAAGCCCGGACAGACCGCCGGAACTCGCGCGCACCCGAGCGGCTACCTCCCGGGCTGCGCCTCCATCGGTTGAGTCGAGAAATACGTTGAAGGCGATCAGATGAGACCGCACGCCAATCACCACGGCGCCGGCTGTGGGATGCAGTCGCGAGGGACCGAAATCCGGGCGCAACAATACCTCCTCGCTCCCCTTGCGGCGAATCTTCGGCAGGCTCTCATGGCCGGGTGTCGAAGCCGCCTTTTCGTACAGAAAAATCGGGATGTCAAAGGCTCGGCTCACCTTCTCTCCGAACCGGCGAGCCCGGGCCACACAGGCTTGCATTGAGATGCCCTGCAGGGGCACAAACGGCACGACATCAACAGCTCCCAACCGGGGGTGAACGCCCTGATGGCTCCTCAGGTCAATTCTCCCAATCGCCTCAGAAACGGCAGACGAAGCCGCCTCGAAGACCGAACTCGCATTCCCGATGAAGGAAAAGACCGCCCGGTGATGGTCCCAATCCTGATGGACATCGAGTAAGAAGGCATCTGGGGTGGACTCGATCGCGTTTCGGATCGCCGCCACCGTCTGCTTGCGCCGTCCTTCGCTGACGTTTATGACGCATTCTATCATCGGGTGGATGGCGGAGCCATCCGGGAGAGTCGGTTTACAGCTTGACATCAGAGGGATTCCTTTACGACGAAGGAGGATTTTCTTGCGGCAAACGCGCCAACAGCAGATCTGTGATCTGCCGCCCCTTCATGCCCACCAGCCGGACTCGACACCGGCCCGCCACTGTTATCTCGTCCCTGATCCCGGCGGTGCGACCCAGTTCTACCATCAAATGGCCGGCGGCTCGAAAATTCCGAAACGACGAAAACCCGTTCAGAAACACCGGCAACAACCCCAGAGAAATTAACGCTGGTTGATAGCTCTCCATGAGTGGCTCTTATAGCACAGGACCGCCGGAGTTAGGCGGCCGACGATGGGCTCAGCCCACCGCATCGGATGGCTCTATTTGCACACGGCGATCCCCTCTTTTTGCAGAGTCAACTGGACCGTGTTCTGGCGGGACTGGTCCCACCTTTCCTTGGTGTCCGCCCCCGAGGCTTTCGCTTATACTGGTGGGGATGCAGCTTAACGCGACTGGAACTTCCCAGCTGTGGAGGATAGCCATAGCTGTTCGGACCGGGCGAGGATCCAGCCCGTGGCCAATCTCCTCTCAAAGGTAGGCCACAGGTTTTGGCGATAGACCAGCGCTACTACGAGATCCTGAGACACGCCTCCCAGGATGCCTACTATCAAGCCATCAATGATCCCGAGGACGATCTGTATGGCGTTTTATGGGATCTGTTTGAGGCGGTCGTCATCGAGCCTGGGGAAATCTTTGACGGCGACTTTCGAGAACAGAATCAGTTCCGCTACAGTATCAACTCTTCGGTAACCTTAGAGTTTTTCCCCTGCCCGGCATACTTCCAAGAACGCATGGAACCGGACCCCTATAGAGATGACGCCGACGCAGCCGGGGTGCATCTGAAGTTTTGCATCCTTCCCTACATGAGCTGTCTGTTTTCCGTAGGATTTCAGATCTGGGGTCATTCCGAGCGGGACGCCCTCAAGCAAATCTGGCGTCAGCATCGGGGCCTTCTCCAGGATGTTCTGCAAAAATCGAAGCCCATGATCTTTACGGCCGCCCCCTTATCGGGGGTCGACCATGCTTCCAGCCTGGAAGAGTTACTGGACAACTACTTCGCTTCGAAAGATCCGGAGAACTTCATCGAGCTCCAATACCCCTTTGCTCAGTTCGATGAGACGGAGGCCGCTCAGAACTTCATGACCTATATGGCCCTGCTCTACCATGGCGTTCGGGATTACTGCCAGGATGGGGAGGACCGGCTTAAGTCAGACCTGGAGCGGGTACGTGGCTTCTTTTCCGAACATCTCCCGGATCTGCCCTTTCCGCTGCCCTGCGTTGAGCTGGCAGCTAGCCTGGATCACGAGTAGGCGGTTGGAGGGCAGGTTTGCCGGACCGGCCCCTGCCACCGGGTATCGAGCGACACGGGACAGCGTGAGAACCCACACCCGCTTGACTCGACCCTGACGCTTCAACATCGTTGAGATCTCACTGACGCTTGCCCCCGTAGTCATCACGTCGTCCACGAGCAGGACCGTTTCCCCCGCCAGCTGGTTCTTCCGCTTCAGGGCAAAAGCATGGCGGACATTGAGCGGCGTTGACGCTGAGCCAAACCGAACTGCGGCCTCGTGGGCCGGACTCGGGAGAGCCCTTGGAACAGCCCCGCGCTCAGTCCCCTGGCCAGCAGCCGACTCAGCAGGAGGGTCTGGTCAAAGCCTCTCTGCCTACGCCGGCTCGAGTGCAGGGGGACCGGTACGATCCAATCGCATTCGAGCCAGAGGTCGTCCTGCTGGCAGCATCGCTCGAATAGAAGCCCCGCCAGAGGTCAGGCCAGAGTCCGGAAGGAATCGAACTTGAACCTCCGGATCAATGTGCGCAGATTACCCGAATACGGACTGTAGGATCAGGCCCGGTCGAAGGGGTTGCTTCTCAAATGACAGGCCGAACAGCACGAGTAGGCCTCTGTGAGGCTGCCCGGCAGGGAGACTCCGCAGTAGTAACAGATAGGGGGCCCTGTGACCCTGCAACGAAGAACGACAAGTCGGGCCCAGCGGACTCCAGTCCGGATTACAGGTCCATCCCCTGGAAAAGTACGCAGCTCTGCGGGACAAACAGAACCTGAGTGACGCAAGCGATCACCCCTTAAAGGTTCACACTCGCTACAACGGCGCCATCCGCAAATCTGCGAACCGTGGGGGCGGGAGAAGTACCTAGCAGTAAGGATGGTGGCCCAAGCTTACAGCTCTCCTCCCTCTTCTTTCTCCTGACACTTCACGCACAAACCGGCCCAGGGGATCGCCTCCAACCGCTTTCGCTCCACCGGTTTCTCACAATTAAGACATTGACCGAACTCGCCACTTGTGATCCGGCTAATGGCGTCCGTGATCGACTGCAGCAGTCTGCGGTCGTTATTACTCTTGCTGAACATGAACTCTTTTGTGTAAGCGCTAGAGGCACGATCCACGATGTCCATGGCATCCCTTTCACTGGCGGCTTCCCGACCATCGCTCTCAATGAGCTGCACAGCATGGATCAACTCCGCCCTTTTGTTCTCCAGCTTCTTCTTGAAATAGTCTAGGTCCTTGGCCTTCATGCCAACCTCCCTGTGCGAGCCGAGGCACCAGGCTCGATCGCTACCTCCCCCCTTTGCCAGACGGGCGATCCGACCGAACTCAAGCCTACCAAGCACAACGAAACCGGCCTTCACGCAGATTCCGCTTCAGGTGGACCTACGGCACTCCCGGTCGGCTCGTAGCTCAATGTATGAGCCCCTACATACTGGATTTTTCAGTAGGGAGCAACCCTTCAGTGCACTCAAATGACCCAGCGCGCCGCTGGCGCCAGTGTGGAGTGCAACGACTAGGCAGAAGCGAGCTGGCTTTGCACCTCTTCTCCGTCGCTCCAGAGCCGCTCCAGATTGTAGAACTCCCGTGTCTCTGGCAAAAATATGTGGATGACCAGCTCCAGATAATCGATCAAGATCCAGTCAGCTTTTCGATAGCCTTCCAAGTGGTCCGGCACCCGCTTTTCGCGCTTCTTGAGGCAACGGACGATCTCGTCGCAAATGGCCTGATTCTGTTTTGGGTTGTGACCACTACACACCACGAAGAAGTCTGTGAAGGAGGACACTTTGGAGACATCAAGGACGAGTACCGCCTCCCCCTTCTTGCCCTCAACCGCCTGACAGACTGTCCGCAATGTCCTTTTGATTTGGCTCATACAAATGATATTTCCTAATGTGCCGATAGACGTCCGGACCGAGCGAGTGCCTCGACGGACGTTTTCCTGAGAGGATCAATTGCCGAATGTCAGAGGAACTGACGTTGGGAGCCTCGAGCTGTATAAGATAAGATCGTCCCGGCCGGACATCCAGCTTCTCGTGCTCGCCGAGACACCGGATTCGCTCCTTCAGAACCGCCGGCAACAAGAGTCCCTTCAGATCCGTTTCAGATCCAGGTCGTTGCACGAATGTCAAGCAGTGTTCGGTTAGGAGTTTATCGCAATTCTTCCAGGAGTGAAGCTCTCTCAGGGAGTCACTCCCGGCAATGAAACAAAACTGATGGTGGGGGTACCTTTGAGTGAAGGACTGCATCGTCTGCACCGTATAGGAGGGACCCCGTTGCCGCAATTCCCACTGCGAGGCAAGAAGATGCCGGAAGTTCGATACCCCCAAAGCGCACATCGCGTATCGGTGAAAGGGGCTGGAAACCGGGATTTTGTCTCGGTGTGGAGGGGAACGCGCTACCATGAACAGGACGCGCTCCAAACCCCAAAGCTCTCGCACTCGGCGCGCAATAAAGCAGTGCCCCTCGTGAATGGGGTCGAAGGTTCCGCCCAGGATGCCGATCTTCAAGTCCGATTCACCTCCAAGAGTTGAGCCATGCGTTTCGTCAAGGCGGGTAACCCCTGGCCCGAGGCAGCGGAAATTTCCAGAAACGGCAACCTTCTGGCTCGAGCGTAATCCCGCAAGCCGATCAGCTTTTCAGCGTCCACGATATCCATCTTCGACGCCACTACAACCTGCGGCTTGTCCGCCAGAGCTGGGTCGTAGCACTCCAACTCAGCGGCGACATCTCGGTAAGCCTCCACCGGATCGCTGGGGCCTGACTCACTCACATCCACCAGATGCACCAACAAGCGGGTGCGTTCCACGTGCCGCAGGAAGCGGTCGCCTAGCCCACTTCCCCCGTGCGATCCCTTGATCAGTCCAGGGATGTCCGCCACGACGAAAGAGTAGTATTCCTGCCAGGAAACCACGCCCAAGTGCGGGGTGAGGGTAGTGAAAGGATAGCTGGCCGCCTTCGAGCGAGCCGACGATATCGCCGAAATCAGGGTGGATTTACCGGCGTTTGGAAGACCGATCAGTCCGGCATCCGCCAGAATCTTTAGTTTCAGGATCACGGCCAGCTGCTGGCCCGGTTGTCCTTCCTCGAACTTGTGGGGTGCCTGATTGGTGGCGGTTGCAAAAGCGGCGTTGCCCCGCCCACCTCGCCCGCCCGTGGCCACTCGCACGGCTTGCTCATCCTCCAAGAGATCGCACAGCAACCCGCCGGAGGCTTCCTCGTAGACTTGCGTGCCGACCGGAACCTCGATGAAGACATTCTGTCCATCCTTGCCTCGTCGGTCGGAGCCAGAACCGTGCCCTCCTCGAGGGGCTTTGAAGTGCTGTCGATAACGGAAATATTGAAGGGTGTTTAAGTGACTGTTACAGCGGAAGTAGATGTCGCCGCCCCTCCCTCCGTTACCCCCGCTAGGCCCGCCCCTCGGAACATATTTTTCTCTTCGAAAGGCCAAACAGCCATTGCCACCGTCCCCGGCTCGTAGGAGGACTTCCGCGCGGTCGACGAACATCAGCGCGAGTCAGCGGGCGCAGCAGCCCCTGGATGGGATGTGGTCGCGCCCCGTCAGAAGCCACTTACCTGCTTGCCGCCAAGATGTGAACGAAGTGTCCGTGGGAGCCCCGTTTCTGGTACTTGACCACCCCATCGACTTTGGCAAAAAGAGTATCATCCCTCCCTCGACCGACATTCAAGCCTGGCTTAACTCGGGTGCCCCGTTGACGAATCAGGATCGAACCGCCGGATACGAGTTGGCCGTCGTAGCGCTTCACGCCCAGACGCTTGGAGTGACTGTCACGACCGTTCTTCGAACTCCCCAATCCCTTCTTGTGCGCCATACTCTATCTCCCTCGACTACTTTTTCTCAGCAGCTGGTTTGGTCTTCGCTTGGCGCGGCTTGGTGGCAGTCGCAGTTGCCTTCCGAGAAGATGCCTTGGTTTGGCCGGAAGCTTTCGGCTCGGCCTTGGCGGAAGGCTGGGGGCGGCTTTTCGCTTTCGGCAAAACGATCTTGTCGATGTGAACTTGGGCAAATGCCTGCCGGTGGCCCTGTTTGCGCCGGTACATCTTTCGACGCTTAAATTTGAAGACCACGATTTTTCCGGCTTTACCCTGCTGGGTGACCCCCCCTGTGACTCTGGCGCCTTTTACGGTGGGCGTACCCACCTGAACGCTATCTTGATCTTGGACCCAAAGGACATCATCGAAGTGGACCTTTTCTCCCACCTCAGCGTCCAATTTCTCAAGCTTTATCGACTCGCCCTCGGACACGCGATACTGCTTGCCTCCACTTCGAATGACGGCGTACATGATTTTCTCCGCAGGCCCTTGTCCTTTCCCTAGGCGGCCATAACCAGGCGACCATAACCTTCATTATACGAACTAGCTTCCGGGTCTGTCAAAAGGAGTGGCAGGGCAGGGCAGGATACGCGATTTTGGCGGGGAGACACCTCCCCTGAGAGCGGGCCAGCCAGGGTGGGGCCAGGTCCCACCAGTCGCTCTCAAAACTGCTTCCGGAAATGTTCGGGCTCCAAAGGGTCCCGCTTTAGCCAGCGGGGGGGGGGGGGGGGGGGGGGGGGGGGGGTGGTTCCGGTTTCCGAGCCAGTCGGCGAAGCAGGGCTATGAGCAAAAACCCTGCATAGAAGGAGGCCGTCAGCAGAAGCGTGTTGTTCTCGCGTCCGATGGCTTTCCCCAGGCGCTGCAGCAGGGCTTTCAGAACTCTCAGCAATTCAGTCATATAATCCCGAAGGTTGCCCTTCTTTGGTCAACCAGAAATCACCCAGCGCCATGTAGTCGATCTGGGTGCGCATGAAGCATTCGAAAGCGTGATGCGGTGATTCCACAACGGGCTCGCCACGAACGTTGAAACTCGTGTTCAAGAGAACCGGGCAGCCGGTGATTCGACCGAATTCCATCAGCAGTCGGTGGAAGCGAGGATTCTCTTCCTGACTCACCGTCTGCACTCTGGCCGAGCCGTCCACGTGGGTGACCGCCGGGATTCTGGAAAGGCTCTCGGGACGCACCTGAGCCACGATCGACATGTAGGGACTGGGCCGGTCCAGATCGAAATAGTTTCCCACCTCCTCAACCGGAACGGCGGGAGCAAAAGGCCGAAACGACTCCCGGAATTTGACCCGGGCGTTCAGGCGGTCCCGGGTCTCCTTCGTCCGGGGGTCCGCCAGTAGACTCCGCGAGCCCAGAGCCCTAGGACCGAACTCCATGTGACCCTGAAACCATGCCACCATTGAGCCCTGCGCCAAGGCCGCGGCGGTTCTTTCCAGAAGCGCCCCCTCCGCGAGTTCTTCACACACTGCGTGTCGCGATTCCAGGTAGCGTCGAATCTCCTCGCGACCATAAGCCGTCCCCAGCAGGGATCCTCGCTGAGAATCTCGCCCCTGGCACCCAACCGGCAATGGCCCAGGCTTCTGCAGGAAACGGTGCCATAGCGCCATGGCAGCCCCCAAAGAACCGCCGGCATCCCCGGAGGCAGGCTGAACCCAGAGATTCTCGAAGTCACTCTCCCTGAGGACCCTGCCATTGGCCACACAATTCAGGGCCAGGCCTCCTGCCATGCAGAGATTCTTCTCCGCAGTCCTCCGCTTCAGGTGCCGGCACATCGCCAGTAGCGCTTCCTCGGTAACCTTCTGAATCGAGGCGGCCAAATCTTTGTGGCGTTGGGTCAGCGGCTGAGCACCTCCTCGGGGCGGGCCTCCGAAGTACGCTTCGAATCGACGGGAGGTCATCTTCAAACCCACCTCAAAATCGAAAAACTCCAAGTTGAGGCGAAGGGATCCATCCTCTCCTATCTCCACCACCTGGTCCCGAATCTGATCCGTGTAGGTGGGCCGGCCGTAGGGCGCCAGGCCCATCAGTTTGTACTCCCCCGAATTTACCTTGAACCCCAAATAGTAGGTGAAAGCGCTGTAAAGGAGACCCAGGGAATGGGGGAAGCGCAGTTCAGAGTCCAGGTCCAGCCGATGATGCTCACCCCGACCCAGCGCCGTGGTCGTCCACTCTCCCACCGCGTCCACCGTCAGAACTGCGGCCGATGGAAAGGGGGATGGATAGAATGCCGACGCGGCATGGCTTTCATGGTGGTCAGCAAATAAAATGTCCCCCGAGTATCCTTCCAAGTGTCGGCGGATCACATCCTTGATCCACATCTTCTCTCTGAGCCAGGGCGGCATGGCTTTCAAATAGGAAAGCAAACCGCGAGGACAATGTTTGAGATAGGTCTCGAGAAGACGTTCAAACTTGAGGAATGGTTTTTCGTAGAAAACGACAAAGTCCAGCTGACCGGGACGGCAGTCGCCTATGCGAAGCGCGGCAGCGACGGCACGAGCCGGGAAGGAGGGATCGTTTTTCTTACGACTGAACCGCTCCTCCTGTAGGGCGGCCACCACACTGCCGTCGCACAAAAGAGTGGCGGCACTATCGTGATAAAAGGCGGAGATACCCAAGATGCGGCAAGCCATCTAGTTCCCCTGTCTCGGCGTGGAAGGGCTCTGCTCGACCGGCGAGCCGAGAAGTTGGGGTCGAAGGCGATGAAAAAGAGCATCTCCGACGACGCGGTTTCCGGCGGCGGTCATATGAGCGAAATCGAAATACAGGGAGGTTCCTCCGCCCTCTTTGACCGCTGGGGTCAATCCAGAAAAGGCAGCCCCAGCTCTCGGCACTGGCTGACCGCTCTGCGCATCAGACTGGCCGCATAAGCACCCCAAACCCGGCCGTTGTCGTTGAACATGTAACGAGCGGGGAAAATCAAAACAAGAAACGGGATGCCCTCCTCCTGCAGACGCTCTTGCGTGGCCTTCAACGCCCCGAATGTTTTCTCCCAACCCAATTCGAGCCTTCTTTCGTTCTAAGACATACTGGTCGAATCCAAGTTGTAGCAACAGACGCCCGTGCGTTCCTGGGCTCGGAAAGGTTCGCTGGGAAACAACCGGTACATCAAATTGAGCCAGCGCCGCAGGAGGTCCGTGTACACATAGGTTTTCTCAAAAAGTAGCCGCCCAGAGAATAGGTGGCCAGCATGTTGCCATCCCAACCCACCAGGTATCGCCCCCCCTTGGACGGCGACTGGAGCCCCCGGCTTGGTCGGGTCGACTTCCCAGCGAAGCAGAGCTTCGTTGCTGATGACCGAGCACAGCTCCATATCGACGATCACCATATCGGGTTGCAATTTCAGGCCTTCGTTCTGGAGATAGACATAGTAGCTGGAGGGGCTATAGCCCTGACCTGCCGCATTCACAACATGATGACGGCGTCTTGAGTTTTTGTTCAGTTGTCGCTCCAACACCTTGGTGTAGTGCGCGTGGGCTGGGATTCCGAGTCCGAATCCGATAGAATCGCCCACGGAAAGGATCCGAACTTCACCCTTCCTCGGGGTGGGTTCGAAGTCAGGCTCGTCGCGAAACCCATAGCGGTTTGTGACGAAAGGGACCCCACCAGAACACTCCCCGATAGTGACTGTTGAACTTCACCGGCATGTAGGTCGTCGCGCGGACGTGATTTCGCCGTTCATCGGCCTTAGAGAGGATGGAGTGTCGGAGCAGCAGTTCAGCAACCGCGAGCAGAGCTACCGCGACTGTAGCAAAGCACACCACACTGATCAGAAACAATTTAATTTCGCGACACACGGCCTTTTTTTCGACAAATTACCGTAAAGAATCCTCCCTCCCTATCTCCGGTCAGCGCCTGCGACAACTCAACCAGCAGCCGTTCAACGGGGTGGCCGGGGGGCTCCGGCTCAAAGAGATTTTCCGCGTCCAGAAAGGGGCTGGACAATCGAGTTTTGGGGGTTGTCTTCACCAGCTCCAAGCCATTGGGTTTCAGCCAGGTGAGAACTTCACCGATGGTGCTCTTGACTTCATGAGGGTTCTGGTATTGATCGGCCAGCCAGACGGCCCGCCGCTTCGGGCCCAGTTGTGCCTTGCGCAGTCGGGGATCCAGAAAAGCCCAGCGGTTGCCACTGAGGCGGAACAACCTCCGCCGGAGGTCCGTGCCGAACCGGCCAAAACGATGATACAAGCCAGCGATCAAATACCCGCCGGGTCGCACCAGCGAAGAAAGCGTCCTAAAGCCAAGGCGGAGGTTTGACGTATGGTGCAAGACTCCGTTGCAGATAACCGTATGGAAGCTGGCGCGATGGAAGACCGGCCGAAACAGATTCATCTGCAAAAAAAAAGACCCGCTGCAAGCCGCTGGTGCGTCGAAAGCGCTCGGCCAATTGCAGAGAGTTCAGACAGATGTCGGTGCCAAACACGGTGCGATGGGCAATCCCCAAAAAATTGGAGAGCTGCCCCGTACCACAGCCGCAGTCCAGGATGCGCACGCCGAAAGGAATCTGCCGGTCCAGCAAATCAGCAAAAACGCTTTCTCGGGCCTTCTCCATCAGGTCTGCTAAAGTTTCGGTTCCTTCATAATCGGGGAAGGGGTGCTCTTCATAGAAGGCCTGCACACGCTCCGTGACATCTCGAGGAAACCGGTCCGGATCATTCGGTGAAAAGAGGCAGGGGATGCCGCTTTTCACCGGAAAAGAGGTCGCACAGGAGGAACAGCAGACAGTCTGGTTTCGAGTCCGCAAGTCGCCTTGGCATCGAGGGCAAGCCAACAGATGGAGATAGGGGAGATCGATGGCCGTTTGAGCGGACTCTTGATCCCCATCATTCGTGTAAGGGCTCATTGCAAACTTCGGCGCCACTCTGGTAAATTTCCCGGCGTGGGAAAACTGAGTATAGCCGCCGAGCTGTTCGCCTTTCTGCGTGTTCGCAAGAAGTGGTGGCTCTTCCCCGTGGTACTACTTCTACTCCTGTTGGCAACCCTGGTTGTCTTCTCGGAGTCTTCTGCTGTGGCGCCCTTCATCTATACGTTGTTCTAAGCGGATGGGAAGTGGCCAACGACTAGATGCTGCCCTTCGCCCCCTCCCTCCCCCAATTTCACGCTGACGCTGTCTCCTGACCGGATTGGCTGGCGGCCGTTTCGGCCAAACCGAAGGAGAACACCATGACTCCAAGGTCCCTCTTATCGTGGGGGTCCTGCGATCGAAAAGTCCGGCGACAATGAATCGCCACTTCCCAGATTTCATGGGTCTTTACAAAGGGGGCCAGGTATTGAAGTCGAAACTCTGTCTGCGGCGGTGCGGAGTATTCTCCGACTTTGAGCCCATTAACGGAAATCTCCAGATAATTCTTCTCGGCTGCGTATCCATGCAGGTTCAGATAAGGCATTCTGCGGGCGGTTTCCAAATAACCGACTGCTTCTTGACCCGTCCAGCGGAAGCCGCGCCGATCGCTCTCGTGCCAGTACCAGCCCGGGCCCAATTGGCTCCCAAACGAATCCTCCCCGAAATCAACGAGGGACTGGAAGTCAGAAACCGCCTCCTCTACCCCCAGTGGTTTCAGCTTCAGGCGCAATTTCTGCCGGGCCTCTTTACGCGCCAGGATGCCCCAGAACTCCGCGTGGAAGCACCAGCCCAGCCCAAGATAGGCCAGGCAGGCACGCACCGGAAATTGTCTTCGATAGTCGACCAAATCCATGGCGCAGGGAAAGCTGTGTAAGAAGCTCAGTCGGCTCTTTCTCAGGCACCGCTTCAAAGCCAGGGGGCCCAAGCTTCGGATCTCCGCGAAGCTCGTGTGCTCCTTTAAGAAACCGGGGTTTTTCCAGTGGATATAGCGATCTCTCAGGAGCGAAGGCAGGTATTGAGGAAAATACAGATGGGTATGACCTTCATACGGATACCAGCGGTTGGGTGTGGTGATAAAAATCATTCCCAGCGGCCGTAAGACCCGGCGTAATTCCCTCAGACATTGAACTTGCCAGGGGCTTCCTCCGACCAAATGCTCCACCACGTCGAAGGCGAAAATGACATCAAAGGACTGGTCACGAAAGGGGAGGGAAATGCCGTTGCATTGGACATAGCCCTGTCCCGGCGCAGCTTGGGCAAACTGCAGGACGTGGTGGTGGTGATCCGCGCCGGTATAGGAGTGGCAGCGACCGACCAGAAGTTCGCCCAATCCGCCCTGGCCACAACCCAGATCGAGCACGCTCTTGCCCCGAAAATCCATGGGGACGAGCGGCTCAAACGCCTGCATTAATCGCTTGCAGCGCTGGCGGGTACCCTTCCAGTAATCCACCCATCGCTCGATTGACTCCGGGTGCTCCGGACCGAAGATCTCCTGAGCGACATCCTCAATGCTGCTCTTGACCATGGTGCCTTTACTCAACAGGAGGCTCCTAGGCGGGCCAAACGGATCCGCGAGGCTCCCAATCGGCAGGCCTTTCCGATAAGGCCCTCCCGTGGATTGAGCCAAGCGGTGCGTATTGGGGACTGGGAGACTGAAGCTGGGAGGCCCCGGTGGCCCCATGCACCTTTACGTAATGCTCAGCATTCGCTCAATTGCCTTGAGTGCCCTGATTCGGACGGGCTCCGGGACATCGACTTCATAGACCTCGTTTTCCAGGCTGTACCAAATCTTCTCGAGCGTGATCTTTCGCATGTGCTGGCAAAAAATATTGCACGATCGGACGAACTTGATCGACGGGAATTCGCTGGACAGGTTGGCGGCCATCTCACACTCGGTCGCCAAATAAACCCGCTTCAACTGGGGTCGGTCAGCGATGTAATTTGCCATCTGAGAGGTGCTGCCGTAGTAATCGGCCTCCTGCAACACTTCGGGAAGACACTCCCAGTGGACAAGAATTGCAGCGTGGCCGACTCCACGTGGAATCCTGTGTTGCCTCCTCACATCCCGAATGTGTTCAGCCGTGAACTTTTCGTGCACCTCACAACGCCCGAAGTTGGGATCGTACTTACCCGGATAGATCAAATCCAGCTGGACTCCATCCTGCTGAAGCTCGCGCTGTAGGTTCTCGCCCATCAGAGAGTCGGGGAGAAAAAGCACGGCGTCTGAATTGAACTCCTTGGCTGCATGGCGCACCACTTTCAGGGCGTTGGCCGAAGTACAGCAGTAGTCGGATTCCGCCTTGATGCTGGCGTAACTGTTGATGTAGGTCACGACCGGAAGTCCCGGGAAGCGCCGCTTGTAGTCGATGACGTCCTCGGAGGTAAACGGATCCGCCAGGCTACAGCCGGCGTCCAGATCGGCGATTAACACCTTCTTCGTGGGGTTCAGGATCTTGGCCGTCTCCGCCATAAATCGGACGCCATCAAACAGGATGATGGGTTTCTGCGAGCGGGCAGCATACTGACTCAGAGCCAAGGAGTCTCCCCGCTCACCTTTTCCAGAGAGCTGGTAGACCAACGGCTCCATGTAGTTGTGCCCAAGAATCAACACATCCTTCCGCTGGCTCAGTTGAAGGATACGCTCGATGATGTCTCGCTTGGCGAGAAAATCCAGATGCTGATCCGGGTTGCTTCTGAGCGTTTGATCGATGCTTTCCAGCTTGTCGATGTGTGTTAGTTGCATTGCGGGTCCTGGGACGACTCTGCCAACCCCCTCTTAACCAAACTACCCCCTTATTGTGCCAGATTCTTCCCGGAACTTCACCTGTGGCTACCCGGTTGCGTCGAGTCGGAACAATCCCCAGCAGATCTTCTCAGGCTGTTGCGCCATAGAATTGTGTGGCGGCCTGCACCCCCGATCCAGGTTCAACCGAAAACCCTTGAGACCGAAGACACTGTTCTAGTGCGTGCAAGAAGTAAAGAACGGTTTCGGAGGAACTATTCTCCCCCATCAAGCCGACGCGCCAGATCGCTCCCTTGAGCTCGCCCAATCCACCTCCGATTTCCAGATTGAAGTCCTGCAAAAGCTGCCCTCTCACCTGGACATCATCGATCCCATCGGGCACCCTCACCGTGTTGAGGGACCAGATCCGGTGCTCCGGTGCGACGTGCATCTTCAATCCGAGGGCTTGCACCCCGGCCACCAAAGCTCGGTGGTTCTCTTGGTGACGGCTCCAACGTTTTTCCAACCCTTCTTCCAAAACCCGTCCCAGGGCCACTCGAAGAGCGTAGTTCAATGAAACCGGCGCCGTGTGGTGATAAACCCGCCTGTTTCCCCAGTAAGTACCCAACAACGCCAGATCCAGATACCAGCTTTGGCAGCGGCGGCGGCTCTCTAGGTGCAGCGCCGCTCTCTCGGAAACGGTGATGGGCGCCAGCCCCGGAGGTCCTCCCAGGCCTTTCTGGGTGCAGCTATAGCAGATATCCACCCCCGTCTCATCGATCTTCAAGGGGTGGCTCCCCAAAGAGGTCACCGCATCCACCAGCAGCAGGCTGTCGTAATGCGATGCAATCTCGCGGATCGGCTCCAAGGGTTGGAGTACTCCGGTAGAGGTTTCAGCATGCACGACCGCGATGACCTTGGGCTTGCATCGCTCTGCCGCGTTCGCCAGAGCACGGATGTCGAGAGGGTCCCCGAACTTTGCTATGACTTCCGAGACAACTCCCCCGCAGCGGCGAACGCACTCAGCGATGCGGTGACCGAAAAAGCCGTTGATCCCCACCAGAACCGCCTCACCCGGTTGCACGAAATTCACCACGGCGGCCTCCATGCCGGCACTACCTGTACCGGCAATGGGGATGGTCAACGCGTTAGTGGTCACAAAGGTGTGCCGGAGTCCCTCCTGGATCTCATCCATCAACCGCAGATAGGCCGGATCCAGATGGCCGATCACCGGCTGCGCCATGGCCTGGAGCACTTGGGGAGCAACGTTACTGGGGCCCGGGCCGAGCAACTTCCGAACCGGAATGCACACCGGCGTCTTTTCCACAACCAACTCCTTGCTAGAAGCTTAACCGAAAGAGCTGTTCCCGTCGAGCCAGAGCACCACCGTCAAAAGACGGCTTGCCCCCACCGAAACGACCGGCAATAAAACCGGCAGCGGCACTCAGAGAAGATTGAACCCCCTCACGGAAGCCAGTATATTGGGGTGACCGGAAGCACGGCCCGATGGGGCGGAGCGGCCGACCTTAGTACTCCCTCCCATAAATACGGGGACGTTTGCGGAGGGGGCGATGCCGGGGCGTCGTCGACGAAGAACGACAAAGAGATCGCCCGCAACCCCCTCCGCCCAGAGGGTTACGACGCAACAAACGTCATCGTATTTATGGGAGGGAGTACTAAGGGGAGAATGGAAAAACCCGCAAACGCTGAAAACAAACGCACAGGTTCAAGCAAGAAAATGACTCAGAAAACCGTCAGACCCGCTCTGGAAGCCCTGCCTGCCGAAGAGAGCGAAGACCGATCCGGGCTGGCCATCCAGCGGTTGATTGAGGATCTCCTGGGAGAGCTGGGAGAAAACCCCCGCCGGGAGGGACTCAAACACACTCCATCGAGGGTAAACCGGGTGCTGCGCTTTCTCACAAAGGGTTACCAGGAGGATGTTGACCAGATCCTCAGTGGGGCCCTGTTCGACGTAAACTACGATGAGATGGTGATCGTCAGGGACATCGAACTCTATAGCCTGTGCGAACACCACTTGCTGCCTTTTTTCGGCAAATGCCACGTCGGATACCTTCCCTCTGATAAGGTCATCGGGTTGAGCAAGATTCCAAGGATCGTGGAGGTCTTTGCCCGGAGGCTGCAGGTCCAGGAGCGACTCACCCAACAGATCGCAGAGGCGATTCGTCAGAAGGTCAAGCCTCGGGGCGTGGGTGTCGTGATCGAAGCCCAGCACCTTTGTATGATGATGCGGGGCATAGAAAAACAGAACACCCGAATGGTTACCTCGGCGATGCTGGGCAAGTTCCGGGAGGACCAGCGCTCTCGAGTTGAGTTTCTTGACCTGCTGGCAGGAAGTAGGACATGACATCTCGGGTCGGCAACCACTTCCCTCAACAACAGGCCCGGGTGCTTGCCGCGGCCGTCATGATCTTGACCTTACCCTGGCTGGCCAGGGGGCAGGAGGTCCTCGAAAAGCAGGAAGAGCCCATTCGGATAGACGTCAACCTGGTCACCCTTCGATTCGCCGTCCGAAACGAACGAGGCGGTTTCGTCAATGCGCTGACTCGGGAGCGCTTCCAGGTTTTTGAGAACGGTGAGCCACAGGATCTGGTTTTCTTCGAACCTCCACGCCAGCCCGAGGCGGGCACAGGCAGCCTGTGGCTGGCCTTCGTCATCGACGTCAGCGGCAGCACTTTTGCCACCCGCTCCGAGGAGATTCTGGCCGCCGAAACCTTCTTCGAGAACCTACACGAATTCACTAGAATAGGTATTTTCGGGTTCACGGACAAACTGCTCGTCTTCCAGGATTTCACACAGAAAAGAGGCCGAGCCTTGAAGGCCTTCAAGGCGGCGCGGCGGCATTTGGGAAAGACGGCTTTGTACGATTGCGTTAATCGGCTCATCGAGCGGCTAGCGAGTCGATCTAGCCCTCAAGACAGCCGGGTGCTGATCGTCATCTCGGACGGAATGGACGAGCGGTACGGGCGGGCGGCGCGAACCATCAGCCTGGCACGGCGGCACAACATCCCCCTGTACACGGTCCTGGTGCCCTCAGCCTCCCAACTGTACATCGGGCCCGAAAGCACCGCCCAGGCCGGGGGGGCGGACAAGGAACGGGCCGAGAAGGAGAGGGCTTTTGCCCGCGTCGCCGAACAGACGGGAGGTCGGCACTTCAGCGGTTTCGAAACCATCCTGGATTTCGATGAGACCCTCGGTCAGATCAACGACGAAATCGTGGGCAACCTGTACAGCCTGAGGTACTACACCAAAGATCCATCTCTGGATCGTACCGAGAGGGTGATCGAGGTACGAATAGCCCAGCCAGGACTGAGGGCATCAGGGTTATTCCAGGATATACCCGAGCGCCTTCGGGTGAAAAAACGGTTCATTGCCGCTCTTTTCGATAATGAGGCCATGGCCGATTTTCCCACGGATTTGGCCAGCGGTTTCAGCGAAATCGCGGCGGAAATGGATGTTCTCCCCGTTCGGCGGGAGGGGGATCGGGTTGGGCTTCCGTTTCGCATCAAGATCAGCCCGTTCGCCCTGCGCTGGACGGAGGGAAGAGGCGTCCGTACCCAGCTCGGCGTCATCGGACTGCTCACCGACCACAACGGCAAAAATGTGGTCCGTTTGCGAGAGTTCTTCCGGGTTAACTTGGATGCCAAAAAGATCCACGAGGGACGGACCATTATCTACAACAACCGGCTGCTGGCACCTCCGGGGCAGTACGCCCTGAAGGTCGCCCTGCTGGAGGTTGCGACCTGGAAGCTGACGGCCTTCGAAGAAAGGGTGGAGATCACCGTCCGTTAGGAATCTGGGAGGCGGATGCACGCGTCAGGCTGGTCTGGGAGGAACTGCCGGCCGGCCACTGCCCCCCCAGTAGCTCTCGCAATAATCCCGGATGCGATCCATCTCCTGCTGGTAGTGATGCAACCAAATCTCCCTGGGGGCCTGCGGAGGAACTCGCAAAGGCTGCCCGATTTTTACCAGGACCGGCGAGAATGGTTTGGGGATGCGAAACCCGTCCCAACTGTTCAAAGCCCAGTAGCGGCGGGGTTGCACGTGAAAGGGTATGATGGGAGTGCCTGTTTTCCCAGACAGCCAAAGCGGTCCCGGTTTCACTTTATAGACGGGCCCGGTTGGCCCATCGGCCGGAAAGGCCGCCTCCCTTCCGCCCTCCAGGTGCCGTTTGAGCTGCAGTAAGGCCTGCACGCCGCCGCGCCTACTCGATCCCCGCGCAGGTTCGTAACCAAAGCGCTCTATGATTCGGGCAATGCATTCGCCGTCAAAGTGACGACTTGTCAAAACGGCAATCCGGCGAAACCGCCAAACATAAGTGGCGAGGAAGATCTGGTTGTGCCAAAAAGCCAGAATCACCGGCTCTTCATTCTTCCCCGTCCGCAAGTTCTCCGGCCCCTCCCATCGATAGCGCAGAGTGCTGCAGATCAACCAAACGAGAGCCCAGCCCAACAGGGCGATCATCCGCACTTTTAGAGTCTGAGTATGAACGGCGCCCCTCACCCCACGACCCGTCATGGCGTCCTGCTCTCCGCGCTCGCCGGCACCGATTCGGACAGGTTCTCGTTCAGGTCCACCAGCTGGCGGATGAACTGCTCCCGGTAGTGGGCAGCTTGAGGGTTTTCGACCTCCATGTCGAAGAAAAGCTGATCGGTGTCATTTTGGACTGTTTTAACCAGCCGGTAGAAAGCCTCGGGGCCCGGCGTACAGACGGAAGCGGCGTCCCACGCCAAACCTTTCAAGGCTTGGGCGATCAGATGGAAAATGGCCTGGCTCTGCGCGATCTGGCGGTCGTGCTCTTGGGGCGTCGTCTCGGCAAGAACCAGCCCCAATCCTTCCAGGTAGCGACAGATCCGCCGGTACGAGGAAGGCTTCACACGAGCCGGACACAACGCGATCTTGAGCCCTTCGATTCCCCTTCGTCCGCTATCCGGCCCGAACAACGGATGGGTGCCAAGAATCTGCACGGTGGATGGTAGGTGGCGGGTCATCCATTCCACAGGTCGCTGCTTGACACTGCAAGTATCTACCACGATCTGGCCGCTCTTCAACTGGGGAGCAATCCGCCTACACACCTTTTCGAGGGCCGAAATCGGGACGCACAACAGGACCATGGAGCAAGAGAGAGCTTCCTCAAGACTTGCCGCCTCAGGCACAGCTTTCAACCGTTGTGGGTCCAGGTCGTAGACGCGCACCTCCTTGTCGCGGCTCAGATAATGATGAGCCATTTTGCCAAAGCGGCCGAATCCCACCAGGCCCACGGTTTCGATTTTCACAGTGCCCCATTATAATAAAAAGCCAAATGTCTGAGAATACGATCTTTACACATTCCGCACCGGCTGTTTCCGCTGGCTCTCCAATCCAGAAGCTCCCGGTAGTTGGAGAGCCACATTGAAGTTGGATCTGGCGAACCTCTCTATTCGACAAATCCAACAGCAATTTCTCCAGCGAGAGCGGCCCGTTTCGCGCCAGTTGCTGCAACGTGTGCAAGCCGATCCCAGGAGAGGGCTCAAGCCGTTAGCAACGCGTCTCCGACAACAGCGGGAACAACAGAAGTGGGAGAGGGCGAGACTGCGCCGGATGCTTCGCTATGAGCGGCGGCTGTGGAAGGCGGGTGTTCGTCGAGTGGCAGGCGTCGATGAAGTGGGCATGGGGCCTCTGGCGGGCCCCATCGTAGCGGCGGCCGTGGTTTTTTCGCCCGGCATTTGGATTCACGCCATCGACGATTCCAAGAAACTGAAAGCGGAACTCCGGAACCGGTTGGCCCAGCTGATCCAAGAAAAGGCAGAGGGGGTCGGGATTGGTCAGGTGGAAGTGACGGAACTGGACGATTTGAACATCTATCAGGCCGGTCTGGTAGCCATGAAACGGGCCGTTCAGAGCCTCCCTCAATGTCCCCAGCGCGTCATCACCGATGCCCGAAAAATCCCCGGGCTACCGATGCCTCAGGATGGCTTCCCTCAGGGGGACCAGACTCATTTTTCCATTGCCGCCGCCTCGATCGTGGCCAAGGTTCATCGGGACGCCCAGATGTTGGATTTGGATCGTCTGTATCCTCAGTACGGTTTTGCCCGTCACAAGGGCTACCCGACACGGGAACACAAGTTGGCCATTCGAGAACACGGGCTCTCGGATGTCCACCGCAAGTCGCTGGCTAGCGTTAAGGAGCTTTCAGGGCAATGCTCCCGCCTCTTTTACGAACTCCAGAGCCGGCTGCAACGAATCGAGTCGTACGCGGCGTTGGAGAAGTTTCAAGGCCGGATGCGCTCTCGCAGCCCTGACCTGCCCGCGCCCGAGCGGCACCGCCTGGCCTTTCACCTGAGCCAAAAATCGAAGCGGCTCTTGTAAGGAATACATGCCGACAGATCCATGACGGTCGACCGTTACCAGGGCGAGCGCCGGCAGATGGTGCAATCGCAACTGCAGAACCGAGGAATCCAGCGGCCGGAAATCCTCGAAGCTTTCTTGCGGGTTCCACGCCATAAATTTGTTCCCCGCGAACTGCAAGGACAAGCTTACCGAGACAGCCCACTCGCCATCGGCAAGAAACAGACCATCAGTCAACCCTACATGGTGGCTTTGATGACGCAGGCGGCAGCCGTCACTGCCGGCGGTCGAGTGTTGGAAATCGGCACCGGGAGCGGCTATCAAACCGCTATCCTGCTAGAGCTCGGAGCGGAAGTCTACACGGTGGAGCGCTTGCCCGAGCTGGGCACGCCTGCCAAAGAGAGATTGGAGAGGCTCGCTTACACCGGATTCCAACTGAGGCTGGGAGATGGAACCTTGGGCTGGGCCGAGCAGAGTCCCTTTGACGCCATCCTGGTCACGGCCGGTGCACCCCAGATTCCCCAACCCCTCCTGGAACAACTGAAAGTGGGCGCGCGTTTGGTGATCCCTCTGGACGAGGGGCCCTCTCAGGTGCTGTACATAGTCCTCAGGACGAAACGGGGCTTTGAGAAGAACCGGGGCGAGCGGTGTACCTTCGTCCCCCTGATCGGACAGCAGGGTTGGAGCGAGGATCCGCGCCCTCATTAAACCGAGACCCATCCTCGGGCCCCAGATGCGCGCAGGCAGCTCGACTTTCCCTCAAGCACCCTCTGGTAGAACGGCAAAAAACGGCTCGACTTTTTCCCTTGCTGGTGGGCTTCCCAGGTAGGAGCCGATCACCACAGCGATGACCGAAACGGCGACCGCCGGGAGAACTGCATCCAAGTGAGGGCTGCCATAGACCTCCCACAGCAGCGTGGCGGCGGTTCCGGAAGAGATCGAGGCTACCGCCCCGAGGGCGTTGGCGCGCTTCCAAAAAAAGGCCGCCAGCAGAGCGAGTGTAATGCCGGCTCCATAGATGGTGTAGGCTAGCAAAGCCACCGCCAGAAACTCATCCGAAAGGGTAGAGAGGTAGTAGGAGGTGGCCCCCCAGCAAGATGACCGTCCATCGCAAACCCCGAACCAGAGATTTCTCGCTGGCCTGGGGGGTCACGAAGCGCTGGTAGACATCCCGGATGATACAACTGGCCGGTGCCAGCAGATAGCTGCCCGCCGTGGACAGGACGATCGCCATGATCGTTGCCAGCAGCAAGGCTCCCACTGGGAGCGGCAAATGATCCCGGGCCGCATGGGCTATAACTCACCCATGGATTTCCAGATCCGGCTCTAAGGCGCTCGAGACCCAAGCCACCACGATGATGGCCGATTCCATCACCGTCACACCCAGCAGGGTCCACAGGGCGGCTCGTTGGGCCACCTTGCGGTTAAGCGCTGAGAAAAATCGCTGATACATATTGGCGTCGCCCAGAACTAGGAGAAAGGCGGGCAGGATCAATCCCACGGCCTCCAACGGCGGGATGGGGCCCAGCAGCTCGAAGTGCGAGGCGTCCAGGTTTCGGCTCATTCCCTCCAACCCGCCGGCTCGGTTCCAGAAAACGGGCAAGGTAACCAGGACGCCTACAATCATGATGACCCCGTGGACCATGCCGATGTAGGCCACCGAAATCATCCCAGCCAGTGCGGTGTACAGGATGACGAAGACAGTCACCAAAAAAACGGCCAGTGGCAGTGGCAGACTGGGTAGAGCCAAGTTGAGAACAGCGCCCGTCGCCCGCTACTGATAGGAGACGATGGTGGTATAGGCAATCACCAAAGTGATCACCCCCAGGATTCGAGCCAGCGGATGGTATCGAACTTCCAGTAGATCCTGGACCGTAATCTGCCTCAGGCCGCGCACCCGACCAGCCAGCAGCGTAAGGACAGCGATCCCAAAAAGAGAACCGAGGGGCAGGATCAGCGCGGCAACTCCCACCCGGTAGGTCTTCTCCGCATTCCCAAAAATGCTGCCCGTCCCGATCCGGGTGGCCAGCAACGTTGCAAACAGGACGAAAGTGTTGAGACTGCGGCCGGCAACGGAAAAGTCCTCCTGTGTGGAGACCTTTCGAGAGGTGCGAAGCCCCACCCCCACCAAGGCCAACAAGTAGGCCAGGATGACCCAGAAATAGGCCGAGCTGTTCACGGTTTCAATTGCCAGGTTTTCTCATGCATTCCGAAATTGACCGCCTCTTTCCGGGAAGCCGTGACCACCACCTTAAGGACTTCATAGTCCTTCTGCACTGGAGGCACTTTCAGGGACGCATGAAACACGTTGGTGCGGCCGGCATAGGCCAGGGCGACATAGTGGATTCGTCGATCCTGATGGTAGACGGTAGCCACCACCTTGAGTTGATTGGCGTCCCAGAGCCCTCCGGGCTCGATGGGGCACCCTCAGAGCAGGCGAACAGAGGCCTCGAGGTCGAGTGGCTGGCCCGGGTGAAACACCTCTACGGCGGGCGGCTTCATCACCTCAACAATGAAGCCTTGAAGCTGAAGGAGGAGGCCTTCACCCTCGACATGCTCCCCGGGAATCAGCCAGGTGGTCGTACTGGCCCTCTGCAAGGCCTGGGGAAAAGCGAGCGGGCCTTCGGCGATCACCTCCACCGGTATCGGCTGGTCCAGGGGGAACTCAAAGCGACAACTGGCGGTGCCTTCCGTCCCGTAGACCAGATCCCCCCGGACATGAGGCTGATTCATGATCCGATCGGTGTCGCCGGAGCCCCCTCGATGCAAGCCGCGAGCCAGTACGTCTCCGCTGATTGCGTGGCGAACCGTCACCCGACACCCTCCCACCAGGGATCCGATCACCTTGGCATCACAGGAAACCACCCGCACCGTGAGAACCATCTTTCGCCCCGACTCTACGCTATCTTCCAGCATGGCCCGAGGCTAGCACGCGGAGGGTGGCTTGAAAATGTCGAAGTGGACCCAATCGAGATTCTAGTTGAGCCCGTGCCCCTGGCGACAAGGTCCGATGGCGATGGGTGCAGTTGCGCCCTGGAGAACGGGGGGGGCGAAGGAATGGGGGGGATGCGATTCCCAGGCTAGCTGCCCAGCTACCGGCGGCCCAGGGGTGAACTGGTGTCGATGTTTTCCTGGTAGCTGACAAAATCGATCCCCAGGCTGCGAAAGGAGTGCCCGGGAACGCCATCTTCGCTGTCCGACAGGATGAACCGGAGTTCTCCCTGTTGTTCGGGCGGTCTTGTTGTAGGAAAATGGGATCGATCCTTCGATGCACAATCACCGAGGCAGAGTGGCCTACCGGGGAACCCGGCTTTAGGTGTGATGGTGCGGTCGATTCCAGGGTTAGGAGTTCGAACCTATGAAAAATTCCCGGAGTAACTGCCTTCCGGCTCTTCTTTTGCCGCTGCTGTGTTTGTTCTTAGAGCCGGACCAAATTGCCGCCCAAGATGTCACCCAGCCTAGTACCGGCGATCTAATCATGTCGGAAAAGTCGATACCACTAGTGCCAATCGGTAAAGGAGTCTTTCCGGATGACGGATTCGTTCATCGGGGTGCCAGCGCATCGGCATTCATGTGGCCCGTCGACGTACCCGATGTTGGCCACAGAGCCAACTCCATCCTGGCCCGAGTCGCGCTCCTGCAATATGAGCCTGGCGGCGGCACCAACGCACGAACCTACCCAGACATCCGGGAACGAGCCTACTATGTGATTGAGGGGCTGGCTGGATTTACCCTGGGTCACCCCAAGAGAGAGGTGGGAGCAGGAGACCTCGTCTTTGCCCCCAGCGGGGTCCAGCACGGATATGAGGTCCTAGGAGAGACTCCCCTCAAGATCCTGTTGATGGAATGGCGAAGCGGGGACCGGAGCAAAAGCCGATCGCTGGCCGCTACGGTCGTCTCTGAGAGGATGAAGCCGTTGACGAGGCTGAGGGGTGAGGATGCCGGTAGCCATCAGGGCATGTCGTCTTCGCCCTTCATCACCCCTCAGGATTACCCCAACCTTGGTCACAAAGGAAACTCCTCGCTAGCCTGGATCTCCCTGCGGGAGTTCAAAGCAGACCCCGATCTCAAGCCCTCCTCCCCTCACGCCCACCCCACTTCCGAACAAGCATTCTATCTCCTGGATGGAAAAGCTCGATTCGTGGTGGGCGAGATTGTACGAGAGGTGGGTCCTGGAGAGCTGGTTTTCGCGCCCAGGCATGTGAAGCACGGCTACGAGGTGGTGGGCGGGACACCGGTCAAATGGCTGATGATGATTTGGTCCAGCGAGTAGAGAATTCTAGTCAGCCATCTTGATAATGATGAACTCGAATGACCACCGGTGGCGCACCCACCGAGTCGAGTGCTGGCTCAGCTAAGAGGAGTATCAGAGCCTGTGGGAGTTCGCTTTGCGGGAGGATCGGACCGCATTGAGCGGCTTGAGGCAGGCATTAAACGCTTACCTTCAGCGAGATGCCGAGCCAAAGCGAACGAGCCTTTTTGAGATTCGCCTAATGAGGCAGCTGGACGCCGAAAAGCACCTCGTGGTTAACGGGCGGTTAAGGCCAGCGTCAGACAACGCTGCGCAAGGACGGGCGATGGATTTTGCTTTGCAGTTGGTTAAGTGGGCTGATTCGAAGGGTGATTGAGGAAAACTCTCAGCTGGTAGATGGCAAAGTCTGTCGGACGGGAATGACGGGTTCATGGGCTGCTGTCTTTGTGCAAGATCGTATCTTTCCCATCGGTGAGCCATTCCAGGTTGAATCGGGCGAAGGTGATTTTCTGATAGTTTGAATGTTGTTCGTTCGATACCAATGGGCCCTCATCGCCCCGCTCATAGAGACAACCGGCCGTCAGGTCCGGCAGGATGGTCAGGCAGGAATAAGCCGTCGGGCCCCCATAAAGTTGCTTAGCGACCGGCCACGTCTGGCCGCCATCGTAGCTGAGGCGAACGGTCATGTTCTCCCGCTCGGTGCTGGCCGGATTGGAAAAAAGGAGCCGGTCCTTGTCGTGACTGACACGATCCGTAAAGTGGGACAAGCTGGCCTGGCAGCGAGGCTCAATAAGAGCTGGATCTTCCACAACTTCCGACCAGGTCATGCCTCCGTCCCTACTGCGGGCAATTTTTCGGTGGTTACCGGCAACACCCCGCATGTTCAGTAACAGCGTGCCGTCGCCCAGCTCCGCCAGCTGGGGTGCTTCTTCAGGGAAGTGTTGTTGAGGGCGGAGGACTTCCGACCAAAGGCCGCTTGAGATCCAGTGTACAGTTACATCAGAGAGCTTCTGTCAGGTATGTAGCTTGCCGCATACATGTTTGATGACAGAAAAGCCACGGGAAACCCAGGCAGAATTACATGTTGTGGAGCTCAAGGAGAAAGTCAACAACAGTTCCCTGATGAAGCACCGGCCAATCGGGCAATCCCAAGGGCCGTCCCGCCAAGGCGCGCAACTTCAAGAGCGACGTGAAAAAGACGCTTGAGATCCCCATTCGGCTTGTCAAGGATGGCAAGCCGCAGACCGTGTCGACCCAAGAAGGGGTGCTCCTGCGCTTGCGTGAGAAGGCGCTCAAGGGGGATGCCCGATCGCTGGATCTCCTGGTGGAGCTCGCGCAAACCTACAACGCGGAAGAGCTGGCCACGGCCGCCGGCGGCGTATTGGGCGCGTCGGATCAAGAGATTCTCGAAAACTACCGAGAGCGGGTTTTGCGTCAGGGGACAAATGCTGAAGCGAACGAACCGGAGGAGCCCGGCGATGCCTGACGCGAGCGTCCTGGCGGCCGCGATGCGGTCGGATCTGGCGGCGTTCATCCAGAAAGCGTTCCAGACGGTCTCGCCGGAGGACAGATACCGGCACAACTGGCACATTGAAGCCATCGCCTATCAATTGGGCCGTTGCTTGGATCGCCAGAGCCGGCGCCTGATCATCACGCAACCGCCCCGCTCCCTGAAATCGATCTGCGCATCCGTCGCTTTCGTCGCCTGGGCCTTGGGCCGCAACCCCAAGCTGCGCTTCATCTGCGTGAGCTATTCCGACGCCCTGGCGGCCGCGCTGGCCCGGCAATTCCGTCAGGTCGTCAACAGCGGCTGGTACCGCGCCCTTTTTCCGGGCACGCGGCTTAGCAAAAACACCGGGATCGAGTGCGTGACCACCGCGGGCGGGGGCCGCCTGGCGACCTCCATCGGCGGCACCCTGACCGGACGGGGCGCGGACATGATTATTGTCGACGATCCGCTCAAGGCCGGGGACGCCAGCTCCAAGACCGTCCGCGACGATGTCAACGAATGGTATACGACGGCCCTGGTCTCCCGCCTCAACGACAAGGCGCGCGATGTGATGATCGTCCTCATGCAGCGGCTGCCCCAGGACGATCTCGCCGGCCATTTGCTTCAAAGCGGCGATTGGCATCATTTGAATCTTCCGGCCATCGCCGAGGAGGACCAATCGATCGCCCTGGGGCCGGAACAGACCCATGATCGCAAGCGCGGCGATGTGCTCCATCCCGGGCGGGAATCGCTTCCGACGCTGATGCGCATCAAGGAGGAAGTCGGTAGTCTCACCTTTTCCGCGCAATACCAGCAAAGACCCGTGCCCCATGAGGGCAATCTGATCAAAAGAGAATGGCTGAAGTACTACGACCAGCTACCGGAGCGGGACATCGGCTGGCAGATCGTGCAAAGCTGGGACGTGGCCACGACGGTCAACAAGAGCAGCGATTACTCTGTGTGCACGACCTGGGCGGTGCACCGGCAAACCTGCTACCTGGTCGAGGTGTGGCGCGGCCAGCGGGGTTACCCGGGCGTCAAGCGCGCCATCGTCCAGCGGGCCCTGGCTCAACGCGTAAACACGATCCTGATCGAAAAGGCGGGGCCGGGGCTGCACCTGGTTCAGGAGTTGCGCCACCATGGCGACGTGTGTGTGCCGGCTCCCATCGGCATTCAGCCGGAGGGCGACAAGCTGTCGCGCACCGAGGCTCAATTGACGGATTTCGAGTCGGGACGAGTCCTCCTTCCCAGGCACGCGCCCTGGCTGGGCGAGTTTCTCAATGAGCTGCTCGCCTTTCCCAACAGCCGGCACGACGATCAGGTCGACAGCGTCACGCAGTTTCTCGGTTGGCAGCGGGGCCGGCAACGCAGGCACCGCCGGATCTCCACCGCGGCTCCCACCCTGGTATCCATGGAGGGTTGACTCCAACGCGTCTGAAACCCGCTGTTTCTGACGACGATGAGCGTGTTGAGGCGGCGGTCCGGGGGAGGGAGTTCGCCTCAGACGTGTTGGCCTGGTCGCCCATCCTCCCCCAGCACGATTGATCTTCACTTTCGGACTGGACTTCCACCGGGCAACGGAGCGTCAATGGAGGTGACCCGGGCGGCAATCATCGATGACGGGCTTGCCCGGAGGAGGCCACGAGATGCCGACGATCGAGACCCGGATGACCGGGATCCAGGAGATGGACCTGCCGGCGCTGCGCGATGCATGGCGGCGCCATTACCGGGTGCCCCCGCCCCGGCGACTCAGCCGTGACCTGCTGATGCGCGCCATCGCCTATAAGCTCCAGGGAAAAACGCATGGGGGCTTAAGCAAGGCAACGCGGCGGCGCCTGCGCACGTTGGCCAAGGCTTTCTCCGAGACCGGCCGCATCGTCCCGGTGAACGGTACCAAGATTCGCCTCGGCACACGGCTGGTGCGCGAATGGCAGGGCCGGACCCATGTCGTCACCGCGACGGAAAGCGGCTTCGATTACGACGGGGAGGCCTATGGTTCCTTGAGTGCTATCGCCCAACGCATCACGGGCGCGCACTGGTCCGGTCCTCGCTTCTTCGGCCTGCGGCCTTCAGGCGAGAGCGCATCGGCGGCGGACCATGGCTGAGCGTCGGAAATCACCACGAGCGAAGGGTCCGGCCACGGTGCGCTGCTCCATCTATACCCGCAAATCCTCCGAAGAAGGCCTCGAACAGGACTTCAACTCGCTGCAGGCGCAACGGGAGGCCTGCGAGGCCTATATCGCGAGCCAGAAGCACGAGGGCTGGATCGTGCTGCCCACCTGTTACGACGATGGCGGTGTCTCCGGCGCCACCCTGGAGCGCCCGGCATTGCAACGCCTGCTCGCCGATGTCGAGGTCGGGCGGATCGACACGATCGTCGTCTACAAGGTCGACCGGCTGACCCGGACGCTGTCGGATTTTGCCCGGCTTGTGGAGATTTTTGATCGAAAAGCGGTCTCCTTCGTCTCCGTCACCCAGCAGTTCAACACCACCACCTCGATGGGGCGTCTGACCTTGAACGTCCTGCTCTCCTTCGCCCAGTTCGAGCGCGAGGTCACGGGCGAACGTATCCGCGACAAGATCGCCGCCTCGAAGAAGAAGGGGATGTGGATGGGCGGCAACCCGCCCTTGGGCTACGATGTGAAGGACAAAAAGCTCATCGTCAACGAGGCCGAGGCCGAAACGGTCCGGTCTATCTTCCGCCAGTACCGGGAGATCGAATCCGTGCGTGAACTGCGCGACCGGCTCGCCGCCGAAGGCGTCACCAGCAAGCGGCGAGTGAGGCGCGACGGCAGTATTGTCGGCGGCAAACCCATCAACCGCGGGGCGTTGTATCACCTGCTCCACAATCGCCTCTACCGGGGCGAGATGGTCCACAAGGACAAGGCCTATCCCGGCCAGCATGAGGCCATTGTCGATGAAGCGCTGTGGGATGAGGTTCAAGCCACCCTGGCCGCCAACACGAACGGCGAGCGCCGAGAAGGGACCCGGCAACCGAGCCTGCTGACGGGGCTTGTCGTTGACGAGCAGGGCGAGGGCCTCTCACCCAGCCATGCCGTCAAGAAGGGACAGCGCTATCGCTACTACGTCTCCCGCCACCTCATCACCGAAGGCAGGAGAACCGACCGCAAGGGCTGGCGGCTTCCGGCGGCGGACCTCGAAGGCCTCGTTACTGTCCGTCTCAGAGACTGGCTCGCTGATGCGGCCGCGATCAGCGCCGTCATCGATGGAGACCCTCAAGAGGCATCGGCTCATGCCGGCTTGATCACCCAGGCGCAATCGCTCGCGGACCGGTGGCCTGAGCTGAAACCGCGCCAGGCCAAGGCCTATCTCAATGCGCTTCTCCGGCGGGTGATCGTCGAGTCCGCCCGCATCGTGATCGAGATCGACGGCGAGCGGGCCCTGGCCACCCTCCTGGCAGGACCGGACGTCGTCTCAATAAAAAGATCGAGGCAGGACGCTCAGCCAGCCAAACATCCGATCATCCTGGATATTCCAATCGCCCTTGAGCGCGCTGGCACGGGCATGAAACTAGTCGTCCCCGGCGCCCGCAACAATGCCAAGTGCGCCCCGGGCCTGATCCGGCTGCTGCTGCGCGCCTTCGCCATCCAGGATCGATTGGAGCAAAACCCCGATCTCACCCTGCAGCGGATCGCCGAGGCCGAAGGCGTCTCACCCTCCTATGTCACCCGGTTGCTGCGGCTTGCCTACCTTGCCCCGGACATCGTCACGGCAATCATCGACGGTCGGCAACCGCCTGGGCTGACCGCGAACACGCTCATGAAGAACACCCGCCTGCCGTTCAGGTGGGAAGCCCAGCGAAAGCGGCTTGGGTTCAAGCACGCTTGACCTCCGGTCCATCCCAAGCCGGCCGGTTCTGTCGCTGGATGCAGGTCGTAGAGAGCTGCGTCAACCGTTTCGGACGTCGAAAAGACGGACCACTGAAAAGGGCTTGAGAGACGATGGCGCAGAAACGGCGCGCCACACCGCAACGACGCGTCTCTTTCAATGGAGGTCCATTGCCAAAGTGCCCGTAAACGCCTGAAAATTAAAGACAAATCTGGTTAGAGAATTGAGAATAACGCAGTAATATCAACGAGATAAGTGGGTGGCGGAGAGGGGGGGATTCGAACCCCCGGCCCGGTTAACCCGAGCAACTGCTTAGCAGGCAGCCCTGTTCGACCGCTCCAGCACCTCTCCAATCGCCGGCCTTGATGAGACCTGGCGGGATAGGGATTCTAGGATGAAGGGAGGGAGCGGGTCAATTGGAGGGGCGAAGGCGGCGGGTGACACATAGATCTTCCCACTCCCCGCTCGCGCGCTCTGCTAGACCCAAAAAGTGAGACTACCTCAGCTCCAACTGCAGGTCCTCTTCCAAGCGGAAGCTGCGCTTCTGTTCACGGTCCAGTTTGACTTCTTTGCCTTTGATCAAGAGCACGCCGGCCCCGCCGGCAATGGCTGCTCCCTTGACCGCACCCCCCTTGCCACCGAAGATACCGCCAATGATGGCACCCACACCGGCTGCAATTCCGACCTTTTTCACATCCTCTTTTTCGGTGCCCTCGGCTTCGAAAGCCACTTTGCTGGTTTTAATTGAGTGCCGAATGCCCTCGAACTCAATCTGGCTCAGCGCGATCGAAAGGCGGGTGCGGACTTTGACCTTACCCGCGGGTTGCGCATCCAGCACCTTCCCGATGACGAGACTACCGCGAGGGATGGTGACACCGCCTTCCATTTCCAGCGCTCGGTCCAGGTTGGCCTGAAAGCCATCTCCAGGTCCGTTGATGGCTGACCCCACCCGCCCAGACAGGCGGACCTCAATGGGCGTGTCCGCCTTAAGCACCACCGGGGCCGGATCCTGATTGGCAGGAGCCGCCGCCTCGGGTGGGCTTGGAACGACTACCGGTTCCGGCGTCTGATCGGTCGCAGCAGCGGATGGAGGCGTGGCTGCTGGCGCCGGGGGCGGTGGAGGTGGAGGCGCCACGTCACTGGCATTCCCTGAAGTTCGAACAGCCTTGCCTGCCGGAGGAGATCGATCAACCCGACGCGAAGAAGCCGCGGGAGGATCGGCGGCCTTGGGCTTTTTCTCAGGCTTAGGTTTCACAAACTGGGAGCCGGCCGGGTCAACTTCGACTATGGGCTCCTCCCCTACGGTTTCCAGTTCCGCTTGCGGCTATGGCTGGCTCGGGCTGCACCCCAGGAAGGGCGCAAGCGCCACGGCTAAGGAAACGGATCCAATAGTCATGATGAAATAGGCCTCCCTGTTCCTCTTAAGACTGCGAGCTGCCTTGGAAGTTTCAAAGCAGTTCCTATCATGGGCGGGTTCAGTCTCCGTTCAAACCCAGCTCTTCGATCGCCGTCCGGACCTCCGCCGCCAAACGCCGATACATCAAATCCGCAGGTTGATCGGCTTCCCTCGTTGCCACCCGGATGGGGGAGCCAAAGATCACCCGGATGGGTTGCGGGCGTGGAAAGGTGCGCCCCGGCGGCAGAGCGGTATGGGTGCCGAGGATGCGTACCGGGACGATCGGCACTTCCAGATCCGCTGCAATCAGTCCCAAACCGGGCTTGAAGTTGCCCAACTGCCCGTTTCGGGAGCGAGTCCCCTCGGGGTAGATCAGAACGGGCTCCCCGGACTTCAGTATCGATCGCGCCAGCCTGAGACCAGCCAGCGAGGTTTCCTCGCGCTCAATCGGAACGACGTTCAAGAAGCTGCCGAAAAACCACCCCTTTAAGGGGTGATCGAAAAAGTAATCCCGGGCTCCCAACACGTGCAGGCGGCGGGTCTCACCCACACCCAGAATCGACCCCAATGCGGCGATAACCGCCCCGGTATCGAGGTGACTACTATGGTTGGCAGCCAGTACGTAGGCGCCGCCCCGGGGAATTCGACTGCCGACGGCGGTCAGCCGGAAGTAGGATCGGTAGATGCCCTTGAGACACATAAAAGAAAACGAAAGAAGGGCCTGGTCCAGGAGAGGGCGCTGCGGATAGGCTAGAGCGGAGCGAACCCGGGGCGGGCGGCGGGGCTGGGTTGGGTGCTGGCGGCTCAGTTCTGCAAACATTTCGCCCACCGTCTGGATGTCGGGCGCTTCCTCGTCGGCGATGGAAACTCCAAATCGGCGTTCCACGAACAACAGCATCTCAATGATCATCAGTGAGTCCAAACCCAGATCGCTGTAAAGATGGCTTTCGTCATGGATCTCCTCGACCGGAATGCCAGTCAGGACGCTGAGCTGCCCTAGTAACTCTTTTTCCGCTCCCTGCTCCCCCGAGACCGATCTTGCCGTTCCTTTGGAGGCGTTCTCCTGGAGCTGTTTCTGCACTTGGGCACGCACCACATCCCGGCGCAGCCGGCCCTCATCATCCCGAGGGAGGGGCTCCCAGCGCACATGGATCCCTTGCAGCCGCTGGTAGCTGGGTAGCTCCCGCGCCAGTTTCTGGACCGCTCGCTGAACCCACAGCCGTTCTTCCTGCGGATCGGCCTGGGAGGGGTTAGCGCGGGACGTTACCACGACTCCATGCACGTCTTCGGTCAGGGCGTTCTTCAATCCGACGACACAGATTTCCCGCACGCACGGAATGCTCTGGTAGATGGCCTCCAGGTCTTCCGGGTAAACATTCTTGCCAGCCCCAGTGACGATTACGTCCTTGATTCGGCCGGTAACATAAACGTAACCATCCTCATCGACCCAGCCCAGGTCGCCGGTGTGAAACCACCCCTGCCGCACGGCACTCTTGGTGGCTTTCCCGTTCTGGAAGTATCCCTGCATCAAACTCGGCGTCCGCACCAGGATCTCTCCAATCCCATCCTGATCGGGGTGGGAGATCCGGAGCTCCACGCCTGGAAGAGGTTTGCCTGCCGATCCGGAGCGGCTTAGATTTAAGGGGTTCACCGTCAGCACAGGAGCGGTTTCCGTAAGGCCGTAACCTTCATAGATCGGCATCCCCAGGGCCTTGAAATCCGCGTAGAGTCCTTCGCTCAATTTGGAGCCGCCGCTGACGAAGAGCCGGATGTTGCCGCCAGATTCCTGGTGCACCTTGGCAAACAATTGCCGTCCAATGTTTTTCCCGAATCTCCTTTCAACCGAACGGCTGAGCTGCTTGGAAGTGGTCATCCAATTCTGTTTGAGACTGGATTTAGAGGCCTTCAGAATCCGGCGCTCGATATCATCCCAGATTAGGCTATACAAGGTCGGCACCCCCAACATACAGGTCGTTCCCGTCTCCCGCATGGTCTCCAGAATGCGTTTCGGCTTCAAAGATCGTGCGTAGGTAATGGTGGCGCCTCCATAAATGGCCATCAAGAAGCCGCAGGTGAACTCCAAGGCATGATAGAGAGGGAGTACCGAAAGCAATTGATCGCCCTCGGAGATCGGGACATAGCGATTCACCCCCAAAACATTGCTCAGGAAACTCCGGTGGGTGTGGACCGCGCCCTTCGGGTTTACGGTCGTACCGGTCGTAAAGAGAATGGACACGGGATCGTCTGGATGGATTTCGATCTCCCCTAATCCATCCTCCGTTCCAGCGCCAACGGGGGCTGCCGCAGAACTCTCTGGGTCCCGGAACGCCGCGCAGAACTGATTCACGTTCAGCCAATTCTTTTGACAGGCTGGTGGAGATGTGCCCGCCATGCCGGATTGGAAGCGCTCATAGCAATAGGGGGAAGCCAACACCGCTCCGGCTTTAGTAAAACGCACCACCGATTCCACTTCCCTCACCCAGGTTTGGGCATCCAGTGGGGTTACCACCAATCCCAGATAGGCGGCGCCGAAATAGGCCATGCCCCACTCAGGCTGATTCTCTGAATAGAGCACCACCCGATCTCCTTGGCGAAGCCCCCTACCGTAGAGCTGCGCGGCGATCCGTTTCGCGCCGGCCAGCAACTGGGAGTAGGTCAAGCGGTGCCACTGCCCGTTTCGCTTCATTTGGAGCGCCGGCTTGTCGGGTAGTCTTCGAGCGGTGCTTTCCAGCAACTCGGTGATGGTCTTGGGGGGTGGTGTATCCGAGACCGGCTCTTCCAGCTCCAGGGCGCCGGCTCCCTCTACCTTCAGAATATATTTTTTGACCCCGGGTATATGGATATGCTGAATGTAGTGGCGCCAGTTCAAGTTGCTGACATCGAAATTAAAGAGCTTCCGGTCCTCCTCACTCAACCCGGCCCAGAGTTGCAGCGTATTGGTCACATCGAATCTGCAGGTCAGATTTAGATACGGCTCGTAGATCTCGCCGTAGTAGTAAAGCCGCTGGCGGGCGGCTCGGGTTGCGGAAAGTTTCCTCTTGAACCGGTGCGTCACATCAAAAATAGCCAGCCTGTCCAGGGTTTTTTCGGCCGTATCTAAGGGAACCGACTTGAGTCGATGCTGCAGACGGAAAGAGGATGGGTTGAGGAATCTCAGGCGTTTTACCTGAATGGGCTCCCCTTCGCGGTCCAGCATCGGGTTACTCGAGAAATAGCGATAGACCAGTCCATACAGTTCCCCCAGCGTGATGGGGTTGGCGACGCCGGTAGCCACCTGGTAGATGTGCAGCCCACCCTGACTCTCGACCGTGGGCAGGCTCCCCAACAAGGCATTGACCACCATGTCGACAGGGACCAGATCGATCACCACGTCCGGGTTGAGGGGAAGAGACTTGAGGCGGCCTTTGCCAATGGCAACGATCAGCGGATCGGCCATACGCAGGCCGTCCAGCCAGCCGGGGCTCGGCTCGGCAATACTGCTCTCGATCACGGAAGGTCGGATAATGGCCGTAGGCACGTCGCCCCGGTGTCGGACCACCATTTGCTCACCCAACGCCTTGGTGTAGGTATACGTGTCATTCCAGCCCCTCTGTCGAGCCCACTTCATACCTTCTTCCCTCAGCCGGGTCTGGATCCACTTCCGGCGAAGGCTTTCGATCTTTTCCCGCCTCCGGGCATTGATGCCACCCCGAGAGCGGCGGAACCTCCTGAGCAGGGCCAGCTTGAACTCTCGCTCCAGCTCCGGGCTGTGAGCATCGGCCTGGATCCGATCGATCAAACCCCTTATGTGCTCGATGTCCTGGTCGACGTCCCGAAACTGGCGCAGCGGAAAAGGGTCCTGCCCGGACCCTTCGGCTGCCGAGTGGTAGATCGTTTCCGCTACTCGGTCCGTGGTCGTCCCGCTCACATAAGCCGTGGAAACGTGAATCAGGGTAGCTTTCTTGCAGCTACAAGCGAACTCCGCCACGCGCTTCGCGCCCAATGCATTCAATTCCAGGGCCTGGTCCAAAGCCGCGTCGAAAGACACTACGGCCGCGCTGCTCATGATCACGTCGATTTCGTTCTTCAGTTTGCTTGCCAGCTGTGGCTCAATCCCCAATCCTTCCTGGGAAATATCGCCGGATACGGCCAAGACCTTCTCGCGCAGGAACTCTTCCTGCCGCTCCCCGTGGGTGCTTCGTAGGCGATCAAAAACGTTAGATACAAGCAGCTCTCGCTCTAGGCGATCCTCGGCGCTATCAACTTGACCCCGTGGCGTGCGTCGGGGCCGAATCAATACATAGATGGCCCTCACGTCCGGGCACGCCCAGAGGATCTTTTCCAGCAGCGGCTGCCCTAGAAACCCCGTGGCGCCGGTGACAAAAATGCTCCTTCCCGCAAGGGAGTCAGCTATTTCGTTCATTCCTAAATCGCCATCCAACGTTCTTGTGGGAAGCCCTCTCAGGTGGAAGGAACGGCCACTTTCAGGGTCTACCTTAACACCCGAGCTTCCACAGGTGCGCGGCCTTGAATATCCCCGTCAAACATCTTCTCCAAGGGAAAATAAGCCTCAATCTTAACCGACTTCGCCCGGCAGACGCAAAAGTGAGGGTGCTCGATATCACCGCCTAGAGCAATCCGCGGAAACCTCTACATCAACTCAGCCCGGGCAGCCGCAACCCCCGTACTCGTAGAAGGCGTATTCAGAATCAGTACCGCAATGCAACCTATGTTAAAAGATCTACCGTCCAAGTGAAGGTGAACTGGAACAGTGAGCATCTTTCAAACTTCGGTCGCCGACGCAGCCATCCCACCCGGTTGGCGGCTCGAGCCACCGCTACGGGAAAACCAACCCTCGCGAACCGAAGTAAAACAGCGCTCTCGTTCCCAGCCCAGATTCACCAGGTGGTGTCTTCTTAAAAGGACCACACCCAGCGCTTTGGCAACGTCATTGCAGGGTAATCCCAAGGCTCGGTCTGCGTCGTTTTCCCGCCTCGAAGCAATAATTTCCAGCTCCACCTCGCTCGTACTCACACTCCATCGGATGACCCCATTGACGGCCTCCTACACGGTTCCATCCCCACCCACGACCATCCACTTGCGCGCTCCGCGGCTTGACGGTCCAAAGTTGTGGCATACCCCCTCCTTCTTTGTCTCGGCCACCCGATATGGAACCCTTTTCCGGGCCAGCAGGCAAGCCAATTTCGAGAGGCTCTTTCGGCCTCTTCCAGCCTTGGGGTTGGCAATGACATCCATTTTTTCGGGGCTAAAGTGTAGTGACGGCCGCTCTACCGGGCCAGAAGAAATTCCACTAAGCTAAAGCTAGGCATGGAGGTCAGGAGGACCTAGAAAGGTGGTTTTTGCTTTTGGATGAGCTGCAATAAGAGACAGCAATTGCAGTTCTAGGAGCTACCGAGAATCACGGTAGTGGACTGGCTCTACGCTTCGCTACAGCCGGGTTTCTTGTTTTGATTGGCTTGCGTTCCAAAGGTAGGGTATCGACTTGCAGCGGGTAGTGTTGATGGCTCCCTAAAGGCGGGCTCCAACCGTGAAGTTGCTGCCAGAGTAATTATGGTGATCCTGGCGGTTTTCTTCCCCGGGGCGGGGTTTCTTCCGGAAGAGATCCGGTCCCAGCTTCGAGCCAGCACGATCCTTGCTGATGTGACTGTCCCCCTGATCTTCGCGCCAGCCATCCTCCGTTTTCAGTTGCTTCCTAAAAGACCGGAAGGGATACTTTTTAGTAAAATATAAAGAAGTAGTAGAAGTAGGGCTGTGGAGTTGTGGAACGAACAGCCTTGTTCTCGTGAGTGTACCGAAATATCGGCAGCTAAGGGGTGTGGATAATCGAGGAGGGGAGTGGAAAGTTGTACGATGTGAAAATCTCCACAGGGGTTTCACAAGAGGGGGAGTTGAAAAGCGCTAGAAAAGCAGGGTTTGCAACTCGTTGGGCTGTTGAAATGAATTGGTGGTGAGAGTTGCTCAGTGCAACGGGTCTTGTCCGGAACGGCGACGCAAGGGAAATCCACTGGTTCTGGTAAGTTTCTCAAAGGAGCCGAACGGTTCGTTTGATCTGGGTTGGTAACCGTATTCAAGGAGTGAGCCTCGGTTGAATAGGGTAGAAGGGTTACTTTCTCACCCTCCTTAAGCCAAGACACTTGCAGATTGGGGATGTCCCGATCCAGGCCGGATGGTTTGCGCATAGGCGAGGTAAGGGGATGGATCGGTGCATGAGTGTTGCCTTGGATATAAAAGGAATCGAGGGGTGGAATTCACTCCGTAAAGAGAGGTGTTGGAGGGTCCAAAATGGGAGAAAGGTGGCCCCTCAGCGTGGGGAAATGCGGGCGTGAGAGGGGTGTTATACTTGCCGAGGAGGCACTTCTCGTCTGGTGACGGGCCTGGTCTTCAAAACCAGTCGGGTTGCGGCGAAAGTCGTGGCCGGTGGGTTCGATTCCCACGTGCCTCCGCCAGGTGATCCTGTCCCACTCCGTGGCGCCGTGTGGCAAGTATCATGCCCACGGATTGTGAGCAGATTTGGATAGCTGGGGAGTGAGATGAACCGTGTGGTGGGATAGGTCATGGTAGTTGGGATTCAGGGAGAGAGAGGTTCATTCAGCGAAGAGGCGGCCTTTAAGTTATTTTCGGCGACGCCGGAAATCCAGTGCTGTGAGCATTTCGAAGATGTTTTCCGCCGCACGGTGGATGCGGAGTTTGACTACTGTGTGATCCCAATCGAAAATTCCCTGACGGGGTCGATTTATAAGAACTATGACCTGTTGCGCCGGTATGGGCTAAGGATCGTCCGAGAGGTTAGTCTCCGAATCCGACATCATCTGATTGCGTTGAAAGGCACTCCATTCGAGGCAATCGTCACCGTGATGTCTCACCCGGTCGCTTTAGATCAGTGTGAGAGTTTTTTCGGTCGATTTCGCCATCTGGAGAAACGGACCGCTTACGACACGTCGGGCAGCGTGAAGTGTATTGTGGAAGGGGGTATGCGGGATTGCGCTGCCATCGCCGGCGAGAACGCGGCTCAGTTTTTCGGGGGCCGGATCCTGATGAGGGGCATCGAAGACAACAAAGAAAACTTCACCCGATTTTTCCTCCTGTCCCTGGAGATGGAGACAGTTGACGGGGCGGACAAAACCTCGATCGTTTTCAGTTTCAAGAACTCCCCCGGGTCCCTTTTCAAATGCCTAAGCGTGTTCGCCCAGCGGGGTATCGATTTAACTAAGATTGAATCACGGCCGATCCGCGGCCGGCCGTGGGAATACATTTTCTATATTGATTTTCTAGGGGATTTGGCTGATGAGCGCTGTGCCAATGCCTTGGACCACTTATCGGAAATCACCGAGTTTGTAGAAGTTTTGGGTTGCTACCCACGGGATAGTTCGCATCGCAAGACTGCCATGTAGTCGAGAAGGGGCGCGTGGAGCGAGCCGGGAAGGGGAAGCAGTGATGGAAGAAGAGGAGCGCTATCCGTTCCAACCTTTGAGCAAGCGGCGGGATGAGGCGGAGTATTTCTATAAGCGCGAGGTGGGGCTGGTCGAGAAAATGCGGAAGGACCTGGATCGGGAGCGGGAAGAGAAGCGCCAGGCCCAGGAGGAAGAACGACACTGGATGTGTTGCCAAAAATGTGGATCGAATCTGGAGGAGATCGAATAGGGCGGCGTCAAGATCGACCTCTGCCGGGAATGCGGTGGGCTGTTTCTGGACAAGGGCGAGCTGGAAATGATCTGGAAGGTCCGTGAGCACAGGACGTTCCTGGTCCGACTCTCCCAGACCGTGGATCGATTTTTTACGTAAGGCTTTGGGATTCCCCTGAGCCAGAAGTAGACGCCCCTTGGGTTAGACTCGACAGGTGAGCGAGTCGCACCAGGCGTAACTGGATGCCCATACTGTGGAGGGTGGTTTGTACCGGGCGCTCCCGGGTGAGCGGGTTCAGTGTCACGCCTGTGGCCACAAGTGCAGGATATCGGGAGGGCCGGCGCGACGTTTGTCGAGTGCGCTACAACGCGGGCGGGAGACTTCATGTCCCCAGCGGGTACGTGGCCGCGTTGCAGTGCGATCCAACGGAGAAAAAGCCCTTCTTCCACGTTCTACCAGGCTCCCCTACCTTGACCTTTGGGATGTTGGGCTGTGACCTCCACTGCGCTTACTGCCAGAATTGGATCACCGCCTAGGCCCTGCGAGATCGAGAGGCGAGGGGGACAGTTCGACCGGTTTAGGGAGACCAGTTGGCTGGCTTGGCCAGGCAGTATGAAGCCAGGTTGGTGGCGAGTTCCTATAATGAACCGTTGATCACGGCGGAGCGGGCAGTCGAAGTGTTTCAGACGGCCAAGCGAGCCGGTTTTCGCACCGCTTTCACCTCCAATGGGAACGGAACGACTGAGGTGTTGGGTTATCTACGACCGTGGGTTGACTGTTACAAGGTTGACTAAAAAAGCATGCGAGATCGAATGTATCGAAAATTGGGATGTCGACTGTCCGTGATACTGGAGACGGTTGGACAGCTTAATGAGAGGGGTTTCTGGGTTGAAATCGTGACGCTGGTGGTGCCAAATTTCAACGATTTCGGAGGAAGAATTAGCGGATGCAGCCGGCTTTCTGGCTTCGATCTCCCCAGACACCCCGTGGCATGTGACGGCCTTTCACCCTGATTATAAGATGGTGGAGCGAGCTAGCACGGAAGCAGCCAAACAATTGAGGGCAGTGGAGTTGGGGCGCAGCGCCGGTTTACGTTATGTGTCTGCGGGGAACCTGCCGGGACAGGTGGGAGGCTGCGAGAATACATACTGCCCCGATTGCGGGCGGACACTGATTGAGCGCAGGGGTTTCCAGGTGAAGCGCACCCGCCTTTCGCCTCAGGGGGGCTGCCCCGATTGCGGCGCAAACATCCCAGGCGTATGGAGCTGATGATCGACGGGGATTGGCTGAGCCCAGCAGCAGAGCGAGCCTTGACATGGGATGTGGACTTGATTCCCCTCCGCATTGGCTGATACCATCTGCGCTTCGGCATTCGTAAATCATGAAAAGGACTTATCAACCTAATAATCGTCGTCGTCGTAAGAAACATGGCTTCCGCGAGCGGATGAGTTCTGCTGCGGGTCGAAACATCCTGCGCCGGCGGCGGGCAAAGGGACGGAAGAGATTGACGGTGAGTGGTTGAGAAGAGCTTCCGGTTTCCTAGACGTGAGCGCCTCCAGAAACGGGCCGAGTATCTGGCCGTCTATCGCGCTGGCGAGAAGGTCCACACCCCCTACTTTGTGCTGTATGCCCTAAGAAACGGCTTGGGCCACCACCGTCTGGGGGTGACCGTTTCTAAAAAGATCGGTAAAGCGGTCACACGCAGCCGTGTCAAGAGGCGGTTGCGGGAGATATTTCGCACCCACGACCACTTTCTTTCCCCTTCGTTTGATTTCGTTCTCAATGCCCGCCGCACAGCGGGTCCTGCGGCCTACGCGGAGCTGCGAGAACATTTCGCAAAGGCGGTCAGCCGGAGGTTGCGAGGGGCCAGGGAATGAAGTGGGTCTTGATGGAGTGGATTCGATTGTACCGGAGGTGGGTCTCACCTTGGCTTCCGCCCAGCTGTCGTTTCCACCCCTCGTGCTCGGAGTACACGTATGGGGCGATTGAGAAGTGGGGCTCCCTTCGCGGTAGTTGGCTGGCCTTGAGGCGTTTTCTGCGTTGCCATCCGTGGAACCCTGGAGGAGTGGACCTGGTCCCTTAGACGAGGAGCCTGGACCGCGAACGAGATGAATCATCAGGACCCCTCCCAGGCGGATACAGAACGACGGCTGTTGCTGGCAATGGTGCTCTCGATGGCCGTGTTGCTGGGCACCCCTTACCTGTATCAGAGGCTCTTCCCGCCTCCATTGAACCCGACTCCACCCCCGGAGCAAGTGGAAATGAGTCCCCAGGCGAAGGAGACCGAAACGGAAGAGTGGCAGGAGCCAATGGAGGTGAGCCTACCGACGGAGTGGTCTGAGCAGCCCACACCCCGAACGGTGCGGGTGGAAAGCCGCGACTTGATCCTGCACTGGGATACGGCTGGCGCCGTCTTGCGGAGCGTGCAGTTGAAGGGCTATCTGACGGAGGAAGGCGAGCCGCTGGAACTCGTCGTTCAGGATGCGGAGGGAGGTCCCGGCAGGTGGTTGGAGTTGGGGGTGCCCGATGAGGATATCCAACCGGCACTCGTTGGCGCCGTCTATGAAGTGGAACCCAGCGGCCGCTCGACTTTTGAAGCTCCGGCAGTCCTGACTTTCCAACTAAAGCGGGGCTCGCTGGAGGTCATCAAGCGTGTGGAGGTGCCGCCGGCGGGCTTCTTACTACGAGTGGCTGCTCAGATGCGTCTGGGCGGTCGGAGTATCCCTTATCAGGTATCGTTGGGTCCCGGGTTGGGCCGTCTGGATGCGGACGTGGCCGGCGATTTTGGGAATTCGCTTTTGGCCCTTTACGCTCAGCAATCGGTCGAACGCTATTCCGCCGACGACTTGGAAGATTCCCCCAAGAAGCTGGCGTTGTCGACTCGTTGGGCGGCCCTGGACACCAATTACTTCTCCGCGTTGCTGCTGGCGCCAGATCAGATGCGGAGCGTGCGCTTGTCCCGAGTCGAAAATCAGGCGACGGGTGCCGAGGGAGAACCGCAGCCGCAGGTGGGCTTGCAACTGGAGGCGGAGTTGGAAAAGGACGCCCGGTGGGAGGTGTTCCTGGGGCCCAAGGACCATGAGATCCTCAGTTCTGTGGACGCCAGCTTGCCGGCCATCATCGACTATGGATGGTTTGCCGTGCTGGTCAAGCCGCTCCTGTTTTGTCTGAGATTCGCCTACCAGTACGTTCACAATTGGGGCTGGGCGATCATTGTTCTGACTTGCCTGATCAACCTGGCCCTGTTCCCCATCCGCTACAAGCAGATGGCTTCGATGAAGAAGATGGGGGCGGTCCAGCCGAAACTCAAAGCCGTTCAGGACAAGTACAAGCAGATGAAACGCGATGATCCGCGGAAGGCTCAGATGAACGAAGAGGTGATGGCGCTGTACCGCCAGCACGGAGTGAACCCGCTGGGGGGCTGCCTCCCTCTCGTGGTGCAGATGCCGTTTCTATTTGCCTTTTACCGCATGCTGGCTTCTTCGATCGAGTTGCGGGGCGCGCCCTTCATTCTTTGGATCCAGGATCTTTCCAAGCACGATCCTTACTACGTCACCCCCATCGTGATGGGGGTGACTATGGTCGCGCAGCAGAAGATGACTCCGGCCACGGGCGATCCCACTCAGCGCCGCATGATGATGATGCTCCCTGTGGTTTTCACCTTCTTCTTCCTGAATCTGTCCAGCGGGCTGGTGCTGTATTTTCTGTTCAGCAACGTCTTTGGTATGCTGCTGCAATCCCTTGTGCAGAGATGGAAGTCGGGACCGGCCGCCAGCAAAGGCGCCAAAACGACTCCCAAGAAGAAAGGTGGGCGAGGAAAGCGGAAATGAAGCTGGAGACCTCTGAGCTACTGGGAGAGGCAGAAGCCCTTCTGGAAGGGATTTTTCGCAATCTGGATCTCCAGATGCACTTCGAATGCAACCTCGAGAATGGGGTAGTCTATGTGGAATTGACGGCGGAAGACTCGGAATTGATCCTGGCCGACAACGCACGACTACTGTATGCCATCAATCATCTCTTGAATCAGATTTATTTTCGCCGCACGCAGCAGGGTTGCAAATTTCTGGTGGATTGTAAGGACTACCGCTCGTCGCGGGCACTGGAGCTCCAGTTGCTGGCCTGTAAAGCCGCTGAAAGAGTGGTGGCTTCTGGGCGTGAGCTGGAATTGCAGGCCATGCCGGCCAGTGAAAGGCGCATCATTCACCTGGCTCTCAGTGAAGAAGCGGGGGTGCAAGCCGAGAGCGAGGGTGGTGGCCCGCATCGTCGCGTCGTCATCCAACCCGCCCCTTAAGTCAAGAGCGTGGCGTATCAACCGGGCGACACCATTGTCGCCGTTTCGACCCCTCCGGGCCGTGGTGCGATTTCCCTGATCCGTTTGAGTGGGAAGCTTGCGGAGGGATTGGTGCGCAACCGCTTTCGCAGCGCCGCGGCTTTGGTGGATCGAGTGGCCCGGACGGGCGCCTTCCTGGACCCGGACGGGCAGCTACTGGACCGGGTGGTGGTGACTTTTTTTCGAGGGCCCGCTTCCTATACGGGAGAGGATGTGGCCGAGATCTCCGGTCACGGCAGCCCCCTTGTGACCCGACAAATCCTGGACAGCCTTCTGCGAAGCGGAGCGCGCCTGGCCCAGCCGGGCGAGTTCACCCTCCGCGCTTTCCTGAACGGGAAGATGGATCTGGCTCAAGCCGAAGCGGTGCGCGATCTGATCCACAGCCAGACGGGCTTTCAGGCCCAGTTATCTAGGCAGCAGCTGGAGGGAGTCTTGTCGCGCCAGCTCGAGCCTCTGAAGCGGGAATGGATTCGCATCATGTCCCATATGGAGACCTCCCTGGAGTTCGTCGAAGAGGATGTCGATGCAGAGACGCGCCAGGGGCTGTTGCAGCGCCTAGGCCGCCTGGATGAATCCTTGGGTAAGTTGGAGAGCAGCTTCCGCCTGGGCCGCCTGGTCCAGGAGGGGCTGGTGGTGGCGATAACGGGCAAGCCGAATGTTGGGAAATCTAGTGTATTCAACGCTTTACTTGAGGATGAAAGGGCAATCGTGACACCCCTGCCGGGGACTACTCGGGACGCGGTGGCCGAGACCATTGACTTGCGCGGCGTGCCGACGAGAATGGTGGATACGGCGGGAATTCGGGCGACGGAGAATGTTGTGGAGCGGTTGGGTGTGAAGAAGTCTTTGGATTCCCTTCAGGAGGCTGACGTGGTGCTCTGGGTGATAGATGGATCCGACGAGTTCGACCCAGAGGACCGGGCGATCTGGGAGTTGGTGCGCCAGCAATCCACAGTGCTGGCTATCAACAAGGAGGATTTGCCCCGTCGCATCGTGCTGCCCGCTGAGGTCGAAGCGGGCTGTGTCGACAGGGTGACGATGTCGGCACTACGGGGTACCCATTTGGAAGACCTGAAGGCGGCCCTTTGGAAGGCCGCCGTTCCGGGGGGAGGGCGCGAAGCGGAGCGGGTTCTGATCACCAATATCCGGCACAAACGGTGCTTGGAGACGGCACGGGCCCAGCTGCGCCGCGGGATGGCGAGTTGCGGGAAGGGACTGAGTGAGGAATTTCCCCTCTACGACCTGAAGAAGGGGCTGGAGGCACTGGGGGAGATCACGGGCGAGGTGGGAGTGGAGGATCTTCTGGAGGAGATTTTCTCCACCTTTTGCATTGGGAAGTAGGGGTCAATCCAGTTCCCCAAGAAGGCCCTGGTAAAGACGATCCAACTCTTGATTGGTGTGAAAGTGCAGCCGGATTTGCCCCGTCGCCCCTCTTCGTCGGATTTCTACCCGGGTGTTCCAGCGCTCTTCCAGATGGTTTTCAGCGGCCGTCAGATGGGGATCATCCCGCCGTGCCGGTCGGGGAGGGGCTGGGTCCATGAGGTGCTGGACTCGACGCTCCACTTCGCGTACCGAAAGACCCCGCCGGGCCACCTCCTGAGCGAGGCGGGTTTGTTGGGCGGCGGAAAGGGGTAATAGAGCGCGGGCGTGGCCCATGGAGATCTGGCGGGAAAGCACGGCCTGTTGAATGGCACGGGGAAGGCGCAAGAGCCGCAACAGGTTGGTGACGGCGCTGCGGCTGCGGCCCACGCGCCGCGCGATCTCTTCCTGGGTCAGTCCAAACTCTTCGGTTAGCAGCTGATAAGCCTGCGCTTCCTCGATGGGGCTCAGATCGTCCCGCTGGATGTTCTCCACCAGCGCCAGTTCCACTAGCCGCCGATTGGAGACGTCCTGGACAATGGCTGGAATGCGGGCCAGGCCGGCCTTTTGGGCGGCTCGCCAGCGCCGCTCGCCGGCCACCAGTTCGTAGCCCTCTTGGGCGGGGCGCACCACCACGGGTTGGATCACCCCGTTTTCCAAGATGGAGGCGGCCAAATCTCCCAGCTTTTCCGAGTCGAATTGGTGGCGTGGTTGGTAAGGGTTGGATCGAATCTGGTGCACATCCAATTCGATCAGGTTGGTTGCCGTGGGTGCGGCGGTTGGCAAAAGCGCCTCCAGTCCCTTGCCCAGGGCTCGTCTTTTCATGACACCCCTCTCGGCGACGGAGTGTGGTCCAGGATCTCTCGGGCCAGCCGCAAGTAGCTGTTGGCGCCCCTGGAACGGGCGTCGTAAAGCAGGGCGGGCTTGCCGTAGCTGGGAGATTCAGCCAGCCGCACGTTGCGGGGAATGATGGTTTGTAAGACCTGGGAGCCGAGGTGGCGGGTCACGTCGGCGCGAATCTGGCTGGAGAGATTTAGCCGCTCATCATACATGGTGAGCAGGACCCCCTCGACGCGCAGCCGGGGGTTGAAGCTTTGGCGCACGCGAGCCAGCGTGCCCATCAATTCCGAAAGGCCCTCTAGGGCGAAGTATTCACACTGGATGGGGATGAGCAAAGAGTCCGCGGCCGTTAAGGCATTCACGGTCAGGATGCCGAGCGAAGGCGGCGAGTCGATCAAGATGAACTCGAAGGAATCTCTGAGCGGTTCGATGGCCCGTCGAAGCCGGTATTCTCGTTCGGGTTCGCTCAACAACTCCAGCGTAGCGCCCGTCAGCTCCCGATCCGAGGGGAGCAGAAAAAGGGTTTCCAATTCGGTGGAACGGATCGCCTCCTCGATCTTCTGCCGCCCCATCAGCACCTCATAGACCGAGGGCTCTCCCTGGCGGTCCTTACCCCAACCGAGCCCAGAGGAGGAATTGCCCTGAGGATCGAGATCGATAACCAAGGTGCGAACCTCGGCGGCTGCCAGCGAAGCCCCCAGGTTGATGGCCGTGGTGGTTTTGCCGACGCCTCCCTTTTGGTTGGCTATGGCGATGATGCGACCCATGGACGGCTCCTAGAATAACACGCCAGTGGGGGAGGTTTCACGTGGAACAATGCTCCCGGAAAGGGCCAAGGGGTGGATCGAAGAGAGTGGCGAAGCGGTTGCGGCTGGCCGGCACCCTTTGGGAGCGTAACTGCGACCAGGCGTCGAGCCCAGCCGTTACCTGGCGTCCGTGGAGCACCAGCAGGCGGCACTCATGCCGGGCCAGCCTCTGCAGCAGCAGCGTGGAGGGTTGAAGGCCTCGCAGCGTCGCCACTTGGGCCTGACCCCAGTCCGGATAGCGCTCGGCCGATCCCTGAAACAGCTCCACCTTTAAGGCCAGCTCCCGGGAGAGCTCCCGCAAGAAGACCCACTTGCGGTAGTCCCGTTCGATCAGAGTCATCTCCAGGTCAGGTCGGTACAGCAGCATGGCCAGCCCGGGGAAGCCGGCGCCGCTGCCGATGTCGACCACCCGCATCTCTCGGGCCAGAAAGCGCTTTGCTAGCCAGAAGGATTCCATGAAGTGACGCTCCCAGATCTCGGCCTCGCTTCGGATGGAGGTCAGATGCAGCCGCCGGTTCCAGCGTGCCAGCCAACGGCAGTAGGAGTGCGCCTGTTTCTTCTGTCGATCGGTCAGTTCGATGGAATGGCCAGCCGGCACGGAAGAGGTCATTGTGCCGAAGTGCCCTGCCTCAGGTAAACCTGCAGGACCGAGAGGGCGGCCGGGGTGATGCCGGGAATCCGAGACACTTGACCCAGGCTAGAGGGTCGAACGTTTTCCAGACGCTCCACCATTTCGGACGAGAGGCCGGGCACCCCTTGGTAGGAGAAGTCGACCGGAATGCGCTGGCCCTGCCAGAAGCGCACCCGCCGCACATCTCGCTCCTGGCGATCGATGTAACCCTGGTACTTGATCTGGATCTCGATCTGCCGCTGATCCTCCGGAGTGAGCCTCAGCCCCTGTTCGGCCAGGAGTGGCGCCAAGTCGGGCCAGGTGCAGTCGGCGCGGCGCAGCAACCGCTCCAGCGAAACGCTGTGCCGCACCCCCAGCTTTTGAGCCAGGGCGCGGCCCGGGCTGGAACCGACCTTCAGGCGGGCCCGGCGCAGATAATCGGTGGCTCGCCGGACCCGCCCCCACTTCTCGCTAAACTCGGAGAAGACACCGTCCGGGACCAACCCTAAGCGGTGGCCGTGTCCCATCAGCCTGCGGTCGGCATTGTCGACGCGCAGCAACAGCCGATACTCGGCCCTGGAGGTGAACATTCGGTAGGGCTCATCGACGCCGCGCGTCACCAGGTCGTCGATCAAGATTCCGATGTAGGCTTCCTCGCGCCCCAGGACGAAAGGCGCCTCCTGGCGGACGTGAAGGGCCGCGTTGATCCCTGCCATCAAACCCTGGGCGGCCGCCTCCTCGTAGCCCGTCGTACCGTTGATCTGACCGGCATGAAAGAGGCCCCGCAGGGCTCGAGTCTGCAGGCTGGCGCCCAGCTGGGTGGGCTGCACGAAATCGTACTCCACGGCGTAACCCGGCCGGATCATGACCGCCTTCTCCAGCCCTTCAACCTGCTCCAGGAGCTGCTGCTGGATCGGGGCAGGGAGGCAGGTGGAAAGGCCGTTGAGGTAGATGGTGTTCGTGTCGAGCCCCTCCGGCTCCAGGAAGAGCTGGTGCCTTTCCCGGTGAGAAAATTTGACCACCTTGTCCTCAATGGAGGGGCAATAGCGAGGGCCAATCCCCTGGATCTCGCCACTGTACAGAGGGCTGCGATCCAGGTTGTCTCGGATGAGCTGGTGCAGGCGCTGGTTGGTATATCCTATCCAGCAGGGGACTTGAAGCAAGCAAGCACCCGTGCTGCGGAAGGAGAACAGAGGTGGTGGCAGATCGCCCGACTGCACCTCGAAGCGGGAGAAATCAATGCTGCCCCGATCCAGCCGGGGCGGCGTTCCCGTTTTCAGGCGTCCCGTCTCAAAGCCCAGCGAGCGCACCGAGTGGGCCAGTTTCAGGGAAGCGGACTCTCCCGACCGACCGGCCTGAAACTTCCGTTCGCCCACGTGACACAGTCCGTTCAAAAAAGTACCGGTTGTCAACACCACTGCTGGGCAGCGGATCGAGTCTCCATCCCGGGTCTCGACACCTACGATACGCCCGCCTCGCTGCAGTAACCGGCTCACCTCTGCAGCCACCAGCGTCAGGTTGGGTTGACCAGTCATCAGTCGCTGCATCTCCCGCCGGTACACCTTCTTGTCGCATTGCGCCCGCGGCGCCTGAACGGCCGGCCCGCGGCGCCGGTTCAAGAGGCGAAACTGGATTCCTGCTCGATCCGCTACCTCCCCCATGACGCCACCCAGGGCGTCAATCTCCCGCACCAGATGCCCCTTGGCGATTCCTCCAATGGACGGATTGCAGGACATCTGGGCGATCATGCTGAGGTTGAGTGTGAAAACGGCGGTCGAAGCCCCCATCCGAGCCGCCGCCATGGCCGCTTCGCAGCCAGCGTGACCCCCACCGATTACAATCACGTCGAAACGGTTCTTCATGCCAGACCCATTATAACCGCCTCGCGGTAGCTGCAGGAGGCCGGCTATAATGACAGGCATGCTCTTTGGGAAGAAGAAACGACTCACCGAGATGGTGAGCTGCGCGGGTTGAGCGTCTAAGCTGGCACCGGAGGTGCTGCAACGGATCTTGGCGGGAGCTCCCCGGTGGGAGGACCCCAACGTCTTGGTTGGCTACGAGCAAGCCGACGATGCCGGAGTGTATCGGTGGAGCGATGACGCGGCGATCGTGCAGAGCGTGGATTTCTTTACGCCCGTAGTGGACGACCCCTTCGTGTACGGTCAGATCGCCGCCGCCAATGCCTTGAGCGATATCTACGCCATGGGCGGCCAGCCACGCTTCGCTCTGTCGGTGGTGGGATTTCCTGCAGATCGGTTGGACGAAGCGGTCCTGGCGGAAATCTTCCGGGGTGGCGCCGAAAAGATGAGGGAGGCGGGGGTTAGCATTGTGGGGGGCCATTCGGTGCAGGATCCCGAGATCAAATTTGGCTTTTGCGTAACCGGCTTTGTACATCCTCGCCGCTTTTACACCAATGCCGGGGCCCAGCCCGGCGACCATCTCTTGCTGACAAAGCCTTTAGGCACTGGCATCATTGCCACCGGCATCAAGTTCAACAAAGCTCCAGCCCACGTCGTTGACAATGCGGTACGGTGGATGCGCCAGCTTAATAGCTTTGCCAGTGAACGATTCCCGGCCCATTCCGTACACGCCATCACTGACATCACGGGCAATGGATTTCTGGGTCACGCCTACGAGATGGCTCGAGCCAGCCAAGCCACCCTGGTCGTGGATGCGGCTTCTGTGCCGATCCTGGAAGGGGTCCAGGAGCTGGCAATGCGGGACATGCTGCCAGGGGGAATCGAGTCGAATCGGCGCTATGTGGGCGAGCAAGTGGCCTGGAACGGATTGCCGCTGAGCAGTCAGCAGATTCTACTAGACCCACAAACCTCCGGAGGTTTGCTAATCAGTGTGCCGGAGCCCGATGCCAGCCAGCTGGCCCAGGAGTTGAATGAGGCGGGCGGCTACGCGCTCCCCGTCGGTCGGGTCGAAACCCTGGGAGAGCGGCTGCTCAAAATTCAACCTCTCCCCCTGGCACCCGACTCAGGGAAGAATGGGCCCCGTTGAGATGGAAGATCACGCTGATCGCGCTTTGGGCGGGCGCCTCCTGCAGCCTCCCGCCTGAAGATACCGCCCCAACCGTGGCGGAGATCGCCTCCGGAAGGGCGCGAGTCCTGGATCTGACCTACCCCCTCAACCCTTCCAATCCGTACTGGCCCGGGGAGAATTACTCACCCTTCCGGATGGGGACCCTGGCGAGCATCGAGGAGGATGGAGTCTACTCGGCGGCTTTCTGCACGCCCGAACACCTTGGGACGCATCTGGATGCTCCCAACCACTTCGAGTTGGGCCAGCTCTCGGTCGACGAGATCGAGTTGGCCCAACTGGTAGCCCCCTTGGTGGTAGTGGACATACGAGAGGCTTGCCAGGTGGACTCGGATTACGAGCTTTCCCTCCAGGACGTGCGGGCCTGGGAAGGGTGAAATGGCGCCCTCGCCCACGGGGCGGTAGTCGTTGCTTGGACCGGGTGGGGCCACCATTGAGAGGATTTTGAGCGCTACAAGAATGCGGATCCGGCGGGGAGGCTTCACTTCCCCGGATTCTCGGCGGAGGCCGCCCGCTTCCTGGTCCAGGAAAAGGGCATCAAGGGTATTGCTATCGACACGCTCAGTGTGGACCGTGGCCTCTCCGCCGACTTCGCGGTCCACCATCTGGTTAACGGTTACGGCGGCTACCACTTGGAAAACGTGGCCAATCTGGATCAGCTTCCCCAGCGTGGAGCCCGGCTCATCGCTGCACCGGTCAAGTTGCAAGGCGGATCGGGAAGGCCGGCGCGTCTGTGCGGGGTCTTTTGAAAACCAAAAATGCAGCGCTGAGATGGGGTTCAGCCAATGCGGTCACTCCGGACTGATCTTCAGCGAGCGCAGAAACTTCTCGTCTTGGGTGGTCAGTTCCAAGCGAACCAACGAGGATTGGGAGAGACTCCCGTCGCGGCGATTGAATCCGATGGTGGCTTCGACAATGAGGAACACGTCGTAACCCGACTCTCGAATCCCTTGGATGGCCTCATTGATGTGCGGGCAATCCGTGAGGGCTTCGTTGATGGCATGCTCCAGCTTTTTGCGGCAGTTTTGCAGCTCGTCTTCCGCCATTTGAACCGGCGCCCTGCCTCTGTTACGATTCGCCGGCAGGCACTCGACCCTTTCGGAAACCATCATAACAGAACGGGAGTGGGTGTAAAGGAGAAACGGACCGCATGAAAGCTCCCGCCCCCCGCCCCCCGGCCTTCCAGCGCAAAGTGGTCTACCGGCCGCAGGACACGGCGCCCCTCGTGTATGAGCGAGACCTGGGAGATCCCGGACAGTATCCGTTTACCCGCGGCATCTACGATCAGATGTATCGGCGCCGGCTCTGGACGATGCGGCAGTACGCTGGCTACGCTACGGCTGAAGAGTCGAATCGGCGCTACCGCTACCTTTTGTCCCAGGGGAGCATGGGGCTCTCGGTGGCTTTTGACCTGCCTACTCAGCTGGGACTGGACTCCGATCACCCCCTGGCGTATGGGGAAGTGGGCCGCGTCGGCGTGGCCATCGACACGGTCGCCGATGTGGAGCGGTTGTTCGAGGGTATCCCGCTGGCCGAAGTGTCGACCTCGATGACCATTAACGCCCCGGCAGCCATCCTCCTAGCCTTTTACCTGGTGGTGGCGCGCCGCCGGGGAGATTCCTGGCAGTCCCTTCGCGGCACGGTGCAAAACGATGTTCTCAAGGAGTATGTCGCCAGGGGCACCTACATCTACCCACCGAAACCCTCCTTGCGCTTGGTGGCGGACGTCATTGCCTACTGCCAAAGGCAGGTTCCCCGCTGGAACCCGATATCCGTCAGCGGTTACCACATCCGGGAGGCAGGAGCCACGGCTGAGCAGGAAATCGGCTTTACCCTGGCCAATGCCGAAACCTACATAGAATCGGTCCTAGAGAGCGGCTTGCCCGTAGACGACTTCGCTCCGCGGATCTCTTTCTTTTTCGCCGCACACAACGATCTTTTCGAGGAAGCGGCTAAGTTCAGGGCGGCTAGACGGATCTGGGCGCGACTGATGCGCAACCGTTTCGGGGCGAAGCAACCGAAGTCGTGGATGTTGAGGTTTCACAGCCAAACGGCCGGCAGCACGTTGACCGCCCAACAACCGGCCAACAACGTGGTTCGCGTAACCCTGCAAGCGCTGGCGGCGATCCTCGGCGGTACGCAGTCCTTGCACACCAATGCTCGGGATGAGGCCCTGGCTTTGCCTTCGGAGGAGGCTGCCCGCCTCGCGCTCCGCACTCAGCAGGTGCTTGCCTACGAAAGTGGTGTCGCCTCGGTGAGTGACCCCCTGGGCGGTAGTTGGTTTGTGGAGAAGCTGACCGGCGATTTGGAGCAGCAGGCGGAGAATCGTTTGGAGAAGATTCGCTCGCTCGGGGGCACCCTGTCGGCCCTGGAGTGCGGCTATGTTAGAAATGAAATCGAGCGAGCCGCCTACCACCAGCAAAAACAGCTGGAGTCGGAGCAGGCGGTGGTAGTGGGTGTCAACCGCTTCGTCGAGCCGGAGCAGGTTCCGCTCGAGATCTTGCGGATCTCACCCGAAATCGAGGCTGAGCAGGTGCAGCGTCTCGAAGCCTGGAGGCTAAAGCACCCGCGGGAAAGCGTGGAGCCGACTTTGGATGCCGTTCGGCGTGCGGCTCGAGGACGAGGCAACTTGATGCCACCCATCATCGCTGCCGCTGAGGCGGGAGCTACGGTGGGGGAAATCGCCGACGCCATGCGCCAGGTCTTCGGTGAATATCAGGCCTCGACGAGTCGATTTTAGTGAAAGTGGCATCCCAGGAAACCCGGACCTCCGGCTCGTCGCCTTCACCGCACCCCTCTGCACCCCCCTCCTGGCGGTCCGCCATCTGTGCACCACCTTGCGCGGCCCCAGAAAGACCTTGTTTCCTGTCGACGATGTGACCTTCTCGATTGCTCGGGGCGAGACTTTGGGTCTGGTTGAAGAGTCGGGCAGCGGGAAAACCATGCCGGCCCGGTCGATCCTGAAACTTCTCCCGCCCCCGGTGGGGCTGACCGGAGAGGTACTCCTGGCCGGGGAAGACCTCGTCCGGCTGAGCGAAAAGAAGATGCGTCAAATCCGTGGCCGCCGGATAGCCATGATGTTCCAGCACCCTAGCGCCAGGTTCAATCCGCTGTCCAGGGTAGGCGATCAGCTGGTGGAAACCATCCAGGTCTACCGGATCGGATCTCGCGAGCACGCCTGGCAGCGGGGTGTGGAGTTGTTGGAAGCGGTGCGACCGCGGGCCTGCCCCTTTCATCCCTGCTGCCCGGAGGTGGAAGATCGGTGCCGTCAAGAGGCGCCCCGCCTGCTTCCTATTGAGAACGACCAATGGGTCTGCTGCTTTCGAAGAGAAGGACCCGGGAGGAGGGGCGCGGAGGGAGTGGATGAAGATCCTTGAAGTGGAAAATCCCCACAAGCATTTTCCGGCGTTTCGCCGTCCTTTTGGCCCCCGCTTCGGGGTCGGCCGTTCCCGCCCAACGGCAGCTGTCGTGAACCGGGCTCTGGATGGAGTTTCACTGACCCTGTCCAAGGGAGAGGTCCTGGGAGTCGTGGGTGAGTCGGGCAGCGGAAAGACCACCCTTTCGCGCTGCGTCCTGGGTCTGATCGCTCCCACTTCTGGCCGGGTTTTCTTTCAGGGGAAAGACTGGTGGAGCCTCCCCGGAGAGACGAAAAGGCGGATCAGACGTGATCTTCAGCTGATCTTTCAAGACCCCTACCAGTCCTTGAATCCTCAGATGAGGGCCGGTGAAATCGTGGAGGAGCCGTGCCGGATCCACTACTTGGGGTCCCAGTAGCAATGCCGCCAGCGCGTTCAAGAAGCTCTGGAGTGGGTGGGATTGGGTCAAGCTTTCAGGGCCTTTCCTGATCAGCTCTCGGGAGGGGAGCGCCAACGGGTGGCGATCGCTCGAGCCCTGGCTCCGGAGCTCCGACTGGTGGTGGCCGACGAGGCGCT
>CBDBID010000038.1:0-46297 GCA_965205565.1 Acidobacteriota bacterium
TGGCATCGCGGGGAACTCTTTCCGAGAGTCGGTTTCATCGTGACCCATCTGAGCGCACAAGCCTCCGGGTTGGTTCACTTTTACAATGGACGTGGCACGGCCGAGCAGTGGATCAAGAAAGGCATTCCAGCCGACCCATGAGGGCAAACACTTGCTCCCTGGTCGGAGGGCTGATAGGTTTTGATTATCCACCACGGTGAGACCCGAAGAAGGTTCATCACAGGCTGATATGAGGAATGTCGGCTTAGTGCTCACTTCGGCAACGCAGCTGAAAAAGAAAAAACTGGCAGTCTCTCCTTTGACAGACACGGTCGACGATCTTACTTAAATAGTTGTGAGCGTGATCGAGGCGGCGAAGCCCGAACAGCGCAAAACAGAAAGTGAAGAGGTGAGACCAATGAGATTGATGAGGATGAGACCATGGCGGGAGTTCGAGGATTTGCAGGCAGTGATGAGCCGCTGTTTCGGAGACAGCTGCTGGAGTCCCCGGCTGCAACACGCCGGAGACGAGTCAGAAGCGGTGTGGCGGCCGGCGGTGGATTTCTCCGAGACGGCTTCTGAACTCGTCTACCGGCTGGAAATGCCCGGCTTTGAGAAGGATCAGATCGGGCTCTCGGTGGAAAACGGGCATCTGACGGTCCAAGCCGAGCGCAAATGGGAGAAGACCTCCGAGCACGATTACCATCGGACCGAGCGGCGCTACGGTAAGTTTTACCGGAGTTTCCAGCTTCCCACTTCGGCCAATCCTGAAGCCATCTCGGCCACGTTGAAACACGGTGTTCTGATCGTGACCGTACCCAAGAAGGAGGAGGCCACACCGAAACAGATTGAAGTATCGGTTCAGTAACCGTGTTGGGCGCCTCGCCATGGCCAGGCGAGGCGCCATCTTCCCCGTCACTTCCGTTCGCAATCAGTTCGACCCGTCTCTCCTAGGATTTTTCCGAGCAAGGAGGAATCCATCTCTGCCTTCTCCCCCCGGCTGCCGGCCATCTTCCGGCGAGCCTCTGCTTGAGACAGATTGCGCTCCTCGAATCCCAGGCAGCCAAGGCTGTGTCCAGGGATATGCGCGTTTTTCCTTTTTCGGGTGAATGCCGCTCTTGTTTCTGCGTCACCAGATCCAAGAAAGAGAAGTAGTTGCGTGATACAGATGGGCGCGGATAAGCTAGGGCGAGTTTCGGGTCGCTCTTGTTTTTCCGTCCCAGATGGGAGGTGCCGGTTGGACTCATTTTCGCGACGCTCATTTCTCAAGAAATCCACCCTGGCCGCGGCCGGACTGGCCGTGGGAGGGGACTTGGCGCTGGCTGCACGCCCGGCGGCTGCTCTGGCCAGCCATGACAAGAGTCAGCTCCTCGACAAGTTTCAGGGGGTGTACAATTTTCTGACCACACCTTTTCTCTCCAACTACGAACTGGACGGTGACGGTGTGCGAAAGAACGTTGCCTACCACGCCAAAGCCCGCACCAAACGAATGGTCATCATGGTGGGTGGGGGGCTGGGTGAGCTGTATCACATGGACTCGGATACGCAGGGAGCCCTGGCCGAAGCCGCGGTGGCCGGCTCCCAGGGCCGCTTGCCCGTGGTGGTAGGAGCGGGAGGGGGTTTCGGCCAGGCCTTGAAGATGGCCAGAAACGCTGAAAGGTCCGGGGCAGATGCGGTGATGATCTTTCCGGGACGTTACCCGATTGAGAACGCCGACGGCCATTACGAGTATTTTCGCAGAGTCGCCGAATCAGTGGACATTCCGGCGTTGGCCTACCCGCAGAGGAAGTTCGAGTTCTGGGCCGATGTGCTGGCCCGTTTGGCCGAACTGCCCAATATGATTGGCTTCAAGGACGGAACCGGCGGCATCACCACGGGTCAGGATCTGTCTACTTTGATTCCCAAACGTCTGCTATGGGTCGCGGAAGGAGAGGGGCATGCCATGCAGGCCTATCCCTTCGGTTGTCGGGCCTACACCACAGCCGTGGCCACCTTCGTTCCGGAAGCCTCCCGCGTTTTCTGGGAAGCGGGCGTAGCTGGCAAGATGGAGGAAATGAAACGCATCTACGACGAGCGCATCAAGCCCGTCATGAAGGTGCGTTCCCTTCGGGAGGGTTACGGTGCCAGCGGAATCAAGGTCGCGTTGGAGGAGTTGGGCCGAGCCGGTGGACCCGTGCTGCCTCCGGGCACTCAGGTGCTCCCTGAAGACCGAGCCAAATTGGGAGAAATCGTCCGCAAATACGCCGAGAAGCCCTCCTATGCGAACTGATAACAGCGGTGAGGTGCAAGAAGTGCAGACACCGCGACCGGTTTGGGACCTCGACGAGAGCGGCCGACGGATCCATGAGAAGGGCCGGCAGAAGCGCACATTCGAAGGAGGTAAGAGCGCATGACTAGGCAGCTAATGACACGCCGGCACTGGTTGCGCTCGGCAGGAGCCGTCAGCATCACGGCGGTCGGCGCCCGGGCTGGCCTGACCCCGGCCAGAGCCACGAAGCGTCCCCAGCACCAGTCCTCCCCGATCTTCGACGCCCACATCCATGTCTGGAGCGACGACACCGACCGCTTTCCTCTAGGCACCCGGTTTCATCAAGGAAGACTTGTGGGCTCCCAGCTATAGCATTGAAGAATATTGGAAAGAGTGCCATTCCGCCGGAGTGACTCACGTGAATCTGATCCAGATGACGTGGTACGGCCTGGATCACAGCTACATCATCGATATCATCCGCAACGACCCCAAACATTTCGTAGGGACCGGCGTCATTCCGGCCATCAGCGACGTCAGTCTAGCCAGTCCGGACTCCGCCATGGTGGCTTTGGCCAAGCAGGGCATCCTGGCCTTTCGCGTTCGCACCAAGAACACCCGGGGGCCCATCCGCGAAAGCCGTCGCTGGTTGGACTTTCCCGGTTACGAAAAGATGTTCAAGACGGCTGCGAAGCATCGCTTGGCTCTCAGTTTTCTCATGAGTGCAGATGATCTGCCCGAGATCGGTCGCATGTGCGCCTGTTTTCCCGAATCCCCGGTGATCCTGGACCACACCGCTGGGATCTCCCGAAAACCGGTCCGGCAGGAGGCGGTCCAGGCCTTTTGTGCCATGGCCAAACACAAGAATGTCATGGTCAAAATCGGCGCTTTCTACGCCTTCGGAGACCGGACACCTCCCTACACGGCCCAGCTACCCGTGATCCGCCAGGTGATCGACGCCTTCGGTCCGGAACGCTGTATGTGGGAGACCGACTCTCCTCTGAGGCGTCCGGGTGCTTCTTTGCCCGACCCTCCCCACAGCTGCCAGGCCGCCGCGGACCTAATCCGCGACCATGCGGACTTTTTGAGCGCTTCCGATAAGCAGCAGATCCTGTTCAAGACGGCCTACAACTTTTTCTTCAATCGATGAATTCGGAGACATCCCGTCACCACTTCGAAGCGGAGACAATGCCGTGGAAAAAAAGATGAAAGACCTGCTCAAGGCTCTGGATGGAGTCCACAATTATCTCCCGACCCCTTTTCATGCCGACTATCGGATCAACCCGGAGGGACTGCGCGACAACGTGGCTTTCTACGCCGACAACCATCCCAGCGACATGACCATCACGGTAGCTGGAGGCTACGGCGAAGGCTGGACCCTGGACTTGGAGGAGCACCAGAAGATGGTGGCGGCCGCGGTCGAGGGAGCCCAGGGGAAGATTCCCATCATGGCGGGGGTGATCGGTGGCTTCAAGATGTCACTGCGCATGGCCGTGAACGCCGAAAAGGCAGGGGCTGGATCCATTATTATTTTCTTTCCGCCCTCCTCGCCGAAGGAAGAAAGCGCCTACCACTACTTTCGGGAAATCGTGACCGCCGTTTCCATAGGAGTCACCATCTTCCCACGCGGCGAGGCCGAGTACTGGCCCCGGGGTGATGACGCGACTGGCGGAGTTGCCCAACGTGATCGGATTCGTCCCCCCGGGAGGCCCGGACACGGTGGCCTTCGGAAAGTCCCAGAGTTCGAGAGTGCCGGACCGCCTCATCTGGATTGCCGAGAATGAACCCGAGGCCGAGCGTGCCTACCCTTGGGGTTCGCGCGCCTATACCACCGCGGCTTCAGCGCTCGTCCCCGATGCCTGCCGGGACTTTTGGAAGGCGGGGATGGCTGGAGACGAAGCCAAGACGAAGGAAGTGAATCAGTCCCGCATCCAGCCGATTATCCGCATCCGCAGCTACAAGAGCGGCTACGGAATCAGCGGCATCAAGGTGGCGATGGAAGCTTTGGGGTTGGCCGGTGGACCGGTCCGCCCGCCCGGGTTTCAGGTGGCTCCGGAAGATCGGGCCGGCATTATCGACATCCTCCGGCGCCATCCGGAAGTCCGTGACCGGGTGCGGAAGGACGCTGCCTGAAGAGACGGATGGTCCGGTGCCATCCGGTTGTCGGAAATCACTCCGAGTCGTCGGAAGAAAAAACGAGCTACACCAGTCCGTCAACGAGTAAATCTCCATGAAGACGTAGAATCCAACAACCAGCAGCAGGATTGTCAAGGCGATCCACATGATGGTTGGTTCAGTCCCTCTATCTCTTAGTGATTCAAACTCCTCGATTGTTTCATTCTCGTTCCCCCCTCCTGGGTTTTTACATTTCGTGGGCGGATCGTGTCGGTGATCGGGATCACCCTTTCCCTGTTCCCTTCCTGGACTGATTGGACCTGCCTTTGTCGCCGTCCTCTCCGAGATCTTCTCGGTTGTCGGCGCGCTCTTCTTGAAATTCTACGAGTCACAAAATGAGACAGGCTGTCGGAGCTAGGAGTTTCTTGGTCAGTCACCGAAGAGGTCGAGCTGGGAGAAGGTGTCAAACCATATTGTTAGCGAGGGATGATCCTCATCTTCAGATTCTTCGAAACATCTCGACCACCTTTCGCAGCGACTTGATCTCCTGGATCATGGGGATCATCTTCTTTTCAGCCTCTTCCATCTCCTGCGCTCGGGCCACCACCTCTTTGATTCGAGCGGCGGGAATGCACACCACACCATCAGTGTCGCCTACGATGTAGTCCCCCGGATAGACGGTGATTCCCGCGCACACCACCGGCACGTCGCGAGCAATGCTGGCCTGCCGGTTCACCATGGTCGACGGACAGATGCTGCGGCTGAATACGGAGAATCCAAGCGCCCGGATCTGATCCACATCCCGAGCCGCACCGTCGATGACCGCTCCCGCCAAACCTCGCACCTGAGCCGTCAGGGTCATCAGGCCCCCGATGCCGGTGATGTTCCGATCCCCGGTTACCGCCACCATGACCTCTCCGGGACCGGATTCGTCGATAATCTGCACGCCATACAGCGGACCGGTGTTTTTTTCTTTGGTGTCTTCCGCCACCGGACCGTACAAGACCGTCTTGGCCCGGCCCACCATGCGGGGAGTCTCACTGACTGGACGCATGTCGTAGTCCATGAAACCGCGCTTTCCAACCACCTGATCGACGGCATCCGCAAGCGTTGCGCTCGGGATCTCGCGCAGTTGGCTCAGGATATCGTCGGTCTCGTGTTTCTCGGCGAAAAGCCAAAAGGCGGCACTGATCGCCACCACTCCGATCCCGACAGGCAAAAGCCATCTGAAACTCATCAGTCGCATCACCACCCTCCTTGGAGTTCTTCCTAGCAGAGAAACCCAGAATCTGAAAATCGGATTCCTAAAGCGCCCAAAAATCCTGGGAGAAACGACGAGATGTCGCTCCCCGTTCTGGTTTGCGCTAGCGCACCACCCAATGGTAACATCCCAGATCTCAAAGGGCCGATTCAATGGCGGATCCATGAGACCCAGAATCCTCAAGAACCGCATGGTGAAGGCGAGCTTCGTCGCGACAGGCTCTCTGCTTCTGCTGGTTCTGCATGCGGCTCCCGCTGAGGAAGAGGAATCCGCCCCAATTATCAGTAATCTCCCCGAGGCTGCACCCGGACCGGTCGACTTCGAACGGGACATTGAACCTATCCTGACCTCCCGCTGCCTGAGCTGTCACGGGCCGGAGAAGGTCATGGGCGGCCTTCGGCTCCACACCCGCGAACTGGTTCTCGCCGGCAGCGACGACGGTCCGGTCATCATCGAAGGTCAAAGCGCCAAGAGCCGGCTGGTCCACTTGGTGGCGGGTCTCGATTCTCCCCGAATGCCGTTGCAGGGACAGCCGCTGTCCACACGAGAGATCGGGCTGCTGCGAGCGTGGATTGACGCTGGAGCCCCCTGGGGCGGCGAGGGCCAGACAGCTGACCCGATTGCCGCCAGCCGGCACTGGGCTTTTCAGCCCATCCATGCGTTTCCGGAACCTGTCGTGCGCCACTCCGACTGGGTGCGTAATCCCATTGATGCCTTCGTTTTGGATCGCCTGGAGAAGGAAGGCCTGGAGCCCTCCCCGGAGACCGATCGAGCCACTCTGATGCGACGACTCTACCTGGATCTCCTGGGGCTGCCGCCCCAGCCGTCCGAAATCGCTGCCTTCCTGGACGACCATCAACCCGGCAGTTATGAGCGGCTGGTCGGTCGTGTTCTGGACTCGCCCCACTTTGGCGAACGCTGGGCTCGGCACTGGCTGGATCTGGCCCGCTATGCCGACAGCGACGGCTTCGAGAAGGACACCCTCAGGCCCCACGCCTGGCGTTACCGGGAATGGGTGATCGACGCCTACAACCGAGATCTACCCTACGACCAGTTCGTGACTCAGCAGATCGCCGGCGACCTGCTCCCCAGTGCCAACCTGGAGACCAAAGTAGCGACCGGTTTTCACCGCAACACGCTGACCAATACCGAGGGTGGCGTGGATCCGGAGCAGTATCGAGTGGAGCAGGTGGTGGACCGCACCAACACCACTGGGCTCGTTTTCCTGGGCCTGACGGTAGGTTGCGCCCAATGCCACAGCCATAAGTACGATCCCATCACTCAGCGCGAGTACTACCAGCTGTACGCCTTCTTCAACCAGGCCATGGAGCAGGATATTCCGGCCCCGCTGGAGGAGGAAATCGCTGACTACGAGAGGGCCCTCCAGGAGTGGGAAAGGAAGTTTTTCCAACTGAAGGCTGCGGTCCAAGAACAGAAGAAGAGAATCGTCGAAGACACTCAGGCCTCGCACCAGCTGGCCGCTTGGGAAGCCGAACTCGATTACACGCCTCCTGATTGGGTCTTGCTGGAACCCATCAGCTTCAGCTCGTCAGGCGGCGCCGCACTCCAGAAGCAGTCAGACGGAAGCTTGCTGGCCACCGGGCATCAACCCGAGCGAGACCGCTACACGGTGATAACCAAGACAACACTGACGGGCATCCATGGTTTCCGGATCGAGGCGTTACCCGACCCTTCTTTGCCAGCGGGGGGGCCGGGGCGGGCTCCCGATGGCGGGTTCGTCCTTTCGGAGCTGAAGATCAGTGCCGCTCGCCAGGGCCGTCCCACCGGCTTGGCGAACGTCTCATTTCAAGCCGCCCGATCGGATTTCGAGCTGAAGGATTTCGAGGCGGACAAGATCGTCGACGGCGATACGGAAACCGGATGGAGAGGGGCCCCTGGCCCCAACGAAGACCCCCGGCATCAGGCTGTTGTCCTGGTGCACAAGAGCGCCGGATACGAAGGAGGCACCCTCCTCAGTTTCACTCTGGAGCATCTTGCGGAGGAGCAGCAAACCCTGGGGCGTTTCCGACTTTGGGCCAGTTCAGCCGACAAAAAGACTCTGGAGCGAGTCTTTCCTCCAGAGGTGGAACGCGCTTTGGCTACGGCACCGGAGCAGCGTAGCGAGTGGCAGCGGCAGGCGATGCTGGAATATTGGGCCGAACGGCACCCGCACATGAAAGAGCGGAAAGCGGCGCTGGAAGACCATCGCGTCAAGAAGCCTCAACCGCCCTACACCAAGGCTCAAACCCTGGCTGCCAACCCGCGTCCTCCGGAGACGTATCTGCATATTCGGGGAGACTTCAAACGACGCGGAGAACGAGTGCAGCCCGACTCCCCAGCCGTGCTGCCCCCCCTGAAGGCTCGCGGCAAGTTGCCGGATCGCCTCGATCTGGCCAACTGGCTGATGTATCCAGCCAATCCGCTGACCTCTCGGGTAGCCGTCAATCGGGTCTGGCAACATCTCTTCGGTCGGGGCCTGGTCGCTACCAGTGAAGATTTCGGAACCCGAGGCGAGAGCCCCTCCCATCCGGAACTCCTGGACTGGCTGGCCACCCGCTTCATCCGGCGTGGCTGGAGTCACAAGGAGTTGGTGCGAGAGATCGTCACTTCTTCCGCTTACCGACAGTCGTCCCGGATCCGAACAGATCTAATGGAGAGGGATCCGAAAAACCGACTGCTGGCTAGACAAAGTCGCTTTCGATTGGAAGCCGAGGCCACGCGTGACCTCTTTTTGTCGGTTTCCGGATTGCTGAACCCCCGGGTGGGTGGCCCCGGCATCCGACCTCCCCTGCCCGAGGACGTAACGGATCTGAAATACGGAGGAGTGACCTGGGAAACGAGCGAGGGGGCCGAGCGCTATCGGCGTGGGCTCTACATCTTCTTCCAGCGTACCCTGCCCTATCCCATGCTCATGATCTTCGACAGCCCGGATTCGAACACCGCCTGTGTCCGGCGAAACCGTTCCAACACCCCTCTTCAGGCCCTGACGCTGCTTAACGATCCGGTTTTTGTCGAGTGCCATCAAGCTTTCGGCCGCCGAATCCTGGAGGAATCATCCGGGCACGATGAGGAGCGCATTCGCTATGGTTTCCGGCTGGCCCTGGGCCGTCAACCCGGTCCGCGGGAGCTGCAGCTTCTGTCCGGCCTGCTCGACGATCAGCGGAAGCTTTTTCGTGAGGATTTGGAGAACTCGGAAAAGCTGGTAGCTGAACACCAGCCCGCCGAGGTTGATCCAGGGGAAGCTGCGGCTTGGGTGGCGCTGGGCCGGACCATCCTGAATCTGGACGAGTTCGTCACCCGGGAATAAGGAGAAATCAAACCTCATGGGACCGATTACCCAGAGAATCTTTCAGTCCCGACGGGATTTTCTCACGACTGCGGCCTGCGGGCTGGGCGGGGTGGCCCTGCAGGCGCTGCTGGCCGAGGAGGTGCGCCTTCAGGCCGCTCCGGGCGCCACCGCGGGCCGGGGGGTCGTTAACCCTCTAACTCCCAAAGCGACCCATTTTGCACCACGCGCCAAGTCTTGTATCTTCCTGTTCATGGCGGGAGCCCCCAGCCAGCTCGATCTGTTCGATCCGAAACCGAAGCTCAACGAGCTGGACGGAGAATCCATGCCCAAGTCGTTGCTCGAGAACGCCCGTTTCGCCTTCATCCAGAAGGAATGGGCAGTACTGATGGGCAGCAAAGCCAAGTTCACCAGACACGGGCGCTGTGGCATGGAGATCTCCGACTATCTGCCTCACATCGGCAGCTGCGCCGACGACATCGCCCTCATCCGGTCCATGCACAGCGAGACCTTCAACCATCACCCCGGACAGCTGATGATGAATACCGGCGTGCCCACGTTTGGCCGGCCTTCCATCGGTTCCTGGCTCAACTACGGCCTGGGCAGCGAGTCCAGGAACCTTCCCGGCTACGTGGTCCTGACGGCGGGCCGGGGGGCCAGCGGAGGAGCCTCCAATTGGTCCAGCGGTTTTCTCCCTTCCAATTACCAGGGTGTCCCTTTCCGCAATCAGGGTGACCCGGTCTTGAATCTGGGTGGACCGGAGGGCCTGCCTCACGAATGCCAGCGCCGTAGCCTGGATGCCCTTCGCCAGCTCAATCAGGCCCGCTACCAGCAAACCCACGATCCGGAGATCCTGTCACGAATTGCTTCCTACGAGCTGGCCTTTCGTATGCAATCGGAAGTGCCTGATCTGATCGACCTCTCCGACGAGGATGAGAGAACCCTGGAAATGTATGGTGTGAACCGCACCGAGAGCAAAGAGACCAAGGAGAGGAAGGGTTATCGTCCCGGAGTCTTCGCCACCTACGCCCGCAATTGTCTGCTGGCGCGTCGGCTGGTGGAACGGGGCGTGCGCTTCGTCAACATCTATCACGCCTCCTGGGATCACCACAGCCGCCTGGAACCGGAGCTGACCTTCAATGCCCACATGGCCGACCAGCCCGTGGCTGCCCTCATCCGGGACCTCAAACGGCGCGGGCTACTTGATGAGACTCTGGTGATCTGGGCAGGGGAGTTCGGCCGTACCCCGCTAGCGGAAAACAGCGCCGGCAGCGACTCCAACACCGGCCGCGACCACCACCCCTTCGCCTTCAGTATTTTCCTGGCCGGGGGCGGAGTGAAAGGGGGTCAGGTCATGGGAAAGACCGATGAGATCGGGTGGAACATTGTGAAAGATCCGATTCACATCAACGACCTGCACGCCACCATCCTGCATCTGTTCGGACTGGACCATCTGCGTCTCACCCATCGCTTCCAGGGCCGCGACTTCCGCCTCACCGACGTGGGAGGAGAAGTGGTAGAAAAACTGTTGAGCTAGGAAATCGGTACTTCAACCCACTCGGTCAATCGGCGTTTCCCGCGGTTCTGGAGGGCGGCAGACGCCGTAGCGCCTCTTCCTCCTGGGCAGACGAAGCTGGGCGGTATTCCCCCTTCACCTGAGTGAGAACTTCCCTCAACGAACGCCGATAGGAAGCCCTGTCCCGGCGCGCGAGCACCTGTCGCCACTGCAGCAGGGCTTGACCGGTGGCCGCCCAGATTTCTCCCTGTCCCGCCCAGGGTTGGCTCACCAATTTGAGCAGGAGAAAGAGCAGATGGACGCTCCACTGGGAAGCCGTGTCCAGGTGAATCCAGTGGGCCAGCAGCCGGTTGCGGGCGTAGATGCGCCGCCGCCGCCGATGACTGAAACGCCCCGTAATGGTCGAGGAAAAGTCGTGCCAGACGCAGCTCCTCGCCTCGTGCCGGATTTCCCAGCCGAGGCGCCAGGCCCGAAGGCTGAGTTCCACGTCCTCCCATCCAAAGGGAGAAAAGATCTCGTCGAAGCCTCCCAACTGGCGAAACTTGCGGCGATCGAACAGCGTCGATCCACCACGAGCGAAGCCACTTCTCCACCGAGGGGCAACAGAGGCCGCTTCCGCGGATACGACATAGCGCCGGTGGACACTGAGAAATCCGCGTCGAAACCGGAAAAGCTGCCCTGCGCCTTGCAGCGACCCGGTTCGGTAATCGTAGACCTGGCTGGCCACAGCGAAAACGCTCGCATCCCGGAAATGATCGATCAGGGGATGAAGAGAAACCTCATCGAGCAGGACGTCGTTGTTGAGCAGGTAGACCAGCGGAAACCTGGCCGCCCGGACGCCTCGATTGACGGTGGCGGCAAAGCCCCGGTGGACGTCTCCCGCCTTGAAGCAGACCCGCGGGTAGTGAAAAGCCAACCAGTTCGCCGTCGCATCGCGGCTGGCATCGTCCGCCACCACGATCTCCACGGGCCAGCTCCGGTCGGACTCCAGCCTCCTAGCAGACGTCACCACGCTGGGCAGAAACCTTTCCAACAGGGCCTGCCCATCCCAACTGGGGATGACGATGCTGAGACCCTCCCGGCGTTCTGCTCCCATTTCATCCTCGACCGAAAGGATCTTAACGGCTCGGTGCTCACTTCCATAGATATATGTTTGTTGCCAACGCGACACCCCTGCGACGACGAGTCGATGCGGGGCGGGGAGCAGCAACGCTGAAGACGAGAGCGGAAGGGTTTGGGCGAGCGGCGACTGTTTCCCCCAAACTGCTTATGCGCCACCAACCGGAGCGTCAATCCAATTTGGGCCAGAGCCGTTCAGGCAAATGGCGATCCGGCTCGGCGTAACCCAGCCTATTTGCAGAGGTCTTGAAGACGAGGAAGCTCAGCTGGTGAGGGGACCTCCATTGAATGGGGCCGGTTCATGGGCTGTTGTCTTTGTGCAAGATCGTATCTTTCCCATCGGTGAGCCATTCCAGGTTGAATCGGGCGAAGGTGATTTTCTGATAGTTTGAATATTGTTCGTTCGATACCAATGGGCCCTCATCGCCCCGCTCGTAAAGACAACCGGCCGTCAGGTCAGGCAGGAGTAAGCCGACGGGCCGGCATGAAGCTGCTTAGCGACCGGCCACGTCTGGCCGCCATCATAGCTGAGGCGAACGGTCATGTTTTCCCGCTCGGTGCTGGCCGGGTTGGAAAAAAGGAGCCGGTCCTTGTCGTGACTGATACGATCCGTAAAGTAGGACAAGCTGGCTTGGCAGCGAGGCTCAATAAGAGCTGGATCTTCCACAATTTCCGACCAGGTAATGCCTCCGTCCCTACTGCGGGCAATTTTTCGGCGGTTACCGGCAACACCCCGCATGTTCAGTAACAGTGTGCCGTCGCTCAGCTCCGCCAGCTGGCATTCACCGGTCCCCACCTGGCCGCGCGCTTCCCCTCCCGTTTTCCAGGACTTTCCATGGTCATCGCTGTACACCACATGCGAAATCACGTCATTCTGCTCGAAAAAGGACTCTCCCTGGGAGTCGGAGGCGGGGGAGTGGACGGGAGAACCGGCGACGATGTCTTTCTCCCTCGTGAAATACTTGGGGATGATCAACCGACCGCTGCGCGTCTGGATGCCCTTGCCCGGTCCAGGGGAACCGGCCCGCCACTCCGGTTTCTTGATCATGGAGGTGATGTCGATGGGTTCGGACCAGGTTTCTCCGTCATCCTCACTCTTGATGGCCCAGTACATGAAAGTGGCTCCCGACAGGCCAGGTGCGGCATTGCCGGACCCAATGCCCGCAGGGCAGTAGACGGTGAAGACCCAGATGGTGCCAGTTTGCCGGTCGACCAGACCACAGGAATCGGCCGTGGCGCCATCCCCGACATCCAGCAACACGCGCAGGGGCTCCCAAGTCCTACCTTGGTCGAAGCTGCGTTTCATCACCAGGTCAATGTTGTTGGCAGGATCTCCAGGTCTTTCGACCCGAGCATCGCAAAACGCCAATAGAGTGCCTTGCGTCGAGGTAACCAGCACGGGGATACGATACTCAGCAATCCCATCCTGGCCAGCCACGAAGACATCGGTTTTCTCCAAGAGAGCCGTGTCTGGCTCCGTCGTGCCTGCTCCACAATCCAAGAGGAGCGCCGCCACCATCAAAAGCACCCAACGGCTTTGTCGATTCAATTGGAACCTCCTTTCCAGGTTCGGTGACGTTGCCACCACACTGAATTCGATTAGGTAATCCCCATCAGGACCGTTCGAGAAGAGTTCAAAAGAGGTCAAATAGGGCTGCTATTGAACCCGGTAGGACGAGTAGGCGGCACCCCCTGCCCATTGGCCTCGACTCTCGATTGCTTGGTTTTTTCGAGGCGATCTTACCACACGAGAGGAGGGCTTAGCGGGGGGGGGCGACGCCTGAATGACTGCATCACAGCCCACTTGGGCACGGCGGGGATAGTCAGCTCACTTGGCTAGCATAGGATAGACCGGGAAAGGTCTCGATCGCAATGCTTGAGCAACGATCCAGTCTAGATTCGAAAATCGGTTAAATGGAACGATCCAGTTTGCAGGGTGGGCTTAGAGCTCAAGTTTCCCTTTGTAGACCATCTTTTTGAGCTTGAATTTCCTCTTGACCTCCAGCTGACCTACCTGGGTGACTAATTCCACCTTTCCATCCTTCAGTTCAATCAACGGACTGTCTGCTGATTTGCGGGCAAAACGGAGAAAAATTTCCGCAATTCCCTCGCCCGTTTGGATCCGAACTTCTTGAACAGCGATCGGCTCTTTCCGCTTGACCTTCAAGAAGGACTGAGTTTTCAGCGTTTCGGCGATTTCCGGTAACCTTCCCGTTTGCGCTTTGAACATCCAAGAAGGGAAGCCGAGAATACCAATCACGTAGTGAGTCTCCTCCTGTTCCAGCATGTGGGTGGCCTGCCCGAAGCCGTCGACGTCCTCGCCAGCGTAGGTCCGGACAAAGGCTTCTTTGATGGGTCGGGCACTGTACCAACGGATTGTCAAATCGAGGGTAGGAACAAAACCCCTTCCTCCAACTCTTCTTGGCTGGCTGCGACCACCCGATGGACCACCCAAGCCCCCCGGGCCACCGCCACCCCCGGGGCCGCCCGGTCCCGTCCCACCCCCTCTCCCTATTTGTCCCCCTCCGCCGCGGCCTGACCGACCACTACGACCGAATCGCAAAGGAATGTCCATCCGGTGAGACCAGGGAGACTTGTTCAACATGCGAGCAATTTCCTTCTGGCTCCACTCCTGAAAGTCTTTTTCCTTCCAGAAGTCACCGGCTCTCACAGACACTAACAATGCCGATACAAAGACGGCCGACAGGACCAGATGTTTCTGCATGACAGCACCTCGCTGAGATTTTTCTAATAGATACGACCCCGTTCGAGGCTTGTTGCTAGGCTCAAGAGAAAACCCGAGTTGGATTCCAGATTTGAAGACCCATTATTGTCTGAGATTCTCAGGGCACGGTCGCCCCCGCTTCAGGTAGCGTCTGCGCCACACCTGCACGCTGGCTAGTCGCTTCGAGAGCTGCTGTGATACCTGGGTCGCCGTCAGGCCCTCACCACAAAGCAGGATCACCTCAACCCGCTCGGCCAGGATTCTTTTGGTGTTGGAAGCCCGCAACCAGGATTGCAGGATCTTGCGATCTTCTTCGGGTAATTTCAATCGGATGTGTGGTCTCACCATATTCAAGGACAGCGAATCACCCTGACACTTAAAATCGGCTACTTTCCGGACAGTACGCTAGAGGGGGCGGCCTCTAGCCTCCTTCATTGGCCTATTAGATAGGAAAGAATTGGAGAGGTCCAATAGAACAAAGCAGATATGAATGGGGAAGCCCTACTCTGTTGGCCCGACCTGGTAGTGATCGGTCTCAACTTCCTGTTGTTGGTTGTAAGAAAATGTAAGGATTTCAGCACCTTGGAGGAGGGGAGTGGAGGCGGCGGCCGGATTCGAACCGGCGAATAAAGGTTTTGCAGACCTCTCCCTTAGCCACTTGGGTACGCCGCCGGAAGAGCATCGGCTATTATATCGGAACTGCTTCCCTGGGCTCAACGAGAGAGGTGACTCGATGCGATTGAATCCGAAAGCGCTGGCGGCGACCTGCGGATTTCTCTGGGGTGCCCCGCTTTTCTTGATTGGCTGCGCCAATTTCCTATGGCCGGACTTTGGCTCGGTCTTCCTGCAGATGCGGGGATCTCTGTGTCCCGGCTACCGGAGGTGCGTCTCTGGCGAGTATCCTGCTGGGAACCCTCTATGGCTTGGCTGAGGGCGCTCTTGGAGGCCTCAGCGTGGCTTGGGTCTACAATCTTCTCGCCCACTGCTACGGGGGGTCGGTCCGGTAGCCCAGGGGAGTCGCCATAGGATTTTCACGCCCCGGCGCCGCCTCATGGCGAGTACTACCCTTTTCGGTCGGACCCGCCGGCACCTTAGTTCATAATTGTTCACAATGAAGGAGCAGGCAGGAGTCAGAGTGAACTGGGAATAGTTTGCCAGAGGCTCTTGGTTGGGATTTCGAGAGTGAGCTTCCTCCGTTTGGGAAGACTCCCATTCGCCTGCGTTGGGGAATGCGGTCTAAAGCAGAAGGCACCAAGGTCCGATGAGAAGTTTATCCCGAAAGGGGACGGAGGCGGGCTCGCCGCAGGGCCGGTTTGGGGGGAGACTGCCGGCGGAACACCGACCTTGGGCGAGCCCCTGACTGCCTCCGGCACAAGGGACCGGCCCCCAGCTCTTACACTTTTTCCTCTCAACGACGAAATCTCGACTACTCCACTCCATTTCCTCTGTGGCACCAATAAGTTTTGGAATAGCCAAAACGGAAGCTCGCTCGAGGGTTCCATACTTGTCAGCCCCGTCTTTCTCTGGCCGGGAGGAATTCTCGAGCAAATGCCGGGAGAGGAGCGCTTGGTGACGGTCTTCTGAATCGACACAGACTTCCCCGTCTGCTACTCTTTCGGGAGTTGGAAGAGTGGATGCGCCCGTAGCTCAGCCTGGATAGAGCGTTGGTCTCCGGAACCAAAGGTCGCAGGTTCGAATCCTGTCGGGCGCCCTTTTAAATCAGTAACTTACAGATTCCCTATTTTCACGAAAATGCCAACTGTGTCCTTAAATTGAATCCAGGCGTTTTGCACAGGCAGTCAAATCGCTTTCACTGACACTCGAAAAACACTGTGGTCTTGTGCGGGGACCGTTTCGTGCCCGCGCTCGGACAACAAAAACGGACAGGACTTAAAATCCTGTGGGGGGTGACCCCCGTGCGGGTTCGATCCCCGCCCCGGGCACTTACAAATCAACAGGTTAAAGAGATCCCTGTCCACCACGACAAGCCTGAAATCAGGCAATTGTAACCAAAAATGTAACCGCGCCGACCCAACTCTATCCAACCCCAGCCAACCTGAGGTCATTCTGGAGCGACTTGTCATTCGCATGTTCGTAGCAAGTTAAGGTGTCCGGTTTAGAGTTGATAGTCGACGACTCCCAACCCTTGGGAGTCATCCTGTTTCGGGAAACAATCGTGCACGTCCCCATCACGACACAGGGAAGCGCTGACGGCCCAAGGCTGGAGGGCCACGAAATCTGGAGAAGTGCTCGTCGTAGACGCTCTTTTTGACTGTCATTAGCCATTGTGACAGGCTGATCCCGACCATACCCCGTGGATCGCAGGAGACGCTCCCTTTGACCGGTCCGAAGGCATACAGATCGCTACCTGAGCGCGCACCGAAGGTGGGCGAGCTGATCCAAGTACGTTCGAGGAGGTGGCTAGTAGAGGAGGTGGTCGAGCCCACGACTCCAAGTCACTCAACCCTGGTCAAGCTTGCCTGTGCGGACGACGACGCCCAGGGTCAATCCCTGGACGTGTTCTGGGCCTACGAGGTTGACCGGCGGATCCTGGAAGAAGAGGGTTGGAGGGATCTTGCCGCAAAGGGTTTTGACGCTCCTCGGCAGTTTGCGGCCTTCCTCCACATGCTGCGATGGAATTGCGTCACAGCCACCGATCCAAACCTATTCCAGGCCCCTTTCCGTGCCGGCATAAAGATCGATGCCTACCAGATGGAGCCCTTGCGCAAGGCGCTCCGTCTCCCGCGCGTCAACGGGTGGTTTTCCCGGTAGACGGAGTGTCGAATGATGTTGCCTTTGCCGACCTGGCCTCTCAAGGAGCAATTGAGGTTTGGACAGCAGCGCTATCGTCTTCTGCTCCGCTTCATACATGTTTTATGGTAGGAAAGCCGGAGAAGATCGAGCTGGCACAAGAGATTGCGGGGCTGCTGGCCTTTGCCACTTTCCCGAAGGCTCACTGGCGTCAGATCTGGTCCAATAACCCGCTGGAAAGACTCAACAAGGCAATCTGAGGTATTATCGCTCTCGGTTCTCTGGGACAACCTTCGGAGATCCGAATGATTCTTCGGCAGGTTGAGAGCGCGGGGAGAACAGCTGGATGGCGTATCTGCTGGGAGGGGTCGCCGAAGGTCGGCCTCTAGGGCCCAATGGGGATGAGAATCCCGCCAGGGAGTGTCTACTTCGTCAGGACCCGGTGTCCCAGTAGCATTTCTCCGCTCACGTGGAGAGACGGACAGGAACGGCCGCAGAAAGGAGCCGATACGATGCGACGACGTAACCGCCGTGGGTGGGCGCTTTCCGGCACACTCTGGGGTCGGAATCTCCCCAGCTGCTTTGCCATGATCCTCCTGTCTCTCGCTGGCATAGCGGCGGCGCAAAGCGAGCCCACCGGCGCTGTCCCGGAAGACCCCCCGCCGCTCAGCCCGCCCGGCGCTACCCCGCTCCCAGACGATCTCGCGACCCGGCTCTGGGTAGCCTACGAGGCGAAAGGTCCCGATTACGAGCCTCGCACCGAGCACCTGCGGGACGATGGCAGGCCTCTGTACGTGAACCGGCTGATCCTGGAAGATTCCCCCTACCTGATCCAGCACGCCCACAACCCGGTGGACTGGTACCCCTGGGGCCCCGAGGCCTTCGAGAAGGCTCGGCGGGAGAACAAGCCGATCTTCCTCTCCATCGGGTATTCCACTTGTCACTGGTGTCACGTGATGGAGAAGGAGAGCTTTGAGCACGAGGAAACGGCGCGCCTGATGAACGAGCGCTTCGTGAGCATCAAGGTGGACCGGGAGCAGCGGCCGGACGTCGACGCGGTCTATATGGCGGCAGTGCACGTCATGGGCGGCCGCGGTGGCTGGCCGATGTCGTGCTTCCTGACGAGCGACGGTAAGCCCTTCTTCGGCGGCACCTATTACCCGAGACAAGCGTTCGTGGATCTGCTGCAGCAGACTTCGGGCGCCTGGCAGCAACAGCGCCCCCAACTGGTGGCACAAGCCGAGCAGGTTGCCGACAGGGTCTCCCGCGTGACTGCCGCCTCGGGCGAAGCCGTCGAGGTGGGGACCGAGCTGATCGCGGCTGCCGTCGACAAGAGCCTCTCCCGCCACGATGAACGTCTCGGAGGGTTCTCTCCGGCGCCCAAGTTTCCGCACGAACCGGAGCTTCTCTTCCTCCTCGAGCGAGCGTTGCGATCCGGTGACCCTCGAGCGCTCGCTGCCGTCGAGACCTCCCTCGACCACATGGCCCGAGGCGGCATCTACGATCAGGTGGGTGGAGGCTTTCACCGTTACTCGACCGACGCCCGTTGGCTGGTGCCGCACTTCGAGAAGATGCTCTACAACCAGGCCCACGTCGCCAGGGCCTACCTGGATGCCTCTCGCCTCACCGGGAATATGCTCCATGAGCGGGTGGCGAGGCAGACGCTGGACTACGTCCTGCGTGACATGACCTCCCCCGAGGGTGCCTTCTATTCGGCGACCGATGCTGACAGCGAGGGGCAGGAGGGTGAGTTCTTCGTCTGGACCCCGAAGGAGATGCGGGCGGTGCTCCCGGCCGCGGACGCCGATCTGGCGATCCAGGTTTTCGGAGTTAGCGAGGGGGGCAATTTCGAGGGCAAGAACATCCTTCACCTGCCGAAGTCCCTGCCTGAGGCGGCGGCGGCGACGGATATCCCTCTGGCCGATCTGCTCGCGAGGGTCGACCGCATCCGGCTGCGGCTCTACGAGGTGCGCGAGGAGAGGATCCATCCGCTGCGCGACGACAAGATCGTGACGGCTTGGAACGGCATGATGATCACGACGCTGGCTCGCGCCGGCGATGCCCTCGGGGAGGATCGCTACACGGACGCCGCACGCCGGGCGGCTGAATTCCTCTGGAAGCACAATCGCCGCGACGATGGGCGACTCTGGCGCGCCCACCTGGGTGGCAACTCGTCGGTGAAGGCGAACCACAACGACTATGCCTACTTCGTCGAAGCGCTGATCACACTCTACGACGTCACCGGGAAGGCTGTCTGGTTGGAGCGGGCTAGCGCCCTGGCCGATGTCATGGTGCTGCGCTTCTGGGACAAAGCGGGTAGCGGTTTCTTCATGAGCGAGGACGACCACGACGGCCGGCTCCTGGTGCGGCCGAAGAGCCCCACGGATGGGGCCATCCCGTCCGGGAACTCAGTTGCCGTCCGAGCCTTCGCCATGCTCGCCGACCGCAGCGGGGAAGCCACCTATCGGCAGAAGGCCCAGGCATCTCTGGCCGCCTTCTCCGGCCAGATCCGGCGCCAACCGACGGCGTTTGCCTACATGCTGCTCGGGGCCGACGAGCTGCTCCACGGCGGCGCAGGACCTCTCGAGTACGGGGCACGCGGCGTGGTGCGAGCCAAAGCCTCCCTCGACGGCGGCCGTCTGACCGTGCTCCTCGATTTCGCCGAAGGCTGGCACGTCAACTCCAACCAGCCGCTCTCGGAGGAGCTCATCCCGACACGCCTCACCGCGGCAGGCGACGGGACGGCGCTCGGTGCGGTCGACTACCCTGCGCCAGAGCTCGTGACCCTCGGTTTCCAGGACGAGCCGCTTGCCGTCTTCCAGGGTACGGTGTCGATTCGATCAACTCTCGAGGTAGATGGAGTCGACCGGCCCAGGATCGCCTGGATGAAGCTGACGATCCAGGCCTGTGACGACGAGAAGTGCCTCAAACCCGAAGAGATGGCTTTGGAGCTTCCCGTGCCGAACAGTTGGAGCGGCGAGGCGAAGAGCTCGCTGCTTCACTTCCAGCCCCCCCCCCGGGGGCGGTGATTTCGGTAGCCGCGGCGGCGCTCGCCGCGGTCGGGGCCGGGTGGTGGATCTGGTGGCGGCCGGCTCACTCTTGAGTGGGTGAAGTGGGCCAGCAATCTTTATGGTGGATTCGACCAGGATCAACCTGTTGATAATTTGAATGTTATTGTGCTTCTCTACGGAGTTTCGTAAGGAACACCGGAGAGCATGATGCTGACTCAGAAAGTTCTAAAAATCCCACTTCCGAGGGCTGGCCTTCACACGTCAAGTCCGCCGTCTTGCATATCATCTCGCTGGCGCACTTCTCCATCACCCATGCTCGCGGCTGGGCCGCCAACAGCGTTAGTGAAAGAGTGCGAACAACGCCCAGTTTTCCTAGGCTCATAACCCAACGGTGAGAATCAAACAATTCTGGGTGTAACTGTAACCATTTTGTAACCGCGACAAGCCAAATCCACCCAATTCCACCCCACTCCAGCCAAGATAGGGGATGCTTAAGTGATTGATAAACATAGTAGTTTCAGTGAGTTGGAATTTTCCCATTACGGACTTAAAATCCTCTGAGGGTTTTTCCTCGTGTGGGTTCGAGTCCCACCCCTGGCACTTTTTTTACAACAAGTTAGGCTGGTCCCTAGCTGGCAGATATCCTGATTTATTCATCTGCGTATCCAGTTTGTATCCACCACAGCACGATCACGTTCCCACCTTTGAACCTCTTTGGTCTGTGCGTCCAGGACTGATGGCGTAGCGTGGGTTTTGACAAAGTGGACGTATCTCATCGGTACGGGGCTGGTCACGGGATCAGCCAAGGTGACTTCCTCCTTACCGGTCTCTGCCGTGATCCGTTTCAACATTTTTGGTGTGGGCATTGCCGGGGTGGGAACCAGCCAGGTTCTCACCGCCGCCATCGCTCTCGGTGCCGCTGTCACTGTGTAAACGCTGGTTGAGAAGTGAAGCACCCTCAGTAGACTCCCGGGCAAGGTGGATAGGCGCACAGACTTGAGAAATTGTGATTCTCCTTAAATCAAGTATCATGGCCGCCGATGGACGTGTCGATATCGCTCGGTACACTCGACTGGACGTTTTTCCTACTCTACATCGCGGTCGTACTTGCTCTGGGGTTGAAATTCGCGGGCGAGCAACGGACGAACGAAGACTACTTTGTGGGCGGTCGCACGATGAACTGGCTGCCTGTCGGTCTGTCGATGTTTGCGACCACGTTCAGTTCTCTCTCCTTCGTCGGCCTGCCGCGCGAGGCGGCGTTTGAAGACTACCATCTTTATCTGGCGATCCTGTTCATTCCATTGTTCGTGGGGCCGATTGTCTGGATATGGTTCATTCCGCTATATCACCGGCTACGGGTCACCAGCCCGTACGAGTACATGGAGCTATGCTTCGATCGATCTGTTCGCCGGTTGTGCAGCGTGCTGTCGATCGCTTTCACGATCGGCTGGATGGGAAGCGTGCTGTATGCGGTGGGAGTCATCCTTCAAGCGGTGCTCGATTTGTCGCCGCAACAGCTCTATGCGACGGTGATCGGTGTGGGGCTATTTGCAACGCTCTATACGGCTTTGGGTGGAATCAAAGCCGTCGTCTGGACCGACGTGCTGCAGGCGATCACGCTGGGCGGAGGGATGGCGGTTGTATTGGCGATGGCGATTGCGAAAATTGACGGCGGTTGGGACTCGGTTTGGCGGGTGGGAATGGCTGAGGGCAAGTTCGAGATGTTCGACATGCGGTTCGATCTGACCGATCGAGCCAACTTCTTTTCCGCTGCCGCGTTTGGGGTTTTCGTCTATTTGCCTGCCAACGCTATTTCACTGGGAGCGGTCCAGCGATTCGTTTCGCTGCCGACCGTCGCCGATGCCCGGCGGTGCGTTATCGTCAACGGTGTGATGGTGGCGGGGATTTGCCTGTTATTCTTCGTCGTGGGAACGACATTGTTCGTTTTTTATCACCAACCGGGAGTTGGAGGTTTCCCGGTCTTGGCAGCCGAAGATCAGCTGGTTCCGCATTTCGTCCTGACGGAAATGCCGCGTTATGGATTGGCCGGGTTGTTGGTGGCAGGTCTCTTCGCGGCGGCGATGAGCAGTATCGATAGCGGCATTAACAGTTTGACGTTGACGATTGTCATCGATTGGTTGTCGGGACGTCACCCGGGTGTGAGGTTCAGTCGCTGGCTCTGCGTCGGCTTCGGGTTGCTCACGACCGGTGTGTCTCTGCTGGTACCGGTGTTGGGCGAGAACGTCTTCGACATCATCATCAAGATCAGCGGCGCGCTCTTCGGCCCGATGCTCGGTCTCTTTCTGCTGGCGATTTTTTCGAAGCGAGCAAACAGCCGCGTTGCTTGGATCGGGTTTGTCTCGGGAGTGGGCGTACTGACGGTCGTCTGGTCCATGTCCGAGGTTTCACACTGGTGGTACGGAGCGTTCACGTGCGTGCCGACGCTCGTCGTCGGATGGATCGCCAGTTTGGCGTTTCCAGCTTCTAAGAGGTTTCCATGAGAAACGCTGTTGATGGAAAACTTCATTACCGTCGTCAATATTCAGGTACAACCCGCAGAGAAGCTGTTCAAGTCGGAATCGGCCCCGAAAAGGAACGGCAGGGTCGTCCACGACCTCAGCAAGACGCGCATGGGGACTGCGCGTCTTGCTGAACGTGGCTAAGGAGCTTGGCGTAATAAGGGGTAAACCAGCCCACGCTCAAGAACTGTTGACAGCAGAGGCTCGAAACTTGATTCACCCGAGTAAAGCAAATTGGAGCAACTGACCAATGCCAAAATACAAACGCTACGCCGGGTACCGGCACGATGCGCCGGAACCAGTCGTTCCCAAGCCGGACGTGTCGCCGGATCCCATGATTGTCACGGCGCAGGACGGGCTGCCGATCCTGTTCGAGCCGTGCGAGTCGCCGGCTGTTCGCGTGGTGCATCCGACTAATCCCAAGGCTCCGTCGCGCAACGTCGGTGTCACGATGTTGTATGTGCCGCCGCAAGGCACGGTCGGATTCGGCAGCCATGAGCCCGAGGAAGTGTATGCCGTGCTGGAAGGAGAGGGCGTCATGCACTTCACCCAGGGCCCGCGGCCGATCAAGGGGGGCGATTTCATCTACCTGCCCCCCTGGTGTGAGCACGGTATCGACAACACCGGCATCGAGCAGATGGTGGTCATGGTGATTACGTCCCCCACGAATCCGTGAGCGACGCTGATATGAGTCAATCCCGATTGTACTTACGGGATTGAGCGACCCAAGAACTGCGCCTTTGGGATTTGCGCATTAGATGGAACGGCCTTTCCGCTTTTCCATCCATGTCCCCACATCGACTCGTCGTCGCGCCTGCAATCCAGGGGCGTCGCGTTCGCAACAAACATCACCGTATTTATGGAAGTAAGTACTAAGGTCTAAAACAGACCTCAGGGGTTGTGCCTGAAGTGTGCCCGCAAGAAACCAGCTCCAACCCACTCCAAAATAGAGGGCAATTTTGGCGACGTCTCAGAATTGCTGTAGATCCGGATCTCCTTACTGTACTCACTGGTAAAGGCTTGCGTCAGAGTCAACGTCAGGTTGGTCTGGTTGATAATCGGCCCGAGGGGCTTCACCTAGGTGGAACGAATGGGAGTGCGGCTGTTCAGGGGATACTGAGGGGGAGACCAGCTTCGTGGATTCCCTGTCGGGTGGTGAGAAGTGCGGCGGCCAGGGGCCGACTGGATTCGATGTGAAGCGTCCCTTGGAAAGAGTCCTGCAAGTCGGCCAAGTCGCTGATGAAAAAAGCACTCTGCTCTTGACCGGCGAGTCGCAATCTATGGCTTCCGACTTCGACCTGTGCGGTGTCGAGCAAAATCAGCGTGACATCGGCTTCCTCCGACGGGGAGGGGTTGGCCAGCGCCAGGGCGGTGTCTCGAGCCGAGGCTCGATCGCGTCCAACCAGGGCTGAAAAGCTGCGACTGACGGGCGGAGCAGTAACTCCCGCTAGCCGCACTTGCCCCCCGGGGGTGTTCAGGCTGTAAAGGAGCGAGACCGTGAGAGGGCGCTCGCTTCGGACCCGGGCCCAGCCCGATAGCAGAGATTTCGTTAGTCCGGAAGTGCGTCCTAGGGTCACGAAAAGACGACTGGATCAAGGGGCGATTTCAAATGGAAGCAAGCCATCCTCCGCGCCTTCGAGCAAGCCGGTTGCCGGCTGTCCGTTAGACCGGAAAGACTCCAGACTCCCGGAGACCGTTTCGGAGAATGGATTGACCACGACCAATACGCTTCGGAACACTCCCTGGGGAGAAATTCCATCGGTGAAGTGGGCCAGCACGTCTTCCCACTCAAATCGGATCCGGAACACATTTCCCCGGTTCAGGTCCACCACGTAGATTTCTCCGTCCGGACTCTCCCCAAAAGAGACCGGTCGGAATTCCAGGTCCAGCAGCTCTCTGGCTTCCCACCGTCCCCGCGAAACCTCCTCCAGATTCAGAATCTTTTTCGATACGAAATCTCCGAAGAGGTACCTTCCCCACGCCGGGGAAGGCTGCCCGCCGCGGTAGATGACCCCACCAATGACCGCGCCACCCTGTTCTCGCCCGTACTCGAATACGGGATCGATCAGACCTTGTCGATCGCAATTCTCCCAGGAGGGAAAACAAAGGGTTCCCTCAGTCCGATTCCAGCCGTAGTTTCCTCCTTTCACACCAGGTTCACCTCTTCTCGGCGATCCATCCCTACATCTCCCGCGAACAGACGTCCGGTCAGGCGATCGAAGGCCATTCGAAAAGGGTTTCGGAAACCGTAGGCCCAGATTTCCGGTCGGATTTCCGGCTGGCTCACGAAAGGGTTATCCGGCGGGATGGCGTAGGGCGGCTCACCATCTACGTCGATCCGCAGGATCTTGCTTCGAAGGGAACGTAAGTCCTGGGCCTTGTTCTCCGGATCCCCCTGGGGTCCTCCGTCACCACTGCTCAGATACAGGTAGCCGTCGGGACCGAAATCAATGTCGCCAGCGTGGTGGATGTCTGTCGATCGATGGATTTCCAAGAGGATCGTTTCCGCCGTGGCGGCACGGTTGGGATCGGCTAGCGAGACTCGATATTCGGAAAGAATGGTCTTGAGCCCACTATCGTCGGAAGCCGTGTAATTGACGAAAAACCGTCCGTTGGACCGGTAGGCCGGATGCAAGGCCAGCCCCAACAGCCCGCCTTCTCCACGCTGCTCCACTCGATTCTCGATGTCCAAGAAGGGAGTGTTGAGTAAGGCTCCATTCTCGACAATCCGGATCCGGCCTTGCCATTCGACCACGAAGAGCCGGTTGCTGCCGTCGGGAGCCCGAACCACATCAATGGGGTGGTTCAACCCAGAGACGACGGGCTCCAGCCGGGCGGTGATTTCTCCCCGCACTGGAGGGTTGAGCCAAAGTCCCAAAGCCAGAAGCAACCACATCGACTTCCATTTCACCCGACATTCCTCATAGCAACTTCGGATGGACTTTCTTCGGGTCCCTCGTGGCGAATTGGTCAAAACCTATCAGTCCTCCAACCAAGGAACAATTTGAAACGTCACCACCAACTAAGCCATGATCGGGCAAATCATCTCCCATTACAAGATCACCAGAGAAGCTCGGAGGCGGAAGAGATAGGGATCGTCTACAAAGCTGAGCTGCGTCTGATCCAGCCAAGGAGACCGGTCACGAACGGCATCTTCCTTGCCTCTCCTTGGCCTCGAGTACTTCCATGAATACTTTCATAGGTATTCCGCGCAAAAGAACAAATGCGGAAAGGGCTTCCTATTCGCCCGGAATCGTTAAGCAGTTGGACGATCCCGCTGATCATCAGGCCAATCCCAACCCCGCAGCTCATAGTACTTGCGTCGCGGCGTTGCGTGGATTGGATCGATGCCGTGTTTTCGGCACCAGAAGAAATGGAATCCCGTACCAATAGCAGTGTGGCCCAGAGGAAAAACCAATGCGAGGTGTCCCACCCCGTAGTAAAGGCCAACAGTTGCGCCACTCACGATGACCCACTTGAGTGCCTTGCGCCAAGCCTCCCAAGCCACCAGCAAGGCCTTGGAAGTTATCTCGAAACGCGCCAAGACGAAGAGTCTCGACGACGCATGCGCATTGTTTCAACAGATTTCCTTTGTGCGTGTACATGGAAAACTGGGAGGTTACCCGGAGCTGAAATATAGTGCAGGAGTGTCATCTGAAAACGTCGTACTTGCCGCTGGCCAGGTCCTCGTTGTGTCTGAGGTTGAAGACCCCTTGCCGACCTTCGACGAGGCCTCAACCTTGCAGCAAAGCGCCGACCGCATCTACTTCATCGGCTTTGGGTTCCACCCCGACAACGTCAGGCGGCTGCGGCTGTTCGATACAGTAGCGGATAATCCGCAGCACATTTCAGGTACCACCTTGGGTTTCTCGGAGAAGGAGTGGAAGGGCGCAATGGAGACCACACTTCGTAGTCAGTGGACTCCAGGCCAGGCTGTTTCGGCGAATGCGTACAACTTCTTGAGACACCGCGCGGAACTTGATTAGGTACTGCATCCCCAAGCTGGGTGCGCTCACCTTCTTCCTCCTGACAGGTACCCTCTCGCTTTTACTGGATGCCGGAGTGGACACTGACCTGAAAGCCATCCGGGTGACAAAGCGGCTGTACCCGGAAGACCCTCACCCGAAACGAATCTGCAGACGCCGTGAGCGTCGTGCAGGATTCAATCTTGGCCGTCCACTGGACCATTCGGAGGAAACTTGGCCAGCCGGGCCAGTCGGCCGATGAAGACGAGTTTGTGATGTAAAGGGGATTTCTGATGCCGCTTGTCTCGCGGTCCTCAGTCAGAGGATCTCGGCGCCACCGCATTCCCTCGGCTTACTCGTCCAAAAGGGCAGACTTCCCTTCTTCGAAACCAGACAAGACGGAAAGGATGTTCATCCCTCTGCTCCTGAGTTTCTTCTCCAATCGATACCAGTTCTGGCGTACACTGGCAGGGGAAACTCTCCCTTTCCAAGGGCTGGTTCACTTGGCAGCGACCTTTCCCCACTCCTTTGTGTTGTGTGGGCGGCGTCTTCCGAAAAGCTTCGCGATTATTGTAAACGCCGGTTGAGAAGTGGAGCACACCCCTGCAAAGGCACAAACCGCCAACCACTGAGCCGCGAGCCGTAAGGGAGCGGCGGGTAATGTAGCCTTAGGGGCTACTCCAGACCGAGATTCCACTGCAGTTGCCACACTGCAGGAAACCTTGCCCACCGGCGCCAAGAGACCCGTTCAACTTCCCCGCCCCTTGCTGACGCGCGCGACGCCGTGGGAGCCGGCTCAACAGGCTTCCAGAGATTAACCCCGAGTTGCCTCGACTTTTTCACCTACCCCGCCGCTCCCTCCGGTCACCGCTTCGTTTGGCCACTCGCGGGCTCGACCGCCTCTCCCACCCCCAGGGTTGACATTTGGACAGCGCGCCGGTCAGATGGCAGGCGCATTGTCTAAGATGGGATCCTGATGGCCAAATACCTTCTCACCGGCGTAGCCGGCTTCATCGCCTCCCGCGTGTGCGAGCTGCTCCTGGAGGACGGACACACCGTGGTAGGCGTCGACAATCTGAACGACGCTTACCACGTCCGCCTCAAAAAATGGCGCCTGAGCCGGATCCAAGACCATCCGGATCTACATTTTCACCCGCTGGACATCTGCCACCGGAAGGAACTGGAAAGACTTTTCGCCAGCGCAGGCCCGTTCGAAGCGGTCATCAATCTGGCGGCGCGAGCCGGAGTGCGTCCTTCCGTAAAAGATCCCTGGACCTATTACGAAACCAACCTGGTGGGAGCCCTCAACCTGTTAGAGTTGTGCAAGCGACACGGAGTCGGAAAATTTGTGCTGGCTTCCACCTCCAGCCTCTACGGTGATAGCCGGGAACAGCCCTTTCGGGAGGATATGACGACCGATCTTCCGCTCTCCCCTTACGCGGCCTCAAAGAAGGCTGCGGAAACGCTTTGTCACACCTACCACCATCTCACCGGTTTGGACGTGACCGTCTTTCGCTATTTCAGTGTGTACGGCCCGGCCGGCCGGCCCGACATGAGCCTCTTCCGCTTCGTGAAATGGACCGTGGAAGGCCAGCCTCTGATCGTCTACGGGGACGGAAAGCAATCCCGGGATTTCACCTACGTGGACGATATTGCGCGAGCCACCCTGGCGGGGTTGGCGTCGGGGGGTTACGGCACCTTCAATCTGGGCTCGGCCCGCCCCTGGCGCCTGGATGAAGTGATCCGGCTGATTGCGGAAGCGGTGGGGAAGGAACCGGAGATCCAATACGGGCCCCGCCATCCGGCCGATGTCGAGGCCACTTGGGCCGACATCAGCCGAGCCCGGCAAGTCCTGGGTTGGTCACCCGTTTGGACTCTCGAGAAGGGAATCGCAAAGCTGGTCGACTGGTACCTCGAAAACCGCGACTGGGCCCGCCACATCGCCACCTGAGGTGCGATCCCCCCCCTTGCCCTTGCCCTCATTTTCGATTTTTCCATGGCTGTGCGAGGGTCTCCCGACCCCGCATTCCGGGCGATCGCAGGTCTCCAGCTTTGAATCGCCGTCAGCCATTCCGTCTACTCTTGACAATTAAGGACCATTTATAGTCATATCAGGTCATGAAAGAAGCCATGGTCTCCGAGTTAAAAGCCCGTCTGAGCGCTTATCTGGCAGCGGTTCGGCAGGGGGAGACGGTGGTGGTGCGCGATCGCCGCACCCCCATTGCCAAACTGGTGCCCTTTCGCGAAGAGGTCGGGTGGTCCCTCTTGCGATTGAAGCCGGCTTCCAAACCCGGCAGCGAATTGGTGGGAATGGAGGCGGTGCAGCTTCGCCGAAAGGTGGATTTGGTGCAATGGCTCACGGAGGATCGACGGAAGCGTTGATCGCGTACCTGGACACCAGTGTGATCTTGCGGGTGCTTTTCGGTCAGAAACCGCTCTGGGAGGGTTGGGGACACTGGGAAAGCGCCTGGTCCAGTGAACTGATGGGCGTAGAGTCGCGGCGCATGATCGACCGGCTCCGTCTGGAGTCCGCCTTGGACGATGAGGGAGTCTCAAGAGCCCACGGACTCTTGACAAGAATCGAGGCCAGCTTAGGCGCGATCGAATTGACGCGTCCCGTCCTTCAGCGTGCGGCTTTGCCCATGCCCACCCGAATCAAGACGCCGGATGCCATTCACCTGGCCAGTGCCCAGCTGTTTGCTGAGCATCAAGAGTTCCAACCGATCTTCGTCACCCACGACCACCAGCAGGCCCAGGCAGCCGGCGCCCTCGGCTTCAGGGTGCAAGGCACGTCCTGATTCCCGACCCTCTTTGCGAATTTTCCCACCACCGGACGGTTGACGACTCCACCACCCTTCTCGAACCTTACGGGTAAGCTACTCCTGGAAGCCGAAGGAGTAGCCGCCACCTGCCGCCAGGCTCTCAGGTGAGGAGGCCAGCAAAGGGTGAGAATTTCGGGCTTATATCATCCCAACTTCCAAATAAACAATTACACCCCTAAAACAATAGGCAACCCTAAACAATTGGGGGACACCCTTCTCGTCTGTCTCTCAGGAGATATATAGGGAAATGGACGGCACCCCACTTCGGGAGGGGATGGGGCCTGAGACGGTTATTGAGACGGTTTCACCATCGTATTTAGTATCAAGTTAAGTAAGACACAGAACTCTTTGATGTTATTGAAATGGCTAAGCCACTGATTTCTATAGGAGTTCAGGCTAAAATCCTTGTGCCAGCAGGCCCAGATCGTTTTTCCCTGGACCTGCTTTGGGAGTAGGAAGTCGGGGGTTCAAATCCCTCTGCCCCGACCATTTCTTTTCAGTTAGTTAGCGGAAAGCGCCTTCACGACCAGCCCTCCGAAGTTCGATTTTGGGTAACACTCTGGGTAACAAACCGGGCCTGCTTGCGATTGCACAAAACCGATCGCAAACGAAGATCAAGCCCGCCACAAGGGAACCTCACCAGTCTGTTCTGCAAGTGTGCAGTGGTAGGCAGGGACCTGGTCGCGGTTGGGAGCGAGGGGATTTGCAGTCAAGGGGGCCGCCCCTAGTGACTGTCGGTTTCCGGTGCCTCTTGGAGCGGGTCCAACGGGCTAAACTCCCCGACAAACAATTATCAACCTGGACTGACCAGGCCAGTCTAGCAGTAGGATCGCTGCCAAGTAAGACACGACTTTTCATTTCCTAAACCCCTGAGCGGTTTTTTGTGATTGGAAAAGGGGGGAGGGTACTGCCGCTGAGGCGGCAGTCAACGGGCCGGGCGCGCAGGCCCTGCCATTCCTGCTGAGAACGCTCTGCTCGGTGTCTTTTTGCTCAGTCAAAGAGAGCGCCCACGCCAGCAGCTAGGAAAAGGCAAAACAGGCCCCTGTAGAACATCGGCTGGTTGTATTGGAGCGGAACTCCAGCCTGCTGGTCACAAAACCATCTGACCCTTCTCATGATCGACCCCTTCGGTGGAGGGAGTAGCCCAGTCGGAGAGAACGCGGAGGCTAGGAGAACAGTGCCCTCCAGTGCAAGGGATAGCTCCAAGACTGGCCCGATAGACGCGCGTTTGTACCACCCGACTGCACACGTCAAAAAGAGGGCGAAGAGGCTCAATAGAAGGCAAAGTCGTCCGCTGGGGTAAGAATAGCCCCCTTTGAACTGCATGAGGCAAAGTTACTTGCCAAGACTGACAAAGGGTAACGCCGCGCCGTGAACACACTACTCAGGATTTGCGGGGCTCGGTAAATTTCAAGCTGGCTTGCTTGAGGGTTCTCAGGTGTAATTCGATTCGAAACACGGCGATGACGGGAGGGGAGTGTGGGCTGGCTGATCCACGGCGACCCTGCGAACTCGGCAAATCAGGGATAGGGGTTTGGGGCGGGTGGTTCTCGTCCTGGCCTCAAGGAACGAGCGTGCTAGCTTAATCGTCCACTTTGCGGTTTTTGAAAAAGAGCTCACCCATCTGTTTGGCTTCCGGGGTGGATTGGAACTGGATGACGAGTTGCACTTCGTAACTTTCTCCGTCTCGGTCAGCGATTGCCATCCCTCGATCTTTCCCATAGAAAGATATAGAACCGAGCAAAAGGGCGGAGCATCGCTGTATTAATTCTGGCCGCGGTTTTCCTTTTCTGGAGACGAGGACATAGGCGAAATCGGGCTTGGCGTCAGCCCAGATTCCAGCGTAGCACATGTCTTCAGAACGGTTACTGTCGCAGATTCGTTTGATGACCTTTCCGACTTGATACCCGATGAGGTGTCGGTCCGATAGCTGAAGGTCGCAGAGTTCTTCCTGCATTGCCAAGTAGTTCTGCCGATTATCGGTGCTGTCAAATCGCGCCAATAGCTCCTCGCCCAGCCCGTCCTGAAATCCGGAGTGCCGTTCCGCCAAGGTCTCCGATACGTGCTCTATACGTCGGGCGAAGTGATCGGACTTCCGTTTCCGTTGGATCACATCTACCAACTGAGCTTTGTGGGTCTCTGTGAGTTTGTTCGCGCGTTCCATGGTTTGGAATTCGTCAAGAGATCCCTGCAGGATTAACCCCGCATTCACCATATGCGGCACGAAATCTGCTTCCTTTAATCGATGCAACTATCTATAAGTAAAGAAGATATGGAGAATAAATGGGGCAAGAAATGGCCGACCCCAAGGGTGAGCTTTTGAAGCTCGGTTTTAATAGTAGGGTAAAGCTGGAATTTCATGCGAACTAAGGTCACTTCGGATGCCGGGCTCCTCGCCTATCGGGACCTGGATAAAGCCTTAGGTCTATTTGATCGTGTACCTTCCGTTGTTCAGGATCTGCGGACCGGGCGTAACATCCAGCACGACCTTCCGGCCTTGCTACGCCAATCCGTATACAGCCGCTTGGCGGGTTATGAAGATGTCAACGATGCGCATCGTCTATCGGTGGATCCGACCATGCGAAGGGTCACCGGGAAAAAGAATGAGGACAAGAAGGCCGCCAGCGCCAACACGATGGGTGGAAGGAGCACTGGAGAAAACCTCTCATCGACGCATCATTCTGGATCTGGACAGTTCAGCCAGTCCTGTCCATGGCCAGCAGGAGGCCTCTGCCTACAACGGTCATTTTGGATGCACTTGCTACCATCCCCTGTTTTGTTTCAACCAGTTCGGAGATTGCGAAGGTGCCTTGCTACGCCCCGGTAACGTGCACAGCGCGGATGGCTGGAAGGAGCTGCTGGAACCGATCGTAACTTGTTACGAGAAGAAAACCGTCCGCAAATACTTTCGCGGGGATGCCGCTTTCGCCAAGCCGGAGATCTTATGAATGCCCGGAGGAGAAGGGCTTCTTGTATGCCATCCGGCTTCCGGCCAATGAGGTGCTTCAGGCAAAGATTGAAACCCTGCTAACCCGGCCCGTGGGTTGCCCACCCAGAAAGCCCATCGTCTGGTTTGCCGATTTCAGCTATCCAGCCGCCAGTTGGGACCGGCCTCGTCGGGTCATTGCCAAGGTGGAGTGGCATCGCGGGGAACTCTTTCCGAGAGTCGGTTTCATCGTGACCCATCTGAGCGCACAAGCCTCCGGGTTGGTTCACTTTTACAATGGACGTGGCACGGCCGAGCAGTGGATCAAGAAAGGCATTCCAGCCGACCCATGAGGGCAAACACTTGCTCCCTGGTCGGAGGGCTGATAGGTTTTGATTTTCACCACGGTGAGATCCGAAGAAGGCTCATCACAGGCTGATATGAGGAATGCCGGGTTAGAGGTTCCCCTTGGGGCTGATGCGCAAGACTGCCCCTTGTTTGCTGTCGCAGACTGGATGCTCCTCGTTGCTGAGGACTTTGTGCCAGTTGGGCGTCTGGCTCGTGGCCCATTGCGTGAGTCGACCTTCCGGAGTCAGCTTCGACACAGCAGTCCCATGAGAAATGTAAAGATTGCCTTGACGATCAACAACGGGTCCTTCGGAATAAGAGTCGAGCTTAAGAACTTCGATCAGTCTAATTCGGGCTGGATCAGGTAGTGGGTGAGTCATAGTCGATTTTGCTCCTAGTCGACAGGGCACTTTCTCCCATCATATTCTTAGATGGGAACCCTCTGGAAGTGTCTTGTCTCCAGTAGCAGTAGAAGTTGTGGGAAGTGTGAGAAACAGTGAGCGTGAGTGATCTGTTTTCCAATCCATGTGGAAAGGATCTCTCCGTCTTGGCTCCTTTCAGATAGACTTGCCGCTTCCCGCTAGTGGCTCTCTTCCCTTTGCAAGTTGGTGACTAGATGTTTTATTAATTTAGCGATTGAAGAAAAAGTTATAGGCTGTTTTAAACAGGATCTGTTCCTTGTCGGAAGCGCTCAGAAAATCTGCGTGGTCGCGGATGAGTCCAACGGCTGCCTGACAACTATGGGGAAGGTCTGGCAGGTTAACTGGGCTGTCGCTCTCCCACATACAGCGATCCGGTCCGAAAGCGTCGATGACCCGGCGCACCAAAGGCAACTGAGAGGTGTAAGGTGACGGTGTCAGGTCTCCGAAGGTACAAAAAGCTCCTACCCTGACCATGACATTCTTGTTTTTTGACGTCTCGCAAAATGCCTGAACCGTTTCCTCCCGAACCGGTTCCTTGAGAGAGGCGGTGTGGCCTAGTATGACCGGGGTTTCCGGAAAGCGAGTACACATCCGATTGATTTCCGGAAGATCGTCACTACTCATGTGAAAACTGAGTGCCAGTCGGTGCTTTGCAGCGGTCCAAAACATCTTTTCGTAGCCGGGAAAATCCAGCCACTGAGGAGTTTGGCCTATCGGTCCTCGAGTCGACCGGGTCCGCCCACGAAAGGCCAGGATCCCGTGTTTCGCCAAAGCGAGCATGGTGCGCTCAGGACTGGGCAGAGCCACGTCGGTTACAGCTGGAATGATGTCAGTTCCGACGATATGTTCAGGATCGTTGCGGATAACATCAATGATGTAACTGTGATCCAGACCATACCAGGTCATTTGGGTCAGATTTACGTAAGTCACTCCATAGGGGCGGCATCCTTGCCAGTATTCTTCAATCCTGTAGCTGGGATCCGACAGGTCTTCCTTGGTGAAACCGAGGGCCAGTGGATACCGGTTGGTGTTCCCGCTCCAGACATGGACGTGGGTGTCAAAAATAGGGGTAGACAATTTTCTGGTTGGCTAAGCAACCTCTACTGCAGCGTTTCCAGTGGAGGCTGCGGCCACGGCAATTCCGGCGGCTCCTGCCGAAAGCAGCCAACGCCGGCGTATCATCGGTTTTGTGATCATAAGGTCGTCTCTTTTTCCCATGGCTCTCTTCTCCCTGGCATTGCTTGTCACTGAGCCCTGTAACTGCGCTACGACTTCCCAATGAGTCCCACGATTTCAGCCAACAACCTTCTGGCGTCGGGATTGCCACGCTGGCAAACTTTGCCTGATCCTCCACATGCCGGACAAACCCTGCTGCCATTGGAGCTGTCCTGGATCGTTGTCTTGCCGTCACACCGCTTGGGGTTCCTCTAGTCTTTGGCGACCCAGCGGAAGCTGAAGGGGTAGGTGCAGCAGGGAAGGGCTACCGCCTCCACCGCATCCCGCAGCGCCTAGGCCTACTCGCCGTTGCGGCCCTTGCGGTATTCCTCGCGCACCCTTTGCGCGAAACGCTTGAGTTCGAACTTGGCGTTTTCGATTTTGGGTTGAGCCTCTCTCCAAGCTTGCTTGGCGCGGGGCTTGATGTCTTCTTCCAGCACTTGCGAGGCTTTGGCACGGGCTTCCGGGTTGTGGCGCAGTTCCCGGGCGGCGCGAATCACGAATCGGCGAAGAAAACTCATTATTTTAGGATGTATCATGCATCCAGTATAAGCAAACTGGCTACGGGAGAGCAGGCCACAGGGAAGCGGCTCACCGGTTTGCACAGATGGAGTGCATAAAGAACAGGGTAGAGGAATGGTCGGGCTCGCCGTCCTGGTCTGGATCCTGCCGTTGAATCCCTCGGCTTTCGGAGCATCAAGAGCGCCGAACCCTTCGCCCTCGACCACCGTCAGGTCCGCTCAATCAGCATGCGAAAGGAATGAACGTACAGCGGGTTCACAAGATCACGGAACAGGGACGAGAGGGATGCTAGCTGGTGTGTTGGATCAGACCAAAACGACAGATTATACGTTTACAGCCAAATCGGATTTCCCGAAGCGAACTGTCTCTCACCCAGTCCCTGTCAGAAAACCAAATAGGACTGGACTTTTCCGGAAAACCGACTCCAAAGGTCTCAATTTTTGTTGACGGCACCCTTCGAGAGAGCCATCATGATATCGGGTTCCTGAAAGCCCAAGAGGCGGCGGCCACGAGGCTGAGTGAAAGCGCAGTCAAGGTTATGAGACGCTGGTTCTAAAGGTTATCAGGAGCCCTTTTTTTGTTCCCCCCAGGTGAGTTATCCACGCCCCGTCGAATCCTTTCAAATTCTTTACGCTTGTCCAAGCCGGGCCACGGGCTCTCGAACCCATGATCTTTTAATGATCAATCCCGACTCAACTCCCATCGGAACTTCAGCCAGCGAGCATGGCTACCAGGAGCGGGTGGCCCAGATTGTCCCCGTTGGCCTGGAAACCATTGCCGTCGACATCGGCATAGATGGGGTTGGTAAAGGCCACCGGATGCATTCTGCCCTGAGGGCTGCGACCCCATCCTTTCTGCAGCGTTGAGGATTCTCCCGTGGCCACCACGATCAGGTGGGCGTCCTGGCTCAATTTCACCTGCACGTCCTCATCGAATTGGACCACTCCGTTGTGAAACATCGCCGGATGGGTCGCACGGGTGAAGTTGTATTGGCTGGGCTGGCGACCATTGACCAGAATCTGCACCCGGTCAATATCCAACCAGTTGGGGGTCTGGACCTGGACTTTCAGCGTCACCGAGCCAGGTGCAACGATGCGGGCGCCGATAGGCCAGCCATCCGCGGTCCGGACTTCCAGAAAGGGCCCATTGGTTATCATCATCTGTCCGGCCTTGGAATGGCGGATGATCTCGTCTGGATCAATCTCCCCCGGCTCATCCGTGGAACTGCCGACATAGGTCCTCCATCCCCCTACGCCGCTTCTTCCGAACACCCGATGGGCGTCGCTGACGGCAACACACCACATGTGGCGGCCCTGATTGAGCAAGTTGTACGTACCCCACTCGGGAACCTTCCCCGGCCCAGCCCAGCTGGAACGGGACTCCTACCGTCTGGCGATGTTTGTTCTTTCCAGAAGGAGGAAAGGTCCTAACACCGTTCGGATCCTTCTCCTAGCTATTGTACGCTAGCCGGAAGGAAGGCCAGCGCCCCTCTGAGTAGTAGTTAAAGCTCGACTCGTCAGGGGAAACTCTTGCTTTCATGAGAAGATCCTGATGGATGGTAGCACAGACATCAGCGGAAGAACCCTCACGACAGAATTATCGACTTTCTGCGATTTCAGCGCTCTCTGTGGCGCAACCTCTTCTTGCTGTGCGCAGAGGTAACTGGGCGAAATGGGAACAGTCCAGGCCATGACGTCTCAGCAACGGAAGCAGTACTTCGACGACGGCTATCTCATCGTCCGGGGTCTGATCTGCGGCAACGACCTGGCCGATCTGGATCGGATGGTTGACCGCCTTCTCGACGGTGCATTGAAACCCGAAACGGCCTACAAGGCGTGGCGCCCCGCTGCGTTCGATACGTTCTGGGAACCGGACACGCAGGACCGCACAGACTTGCCGCGCCGCGAGCGCGTGCGACTCATGTCCAACATGTGCCATCACCACCCTTACTTCGGGAAGTTCGGGAGCCACCGCGCGATCTACAAAGTCGTCTCATCGCTTTACGGAGGCGGTGTGCGCATGTTCAGCGATACGGTCTTCATGAAGCCCACCCACCACGGCATCGAAGCCGCCCTCCACCAGGACACTGCGTTCTGGCCCAAATTGGAACCGAACGCCATGAACTTCTGGCTCGCCATCGACCCGGCAACCGTCCGGAACGGCTGCCTTCACATTATCCCGGGGAGCCACAAAGTAGACCTGCTGCACCAGGATGATCCAATCCAGGGAAACATTCTTCACGATCACCAGATCGACATCAGCAAACAGATCCCTATGGAGTTTGATTCCGGCGATGCGATCTTCTTCGACAGCGGTCTCGTGCATCGCAGCTATCCGAATCACAGTGATCTGTGCCGCCGCGCGTACTCAGCGGTCTACGGCGCAGAGAATCTAAAGCATGTCGCGCCCTGGAAGACGTCGAGCATCGCAGGGGAGACACCGGACTACCAATTCGAGTTGATTGAACCTCCAATCGGCTCTCAGTTAGATGTTAAGTTTAAGGTGGTCTCTTTCTATTCAGAGTCTAAGGAGAAAGCATGAAAAGCGCCAAAGGAGCAGAGGGGTTCCCCAAAGAACTTGAGCGTAGAGAGTTTCTAAGACTTGCCGGGGTCTCTCCCTTGGCCACCGGGTCCGGAGGCTTGTTCGTGCCGCTTAGCACGGCCGAGGCCGGCGTTGCCACTCCGCCCAAAAAAGGGACCCTCTATTTGACTGACCTGGACCAGTGTCAGCCGTCTTCAGCTCTGGCCAAAAACTGGCAACATGGTGCCTGGAGATTGCTCGAATATGGAACTGATTTATTCTCCGGTCAAATGCTTTTGGCGGTTCATGACAGCCGGGCTCCGGAGGTCACCTATGCGGTGAATCAGAGCGGGTGGTATGAGATCTACATTGGCCTCTACCGCGGGCCCTTCACCGATGCCAAGAGAGTGCAAGTACGGCTGGTCGGTGATCGTGCCTTTACCAAGCTGACTGGCCTCGCAGGAGCTAAGGATCATCAGGAGCATTGGATTGACGAAATCTTCTGGAAGGCAGCGGATCTGACGGGGCAGGGAATCGTCTTCCAACAGATTACAGAACCGGTGGTTGAGCATGCCTGGGTATCGTTCATCAAACTGGTTCCGCTCTCTCCGAAGGAGGTAAACGCCCTGCAGGCCGATCGCCGGCGTGCCGACACCAAGCGGCTGTTTGTTCACAATGACGGAGAAGTGATCGACCGTGCGGGGACGGGACAAGAAGTGCTCAACAACCTGGAACCGCTTCGCAACACGGATGGGTCCCGCATCTATTGGGAAGGGGGAACCGGTGATACCGCCAAGCGTTTTTCTCGCATTGCTACCGATCACTCCATAGAACTTCGATACCCTCCTAAAGGGGGTGCTTTCTTCAGCTCCCCCCTACTGGCGCTGGTGGGCGGAAGGATGGCTAGCCTATCACAAAAACGGCGTAGATCCCTTTCGTGTGGCGGCTGAATACGCTAGGGAAATCGGTCTGGAGTTTCACGCTGGTTTTCGTCCCGGGGGGTTCATCTATCCGCCGCCTGCAACAGAGCTCCCCGGGAAGGACTTTTACAAAAAAACCCAGAGCTGGTCTGTATATCTCGCGATGGAAAACCCCTGCCTCGCATCTCCTACGCCTACCCGAAAACACGTCGCTATGTGCTTTCTCTGTTTCGGGAAATGGCTACCGACTACCCCATCGACGGGGTGGCGATCTTCTACAACCGTCGGCCCCCCTTGGTGGCCTATGAGGCTCCGCTGGTGGACGGGTTTCAGGCCAAGTATGGCTTGGACCCTCGCAAGATCTCCGAAACCGATTTGCGCTGGTTGCGCTACCGCGCCGGAGCGCTGACTCAGTTTATGAGGGAATTACGCCTCGAAATGGATCAGGTGGCTGAAAAATTGAAACTGAATAAGAGATTGGAAATTACCGCCCTAGTTTCCCTCGGTCCGGAAAATCTCCCTCATGGAATGGGTCTCCATACCTGGGTCCGGGAGGACTTGGTTGATACCATCATCCCCTATACCTCAGCTGTCCGGCTGGGTGCCTATGAGCCCGCCTGTGAAGATCCGAAGGCCGTTGACTGGTTCCTTTCCCTGGTCAAGGGAAGCAAGTGCACTCTGGCTCTGAACATGATGCCCCGGTATCTGACCGCCGAGGAGTATTATCGAAAGGCACATAAACTCGGCAAGATGGGGGTGAAGCATTTCTTCTTCTGGGATGGAACGGAGAGGGTGCGAAAGGCCCTCCGATTGGGGCACCGCGAGGAAGTAGAGGCTTGGATGGCGGCCGGTCAACCGTCCCACCTTCCTTCGTCGGTGAGAGTTTGGGACTTGGGCGGATGGGATCTGAGCATGGAAACACCAGTCTAGCCGGCTAGACTGGCCTGGAAGGAGTGTGGGCTTGAATCTTGGAGGCTTGAAGCCGATTGGCCCAGCTGCCGTATCGATCTAGCTCATAGATTCCAGGATAGTAGACTCCACCTAACATAGCTCCCCGAATGGCTTCCAACGAAACCTGCATCCCTGCGATCACTCCACAGATCGACCACATCCCGATCGTAGGAGTTGGCGACAATCTGGGCTCCTGGAGACGGCGGCGGTCTGCGAGTGTGTAAGACCCGTCTGGGGCGATGAGGCAGGTCAGTGTAGCTTGTTTCGGTCCATCAATTGTACTATTCGCGCTGGGGAGCATCCGGCTGGGTGCAATTCAATTCTACGGGAGAATTCAACGATGTACATGCCACAGCGACTGCTGACACTGGCCGTCATTCTTCTGGTGGCGCGATTCTGCTGCAACCCGGTCAAGCGGCCGCGGCGGACAACTTCACCATCGTGGTCATGCCAGATACCCAGAACTACGCTTCGGGGGATGGGGGGGGCACAGCGGATATTTTCCGGGCCCAGACCCAGTGGATCGTGGACAATCGCGATGCTCTGAACATCATCTACGTGGCCCACGTGGGTGACTGCGTGAACCATGCCGATCGCGAAGAAGAGTGGCAGAACGCCGACGCGGCCTTCCTGAAGCTGGAAGGGCTCCGCCCCATACCTTATGGTATCGCCGTCGGCAACCACGACAAGTACATTCACCGGGTGCGAGATCAGAACCACGAAGTAGAGTACGTGCCCGGGGCTGCTCTGGGTGAAAAGGAGAGACCCCGTATGGTAGTGGTAGATGAGGTAGGAGGTCAGGAAAACTGCCTAAATCTCCCCGTTTTCATCGACGGCGTCCACATCGAGACCACTCAGCTTTACAACCGGTATTTCGGGACCCACCGATTCAGGGAAAACCCTGGTTTGGAGAAAACTTCTGCGGGAACAACGACAACTTCTACCACCTCATCAGTGCCGGCGGGCTCGATTTCATCCTGGTGTATTTCGAATACGCTACGGGCGCCGACGTTTTGGGCTGGGCCGACCTGATTCTAAAAAAATACCGGGACCGGCGAGCCATCGTGGTCACCCATAGCCTGCTCAACGAAGACGGCAGCTTCACCCTTCAGGGAAGGGCCATCCACGCGACGCTCAAACACCATCCCAATCTGTTCCTGATGCTGTGCGGTCACCGGCTGGCCGAGGCACAGAGGACGGACACCTATCAGGGCAGCCCGGTCTATACGCTTCTGGGCAATTACCAACACCGGGAAAAGGGAGGCAACGGCTGGTTGCGGATCATGACCTTTTCTCCCTCCCAGAACCAGATCCAGGTCAAGACCTACTCGCCCACCCTCGATCAGTTCGAAACGGATGCCGACAGTCAGTTCCACCTGGACTACCCTATGTCGCCCGATTAGAAGGGCCCGAAGCCGAAAGGACTTGTTTACAAGCCTACTTTCCAAGAAACCTGGGTTGAAACAGGTATGGCCGACACCGGCGTAAACGGGATGGGGTGACCCCCTGGACAATGTTTCGCCTCTAGGCGGCCGGGGGAGTCCGCGCAGCGGCCCCGCGAGCAATGAGCTATGCCATGCAACTGTCAGACGAGGTGCCGAGGTCGAGTCGCAAGGTCGGACTGAAGGAGCTTAAATCACCAGGCGTCAACGCCCTAGGCCCACCCTGGTCTCAATCCCCTTTGGACAGCCGTCAAGACTACCGGTCAGTTGGTTGTAAGGGATAGCCCCCTTCCGGGGGATCGAAGTAACGGTTGCCATCCACGTCCACAAAAATGGGGTTGGTGAAGGAGAAGGAGCTGAACTGCCCGAAGGGGTGGCTCCAGCGCTTCTCGGACGTTGCCAACACTAGGTACCAGGAGTCGGTTTTCGGTTGCACCACCAACTCTTCGTTGAATTGCCACACGGCACCATCCTCCGTGGGGGGCTCCACCGAGTAGGACCGGATCAGCTGCCCGTTGCTGATGACCTCCACCCGCTCCAGCGGAATCCAGTTCGGAGACTGAACTTCGATAGCCAGGGAGACGGATTGATCCCGATCCGTCACCAGGGAGCCCACGGGAGCGCCATTTCCAGTAAAGCGAATGAAGGGACCGCCAGAGGAGGTGATCGCATGCCTTTTCACGGCCGTGACCACTTCTGTGGGGTCAATCTCCCAGGGATTGTCCGACGCCGAGAGAACGTAGTTGCGGGGGTAGGCGGGCAGTTCTTTGGGGTAATGGTGGGCGTCCGTGTTGGCGACTCCCGCCATCAGAATGCCCCGGTTCAGAAAGCGGTACCAGTCCTGCAGTTTCTGCTCCACCAGCTGGGTTCGACCGATGTGTCCATCCTCAACGTCGGTACCTGCGTTGAAGATTTCGAAGGAGTCAAAGCCGCTTTCGAAGAAAGGATAGTCAAAGTCCCCTGGGCGCGGGTGGTTGATCTGCACCACCTGCTCGCCAGGTTCCTGGCGCACCGTGCGCAGAAACTCACCGGGCGTGCGGATGGCGTGGCGGTACTCCCGGCTTCGCCAGCGGTCCAGCTGCAGGGGGAAGCTGTTGAAGTGCCCAAACTGGGTGTCAATCTCCGATCCCACCACCGAATGCAGGTACCGTCCCAATCCCAGCTCCTGGATGAAAGGGGCATAGTCCTTGAGCACGTTGTGATCGGTGGCCGTCAGCAATTCCAGACCCTCAGCGGCTGATACGATGGCTCCGTCCTGCATGGCGAACTGCAAGTGCAGGTGAAAGTCTGCGGAGATGAAGCCGGAGGTGTCGATGACCCGCTCCAGCTGCACTCGCAGATGGGCCGTCTTCCCTTCCTGGATCTCGATCTGCTCCTGGGCCAGCGAATATTCGATGCCTCGCGAGACGTAAACGTCGTATTCCCCCACCGGCAGGGTACGGACCTCGAAGCCGGAAGCTGAGACCAGGAAGTTTTCAAAGCGGCCCACCGTGGGCTTCCCCTCCCGACCGTCCCGGTAGGCGAAATACAGGCGAGCCGGTAAAGGCAGATGGGTGGCCGCCTCGATGATCTCGAAGGCCAACTCCCCCACCGCTTCCCCGTTTGCCAAAACGAAGGCTCGGTCCACCTCGGCCCCTGAAGCCACCTTGGCCGTCGCTGTGTCACCATCGCCCAGTAGTAAAAGCACCACCAGACAACCCGTCAGAAAACCCGCTCGTAAGAGCATGCCAGACAGTTTTTGCTTCTCCACGGTTCCCCCCTCAGGACCCCTCGTACCAGCTTCGGACGGACCTTCCTCGGGTCTGCCTCTCGTGAATGAAGTAAGCCTATCAGCCCTCCAGCCAGTGAACCAACTGTTTTATGGGAATCTTCCGACAAGAAGGACTTCGATCCGATAAACGGAGACACCCTACAGCCCCTCAGATCAGTCGGACTGCCATCCGTTTCAACCTATGAGTGGGGCTAGTGCACGAGGACTTGCTAACAAGCCCCCCTTACGCGAAATTTCGACTGAAATGGGTGTGGGCAAGCCCGCGTTTACACGGTTGACTCACCCCTTGGACAATGTTTCGACGTTGGCGCCGCGGGCTGAAGTCTCCACCCGGGAACAGGAGAAGCAGATGCGCCAGTTCAAGTCCATTGCCGAAGCTCAGCGATTCTTGGCTGCACATGGGCAAGTTCAGAATCTATTCCGGCTTTGTCGGAACGGCCTGAAGGCAACTCATTATCGACTGCTTCGAGACTGCGCGTTCGCTGACTGGAGAGAGGCGACTTGTGCCTTCTGATTCGGAGAGCCTCCGAGCCTTTTCCGTCACAAAATCGCTTGCCCACGCCAACTTGACAGCGCCCTCCAACCCCCAGTGAGTCAGTTACCAATGATTCCAGCTCTAAGTAAAAAATTGGTACCGCTCGTGGGGGCAGGTCATCGCCGGGAGGTTCAGTTCAGATGGTGCGTCTTCTCCCGCTATGTCAGCCTTGGCTGTACTCTTTTTTCTGGCTTCCCCGTGGCTAATCGTTCAAAACCTAAGTTCGAATCCCCGAGATTGCCGCTTTCCAGACGTCATCCAATCGTAAGGGTAATTTCCTCGGTCGTGAGACTGACGTGCGTGTGTTGCTTCAATTCTTCTTCAAACTGTTCTGACGTTATCAGGTCGTAGCCGATGTGTTCCTGGAATAGCCAGGTGTTCTTCGTCGACTCGAGGATGACGTCGGGATTGAACAGCCAACCGATGTCATAGACCTTCTCCGGCTGCTTGCCTATGAAGACAACCTTGCCGACGTAGCGTCCGTCAAGCAGGTAGACGTTTGGACAGAGGTAGTGGATTTCCCATCCTTTCTGACTCAGGGCTTCCAGGGCAAACTGACCTATGGCTTCGAGGTGAAGGCTCGTTTCGACGTGTGATGTGCATGTGCGGCTCGGACGTGATCCGCCTTCTGGATGAAGTCAAATTCAAACGTGGCGCACCGATTATGGCCAACCGCGTTAAGGCATTGGCATCGACGATTTCCAAGTTCGCGTCGAGAAAGGCCTTGGTGCCGGAGACGTTCGCGAATCCTTGCGCCAATGTCGAGCAACCAGCCAAAGGAAACAGCCGTGATCGTGTGCTGGGTGACGATGAAATCAAGGCGCTTTGGGAAGACCTGGCAAACCGGGCGGAACCTACCGCTTCCATCTACCGGCTCGTGCTTTTGACCGCCCGGAGACCAGGTGAAGTGAAAGCCATGCGGTGGCGTGACATTGACGGCGAGAACATCTGGACCATCCCAGCCACCGAAACCAAGAATAGGCGGGAACACAAGGTGCCCCTGTCATCTCATGCCCTGACCCCCATCGAGAAACTGCGCCCACAGACGGGCGATACAGAATTTGTCTTCGCTGCACCTGACGGCGGGCACATCCGGTGGCTTCAAAAGATGAGCCAGCGGATTCAGAAACAGGTGGGCTTCAAATTGCGGCCACATGACTTGCGGCGTACCTGTGCGACCAATTCGAGCAAACTCGGTGTGGACGATGTCACGATCGCCAAGATCCTGAACCACTCGTGGCCAGAACGGCACATAACGTCGGTCTACAACCGATGGGACCGGCTACCAGAGATGAAGCGGGCTCTGGAACAGTGGGGGACACAGGTTGAGCGTATCGTGACAGGCATGGGTGCGACGAAAATTGTGAAGTTCCAGCGTTGAGGGGATCACCCGAAACACTCCTTGCTCCCTCCCCTAGCTTCTTGAGGCCCCATGCCTCAAGAAGCTAGGGAGTCAGAATGGGCGAGCCTCGCTATTATTCGTAGCGCAGAGCTTCAATCGGATCCAGCGCTGCCGCTTTGTGAGCCGGGTAATACCCGAAGAAAATCCCGATGGCGGCGGAAAATAGCAGCGATACGGCAATGGAATTCGCCGAGATCAGCGTGGGCCATCCCAGGAAACTGGAGATCCCCATCGATCCGCCCAGGCCCAGTAACAGCCCCAAAAAACCGCCTACGAGACACAACACCACCGCTTCGAACAAAAACTGAATCCTCACGTCAATGGGACGCGCGCCGATGGCCATGCGAATGCCAATCTCCCGGGTGCGTTCTGAGACCGCTACCAGCATGATGTTCATGATCCCAATGCCTCCTACCAGCAAGGAGACAGCTGCAATGCTGGCTAGCAGTCCCGTCATGAGCCGGTTGGTGGCCTCGGCGGCCTCGGCGAATTCAGTGAGATTGCGCACCCGAAAATCATCGTCATCTTCGGTACCCAGGCGATGGCGTTGTCGGAGCAACGCCATGATCTGTTCTTCGGCGGCAAAGCTGGCTCGAGGGCTCACGGCTGCTACCAATCCCGATTGCACGTAGCGAACACCACCCTGAAATTTCTTCTGCACCGTGGTGTACGGAACGATGATGGTATCGTCTTGATCCCGCCCCCACGCGTTGGACCCTTTCTTGTCCAGTACGCCCAGGACATGAAAGGGAAGCTTTTTGATCCGGATGCTCTGGCCGACCGGGTCGCCACCTCCAAACAATTCGTTGGCAACCGTCTGCCCGATAACCGCAACTCGGGACGAACCTTTGACGTGACTTTCCTCAAAGAAGCTTCCCTCCACCACTTTCCAGTTCCGCAACAGAGGGTAGTATTCGTTATAGCCTTCCACTCGCGTGTTCCAGTTCTGGTTTCCAAAAACCACCTGTCCTATGGTGGAAGCGCTGGGACTGACGGCCATCACCGTCGGACATTCGCGCTGGATGGCTTCAAAATCGTCAGCTGTCAGGGTATTCAAAGTTCCGGCACCGCTGCGAACCCCCCAGGATCGGCGGCTTCCCGCTCGAATCCACAGTGTGTTGGTTCCAATAGCGGCGATTTCCTCCTGAACCCGTCTCTGGGCTCCCCTCCCCAAGCTGACCATGGCAATCACGGATCCCACGCCAATGATGATGCCCAGCATGGTTAGACAGGAACGGATCTTATTCCGATTCAGGGCTTTCAGAGAGACCTGGAAAATCATCCAAAAACGCATCTTTCACCTTTCCCTCCTCTTTTAGGGGCCCACTCTGGGATGGGTGAACCCCCTCGCCTTTAGGCGAAGACCAAAACGTCTTCTGCCATTTGTTCGTCACCACACAATGCGAAAATTGTGGGAAATGCAAACGATTGCGAAGAATCAGACCCCTGGTAGACGGGACCCATCGTAGTGCCGAAATGTAGCGCCCACTCAGTGCGGACCGGTAAGCCGGGCCGACGAAACGCGATCCGCGGCGGCAACGTATGCCCAGCCCACGGGGGCAGAGCGCTACAAGTCAAAGAAGCTGCCCGGCGTCGCCTGTTGGACATGATTGACCCGGCGCTGAAAAAACTGTGGGACCTAATCGAGCAAGACGAGAATCTGGCGGTCAGCCTGGGTGCGATCAAGGCAATTTTGGGCCGTGCAGGGATTGACCGCAAGGCGTCTCTGGAGCTGCCGGACAGGGTTACCATCACGTTCGACAACCCGGCGGCCAATAGAATCCCGCCTGCGACTGAAGAAGGCGATCAGCTCTGATAACCTTCCCACAGCTTGAGAGCCCGATTCTAGACGGAGCCGAAATTCACAACTTCCGATTCGGCGGAGTTCCACTCCAAGAATCTAGCCAGATTGCCTTTCAAGCTGCTTTCTGGGCAGCGCCCACCCCAACAACCATTCCTTTCCCTTCGTTCTCCCGATGACGGAGCCGTTAGACTAGACTAGTTCTCAT
>CBDBID010000039.1:0-158873 GCA_965205565.1 Acidobacteriota bacterium
TCGAAGTTCTCATTCTCTATGATGGGAGTGTCGGAGCGCTCCGTCATCTTCAGGATGTAGTCCTGAATCCGCAAGATGGATTCGAAATTCTTCCGATAACGTTGCGCCAAACGATGGTCGGCCCTTTGCTCTCGAACCGGGAACCGTTCCAGATGGCGGTCCCCGTCCAGGGTGGAGATCACCACCGACAGTAGGTAAGCGTGATCTTCGAAGGGCTTCAGGTCCACCAGGCTCGGCACCAGATGGACCCCGTCAATCACCAGACTGGATCCCTCCTGGATGGATCTCTCGATCATGGCCCACATGCCCACCAGAACTCGCATCGATTGTTCCCGAAAAGCGTCAATGACGGCTTGGGAGGAGTCTCCCTGGCCCAGTGTCCAATCCTTCCAGGCTTCGTAAGAGGAGGAGTGTATGGCCGGCAACAGGTCGTGCGAAAACATCATCCGCATGATCTGCCGGATGGTGTCGGTCGACAGGATCTTCTGAATGCCCAGCCGATGGGCTACCTCTGCAGCCACCGAACTCTTGCCCGTCCCCGTGGCCCCGCCGAAGAGGATGATCAGGGGCTTGTCCGGAGATCGGAAACATCGCCACAGCAGATATCTTTCGGCAAACGTTTCGCCGTGGTTGTGACGGATGGTTTCGTGAATCAACCGACGCAGCTGGTCCTGGGTCAACTCTCGGGTGTCCTCTCGGAGCAGGAATGTCTTGATCTCTTGAGCCACGTCGTAGGCGACCGACGGATCCAGGCCGGAGGCTTGCAAGGACTGCGATAGGATGCCTTTGCTGAAGGTGGCACGGGCTTCTTCGGGCTTGACGAACACGTCGGTTCCAGCGGGCTCCGGCCGCCCGCTGGAGTTCTCCCAATCCCAATGACCGAATCGTTCCTGGGTGACTCGCCGGATCAGTGCGCCGAGACCGCTTTTCTGATCGCTCGGTGGGGTCGCACTCGATCTCTCACCACACTGGCCGCTTCGTAGGCCTGCCGGAAGTTCAACCCTCGTTCCATCAGGGCATGGGTAATCATGCCTCGCAGAAAAGGAACTTTTTCGTTCCCGTCAATTACATAGAGGGGTTCTTCGGGCATGGAATCGGGGGTTTGATTTCCCACCACCGGATGTAAAAGAAGAGCGATCTCGAAATCCCGCGACTCTTTTACTATTATACCATGATCAGCTGGGGCACCCTATTCTCCGGTGCCTTCACTGCTCCTCGGCCCCGAAGCCTCTTCTGGTCAAATTGTGAGGTGGTGGTCAGTTAGTGATCCTGAGAGGTCCTGACAAGTGTTGCTTCAGTAAAAGGTCCGGTCGGAATCCACGATCAGGGTTACCGGACCGCTGTTGATCAGTTGTAGCTGCATCATGGCCTGGAATTGACCGGAAGCAACGGATATGGCCTCGGCCTCGAACTCGCCCAAAAGTCGCTGGTAGAGTTCTCGTGCCTGCTCAGGCGTGGCCGCTCTGGAGTAACTGGGGCGATTCCCCTTGCGGCAGTCCCCGTAGAGGGTGAACTGGGAGACCAGCAAGATCTCGCCACCGGCCTCTCCGATCGAACGGTTCATGCGGCCCTGGGTGTCCTGGAAGATGCGGAGGTTGAGAATCTTTCGCTTCATCCAAGCGATATCGCCGGCCGCATCCCGCTGCCCGATGGCCACCAGTACCACCATGCCCGGACCGATGGCGGCAGTGGTCTCGCCCCCCACGGTCACACTGGCATTTTCCACCCTTTGAATGACGGCCCGCATCGATTTCAGTGGACCGTGGAATCCAGGCCGACGCCCCAGCGCTCGTGCAGCACCCTCTCGAATCGGGGAAGGAGCACGATGTTAAAGGTCAGTTGCTTGTCCGGAAACATGTTAAGAATGGCTTTTTCGGCCCCCTCGACCATACGACGCGCCTCTTGCAGTGTCAGGTCTGCATCTTGATACAGTACGCTTATGGTCAGATCCACCAGAAAGCGCAGTCTTTGAATCTTCTTTTTTTCCTCTTCAATCGACCCTTGCATTTCCGGCGAAGCCGACACGATGCCTACTGTATCACAGGCTGCGCGGCTGCCCCGCTGACCGGCCAAGAGACTTGTTGGGGGTGAAATAGCGCTTGACACTTCACCTTTTATTCACCATAATTTTTCTCACGATGTCACTGACCAAAAAGCAAAAGCAGATTTTGGACTATCTGCGCGAGTTCCTGGACCGTCACGGTTACTCTCCCAGCATGGAAGAGATCGCGGCTCATTTTCATCTGCGGTCGTTGAATGCGGTCTACAAGCATCTGAAGGCACTGGAGAACCGGGGTTTCATCCGCCGCCTGGCGAATCAGGCCCGTTCCATCCAGATCGTGCCGATGGAAGAATCGGTGGGATCTCGATTGCCGTTGCTAGGCTACGTGGCGGCGGGACAACCCTTGGAGGCGATCGCTGATGCGGAGGAGATCTCTGTTCCGGAAAGCTTTGTGACGCGAGGTCAAAACTATGTTCTGCGGGTGCGAGGAGACTCCATGATCGACGAACACATCCAGGACGGAGATTACGTCATCGTGGAGAAAAGGGACCAGGCCGAAAGTGGGCAGAGCGTGATCGCCCTGATCGATCGGGATCAAGTCACCCTGAAGAAGTTTTATCGAGACGGGGAAAGGATTCGCCTGCAACCAGCCAATCCGGCACTGGAGCCGATTTGTCTTCGCGAAGACCAGGTCCAGATCCAAGGGGTGGTGGTCGGCATCATGCGCAAGTACTGACGGGTACAGGGGAGTGGATCGCTGGAGAGGATTTGCTGCGGCAGGCAGAAAGAGGAAAGGAGGCAGGCCAATGGCGTATCAGGTGAGAGTGGCGGGGAAAATTTTCGAGGGAGAGCGGGTTCGCACACTGCTGAAGCGAGCCGTCGAAGCCAGGCGGCGCAAGCGTGAGTCACAACAGTGGACCCATGTGATCAGTTGCCCCTCGCGTTTGCTGGAGATGTCTCCCGTCAGAGCGAGCCACCAGAGCCATTCTCGCTAGAGGCTGGAGGCTCTTCACGACCGATCGTATACGGGGTCTTTCCCGATCCACCTTCCGGGAGCGACGGCCGGAACGCTGGCGCGTTGTTCGGGGGTCAAGCGTATCTGAGCACCGTGGAGACTCTCTTTAAGCTGCTCCAGGTTTCGGGCGCCCAGGATGGGGGCCGTCACTCGCCCCTCAGCCATGACCCAAGCCAGCGCCAATTGGGCCGGCGTGACGCTCATCTGGTCGGCCGCTTCTAAAAAGTCTTCCACAATGTCGAACATGGAATCGGTCAGATAGCGATCGCGGTAGAACCCGAATGCCTCCAAACGGGTATCGGGCGGAAGCTTCTGGCCCCGTCTGTACTTGCCGGTCATGACTCCACCGGCCAGAGGATTGTAGGGAATGATTCCCAGCCCCTGATCCTCGCACAGGGGCATCACCTCCAGCTCGACGCTTCGATTGAGGACGTTGTAGACGGGCTGGATGCCGACGAACCGGCTGTACAGAAAGGCATCCGACAGGGCCAGGTACTGAGCCAGCTGCCAACCGCTCAGATTGGAACAAGCGATGTAGCGCACCTTTCCCTGTCGGACCGAGTCGTGGAGCGTTTCCAGGGTCTCTTGGGGAGGCACCTCGAAATCCCAGCGATGGATCTGGTAGATGTCGATCACGTCCGTTTGAAGTCTCCGCAGGCTGTCTTCGAGCGCCATCTGGATGTGAATACGAGAGAGGCTGCCTTGGTTGGGTCCCTCTCCCATCTGGCCAAACACTTTGGTGGCCAGGACGATCTGTCGCCGGTTCTTCCGCTGCTTCATCCAGCGGCCCACCACGCTCTCGGAGGCGCCGGTGGAGTAGACGTTGGCGGTGTCCAGGAAGTTGAAACCCCGCTCGACGAAATAGTCCATGAGGGCAAACGAGGTGGCTTCGTCCGTCTCTCGTCCAAAGGTCATGGTGCCCAGGCACACGGAGGAAACCCGCAGACCGGACGTTCCGAAACGTTTGTACTGCATGTTGGACACCTCTGCGGAAGCTTTGGCCGGTTGAGCGGCCTTGCCGTTAGCAGTCCAGGGCCTCCGCCTGGTTCCAGCCGGCATCATTCGCAAGCTCTCTGCTGCAGCGCCGGTATCACCCCCGCTGACTGCGTTGTCCGCCGTCGGCCTCCTCTCCGTAGTGCACGACTACGCCTGCGGGGGTCTCGGGCCGTAACACCTTGTCAGCGCGGCGCTTCCGACGCCGCGCGACGAGAACTCATGAATAATTAGGACTAGGGGCTGCTCACAATGAATCCGCCCGATTTTTGGTCGCGCTGCAGTTTGAGCAATCCGTGGCCCTCGGCCTGCTCGAGCAGTTCACCGAAGGACCGAAACCCGTAGTAGGATTCGGCGAAGCCCGGCTTCTGCCGCTTCAGGGCCTGCTTGATCATGGACCCCCAGATGCGGTCTCCGGCTCCGCGTTCCTGCACCAGGGCCTCGTAAGTGGCCACAATCAGATCAAAGGCTTCCAGCTTCTTGTCGTCGGCACTCGGAGTTTCTTTGCCTTTGGGGCTGCGGGCGGGCTTCTTGGCGGTCTTCGGCCGCGGAGCCTTCTTGGGCTCCTGGGTGAGTTTGACCAGATCGTCGTAGTAGATGAACTCGTCACAGTTGGCGATCAGTAGATCGGAGGTGGAGTTCTTGACCCCCACACCGATGACGGCTTTGTTGTTTTCTCGAAGTTTGCTGACGAGGGGAGAGAAATCGGAATCGCCGCTGATCACGACGAAGGTGTCGACATGCTCTTTGGTGTAGCACAGATCCAAAGCGTCGACCACCATGCGGACGTCGGCCGAATTCTTTCCGGATTGACGCACATGCGGGATTTCGATCAATTCGAAGGAGGCCTCGTGCATGGCAGCTTTGAACTGCTGATAGCGGGCCCAGTCGCAGTAGGCCTTCTTCACCACGATGTTTCCTTTGAGCAGTAGCCGCTCCAGGAGCCTGGCCACATCGAATTTGGCGTAGTTGGCGTCTCGAACCCCGAGTGCGATGTTCTCAAAATCGCAGTAAACGGCCATAATTCTGGTTTCAGCACCTTCGCTCATCGGCAAAACCCCTCCCGCCGGCTAGTAGTACACCACGACTCCACAGTTTGAGTAGACTTCGCCTAACCAGTTTACCAGCCCGTGCGGCCGGTATCGATCATTATGTGCCGCGATGTGTCCTGGACGGAGTGCATCGCATTCCGTTGCTCGAGGGGTGACGAGCTGCCCGTGGCCATAGACGGATCCTCCAGGGATGGGGACTCGGATGTGCTAGAGGCGAAGTTCTTCGGGCTCTTCTTGCGGGTCTCCCAAATGCACGGTCACCAGCTGAGTCTTCTGGCGGCGTACGATCGCCAGTGCGTGAGTGGCTTGGGTCAGACGGCGGGTCAGATCGTGAAGGCTGGCAATCGAATGTCCCTCCACTGCGGTGATCACGTCGCCGGCCTGCAGATCGGCCCTCTGGGCCGGACTACCATCCATGACCTCCAGGACGAGGACTCCCCGCTTCTGCACGCCTAAGAATTCGCCTATCTGTTCGGTGAGGTCACTCCCCTGAATACCCAGTCGGGGACGGTCGGGAAAAATGAAAAACCGCCGCTTGTAAGCTTCCGGTCCCATCGGAAACGTGAATTCCTTTTCCACTTCAAACTCCGGCAGGGATCTGGTGAAAGCTCGCATGCCTGGCCGCTTGCGGTTTCCCACGGTCACCGATTTTTGGATGGTTTCACCGCTCCGGACCAAGGATATCCCAACCGATCGCCCGGGCGGTGTATCCTCGACCAGGCGACGGAAATGGCGCACACTGAGAACGGAGATGCCGGAGTAACTGATCACGACATCCCCGGCCTGCAGATCGCTCTCAGCGGCTGCACTGCCGGCCTCCACTCGCTCGATATACACGCCGGCCTCCCTGGGGAGCTGGAGTCCGGAGACATCCGCCGCGCGGACGTCCCGGATGTTGATCCCCAGATATCCAGTGTCCGGTTGGTAGACTCGGATCTCGGCGGGCGACTGAGCCCGAAGGGAAGGGTACAGAGCCGCCATCAGGATAGTGAAAACGAGCCATTGCTGCTTCATAAATGTCTCCTCTCAATGCTCGTCTTATTAGACGCGGGTGACCCGTCGTCTGTTCCCGAGAATTCGGGAGCGATCCGCTCGGTGGACTCCTTTTGAAGAAACTGCAGGGCGATCCCGAGCATTGCCGGCCCCCGGGGAACAGACTCGGTGAGGGAGAACGACCATCCGCTGGAATGGCCTGGACCCCAGGCCGAAGGGAGGTTACCGTTTGCCGATGTGTCAGCCTCACGTCCAGGGCAGTTCCAAAATGTGCAACTTTCAGTGATGGCTCCAATCACAGATAGTGACGGCAAGTAGGAATAGATCCGAGGCGCAAACATCTCTGGAGGCGGATCTGCCCGACGATCTCTTGGAGCGGTTGGTCTCCAGGGCCAAGCACGGTGATGTGGCTGCTTTCGAGCAATTGTACGAAGCCTTTGCCACGAAGATCCTGAACTACTTATACCGGATGACGGGTTCTCGAGAAGAAGCGGAGGATCTTGGTCAGGAGACCTTCGTGTTGGCATTCCGAAATCTCAAGGCCTTAGCCGACATTCCTCATATCAGCCTGCGATGAACCTTCTTCGGGTCTCACCGTGGTGGAATCAAAACCTATCAGCCCTCCGACCAGGGAGCAAGTGTTTTCCCTCATGGGTCGGCTGGAATGCCTTTCTTGATCCACTGCTCGGCCGTGCCACGTCCATTGTAAAAGTGAACCAACCCGGAGGCTTGTGCGCTCAGATGGGTCACGATGAAACCGACTCTCGGAAAGAGTTCCCCGCGATGCCACTCCACCTTGGCAATGACCCGACGAGGCCGGTCCCAACTGGCGGCTGGATAGCTGAAATCGGCAAACCAGACGATGGGCTTTCTGGGTGGGCAACCCACGGGCCGGGTTAGCAGGGTTTCAATCTTTGCCTGAAGCACCTCATTGGCCGGAAGCCGGATGGCATACAAGAAGCCCTTCTCCTCCAGGCATTCATAAGATCTCCGGCTTGGCGAAAGCGGCATCCCCGCGAAAGTATTTGCGGACGGTTTTCTTCTCGTAACAAGTTACGATCGGTTCCAGCAGCTCCTTCCAGCCATCCGCGCTGTGCACGTTACCGGGGCGTAGCAAGGCACCTTCGCAATTTCCGAACTGGTTGAAACAAAACAGGGGATGGTAGCAAGTGCATCCAAAATGACCGTTGTAGGCAGAGGCCTCCTGCTGGCCATAGACAGGACTGGCTGAACTGTCCAGATCCAGAATGATGCGTCGATGAGAGGTTTTCTCCAGTGCTCCTTCCATCCATCGTGTTGGCGCTGGCGGCCTTCTTGTCCTCATTCTTTTTCCCGGTGACCCTTCGCATGGTCGGATCCACCGATAGACGATGCGCATCGTTGACATCTTCATAACCCGCCAAGCGGCTGTATACGGATTGGCGTAGCAAGGCCGGAAGGTCGTGCTGGATGTTACGCCCGGTCCGCAGATCCTGAACAACGGAAGGTACACGATCAAATAGACCTAAGGCTTTATCCAGGTCACGATAGGCGAGGAGCCCGGCATCCGAAGTGACCTTAGTTCGCATGAAATTCCAGCTTTACCCTACTATTAAAACCGAGCTTCAAAAGCTCACCCTTGGGATCGGCCATTTCTTGCCCATTTTATTCTCAATATCTTCTTTACTTATAGATAGTTACATAGATTAAAGGAAGCAGACTTCGTGCCGCATATGGTGAATGCTGGGTTAAAAGACAATCGAAAGCTTCAGAGCTGGCTCTATCGCATTGCACAGAACAACGTTTATCAAAGGTACCGCGGACAGACCCCACTTCTGGAGTCTCTCGAGCAGCAAAGAATAGCTCCGCAGGTAGAGAGAATTGCCGCTCCCAGCAAAGCCCCCGAGGAGGGCGTCTTGTCCAAGGAGCTGATGGAAGTCATCCAGAGAGTGATTGGAGAGTTACCCTCAAAATATCGGCAGGTTTTTGTGCTGTCCGCCATTCACCGCCTTGAGTTACTTGCAAATTAGCGACATCGTGGGCCGTTCTCTGGCGGCCGTGAAGTCTGATATTCACCGGGCGCGAGTCGAGGTCAGGAACAAAGTCAAATCGTATTTGGGTGGGAAAAATGAAGTGTCAGACCTGCTTTGAAGTGTTGACCGCCTTCATGGATGGGGAACTACCCGGTGGGCGGGGCCGAGAGATCGGCCAATACCTGGAAGAATGTCCCGACTGCCGTCAGGAGCATGATTCCCTCTTGAAGGTTCGCCAATGGGCGGAGCGGTTGCCCGCCATGGAAGTGAACCCATTCCTTTGGAACCGCATACAGGCGGAAATTGTGCCGGGGGACTCCAGTGCGACGGGTTTCTGGCAGCTTCCCTTTCTCAGGCCCGGATGGCTGGCCCTGGCGGCCACCCTTTTTTACTCCAGCTGGCTGAATCCTGTGACAGAGCCGGCTGAGGGGCTGGAGGCGGCTTTCCGCGTTTTCATCGAACAGCGTCAGCAGATGAGGGCCCGGCATATCCGCATCCTGAGTCGCCCCCCCGGAGCCAGAGTCGAGCAGATCCACTCGAATCCTTTTGCCGAACGGACCCACCAAGAGGACGGGAATCCGTTTCGGCTGGAGACATCGCGATGAGCAAGTTCCTTCCACTGTTGATGCTGTTGACCGTACCGCTCCTCCTGGAAGAAAAGGAGGAATGGGAGCGAGTGCGAGGTATCGCCGAAGCGCAGTTGGAAATTGTCATACTCCTCATCAAGAACGGAGAATTCGACAAGGTTGTCGAGGCGACCAACAAGCTGTTCCGTCTGGATTTTCCGCGCCGGCAGGAGCACCGCTTGGTCCACGGCACCCAGATCATCTCCGACTCTCTGGTACATAAGGATCGATGCGACCTGGCCCATAACATCCTGGACAAGGCTTTGAAAAATCTCCGATCGAAAAGGTCCCACGCCGAGATCTACCGTAAAAAGGCCTACGTGTGTAAAGTCGAGGGGAAGGATTGAGAGGCTCTGGATCTATTCCGGAAGGCCATCGAACTAGAACAGTCCAGTCCTTGACCTCCCGGCTGTATTTCCCCTTAAATAGTCACCCTGATCATGGCCACTGGCACTGACAAGGTTTCGCCGCCACCAAGGAGATCCCGAAAAACCTTTTCCACTATTTCCGGAAAAGTTGTCCAGTCTCTCTATAGGCCGGCCGACCTGGCGGATTTGGATTTTGAGAAGGAGGTGGGTCGACCGGGAGAACCCCCTTTCACCCGTGGGGTCCACGCCGATATGTATCGGGGAAAGCTGTGGACCATGCGCCAGTTCTCCGGCTACGGCTCCGCGAGGGAAACCAACCAGCGCTTCCAGTTCTTGCTGGATCAAGGGCAGAGCGGCCTGTCCGTGGCTTTCGATCTTCCCACCCTCATGGGGTTGGATTCGGACAGCCCTCTCTCTGAAGGAGAAGTCGGAAAGTGCGGGGTGGCCGTCGACACTCTCGAGGACATGGAAACCCTTTTCGATCAAATCCGACTCGATCGGGTCACCACGTCGATGACCATCAACGCTCCGGCCTCCGTGCTTCTGGCCATGTACGTGGCAGTTGCGGAGAAACAGGGGGCCGATCTGACACGGATCGGAGGAACGGTTCAAAACGATATCCTCAAGGAATACATCGCCCAAAAGGAGTGGATCTACCCACCCGAACCCTCCATGCGTCTGGTGGCAGATTCGATCACCTTTTGCAGCCAACATCTCCCCCGCTACAACAGCATTTCCATTAGCGGGTACCACATCCGGGAGGCAGGTTCTACGGCGCTACAGGAGTTGGCCTTTACGCTTCGCGATGGCATCGAGTACGTGGAATGGTGTTGCCGGGCGGGGCTTGCCGTCGACGACTTCGCTCCCAGACTTCCTTTTTCTTCAACTCCCACAACGACTTTTTCGAGGAGATCGCCAAGTTCCGCGCCAGCCGACGTCTCTGGTCAGAGATCATGCGCCAGCGTTTTCAGGCGCGCCCAGAAGCGATCCTGGATGTGCCGCTTCCACACGCAGACCGCTGGTTGCAGTCTGACGGCGCAGCAGCCCATGAACAACGTCATCCGAACGACCATGCAGGCTCTGGCCGCGGTGTTAGGCGGCACCAACTCCCTGCACACCAATTCACTGGATGAGGCTTGGGCGCTGCCTACCAAGGAGGCCGCCCGACTGGCCCTGCGCACGCAGCAGATCCTCGCTTGTGAGAGTGGGGTGACCAATAGCGTCGATCCATTAGGGAGGGTCCTACCTGGTGGAGACGATGACCAGGGATCTGGTGGAGGAGAGTTACGAGTACTTCCGTAAGATCGATGCACTGGGTGGAATGATTCCTGCCATCGACCAGGGTTTTCCGCAAAAGGAGATCCAGGACGCCGCCTACCGGCACCAGAAAGCGGTTGAAGAAAAAGACTATATCACCGTGGGAGTCAACGACTTCCTGATCGAAGAGGAAGCGCCGATCGAAATCCTCCAGATCGGACCGGAAGTCGAGCAACGCCAGATGCAGAGGTTGAAACGGCGCAGAGCGAGCCGCAACAGTCGAGCCGTGTCCAAAGCCCTTCAGGCATTGAAACGAGCCGCTCAGAGCCGCAGAAATCTCATGCCCCACCTGATTGAAGCTGCCCGGGAGTACGCCAGTGTCGGCGAGATGTGCGAAACTCTAAAGGAAGTTTTCGGCGAATATCAGGAGCCGGAGTTCTGAGATCATGTCCTCCCGCAAGATTCGGGTTCTGATTGCCAAGCCCGGCTTGGATGGGCATGACCGCGGCGCCAAAATCGTGGCCAGATCTCTGCGCGATGCTGGCATGGAGGTGGTCTATTCGGGGCTGCGACAGACGCCGGAGCAGATCGTACAAGCCGCCTTGCAGGAAGATGTGGACGTGGTGGGTCTGTCCGTCTTGTCGGGCGCTCACATGCACCTTTTCGGCCGGTCCTCGAGTTGATGAAGGCCGATCAGATGGAGGATGTGCTCATTTTTGGCGGCGGGATCATTCCCGATGAGGACGTTCCCCGGCTCAAGGAGATGGGAATTGCCGAAATTTTTCAGCCGGGAACCCACACCGACGCCATCGTTCAATTCCTGAGAGAGAGCGTACCCGAGAGTCGGTAATGGCGTCTGTGCAACGAGCATCTCGGGTCCGGTCGGCCGATCGGGAAGACCATCTGGGTGATCTTTTCCGTAACCACTACTCCCACTGGCTGGGTTCTCCCGCTCCTCCGTTTCGAATCGAGTTTTATCCCTATGCCGGGCTGAACCACACCATCCGAGTACGCGAAGGTGAGATCTTGGTGCGCATCAGCGACGTTCTCGAGGAGGCGCCCCAAGCGGTGCTATCCGTCCTGCTGGTGATCCTCCTGCACAAGCTCATGAAAAAGCGCGTGTGTCCAAGCTACCGCCGGGCCTACCAGGAATACTCGAGGCCGAACCGCGATCCGGGAGGCCGCGCTGCAGGCTCGGCGCCGGCGCGGACGAAAGAACTTCAGCCGATCCGAAGGCCAGGTGTTCGATCTGAGCGATCGATTCTACAAATTGAATCGACAGTACTTCGGCGGTCAGCTGCGAGTGAGAATGCTGGTCTGGTCCCAAAGGCGCCATCGGACCGTCCTGGGTCATTACGATCCCGCCCACGATGCCATCGTGCTCAATCGGGGCTTGGATGATCATCAAGTGCCTGCCTGGGTGCTGGAATACGTGCTGTTTCACGAAATGCTACACGCCCATCTCGGAGAGCAGACCTGTGGCGGGCAGCGGTTCGTACACCATGCCGAATTCCGGGAGGCCGAAAAAAGGTTTGTCGAATTCGACAAGGCCAAGAAGTTCATCCGCACCGGCTGGCCCGTGCTGGCGGCAGAAGATTGATGGCAACTCCGGCACCAGCAGGACGGAATCGAGTTCTCTTTCAAATCACCGTTCGGTCCGAAACGTTTGGATTCGCCGGTTCCTTTCGGGGGAGCCCTGCCCAGGGCGTCAAAATCCCATCGGATGCCCTGGGGGCTCTAGAAAGACACCCCCGCTTTCCTTTGCCGGCTCGCCGTGGCATTTCGATCGTAAGATCTGGGTTGGTTGACTTGATCTCTTAGATCCAGTATCTGTCTAGGCTTTGGACGCCACGGCGCCTTCCTTTCCGGAAAAGTGTCCCGTGATCGTTCGTGTCGTTGGCAACCCGAGGTGAAAGAGCAGTGGCGAAAATTACGCAGTTCAAAGGTTACCAGGGTGAACCTCCCATCCCCAAACCGAGTGAACGGGTATTACCCAATGTCGTGACGGTTCAGGACGGCGTGCCCGTGAAATATCCGGGTTGCGAGGGCATCGGGGTGCGAGTAGTCCATCCAACCAATCCGAAGGCATCGAGCCAGAACATGGGACTCACCGTGTTTTACGTACCGCCCCATGTGGTGCTGGAGGTCGGCAGCCATCACACCGAGGAGTGTTATGCGATCCTGCGAGGGCAGGGCACCATGACCCTGGCTTGGGGAGACAGTGGAAGTGAGGGATGGAATGTTCGTCCACCTGCCGTCCTGGTGCGAGCACGGGCTGGAGAACACGGGTGAGGAAGGGATGGAGATTCTCATCTGCACCTCCCCACCCAATCCCTAACCGCCCTTCAGCTTCCTCGGAAGACTCAGAAGGGCAGAAGACCTGACTTGAAGGTAGAAATTCTCTCCGGTGGGGGACGTGAGTCCCAATTTCGAGAGGCGCCAGGTCTCCTCTGCGTGCGCCTACCCCCTTTCGAACCGATTGGCGGATGGGAGCATTCTTTGTGTTTGCCGGCAAGGGAGCTCCAAGCACAGCCCGGACCGCATCCTACTGACCTACTCTGCGACCATGGAGAGGATTACCCACGTCCGGGCCTGCCGATTTCGGCTCCAAGAAATCGAGTGCAAAGGCAAGGCCTGATGCCCCCTGTCGAATCAATCATCCCATTACCGAGGAAATAACTAACATGGATTCCATCCTGGTGGATTGCAAGAGATTACGAGAGTTCGTCTCGCAGGTGCTGCAATCTGTCGGAGTGAGCCGACCGGATGCGGAAATCGCGGCTGAGGTCCAGGTCCGCACCGACGCTCGCGGCGTTTTGAGCCACGGAACCTGGTGTCTGCCCGGCTACGTGCGTTGCCTCCAGCAGGGAGGAACCGATCCGCAAGGCCGTTGGACCATCGTACGCGAAACGGCAGTGACCGCGCTGGTGGACGGCGGGTGCAGCTTGGGTCAGGTGGTGGCTCACCACGCCACCGAGCTGGCCATGCAGAAAGCACGAAAAGAAGGTGTCGGTGTAATCATGGTTCGAAATAGCAGCCATTTCGGGGCGGCCGGTCACTACGCGCTGATGTGCGCCGAGAAGGATTCAATCGGCTTGGCCACCAGCAACGGCGGCGTGGTCATGGCCGCCACTGGCGGCCGCGGAAAGGTGATTGGAAATGGCCCCACCGCCTACGGTGTCCCAACCGAAGATGGCATGCCCATTGTGATGGATATCGCGATGAGCCGGGTGGCTGGCATGAAAATATCCATCGCTCACGAAAGGGGGGTCTCCATTCCCGAGGGTTGGGTGAGCGACGCAGAGGGACGAGACACCACCAATCCAGCGGATTTTTTCGAAGGGGGAGCCCTGCTGCCGATAGGCAAACACAAGGGCTATGCGCTGGCTCTTCTACCCGAAATCCTAGCCGGCGCTCTGACCGGAGCGGCCATGACCCAGCAAGTCACCAACTGGGTGCGGGTGCCGGACAAAGCGACCAACACTGGCCATACCTTCATCGTCCTCAACGTAGAGACGTTCATGCCTCTGGCCGACTTCAAGAAGCGGGTTCAATCGTTGACCAATGAAATGAGACAATCCGATAAGATGCCTGGGGTAGACAGGATCTACGTTCCCGGAGAAATGGAGCACGAAAAAGAGGCGCAGGCCCGAAAAAGGGGCCTTCCTTTGCCCGAGACTCACTGGCGCCACCTACACAATTTGGCTCAGCAGAGGGGTCTGGAAACGCAATTTCTCGGAACTCGTGTAGGGGGATGACCGAAGCGAGGGGATGGAGGAGAATGCTGCATCCCCTCGCCGAGATTGAGGAATAACACCAAGATGAAGGGAAGCGACGTGACCACAAACCATGCATCCACCCTCGAGGGTTACCCTGCGGAGACGGACGAAATGCCAGCCGTTCCCTATCGGGTTCTCCACGTAGATTTGGCATGTTACACGGATGCAGAGTGCAAGAAGGAAGTCACCACCGCCCGGGTGGTGATCCTCATGGCTCTCGATCCGGACGATCCACTGCAAGAAACCGATATCGTTCCGGTGCGCCTGCACTACCGGGCCGGTCAGCTCGTGACCTGGTCATTGGACAACAAGAAGCTTTGGGAAGTAGCCTGGTTTCACCATCCTGAGACGGGGCTCATCGAGAAATCCTGGACCTTCCACGTCGAGTTTACGGGCAGTATCATCAGCGACAAGGCGCAACGCGAGAACGCCGATTTTCTGAAAGAGATCGAGCAGAAGCTGGCGGCACGGGGCCAGGACAAGCTTCTCCATTAACCTCCCCCATGCGGTTGCCGAAAAGCCGGACCTGTCCCGTCTGGTTTTCGGTGTAGGTGCGCCCAATCTGTAAAGTTGAGGACCATGAGTTCAAGGGTCGATGCTGGGAGATTTGGAAATGCGCCCTGTGCCAGTACGGCTGGACTGTGCCCACACCGAGCCCAACTGAAATCGCCCATTATTACTCTCTGGCCTATCTCGGAAACGTCGAGCAGATCCTTCTGGAGTATAGGAGCCGAAAGCTTAAGAGGACGCGTTCCTGGAAGAGATTCCTGGAACTGGTGGCCATGGTCGAAGGGTTCCGCTCGGAAGGGGCCATCCTGGATGTGGGTTGCGCCAATGGTCTCTTCCTGCTGGCTCTGGACCCTCAACGGTGGCGCCGTGTGGGCATCGATGTGGTGCGAGAGGGAGTAGAAGTGATTAATCGCCAAGTGCCCGGTCTGCAAATCCTGCTGGGCGACATCCACCGGTCCGACCTCCCCCTGGCTTCATTTGATGTCATTACTTTTTGCATGTCTTCGAACACTTGTTCGAACCTCGAAGAGTGCTCGAGCGGACCCGGACCCTGCTGAAGCCGGGCGGTCTCGTGTTCCTCCTCTGTCCCCAATTTTGAGAGCCTGCAGGCTAGCTTGTTCCGCCGCTACTGGTGGGCTCTAGACGTGCCCCGCCATCTGCACCATTTCTCCCCCCGGTCACTCGAGCGGTTGCTGACGGACGCCGGTCTGGTGCCGCTCAAGAATCTGCTGACGCAAAGGCACAGCTTTCATCCCATGAAACACAGTCTCCTGCGGTGGTCCCGATCCAGGTTTTCCAGCCGGTTACCCTACTACGCACTCAAGCCCACCCTCTTCGCGCTGCGGTTCGTCAAACGACTGGCGGGGAAATGGGGGACCCTAACCACCGTGGCTCGGAAACCCGAGGCCAGATGAGATTCCGGAATGAGGTAAAAATAAAGATATGAAAACTTGAGCCGCCGTCGCCTACGAAATCGATCAGCCGGTGGTGATTGAGGAGGTGGAACTGGACCCGCCCCGGGAAGGTGAGGTGCTGCTGCAAGTCAAAGCGAGCGGCGTCTGTCACAGCGATCTAGCCGTGGTCAAGGGTGTCCAGGGGCATCTTTGCCGGAGGTTTTGGGGCATGAAGGAGTGGGCGTGGTCTTGACGTAGGACAGGATGTCGACGAATCCAGGTGAAAACACTCCGAACTTGTAGGTTTGGCTGATGTGGCGGTTCAGGGAAGCCGAGTGTCCATCTCGGCGACGGTTCTTTGCAAGCTTTCCAGGGTGTCCGGATCATCTTCAGTCCGGATGCGCCGGCGCAGCGCTTGCCGGGCCTGTGGGGTGCCGATTCGGGCCAGGGCCCAGGCCGCATGTCGACGAATCATGGAGTCCTCGCTATCCAGCAGGTGAGTCAGCTCGGGAATCATCTTCGGATCCCCGGAATTCCCCATGGCCACGGCGACATTTCTCATGAATCCGGACCACTTGGCCCGTTTGATCGGACTTCCTCGGAAACGCCGCCGGAACTCTTCCACAGATAGACGGGCCAGTTCTCTCAAGTCGGGATGGTGGTTTTCCCGCCGCGGCCGGAATTGAGGCTCCTTCGAGGGGGGAGCTTTGCGGTTCCAGGGACAGACGTCCTGGCAGATGTCGCAGCCGAAAATCAAGTTATCCATGAGGGGGCGCAAGGTTTCGGGTACGTCCTCGCGAAGCTCGATCGTCAGGTAAGAGATACAGCGTTGGCTGTCCAGAAGATACGGTTCAATGATCGCTTCGGTGGGACAGGCCTCGATGCAGCGGGTGCAGCTACCACAGAAGTCCCAGCCCGGTTCGTCGTAGTGCAACGGGATGTCCAGCAAGATCTCCCCCAGGAAAAACCAGGAACCTAGCTCTCGAGCCAACACGTTGGTGTGTTTGCCGAGCCAGCCGATTCCGGACTGGGTCGCCCAGTACTTGTCCATGACCGGACCCGTATCCACGTAGATTCTGCCTTTGGCCTCGGGGCACAGACGGGAGATGGTTTCCATCATCTCTCGCAATTTTTCTTCCAGAACCGAATGGTAGTCAGTGCCCGAAGCGTAGCGGGAAATCGCCCCTCGATCTGGTTGACTGTAGGGTAGTTGGTAAGGGTGGTAGTAGTTGAGTGCCAGGGAGAGAATCGAGCAGGCGCCTTCCAGAACCTGGGACGGATCGAGGCGCCTCTCGATATGGCGCTCCATATAGGTCATCTTCCCGTGGTACCCTCGCTGGAGCCACTCCTGAAGGCGTTCCGCAGGGATGGCTGAGACCGGCGCGACCCCCACCGCTTCGAAGCCCAGCTCCAGGGCTCGGTCTTTGATTTTCTGTGTCAGTTTCTGCGTCGGTCCCAAATTCTTGACCTGCTTCGCCACCTCGTCCGGCAAGTCCCCTCCGCAAAACATCACCGTATTTATGGTAGGGAGCGCTAAGGGATCCCGAACTGGCGGAACATGTACTGGTAAAAAGGATCGTGTGTGTATTGACGCACCCAGTTCAGGGAAAGAACGCAGCGCTCAAACTTGGCCGCCAATTTTCGGAAAACCACCGTTCCTTGGGTGTTGGATTCCAGCTCACTGGCGGCGAGGTAGCTTCTCCGCCCGGCGTCCGCGTAGTCGTCGTGTGAGAGGATTCGGCGACCGTAGCGGAGGTTTTCTGGGAACATGCCCAGAATGAAAAGACTGTAGTCTCCGATGTACTTGTAGTAACCCTTCCTTTCCTTGCTGGGAACTCCCTCCGCTTGGAGGAACATGTCCGACAGGTACTCGATTCGTCTCCCCCGTTCGTCCTTCAGCCGGTAGAGACGCTTGATGTAAATGAAGTCGACCAGCAGTTCACTCAGATACAGCAGCAGGTCTTTGTCCGCTACCGACGATTGAGTCAGGGCACGGTCTACTAGATTGCGAAAAACTCTTCGAACTGGGTGATTCTTGGAAATTCGGGTAGGTTCATCCATGGTTCCCTTCCGCAGCATAGAATACGGTTGTGACAAGGTCTTCTACGGCCTCGGGGCACTTGCCGTGAACTCTCCTTTTTCATCGTCCTCCAGAATAGATCTGGCATTATTAGAGATACGGGCAGCTCGCCAAAGTTGGAAAAAGGACCAGGTGAGCGTCGTTTTTCCGGCTCATCCAGACGCAGGGCGCCGCCTGTCGCCCCGTTTTCCGGTCAGCTGTTGCAAGCGCCACTGCCGTCTTTGAAGGGCCTCTCGATACTGCTGCTTCTCCCGTGCGGTCCCGGCCAAGACGGGAGGGACTGGCGAGGGTTTGCCATCGGAGCCGATGGCCACAAAGGTCAAAAAGGCATCACTGGTCTTGGTTCTCTCACCACTAAGACCATCCTCTGCATAAACTTGGACCTCTACCTCGAGGGAGGTCGTGAAGGCCCGAGTGACCTGGCTCTGCAACACGATCATCTCTCCGACTTTGATGGGATGAAGAAAACTCAGAGAGTCCACCGATGCCGTAACCACAGGTTTGCGGCAATGACGAAGGGTCGCTAGAGCGCCCGCCATGTCGATCAGATGCATGACCTTTCCGCCCAGAACGCTGCCGAAAACGTTGGCGTCACTGGGCAGGGCAAACTCGATCATCGTACTTTGCGAATCCGACACCTTCTTTGCTTCCACGAATCCTCCCGGCTACTTTGCCCATTTTTTGTAGACTTCGGACGATTTCGAGCATCTTATAGTGTTGACTAGAGAGAAACGACATGAGTTCAGGACTGATCTTCGTGATCCTGCTGGCCATTACCGCATTCTACGTATTTTTGTCCGTTTACCTCGTTATCCGCCTTCTCAGCAGCTATTTCCTCAGCAGCGATTGAGCCTTCCCGAGTCCGGGCCCGGGGTCTTCCGGCGATTTGGACTTACCCCTTCCCACCCTCTCGTGGTAATTTGATTCCGCTATGCGAATGGAGCGTCCCGAGTTGTTACTGGCGTTGTTAGCGGTGCTGTGTGGGTTGATGCTCCTAGAGGCGGTGGTGATCCTGTTGTGGAATGCTGGGATCAGCCGCGCCCTAGGATTGATCCAGAACTACCTGGACCGTTCGCTTTCGTCACTTACCCTAACGCCCGTCCACCGCATGTTGGACTCGGTAGCCCGTACGCAGGCCTACTTACCGGAACTGGGGAAATGGACCAGCTCATTGCTGCGCTCCCTCTCCGGTGCCCTGGAAAGAGGGGACGGGGCCTTTTCGACGGAGCTGGACCGTTTTCATGGATCTCTTCGAGAAGTGGATCGGATCATCCAGAGTTCCCTGAATCGTTTTGTGCAGCGTTCCCATCAGGTGCATGAAGGGATCATGCACCCCGCGTTCCGACTCTCGGAGCTGTTTCGAACCTCCCTGAAAGGTCTGCAATTTCTGGTTTCCCGGGCGAAACGCAGCAACGGCGAACAAGCGTCGTTTCCCACGGAGGAATCGGACTTCGTTTGAGGTCGCTTGCCGGTGGCAAGAGAGTTGGAACGCCGATCTCAATTCCGCTTGACCAGCCGCACACTTTTCCGCATCAGGCGCCCCTCCCGAAGGACCGTGACTTCCACTTCATCGCCGGCCTGCTTGGCTCGCAAGGCGTCGGTGAAGTCGTGCAGATTCTCGATGGTTTCCGTCGAAGCTGAGCAGGACGTCTCCAAGCCGAAGACCGGCGAAAGCCGCGGGACTGTGATCGCGGATTCCCGCAAAGCGCACTCCTTCAGCTTCCCAGGCCATGTCGGGCAGGGAACTAAACAAGGGTCCGTAGCTCTTTTCGGGAGAGTCGGGCTCGAAGAAGGCGTCGCTTCCCAGATCGACAAATTGCAGGGGATCGTGCCGCGCCGACAGTCTACGCACCAGCCCTTCGATCACCTGCAGGATCTGCTGGCTGCGTTCGACATTCACTTTTTCCCAGTCATCTGAGGGGCGGTGATAGTCTCTGTGCAGTCCGGAAAAGAAGAAGAGAACGGGGATCTTCTTGGGAAAAAACTGAGATGGTCACTGGGGCCACGCGGGGTCAGAGCGTACTGAAACCGTAACGGACTCTGTTTCTGCAGCTCGTCGAGGACACCCTTGAATTGCTGTGCCGTTCCGACGCCACCCATGAGTAAGTCCCCATTGCTGCGTCCGATCATGTCCAGATTGATCATGACCTCGGTGCGATCCAAGGTAAAGGAGGCGTGATCCGTGTAATGGCGCGAACCGAGCAGACCCAGTACTTCAGCCGCAAAGGCTGAGAAAATCCAGGTGCGACCTGGGGCATTTCGAGTCAATTGGAAAGCCAGTTGCAGAAGGCCCGCCGTGCCGGACGCATTGTCGTCGGCTCCGTTGTGAATTTCGCCCATTCGCTCGGGAGCCAGCGAACTCTTATCACCCAACCCCAGGTGATCGTAGTGGGCTCCCAGGACGATCGTGCGGCCCGAGTCCCCGTGTAGAACGCCCACCACGTTTTTCAAGCGACGTCGAACCTCCTGGACGTCGATCGAAAGGGTCGCCGAGACCTCAGGAAAATCGAAGGAGTAGGGTGTCAACTGACCATGGATGCTCCGATTGATCTCGGCCGGTTCCTGCCCAGAGAGCTCGATCAACCAGTCGCTGCGCTCCCGATTCAAGCGCACACAGTGGATCCCCAGTTTGTCGATCGACTCCTCTCTCCGCTTCAGGTCTCGGGGGAGATCTCTGGAGTGATTGAACGCATCCTCCACTAGGATGATGCCTACCGCTCCCCGATGACGAGCGTTCATGATTTTGGCCAGTGTGCTGGCGTAGGGAGTCAGCTCCTTCCCCGCAAAGGGGCTGGATTCGGACTTTTCCTGTGGCTCATGCTCGAACACGACCACAATCTTCCCGCGCACATCGAGGTTGGCGTAATCGTCATAGTTCAGGTCGGGAGCCGTAATTCCGAAACCGGCGAATACCAGTTCTCCTCGTACGGTCGTGCGCTCTCCATAACTGAGGGCTAGTGCAGTGTCCGATCCGATAAATTCCCGTTGTTAACAGGGACTGAGTGATTCTCGTGCTTTTTCAACCTTGGTCAAGATGGAATGGGCGGTGGCTCGCCACTTGAAGGGTTTGGCTAAGTCTTGATTGTGCACTCGGATATATCTTCTGATTTCCTGTCGCAACTGTGCAACGCTGGTGAAGGAGTTTCGGTAGATGGAGCGACGCTCCAGCTGGGAAAACCAGCTTTCGACAGCGTTGAGCCAGGAGGCGCTGGTGGGGGTAAAGTGCAGATGGAAGCGCTCTCGCCGGGCCAGCCAACGTACAATCTTCTCGGTTTTGTGAGTGCTCGAGTTGTCCAACATTAAGTGGACATCCAGTTGGGAATCGACCGCCCGATCGATCTGGCGAAGAAAGGCCAGAAACTCCTTGGCTCGGTGCCGGTTGGTGAGGCGACCCATGACCTCACCTGTGGCCACATCAAAAGCGGCATACAGGCTGGCCGTACCGTGGCGCTTGTAATCGTGGGTTCTGCGCTCGATCTGTCCGGGTTTGAGCTGGAGCATGGGCTGAGTTCTATCTAGAGCCTGGATCTGAGTCTTCTCGTCCACGGACAGGGCCAGGGCATTGTCGGGCGGGTCCATATAGAGCCCGACCACATCGATCACCACCTCGGCGAAGTGAGGGTCATTGCTGATCTTGAAGCTGCGGATCCGATGCGGCTTCAGGTCGGCCGCCTTCCAGATCTGGACGACTTGATGCTTGCTCACTCCCGCCTGCTGGGCCATCAGTCGCACACTCCAGTGAGTTGACTCTCGGGGGATGCTTTCCACGGTGGCCTTCAGAATGGCTCGTACCTTGGCCGGCCCTAGTTTGCGGGGCCGGCCCGAGCGAGGTCGATCGTGGAGTCCTGAAAGCCCCCGCTTCAGGTAGCGTTTGCGCCACACCTGCACGCTGGCTAGTCGCTTCGAGAGCTGCTGTGATACCTGGGTCGCCGTCAGGCCCTCACCACAAAGCAGGATCACCTCAGCCCGCTCGGCCAGGATTCTTTTGGTGTTGGAAGCCCGCAACCAGGATTGCAGGATCTTGCGATCTTCTTCGGGTAATTTCAATCGGATGTGTGGTCTCGCCATACTCAAGGACAGCAAATCACCCTGACACTTAAAATCGGCTACTTTCCGGACAGTACGCTAGATACTCGCTGTTGAGCTTCAGAGAAACCACTGGTCCCGCTGACTCGATGGCGAGTCCATTGACCGGCCCCAGATCGTGGCCGACTCCAACCTCGAATGCTTGAAAATAGCTACCTGCGTCCCCGCCCGGAACCAAGCTGTATTTCTCAAAATGGGTGGCGATGTATCCCGCCGCCAAATCGATCTCCGGTCCTCGATTGCCCCGGCCCCTCATCGCGTCCGAGGCCAAATAGCTCAGATGTTCTAGGAACCGGTCCCGATCGGCCGGGCCAGAACCGAGCAGCCCGATGGCCATCAATGCGGAGAGGACAATTTTCCACATAGCGAGTTCCTTCCGGGTCATTCCCCCTTTAGGGAACTGAATCGGCAGGATTGGCCGCAGCCTTAGTGTGCTGGTTCATAAATACGATGATGTTTGTTACGAACGCGACGCCCCTGGATTGCAGGCGCGACGACGATTCCCCGGCATCGACTCCTCTTCGCTCCTTGACCTCACCTCCCAAGCCCCTTCCGCAAACATCACCGTATCTATGGTAAGGAGCACTTAGGGCTCCCCACCGGAGCGCTTGCCGGGGCGGGCCGGTAATCAGTGCACATTCCCTTTGATTTTGGAAATGTTAGCATACCTCTCGGAGTCCCAGGCAGGGTAACCTTCCCCTGGAGCGGGCTCTGAAAAAGGACGGAGCGCTGGGTGGAAAAGGATTTAAAGGCCATACGCTACAAAAGCTTGGACGAAGCTCTGGAAGTGGCGGGGCAGGTGGCTAGCCGGCCGGAACTTCTTGAGCCCGTGAGTGACGGGCGGGGGGAACCCCAGGGGCTGCTGGCTGTGATTCCAGAGGACCGGTTACCTGAGGAGGAATTCTACCAACTGTTGGGCCTGAGGAGAGGAGTCCTCGTCGAGGTGGAAAAGATTCGTTATTCCGGTTATGGACCTCCGGCCCGAGAAGACGAATACATGGGGTTTGTAAGTGCCAAGGTGGCCTACGTGTTGAAGGGCTGCCGCTTTCCCATTGAGATCAACCATTGCCCCCAAGGGGCCACCGACATCCACCATCTGGAAGTTCTGGTCCTGGAAGGGAAGCATCCCCTGGACCGTTTGCGCCTCGGCCGCGCCCTTTCGCTTCCCGAGGAGTGGGATTTTGACGACCTTTTCTCTCTGATCGCCCAGGGGCAGTGCAGTGGCGATGACATCGACCGCCTCATGCATCGGGGAATCCAGTAGTATGGAGTTGGTACGCCCGGCGAATAAGGGGGCCTTTGCGCGGGCTGCCATCACCCGGGTCGTTCCACCAGAACCTGTGCCTGGGTGGAGTAGAATAGCAATTTAAAGCTCAGTCTTCCCAGCAGGTAAAATTGCTGCCACAGGAAGGCGACCGTGATCAGCGGCCAGGACTCCTGTGGCAACGCGTACTCCACCACAGAGTAAAAAAGCACCCAAAGCACACTCAGAACCACAATCAGGAGGTAGAGTCCATAGGTGAAGAAAAAGTTGCGAAGGCAAAATGTGGTAGCGGAAAGAAAGGCCAAAATCACGCTGGTTCGATCCTCCAGAGCGATTTTCAGCTTCGTATAGTCCATCAGCATGTTGAGGAATAGAAACAGAACCAGCAAAAGCAGGTAGCGGATCAATCGAGCCGCCAGGATGGGCACTTCCGTGAAAGCATTTTGGGTGAGACGGTCCACCCAGTCCAAGCTGGGTTGGGCGATGAGAAGGGTGAGCAGGGTGAACAACGTCACCGCCAGCAGGGAGGTGCGGAAGAACCTTCCAAAAAAAACGCCTCCGTTGCGAAAAAACTCTCGGAAACTTGTGCCTTGGGGATCCCGGAAAAAGGAGCCTAGAGCGGACCCCAACAAGAACGAGTGCAGCAGCAGATAGAGTCCGCCGAGCGCGGCCAGCATGGCAGGACCGCTGCCCATCTTACCATTGAGCAGAGTTTCCAGATTGTGCGCGAAAGGCCCCAGTCCCAGGGTAGTGGAGCCGAAGTCTGATCCGAAGTCGGGAAACCGTTCCCGGAAAAGCCAGAGCCAATCGTAGTCCAGTTTGCCAATCAACTTCTCGCGATACAGTCCCTGGCCCAGGGACCGGTCAAAATCCCGCAGGAAGGAGGGAAGTAAGATCCCGGCAAGCGACAGATTCAGGAGATAGAAGAAGCAGATCGCTTTCTTGTGACGACCCAGAAGCTGCAGTCCTCGTCTCAGCAAAGCCATCACGTTCTCTGATCGAAGTCAAGCTAGAAAGGCGAAGGTTTCGAGCAGGTTCTGCAGCCAGAAGAACCACTTGCCAGCCCATTTCTGGGTGGCTATGGGGACGGCTCTTTTTGGCTCCTGAACCCAATAGCTGTTGTTCGTTGGGTCAATGTCGATCAACAGCTTTCGTCCCGGATCGATGACGACGTATTTCAGACGAGACATCTTTTCAAATCGAAAGCGCTTCCAACGGTACTTGCCGTCCCAGCGGCGACGGATCATCTCCCCATTATCAAATACCATCAGGATCTGGACCGGTAACTGGACGCCGTGCAGTCGCCGGATCACCACCTCAGTAGCGAAGTAGGACCGGCGCGGGCGGGCGGTTTCGGATTGCTCGGTCTCTTCTTCTCGGAGCTGGCAAACTGGCTCCGGGAGGCCCTCGGAACCCGCTACCGGTTCCGAGCTGACTCGGGTCACTGCGTAATCCAGTACCTCCGAGCTAAAAAGGGTCTGATGAAAGAAGTCGCTCCAATCCCGGCCGGTGACCTCTCCAACGGTAGCCATGAAGTCCTGGGTCGAAGGATGCCGAAAACGATAGCGCTCAAAGTAGGTGCGTATCACCTTGAGCATCTCCTCGGGGCCCAGCAGTCTCTCCAACGTCCACAACACGAGTTCCGGCTTGTAATACGAGTTGACCAGGTAACTGGACCGGGACAGGTAATGCCAGCCTGGCAGAACCATCCGGTCTGTACTCCCGTGGCGTCTCAAATAGGGGAGGGAGCCGGATTCGAAAGGCACCGAGATGGACGGGAAGACCAGGGGTATCCCCCCGAAAAAACGCCGGCTGAAACGCCGGGGCGAGTACACTTCCCTCTGCACCCGAGCCGCGGCCCAAGAGTTGATTCCTTCGTCCAGCCAGGACTCTTCAAATTCGTTGTTGGCCACCAGGCCATACCACCACTGGTGACCCACTTCGTGAATGGTCACCGCTTCGGGGGACAGCGTTTCGGGTGGTGACCAGAAGTGGGCTCGACCCGTAATGAGGGTGGGATACTCCATGCCGCCGGTGTTGCTGTTGTAGGGCGGATCTATCAGGGTGAGCGTCGCATAGGGATAGGGGCCGAACCACTGCCCGAAGAGGCGCAACCCATGTTCGACAGCTTGGAAATAGCGCTTTTCCAGATGGCTGTGCTCGGGCAGCAGGAGAAGATGAATCTCGACCGGTGGAAGTTCCGGATGGTTGAAACGTCTTTTGATCGACAGGTGCCGGGTCGTGGCGGTCCAGGCAAAATCGTGGACATCGGCTTGATGGTAGCGGTGGGTAACGCTGCCGTCTGGGCCCGGCTGCCGCTCGACCAGCTTTCCAGTGGCGCCCACCTGCCAATCTTTGGGTGCGGTCAGCGCAACATCGTAGACTCCATAGTCCGCAAAGTACTCCGTCGCTCGGTGGTATTGATGGCAGTTCCAGGAATCGCCCTCGAAGACCCCGATCTTCGGGAACCACTGTGCCGCAAAAAAATAATCCTTCACCCATCCGGTACGAAAAATTCCTCGAGGCAGTTTGGAGGTGAAAGCGATGCGAAATCGAACTCTCTTTGTCGGGCCAATCGGCCGGGCGATTCGAAGTCTCCAGACCGTGCGATCCTCCCGGTTCCCATCGTCCGGAGCGATGAAGTCCTGATGGGTAATCTGGATGGGCTTTCCGTCCTCGTCCGTCACCGCCACCGAGTCAATCTCGGTATATCCCCAGAACTCCCTGGGAATGGGGTCTTTCTTCTCCCAAAGACCTCGGGAGCGGAGTTCTCTGGCGAAAGTCGATCGATTATTTCGGAAGGCGTTCAGATACAGATGGAAACAGAACTCGTCGATAGCCACGCGGCCCGAGTTGACCCACCTGAGAACTTGTCGGCCACGCACGGTCTTCGCCTCGGGATCGAGCCGAACGTCGATCTGGTAGTTGGCGATTCGCTCGCTCATCGTCGCCGCGGTGCTGCGTTGGCCATCCGGTACCTCCGGCTGGCTACGGCCTGCAGTGAGGGCAGGCAGCGATATGATGAGGAGGCAGCAGCAGGCCGCTTTCTGCCTCTTCCCGATCACTCGGTTGATCCTTTTCGCCGTGTCCCCAAAAGGGGAAAGGCACCGGCATGACAGGCCCATGAAGGTCGGATCTTGGATTGACTCCCGGACAGCAGCTGGGTCCTAGTTGACGTGAGGGTCCTCCGGTTTCAGGTGGGCGAAGCGGTATACGGCACGAACCTGGTTGAGCTTGGTTTCAAGCAAACCCAACAAGGTGGTCGCTCGGGCCCCTACATCACCCTTCTCCAAAAGCCACTGCTTGTCGGAAACGGAAATCTGCAAGGAGGAGCAGATCGAGTTTACGAGAGTCCGGAAATCCATGTGGGCGGCTTTTTCCAGATCCAGAGCGTCGGGAAAATTGTAGTGGTCCAGTTTCTCTAGAAGCCTCAGAAGCTGCGAGGAAACTTGAGCTTCCTGGTCGGGTTGCGGCGAGCGTTCACGAAGCAGACGGATGCGAGCCACCCGATAGGGGTGGTCCTGGACGAACCCCAGGACGCGAAATCGGGATTGTCCTTTGAGCAGAATGTCGTATTCGCCGTCCTCCCGCTGAACGTGCTCCTCAATGACGCCCATTCCTCCCGTCGGGCAGACCTCCGGATTCTCGAAGTAGTGTGCCTGCCAGCCCGGCCGCCGCAGAATCATCCCGATTCGTTGCTCTGCCTGCAAGGCGTCGGTCACCATCTTCTTGTAGCGAGGCTCGAAGACGTGCAGGGGCAAGATTGTAAAGGGGAAGAAAACCACATTGGGCAGTGGAAAGATGGGTAGTTCAAAGGCCTGAGACACAGCCTATCGAGGCTAGAAGATTGGGCCCGAAAAAGCAAGATGTGCCAGCTATTCGAACCCTCACAAGCCCCATCTGCAAACGCGATCGTATTGATGAACCAGCACACTCAGTTTCTCAGAGGTTTGCCGGTTTTCAAAGTGTGCTGGATGCGCTCCAGTGTTTTGCGCTGACCCACCAGAGATAGAAACGCTTCCCGCTCCAGCTCCAGCAGGTATCGCTCCGGGGCCTCAAAGGAATGGTTGATGTCGCCGCCTGTTAGAATGTGAGCCAGTTTTCCGGCTATGGTGGTGTCGTAGTCGCTGAGATATCCGGCTCGGCGCAGGAGGTGGATCGAGATCTTGAGAACCGCCAGGCCGCGATCGCCTACCAGCTGGATATTGCGGTTCGATTGCGGGGGCAGATAGCCTGCTTTCGCCATTGAGAGAACCTTTCCCCTGGCCCGGAAGAGCAGCCGGTCGGGATGGACCTCGATGTCGTCCGTAGCTCTCAGGAACCGCAGCCGACGAGCCTCGTGCGCGCTGCTGCTGACGGTGGCGCATCCAATGATCTCAAAGGCGCGCTGCACTCCCGGCACCGGGTCGGACCCACTCTCCCGGTCCAGATGGCGGATCAGCATTTCCTTGCAGCCTCCGCCGGCGGGGACCAGCCCGACCCCGACCTCGACCAGTCCGAAATAGGTCTCTGAAGTCGCCACCAAAGCGTCGCAGGCGAGGCAGATCTCGGCGCCACCGCCCAGCACCCTCTGAAAGGGGGCGGCTATCACCGGAAAGGGAGCCTTTTGAAAGCGCAGATTCATCTGCTGGAAGCTCCGAATCATACGGTCGATTTCCTCCCAGTTCTGCTGTTGTGCTTCCAGCAACAGCAGCAGCAGATTGGCTCCGGCCGAGAAGTTGGTGCCCTGATTGCCGATGACCAGGCCGATGAAATTCCGCTCGACTTCGTCCAGTGCCCGTGCAGCCAGCTCCACCAGATCTGGTCCGACGGTGTTCATCTTGGAGTGGAACTCCAAACAGGCCACACCCTCTCCGAGGTCAATTAGACTGGCGCCCGGATTGGAATCGATCACTGGCTGGCGGTTTTTCCAGATCTCGAGTTGGATCTTCTCCGGGTCCAGGGCCAGATCCCGGTAGCGGTTTTTCGAGGCATCGAAGAACCGTTTCCCACTGGGTTCGTGCAGGTAGAAGTCTTTCTGAGGTTCATGTAGGAGTCGGGTTACCCAGGATGCCAGCTCCGCGCCTTCCTGTAAGGCTCGTCCCGCCACAGCCTGGGTGCCCACCTCTTGCCACAACTCGAAGGGTCCCAGTTCCCAGTTGAATCCCCATCTCATGGCGCGGTCCATATCGGGGAGGCAGTCGGTGACTTCGGGGATGCAGTCGGCCGCGTACAGGAGGGTATCGCGAGAGAAGGGCCACAGGAAGGCTCCGGCCTGGTCCTGAGCCTGGATCAGAGCCCGCAGGCGGGTCGCCCGATCCGCCTTATTGCGCAACACGTCCAGGGATGCGATGGCTGGCTTTTTCCGGCTCCCGTACTGCATCGTCTGGAGGTTCAAAGCCAAGATTTCTCCCTCCCTAGATTTTCTGTAAAAGCCCTGTCCACTCTTGCGGCCTTTCCAGTCTTGCGACACCATTTGATGCAGGAAGTCGGGGACTCGAAAGTGTTTTCGCCAGGGGTCGTCGGGGAGATTTTCGTACAGATTGTCAGCGACGGCGACAAGGACGTCCAGGCCGATTAGGTCGGCTAGACCAAAGGTTCCGGTTCTAGGACGTCCGATGAGAGGACCGGTCAGTTCATCGACCTCCTCCAAGGTCAGATCCAGTTCCTGCATCAGTTCCATGGCCCGCAGAGCCGCGAAGCAGCCGATTCGATTGGCGATGAAGTTGGGTCGATCCTTGGCGATCACAACCCCTTTACCCAAGCGTCGTTCCGCCAACTGCGTCACGGTTTCAACGACCTCAGGTAAGGTCTGGGCGGTGGGGATCACCTCGAGAAGCTTCATGTAACGGGGTGGGTTGAAGAAGTGGGTTCCTAGCCAGTGTTCTTGGAATCCCTCCGAGCGCCCCCGAGAGATCTGGCTCACGGGGAGGCCACTGGTGTTGGTCGAGGCGATGGTGTCCGGGGGCAACAGAGGATCCACTTTTGCCCACAGAGCACGCTTGATCTCCAGGTCTTCTGCCACCGCTTCGATGACCCACTGGCAGTTTGACACCTGGTCCAGATGGTCCTCGAAATTGCCTACCTCGATCAGCTCGATAGCTTCTGGCGTGTACAGGGGGGAAGGTTTCATTCGAGCCAGGACTTGCAACGATCGGCGGGCCAGTTCGCTCCGATCCCGGCCACTCGAGGGGAGATCCAGCAACCAGGAGGAGATTCCGGCATTGGCCAGGTGAGCTGCGATCTGGGCTCCCATTGTCCCCGCGCCCAGCACGGTGGCCCGACGCAGTAAAGGCATCATGGGCCAACAGTGCCGGAATTTCGAGTGAGTTGCAAGGCAGTTCTGGCGAGTGGAATGACCGTTCGGAAAACGAGCATCGAGCCTGCAAACGTTACCGTATTTATGGAAGGGAGTACTAAAATGAACCCTGCCAATGCCGGAAAACCAGCAGGATCGGGCTGAATTGACCTTCGCCATGAAGTTGTCCCTATGGGTGGGACTTCTGATGCTCGTGTTGAAAGCGGCGGCGTGCTGGGTCACCGGGTCCAGTGCCATCCTGAGCGATGCGGCAGAATCCGTGGTCCACATTGTGGCGGTGGGTTTCGCTTTCTACAGCCTCCAGCTCAGCTACAAGCCGGCCGACGAGAACCACCTGTATGGGCACTCCAAAATCAACTTCTTCTCGGCGGGATTCGAAGGGGCGATGATCGTGATCGCCGCCGCCTACATCATCTACGAGTCGGTCTCGAAGTGGATGGGTGGCCTCTCGCTGGAACATCTGGGTTTCGGCACCGGGCTGACCGCTCTGGCGGCTGCCATCAACGGGTTGCTGGGAGTTTACCTGGTTCGGATCGGAAGGAAGAAAAAATCCATCATTCTGGAAGCCAACGGAAATCACGTCCTGACGGACTGCTGGACCAGCCTGGGAGTCCTGCTGGGTCTAGGGTTCACAATGACCACGGGTTGGCTGCCCTGGGATCCGATCTTCGCCATTCTGATCGCCGGCAACATCCTGCGCTCCGGTCTGGCCCTCATGGGCCGCGGCATCAGCGGCCTGATGGATTCCGCCGATCCTAAGATCCACAGGCAGCTCATCGAGATCTTGGAAACCGAGACCCGAAAACACGGCATTCTCTTTCATCGAGTGCGTCATCGAAGTCTGGGGGACCGCCACTGGGTGGAACTGCATCTACTGTTTCCGCAGGACACCCGCATCCAGGACGCCCATCGAGTGGCTACTCACATCGAAAAACGGATCGATGAGAAGCTTGAGCCCGGAGCCCACATCACCACTCACCTGGAGGCCATCGAAGATCATGGGATCGTCCACCCGAAAGCGGCTCACGAGATAGGTCACCCTTCCAAAGACCCATCCTCCCCAGCGAAACTGATCTCGCCAGATGTCAGCGGGAAATAAGTGGGGATCAATCGGACCGCTCGAAAACTCTGGTTCTCAGCGGCTACATCAGTTCCTTCATGACGGCGTCGAGGTCTTCTCGCGAGGGACGAAGCTCTTCGAGCGAATAGGAGGTAAGCGGCCGATCCGGGAGATTGAGCAGATCGAAGAGGTCGGGGGCTACCGGGTTAATGTAGATGAGACCGGTCAAGAATTCGCCCGAGTCCCGAGTTTCTCGTAGAAGTTTGACGGCGGATGACTTGTGCATGGGATCGTAATCTCGATCGACCTTCTTGAGACGGATGCGAGAGCCATCGTGCAGTTCGACCTCGCGCGTTTCTCCCTCTTTGTATTCCACCTTTTCCATCGGGTCGAAATAAGGGACGAAGTCGATCTCGTGGAGCAATTCCTCGTGCTCCTTGGACCACCTGTAGCTTTTGGTCGAACCTTCATGGTTGTTGAAGGTGACGCAAGGACTGATGACGTCCAGAACAGCGGTTCCTGAATGGCTTAGAGCCCCTTCCAGTAAGGCCACCAGCTGGCGCGGATCTCCCGCAAAGGAGCGGGCCACATAGCTGCAGCCCATCTCGATGGCCAGGGCGCAGCAGTCGATGGACGGCAAGTCGTTCATCACCCCAGTTTTCAACTGCGAACCCTTATCGGCGGTGGCGGAGAACTGACCTTTGGTGAGTCCGTAGACGCCGTTGTTTTCGATGATGTAGATCATCGGCACATTGCGCCGCAGCAAGTGGCAGAACTGTCCCAGCCCGATGGAGGCGGTGTCGCCATCACCGCTGACACCGATGCAGATGAGCCCCCGGTTGGCGACCACGGCCCCAGTGGACAACGAAGGCATCCTGCCGTGAACGCCGTTGAAACCATGGGCACTACCGAGGAAATAGGCGGGTGTTTTACTGGCGCACCCGATGCCGCTCATTTTGGCCACCTGGTACGGGTTGACTCCCATCTCATAGAACGCCTTGATGATCTGACTGGTGATGGCGTCGTGGCCACAGCCGGCACACAAGGTCGAAGGCTGGCCTCGGTACTCAGACCGGGTCAGGCCGATGCGATTGGTGTTCCTGGGGGGCTGAGAGCTCACCGCCATGCTGTTACTCCTTTGCCTGCGCGGCAGAAAGGATCTCTCGGCTGACGAATCCGGCATCAAGTGGCAGTCCGTTGTAATGCAAAATCTTCCGGATTTTGGTGATGTTTTCTTCGACTTCTAATTTGATCAGATCGCCCATCTGGCCGTCCCGATTCTGTTCCACCACATAAACTCGCCGGCAGCGCTTAACGAACTCCCGGACTGCCGGGGAAAGGGGAAGCGCCCGGACCCTCAGGTAGTTGGTGACGAGACCTTGTTCTTGCCGCAATTGGTCCCGGCACTCCGAGACCGCATCATGGGAAGAACCATAGGCGATCAGGCCTAGCTCGGCGCCCTCCTCGTATTCGACGATCGGTTCCGGCACCCGGCTGCGGGCGGTTTCGTGTTTGCGAGCCAGGCGGTCCATGAGATTCTCGAAGTCTTCGGGACGTTCCGAGTATCGGGCCTTCTCGTTGTGTCCGCTGCCTCGAGTAAAATAGGCCGCCAGAGGGTGCTCCGTACCTGGCAAAGTTCGATAGGGAATGCCGTCGCCGTCGACATCTCGATAGCGGGCGAACTCCCCCAGCCTGTTCAGGTCATCCGCCGAGAGCACCTTCCCTCGATCGTAGGGTGCATCCGGATAGGGGAATGGGTCCGTCATCCAGTTGTTCATCGCCAGGTCCAGATCCGATGCCACGAAGACGGGTTGTTGAAATCGCTCGGCCAGATCGAAGGCCTTCATCGAAAAGTCAAAGCACTCCTGCATATCCGCCGGAAACAGCACCAGATGGCGGGTGTCTCCGTGGGACAGGAAGTAGAGCGAGACCACGTCCCCCTGGGAGGTTCGGGTGGGCAAACCGGTGCTGGGTCCGACCCTCTGGATGTCGAATACGACGCAGGGAATTTCCGCAAAGTAGGCCAGACCTATGAATTCCGCCATCAGGGAAATTCCGGGTCCCGAGGTGGCGGTCATCGATCGAGCCCCTGCCCAACCGGCTCCAATCGCCATCCCCAGCGCCGCCAGCTCATCTTCGGCCTGGAGGATGGCAAAGGTGGCCCTGCCGGTCTTGGCATCCAAGCGGTACTTGGACATGTAAGTCGTGAGCGCTTCACACAAACTGCTAGAGGGCGTGATCGGATACCAGGTGGCAAAGGTTACTCCGGCAAACATGCAGCCCAGGGCGCAGGCCGAGTTGCCGTCGATAATGATCTTTCCCTGGGACCTGTCCATCCGCTCGATGCGGAAAGGATCGCTCTTGACCAGATTATCCCGCACATATTGGGCGCCCAGATTCGCGGCCTTCACGTTGAAATCGATGGCTTTTTTCTTGGATTGGAACCACTTGGCAATGGCGGACTCCACCTCGACCATCTCGATATCCAGCAGTTCCGTTACGCTACCCACGCAAATCATGTTGGCCACCAGCTTGCGCAGGCGCGCGTCTCGGATTACCTCCGCCGCCAACCGTGAGAAGGGAACCGGATAATAAACCAGATCGTCTCTCAAGCCCGAGAGCCTCAACTTTTCCTCGTAGATCACGACCTGGCCCGGATCGAGTGCCTGGACATCCTCCCGGGCGGTTTCCGGGTTCATGGCCACCAGGAGGTCCACCTGCTTGCGCCGCGCTAGATAGCCGTGTTTGGAGGCTCGGATGGTGAACCAGGTGGGGAGTCCGGCGATGTTGGAAGGGAATAGATTCTTCCCGCTGATGGGAATCCCCATCTGGAAGATGGCTCGCATCAGGACGTTGTTGGAGGACTGACTCCCGGAACCGTTGACCGTAGCGACCTGAATGCTGCAGTCATTGACGATCTTGGTGCGAGTCTCGGAAACTGGCCGAGGCTCAGTCTGGATTGTACTCACCCTACCCCCCACAATGGACCTTGCGACAAAGCCAACCCAGGCGGATCGAATTCACAATCATTCCCATTTTAGCAAACAAGCACCTTCCGTGGGTATCTTCACCCCCGGAAGGTGGGCCAGTCACCCCCCCGGGAACCTTCTCCCAGCAAGGTTTAACATACATGGGTGTCGCTGGTCGGATTCCGGGTGCCGGAGCCTCCTGGAAAGCGGCACAGGAAGTCGATTGAGCTGATATTTGAGGGTGCCTCCCGGTGCGACCCAGCCTGACAGCGGGCAGGAGGGAGTCGGTAGCTCCGGCGGCGATCTGGAGCGGGCCTGAGAACCGAGGCGCCGGTTGCCGGCCACCCCCGGCTCATATCGGGGTCCGGCGGTTCCGGGAAATCGCTTTGGCCTGGGTAAACAGGAGAAGATAGTCGGGACCTCCCGCTTTGGAGTTAGTACCACTCATGTTGAACCCTCCGAAGGGATGCACGCCGACCAGGGCGCCCGTGCATTTGCGGTTCAAGTACAGATTCCCGACATGAAACTCCCGCTTGGCCTTCTCCAGTTTGGCCCGATCACGGCTGTACACCGAACCGGTGAGACCGTACTCACTGTCATTGGCAATCTGCAGGGCGGAATCGTAGTCCTGTGCCCGGATCACCGCCAGAACGGGCCCGAAAATCTCCTCCTGAGCAATGCGGTCTCGAGCCTCGATATCGGCGAGGATGGTGGGACGGATGAAAAAACCCTCGGGACTGGCGGCATCCCCACCCAGCAAGAGCCGACCTTCCTGTTTTCCGATCCGGATGTAATCCAGGATGGATCGTTGAGCGCGCTCGTTGATCACGGGGCCGAAGTTGATGTCAGCCTGCTCCACGTTTCCCTCCCGGATGAGCGAGAGAGTCTTCTCTCGCAACAGATCCAGGAAGGGTTCGTAAACGTCCCGGACGACGATAGCGCGAGAGCAGGCCGAGCATTTCTGCCCCTGGTACCCGAAGGCGGCAAAGACAACTCCGGTAGCCGCCTCCTCCAGATCCGCATCGCTGTCGATGACGATGGCGTTTTTTCCCCCCATTTCCGCGATCACGCGTTTGATCCAAATCTGACCTGCTTGAGGCCGTGCGGCGAGCTTGTTGATGCGCAGCCCCACCTGTTTGGAACCGGTGAATGCGACGAAGCGGGTCTTTCGGTGGCCGATGATGTGATCTCCGATCTGTGCCCCACTGCCGGTGAGAAAATTGACAACGCCTTTCGGGAACCCGGCTCGTTCAAAGATCTCGATCAGCTTCGCGGCAATCGTGGGAGAGTCGCTCGAAGGTTTCACAACCACGGTGTTGCCAGCCACCACCGTGGCGAAGGTCATCCCCGCGAGAATGGCGAGCGGGAAATTCCAGGGGGGAATCACCACTCCCACTCCCAGCGGGATGTACTGGAGCTCGCTTTCTTCCGAATCGATCTGGACCAGAGATTGAGGTCCAGCCAGACGCAGCATCTCCCGGGCATAGTACTCCGAAAAATCGATGGCTTCTGCGACATCCGCATCGGCTTCTACCCAGGATTTGCCCACCTCTATGACCATCCAGGAGGCCAGTTCCAGGCGGCGCTCCTGCAGAAGTCCGGACACCCTCAAGAGAGCATCCGCTCTTTCCCGCGCCGGGGTGCGACTCCAGTCGGAAAAAGCGGCTTCGGCGGCTCCGATGGCGCGATCCGCCAACTCCCTGGTGCTCTTCTGGAAAATCCCCACGACTTCCTGCTTGCGGGAGGGATTGAGCGAGGAGAATTTTTCCTCGCAGTGGATTTTCTCCCCGCCGAAGAGCAGGGCGTATTCTTTCCCCAGCTGCTGGCGGACCTTGCGCAGCGCGGCTTCCATTTGGCTTAGTGACTCGGTCTTGGAGAAGTCCGTCAGCGGCTGGTTACGAAATGGAGGTGAATCAGGCATCTTCCCAGTGGCAGGCGGGGCAACTATTGCCTGTCGCTATGTTGGTTGATTCCACCGGAGCTTGTCAAACCCTGACGAGGAGGCGATGCCGTCGGCATCCGTGAACCGCTTCCCTCCGCTCGACTCAAAAGAAGTACATCACAGTTGATTTGAAAGGTGCGAAAAGGCCTGAAATTCCAGTGTTGACGGGTATTCTAGCGATATGGGAAAAGCTAAGAAAAGACCAGCGCAACTGGTATTTCAGGTGAGTCATAAAGCTATCGAAATTTTGAGAAAACGGCAAACGGAAATAGAAGATCGGCTGGACCGAAGCTGGATGCCCGAGCCGGACCAGTCGGTGCTTGGGGGCGGCCCTGTCCACTACGAAGTCGCGGAGCGGATGCGGGGCATCGAGTGCGAGGGTCTGGGGCTGATTCAGCAGCTGGTCAGGAAACTGAAGCTGGCCGAAGCGATCGACGATCGGGTGCGAGTGCTGCGCCGACATCTGCCCTATCAGGAATCGGACCACGTGCTCAATCTCATCTACAACGTGATGACGGGCGGTAGCTGCCTGCAGGATGTAGAGGCTCGTCGACAGGATGTGGGTTACCTGGAAGCCTTGGGGGCGCACAAGATTCCAGCGCCATCCACGGAAGGGGATTTCTTGCGCCACTTTGAAGGGGGCGATGTGGAGGATCTAATGGAGGCCTTCAACGAAGTGCGCCTGAAGGTGTGGAAGGCCCAAAAGAAGAGCTTTCGTCGAGAAGCCACCATCGATGCAGACGCAACGATTGCCCCCACCCAGGGGAATTGAAAGGAGGGGATAGGCCTGAGTTACAAGGGCGAGTGGGGCTATCATCCGCTGGTGGTGAGTCTGGCCCAGACCAACGAAGTGCTTTACGTGGTGAACCGAGCGGGCAACCGGCCCTCCTCGGAAGGGGCAGCTCAGTACCTGGACCGGGCCATCGCTTTGGTGCGACGAGCCGGTTGTCAAAAAGTGTTGCTGCGCGGAGATACCGATTTTTACCCAGACGACTCATCTGGACCGGTGGACGAAAGAGGGTGTGGGGTTCCTCTTTGGTATGGACGCTCGAGAGGGGCTGGTTAGACGCGCCGAGGAGCTGCTGCAAAGAGCCTGGAGCCCACTGATCCGCCAAGCCCCAACGCAGGCGACAGCGACGGCGACGGCGCAACGTGAAGAAGAATCTCATCCGGCAGGCCGGTTATCGGAATCTGGAACTGGCCGAGGAGAATGTAGCCGAGTTCGATTACCGGCCGGTGGCCTGTCAAAGATCCTATCGAGTGGTGGTCGTGCGCAAGAGGATCCGGGTAGAGCAGGGACAGCGCCGACTCTTTGACGAGGTACGCTATCTGTTCTACATCACCAATGTGAGTCGGAAGGAGAAGAAGCCGAGCCAGCTGGTGGGCAGTGCCCACCAGCGTTGTAATCAAGAGAACGTGGTGGAGCAACTGAAAAACGGGGTGGAGGCGATGCGCATGCCCTCGGACACGCTGGTCTCGAACTGGGCCTATCTGGCGATCGCCGCCCAGGCCTGGAACCTGAAGGCGTGGCTGGGATTGCTGCATCCGAAAAAGAGCTTCGGCCGGGAGGTGTTGCGCATGCAGTTTCAGCGGTTTCTGAGACGCATCATGCAACTGCCCTGCCAGATCCTTCGCCACAGCCGCCGGCTGACCTATCGGTTGATCTCGGTCAACGAATGGACGGAGCAGATCTTGTTGGGTAGTTTATGGCTCAGGAGAAGGCGCTTTGGCTAACCGGTCGCAACGGTCCGACTTCCCTTTGTTCAAGTCCCCGGGGAGAGAGGTACGCCCGAAAAAGGCCAAAATGGCCAGACGGGGCGCCATCGAGCAACCTTTGGATGGTTTTGGGGCAGTCCAGAGACCCGCACCGATCTGGCCAGTCGCCCGATCCGCTTAGATTCACGTTAAAAAGCGCTTTCTGAAACTGATACGCTTATCCTGAGACTAGTACCATGTAACATTTATAGTTTCTGATAAAAATGCTTCAATTTGACTTGAGCGTCAGGGGTGGAAAACTGCCAGTCGATCTTCGCCTGGCGATTGTTCCGATCCTGTTCCCAAGCAGCGATGTTTGGCTGCCCATGGTTTTGAGATCGGGAATGCGCCGATCGAGGCATTGCCCGATAAGGGCGCTCAGTTCGATCTCCGCCATGTTGAGCCAGCTGCCGTGTTTGGGTGTGTAGTGAATTTCAAGACGCTGGGCCAAGCGTCGAGCCTCCTGCGGCTCAAACGTCTGATAAAGCGATGCCATCCCGTGGGTGTTCAGGTTGTCCAGAACCAGAAGGACCAGGACGGCCTCCAGATAGCGTTCGTCGAGCATTCCTTTGATCTACCAGGCCCAGTCTTTGCGAGTTCGATGCTCGGTGACCGCAACATGGCGTCTGCCGCTCAACGGTTCGACTTCCAGAAAGATCTGTGCCACCCCGTTCCGGACGTACTCGTGGTCCCATCGCGCCGGTCTCCCCGGTGTAGCGGGGATTGCTTCGCGAACTTCCCCGATCAGCTGTTTGCAGATTTCATCCATACAGACGACGGGGAACAAGGGATCATAGGACTGTTCGTACACGGCAATGACATCTTCCATGTGAGCTACGAACGCGGCGCTCTCCTTGGGCGGGATTCTCCAGTACTTGCGGAGGTGAGGCTTAAGTTCGTTTTTTTTAGGATGCGTTGCACCGTCATGTGGGACACGGTCGGTGCCAAGCTGAGTTCGACCGCCTTCTCGGCCAGCAACCGAACGGTCCAACGTCGCCGTCCCTCGGGTGCCTCCGAACAGGCCAGAGCGATCAATCGCGCCTCGAAAGCTCCGTCGAAGGTCACTTCCCGCGAAGGCTTTTGGGGTGACCGACGCTGCAAAGCCGCCTCCAGGCCCTCCTCCACAAAGCGCTTCTTCAGGTGCTCGATCGTGCGAGGGGTGACCCCCATAGCCTCCGCCGTATGCGCGACCGTCCAAGCCGGCCCCTCTGGACCCGCGTCGCACAGGAGCAAAGCCCGTGCGTAGAGGAATCGCTTGACACTCGTTTTGCCGGTCTTGGTCAACGCTTCCAGTGCCTTACGTTCTTGCGACGTTATTGTCACACGATACCGTGGCTTCATGGAAAACTCCTCCATAGTTTGCCATAATTTTACCACACTATTACGAAATAATTTATGTTACATAGTACTAGTGAGATAGCTGGGTGGTGCCTGCCTCGGTTTGGGCGGCCGCGTCCCCTGACTGGGACGGGTCGTCCCGGACCACATCCATGAAAGAGGAGACGGAGAATACCGCATTCCCGATTCCCGGTCGTCCGTATCCCGGAGGGGGAGGCAGGCGATGCTTCTCCAGCGTGTTGCGCCAGGCCTGCAACAATCGCACGTGGTACTCGAGAGGGGCCCCTCCAGGATTTCCCCGTCCCATCACACTGAGGGGTTCCGGACACCAGGTGGTGAAGCGGGGCACCACGCCGTGGGACATGAAGTAATCGAGTCCCTCGGTGGTGGAGCCAACCGCCTTTTGGGCACAGGTGAAGCCCTGGGGTTGAGCCATCTCAATCCCCGCCACGAAGTTGGGGATCACCTGACTCGGACCGAAGATCTCAGCAGCCTGGAGGATGCGCTGGATCCAGGTGTCGCGACCGACGTAGCGGTCCTTTCCGGCGCAGATGCGCTGGAAAAGTTCCGGATCCCAGACTTCGTAGTTGGGATGGTAAATCTGGACGCCGGCGTCTTTCAGCTTCCGAACCTCTCCAGCGGGTAGGGCCTGAACCACCATCTTGCTGATCCAGCGCCCCGGAAAGCGTTTTTCGATCGCCTCGGGATACTGAGCGTAAAAATCCACTTCGCTCATTCCATTCAGACTCGACTGGATGCTGCCTCCGGTCACCGTGTAGGCACGGCTTTCCGAATCCGTTTCGTCAATGATGGCCAAGGCTTCCAGGATCTCCTCCATCGACTTGACGGCTGTATAGGAGCGTCCGCTCTTTTTCTGCTGCCGGTAGTTTTCATTGATGTCGCAGAACTGGCACTCTTCCTGACGGCCGAAGTATTGGCACATGCGAAAGACGGTCAGATAGAGCAGATAACCCCATTCGATGGTGGGAGCGATGTCCGTGATCGGTTTTCCGTTGGAGAGACGGCGCTGGTAATACTCCGGAACCGACTGCAGTTCGACCTCGCAAACCTCTTCATCTTCCAAGCTCAGAACGAGCTTGCTCTCCTCGGAAATTCTCACCTGATAGACCGACTTCGGGTTCAAGCGAACCGAAACGATAGTCCGACGGAACTGGCACAGCCCGCCAAGCAGACAGATTTCCTCGGGGGCCCGCAGGTTTTCCTGGCGATCCATTTCGGCGATGGGGATGAGGTCAAAAGAAAAAATGAAGTAGGCCTTTGGTTTGAACCCGGCGGCCAAGCACAAAGCGTCTTCGCTGAAAGAGATTCCGGTACGCAGCATGTCTTCCTTGAAGACGACTTCCGGGGGCAGGTCCGGGAAAGCCTCGATCAGCCTCCGGACCTCAGAGTAAGTTTCACCCATGGCTCGTGACTAGCCTAGCAGAAAGCCGAGTGCGAGGGAACGCGGGCAGCCCGGACCGGAGCGGCGGGGGGCAGTTGGAGTAGCTGTGGCACGATGAGGCAGCTCGTACCCCAAGGATCCCTCCAGATTCTCGATACGCTCACTGGCCGCGACCAGATACCCGACCTTCATATCCATGCCTTCTCCGCCGAGGAGATCTTGTATGGCGCAAGCCAGTCCCATAGCTACCACTGTACCGCGACCGTGAGGGAGCGGCGGGGAGTGCAGCAGTTCGAGGCGTCACCGGTGGAAGGGTTACTGCTTGGGTATCCACTGCACTGGAGTCTTGGGACCGTCTATAGAATGCCTTTTGCTTTTCCGGTTCTGAGGCGGGAAAGCGCAGTTCCGCGCCGGTCCTGGGATCTACAGTGAGTCCTGCGACTTGTTGCTTTTCCCGCCGCTCCCTCACGGTCGCGGTACAGTGGGCGAATGCGTTGAGTGGCGCGGGTCTGTTCCGCCCTCAGAGATATTCCTGATTGTTTCGGAATGCCACGGCTCGCAAGCCCCCCCCCGGAATTCGCCATTTTTCAACGATTACCGCCTACGATAGATTGACTGGGAAAAAAGGGGTGAAACCATGCGGCTCTTTTTAGCGCTGCTAGGCCTGACGGGGGAATTGGCTTTCGCTTCGGACCCGATTCTCTGGGACGAGTCCAGTGGTGGCAATGGACATTCCTACCAGGTTGTTCCTTTGAGTGGAAACTGGACCGAGGCCAACGGCCTTGCCGACAGGCTGAGCTTCAAGGGTTTGCCCGGTCACCTTGTGACGATCACCAGCCAAGCCGAGGCGGATTTCATCAGGTTTTCTCTTCTGCCCCAGGCAGAACCCGTCAGTGTCAACTATTGGATCGGTCTCTCGGATCAACAAGACGAGGGCACCTTCCAGTGGGTGACGGAAGAGTCGCTGTCGTTCACGGACTGGGCCGAGGGTGAACCGAATGATTTCGGGGTCTGGACCACGTCGATGTCTCCGTTGTTGTCGATATCGCCGAAGGCCGCTCCGCGATTGACCTCCAGGTTCTGAAAAATGGCACCGGCCAGCGCGGAGACGTCCTGGAAGCGGTCCCCACCTAGATTGCGAAACAATTGATTGGGTTGGCTCAGTGGGTAGACCGAACCCTGTCGAGCTTGCTCTTCGAGAATGCGCATCGCCCCATTCATGATCAGAAGATCCAGAAGTCCGTCGTTGTCATAGTCGATCCACCCGGCTCCAAATCCGGTGTTGGGAAAGCTGGACGTAGCCACCCCCGTTTCCAAACTCCGGTCCTCGAACAACCCTCCCGAGTCGTTTCAATACAGCGTATAGGTTTCCCCGGTCAGGTGGCTCAGGAACAGATCCAGGTCGCCGTCCCCGTCGAAGTCCCCGGCGTCGACGCCCATGTCCGTTTCGGGTTGTCCCATGGAATTTAAAGCCGCTCCGGCCAGCAGGGTTTCGTTGCTGAATCTTCCATTTTTCTGGTTGATCCAAAGCTGGTTGGGAGCCCCGTCCTTGGCGACGTAAAGGTCGATCCAGCCATCGGCGTCAAAATCTGCTGCCACTACACCCAGCCCCGGCATCCGGTCTCCTCGCGGAGTCCGGATGCCGGGGTGAGGTCCTCGAAAGTGCCGTCGCCCCGGTTGCGAAACAGCCGATCCGGTTCCGGCTCGAAAGCTTGGGGTCCACAGTACCCGGGCGCGCTGCTGGGGGCGTAGCAGCGAACCGCTGGATCGAATTTGACGTAATTGGCCACGAACAGATCCAGCCAGCCGTCCCGATCGTAGTACAGGAAAGTGGCACTGGTGCTCCACCGCCGATCCTGGGTTCCGCTGGAATTAGTCACGTCCCGAAAAGATCCGTCTGCCTGGTTCAAGAAAAGCTGATTGGAACCGAAATTGGTGACGTATACATCCATCCAGCCGTCATTGTTGATGTCTTCGGTGGCGACTCCCATCCCGTAACCCTGGGCCTGCTCGATCCCACTCTCTGGCGTCACATCGGTGAAGTGGAGTGTTGGGGTGCCAACGGGTCCAACGGCCAGGTCATTCCGAAAAAGCCGATCCGAGAAGGGCTGGGCCGGGGCAGGGTCAGCCCCGGATCCTCTTTCCCAGGGGAGGGCGTTTCCCTGCACCAGATAGACGTCCAGATCTCCGTCGTTGTCGTAATCGAGGAGTGCGGTTCCGGACCCGGTGATCTCGGGCAGATAGAGGTTGCCGGAAAGCCCGTTGAAATGTGCGCAGTGCAGGCCGCTTTGGTCGGCTTGGTCGACAAAGACTCCTTGGGGTGATGCCATAATCCGGGGGCGGGATGGCGGGGTGGAGTCCGATTGGGAAAGCACTGGATGCAGTGCCAGAAGGAAGGACAGCAGGGCCAGCAAGACCAGACAATCCCGTCGCCGACCGGAGGAATCGGAGCATCCCAAAGGCGGCGGCACCTACTCCCTCCCCCGCGTTTCGGATTGCGGGCTCACGGTAGCGGGATTTTGCACGATCTGTTCCGCCGCCCAGTGGACCTGTCGATTGAATTTGTCAAGCACCCGCCGCCGATGGCTGTTGGTGTGCAGTTTGAGGTACTCGCTGTCCAGAACGACCTCCTCGGGTGTGGCCCAGCTCTGGGAGCGCCCACGAAGGTAGGATCGGTAGGCCGCTCGGCAGATTCGCTCCAAAATCTGGCCCGGGCCGGGCAGGAGAAGCCATTCGAGCCCTCGTTTCAGAGCTCTCAAAAACCATCCGGATCCGTATTCAGAGGCTTCCGAGGAAGCCGCCTCGAGGTTTGGATAGAAGTGGGTTACGAAAGGGTTCTCGTCGAGAAACCGGCGATAGACGTCTGCGCCAAAGAGGGGTTTGAGATGGATCATCTGGTTGGCGCTGAACAGGTCTTCTCGCCCCAAGCGGAGGCGCCGATCGGAGAGGACGAAGTTGAAACAGACCCGCCGACGGCAGCCCAGCATCTTGGTCAGTAGCAGAGTGCTCACGGCTGTGCTCCAGACCTTCCGTCTTTGAGTCAAGATGACCAGATCGATGTCTCCATCGCCATCCAGGTTCCCGTGGGCCGCACTACCCGAGAAGGCCACCATCCGGGTGTGAGGGAGGGCACAAATCAGTTTGAGTACACGTCGATGGGCCTTGAGGAGCTCCTGGGTGCGCTGCTTTCTCTCCTGTCGCTTCTCAACGAGCGACGGCTGGCCTCGGACGAACCAGTAGCCCTGCTGGAAATCGAGCAGCGCCCGCAGGATCGGGCTGGCCTGGTAACGGCTTTGAATCGACGGTGGATCCGGATACTCCAGGAGGTTGGATCGGATTTCTTTCTCAGTGAGTGGATACTGGAATAGCGAGGAGTAGAGGACCGTCCGCAGAATGGCCCTTTCCTCCGGAGCCAGTTTGTCTTCCAGCGGGTCGGTGGTGGCCGTTGCTGAGGCACTCGGGCCCCAATCTGGAGTTTTCGATGTGCTCGATCGGGGCGTTATCTGGCCTGAAAGCGACCCGGACGCTTCTACGGCCTCACGGCGTGTCGAACCTGGAGTCGGTAAAGAGCGTTTCATAGCAACAAGGTCCTAGTGCTCACTTCCACAAATACGATGATGTTTGTTGCGAGCGCGACACACCTGGATTCCAGGCGCGACGACGAGTCGATGCGGAGACATCGGGGAGGAGGAGCAACACCGAAGACAGGGGGGTCCCGCCGCAACCCTTCGGGCGGATGGGGGTTGCGGGCGATCTCTTTGTCGCTCCTCGTCAACGATGCCCTGCATCGCCTCCTCCTCGCTTCTCGACCTCACCTCCCAACCCCCCTCCGCAAACATCACCGTATTTATGGAAGGGAGCACTAGTTTACGGCATGAGGCGCCCTCAATGTTAAGCTTTCCCGGTCGATGCGCATCGTTTTTGACGGAACCACACTTCGCCCCTACCAGACGGGGGTCGGTTACTATACGGAGCATTTGCTCCACCACCTGGCCAGGGAGGTTCCCGGTCACGAGATCGTGGTGGTTTCCAACCGACCCGTGGAAACCTCACATCCTTTGCCTCCCCACGTCCGGATTCCGTCGGCCGGACGCTTTCCCATCCGCGGTCTTTGGATCCAGTGCATCGCGCCTCTGATCGTTCGGTCCCAGAAGGGCCAGCTGGCCCACTTCACTAACTCGGTCGCACCCTTGGCCGCGACGACGACCCCTACGGTTGTGACGATTCACGACATGACCCTGCAGATGTTTCCCCACTGGCATCCCTGGCACCGCAGGGTGATGCGCCCGTTGGTTCAGCTATCGGCCAGACGAGCGGAGGCCGTGATCGCCGTATCCCGGAGCTCCAGGCGCGACATTCTAGCGGGTACGGGATTGGCTCCGGAGAGGGTTCGGGCGATCTACGAAGCGCCGGCGCCCGTTTTCCAACCCCTCTCCGACACCAGTCTGCAGGAGGTGGTACGCCGGCGCTACGGCTTGTCCTGCAGAATCATTCTCTGCGTGGGCACGATCGAACCTCGTAAGAATCTCCTCCGCCTGATAGAGGCCTTCCGACGAGCCCGCAAACGAGAGCCATTACCCCATCAACTGGTGCTGGCCGGCATGGCCGGGTGGGGTTACGGCGAGGTCAAACGCCGAATCGAGCAGCTCGGCCTGCAAAAGGATGTGCTCCTTTTGGGATACGTACCCTTCTCTCTCTTGCCGGCCCTTTATAATCTGGCTGAGATCTTTGTGTTCCCGTCGCTTTACGAAGGCTTCGGCCTGCCCGTCCTGGAAGCGATGGCCTGCGGAGTCCCGGTGGTGGCGGGTCGAAATTCCTCGCTTCCGGAAGTCGGAGGGGAGGCAGTGGAGCTGGTAGACGTGTCCTGTCTCGGTGCCATCCAGGACGCTCTGTTGAGGTTGACAAGCGACCCGGATCGTCGCCGCGACTTGTCCAAGCGAGGTTTTAAATGGGTTCGGTCATTCAGCTGGCGGAGGGCCGCTCGCGAAACGTTGGAAGTCTATCGCTCGGTCGGGGCAGTCTAGCGTCCGGTGGGAGGGGTTTCTCCGGGTGTTTCAGGTGTTTCAACAAAAGGGCGCTGGCTTGGCGTGCCTGGATCAGGAGGTCCTCCGGAGACGGACCGGAGTGAAGCCAAGCCGAGAGCCGACGGGGCCAGGAGCTGGGACGGAAATAGAAGTCGGCGAAGGCCCGCTCCCGCAAGGCGGCGATCTGTTCTCTGCTCAGCGCCTTCGAAAGCATCGCCACTCGGCTTCCGGACTGGTCCATGACCTCAATGCCCGGGTCGATCAGACCCAGCTGAAGCGCTTCGCTCCGAAGCGGTGTCCCCATCCTGGGGACGGCCACGTTGAAAGAGGCGAAGTCGGGGTCCACTTCCCTTATAAAATCTAGGGTCTGGAGAAACGTTTCTTGCGTCTCCTCAGGCAGGCCCAAGATCACGGTGGCTACGGTTCGAATCTTGAGTTTGCGGCAGAGCCGGAAAGCCCTCTCGATCTGCTTTTTCTGATAGCCCTTCTTGACGCTGTCCAGAATTACCTGACTGCCGCTTTCCAGCCCCAGGATAACGGTGTGGCAGCCGGCCGATTTCATCTGCTCGAGCAGATCCGGTTCCAAGATGTCGGGTCGGGAAAAACAAACCCAGCCGAACCGATGCGACATCTCCCTCATCCGTCTCAGAAGCTGGGTTGTTCTGGATCGGGACAGACCAAAGGTCTGGTCCAAAAAGAAGATCTCCTGGACCTGCAGATCCTCCAGCTGCCGTAATTCCTGCATCACGTTGTCCACGGGCCGCTGCTTCCAGCCCAGCGTCGACATCACACAGAAGGTGCAGGGGTAGGGACAGCCGAAGTCGGTCAGGACCGTGGCAAAGCGGCGCCTGCGGACGAATGGATAACGGTAGTTCAGATCCAAAAAGAGCCGATGCTCCGGTATGGGCAGTTGAAACCAGGAGGCCGGTTTGCGGTCTAGCGGCAGAGCCAGGATGGAGTCCCCCACTCGGACCGTCATGTTCTTCAGCCCATCTCAATGCTCTGTGGTTGCCGTCAAGTACCGCCTCAGGTCCGGGGTACTGAAGTCGTGCAAAAGAGCCCCCACGAAGGGGAGCTTCTCGAGCCGCTTTTTTCGATCTTCCAGGAGGACATCGCCAACGAGAATCAACCGGGCGGACGTTTTCTGGGAAAGCTGGGCGTAGAAGAACCGGTCCTCCGGATAGGACACGGAACCGACGAGGCCCACGATGGAGTCGGGGCGCCGTTTGGCAATCTGGTCCAGACAGGCTTCCGGACCGAGATTCTGGACGATGGCATCCACCAGCGAAAGCCGGAACTGCTGCTTGAGAAATCCGCTCAGAAAGAGAAGATCGATGGGGTGATGGACGTAATCCGCCTGAGAGACCTTGCTGCAGAAATAGTCTCGCAGATAGCGCTTGCGCCCAGGCGGATTGAGGAGCAAGATCCGGTGCCGATCAGGCAAGGCTGCACTCCCTGGAAGCGTGAGGTTCAGGGCCAGACCCATGAACTACGGATTTTCTTTCGACCACTTCCCGATCCAGAAACGAGAGCACCTGCGGGATCACTTCGATCCCACGCATCTCTTCCAGGCAGACGTGATTGTTGGTGCAACGGACGGTCTTCGCGTTATTCCAACTCATGCAGGGGCTGCAGCCGGGATTCCGGTAGAAAATCAGCTTGCTGTGGGTCAGCGGACCGTAAAGGCGGGGTGTCTCGGGTCCAAAAAAGGCCACCACTGGGACCTGCAGGGCCGCCGCCAGGTGCATGGGTCCACTGTCGTTGGAGATGACACAAACCGATCCCCGAATCAGCTTCGCCAGCTCAATCAGAGTCAGTTTGCCGGTCCAGTCCTCCATGCGATCCTGTCTTTGGAAGCTGCGGGCCAGGGGACGCACGTAGCTGACCTCTGAGGCGGCACCCACCAGCAGCACGTCAAAATCGTAATGCTCGATGAGAGCTTGGCCCAGGCGGGCGAAGCGGTCCCGAGGCCAGCGCCGCTCCAGCGCCAGCGGACCGGCATTGGCATTCATGACAAAGTAGGGCCGCTTTCTCAGCAAAAGCATCTCGCTCGGGACCTTGGGAAGGATCAGTTGAGGAAGCCGTGTCAGCGTGAGCGGCATGGAGGCTTGCTGGACCAGGCTCACAAAGAATTGAGAGCTATGCTGTCCCTCCCGGCAGTCGACGCAACGGTCCAGAAGAATCTTCTTGGGGGTATTCGCTTCGGCGAATCCAACCAGCCAGTCGCCTCCCGTCAGCCGGGCCAAAAGAGTGGAAAAACTGGCGTAGAACTCAGCGTCGAAAACGAGGTCATAGCGCCGACCGCGAAGATTTCTTGAAAGGAAGAGAACGCTCACCAGGAAGCGAAAGAAACCCTTCCACGACAGGGAGTGCACCTGGGTCACCCAGGGAATGAAGGACAGAAGTTCGCGGTTCTCCTCCAGGGTCAGATAATCCAATCGGGCCTGCGGATAGGTCTTTTTCAACCAGCGCAGAGCCGGCTCGGTGAGAATAATGCTTCCCATCCCCCAGAGTTTGATGAACAGGATGCTCTTGACCGAGCGACCCTCTGGCTCTGATCGTGGCGCCTTGAAAAAGGGCCCGAGCGCCACAATCAGCTTTCCCAAAAGAGCGTCCAGGCTCTTGGCCGCGCGGATTCGGAACTGGTGCCTGGTCATCCAACTTCCCCCGGCCACGGAATCCGGAACAAGGTGGTGCATCCAAGGCCGCGTCCACGGTCGGAGACGAACAGAATGCGGGAGCCGTTGCGATCCCAAATGGGACTCCGGTCTATGGCTCGGTGGTATGTTACCCGGATCAAGGCCCGGCGGGCCAGCGTCAAGCCCCAGATGTCCCAGTTGCCGCCGTGCTCTTGGAAACGGCCGGAAAAAACGATCTTTCCTCCATCGGGAGACATACGGGGAGCTTGCATGCGGCCTCGCGTCTCGAAGAGGATCTGTGGGGCGTCTTGATCGAGACGAAGGTAGCACAATCGGGTTCTTTCCCCGGCGATAGAGCAGTAAAGAATGGCCTCACCCTCGGGACTGTAGGAGGGGTCATAACAGAAGTCGGAGGTTGGCAGCGGCTCCCATACGCGTCGATCCAAGTCGTATCGACCCAGTTTCCCCCCTCTGGCCAGGACGAATTCCGTTCCCGAGGGGTGCCAGCGAGCCGAGGAGCCCGGAGTCGCCAAACTCAGACTCGCCGTTTCATCTCGACTCACCCAAATCTCGCTTCTCCCTTCCCGGACCGTTTCGACCAACAGTTTCCGGTCGTCGCGGGCCAGGTCTGGATGGTAAAAATTGGCCGTCGTGTCCGGAGTCAGTCGTTCTCCCCGCGTGGAAAAAATCGCATAGCGCTCCACCAGCAGCTGGCAGTAGCTGAAAATGGTCTTGTTTGTGCCACGGTCCGGAGAGCCCACGATGAGGTCGAGGCTTGGATCCAGTGCCGGGCTGGAAAAGGGTACCGGTCGGGCCGCGTCGGTGGGAGTCCGTCGGTAAGCCCGGTCGTTCATGACGGTCTGCAGCGCGGCCAACACGGCAACCAGCGGAATCCAGGCGGGCCAGAGGCGGGCTTGCCGCAATTGCTTGCGAACCGCCAGAATCGCCAAAAGAGAGAAGAGGGTGAGACCCACCAGTCTCGGATAGGCCAGCAGGTTCCCATATCCCTGAGCCAGATGGCTCACGTGCAGGTAGAGGGGAACGTTGATGCCCATATGCAGCAGGACCAGTAGCGTCGCCGTCCCCTTTCTTTTCAGGTCCAGGAGAATGCGAACCAGGAAGGTTGTGGGGATGGTCAGCAACAGGAAATGATAGGTCGCTGCTGCAGGGGAGAGAACCAGAATAGCGGTGGCCACCACCGCCGCTTGAAAAAGCCAGCGATGTCTGCGACTCATGGGTCCCGAGCCCCACAGCAGTGCCATGGCTCCGGCGGCCACCGTCCAGAAGGTGAGATTCTTGAAGCCGAAGTAAGCCAGGGGCGAGTGCACCACGGGAAATGGATTCAAGGACGGTTCGCCCAGGAAAAGTCTCCGAAACAGGCTGTTCCAAGACTGAAACTCCACGGCGTAGGGATCCTGGATCTCTCCCTGCCAATGGCGAGGCAGAACCTCGGTCAAAAAGGTTTGATAGGTGGGCCAGCCATGCAACCAAAGAGAGACCGCGAGCACCCCCGCTAGGGTCAGTGCTGCAGCCAGGCCCACCCGCCTCTTCCCTTTGACGGTCAGCAGCAAAACGAACGGAAGGCCCACGTATTTGAGGGCAATCAAGGCCCCCAAGGAAATCCCGGCCAACCCCGACCGACCGGCGCGAGCTGAGGAGAGACCCAGCAGAATCAGTAACAGCACCAGCAAATACAACTGGCCGAAAAGGAAGTTGTTGATCAGCCCGTAGCTGCTACCCACCACGATCAACGAACAGACCAGCACCGGCAAGCCGCTCAGTCTCGAAAGCAGCCCTACGCAAAGAACGCCGAGCGCGACGTTGGTCAGAAGCCATATCTTTTTTGCAACCCCGGGAGGGAGATGGGCCAGCGGCAGAAGAGGCAGGGAAGCGGCCGGAGGCTGGGGTGTGAAGCCGCCCACCTGATTGCGGATTCCGTACCGGTCCATGTGTTTTTGGAACCAGCTGAAATCCCAATAGGCGTTCTCGAGAGGAATCCCCTCCAAGGTAAGGCGGGAGGCGGTGTAATAATTGGCAAAGTCGCCTCCAGTGGTGTGCCAACTGGGCACAAAGCCCAGCATGAAAACCAGTGCGGATCCGCCGCCTACCAGGCACCATAGACCAGCCCTAAGGGTTCGTCCTGGATGTGGCTGGATCAGTGCGGTGCCACTTCCTGCGGAAGGTCGAGATCCCTGGTCAATCACGCTTGGGGCTCCGTTTTGTGATGGGCGTCCTGCACGAGCATTCCGTTTCGCCGTCGCCACAGATAATAAGCGGAACCGAAACAAACCGCATGAAACCCCAGCAGGTAGAGGGAGTTGTGCAGAATCCTGGAAGTTTATGCGAACAAGCGGTCAGAATCGAGGTTCGAGGTTGAGCCCGAGCCGCAGTTTTTTCAGAGTCCAATAGCTGTAGACTTCCCAGGGAAGCTCGAAGTAGTGGTGTTGGACCCTGAGTTTGGAGATCGGTTGGAGCATTTTCAGTAGCAAGCGGTGCCTGGCCCGGTAGGGCTTTTCTCCGACGTTGACCTGATGGTAGCCGAATCGCAGGCACTCCCGGATGACCTGCAGTCGCTGGTGCTGGCTTTCCGATAGCCAGGGAAGTCGTGTGATCCGAGGGTAAAATTGGCTCCACTCCTCCAGTTTGGAGGGGGGCACGAAACCCTTCTTTACCGAGACGGGCCACAGGGGTGATCCGGGGTAGGGCGTGAAGATATTGGTGTAGCAGTCGGCTTTTTCGCTTCGGGAATAAATGGCGTCGATGAGACGAACTGTTTCCTGCAGGTCCACTTCTGCTTCTTCCGGCAAGCCGAAGATGAAACCAAAGCTGGCCCGGATATCTGCCTGGGTGCAGCGGTCCATGGCCTTGAGCGTGGCCGCCACGGGCGCCTTCTTGTCGATGGATCGCAGGACTGTCTCGGAACCTGATTCGGCCCCGAAATGCACCCGAACCAGTCCGGCACGTCGATACAGGCGCGCCTCTTTCTGGGTCAGCCGAGACCAGCAATCCACCCGATCTTGGATGTACCACTGAAACTGCAGGCCGGAGCGCGCTAGGCCCTCAGCGATCTGCAGGCAGCGATCCCGGAAAGCGAAAAAGATGTCATCGATGATCCCCAACAGGCCGATCCGGTGCTTGCGCACCAGGTAGGTGATTTCGTCGATCACCTGCTCGACGGGGAGTAGGTCGAGGTTGCGCCCATACACGGATGCATTGGAGCAGTAGCTGCAATTGTAGGGGCATCCGTGGCTGGAGCTGTACATCACCCAGCGCAGGCCGGTCTGGCTCTCGTACTGGTCGTAGGGGACTAGGTCGTAACCCGGTATCCGGCTGGGGAGTTCGGCCACTTTAGGGTAGTGTCGCAGAGGGTTCCAGGTTAGTTCCCCATCCTTCTTCCACAGGGTCCCGGCCACGCCCTCTGAGGAAAGTCCGGAGTTGAAGCGGCGCACCAGCTCCAGAAAAGTGAACTCCCCTTGTTTGATCACCACCACATCGACGAAGGAGGCCGCCAGGGTCTGCTCGGGCAGGATGGAGGGGTGCCAGCCCCCCAGGACGATCGGCTTATCCGGGTAGGCGGCTTTGACGGCTCGTCCGACTTCGACGGCCCCCTGGATCATGGGACCCGTAATGATGGAGATGCCCAGACAGAGCGCGTCTTCCATTTCCCGTACCACCGCGGTCACGGAATCCGGTTCCAGGGTCTGGTCGACGATCTTCACCTCGAAGCCCGCCTGCAGCAGGGGAGCGGCGATCGATATCAGCGCCAGAGGGGGTGATGCTTCCCGACTGCCGTAGGAAGGAAAGAAAAGAACGACTTTGCCGGATGAAAACATGGGGCTGGCTAGAATCCGCTGGTTTCGGGTCTCTGATAACCGACCCATCGCTGCAGGGCCCGCAGTTCGATGGGGAAATGATACAACCGGGAGTGGTATCTCCAGCCGCTGATGGTTTTCAGAACCAGGCGCCACACCCCCTGCAGACGGGCGTCCGTCTGGGTGGGATAGTAGGCATTGAGCACCCTTTCGAAGTTGCGCAAGCGGCGGTGCAGCCGGCCGGACACCCAGGGCAGGTTGCCGCTCCGTCGCAGCGCCAATTCCTGGCCCTCACGCGAGGTCCAAGCCGCCAGCCCATCGGGCATGCTGAAACCTGCCCGGCGGGCGCTGTCGTACAGCTCGCCCGCCAGGGGGACCGGGGTGTAGAGATACAGAACGATTTCACTGGCCGGATTGACCTTCTTGACCCTCCGGATGAAGCGCAGCGTCTCTTCCGTATCCTTCTCGGGGTGGGGCGGGTTGCCGAGGACGAAGGAGAACTCGGGAATGATGTCGTAAGGAGCCATCTTCTGGGCGATTGACAGTGTCTTGTCCACCGAGGCGCGACCTCCCTTTTTGCATCCGCCGCAGGGTCTCGTCGGACCCCGATTCTGCGCCTAGGAACACCATCGTTAAGCCGCTTCGTGCCATCTTTTCCCAAGTCGCATCGGAGAAGGCCAGCAGGGTGTCTATTCGAGCTTCGCCCCACCAGCGGATCCGCAAATCCATGATGCGTTCGCAGAACTCGGCTACGCGCGACTGATCGACGAAGAAATTGTTGTCGAAAAACTCGACAGCATCCAGTTGGTAATCCTCAGCCAATTGGCGGGTGATGCGTGCCGTTCGTTCCGCAGACTGGGCCTTCCACCTGCCATTGACCATGTTTACGACCGCGCAGAAGTTGCAAAAGAAGGGACATCCGTAACTGGAGTGGTGCGACAGGGTCCGGCCCATGAAGGTGTTGCGCACATAGCGTCGCATGTCGATCCGGTGGTAGGGAAAGTCGGGCAGGAATTCCGGGTCGGGCAGGGGGGGCAGGGTAGTGGGTATGGTGGTCGCGGTAGCGGCTTGGCGGTAAACGAGGCCTGGAATCGATTCCGGGTCGCCTTGGTTTGGCGCCCTGGCGACCAGATCGGCGAAGGCTCGTTCCCCGTGGCCTCGCACCACGAAATCGACGGGACCGTCGCGCAGGCAGACATCGTAGTGCTGGGTGGGAAAGTAGCCTCCCCAGACGATACGGGTCCGGGGATGCCGCCGCCGGATCTCCTGGCAATGAGAGTCAGCTGCCGCCAGCTGAGGGCCGGGCATGACGGTCACGCCTAGGTAGAGCGCTTCGCGCTCCTGGATGGCCCGGTCCAGCGCGTCCAGAGGATCTGGCTCCAGGTTGCCATCTACGATCTGGTAAGGGGTTTTGCCTTCCAGCAAAGCTCCCAGGGCCAGCAGAGAAAAAGGAAGCACCGGCTTGCGGTTCGCCGAACTAGGCGGGTTATACAAAACCACCATGGCATGAGTCCGTCGGGGACTGACGGACTCATGCTACTGAGAGGCGGAAAGCGTGTAAAGCAGGAAGCGCTCCTGAAAATGGCTCTCCTCGTCGGACAGTTGGCATTGAAATCCGTTGGACTTCAGGGCCGACAGGAACTCCGCTCCCGACCCCTGGGTGGACAGAACCAGCAGGCAGCGGCCCTTGGGGCGCAGGTGTCGCCCCAGAGTTCGGGCGAATCTCGGCGCAACGTCCCCGCTGCGAAAAGCCTGCTCGAAGGAACTCGTGGGTTCGCCTTTCAGAAAAGGGGGGTTGAACAGGACGACATTAAAATTTCTCCCGTTGAGACGCTCGAATAGATTGCTGCGAATCACCTCCACCCGACCCTCCACCTGATTCAGAAGAGCGTTGATACGGGCGCAGCGAAGGGCGTCTGGGTTGATGTCTGCTGCGATCACCGATCGAGCCCAACGGGCGGCGAAGACGGAGGCGACGCCGCTGCCCGTCCCCAAGTCCAGGACTGTCGATCCCTTGGGGATGCGGGTCGCATTCAAGTGACGAGCCAGGAAGGCACCGCTGTAAAAAAGGCCGGGAGGGAAGACCCCCGGCAGCACCAGGATCGTCTGGGAACCGATGTGCTCCAGAACGGGGCGATGCAGGCGCCGCTCGTCGATGAGCCGAAAGCGGAGGCGCAAAAGAGCCCGCCGGAGCAACCTTTTGCGGCGACACCATCTCTTTTGCTTAGACGCATTCATTCAAGTTCAGGTGGTCCCGTCTCCGGAGCGTCTCGGACTGGAACTAGACCAGAAGATCTCGAACCACCCGAGCGCCGGTGACGGATGTGTCGGTGGGGGTCTCCGGGCGTCCATGATGCAGGAAGGTCAGCTTTTCGTGGTGGATTCCCAGCTGATGGAGGATGGTGGCTTGCAGATCGGGGACGCTGACCCGGTTTTCCACCGACCGATAGCCCAGCTCATCAGTGGCTCCGTAAAGGAAGCCCTTCTTGAATCCTCCTCCCGTCAGCCACAGGCTGAAGGCATTGCGATTGTGGTCGCGTCCCGTGCCGTTCTGGGAGATGGGTAAACGCCCGAATTCTCCGCAATAGAGAACAATTACCTCATCCAGCAGCCCCCGATTCTTCATGTCATTGATGAGTCCGGCCACGGGTAGTTCGGTTTGCCCTGCCACCCGCCCGATTTCCTCCTCGGTGTTGCGGTGGCTGTCCCAGGGCTGTGTGTTGTCAGTCGCTGGCGGGAAGACCTGGACGAAGCGTACTCCAGCCTCGACCAGCCGCCTCGCCATCAGCAGGCGGGTGCCGTAACTGGAGGTCAGCGGGAGGTCCAGGCCGTACAGCTCTTTGGTTGCCCGCGATTCGGTGGACAGGTCCAGAAGGTCGGAAGCTTCCAACTGCATGCGAGCCGCCAATTCGTAGTTGCGAATCCGAGTCTCCAGTTTGGATTCCTGGGGGTACTTCCTGAGGTGTTCCTGGTTGAGCTTGGCCAGAAACACCAGTTGGTCGCGGCGGGTCTCAGAGGAGACCCTTCGAGCCGGTTCCAAATCATGAACGGGAGCGCCCTGGGAGTTGAACTCGGTTCCCCGATACAGCGCCGGCAACCATCCGTTTTCCCAGAGCAGGGTCCCGCTGGTGTTGTAGCCTTTCGGGTCGCGCAGGACGATATAAGCGGGCAGATTCTGATTCTCGGTGCCCAAAGCATAGCTGATCCAGCTCCCTAGGACCGGCCACCCCGGGAAAATGCGGCAGGTCTGCAGCATGACCAAGGCTTCGGTATGGTTGTTGTGCTCCGTGTACATGGAGCGGACCAGGCAGATTTCATCCACGATCGAACCCGTATAGGGGATCACATTGGACAGCTCGATGCCGCACTGGCCTCGAGGGGCAAATTTGAAGGGGCTGCCCAAGAGCTGGTTGGCCTCGCTGCCCTTCTGAAAGGTCTCCACTTGCTCGGTATGCTTCTGCCCATCCCGTTTCTGCAGCTCCGGCTTGGGATCGAAGAGATCCATCTGGCTGGGTCCGCCGTTTTGCATCAACTGAATGACGGCCCGCGCTCGGGGCGCGAAGTGGGGCGCTTTGGGATGCAGATCCAGGGAGCGGTGAGGCGAGGTGACTGCGGCACTCCTCAGCAGATCCGCTTGCAGCAAATAGGAGAAGGCCAGAGATCCAAAGCCAAGCCCCGAGGTCTGCAGGAAGTCCCGGCGCGAAAAGGGCTCGAAGGAATCAGTCTGGAGGGCGGACGTGGTCATAGTTCACCTTATTCCACGTGTAAGAATTCGTTGGTATTGAAAAGCATCTGGCACAGACTCGCGACGGCCTGGCGTTCCGCTTCCGCGGGCGGCAGATTCCGGTCCAGTGAGCGGCTCACTTCGTCATCCAGCAGTTCCTGGCTCCAGACTTCTTCCTGGGGGGTGGGAGGACGGGCCAGAGCCGCTGCAAAGGCTCGCTGAATCACCGTCACTTGCTCCCCTCCCGCCGCCAGCAATCTGTGGGCGAAATGCTGGGCGTTGTCGAGAACAAACTCATTGTTGAGCAGGCTCAAGGACTGCAGCACCACAGCAGAATCATCCCGGCGAGTGCAATTGGTGGACATGATGGGGTGATCGAAGACGGTCAAAAAAGACAGGTTGTAGTTGCGCCGAGTCAGCAGATAGACACTGCGACGAAAGCGGTCGCCGGGTTGGGCTAGATCCGGCTTGGAGACGAGAACCACCCCGTCAGGGCGGGCCCTGACCAGAATCGATGGTCCGCTCATGGCTAGATTCAACTTTCCGCTGATGGCCAAGATGGAATCCCGGATGGCCTCCGCCTCCAGACGCCGCAACCGCATGCGCCACAAGAGCTGGTTGCCGGGATCGACGGTCTCGGGTTGGATGCCGCCGATTCCGTCCCTTCGATGAGAAGTCTGCCGGTAGACCGTCGAGTTGAGCATCAGCCGCAGCACCGGCTTGAGGTGCCAGCCGCCGCCGATCAGTTCTCGAGCCAGCCACTCCAGCAGTTGCGGATGGGTGGGGGACGCGCCGTTTCGACCGAAGTTGTCCGAAGTGGCAACAATGCCTTCCCCGAAGAGGTACTGCCACATGCGGTTGACGATCACCCGGGCTACCAGAGCCGAGACCCGCGAATTCGGTTGCGTGAGCCAATGGCCCAGGGCCAGTCGTCGCCCGCTAGTTTTCTTCTGGGGTGCCCAATCTTCAATGCCGGTAGACCCTTCTTCCTCATCCAGGACAGTGAGGAAACCCGGTGTCACTTCCGGTCCTGGCGTCAGATAGTTGCCACGCCGCAGAAGATGGGTAGCCGGTGGAGGCCCAACATCGTAGACGGCTTGCAGGTAACCATAGGAATCCCGCTCCGCTTCGATCTCGGCGAGCTGCTCTTCTAGACGCTTTGCCCGGCTGTACTCCATTTCCGTGAAATAGGGGTTAATCTCATCTCGAGAGACGCCCACCAGGGGCTCCAGTTTCTCCACCAGGTATTTCTCAACCGGGGTGCGGAGCCGGCCGGGGATCTGAAGCGCATCCTTTACATCTTCGCGGATGGTCTCGGGAAGCGTCTGCAGGCGCTCTTCTAGGAGCTGCTCCTCGTAGGGGCTGTACAGGGCTCGAAGCTTTCTCTTAATCGGTGCCGCCGCCGTGTCAATCTTCTCATTGCTTTGGTCGATCTGCCTCCTTTGTACCGGAGCCACGTCGGCCAGTTGCCGATCCCCGGGCTGCAACCAGGAGTGAGGGTTCCAGGCCGGAGTAAAGATGGCGGCCAGACGATAGTAGTCCTTCTGAGGAATGGGGTCGTACTTGTGGTCGTGGCACTGGGCGCAGGCCACGGTCAGGGCCAGGACGTTGCTGGTGAAGGTGTCTAGTGTGCACTGCAGCACCCCGTAGCGAATGTCGAGTGTGTTGAGCACGTCCTCGTCCGTGTCGTCGGCGGCCGCTCTCAGAAAGGTGGTGGCCACCAGCAGCTCGAGCATTTCCGGGGTGAATCGGGGGGCCGAACGCCACTCCATCAGCTCGTCCCCAGCCAGTTGTTCCAGCAGGAAACGGTCGTAGGGTTTATCCTGATTGAAGGAGTCGACGACATAGTCGCGATAGCGCCACTTTCCTTCTCCAAGCTTGATTCGAGGGGCGTCGACATCACCCCCAACGGTGTCTACGAAGCCGGCTGCGTCCAGCCAGTGCCGACCCCAGCGCTCGCCAAAGTGGGGCGATGCGAGCAGCCTGTCCACCAGTTTTCGATACGATTGCTCGGACGGATGGTGAACGAACGCAGCCACTTCTTTCGGTTGAGGGGGTAGCCCCAGCAGATCCAGGTGCAGTCGCCTCACCAAGGTCGCCGGGTCCGCGTCGGGAGAAAAGTCCAATCCCTTTTTTTCCAGCCGATTCAGGATGAAGGCGTCGATCGGAGTGCGCAGGCGCTCAATCTGCCGAACCCTGGGAACCGCCGCCGCATCCAGTTTTCGAAACGCCCAGAAGCTCCGGTCCTCTTCGCTGACGGCGTTCTTCGCTTCCAGAGGCTCCGGCTGTCGGGCTTCGGCTGAGGGCGCCCCGGCCTCGATCCAGGCCCGCACGATACCGATCTCCTCCTGGGTCGGCTTGGGAGTGTTGCCGGGAGGCATGGAGCCGTCCACCAGACGCTGCAAGAGCAGACTCGATTCCGCAGAGTGAGGATCGACGGCCGGACCACTGTTCCCACCACCCAGGATGGCGGACAGGCTCTCCAGACTTAAGCTTGCCGTAGGATTTTCGGTGGCGTGGCAGGTGAGGCAGTATTCTGCCAGCAAAGGGCGAACGTCAGCTTCATACTCGGGTGGCTGCTCAGCCCGAACAAGGCGTTGCCCACAAAACAGGGAGACGAAAAGGACCAAACCCCAGGTTGGGAATGCCGAGTTGAATTGGTTGGCCTTACATCCCTTTGCCATGGAGGTTTACCTCGTTTTATTTAGCCCAAAATCATGGCACAACCCTCCCCTTGGATCAACCGGTTTTCGATCTCACATGCTGCGATCCAGGTTTGGATTGTCCTTCCGATCGCCCCGCCAAAAGTGCGAATCGAGCCGGTTGGCGCCGCCCCAACAGGGCCGCTTTCCAGGGACGAAGGGCCCATTTGCAGCCGTAGAAGGGTCGCCAGATTCGCCATCGCAGTCCCAATTGAGCCGCCAGCTCTTGAAGCCGCTCCCAGGTCAGGAAGTGTTCACTCGGTAAAGCGTCGGACGGACAACCGAAGCGCGTCGTGAAATCCCTCTCCCTCTCCCGAACCATCTGGCGGCCGCTCTCCAGATCCGAGTAAATGGGCGAATCCAGGATCACGACCTGAGCGGCTGGCTTCAGGACCCGTAGAGTCTCCCGGAGAGTTGTCACAAAATTGACGGAATAGTGGAAGGAGGCGTTGAAAACGGCCAGATCGAACTGGTCCGAAGCAAAGGGAAGCCCATCGAATTCCGCCTGAACCGGGAGAAAAGCTGTGTCGTAGTGCACGAAGGCCCCGAGGCCGTCGAAGAGATTGACCGTCAAGTCGAGCGCCACCAGTTGGTGGCCGCGGAGCGCCAGCCGGTAGGAGAGCCATCCGTTGCCCGCCCCCAAGTCGAGGATCTGCAGAGGCTGGGACCTGGTTTCCAGTGGCTGCACGATCTTTCTAAGCAGATGACGGAAGCTGCTGGCACGGACCTTCCACTTCTCTGCGAAATGTCCGTTGAGGTCGCGAAATGGCAGATGGCGATAGTAGCGGAAATCGTCCGAACTGCGGCCCTCCCTTCGGCGAACGGTTTCGTACTCGCAGATGAAGCAGTGGTAGTGAGCCTGGCGGGCTGGGGAGAGTAAGTTCCAGACCCCATCCTGGCGGTCGTAACGGTGACCGCTCGAACAGGATTTCGTTTCATCTCGACGGTCGTCCTGCAGGGCAGCTCCGCAGGCGGGACAGCGCCACGACAGATCCCGTTGCCATCGCTCCACTTCGGAGACTTTCATGATCGATCCCCAGACGCTTTCTCAAACCTGGCGGCATCTTCCCCGAATGCGGATGGTGATGGGCGCCCCATTCGATATCCGCCGGGGCCTTTCTCCAGGCTGCATTGTACCGGTTGGGAGCCTCTCCTAAATCGTCTAAAACGTTTAAAAAATAGTTTATGGAGGTGGGAAAATCGGATCGTCGAAAAGTGATTTTTCCGCTTTGTGGAAAAATATGTGGATAAACTGTGAGGCTCGTCACCGGAATCTAGGTTTCCACCTCGTTTCAAAAAAACAGCGATTTTGCACACTTGGAGTGCGAGTAATTTTTTTCGTTTTTTTTCTTGTCTGCCCACTTGGTGGGGGTAACCTAGTTTCGGTCCCAAGGGGTAGGCGTTACCAGCCGGAACCCAGACAGGGGCAGCTCGAAGCGGCGGATTCGCCGGGCCACTTCGGTGGTCGGGCGAGGATGTGGTTCGAGAGGCTGAACCGGCCCACTTTTCGTGAGTTGGTGAAGCCGCCGAAGCCGGAGAAAACCGGGGTCGCAAGACATCGGAAGCAGAGTCGGTCAAGGTTAAACCTGTAAGGGGCGACTTCTTACCGGGCGATTGCTCAGGGTGGAAAAAGGGTTTGTCCCTGGATCCGATCCCAGAACAGAAACCGGGAAGAAGGGAAGGCTACCTCTCGCGAGATGTCAACTGGTCTTCTTGAAGGTCTGGTCGGCAGAATGTGAGAAGCCCTTCCGCCAGGGAAGCACAGAAATCAGCTCACCTGCCTGGGCTGGAATAGAGGGCTTTCCCGGTACGCGCAACGGCTGTAAACGGATATCACTTGGGGCCTTTTTGTGGCCGCAGGGCAGACCGGTGGATCAAGACTATCCGTATCCTGGGCCTGCCTTTCTGGGCGGGTCGATCCACCGGCAAGATGCCGGTGCTACAGTTTTTTCGAGGCCTGATGGGTGGTCCTCTATCGGTTCTGAGCCAGCCCCAATTGCTTCTCCCATCTTTCCACGTGAAGCAGCTTGCCCGTGATTCGCCGAGCGCGATCCGAGCTGAGATACAAAAAGAGCGACGTGACGTCTTCAGGGTTGCGTCCGGCGTAGTTGGTCATTCCGGTCGCCACCACGCCGGGGCTGACCGAATGGACCCGTATACGGGCGGACTGCAGTTCTTTGGCCATCAGAATCGTCAGTCCATCGATGGCCCACTTGGAGATTCCGTAGGCCCCCCAGCGGGGCGTTTCTCGCCCCAGGTCGGAAGACAGATTGATGATGCAGCCGGAATGGTTCGGGCGCATGTGAGGAATGACGTACTTACAACACAGAAAGCTTCCCTTCAGATTGACATCCATCACCTGGTCCCACGAGGCCTCATCCAGCCGGTATAGCGGCCGATTGTCGTGAAACACGCCCGCGTTATTGATGAGCGTATCGATCCTCCCGAAGCGCCCCACCGCCGCATTCACCAGCGCTTGCACGTCTGAAGCCCGGCTCACGTCAGCTGCCTGGCCGAGACAGTGTCCTCCCTGCTGCCGAATAGCAGTGGCCACTCGATCCAGATCGATTTGGGAGCGGGCGGTCAAGACCACTTGGGCTCCGGCCAGCGTGAAAGCCTTGGCCAGCGCTTTGCCGATGCCCCGGCTTCCTCCCGTGATCAGAACGACCTGGTCGCGCAGACTGTCCCCGGCGTTTGCTTCCATGTGAGATTGCTAGCATAGCACCTCGTGCCTCCGTCATGGCTTGGGCGTCGAGATGATCTCCAGGAGAACCGGTACCACACCGGCCCGGACCATCTTCAACTCCTTGGCTGCGCCGTAAGAGAGATCGATGATTCGCCCTTTTCGCAGCGTTTCGATTGGGAAACGGTCGTTGATGCGAACCACCAGCTGACGGCCGTTGCGCTGGTTGTGCACACGGACCATGGTCCCGAAGGGAAGACTGAAGTGGGCGGCCGTCAGTTTGTTCTTGTCGAAGCGCTCGCCGTTGGCGGTGGGTTTTCCGTGGTAGCCGTCGCCGTGGCCGTACCAGGAGGCCAAGCCCTTCTGGTTCTGGATGACGGTCAGCTGTGGGACCGCCTTCTTGCCGCACGCCGCTGAGGGACACAGTAGCAGTGCGACGAGAATCACCTGGTTCCCCACCCTCTCTTTCTAGCACCTCGAGGTGACTCGACGGCGCCACCAGCCGAGGGAGGGTGTCGAAAAAGACCTCCAGAGAACCCAACGGTAGGAAAAGTAAGTGATTTATAGTTAGATAGTTACATCTTTTTCTTCGTTCTCACGAACGAAGCTCCGTAAAATCCGCCAATCCACGTTTTTCGACACCCTCCGATAGAGAGCCATTGGGGCAAGAGAGACTCAGGGCTGGGCTCTTTGGTAAGCTCACTTCAACCGCAGCCCAAAGGCTTTTATTTTCCTGACAGGCTTTGTTGGGTCCAAACGGGGATTGGGATCTCTCCCCACCGGACCAGTACAGGATCTAACCTAGGGAAGAGGTGTCGAATGCCCAAATATCTGATTGAGGCTTCCTATCACGACGGAAGGCACGAAGGGTCTGCTCAAAGATGGAGGCTCGAAGCGCCGAGCTGAGGTGCAGAGGTTGACCGAGTCGTTGGGTGGGAGGCTGGAGGCGTTTTACTACGCTTTTGGGGGGTCCGATGCGATCGCATCGTAGACATTCCGGACCAGGTGACGCCTGCCGCCGTAGCTCTGGGGGTAAAGGCCACGGGAGCGGTCAGCCCGAGGACCACCGTACTGCTCACCCCGGAAGAGATCGACCAGGCGAGCCAGAAGACGGTCAGCTACCGCCCGCCCGGGCAATAAAGGCGGGAAGGCAGGGCAGAGCTTTGGCTCTTGGCCTTTCCCCGAGTTGATGGCGCTTCGGAGGCGACCCGCAAGCCCCTGGTCAGGGTCCAGCTCACACCGACTCCGTGCCAGCATCCCCTTCAAGCCCAATCAGGGCCGCCAGGATCTCTCTCCATCTGAAAAGGTTTCTCGCCTAGGAGTGGCTGACACTCCTGGGGCGGGGTCGTTCTCTCGGCTTTTCCTTGGGAGTCGCAGCAATAACTCGCTTAGCCTTTACGGATTTCGTGGCGAGAATGGAATGATATACTGCCGGGCCGGAGGTCCGGGCGGGGCGGCTGTTTGAGGGAGGACACAACGAGGCCCTGGACAACAGCTGTTTCCCACCGAGGTGAATGATGGAAAAGATACCGGTAGGCATTCTAGGTGCGACGGGACTGGTCGGACAGAAGTTCGTCCTGGCGCTGGCTGACCACCCCTGGTTCGAGCTCCGCGATCTGGCCGCCTCCGAACGCTCGGTGGGCCGGCCCTACGCCGAAGTCGCTTCCTGGAAGCAAACCCTCCCCATCCCCGAGTCGACCGCTGCCCGAGAGGTGAAACCCTGCCGCCCCGGTCTGGATTGCAGGATCGTGTTTTCAGGCCTGGATTCCTCAGTCGCTGGAGAGATTGAAGCCGACTTTGCCAAGGGGGGCTATTGGGTCTTTTCCAACGCCAAGAACTACCGCATGGCCCCCGACGTTCCGCTGGTCATTGCCGAGCTGAATCCGGATCACCTCAGTCTGATTGCGGCTCAGAGAAAAAACCGTGGCTGGCCAGGAGCGATTGTTACCAACGCCAACTGTGCGGCCATCGTCTTAACCCTGTCACTGGGTCCTCTACACCGGGCTTTCACCTTGGAAAAGGTTCAGGTGGTGACGTTTCAGGCGATTTCCGGAGCCGGTTATCCGGGAGTGTCGTCCATGGACATTCTGGGCAATGTCATCCCTTTCATTCCAGGCGAGGAGGACAAGATCGAAGAGGAGCCCCGGAAGATCCTGGGGTCTTGCAACGGGCAAGCCATTCTGGCGGCTGATTTCACGGTCAGTGCTCAGGCCAATCGGGTGCCGGTGGAGGAAGGCCACCTGGAGTGCGTGTCGGTTGCGCTGCGGGAAAAACCGTCTCTGGATGAGGTGCGCCGCTGCTGGGAGGAATTTCAGGGCAAGCCTCAGGAGATGGCATTGCCCTCCGCCCCCTCGACACCCGTGGTGGTCCTGGACGATCCTGACCGTCCCCAACCGCGTCTGGATGTCTGGAGGTACGCCGGAATGAGTTCCCTGGTGGGCCGGCTCCGCCCCTGCCCGCTGGAGGATTTCAAGTACGTGGTCCTGGGTCACAACACCATCCGTGGCGCCGCCGGTGCTTCGGTCTTGAATGCCGAGCTGGCCGTCCAGATGGGAATGCTTGACTAGGAACCTGTCCGGCTAATGGGTTGCAATCCGAACCATTACTCGGACAGGTTCCTAGCTTCGGACGCTCTCATCCAAATCCGGAAAGAGTCTCAACGTTTCCTATGATCGTCATGAAGTTCGGCGGCACGTCGCTGCAAGATGCGGCCGCCATATCTCGATCCATTGAGGCCCTCAAAACCCGATCGAGTTCGGGCGTCGCCGTTGTGCTTTCGGCCATGGGTAAAACCACCAATCGTCTCTTGGAGATCGGTGAGCTGGCAGCGAGCGGGCGGGTGGACGAGGCGGGTTCCGCCCATAGAGTTCTGGAGCAAGACCACCTGCAAGTCGTGCAAAATCTTTTACCGGAAGGTCCCCGGGAAGAAGCGGTGGCCGGAGTTCTACGCCTGTTTCATGAATTGCAGGAGCTGATCCGGCAGCTGAACGGCCAACCCTACAGCCCTCGACACCGGGACGCAGTGGCTTCTCTGGGGGAACGACTGAGTACCTGGGTTTTCTGGCAGGCCTTGTCGCAGCCAGGTCATCCGGCTCAGTTGCTGGATTCCCGGGAATTGATTCGGACCGACGATCGTTTCACCAACGCTACCGTCGATCGGAAGATTTCCTTTCCGCAGATTCGGGAAAGGGTCCTGCCCGTGCTGCGGGGCCAGCAGGTCGCCGTCCTGCAAGGTTTCACCGGTGCCACCGAGGAGGGAATCCCCACCACCATTGGGAGGGGAGGGTCCGACTTTACCGCTACGCTGGTGGGAGCCGCTCTGGAGGCGGAAAGAATCGAAATCTGGACGGATGTCCCCGGCATTCTAACGGCCGACCCTCGCATCGTTCCCGGAGCCTACAAGATCAAAGCAATCTCTTTCGACGAAGCTTCGGAGCTGGCCTACTTCGGGGCTAAGGTCCTGCACCCGGCCACCCTGTTGCCCGCCATGGAACGGGATATTCCGGTCCGGGTGTGCGACTCTTTCCGCATCGATCTGCCGGGGACACTGATCACCGCCCGCTCGGCGCCTTCGAGCGCCCCTATCAAATCCATCGCCTGCAAAGCCGGCATCAGTGTGGTCAACATCCCACTCCACACGGATGTTGTTAGCCTATGGGTTTCTGAAACGCATCTTCGAGGTTTTCGATCGGCACGAAACGGTGATCGATGTGGTGGCCACTTCAGAGGTAAACATCTCTCTGACGATCGACTCCACACAGAAATTGGAGGCGATCCGGAACGATCTGGACGAAGTGGGTCGGATCGACGTGGAGCCCGGGATGGCCATCATTTGCGTGGTGGGAGAGAAGGTGAAAGACACGCCGGGAATCGCCGCCCGCTTGTTCCGGGCCATCGAGCCCACCAACGTGCATATGATTTCCCAGGGAGCTTCCCGGATCAACGTGACTTTCCTGGTGAAAGAAGACAAAATGAGGGACGCGGTCCGGTCCCTTCACGACGAGTTCTTCCCTGATGCAGACGAGGAACTCTTCGAGGCCGTGCAGGCCGGAACCGGCTGAGCTCGGTCATCTAGGTTTCCGGCTGTCCGGCGATTGGAAATCTGAAAAATAGGCTCGGGTGCCACCATGAACATTACCCTGATCGGCTATGGGAAGATGGGCAAGACGATTGAGCGACTGGCCCAGCAGCAGGGGGATTCGATCGTTCATGCCATGGATATCGATGAGAATCCTCTGGAGAGGAGGTTTTTTCCGGTGACTGGGTAGCCAAGACGGACGTCTGCATCGATTTTTCAGTGGCTGAGGCGGTGCCGATCAACATCGCCAACGCCACCCGCGCGGGATTGCCCATCGTGATGGGGACCACCGGCTGGTACTCGCAGCTGGACCGGCTGCGCAGGCTGGTGCAAGAGCGGAGCGGAAGTTGTCTTTACGCCAGCAACTTCAGTGTCGGCGTACAGATCTTTTTTCACCTGGCCAGAGAGGCAGCCCGATGCCTGAAGCGGTTTGAGGATTATCACCCCTTCATTCTGGAAAGCCACCACCTTCAGAAGGTGGACGCTCCTTCAGGAACGGCGCTCACCCTCAAAAAGGGTCTGCAGGAAAGCTACCAGCGGGACATCCCTGTCTCCAGCGTGCGCGCTGGGTTCTTTCCAGGCATCCATACGGTCGGGTTTGATTCTCCGGTGGATACCCTGGAGTTGACTCACACGGCTCGAAGCCGGGAGGGTTTCGCCCGGGGCGCCCTGATCGCGGCTCGCTGGATCCGCGACAGGAAGGGCTTTTATGATTTTGATCAGGTGATTTTTGGTGAGGAATCATGACCGACATTCAAGGTTGTGGAACGGCGCTGGTGACGCCTTTCACCCGCTCCGAGCAGGTGGATTTTGAGGCGTATAGGGAACTGGTTAGCTGGCAGGTGGATTCGGGCATCGACTTCCTGGTGCCCTGCGGAACCACCGGCGAGAGTGTGACGCTGAGTGAGGAGGAGTATCGGCGGGTCGTCCGCACCTGCGTCGAGACGGTGGCGGGAGCCGTTCCGGTGGTGGCTGGAGCAGGTACCAACCATACGGAGCACGCCGCCCATCTAGCCCGCCTGGCCGAATCGGAGGGAGCCGACGCCATCCTTTCCGTGACGCCTTACTACAACAAACCTACCCCGGATGGGTTGGTTCTTCATTTCCGGGAAATTGCCGAAACGGTTCGAGTGCCCGTCATCGTCTACAACGTTCCAGGCCGCACCGGCACCAACATCCGGCCGGATACCCTCCTGCGCCTGACCGAGATCGAAACGGTCGTGGGCGTCAAGGAAGCCAGCGGAGACATCACCCAGATCATGGAGATCCTGGCTAGCCGACCCGCAGGATTCCGGGTCCTTTCCGGAGACGACAGCGTCACTCTGCCCATCGTGGCTCTGGGGGGAGAAGGCGTGATCTCGGTGGCCAGCAACCTGATCCCGGCCGAGATGACGCAGCTGGTGGCCCTGGCCCGGACTGGGAATCTGGGCGAGGCACGCGACATTCACTACCGGTACCTCAAATTGATGAACCTGAACTTCATCGAATCCAATCCGATTCCGGTGAAATACGCCCTCCATCGCATGGGGCGGCTGGAAGAGATCTACCGACTGCCGATGTGTTCCATGACGCAAGCCCATAGGCAAACGATGGATCAGGAGCTGGAAACACTCCAGTTGGTGCCCGCCCGTGTTTGAAGTCATCGAACGGCTTTTCGAGCAGAATCAGCTGTCCCGGCAGGATCGAGCGACGCTGGAGGAGTTCCTCGATCGGCTCGATGCTGGTCAGATCCGGGCGGCTGAAAGGGTGGACGGAAAATGGACGGCCAACGCCTGGGTCAAGAAGGGCATCCTGCTGGGGTTCCGGGTGGGGGTGCTGGCCAATTTTTCCATCGACGGGCAATTTCGTTTTTTCGACAAAGACACCTACCCTCTGAAGAAGCTGGATCTGGAAGCCGGGGTCCGGGTAGTCCCAGGAGGCTCTTCCATTCGACGGGGGGCCTATGTGGCGCCGGGTGTGACCTGCATGCCGCCAATGTACATCAATGTGGGCGCCTACGTGGACGAGGAGACCATGGTGGATTCTCACGCCCTGGTGGGGTCCTGTGCCCAGATCGGAAAACGGGTGCATCTGAGCGCCGCCGCCCAGATTGGCGGCGTCCTGGAACCGGTTGGAGCCCTGCCGGTGATCATTGAGGACGAAGTGCTGGTGGGAGGCAATTGCGGCGTCTATGAGGGGACCGTGGTGCGTCGCGGAGCGGTGCTGGCGGCGGGGGTTTTGCTGACCCGATCCACGCCCGTTTACGACCTGGTGCGGTCCACCACCTATCGGGGCAGCGCGGAGGCTCCCTTGGAAATTCCCGAAGGAGCCGTGGTGGTGGCGGGAAGCCGTCCTGTGCGGGGGGGCTTCGGCAAGCAACAGGGACTCAGCGTCTACACGCCCATCGTCGTTAAATATCGGGACAGCAAGACCGAACAGTCCGTCCAGCTGGAGGAATGGCTGCGCTAGGTACCCGGCCTGTGTCCTACCTGTTTTCCCGTCGTATGGAGAATGTCCGACTGTCGCTGATCCGCCAGGTGATGCAACGGGCCGACAGGTGCGTCAACCTGGGATTGGGCGAGCCCGACTTCTTTGCTCCGGGTGTTGTTCGCCGGGCAGCCGAAAAGGTTCTGGAAACGAAAAAATCGGCTACTCAGCCACCCGGGGATGGCCCCCACTGTGCCAGGCCGTTCTGGAATACCATGGTCTTGACGGCGGCGATGGGGACGTGTGCATCACCAATGGAAGCCAGGAGGCGCTTTTCGATGTCCTGTTCGTGTTGCTGGACGAGGGGGACGAGGTTCTGGTCCCCAATCCCGGCTACGTGGCTTATCCGACGGTGGTCCGCCTGGCCGGCGGCCACCCGGTGGAATACCGCCTGCCCCGCCGCTCGGGTTTCGGTCTTTCCCTGACAGAACTGGCTGCAGCGCTTTCTCCGCGAACCCGAGTTCTGATTCTTAACTCCCCCTCCAATCCCACCGGAAGGGTCGTCGATGCCGAACATCTGGGCCGGGTCATCCAGTGGGCGGAAAAAGAAGGACTGGTAGTGATTAGCGATGAGATCTACCGGGAAATCTACTACACTGAAAACCCGCCTCCGACGGCAGCCGCCTGCAGCCGCCAGGTCATCACCCTCTCCGGGGTGTCGAAAATGGCCAGTATGACGGGCTGGAGGCTGGGCTGGGCCTGCGGACCTCGCGAGATCCTGGAAAAAGTCACGGCCGCTCACCAGTACGTGTGCGGATCGGCCTCGACCCTAGCACAGAAAGCAGGGGTGGCAGTTTTTACCCAGGAAGGACGAAGGGCCGTCGCGCGGCTGCGTGGCACTCTGCGCGGCAACCGGGATTTTCTGTGCGAGTGGCTCGAAGAAAACCTGGGCCTGCCCCACGTGGTGCCCGAGGGCTCCTTCTATTGCATGCTTTCCGTGGAGCATCTCTCCAGCGACAGTCTGGCCGTGGCCCTGGATCTTCTTACAGATAGAGTGGCCACCATCCCCGGCGCCGCCTTCGGCTCCGAGGCCGAGGGTTTCTTAAGGCTTTCCTTCGCCTGCCCGCGCCGCCGTCTGCGGACGGGTCTGGAGCGCCTGAAAGCGGGTCTACAGAGGATGAACTGTTGATCCCTCAGAGTGGACTCGGGTAATCTTCCTGGCGTTGAGTTGGTCAAGACGAAGATCCGAACTGAGCCGAGTGGTTGAGAGTGGTCCCGATCATCACCTTCAGCAGTGATTTTGGAAACCGCGAGTACTACGTCGGGGCGGTCAAAGGGGCCATTCTCAGCGTCTGCGAACGGGCCCACATCATCGACATCAGTCACCAGATCTCTCCTCACAACCTGCGCGAGGCGGCTTTCACGCTGGCTTGTGCCTACCCTTACTTCCCCCCGGGAAGCATCCATCTGGCGGTGGTCGACCCGGGCGTCGGTTCCAGTCGACGGGGGCTGGCCGTCGCCACCGAGCGCTATTTCTTCGTCGGTCCGGACAACGGCCTCTTCACGCTGATCTTTCAGCAGCAAAGCGTTTGTCAGGCGGTATCCCTTGAAAACAATCGCTTCTTCCGGGGGCCGGTCTATCCCACCTTTCACGGAAGAGACGTTTTTGGCCCGGTGGCGGGGTGGCTGGCCCGGGGGACGGCTTTGCCGGAGCTGGGTCCGCCCATCGACGATTGGGTTCGATTGGACTTTCCGGCTCCCAAAAAGGCAGGGCAGCAGTTCCTGGGTACGGTTCTGCACGTCGATACGTTTGGGCAATGTGATCACCTGTTTCCGTCCCTCTGACTTCGAGGCCTTGCCAGCCAGGCGGAGGTCTCCGCAGTTTCGGGTGGGGAATGAAAGGATCAGGAAGCATCATCGCTTCTACTCTCAGGCGCAGCCTGGGGAACTCTTTGCCTTGATCGGCAGTAGTGGTTATTACGAGTTGGCGCTCATGCAGGACTCAGCTGCAGCCAGGTTACAGGCTGGACCAGGGACTGAGGTGGTTCTGGAGTTAAGGTGAAGGTTCCCGTGTCGATAGCCACGACCCCGCTAGATTGGCCATGATCCGGATCGGTCCCGCCGGATGGAGCTATCGTGATTGGGTGGGCACAGTCTATCCGAAACAACCGCGACTGGACCAGCTCGGGTACCTGTCCGGATTCTTCGATCTGATCGAAATCAATAGCACCTTTTACGGCCCTCCTGCCGCCCGATCAGCCGAAAGCTGGGTCCGGCGCACCCAACACAACCCGGATTTTCGCTTCACGGTCAAGCTGTGGCGAGAAATGACCCACGAGCGCGGCAGAATCGAAGACAAGGACTTGGGCGTCTGGCGCGAAGGCATCCTTCCCTTGAAAGAAGCCGGCAGGATCGGAGCGATCTTGATCCAGTTTCCGTGGTCCTTCAAGAACGAGCACGACTCCCGTCAGTATCTGGTTCGATTGCTGGAAAAGATGGCCGGGGATCCACTGGTGGTGGAGTTCCGTCACGAATCCTGGAATCAGGACGAGGTGCTCGCACTGCTGGATCATGCCGGTGCCGGGATTTGCAACATCGATCAGCCCGTGATTGGAAAAAGCATCCGTCCCCAGTCGCACGTCACTTGCGGCATCGGGTACCTACGCTGCCACGGACGAAATTATCGGGACTGGTTCCGCGAAGGGGCCCGCCGCGACGCTCGTTACAATTATCTTTACACCCCGGAGGAGTTGGGTGAGCAGGTCGGTCTGGTGCAATCTCTGCAGTCCAAGAGTCGGGAGGTGTACGCGGTCTACAACAACCACTACCGGGGCCAGGCGGTGGTCAATGCCCTGCAGCTGCGCCGGGAAGTGGAGGGCGCTTTGAAGAAGGTTCCGGAGCCCTTGATGGCTCTTTACCGGGAACAGTTGGCCTGACGGCTGGGTGACAACCCTTACCACCCTTTCCACCGCTTTGCTGGGCGACGCTCGGGTTCGCCTGGAGACGGCGCCATCGTGATCCCCAACGAAGAGATCCAGCCGGTGGTGGAGCGAGCTTCCGCTATCCAGGAGTGGGAACGGCGGGCCCACCAGCTCAGGTGCCCTTCTCGATCGAGGTCAATGCGATTCGCCGAAAATGGATCTCGCCGCCTTCGGACTGCAGCCCGATCAGCCCTCCCAGGACCTCACAGTCCCACGCCTCGTTGACCTTCGTGCCGTTGATGAAGGCTGTGAGGCGCGGACCGTCAACCGTGATCTCGTAGAGGTTCCACTCGCCAGTTGGCTTCTCTAGGGTCTCCATCCGCTTGACCCCGACCAGTTCACCGAGAACCTCGTTCTTCCCCGTCACCCGGAGGGTTGCGATGGGACACCCCTGTCTTCGGTGTTGCTTCTCCTCCCCGATCTCCCCGAATCGACTCGTCATCGCGTCTGGAATCCAGGGGTGTCGCGCTCGCAACAAACATCATCGTATTTATGGAAGTGAGCACTTAGGATGGTACGTCTCATAGGGTCTTTTTTACCTCCTCCTGAAGAAAGTCTAGAGAGGGGCAGATCTTCCGTGGAGATTGTGCTGGCGGGCGGTTCGGCGGTCAAGCGACGTTAGGTCCTTTCCGTCTTCTCGAGTTTTCCAAGCCTGGTTCGGGAGAAAGTCCCTGCCGCCGATCCGGTGTGCGCGAAGGGAGCTTGGATACGAAAAGCTGGTCTTCGATTGAGATCGCCGCGCTTAACGTACCAAAAACAATCGCCTTCTTTTTGAACCGTGGGACCTTTTGGGTATTATATAATGACTTATGCGGGTGTTCTGTCGCTGGATCAGTTTTTGGCTGGCCGGTCAGGTGGGCTTTGCCAGTCAGGATTTCTCCCTGGATCAGGTAGCCGAGACCTTTCCTACCGCAGGTTTTGAGGATCGCATCGATTTCTGGAAGCAGGTGTTCACTCAGTACGGTGAACGGGATGTCGTCCTGCACGATCGAGACCGGGCGTGCCTCCTGTATGACGTCTTAAGCTTCGAGCGGAGCCCCCGAGGCAGCGTGCGGGAATGGAGATCGCAGAAACGGCAGATCGATCGTAAGCAACAACAGATCCGATCCCTGCTGGACGATCTGCGACGGCACGGAGCGGAGGGTGAGAAAAGGTCCGCCCAGCATCAGGAATTGGCGGATTTGCTGCGCCGCTGCGACTGCTCTTTGTCGGCAGCTTCGCTACGTAGCCTGCGAAACAACATCCACGCCCAAAGAGGTATCAAGGAGAAGTTTCGAGACGGGATTGTGCGATCGGGACGATTCTTGGAGAAAATGGAAAGTATCTTCGGGAAGCACGATCTTCCTACCGAGCTGGCCGCTCTGCCCCACGTCGAGTCGTCCTTCAACTACGCAGTGCGTTCCTCGGCCGGAGCTGTCGGCATATGGCAATTTATGCGCAGTACGGGTCGGTACTATCTGAAGATCAACCGTTACATCGACGAGCGTTATGATCCGATCCGATCGACCGAAGGGGCCGCCCGGCTTCTCAAGGACAACTATCGCGTTCTTGGAAACTGGCCCTTGGCCATCACCGCCTACAATCACGGAAAGAACGGCATGCTGCGGGCCAAGCGCAGGCACGGTCCGGATCTGCTCGTCATCATCGATCGCTACCGATCGAAATATTTCGGCTACGCCGGGAAAAACTTCTATGCCGAGTTTCTATCCGCTCTGGAGGCATCCAAGAATTACCCCAAGTATTTTGGCGCGCTCCAGCTGCACGCACCTCTGCAGACCGACAACGTTCTGCTGGACAAGGGGGTTCACCTTGGTGTCCTGACCCAGGATGCGGGTCTGAGCCGGGAGCTCATCCACTCCTACAACCCGCAATTGACGCGCCGCACCATGAGTCGAAACATTCTCCCTGCCGGACTGGCACTGCGCGTTCCCGCAGGTAAAGGCGAAACGGTGCGAGCCGCTGTGGAGAAAGCTCCGGAGCTGGGGGGGGCGGTCACCAAGAGGGACGATGGGACTCTCATCTACGAAGTGCAGCCGGGAGACACCCTCTCCGACATTGCTCGGCAGTTCGGCACCTCCGTCCGAGCCTTGCAGCGACCCAACGGCATCCGCAATCCTCACCGCATCCGGCCGGGTCAGCACCTGGTCATTTCCTCAAGCTCCTCGTCCTCCATTACCACAGATGCGATTCGGAGCGAGAGTAAGCCTTCTCGCTACCGGGTGAAAAAGCGGGACACCCTGCACAAGATCGCCCGTCTCTATGGTGTGTCAGTAGAGAACCTGAAGGAAAAAAATGGCATCCGGAATCCCAACCGGATCTACCTCGGCCAGGTTCTCCTGATTCCCTAAGTACCTAAGGTCTTTTCCGAGTTCCGTCGGGAGAAACTCAACTCCGCCCCGCCTTCCCGTTTGTTCCGCGATCAGGAGGGCGTTTCCGCTGCCTCCACCGGCTGGGTTTCCTGCTCGGCGAAGGTCAATTCGCTTCTTTCCGGGTCGTAATCCACCAGGATCGATTGGCCGTCGCAAATCTCTCCGCTCAGGATCCTTCGACCCAAGTGATTTTCGATTTCCTTCTGAATGGCGCGCTTCAGGGAGCGGGCTCCGTAGTTGGGGTTGTACCCCACGGCCACGATGTGTCCCCGAGCGGCGTCGGTCAGATCCAGATTCAACTGGCGATCCTGCAAGCGCTCCCGAAGCCTTCCCAGCTGGATTTCCACGATCGCCTTCAGATGATCCGTTGTCAGCGAATGAAACACGATGGTTTCGTCTACCCGGTTGAGGAATTCTGGTCGGAACTGTCTCTGGAGCTCCTCCATGATGGCCTGCTTCATGCGGGTGTAGTTTTCCCCATCGAAGGCGCCCCGGTATTCGAGGATACGGTGGCTGCCGGTGTTGGACGTCAGGATCAGAAGCGCGTTTCGGAAATCCACCGTGCGTCCCTTGCCGTCGGTCAGTCTGCCGTCATCCAGGATTTGCAGGAGAACGTTGAAGACGTCGTGATGGGCCTTTTCGATCTCATCGAAGAGTACCACCGAGAACGGCCTCCGGCGCACCGCTTCGGTCAGCTGACCGCCTTCTTCATAACCCACGTAGCCGGGTGGAGCCCCGATCAGTCGTGCCACGGTGTGCTTTTCCTGGTACTCGGTCATGTCGAGTCGAACCAAGGCTCGTTCGTCATCGAAGAGGAATTCCGCCAGCGCCCTACTCAACTCGGTCTTTCCCACACCGGTGGGACCCAGGAAGATGAAGCTTCCGATGGGACGGTTGGGGTCCTTCAAACCGGACCGGGCCCGGCGCACCGCTTCGGCCACCGCCTCGACCGCCTCGTCCTGACCGACCACCCGGCGGTGCAGCTCCTCCTCCAGGTGCAGCAGTTTTTGGGTTTCCCCTTCCAGCAGTTTGGCCACCGGCACTCCGGTCCAACGGCTGACCACTTCGGCGATGTCCTCCTCGTCGACTTCTTCCTTGAGCAGGCTGACCTGACCCTGCTTGCGGTTAAGCGATTCTTCTTCGGCCTTCAACTCCTTCTCCAGCTGGGCCCATTGCCCGTATCTCAGTTCGGCGGCGCGATTCAGATCGTACTCGCGCTCGGCCCTCTCGATATCGATCTTCACCTGCTCGATCCGTTCACGGATGGAGCGGAGCTTCTGCACGGCATCCTTCTCCGCCTGCCATTGGGCTTTGAGAGCATGGCTCTGCTCTTTGAGATCGCCCAGTTCCTTCTCCAGTTTGGCCAGGCGCTCGCGGGAGCCCTCGTCCTTCTCCTTCTTCAAGGCCTCTCGTTCGATTTCCAACTGCATGGTGCGCCGCAGAATTTCGTCGAGTTCGGCGGGCATGGAGTCGATCTCGGTGCGCAGTTTGGCGCCCGACTCATCCACCAGATCGATGGCCTTGTCGGGCAGGAAGCGATCCGATATGTAGCGATTGGACAAAACGGCGGCCGCGACCAGGGCGGAATCCTGTATCCGCACGCCATGGTGGACCTCGTAGCGATCTTTCAGGCCGCGAAGAATGGAGATGGTGTCCTCGACAGAGGGCTGGTCAACCAGCACCGGCTGGAAACGCCTTTCGAAGGCGGCATCCTTCTCGATATGCTTTCGATACTCGTCGATCGTGGTGGCACCGATGCAGTGCAGTTCTCCACGGGCCAGCATGGGTTTGAGAAGGTTGCCGGCGTCCATCGAGCCCTCGGCCTTTCCCGCTCCGACCACAGTGTGCAGCTCATCGATGAAGAGGATGATTTCGCCGCTGGATTCTTGCACTTCCTTGAGGACCGCCTTCAGACGCTCTTCGAATTCGCCCCGATACTTGGCCCCGGCGATCAGAGCGCCCATGTCGAGGGTCACGATGCGGCGCTGCTTGAGACCTTCAGGGACATCCCCCCGGACGATCCGCTGAGCCAACCCTTCGACGATAGCTGTCTTGCCCACCCCGGGATCCCCGATGAGGACCGGATTGTTTTTGGTGCGCCGGGAGAGAACCTGAATCACACGGCGGATCTCTTCGTCCCGGCCAATCACCGGGTCCAGCTTGCCCTGCTCCGCCTGCTGGGTCAGATCCCGGCCGTAGCGTTCCAGGGCTTCGTAGACCGATTCCGGACTCTCGGTGGTCACTCGATGGATGCCGCGCACCTCCTGCAGTGCCTGCAACAGCCGCTCGCGAGTCACTCCGAATTCCTTGAAGATGCGTCCGGCGGCTGCGCTATCGTCGGTGGCGGCCAGCAAGACATGTTCCACCGAGACATAATCATCCCGAAACTTTTGGGCTTCCTCCTGCGCTTGAGGCAGCAGCAGGTTTAGGCGTCCGGATAGATAGACTTGATCGGGAGGTCCCGAAGGACTGCTGATCTTGGGACGGCGTTCGAGTTCCTCCTCCAACCTCTTTTTCACGCCCTCGAAATCAACGTCGGCCTTGTTCAGGATCGAGACCGCTAGGCCTCTTTCCTGGCTCATGAGAGCCACCAGAAGATGCTCGACATCGATCTGCTCGTGGCCGTAACGCAGCGCCGTCGTCTGTGCCGTCGCCAAGCCATCTCGAACCTTTTCGGTCAAACGATTGATGTCCACTTGTCCTCCTGTCTCCAGCCGGCGTCTGGGATTTGGGTGTCACGACCGGATGCCGACACTTCAGCTTATAGGATCGCATCCATTCACCCGCAAGGCGACAACTCAGAGAATCCAGGTTAACCTACTCATTCATAGAAACTTGTGAGAGGAGGAACTGGACAATTTTCGCCGGTCATCTTAGTGAGCATTTAGGAAGGACCAGCGGAATCGGACTCTCTATCCGAGTCTTCACGCTGACGTGCAAGAGGGATTTTGCCAACATCGAGGTTGCTTAGGAAGGGTTTTGAGCGTGCGGATTCCAAAGAAGGCGGAAATCAAGCCACGTCAGATCGAAATTCGCTAGTATAAGGACCGGTGGTAAGGGAGCGTCTTCTAATGCTGCTCCGTTCAAGCGGTCCAGCTGGGAAGATGCGCGTACGATGTTTCCGGAGGGAACGACTGGGAGCCGTATGGAAAAAGGCAAAGTAAAAAGAAGCACAGAGATTCGCGACCAGGAAGCATCGGCGCAACCCTCAAGCATTCAAGTGACGGACCGCCGTTTCTGGGTACAGGATGAGGCGGCCGGGGAAGCAGCGGATGTGCCGGAAAAGCGGTATCCCTCTTTTGTCGAGGAACTGAAGGCGCGCACGGAGCTGGCCGAGCAGAAGCTCAAAGAGCGGATCGGCCAGTTGGAGAAGGAGAATGACGCCTTTCGGGAGCGACTCAGCCGCGAGATGGAGAGGCGGCTGGAGCTGGAGAAACTGGAACTGTTCCAGGAATTTCTGGAAGTAGCCGATAATTTGGAGAGGGCCCTGCAGGCGGCGCAAAACGCCCCCAAGTCGGACGCGGAAAACCTGAGATCCAGCCTCGAAAGCCTACAGAAAGGGGTGCAGCTGAATCTGGAATTGTTCCTCTCCAAACTCAGGTCACAAGGGGTGGAATCGATCGACCTGTTGAACCAACCATTCGATCCACACGAGGCGGAAGCGGTAGGAATGGTACCGGTCGATGACCCTGAATTGGATCACCGGGTGGTCGAAGTTTTGCAACCAGGATATCGCTACGGCAGCCAACTGCTTCGAGCCGCCCGCGTTCGAGTGGGCCGCTACCAGCCGGAGGAAGATTCAGCGCAAGAGAGTTAGGTACTTGCCACCCGCCGATGCTACGGCATCGATTCCTCCTTTTCTTCGCGACCTAGCCTCGCAAGCCCCATGCTCGCAACCGCAACCCATTACTGGGAGAGGCTCCTAGCTGATAGTATTTTGGTTCTGCAGTGGACATCAGCTCAGTGGGCAATATTGGATCGAAGCCGGTCACGGTAAGGCATCCGGTGTCGTGTCACAGGTCCGGGCGCGGCTGCTCGATACCGAGGCCGTCGTGGAGTACGCCCACTCCCTAGTACAAGCGCATGAAGAATCTGTTCTAGAGCGGCACCGTATCCCAGGAGGAGTTGGATGAGGCCACCTCGGCCTGGCTGGCCGCTGAGCAGGGCCACCTGGGTGCCCAGGCGTCCTACGATCTGGCAATGGAAGGCCCCCCGGCCTGAAAGGATCGCCCAAGCCCGGGCTCTGGTACGCTCGCATGAGGAGGAGATCCGGCGCCTGCAGGATCTTCTGGGGAAACACACCATCCGGGCGCCCTTCCAGGGCTATGTGGTCAGGAAACATGCTGAAGTGGGGGCCTGGATTCGCCAGGGTGAACCTCTGGCCGAGGTGGTGGAGCTGGATCCGGTGGAGATAGAGATCTCGGTTCCGGAAACCCACATCGCCTCTCTGGAAGTGGGAACCGTCCAGCCCGTGTAGGTGGAAGCCCTGCCGGCAAGCGTCTGGGAAGAGCTGGAAAAAGCCGCTCCAGGGCAGGGTGGTGCGCATCGTACCTCAGGTCGATCTGCGCTCGCGCACCTTTCCGGTCAAGCTGCGGGTCGACAACCCGCGCTTCGGAAAGGGGCATCTGTTCAAGGCGGGCATGCTGGCCCGGGTGCGCCTGGCTCTGGGTCCGCCGCGCCCATCCCTGCTGGTGCTCAAGAATGCGCTGGTGCTCGGTGGACGCAATCCTGTCGTTTTCGTGGTCCGGATCGATCCCGGCAACGGCCGCACCATCGCTACCCCGGTCGAGGTGGTGATTGGAGGGGCGGAGAATGCCCTCATTCAAGTCACCGGTGCTCTGCAGAAGGGAGATCGGGTGGTGGTGGAAGGCAATGAACGTCTGAGTCCTGGAGAGGGTATCCGCATCGTGCGGGAAGAAGCCTCAAGTCTGGGGCTTTAAGAATCTTCTGGCCCAAAACCGAATGCCTTCCCAGCGGAAACCGCAACCTGGTCATCGGGGTCATGATGCCCCCCCCCGGTTACCACCCCGATCGGCTTATGCAGATGGGCGAAACCCTGGAAGAGGCCCTGCGGCCCTACTGGGATGTGGATCCGGGGTCCAATGAAGCTCGGCAGCCGGATTACCCAGCCATTCGAGACTTTTTTTACGTAGCTCGGCGGCGCGAGGCCGGCGGCTCGCCTGGCTCTGGGGGACTTTGGGCATGGCGGGAAGCCAGGAACAGATCGGTTTCAGTCCAAACTTTCCAGGCCTGCCAGGATTTGCTCACAGATTTCTTGAGGAGACTTCCCTTCCGCTTCGATGTGAATATCGGTTTGACGGTAGACCCGTTCCCGGGTGTGGTAGAGAAGCTCGAACTGGGACGGGTCACGCGCCAGTGGCCGGTGAGTCATTTCCCGGCATCGCTGCAGGGCCAGATCCAGAGAGATCTTGAGCCACACCGAGACGCCGGTTTGGCGAATAAAATCCCGATTGGATTCTCGGACGAAGGCGCCGCCACCGAGCGCCATTACGGCAGCGGGCAAATCACCTGTCCCCTTCAGGATTCTTGATTCCAAGGCGCGAAAATAGGCTTCTCCTCGCGATTCGAAGATTTCGGAAATGGACTGGTTCTGCTCTTTTTCGATCCGATCGTCCAGATCGTGAAAAGTGCGTCCCATCTTTTCCGCCAGCAGCTGGCCCACGGTGGATTTTCCGCTGGCCATGAATCCGACCAGGTAGAGGTGGCCCGACATCAGGTGACGACGCTTTCCAGGGTCGCAAAGAAATCGGGGAAGGAGACGGCCACACAGTCGGTGTCGTCCAATTGGATGGGTTTGCGCGCGATCAATCCTGCGATCGCGAAAGACATGGCGATGCGGTGGTCTCCGAAGGTCGTGACCTTCCCACCCTGCATTGTCTGCCCGGGCGGGATATGGAATCCGTCCTTCCACTCCTCGATTTCCAGTCCCAGGGCCTGCAGGTTGGAGACGATCGAATGAATGCGATCGGATTCTTTCTTTCTGAGTTCAGAGGCGTGGCGGATGGTAAAGCCGTTCTTCAACTGGGTGCCCAGAATGGAAAGGATGGGGATCTCATCGATCAGATTGGGAATCCACTCCCGGAGGATTTCAGCCGGGAAACGCTCGTACAGACTTTCCTGATGGCGGATCCTGAGATCGCAAACGGGCTCGTTCTTGCGGCTTCGGAGGTTCACTTTGTCCAGTCGCAACCCCGACTCTTCCAGAAGTTGGAGGAGAGCGGTTCGAGAGGGATTCACGCCGACATTCTTCAGGTAAAGATCCGAGCCTGGGGCCAGCAAAGCCGCAACGAGAAAGTAGGCGGCAGCGGAAAAGTCGCCGGGGATCTCGGTCTGGGTGGGAGTGAGGGACCGGGGGCCGGAGACGCTGACTTCGAGTCCCTTTTTACGGATTTTGGCTCCGAAGAACGGGATCGCCCGCTCGGTGTGGTCTCGAGAGGGAATCCGCTCGATCACGGTGGTTGTCCCCTGGGCCATCATCCCGGCCAGCAGGACACACGATTTGACCTGCGCGCTGGGAACGGGCAGCTCGTATCGGATGCCCCTGAGCGAGCCTCCCCTCAGACTCAAGGGAGGATACCGATCGGCTCGAGCCTCAATCTCGGTCCCCATGCCGGTCAGGGGCGTCATGATGCGTTTCATGGGGCGCCGGTTCAAAGAGGCGTCGCCCACGATGGTGGAGGCAAAGGGGCAGGCAGCCAACAGAGCCGAGATCAGACGGATCGTGGTGCCACTGTTCTCGGCGTTGAGCGGTGCCGAGGGCATCCGGAAGTGTTGCCACCCCGGTCCCTCGATGTACAGCCCCGTGTCCGTTCTCTCCTTTCGAGCGCCCAGCTGCAGAAGACAGTTCAGGGTCGACTGGCAATCCTGGCTGCTTGAATAATTCGAGATGTGAGACACACCTCGTGCCATCGCTGCCAGAATGGCATAGCGGTGGGAGACTGATTTATCGCCAGGTAACTGGATCTCGCCGCGCAGGGAGGCGCCCGACCAATATTGCTGACGGTTCCCGCGAGTCGGGATTTCGAACTTTGGGTAATTCAACTGGGTTTTGAGCCTCCGAACTGCAGCTCCAGTTCTTGTAATCGCTTCATCTGGTCGCGGTGCTCTGCGGCCTTCTCGAATTCGAAACGTTGCGCCGCCTTTTTCATTTCTCCGTCGAGCCGCTGCATTTCCGCTTTCAGCTCTTCTGCGGTGGCGTACTGCTCCACTTGTTCGGCCACCACCGGGACTTCGTAGTAGTCCAGTTGGGCCATCTCCAGCAGGCTCGACTCGACGGGTTTGAGGATACTCTGGGGCGTGATGCCGTGAGTGCCGTTGTATTCGAGTTGCATCTCCCGTCGCCGCTGGGTCTCCTGGATGCACCGTTGCATGGAGCGAGTGATGTTGTCGGCGTACATGATCACCTTGCCGTTGGCGTTTCGAGCGGCTCGACCGGAAGTCTGGATCAAAGAAGTCTCGCTGCGCAGGAAGCCCTCTTTGTCGGCATCCAGGATGGCCACCAGGGACACTTCCGGGAGGTCCAGACCCTCCCGCAGCAGATTGATCCCCACCAGAACGTCGAATTTACCGAGCCGCAGGTCTTTTAAAATCTTGACCCGATCCAGCGTGTTGATCTCCGAATGTAGATAGCGGACCGCCACCCCTAGTTCTGTGTAGTACTCGGTCAGTTCCTCCGCCATTCGCTTGGTGAGAGTGGTGACCAGGACCCGCTCTTTCTGCTCGGCCCGTTCCCGGATTTCGTGCAGCAGGTCGTCAATTTGGCCCTGGACGGGCCTCACTTCAATGACCGGATCCATCAGGCCGGTGGGACGGATGATCTGCTCCACCACCTCGCCCCCACAGCGCTCCAGCTCGTAGGGTCCGGGCGTCGCCGATACGAAGATGGTGGGAGGCACCCGAGCTTCGAATTCCTGGAAATTGAGCGGGCGATTGTCCAGGGCGGAGGGAAGTCGGAATCCATACTTGACCAGGTTCAGCTTGCGGGAACGGTCCCCTTTGTACATGCCGCGGACTTGCGGAACCGTGACATGGCTTTCATCCACAAATAGGACGGCGTCCTGGGAAATGTAGTCCAGCAGGGTGGGAGGGGGTTCTCCGGGGGTCCGCCCGGTCAAATGTCGCGAGTAGTTCTCGATGCCGCGGCAGTACCCGACCGTCTTGATCATCTCCAGGTCGAACATGGTTCGCTGGTGCAGCCGTTGCGCCTCGAGAAGCCGGCTTTCCGTTTCCAGCTGGGTGCGACTCACTTCCAGTTCCTGCTTGATGCTCTCGACGGCGCTGTCCCAGCGGTCGCGGGGGATTACGTAGTGAGACTTGGGATAAATCGGTATGCGACGATGGGCCTTGGTGATTTCGCCGGTGAGCGGATCGAATTGTGAGATGGAATCGATCTGGTCTCCGAAAAGTTCGATCCGGATGGCGTAATTCTGATAGGAAGGAACGACCTCAATGACATCTCCTCGGACCCGGAAGCAGCCCCGCATCAGGTCGAAATCGTTGCGCTCATACTGGATTTCCACCAGCCGGCCAAGAATTTCATCGCGGCGAATCTGCTGGCCCTCTTGCAGCATCAGAAGCATCCCATAATAGGCTTCCGGGGAACCCAGTCCGTAAATGCAGCTCACGCTGGCCACGATGATGCAGTCGTGGCGCTCGAACAGGGAGCGAGTGGCGGAGTGGCGCAACCGATCGATTTCCTCGTTGATCAGGGCCTCTTTTTCGATGTAGGTGTCAGTCGCGGCGATATAGGCTTCTGGCTGGTAGTAGTCGTAATAACTGACGAAGTACTCGACGGCGTTGTCCGGGAAGAAGTTTGTGAACTCCTGATAGAGCTGAGCGGCCAGGGTCTTGTTGTGGCTCAACACCAGGGTGGGTCGGTTGAGGGCCTCAATCACCTTGGCCATGGTGAAGGTCTTGCCCGATCCGGTGACGCCCAGCAGCACTTGCTCTCCTCTTTGAGCCTCGATTCCTTTGACCAATTCCGTTATGGCACGTTCCTGGTCATCACTTGGGTGAAAGGGGCTAACCAGTCGAAATTTCGAGGAGCGAGTCAGGGCTCCGCCGTAGTCCACTCCCAGATAGGAGAGCGCCTCGGTGTCGGACATCCGCACCATTATAGACGACCGAATCCGGTTGAGGCTGTGGGGGAATCGACGAAGATGGGAAATCCTGCGCCAGGCCAGTCCAGAGAGTTGTCAGTGGCCCTTGCTAGCCTGGCTCAAGTAAGATGCAATGTGACTCCGAACGTCTGAAGAAGTTTTTGGCCGGGCGCCTTCGGGCCGAGCAGAAATTGGAGTTCCTCTTTCACCTGGATTCCTGTACCCAGTGCTGGTATCAGGTCTACCAGGCTCGCAAGCGCCAGAGACAAGATTCCTTTTCCGGGGCAGACGGCGAAAAAGTGGTGGCGAAATAGCCACGGAAATCCCCCGGAACGGATAGGGATTACCGTGGCTGTGTTCCCGGGACAGCAGGTGGATAGACTCTCGTTGGAAGAGAGTTTTCACTACCCAGCCCGATTGATCTGGTTCAGTTTCCTCCCAAAAAAAAGCACGAGGGGCACATGAGGTGGAGGTCCGGGAGCCCAACCCCTGGTAGCGGGGAGTTGCCCTCAGCGGTTGCCTGCTCTGGCTTCTGTTGGTGGGGCTTTCCGCTTATATCATGTATCAGGTTGCTCCCGTCTACCTGGATCGGCTCAGCTCCCAAGAGGATTTGGCGGGGCTTGTCAGTCAGGCAAGACTGGAGAGCCGGTCGGATCGAGAATTGCGAGGTCAAATCCTGCAACTGGGCAGGGCGCTCAAGTTCGAGATCGTCCCGGCAGACATTCAAATCCGGCGTTCGGCACGACGAGGTCCGCTCGAGCTCACGGCCGAGGTGACGGTCCGGCGGCGGGTACAAGTGCCAGGGTATACCCACACCTTCACGTTTCGGACCGAAAACTCCAGCGTGGCCAGCCTTTTATAGACCCTTGCTTTCCCCGATTGCTATCATTGAGGCGTGGCCGAAACGATTCTGGTGACAGGAGGTGCGGGCTACATCGGCAGTCACGTCATCCGGGAGTTGGCAGCAGCCGGCTTTCAGACGGTGGCTCTGGACAACCTCAGCCAGGGCCATCGGGAGGCTGTCACCAGCGGTGAGCTGGTGGAGGGAGATCTCGGGAATGAAGAGCTTCTGGGTCGAGTCCTGCGCGACTATTCGGTGGCGGGAGTGATGCATTTTGCGGCCCAATGTTCCGTCCCGGAATCGATCGAAAATCCACAGTTTTACTACGAAGAGAACGTGGGCAAGTCGCTGGCGCTCTTTCGCTCGATGCTGAGGGCCGGAATTCGACGTTTCATCTTCTCCTCAACCTGCGCGACTTACGGCACCCCGGTTCGGATTCCGATTGACGAGGATCACCCCCAACGCCCCATCAATCCTTACGGGGAGACCAAGTACTTCGTGGAGAGAATCCTCAGAGAATACGACCGGGTCCACGGCCTGCGCTATGTCTCGTTGCGCTATTTCAACGCTGCGGGAGCCAGCACGGATGGGGTGTTGGGGGAGTCGCACGCGCCCGAAACTCACCTCATCCCCAGCCTTTTGCAGGCGTCTCGCGACCCGGCGAAGAAGTTTCGGCTTTTCGGAGAGGATTACGATACTCCGGATGGCAGTTGCATTCGGGACTATATCCATGTGCTCGATCTGGCAGCCGCTCATTTGGATGCCTACGGCTTGCTTCAGGAGGGAGGTGAGAGCCAAGTTTTTAACTTGGGGACTGGTCGAGGATTCAGTGTTAAAGAAGTTTTGCATGCCAGCCGCCGGGTGACGGGCGTTGACATCCCAGTGCAGGTAGCACCTCGGCGAGTGGGGGACCCTGCCGAGCTGGTGGCCGATCCGGCCAAGGCGAATCGTCTTTTGGGGTGGACTTGCCGCTATTCCGACCTGCAGACCATCGTGAGCACGGCCTGGAGCTGGGAACAGATAAGAGCCTTTTAGAGAGGGGACACACGGCGATCTTTACCGTCCTGAAAAGTCGCGATCTGGAGTCGGCCGAGGGCCTCGTATTGGCCGGCACTTGGACCCAGCCGGTGGCCGCAACGGACGGACCAGTTTCGCCAAAATGGGGAAAAAGAGGATGCGGATTTTAGTGACCGGTGGCTGTGGCTTTCTTGGCAGTCACCTGTGTGAGTCGCTCTTGAGGCAGGAACACGAAGTTCTTTGTCTGGACAATCTATTCTCCGGGTCCAAGAAGAATATCTACCCTCTGCTCCCGGAGTCCTCCTTCGAGTTCATTCGACACGACGTGACCCAGCCCATCCTCCTTGAGGTGGATCAGATTTATAATCTGGCTTGTCCTGCCTCCCCCATCCACTATCAGCACAACCCGGTCAAGACGGTCAAGACCAATGTGATGGGAACCATCCACATGCTGGGAATGGCCAAGCGCGTCAGCGCGCGGCTACTGCAGGCCAGCACCTCGGAAGTCTACGGAGACCCCCAGGTACATCCCCAGCCAGAAGGGTACTGGGGCAATGTCAACCCGGTAGGTCCGCGCAGTTGCTACGACGAGGGGAAGCGCCTGGCTGAGACGCTGGTGATGGATTACCACCGCCAGAACGGTGTCGAGGTCCGCATCGCTCGCATTTTCAACACCTATGGGCCGCACATGTCGGTGAGGGACGGGCGAGTCGTCAGCAATTTCACTATCCAGGCACTACAAGGACAACCCTTAACCGTGCAAGGTGACGGTCAGCAGACCCGGTCGTTTTGCTACGTTTCGGATCTGATCCGAGCGCTTGAAAGTCTGATGGAAATGGACTGCTTGATCGGCCCGGTCAACCTGGGCAATCCAGAGGAGTTGACCATTCTGGCCTTGGCCGAGCTGATCAAAGATTTGGCGAACAGTTCTTCGGAGATCCAACTTCGGCCTGAGGTACAGGACGATCCCACCCGGCGCCGGCCGGATATTTCCCTGGCTCGAAAGTCCCTCGGGTGGGAGCCGCGAGTCGCGCTTCGGGATGGATTGATGCTGACCGTCCAGTATTTTGACCGTCTTTTGAGTCATGATTCCCCAGCCTACTCTTCGCCCTTCAGGTCCTGAGTCTGCTACCTTGTGCGCGGATCCCTCGGTCGCCGTGACCTTCCGACAAGTCGAGCCACCGGCACGGGCCACGGATCATTCAAGGGAAAACTGTAAGTTTCAGGTCAGGTCAAGAAGAGGACCCTAAAGTGGGCAATGGCCCGCCGCGCGGTTGCGGATCTGCCGTCCTGTTGGGGGTTGGCGGAGGCCATGGAGTTCGATGTAAGATTAGAGCCAGCGGCTTGGTAGGGGGGGGTGCTAGAATACGCCGCGACCGGGAAGGCCGGGGGGGGGTGCAGGAGTGGCTTACATTCCAATTCTGATTTTCATCGTCGTGGCTGCCATGCTTCCCATCGTGGGACTCGGTGTGGGCCGCCTGTTACGGCCCAATCGTCCCGGCGGGGACAAATTGCTGCCTTACGAGTGCGGTGTGGATCCCATCGGGGACGCTCGCGAGCGTTTCTCGGTTCGTTTTTACATCATCGCCATTCTGTTCGTGATTTTCGACGTAGAAACAATCTTTCTGTTCCCCTGGGCGATTATCTACGATCAGCTGGCGCTGTTTGGCTTTATTGAGATGCTGATTTTCCTGGGAATTCTGATCGTCGGCTACTTCTACGTATGGAAGAAAGGGGCGCTGGAGTGGGTGTAACGGAAGGATTGAAGGACAAGAACATTGTCACCACCACCGCCGATTCCCTTTTCAATTGGGCTCGCAAGTCTTCGCTCTGGCCGATGACCTTCGGGCTAGCGTGCTGTGCCATCGAAATGATGGCGACCGGCGCCTCCCGGTTTGACATCGACCGGTTTGGAGCAGGGATCTTTCGGCCCTCCCCGAGACAGTCCGATCTGATCATCGTGGCGGGTACCGTGACCCTCAAGATGGCGGAGGTGATCCAGCGTTTGTACGAGCAAATGCCGGATCCCAAGTGGGTGATTTCGATGGGCGCCTGCTCCAGCGTGGGTGGACCGTTTGACACGTATTCAACACTGCAGGGAGTTGACAAGGTCATTCCGGTGGATGTGTACATCCCCGGTTGTCCGCCGCGTCCTGAGGCTCTGCTATACGGTCTGATGCGGTTGCAGGACAAGATTGACGAAATGAGTATCGCCGATCCGGAAGAACACTTGCAGGCCAGTCAGTAGCCAACCGGCCGCTACACCGACCTAGGAAATCATTCTCTCTCAGGCCCAAGTGATGAGCGACGAAGAGAAACCGAATACTGATAGCGGGGCTGCAAGTCCTCCCGAAGACTCCGATAAGAAAGGCGCCGCCGCGGCTCTACCCAAAGCGAAGCCCAAGCCCCCGGCTGCCCGAGCGAAGAAGGTGGCGGCTCGCAAGCCTGTGAAAAGAGGCCCCAGCTACGAGGATCTCGAGGATGACCCCCTGCTCGGGCGCCTCCAGGAGAATTTTCCGGAGGGCGTTCTGGGTGGGCAGAGGTTCCTGGGCCAGCCTATCTACCGGATCGATTCCGAGTCGTTTTACGACGTGATTCTCTACCTTCGCGACAGTCCTGATTGGAGCTTTGATTACTTGGTCGATGTCACCGCCTTGGATCATCTGGGCGATGAAAAGAGATTCGAGCTCGTCCACCACCTGTATTCCTATCACACCGGCCAGTTCATTCGATTGAAGACCCGGATTGCGGAGGGAGAGGTAGTCCCTTCCGTGACCTCAATCTGGAAGGTGGCCAACTGGTTGGAGCGTGAGGTGTACGACATGTTCGGGATCGAATTTTCCGGACATCCCGACTTGAAGCGCATCCTGCTGCCTGAGGATTGGATTGGGTATCCGTTGCGCAAGGACTACGATATCAAATTGCAGGATCAGGCCTGGATTCGGAATCATCTGCGGATACGCAAGACACCGGCTTAGGAAAGCGATGCTGGAATCGACCGTTCTAGACACCAAAGAGCTGGAAATCAACATGGGCCCCCAGCACCCGTCCACTCACGGGGTGCTCCGCATCAAGCTCAATCTGGACGGGGAGCGGGTGCGCGACGCGGAGTGCATCATCGGCTATCTGCACCGGGGTGTGGAAAAGATCAGCGAGAACCGCTCCTACATCAAGTGTGTCCCCTACTATGATCGCACCGACTACATCGCCGCCGTTTCCAACGTGTACGGATATCTACTGGGCGTCGAGAAGCTGATGGGTTTGGAGGTGCCGGAGCGCGCTCAGTACATTCGCATCATGATGACCGAGCTGAACCGCATCTCCAGCCATCTGCTATGGCTGGCCACTCACGCCCTGGACATCGGCGCCATGACTGTCTTTCTCTACTGTTTCCGGGAGCGCGAAGAGATCCTGAAGTTGTTTGAAGGCCTGTTCGGAGCTCGACTGACCACTCACGCCTTTCGTGTGGGGGGCTTGTGGATGGACTTGACTCCGGGGTTGGAAGCGGCTGTCCGGAGCTTCGTGGACGAGTTTCCCCAGCGGGTGGACGAATACGAGCAGCTGTTGACGAACAACCGAATCTGGTTGGAGCGCACCAAGGGTGTGGGCGTCATCTCGGGTGAGGAGGCCATCGACTATGGCCTGTCAGGGCCGCCTCTTCGCGGTTCGGGTGTCCCCTACGATCTTCGCAAAGTGCGGCCGTATGGAGGCTACGATCAGTTCGAATTCGACGTGCCCCTGGGAGAACACGGAGACACCTACGATCGATACCTGATCCGGATCGAGGAAATGCGGCAGAGTGCCCGCATCGCTCGCCAGGCGCTGGACCGGTTACCGGACGGCCCCATTCATGGCAGAGTGCCCAGGATTCTGAAACCTCCGGTGGGGGAGTATTACTCGGCCATTGAGAGTCCGCGCGGGGAGCTGGGTTACTACATCGTGAGTGACGGTTCGGCTCAACCCTTTCGCATCCGGATTCGGCCGCCCACCTTCATCAATCTTCAGGCGTTGCGGCGACTGGTTCGCGGACATCTGGTGGCCGACGTTGTGGCGATCATCGGTACCTTGGACATCGTACTTGGAGAGATTGACCGGTAATGAGCGAGTCCCTTCTGATCTATGGGGTGATTCCATTCGCTAAGATCGTGGTGGTGGTTCTCATTCTCTCCCTGCTCATCGCCTACCTGACCTTGCTGGAGCGGAAGCTGATCGCTCACATCCAGGTACGGTTGGGTCCGATGCGAGTCGGGTGGCATGGACTCCTGCAACCGATTGCAGACGGGCTGAAGTTCATCCTCAAGGAGGACATCGTTCCCAGCCGGGCTGACGCCTTAATCTTTACCTTGGCTCCCATGATTTCCTTGATTCCGGCGTTTGTGGTCTTCGCAGTGGTTCCCTTTGGGCCTCCCGACATGTTTGCAGGACTCTTGCGTCCGCTCTTGGGTTTGTTTTTGGAACCGGCTTTGGTGGACTCCGTGGTGCAAAATAGTATGGCCTCGGGAGGTTTCATCACTGATATCAATATCGCAGTGCTGTTCGTGCTGTCGGTGTCATCGGTGGGGATTCTGGGCATCATCTTGGGGGGATGGGCGTCCAACAGCAAGTACCCTCTGTTGGGTGCCATGCGATCTGCGGCTCAGATGGTGAGTTACGAGGTGGCGCTTGGGTTCTCCATCATCGGGGTGCTGCTGGTGGCTCGGTCCTTGAGCCTGGTGGAGATTGTCGAAAAGCAACAACAGGATCAGATCTGGTATGTCTTCGTGCAGCCGGTGGCCTTCTTGTTGTTCCTGATCTGCGCTATGGCCGAAACCAATCGCTTGCCCTTCGATCTTGCCGAAGCGGAAACGGAGCTGGTGGGGGGCTTTCACACCGAGTACAGTGGTTTTCGGTTTGCCCTTTTCTTTATGGCGGAGTATGCCAACATGATCACCGTTTCCGCGATCGCCGTGACCCTTTTCTGGGGGGGCTGGCTGAGGCCCTTTCCCAACGTAGCCTGGTTGGGCTTTCTCGACGTCGTGCCGGCCGTGCTCTGGTTCCTGCTAAAGGTTTTTGTGCTTTTGTATCTATTCATCTGGGTGCGGGGGACTTTACCGCGGTTTCGATTCGATCAACTCATGGGCTATGGTTGGAAGGTCTTTTTGCCGATCGCCCTGGCCAATGTTTTGGTTTCTGCCGGGGTGCTGCTAAAGTTTCTCTGATTTGGAATGGCGCTGCCCTCTGGGGTGAAGGTTCATCGCCGGCAGATCGGCAGCGCAACAAACCACATGATTGATCTGGTCAAACGGATCTTTTTTATTGATATCCTGAAGGGCCTGGCCCTGACCCTTCGGTATACCTACCGGAAGGTTTACACCGAGCAGTATCCCACGGAGAAGCCGAAGTTGGCCGAGCGCTACAAGGGAGCCCCGCGCTTGAACAATGATCCGGAGACGGGAGAGACCCTGTGTATCGCCTGTGACCTATGCGCGCAGATCTGCCCGGAAGATCTGATCGTCGTTGGTTCGCAACGGGACCCCGAGTCGCGCAAGAAGGTTCTGACTCACTATACGTTTGATGTCTCCCGCTGTCTTTTCTGCGGACTGTGTCAGGAAGTTTGTCCCACCAATGCCGTTGAGCTGACTCAGGATTTCGAGTTGGCTACCTACGACCGCAGCACCATGGTCTGGGACCGAGAGCGTTTGGAAAAAGGCTGGGATCGCATCGATTACGGAAAAAACTACAACTAGGAGCCCTGGCCCTCTGCTATCGGCTCGGAGCCGGGATTCTGGGGTGCGGGGAGCGGTTGGTTCTAGATCATGGAGGTGACCCTTTTTTACATCCTGGCGGGCATTCTCCTGACCTTCTCGATCCTGACGGTCACGGCTCGCAACCCCGTGCGGAGCGCCGTTTATTTGATCTCAGCCCTGTTAGCTGTAGCCGGTCTGTTTTTTCTACTGGGGGCCGAGTTTGTCGCCGCCGTGCAGGTGCTGGTCTACGTGGGCGGGATCATGGTGTTGTTTCTGTTTGTCATCATGCTGGTCAGTGTCAGGGAAGCCGTGGGACAGCGCAAAGCCAGCCGCCAGTGGAAGACCGGAGTGGCCCTGGCGGTGGTGCTGTCCGCCGAATTGGTGCTTTTCGTGCTTCGAGGGGCCGATATCCTCGGTGGAACTCCTTCGGGAGAAGGCTCTTCCCTGACCTCGCGAAGTCTGAACACTCAGGCCGTGGGAGGCGAATTGTACGGAACTTACGTCCTACCCTTTGAAATCGTTTCCGTCCTCTTGCTGGTGGCGATTATCGGCGCGGTAGTTCTGGCCAAGAGAGAAATCTGACGGCTGCGGATATCGCGATGCTGGATACGACTCACTTCCTAGTGCTGAGCACGTTGGTTTTCAGTGTCGGCGTGGTGGGGGTGCTGACTCGCCGGAACGTGATCATCATCTTCATGTCCATCGAGCTGATGCTGAATGCTGTCAACATCAACCTGATCGCCTTTTCCGAGAGGTTGCAGCACCTGACGGGGCAGGTCTTCGTGGTATTTGTCATCACTGTGGCTGCCGCCGAGGCGGCCATCGGTCTGGGAATCATCATCGCCCTTTTCCGCAACAAAGAAACCGTCAACGTCGATGAGATCGACGTGATGAAGTGGTGATGGAGAGAGAGGACTCATCGTGTTGAGTTATCTCTGGTTGATCCCGGTTCTGCCCCTGCTGGGTTTTGTGTGTAACGGCCTGTGGGGCCTATGCAAGGTCTATCGGACGGGCAGGCGGCCACAAAAACCGGTGGTGGCTGCGGTGGCCTGCGGTTCGGTGCTGCTGTCTTTTCTGCTGTCCCTGGTTTGCGTCCTGGAGCTGATCGGCCTACCTCCGGCGCAGCGCTCGTACGAGATTGACCTGTTCAGCTGGATTGCAGGACCGGCCGTGAAGACGGTGCTGGGTGAGCTGGTGCCTTTTCACGTGACCTGGGGCCTGCAGCTGGATCCCCTTTCCGCCGTCATGATCCTGGTGGTCACCGGGGTCGGTTTTCTGATCCACGTCTATTCTATCGGCTACCTGTTCGAGGAGGACGGATTTTACCGGTTCTTCTCCTACCTGAACCTGTTCATGTTCATGATGTTGACCCTGGTGTTGGGGAACAACTTCCTGGTGATGTTCGTGGGCTGGGAAGGGGTTGGGCTGTGTTCCTATCTGCTCATCGGATACTATGCCCAGCGAAAGAGCGCCGGGGATGCCGCCAAGAAAGCCTTCGTGGTGAACCGGATCGGCGATTTTGGTTTCGTGATCGGCTTGCTGCTGATTTTCACCCACTTCGGCAGCTTTGATTTCACCGATGTTTTCCACGCGGTCCAGCAGCGCTATCCGGTAGGAGAGGCGATTTGGGGACCGCTGAGCTGGATTGGGCTGCTGCTGCTGATTGGCGCCGCCGGCAAGAGTGCCCAGGTGCCCCTGCACGTGTGGTTGCCCGATGCCATGGAGGGGCCGACCCCCGTCAGCGCTCTCATCCACGCGGCCACCATGGTGACGGCGGGAGTCTACATGGTGGGGCGCTCCAGTGCCATCTACAGCCGAGCGCCGGATCTGCTTCTGGTGGTGGCGGTAGTGGGCGTCTTCACGGCTTTCCTGGCGGCCACGATCGCGCTGTTCCAGCGCGATATCAAACGGGTGCTCGCCTACTCCACGGTGAGCCAGCTGGGATACATGTTCACGGCCATCGGGGTGGGAGCGGTGTCTGCGGGGATTTTTCACCTGGCCACTCACGCGTTTTTCAAGGCGCTCCTTTTTTTGGGCTCGGGGAGTGTGATCCACGCCCTGCACCAGGAGCAGGACATGATGAAGATGGGCGGATTGAAAAAACATCTTCCCGTCACCTGCTGGACTATGTGGGTAGGCACTCTAGCCATTGCCGGGGTTCCGGGGTTGGCCGGTTTCTTTTCCAAGGATGAGATCCTGTGGCGGTCTTTCAGTAATCCGCAGGGTCACCTTCTCATTTGGGTGGTCGGAGTTCTGGTGGCGGGCATGACCGCCTTTTACATGTTTCGCTTGATGTTCTTGACCTTTCACGGAGAGGAGCGGCTCTCTGAGGAAGTCAAGCATCACGTGCACGAATCTCCTCGGGTCATGACCGTGCCCCTGGTTCTTCTAGCCGTGGGTTCAGTGGTGGTCGGCTACCTGGGTTTGCCGGCTTGGTTGGGCACCAACCACTTCGAACACTTTCTGGAGCCGGCCCTGGCGACGGCCTATCGGGGTGAGGCGACGCCTCATCACAGTCACGTGACAGAATTGATCCTGACCGTGATATCCGTGCTAGTGGCGGCTTTGGGGATCTACCTGGCCTTTCGTTTCTTCCTCCAAAAGCCGGATCGACTGCAGTCACTGCGGCAGCGCTTCACCTTCATCCACACCACTCTGTACAACAAGTACTACGTGGACGAGCTGTACGACGCGCTGGTGGTCAACCGCTGCAAGGGGCTGGGTAATTTTCTCAGCGCTTTCGATGCTCGAGTGGTGGACGGCATCGTCAATGGAAGCGCCCTGGCTACGCGTATCTCGGCTTGGCTGTCGGGCCAGGCGGATATCCACATCGTGGATCGGCTCGTGAATCTGGTGGCTGAAGTGGTGGAATTTTGGAGCGCCGTGTTGCGAAAGTTGCAGACCGGACTGGTCCAGCGTTACGTCCTGTTTTTCGTCCTGGGGATCATCCTGGTGATCACTTTTTATCTGTACCGGGGAGGTAGTTGATGGAATTCTTCATGCGGAACCTGTTGATCTTCGTCTGTTTCTTTCCGCTGCTAGGGGTTCTGCTCATCCTGGTAACTCCCAAGGGGAAGGAACACGAAGGTACGGTGAAATGGATCGCCAATGTAGTCGCTTTCATCGGCTTCCTCATTTCCATTCCCTTGATGACAACCTTCAACGATCCACAGGTTCTGGACTCGACCGGGATGCGCTTCGTGGTTCGGGCCAACTGGATCGATGCCATCGGGGTCGAGTTTTTCTTCGGTATCGACGGAATCAGCCTGCTGCTCATCTTGCTGACGACCCTGATGGGTTTCATCTCCATCCTGTCTTCCTGGTCGGCCATTACGGAGCGAGTGCGGGAATACTACTGTTATTTTCTGATCCTGCAGGTGGGGATGTTGGGTGTCTTCATGGCTCTGGATTTCTTCCTGTTCTATGTGTTCTGGGAAGTCATGCTGGTGCCAATGTACTTCATCATCGGAGTCTGGGGTGGTCCTCGCAAGCTGTATGCGGCCATCAAATTTTTCTTGTACACCCTGGCCGGCTCGGTTCTCCTGCTGCTGGGGATACTGGCCCTTTATTTTTATCAGTACCAAATCAAGGGTATCTGGTCCTTTGATGTCTTGGGATTCCAGGAACTGGGGGTGCCCAGCGATCTCCAGCATTGGGTTTTCTTGGCCTTTTTCGTAGCCTTCGCCATCAAGGTTCCGATGTTTCCCTTCCACACCTGGTTGCCGGACGCTCACGTCGAAGCGCCTACGGCCGGCTCGGTGGTTCTGGCCGCCGTGCTACTGAAGATGGGGACCTACGGATTCGTCCGCTTTTCCCTGCCCATCCTTCCCGATGCCAGTCTCAAGTTTCTGCCCTGGCTGCTGGTCCTGTCCGTCATCGGGATCATCTACGGCGCTCTGGTGGCCATGATGCAAAAAGACATGAAGAAACTCGTGGCTTACTCCTCGGTGAGCCACCTGGGTTTTTGCATGCTGGGAGTCTTCATCGCCACTCCGGTGGCCCTGGAGGGGGGCATCCTGCAGATGCTCAATCACGGGATTTCCACGGGAGCGCTCTTTTTGATCGTAGGAGTGGTCTATGAACGGCGCCACACCCGCATGATTGCGGACTACGGTGGGCTTTCTCACGTCATGCCGATCTACGCCACGGTTTTTCTGATCATGACGATGTCCTCCATTGGTCTGCCCACGCTGAATGGGTTTATCGGAGAGTTCATGGTGTTGCAGGGAGTTTTCGCAGACCCGACCTACAAGCTGTGGGCGGTTTTTGGCGCCACCGGCATCGTGCTGGGAGCCGCCTACATGCTGTGGCTCTACCAGCGAGTGATGCTTGGCCCCCTGGAGGGCCAGGAGAACCAGAGTTTGACGGATCTGAACTGGAGGGAATTGGCGACTTTTTTCCCCCTGATCGTGCTGGCGTTCTGGATCGGTTTGTACCCGAGCACCTTTCTCGATTACCTGCACGAACCGGTCAACCAGGTGGTGGAAAAAATGCGTCCCGGAGAGTTTGATCCCTTACCTCTGAGCGCTTCCTCCGGCCAGGAGTAATTCATGTTGGAAATTTCTCCCTTCGAGGACCCTTGGGGATTTCTGGTCCAGAATTCTCGTGCCATTGCTCCTCAATTGCACTTGATCCTGTGGGCGCTGGGTATTCTCTGCGCCGAGTGTGTAATGCCCCGAGGGCGAATTCGCATCGGCAGGTGGACCTTTCAAGGAAAGGCCATGGGGGCCGTCTTCGCGATGCTCGCCTTGGCGATGGCGTTGGCCCACCTCTACAGTCTATGGGGAGAGGTCATCGGCTCGGCTTTCTACGGGATGGTGACGCTGGATTCGTTCGCTCGCTACTTCAACCTGCTCTTTCTGACCTCCGCTTTCCTATCTGTCCTCATCTCATATAAGTACCTGGACGTGGAAGAGGAGCAGCACGCCGAGTACTATGCCCTGCTGCTGTTTGCCACTGCCGGCATGATGTTCATGGCGGGGGCCCTGGACCTGATCACGATTTTCGTGGGGCTCGAACTGATGTCGGCTTCGACCTACATTCTAGCGGGTTTCCTGAGACGGCGAAAACGCTCCAATGAGGCTTCCCTGAAGTATTTCCTGCTGGGAGCGTTTTCCACGGGGGTCCTTCTCTATGGCATGTCGCTGCTTTACGGGATTAGCGGCAGTACAAACCTGCAGGTCATTGCCCAGCGCATAGCTGGACTGCAGGACAATAGCTTGCTGGTTCTGGCGCTCTTTACCATCATGGCCGGACTGTGTTTCAAGATCGCCGCGGTCCCGTTTCACATGTGGGTTCCCGATGCTTATGAAGGGGCGCCCACCGCAATTACCGCGTTTATGTCCGTCGCCGTGAAGGCGGCTGGATTCGCCATTTTTTTCCGAATCTTTTTCCTCGCTTTCTCGGAGTTGAGAGAGGTTTATCTACCCGCCCTTGCGGTCATCACCCTGCTGACCATGACCTGGGGAAATGTGGCTGCGGTGACCCAGAAGAACGTCAAACGGCTGCTGGCTTACTCGAGCATCTCTCATGCCGGTTTCGTGCTCATGGGCCTGGTGGCGGGCACCGAGTTCGGCGTCACGGCCTCGGCGATCTATCTGCTGGCCTACACCTTCATGAACCTGGGGATCTGGACGGTAGTGATCCTGCTGCGGCGACAGGACATCGGAGGAGAACAGATCGAGGATTTCGATGGCTTGTTCTTCAAGCATCCGGGGCTGGCGGTACTGATGCTCCTGTTTCTGCTCTCCTTGGCGGGCGTTCCGCCCCTGGGTGGATTTATCGCCAAGTATTTCGTCTTTGCGGCCGTCATCGAAGTCGCCCTCCAAGCCGGCGAACCCCACGCCCAGATGATGGTTTGGCTGGCAGTGGTGGGGGCTCTCAACGTGGTGGTATCCCTGTATTATTACCTCCGAATCGTGTTGGCGATGTTCTTCCGGACCGAATACGCGCCGGCCTCGCTGAGCGTGTCAGTCGGCGTTCTGGTGACGCTGGTTGTGACGGGTTTCTTCACTCTCGCCATCGGTCTCTACCCGCAACCGTTTGTGAATCTGGCCCGCACCGCCAGTTTACCGCTTCTTTAGTGGTCGAATGGTTGGAGAAAGGCTCGGAGACCCCAAGCTAGAGTTTGCGAATCGCTGGTTTGAGAGGAATCATCCGTCCCCACACTTTATCCTCAAATTGGCGTGGACTGGAGATCCGTGGCTCTGCCTGAACTCCAGTCTCCGAGGATGGGGAAATCATTCCTGATGAGGGAGCCAAGAGACAGGAAATGGTATGCCTTGGTGGCCCAATACAGCAGTGTGATTTTTGTCCTCCCTTCCGGGTTGCTGGTAGGCTATGTGATTGGCCGCTGGCTAGATAGGGCATGGGGAAACTTTCCCTGGTTGTCGATGATCTTCTTGCTGCTGGGAGGTGCGGCCGGCTTTCTTCACATCTTTCGATTGTTGGGGAGGAGAAAGTGAGTCGGATTATCCGTAACGCTGTTACTCTCCTCCTCATTTTCGCGACGGGTGGCTGGGTGTTTTGGGATAAATGGATGGCCGTCTCGGTAGTCAGCGGCGGGCTGCTTGCCTTGGTGAATTGGTTCTGGATGTCTGCCGGTGTGGATCGGATGCTGTTGCGTTCGGGGGGGGATGGAAGCGTCCGGTTTGCGCTGCTCTATGTGCTGCGTTTGGCGTTGATAACGGGGGCTCTGTTTGCTATCATCCGCCCTTCTTGGGTGAGCCCGAAGGGGGCGTTGGTAGGGCTTTTCGCGCCAGTTGCTGCGGGTATGCTGGAAGCGCTGTTCCTGGCGGTACGACGCTAAGAAAGTCAACGGTGAAATGCAGCACCATGAATTCTTCGTTTCGATTCTCTTCAATCGTTACCTGGCCAACCCCGTAGCGAAATGGCTGGGCTACTCCGTTCATCATGATGTCTTGCCGGCCCATGTGGTGATGATCCTCCTGATCAGTCTCGGTCTCACCCTATTCTCCGTGGTTTTGCGCCGGCGGCTGAGCGTCGACAACCCGGGAAGTGTTCAACAGCTTTTCGAGTTGGTGGTAGAGGGTATACAGAGCCTGATGGGTGACGTGATAGGCCCTGGCGCGAGACGGTTCTTCCCTCTGATCGGGGCTCTCTTTTTCTACATTCTGGTGGGCAATCTACTGGGCTTGATCCCGGGGTTCATGTCGCCCACCAGCGACATCAACGTTACGGCCGGTTGTGCCGTCATCGTATTTCTCTACTACAACTATCAGGGTGTTCGAGCTCACGGATTTTGGAAGTACATGGCCCACTTTGCGGGCCCCTCCCTGGTGATCGCGCCTCTCCTGTTTGTCATCGAAATCATCAGTCATCTGGCTCGTCCCTTTTCCCTGTCGGTTCGGCTCTTTGGCAACATCTTTGCCGAAGAGCTGATCATCGGCAGCCTGAACAATATCTTCCCTTTTTTGATCACGTTGCCGATCATGGCCTTAGCCCTGTTCGCCAGTACCGTCCAGGCCTCCATTTTTATTATCTTGACCATGGTCTACATCGGCGGAGCTGTGGAGCATGCCCACGGCGAGGAAGAGGAACATCTCACACCGCCAGGGGGGGGAGTCTCTAGCCGGTCAAAATCGTAATCGGGTCGATTCGTCAACATCGAAGATTCCTACTTAAGGAAGGAGAAAAGCCCAAAATGAATCAAAAGGTTCGGATAAGTATCGTTCTGGTTTCACTCATGGGACTCTTAGTTTTGCCGATCTACGCTCAGGAAGCGGGAGAGACGGCCTCCGTAGGCGGCCAACTTCAGATCCATTGGTTGGCTATAGCCATGGCGGTGGCTGCGGCCGGCTGCGGATACGGCCAGAGCAAGGTCCTCACAGCGGGTTGTGAGGCCGTGTCTCGAAATCCGGGATCGACGGATACGGTCCGGTTTTTCTTCATACTGGGGCTTGCTTTTATCGAGTTTTTGGCTTTACTTACGTTCGTCGTGGTACTGTTCTTGCTCCCCTGACCAGGGAAACGGTCCGGGGGTGGTGTGGCATGGCTTTCGTCGCCCCCGACCTCTCCTCTTTTTTATTCTTTTCCTCCAAGGGTGCAAAAGCTCCCTAGCCGGATTATTCATGAGGTCTCGTCGCGAGGCGTCGGAAGCACCGCGCTGGCAAGGCGTTACGCCTGAGACCCCTGCAGGCGTAGTCTCGTGCACACCGTCGAGGAGACCGAGGGCGGACAACGCAGTCAGCGCGGATGATCCCGCCGCCGCAGAGAGCTTGTGTGATGCGGGCTAGTCTTCCGCTGTTCCGTCTGCTGAAATCTCCGGAGTTCCTACCGCCTTGGCGGGACGATTTGTGGTGAGGTCACTGGGGATGCTTCTCTCTCGGGGGGTTAGCTGCTACAATGTAAGAGGTTCATATCAGAATCTTGAAACCCAAAGCTTCTGAACTGTGAGGGAAAGCCAATGCCCCATGTGAAGTTCTTAGTAGCCGGCGGCTTGATCTTGGGCGCCATTTCCTACCTGATGTTTAGCGGGATAAGCGACACCATGGTGTATTACTATACCGTGCCGGAGGCTCTGGCCAAGGCCGAGCAGATCCAGGGAATGGGGATTCGCGTGAGCGGATACGTTTTCCCCGGCAGCATTACCCGCGACCCAGGTAGATCTCGTGTCCAGTTTCTGGTGTGTGACGACCAGAGGAATCAACGGATTCCCGTGATCTATGAAGGCATCATTCCGGATACCTTCAAGGACGAAGCCGAGGTGGTGGTCCAGGGGATGTATTCGTCCCACGAGGATCTCTTTCGCGCGACCATTCTGCTCGCCAAGTGTCCTTCGAAATACGAAGCCACGCGAGAAAAGAAAGAGGTTGAAGACACCTCGACATCCACCTAGGGCGCCAGATCTGCATGATTGAGCTGGGCAATTACTGTTTGATTGCATCCCTCTTGTTGTGTGCCTATGCCACCCTGGCCTCGGCAGTGGGGGGGATCAAGCACCATCTTCCCCTGGTCAGGAGCGCGGAAAATGGTGTCGTCGCCAACTTCGTGATGGTTGTGGCGGCCTCCATCTGCCTCTGGTACCTCCTCTTGACCGACCAGTTTCAGGTGGAGTACGTGGCTGGCTACAGCACCGTGGCCATGCCCGCCATTTACAAGTTTACAGCCTTCTGGGGAGGGCAGAAGGGCAGCTTGCTGCTTTGGGCGCTGGTGTTGTGTTTTTTCGCCTGGGTCGTGGTGCTGCAGAATCGTCACCGCAACCGGGACCTGATGCCCTTCACCACCAGTGTCTTGATGGCCACCGCCACGTTCTTTCTGGTTCTGCTGAATTTTTCCACCAATCCTTTCGAGACTCTGGAGATGGCGCCGGGGGACGGCAACGGGCTCAATCCCCTGTTGCAGAACGGCTATATGGTCATCCACCCACCGTCCCTTTATCTGGGCTACATCGGTCTGACGGTACCGTTCGCCTTCGCCATGGCGGCTTTGATGAGTGGCAGGCTCGATACCTCGTGGATCCGAGTCACGCGTCGCTGGACACTGGTGAGTTGGACCTTCCTCACGTTCGGCGTCACCTTGGGAGGCATGTGGGCCTACGAGGAGCTGGGATGGGGTGGGTACTGGGCCTGGGATCCGGTTGAGAACGCCTCCTTCATGCCCTGGTTGATCGCGTCAGCCTTCCTGCACTCGGTCATGATCACCGAGAAGAAGGGGATGCTCAAGGTCTGGAATTTCGTGCTCATTCTTCTGGCCTTCGAACTCTCCATCTTCGGCACCTTCGTCACCCGCAGCGGCGTGATTTCCTCGGTGCACTCTTTCGCCTTGTCCAACATCGGGCCCTTCTTCGTCGTTTTTTTGGCGCTCAGCACGCTGTTCGGCCTTTTCTGGATTTTTTATCGTTCCGCGGAGTTGCGTAGCGAGAAGCGGATGCGCTCCTTCCTATCCCGGGAGGCCACTTTTTTGCTCAACAACCTACTGTTCGTGTCCATCTGTTTTGCCATTTTCTGGGGCACGGTTTTCCCCATTTTGTCGGAGTGGGTGCAGGGGGAAAAGATCACTGTCGCGGCGCCTTTTTTCAACAAGATCACCCTGCCTTTGGGTCTGGCGTTGCTGGCCTTGACCGGGATTTGTCCCTTGATCGCCTGGCGAAAATCCTCGCTGAAGAATTTCCGGAAAAACTTTATCTATCCCCTGGTGGGTGGGTTTTTGGCCGGTGTGGTGGCGGTGTTGCTGGGCGCACGCGATCTGATTCCCCTCTTGTTTTTCTCCGCGGCTGGCTTTGTCGTTCTGACCGTTTTCTTCGAATTTTACAAGGGTGCGCGGGCCCGCCAGGTGATTAAGCCTTCGGCTTTTCCTACCGCTCTGAAAGACTTGACCTTGATGAACAAGCGCCGTTACGGAGGATTCATCATCCATCTCGGGGTGGTCTGTGTCTTTGTCGGGATCATTGCCAGTTCCTTCTTCAACCAGGAGAAATATTTTGTGGTGTCGGCGGGGGAGGAGATCCAGTTTGAGGGTTACCGAATCATTTTTCAGGGTCTCCAACAGCGAAAGGATCCAGAAAAGGATGTGGTCACCGCTCCGCTGGATATTTTTCGGGGAGATAAGAAACTTGGGCGGATCGAGCCGGAAAAGCATTTCCATCACAAGGGGGAACAGCCCATGACGGAAGTCTCGATCCGCTCAACCTTTAAAGAGGATCTGTACGCGGTGCTCTCTGCCTGGGACGATCAGGGCAAGGTGACCTTTCATTTCTTTGTGAATCCGCTGGTTCAATTGATCTGGATCGGCATCGGGATCATGGTGTGTGGGGGGGTTTTTCTGCTGTTCCCGGACCGCAAGCCTTCGGCGGCGGTCGTTCGGAAGAAACCTCGCTTGGAAGTGCGGGATGAAGCGGCTTAGTGCTCCTTGCCTGGCCATGATCTTGCTTCTGTCGGTTCCCGCCCTCGCCGACGGCGGGCCGGACGAGATGGTTTCTCGGATCACCGGGAATCTGGTGTGTACTTGCGGATGCGCCAACATCGTGGTTCGAAGTTGCGATTGTGGATTGGCGGCGGAAATGAGCGCCGAAGTCCGCCAATTGGTGCTCGACGGCAAGAGCGAAGAGGAGGTTTACGCCCTTTTCGAGGAGAAACACGGGGTCCAAGTGCTGGGAGCACCTAAGCCGGAGGGATTCAATCTGCTGGCCTGGATTGTGCCGTTTGTGGGGCTCTTTTTCGGATTAGGCATTGTCGTCGTCGTAACCAAACGCCTGAGCCGGACCGTCGATCCGAATTCCACCCCAAAACCCCCGAAAATCGAGGCTAAGTACCGTCGGATGCTGGATCGAGAATTGCGTGAGTAGGAAGCTTATCAGCCAGTCAGACACCATGGTCTTATTCATCGCTCCAATCCTTTTCATCGCCGCTGTTCTTTACGTGGCCTATCCGCTCCTCAAGGGAGGCAAGTCGGTTGGCACCGAACTGGAGCAGTCGCAGCGGGAGCTGTTGCTGCACAAGAAGGAGGAAGCCGTCGGCCATCTCAAGGACATCGAGATGGACTACCAGATGGGGAAGCTTTCCCAGGAAGATTACGAAAGCTTAAAGGTGGAGTTCGAATATCGAGCTGCGGAAATTCTGCGAGAGCTGGAATCCCTGCCCAAGGGCAAAGGCAAAAAGAGAAAATCCTGAAGAATGCCGCAACAGGCTTCCGCTCCATTACTCTGCCTCTCCGGGCTGAGCAAGCACTTCGGTGCGGTCCGTGCCGTCAGTCAGGTCGACCTTCAGATTGCACCCGGTGAGTTCGTGGCGATCTTCGGGCCCAACGGCGCCGGCAAGACCACACTGCTGCAGATGGTGGCTGGTCTAACCCAACCGACCAGCGGTGAAATAACCTTCCCGGCGGAAGACGACGCCGGGAAGCGGCGACCCATCGGGTATGTCTCTCACCAGAGCCTTCTCTACAACGAGATGACCGGACGCGAGAACCTGATGTTTTTCGCCCAGTTACACTCTTTGCCCTCCCCCAGGTCCAGGACCGATGAAATTCTCGCTCAGATGGGTCTGGAGAGGGCCGCCGAACAACTGGTTCGAGAGTATTCCCGAGGGATGAAGCAGCGTTTGGCTCTGGCTAGGGCATTGTTGCACGACCCGGAGTTACTGTTGCTCGACGAACCCTATGCGGGCCTTGACCAGCAAGGCAGCCGGCTGTTGTCCAAGCTACTGCTCGACTTCAAGAGGGAAGACAGAACCATCCTTCTGATCACCCACAATCTGGACGAAGGCCTGGCGCTGTGCGATCGTGGCATGATCCAGCATCATGGAGAACTCGTATTTCAGGCCTATCGCGATCAGGTCCAGCCGGATGATTTCGTGCGGCTGTATTTCCAGGTGACCGAGAGTTTCTGAAGGGGTTGGCGGCGGCGAGGGCGCCTCAGGGCAGACGGTCCGAAGAGCCCGACCCGAGAAACCGGCCCTAAAAAGGTGGGTCAATGAAAAACGTGCTGATGGTCGCAACCTTGGCGGCCAAAGATCTCCGGATCGAGTTTCGGACGCGACAGGCTTTCCTAACCACTCTCTTTTTCGCTCTTCTGGTCCTGATCATTTTTCACTTCGCCTTCGATCCCGGCAGCCCGGCGGCGCGTACGGCCTCGCCGGGAATCCTCTGGGTGGCCCTTCTCTTTCCAGGAATCATCCAGCTGAACCGTTCCTTCCAAATTGAGACCGAAGAGGGCACCATCTATGGCATCCTTCTCTCTCCCGTGGACCGGGGCGTGTTTTTCCTAGGAAAGTGCCTGGCCAATTGGACCTTTCTGGTGGTGATCGACCTGGTGGTGCTCGTGGCCTTCGTGATTTTCTACAACTTTGCTTTCAATGTGGAGTTGCTCTGGGTGGCCCTGATGGTTGTTCTGGCCGGGGTAGGTTTCACCGCTGTGGGGACGCTTTTCGCCGCCATGGTGAGCACGTTGAGAACTCGCGAGGTCCTTCTCCCCATTTTGCTTTTTCCCATCGTCGTTCCTATAATCCTCGCCGCCGTCAACGGTACCCAGGAAGTGTTGTTGGGAACCGGCCGGTTTTTCTTCAAATGGATGCAAATTCTGGTGGCTTGTGACGTGGTTTTTCTGGCTTCAGGATTCTTGACTTTCGATTATGTACTCGACGAGTGAGCTGTCCCTGAATCGGGCCAGTCGTTGCCTCAAAATTTCCGATTCGCTCCAGTATCCCTTCCTCATTCTGGTGTTGGCAGCACTCTACACCGCCTTTCTGTATGCGCCTACCGAGAAGGTGATGGGGGAGGTTCAGCGCATCTTCTATTTTCACGTAGGAGTGGCCTGGAACTCTTTTCTAGCCTTTTTTGGCGTCTTTCTGGGTGGAGTTCTTTACCTGGTGACCCGCCAGGATTTCTGGGATCGTGTGGCTGTGGCTTCTGCGGAAATTGGAGTCACCTTCACCACCATTGTGCTGGTGACCGGTTCGCTTTGGGCTCGACCGGTCTGGAACACCTGGTGGCCCTGGGGCGACCCGCGGGTGACCACGGTGCTGGTGTTGTGGCTGATCTACATCGCCTATCTGGTCCTGCGGTCCAGCCTGCCCGAGAGCGACAAGAAATACAAGATTTGCGCGGTCTTCGGAATCATGGGATTCGTCGATGTCCCGATCGTTTGGATGTCCATTCGGTGGTGGCGGACGATTCATCCTGTGGTGATCACGACCTCGGACACAAAGCTCGACCCGAAGATGGTTCATGCCCTGATCATTTCCGTCCTGGCCTTCACCGTGCTATATTTTACGATATTGAACCTGAGAGTGGCCATGCGGGTGCACTATAGCCTCGCCCAGGAGATCGGACGGGATCTACATGGGGTAGCCGAGGGAGGCAGATGAACGGCTATTTGTTTGTTGCCTATTCCGTGGTCTGGACGATGATCTTTCTGTATCTGCTGTATCTCAACAAGCGCCAGCGTCAACTGGGCGAGAAGCTGAAGAACTTTTCGGAGTCGCTGGAGAGTCGTCACCCGGAGCGTTGAGAATTCGGCAGCCGAGGCAGGAGAGGTCATCGGCCGCACGGGCTAATTGATCGAACAGTGAAGTTCAGGATTTTCCTGGCTTGCGAGGCGATTTTCCTTGGCCTGCTCGCCGTGTCTCTGGTGAGGGCCGGCGATCGTGAGACCCACTTCCTCAACCTTTTCCGCGCGAGACCGGCACGGGATCTATCTTAGGGACCTGAGACAGGAGGAGGTTGCGCTCTTCCTGGACAAGGAGCCCGTAGAAATAGGCTATCTCGGGTCACGCAACGCCGACACGGCTTTTGCCTTTTTCATTGAAAACAGCCCCCGTACCGCTCCCTATCTGGTCAGTATTCCACAGCGCGGCCGCGTGAACGCGGTGGATCTGGTTCGCCATTCCATAGGGGATCAATTTCTGCGGCCCTTGCTCGAAATGGGTCCGGTTCTGCTGGGTCAGTTCGATCGCGACATCGAGGTTTTGCAGGACTTCACCCAACGGGAGGATCTTTTGAATCGAGCTCTCGACGAGATGGCTCCTCCTTTGGGCTTCGAGAAAGAGAAGATCCCGGTAGGAAGAGCTTTGGGATGAGGAGTCGATCTACTGCACGACCGATCCGAGAAAAAGAGAATGCTGGTCCTGGTCACCACGGTCGTCGATCGCGACTCTTACGCCCACCTGGAGGAGTACCGCGAGATGCTGCGCCTGCGAAACGTGGAACTATTCGTTCTCTCCTTTGCTCGTCGCTTTCCCAGCGGACCGGGCACGAGCTTCCTGGAGCGAATGAATCGCTATTATTTTCGGCACCTGGTGGAAGAGACCTCGGGACGATTCTATCTGGTGGACGAGTTTCGGTATCTCGATTCCTTGATGGTAGATCTTCAGTCGCGCCTGGAAAACAGCTACACCGCTGGCTTCTACGTCCGGCCGAACAAGCCTCCGCGCGAACATTCGGCACGACTCGAAATCCGGCGCCCAGAGGTGGAGATCATCCACCGTAAAACGGTGGTTTATTGACTCTTCAGAGCCGGGTGGCGGACCGGCTCCACGCAGCTGCTTCCGGGCTTTCAACTGTAGTTTGACAGACCTGGGATGCGATCTTATATTCATAACGCGTTGAATCATTTATTTTCGGCGCGGACGTTTGTAACGGAGGGACTTTCGGATGGGGAAAATTATAGGAATCGACTTGGGAACTACGAACTCTGTCATCGCCGTCATGGAAGGCGGAGAGCCTACAGTGATTACGAACCCTGAAGGGAGTCGGCTGACTCCTTCGGTGGTCGCGGTAACCAAGAGCAAAGAACGGTTGGTGGGACAGGTCGCCAAGCGACAAGCGGTCACCAATCCCGAGAATACGGTCTATTCGATCAAGCGCTTCATGGGGCGCAAGTACCGAGAGGTGAACGAGGAGATCAAGATGGTCCCCTACAAGGTGGGCCAAGCCGACAACGGCGACGCTTTCGTGGAGCTGGGGGGGAAGCAGTATTCGCCGACCGAAATCTCCGCCATGATTCTGCAGAAACTGCGGTCGGCTGCGGAAGAGTACCTGGGGGAAAAGGTGGAGCAGGCAGTCATCAGTGTACCGGCTTACTTCAATGATTCCCAGAGGCAGGCAACCAAGGATGCCGGACGCATTGCGGGTTTGGAAGTATTGCGACTCGTGAACGAACCTACCGCTGGGGCCCTGGCCTATGGCTTAGACACGAAGAAAGACGAGACCATCGCCGTGTTCGACTTTGGCGGAGGCACCTTCGATATTTCCATCCTGGAGGTAGGCGAGGGGGTGGTCGAGGTCAAGTCTACCAACGGAGATACGCACCTGGGTGGCGACAACATTGACCAGAGGGTCATTGCCTGGATCGTGGAAGAGTTCAAGAAAGATCAGGGGATCGATCTCTCCCAGGACAAGATGGCGCTGCAGAGATTGAAGGAAGCGGCGGAGAAAGCCAAGATCGAACTCTCCACTACCCAGGAGACCGACATCAACTTGCCCTTCATTACCGCCGATGCCGGAGGTCCCAAGCACCTGAACCTGAAGCTTACTCGAGCCCGATTCGAACAGCTCACGGACGATATCCTGCAGCGCACACTGAAACCCTGTGAGCGGGCTCTCAAGGACGCCGGCATGAAGCCGGAAGATGTGCAGGAAGTGGTTTTAGTGGGCGGTTCCACCCGGATTCCCAGGGTGCAACAGTTGGTCAAGGACTTTTTCAGGAGGGACCCCCACAAGGGAGTGAACCCGGACGAAGTAGTAGCCATCGGTGCGGCGGTTCAAGCCGGAGTGCTGGGGGGGGATGTCAAGGATGTATTGCTGCTGGACGTGACGCCTCTCTCTCTCGGTATCGAAACACTGGGAGGGGTCAGCACGGTGCTGATTTCCAGAAACACCACCATACCGACCCGCAAGAGCGAGGCTTTCTCGACCGCCGCCGACAACCAGACCTCGGTCGAGGTTCATGTGGTGCAGGGTGAGCGCCCCATGTCGAAGGACAACAAGTCACTGGGGAAGTTCCATCTGGTGGGAATTCCGACCGCGCCCCGGGGAATGCCTCAGATCGAGGTGACGTTCGATATTGATGCCAACGGCATTCTGAACGTGAGCGCCAAAGATCTGGGGACTGGCAAGGAGCAGAAGATTACCATCACTGGTTCCACGGGACTGTCGGAGGGTGAGATCGGTAATATGGTTCAAGAGGCGGAGTCCCACGCCGATGAGGACCGCCAGCGCCAGCAGGCAATCGAAGCCAGGAATCGGGCTGACAATCTGGTTTACAGTACCGAAAAGATCCTGTCGGAGAATCGGGAAAAACTCAGTGAGTCGGACGTGAAGAATATCGAGGAAGCCCTGGCGGACACCAAAAAGATCATCGAAGAGGGGGGCCTCGATCAGATCAATGAGTCCATCGACCGATTAACCAAGGCTTCTCATCAGCTGGCAGAGATCATGTATAAATCGGCCCAGGAAGCACCCTCGGCATCTCAGCCGGGGGCGGGCGCAGAGCCTGGAGCTGCGGCCGATTCCGGCGAGAAGGAAGAGGACATCATCGACGCCGAGTACGTGGATGTCGAGGACAAGAAGTAAGCGACAAGGCCGGCCGGAAACGGATGCTTTGCCTCTACTGAATCCTCTCACAGTCGCTCAGCGCGGCCCGAAGTTTCCTGTAGGTCCGGGCCAGCGCCGCCTGGTGGCGCCGCCGGTCGTAGCCCTTTTCGAGCAGCAGTTCCTTGATTCGATAAAAGGACTTCTCCAGATCGGGTAAAAGGCCTGCTGTGCGGGTCGGATCATACGGGATCTTGATCCAGGGCATGCCAATCTCAGCAAAGATTTTCAAGTAGCGTGCGGTGCTGATGTCGGGACAGGTCAGCCGCTTGCGTCCCAGCTTCAACTCGAAGCCGAGGAATGTGTACATGATCTCGGGCTGGCATTTGCGTCCCAGTAAAGAGACGATCCGGGTGCGGTGGGGTAAGATGCTGCCGGCGTAGGTCCGAGTGATCTGCGCGATTTGCTTTTGGAGTTCCATTTGACTGAGTTTTACCACACGAAAGGCCGAAGGAAACCCTACAGACCGGTTGCGGTTGGGTGGGCGCCAAGATTGACGACCTTTGAAGGTGCGTGCTAGCGTTAGCGCCTCAGTGCTGCTTGCCTACCATAGGCACGTCACTGTATTCATGGTGGTGAGCACTCAGTTGGGGTTGGAGGGGATATGTCGCAAGAAGCGCTTGGTATGGTCGAGACTCGAGGCTTCGTGGGGTCGGTCGAGGCTGCCGATGCCATGGTCAAGGCGGCCAACGTGGTGCTGATCGGTCAGGAATACATCGGGGCGGGATACGTTACCGTCCTGGTTCGGGGAGACGTGGGAGCGGTCAAAGCGGCTACTGACGTGGGTGCCAGTGCGGCTAGACGAGTCGGGGAGCTCATCAGCGTTCACGTGATTCCGCGGCCCCATTCGGAGGTCGAAAGCATACTACCCCAACTGAAGACCCCAAGAAGTTCCAAGGGTTAACCGCAGAGCCAGTGCGATGGCCGAGGCACTGGGATGCCCCGGGCCGGGCTTCCAAGATAAGAGGAACGCGTGCTGCAGGATAGGGACTTAGTTTCGGTTCAACAGGCGCGGCACCTCATCGAGAAATCCCAGCAAGCCCTGCTTCAATTCAAGACGTTCACCCAACAGCAGACGGATGCCGTTGTGGCCGCGGCCTCTCGGGCTGCCCGCGAGGCCGCCCGGAGACTGGCTGAGATGGCGGTCGAGGAAACCGGTTATGGGAAGATCGAAGACAAGACCGTCAAGAATCTTTTCTCGGCCGTGGACGTCCACGAGTACACTCGCCATCTGAAAACTTGTGGGGTCATCGGGGAAAACAAGGAAAAGAAGGTGGTGGACATCGCCGTTCCGGCGGGTGTGATCGTTGCCATCACTCCCTCCACCAACCCCACCTCCACGGCTATTTTCAAGATTATTTGTGCCCTGAAAGGGAGAAACACGATCGTCTTGAGCCCTCACCCTCACGCTGTGCGCTGCACAGCGGAGGCGGCCCGAGTGATGGCTGAGGCTGCTGTGAAAGAGGGAGCGCCGGAAAACTGTGTGGGCTGGATGGATGAAGTGACGATCGAAGGGACCACCGAATTGATGCGGCACCGGGGGACCAGCCTGATTCTGGCCACGGGGGGAGCCGGTCTGGTGCGGGCCGCCTATTCTTCCGGGAAACCGGCCTTCGGGGTGGGACCGGGGAATGTTCCCGCCTTCATCGAAAGGACCGCCGACGTTGCCAAGGCTGTGCAGGACGTGCTGGCCGGAAAAACCTTCGATCACGGCGTTCTCTGCTCTTCCGAACAGGCTCTCGTGTGCGACCAGCCGCTGGAAACTCAGGTGGTGGAGTTGCTTCAGAAGGAGGGCGCTTACTTCCTCAACCAGGAAGAGACCCAGCGACTCAACGAATTGATCCAATTGCCCACCGGCAATCTGAATCCGGCGATTGTGGGCAAGGCGCCTCAGGAGATTTCGCGCATGGCAGGATTCGATGTCCCTCCCGCCGTTCGCTGCCTGATGGGCCGGCCCGCAGGAGTCGGGAAAAAGTACCCCTTGTCGATGGAAAAGCTGTCGCCCATCCTGGCCTTCTACGTCGAGGACGGGTGGGAGGCGGGCTGCGAGCGTTGCATTGAGATCCTTCAATTCGGTGGTCTCGGACACACCATGTCGATTCATTCCACCGATCAGAAGGTGATTATGGAGTTTGCGCTGCACAAGCCGGCGTACCGTATCTGTGTCAACACGCCTGCCACTCAAGGTTCGGTTGGATTGACGACTGGAGTCCCCCCGTCGATGACGCTGGGTTGCGGTACTCCGGGGGGAAGCATCACTTCCGACAACATTACTCCGATGCATCTGATCAACGTCAAACGCTTGGCCTTCGAGACCCGACCCGTCCGATCCATCCACTATGCGGATGCCGACGCTGATGGGATGGGTGCACAGGATTCCTGGAGGATTTCTTCAGCCCCATCCGGTTCAACTGACCTGAGGGGCGTGGTGAGAGGTGTAATCGACGAGTACTTGGACGAAAATTTTTTTTTAATCCCTTCCACCTCCCAGAAGCCTGACGAGTCCAGGCTTGAACGTGGTGTTCCTGAGAGGGCGATGCCGCCAGCGGTCGACTTTGTGTGCGAAGATGACGTGCGGGGAGCTCTGAGTGCGGGACGGAAGATCTCGGTGCACGCCAGATCCATCATTACTCCATCGGCTCGCGAACTGGGGGAGGAGCGTGGAGTGTTCCTCTGGGAGCGGGAAGGCTAACGTCGGGTTGCAGAACTTGGCAGTACCCTGGCGGACCGGGGCGAATGCTCACGGGTCTTTGATAAGATAGTGGCTGGGAGAGGGGTCTGAATCGCAGCGATGATTGTAGCTCTGGGCGGCGGACTGAAAGATCGCCTGCAGGAGCTGTTGATCCAGTTTTACCATTTAGCCGTGGCCGTGGGAGGGCCCGGACTTTTTCTCCTAGCCCTGGCGGACTCCTCGTTTCTTTCCATACCGGAAGGAAATGATGTTCTGATCGTAATCCTTTCCACAGGACAAAGCTGGTCGAGGATGAGCTACTACGTCGGAATGACGACTTTTGGTTCGATCTGTGGTTGCACTTTGCTCTACTCAGTGGGGCGTCGAGGCGGACCCTTCATCGAGAATCGCCTCAAGAAGCGGCGACTGGGCGAAATCAAGACGCTTTTCCGGCGCTGGGGTCTACTCGCCGTGCTGGTTCCATCGCTTCTGCCTCCTCCCATGCCCTTCAAGGTGTTTGTCCTTTCGGCCGGTGCATTCAAGGTGCCGTTTGTCCGTTTTCTGGCGGCGGTTTTGGTGGGCCGCAGCATTCGATACTTCTCTTGGGGGATCCTGGCGGTTCTGTATGGAAAGTGGGCAAAGGAGTTGCTGGAATCGTATGTCCGGAGTGCGGGGGTCGTCTTGTTTGTCGCGTTCTTGGCGCTGGTCTCAATCTACCTTTTCTGGCAATTCCGCGTTCGGAACAAAGCCCCTCAGGAGGGAGGATGAGGCGGATCGGGAGGCTTTGGATCGTCCCCTTACTCTTTTCGCTGGTCTGGGTGGCTTGCGGTCGGGCCCTCAAGACCACCAGTAAGGTCCACATCCCGACCGCCTACGATAAGGTTCAGGAGATGGGTCGGGAAGAATTGGTGGAAATGGTCAACACCCGCTATGCGTCCATCGGTAGCCTGACGGTTTCTGACCTGAGCTTCCGATTCCAAGGTGGCTCTATGGAGCGTGGCTACTTGGAGAAGTATCCGAAGGCAAAAGCTTACTTCGTGACGCAGCGGCCCGACAAGATCTACGTCAATATTTTGAATCCCGTGACCAAGTCCACTCTGGTGGCCATGGCCTCCGAGGAGGGAAGTTTCCAGATCTGGGTGCCGCGCGAGAACAAATACCTTACGGGACTTACGGATGTCCGGATCGAGAGTGAGAACCCTCTCCATCACGTTCGACCGGCTCACCTGATTCCGGCCATTCTCATCGAGCCCATTCCATCTGGCGACCCGAATTACCGCTACTTCGTCAAAGAAGACCAGGATCAGGATTTCAAGTACTATGTGCTGGGCGTGGTGGAGCTAGAAGCGGGATCGCGGGCGGTTCAGCTGAGGAGAAAACTGTGGTTTGAGAGAAGCTCCATGAATCTGGTGCGCCAACAGTATTATGATGAAGGGGCTCTGATCAGTTCCATGCGTTATCGTAAACCCTTGGAGGTGGTGGGGAGGGTGCTCAATTCAGAAATTCGGGTGGAGCGAAAGCATGAGCACTATGAGATCCAACTGGATCTAGATAGCAGGGCGATTGAGGTGGATCGCGCGATTCGGGAGGGCATCTTTCAGCTCCCGCAGCCGCCCGGTGCAGAATTGGTTACCTTGTCACGCGATGAACGCCAACTTGAAGGACTAAATCCGAGCGGAGGAATGAGAGTACAACAGCAGGCGGAAACATGTGGAAATTGATCTATGCCAATTTGACGCAGAGGCCGACGAGGACCTGTGTTTGTATCTGCGCGATCGCCCTGGGAGTGGTGATGATCCTGATGAGTGTCGGTCTCTCCTACGGCCAACTCATGGACACAGCCAATCGCACCCAGAGTATCGGCGGAGACTTCATCCTTCAGCCTTCGGCCGCCTCGCTCTTTTTCGCTATCAACAGCGGGACTCTTCCCGTGAAGATTCAAGAGGTCATCGCGCAGGTCGAAGGCGTAGAGGCGGCCACCCCGGTCTTGGCGAAGTTCATCGGGGACAAGTTCCATCTGGTGTACGGGATTGACAGGGAGAGCTTCCTGAGGGTCAACCGAAACCTCCAAGTGATCGCCGGATCGATGTTTCAAGCTCTCGATGAGGTCATCGTGGACGGCATTTATTCGCGGTCTCGAAAGGCGGCTTTGGGGAGCAGTTTGCAACTGTTTGGGAGTGCCTTCACCATTTCCGGCATCTTCCGGGAGGGGACGGGCGCTCGGGTGCTCATGCCTTTGTCCACGCTGCAGGAACTCAATGGAACGCCGGAAAAAGCCACCATGTTTTTCATTCGTGCCCGGGCAGGGGAATCTCTGCAAGGGCTGCACGAAAAGTTGAAGGCAAGATTCCAGCACTATAAAATAACCCCTACGGAACACTTGCACGAGTTGATGACCTCCAATGCACCGGGCTTCAAACAATTTCTCACCGTGATTGTGGTCATCTCAGTAGCGGTCAGCTTTCTGATCATCCTACTCGCCATGTACAGCACGATTATCGAGAGAGCCCGGGAAATCGGGATCCTGAAATCCTTAGGAGCCTCCAAGTCGTACATCGTTCAGCTGATCCTCAAAGAGTCACTGCTCATTTGCGGAATTGGCGTGGCCGTAGGAATGGCTTTGACTTATCTGACGATAGTAGCTATCTTAGCGGCTTTTCCGGGTCTCCCGGTGATGATACCGCCCGTTTGGCGGGTGGCGTCTATCGCCATGGCCATTGTGGGCGGGACGCTGGGAGCTGTTTACCCAGCAGTACGGGCTGCTCAGATGGATCCCGTGGTGGCGCTCGGTTATGAGTAAAGCAATAGAGATCGGTCAACGGCCTGAGTGGCTCTCCGCCTCCGATCTGCAAATGATCTACAAGGTCGGCAAGGTGGAGGTGCCGGCTCTGCGGGGAATCGATCTGGCGGTTCGAGAAGGGGAGTTCGTGGCGGTCATGGGACCGAGTGGCTGCGGTAAATCGACCCTGCTGCATTTACTGGGAGGCTTATTGAAGCCGACGGCGGGTCGCATCTTCGTAGCCGGGGTGGAGATCAGCGCTGTGCGCGACGCCGAGCGCACGGAAATCCGACGCAACAAGATGGGCTTCGTCTTTCAGCGTTTCAACTTGTTGCCGACTCTCACGGCGAAGGACAATATTGAACTGGCCTGTCGGATCCATGCCAATGGCAAGCCCTGCGACAGCCACCGTACGGTGGAAATCCTGAGTCTCTTGGGTCTGGAGGACAAGATCAACCACAAGCCCTCGGAGCTGTCCGGGGGGGAGCAGCTGCGGGTTGCCATTGCCCGTGCGGTCATCAACAGGCCGGCCATTTTACTGGCTGACGAACCCACTGGAAGCCTGGATTCGGACAACTCCCAAACCATCCTGCGGATGTTGCAGGAATTAAACCTCAGATACCACCAGACGATCGTGATGATCACCCACGATCCGGAAGCGGCCTCAACGGCCAAGCGGATCATTGAGATGCGCGACGGATTGATCCTGAATCGGGTTGAAAACCTTTTTTACGCCATGGAGACCTGAGTTCCATGTCGTCGACCGCCAGTTGCAGCCAGGTTCTCTCCCGCATCCTTTTTTGGAACTATCCGAGAGGGACTTGGCAATACGATGTGGCTTGCGGTCTGATCCTGGCCTTCATCTTCCTGACCCCCAAAAGTGTGTTTGACAGATCCTTGTTCTCGGAGTGGAAGCGACCCCAGGAGGTACAGGAACCTAAGGACCGGGCCGGCTGGGAGCTGTCGGCTCCTCGGTCGACTGGAGCCTCGGCTCGATTGGATGGTTCCTGAGGATCTTTGCCGGTAGCTTCCCGCCCGGCTGCAGGAGCCCACAGGCGCGGTATGATGAGCGTGACCAAGGCCCATCGGAAATTCCCCTCATCGCACTTTGTCCCCCGGCTACTTTGGGGGGGGGTGTGGATGGCGTTGCTGGGCGTCGCCCAAGCGGCCTCCCTGGACGAGATCCTGGCACGCATAGATGACCACAGCCGTACGCTGCGATCGATGAAGGCCTCCATCCACCAGAAAAAATGGACCGATATCCTGGAAGAGTTCGATCGCGGCGAAAGCGGACACTTTCTGTTCCTGAGGGAGAAGGGAAAACTGTATTTGCGGAAGGACATCGTCGAGCCGCAGGAAAGCGTGCTGGTCATTCGCGAAAGTCAGGCGATCTACTATCAGCCTCGTATCCGGCAAGCGCATCGCATGAATCTGGGCCAGCATCGAGACAAAGCCGAGTTCATGCTGCTGGGTTTTTCCTCCGACCAGGAGGCTCTGAAAAAGAGTTACGAGATCAAGCTTTTGGGACAGGATTCGGTCCAGGATCGGCAGACCTGGGTGTTAGAGCTGACGCCCCGGTCTCGAAACGTTTCGGCTTATTTCTCCAAAATCGTGCTTTGGATCGACGCCGAGCTATGGGTCCCGATTCAGCAGAAACTAGTAGAGCCGACGCGAGATTACCTTCTCATCGGGTTTGCCGATATTCAGATCAATCCTCCGCTGTCCAAGTCGGGATTCGACCTGAAGCTGCCCAAGGGAACCAAGTTGATTGGCGGGTAAGCCCACGCCGCCAGCCCCAGCGATCCGCGAAAGTCGGGGACACGATCTCACGGTTAGGGCTGGGTGCGGGGGTGGCCCGTGGAGGGGATTTCCTCATTTTCTCGGACAGGCTTCTCCTCCCGAGAGTTTTCGGTAGCAATTTGGGAGCGTGTGTACAGGATGCGGTGAACCACCGTCCAATTGGACAGTGGCGCGAGCACCCACAACACGGGTTCCATGTAGTAGAAGGACCCGATGATGAGCAGGACGATTCTTTCCGGGCGCTCGAGAAATCCCACTTTGCAGCTGTCAATCAGGTTTTCCGATCGCGCTCGCGCATAGCTGGTCAGCACCGAACCGATCATGACCACCCCGACCAACACCAGATAGGTCATGCGCCCTTCTCGTCCGTACCAGACGGCGAGGCCCAGATAGAGAATCAGATCTGAATAGCGGTCCATGATCGAATCGAAAAAGGCTCCAAAGGGAGTGACGGCATCCGCGCTGCGGGCCACCAGGCCGTCCATCATGTCGAAGAGACCGGCTATGATGAGGATCACTCCCGCGATTCCAAACCGACCTTTGGAATAGGCGTAGGCGGTGGCGATGCTCATGACGAATCCCAGAAAGGTAAGCTGATTGGGGTTGATTCTGAGGAAGGTCAATCCCCGCACGATGCCCAGGAGGATGACCTGCGCTCCCTGGCCAATCTTTTGCGTGATCATCGATTCTTACCCCGGTCGTCCCCTTGTGCCTCCGGAAGCCGGCCCTGGCTCAACCGGTTGGTTGCAGTTCCGACTTCTCAGAACAGCTCGAACTTGATGGTCAGGAACTTCTTCGGATCTTGCCGAAAATCATAGATCAACTTGATCACCTCGGAAGACACCTGATTGAGATTCTGATACAGCTGCTCATCTTTGGCTAGCCGCCCCAGGGTCCCCTTGCCCTCTTCCACGTCAGCTAGAAAGACGGCCAACTGGTTAAGCGAACGCTGTAGGTCCGTGTACACTCGCTCGTCCTGCGACAGCTTGCCCAGAGTTCCTTTCCCTTCGGAAATCCTCTGTGTGATCGTCTCCATGTTCTGAATCACCTGATCGCTCTTTTCATAGACTCCGGGATCGTTGACAAACTTTCCCAGTGTGCCTCTTCCGCTTTCGACGTCGGCGAGAATCTTTTCCAGACGGCCGGCGAAGTTGTGGAAGCTATCGTAGAGTTCACTCTTGCGAATCAGCAGGGGGATGGTGCCCGGGCCCTTGTAGAGGTTCTGGAGGAACTCCGAGCCTTCATCGATGGTTCGGCGGGCCTTCAAGACCGTTTCGTTCAGGTTGTTGTAGAAGGAGGGGTCGCCCAGAAACTTTCCGGCGGTGCCCTGGCCCTCCACGAGATCAGAGAAAATCCTCTCGAGCCGGTTCGACAGAACGTTGACATTTGCGACGATGTCGTTAGCACCCGTGATCAATTCTTGAAACCCTGCCTGGGTGGTGCCCGTGATGAGCACGACCTCGCGCGTCTCCTTCCCCAGCCAGGTTTCGACTGTTTCGGTGTCGGTTTCCGGGGCGAGGTCGATTCTTCCCAGGGAGATCTCGATGTACTTGTCACCCAGTAAACCCACTGAACCCAAAGAAATTCTGCTGTCGTGGCGAATCCACTCCCGACGCTGTGACTGGATCTGCATATACACCACGATGTTTTGCAGTTTGGAGCGGGCATCCTGGATATTTCCCCGGGTCTCTTCCAGATCTCTCTCCAACTCCCCCAGTTTATCCTGTAGGTCGATGACTTTTCGTCGCTCCGCGAAGGCTTGATCCGAACCGAGCCCCTGCTGGCGAACCACATCTTGGTACTCCGCGTCGGCCGTTTCTAAACCGGCCTTCACGTCGGAGATCTGGTTTTCCTTAACTTCGGTTCTCTGGCTCAGTTCCCGGATCAGGAGCTGCTTTTGGAGGTTGTTCTCAGTCGGAGGGATCCTCCCCGGTGGGGAAATTTCAACCCGGGTCACGTTGCCGACATCCACCCCACCCAGCAAGACGATGTCGCCGGCCTTCAGGCCGGACACGTTATTCAAATAGGTCTTGGCCAGGAAAGACTCTTCCAGGAGACCCACCTGGGTTCCAATCGTGAAGATGGCGATCGCCAGCACCAGGCAGGCGACCACAACGAACACGCCGACTTTCAGTTCGGAAAGACTGATTTGCCGCCTCACATCCATAGAGAGCTTCCCGTTCTACCTGAGTGGCTGCTTAAAGAGGAGAAATTTCAATGGATGAAGTCCTGGATATAGTTGTCTTCTGTCTTGCGAAGCGCCTCGTCGGTTCCCTCGAAGATGATTTTTCCGTCCTTCAGCATAACAAATCGAGTGTTGATCAGGCAGAAGTTATCGCTCTCGGAGCGCAAAACGATGCGGCCGTCTGGCTCGAGAAGGGCGAACTCTCTGGCCAGGGTGAGGGCAACGCCCAGATCGTGCGTCACCAGAATCGAGCTGACCCGCTGGAGGTCCCGCAGCTGGATGAGCAGTTGGCAGATGGTTCGACTGGTGATGGGATCCAGTCCGGCAGTGGGTTCGTCGTAAAGCACGATGGGGGGATTGCCCGCCAGAGCACGGGAAATGGCGACCCGTCGCCGCATGCCACCGGAAAGCTGGGAAGGGATCTTGTCGATGGCGTGTTCTAGGCCAACGAATCCAAGCAACTGTCTCACCGTTTCCCGAATCCGCTCTTCGCTCCAGGATCCGTCTTCTCTAAGCCGGTAAGCCACATTCTCAGCAACCGAAAGGGAGTCGAACAGGGCTCCGCCCTGGAAAACCATGCCGATCTTTTTCCGGATTGGGTTCAGCTCTTCTTCCGGCAGCTTGGAGATCTCCCGGTCTTTGACCCAGACCTTCCCTCGATCGGGTCGCACCAGTCCGTTGACCATTTTCAGAATTGTTGTCTTACCCGAGCCGCTTCCCCCCAGCACGACTTTGGTTTCTCCAGGCTGAACATTCATGCTGAAGTCGTGAAGGACGGTCTGTCCGTTGAAGGACTTGTGGACGTTTTCGAAGCGAATGATGCTCAATATCGGAGCTCCAAGACAAGTTTGCTCAGGAAGAAGTCCGCCACGATAACCAAGATGGAGGCCGTGACCACGGACTGAGTGGTGCTGCGGCCCACCCCCTGGGTACCGCCGCGCGTGCGCAAACCGCAGTAGCATCCCACCATTCCCACCAGGAAGCCAAAGACGATCGGTTTCAGGAGGCCTTCCAGCGCGTTGTTGTAGTCGATGGATCGCAACGCCGTGTTCCAGTAAAGAGAAGTGTTGAGCTTCAACGTGTAGAGCGAAACGATCCAACCGCCCACCAGTCCGAGCAGGTCAGCCATGACCGTCAGGAGCGGCAGCATGGTAGTGGTTGCAATCAGCCGCGGGGTGACCAGCTTCTTGGTGGGGTCTGTACCCAGGGCTCTCATGGCGTCGATTTGTTCGGTAACCACCATGGAGCCGAGTTCCGAGGCGATTCCCGACCCCACTCGTCCCGTCACCATCAAGGCCGTCAAGACCGGTCCCAATTCCTTGATCAGAGAGAGTGCAACCAACTGGCCCGTCAGGTTGACAGCCCCGAACGCCTTCAGTGACTTCGACGACTGCAGAGCCAGGACTCCGCCTGTAAAAAAACCGGTCAGCACGATGATCAACAGAGATCCCACGCCAATGATGTCCATCTGCTGGAGGGTGTCTCGAAAATATCTGGGTTTGCGGAAAATGTTGCTCACAGCTCGAACGCTGAGGAGCGTGAACTCTTGAACTTCGAATATGGCCTGGAGCACAAAACTCATCGCGTGCGCTCTAATCCGGAGACTGGGGAGGTCCCCATCTGTTGCATTCTAGGTGTTACACTAACACCTAGAATGCAACAGATGGGGGGATCGAGACACAGGGCACTTCCTCCGCAGGATTCTACCAGAGACGGAAGTGACTTCGGAAGGGAGCGCCACTCTTGGCAAAGCGCCCTCGTCAGCAGATCTCCGGCCTCATCTCCAGACTGCGTACCGCACGACCCGCCGGAGAACCGACATGATTAGGTTCCTGACATCGGGAGAGTCTCATGGTAGGGGTCTGCTCTCGATCCTCGAGGGTTTCCCAGCCAAGGTACCCGTCGACTTGGACTTCATCAATCAGGAGATGAAGCGTCGAATGGGAGGTTATGGCCGGGGGGCTCGCATGAAGATCGAGAGTGACCAGGTGGATGTCTTCGCCGGAGTGCGCCATGGATACACCTTGGGTTCTCCCATCGCTTTTGCGGTGCACAACAAGGATTGGGTCAATTGGTCCGATGTCATGTCTGTGGAAAGCAATCCGGCAGGAGCGCGAAAGCGCAAGGTGACCCGGCCCAGGCCAGGGCATGCCGATCTGGTGGGCGCCCTCAAGTATCAATTCAACGACATGAGGAATGTCCTGGAGCGGTCCAGCGCCCGCGAGACGGCCTCTCGCGTAGCCGTGGCCGCCTTTTGCAAGTTGTTTCTCCGCGAACTGGACATCTTCGTCTACAGCCACACCATTTCCATCAAGAACGTCCATATTTCTCCGGCACAGCTGGAAAAAGTCGCCCTCGAGCTGGTTCCAGAGATCGAAAGTTCAGCCTTACGCTGCTGCAGCCCGGAGCTGGATGAAGACATGAAGCGTGCCGTGGACGAGGCGATCGATCGGGGGGACACCCTGGGCGGCACCTTTGAAGTCCGAGCGGTGGGAGTACCGCCGGGATTGGGGAGCTATGTCCACTGGGATCGCAAGCTGGACGGACGTCTGGCTCAAGCCATCATGTCCATCAACGCGATCAAAGGGGTTGAGGTCGGTAGTGGACTGGGATCGGACCCCTACGGAAGCGAATTCCATGACGAGATTTTCTACGATAGAGAACGGCGTGACTTCTACCGACGCACCAACCGGGCGGGCGGAATTGAGGGTGGAACTTCCACGGGGCAGGAGGTCATCGTGAGGGGAGTGGTGAAGCCCATACCGACTCTGCGACGGCCGCTGATGTCCGTGGATCTGGTCACCAAGGAGCCGTTCGAGGCCCAGTACGAGCGCTCGGACACCTGCGTCGTCCCCGCGGCCGGAGTGGTCGGCGAAGCCATGGTGGCGATCGTCGTGGCTCAAGCGATTCAGGAGAAATTCGGGGGTGACACCCTTCAGGAAGTCCAGCACAACATCAAAAGCTACCGCCGCCTGATTCGCAAGCTTTGAGAATAGTTTCGAGACGGAAAATTGGCCTGTAACATGATTCGCCCAATTCTCAAATACGGTGCTCCGCAGCTGGAGGTCGAGAGCGAACCGATTACCGAGTTCGATGGAGAACTCGAGCAACTGGCTCAGGATCTGCTCGGAACCATGTATACAGCGCCAGGCATTGGTCTGGCCGCCCCCCAGGTGGGCGTGAACCTTCGCCTGATCGTCATCGATCTGACCTCCGGCAAGGAGAAGGATCACCAGATTGTCCTGGTCAATCCTGAAATCGTAGAGCAGGAGGGGACGCAAAAGGGGGAAGAGGGTTGTTTGAGTATCCCTGGCTTCACGGCAATGGTGGAGCGTCCCTCGCGGGTCCGTGTGGTGGCCCAGGACTTGCAGGGAAGGCCCGCCGAGGTGGAGTGTGAGCAGTTGCTGGCCCGCGCCGTGGCTCACGAAGTGGACCATCTGAATGGGATTTTGTACTTGGACCGGATCTCGGCTCTCAAACGAGATCTCATCAAGCGCAAGATACACAAGCTGGCCCGATCGGGAGCCTGGTGATGCGGGCCGTTTTTCTGGGTACCTCCTCCTTTGCGGTTCCCTCCCTGGAGAAGCTGATTTCCGATCCCCAGGTCGAAGTGGTGGGCGTCATTACGCAGCCAGCCCGAAGAGCCGGACGGGGGTTGAGATTGCGCCAGCCGCCCGTCCAGGCGGCAGCGGCCCGCCACGGACTGCCGATCCTTCAGAAGGCCCGGGTTCGGGGTGACAGAGACAGTCTGGACTGGCTACGGGAAAGGCAGCTTCAGGTGGCCGTGGTGGTGGCTTTCGGACAGTTACTGCCTCGAAGTTTCTTCGAGCATCCTCCCCTGGGGACCTTGAACCTGCACGCCTCCCTGTTGCCCGCCTATCGGGGTGCCGCCCCGGTTGCCCGCGCCCTGTTGCAAGGAGAAACTCGGACCGGCGTGACGGTGATCCGAGTTGATGAAGGTCTCGACACGGGCGGCATCTTGACTCAGACCGGCCTGGGTATTCGTGAAGAGGAGACGGCGGGGGAGCTGGAGGTTCGCCTGGCGCAGCTGGGCGCTGGCTTACTGGTGAGAACCCTTCCCGGCTACGCAGCCGGATCGATCCCTCCTCGGCCGCAGGATGACTCCCGAGCCAGTTACGCCCCCGTTCTGAGAAAGGAAGAGGGCCAGATCGACTGGTCCCTTTCCGCCCAGAGGATCCACGATCAGATTCGAGCGCTCGATCCCTGGCCCGTAGCCTTCGCCTCCTTCCGGGATCAACCGATCCGGATCTGGAAGAGCCGGCTAGTGGGAGCGGACCTGTCGAGGGTCCGGGCAGCAGCGGTGGGTGAGGTGCTTGTCTGCAATTCCAGCGGGATTCTGGTCTGCTGCGGGGAAGGGTCCACTTTGAACCTCCTGGAGCTGCAGCTGACGGGTCGCAGGCGGCTCCCCGCCGTTGATTTCTCCAATGGTGTGGGACTTCAGGCAGGGGAAATGCTGACCTGATGGGAGATGCTCGGGTGCTTGCGGTCCAGTTCCTGCTCGAGATCTTCCACCGCCAGAGGCATCTTGAGAGACTGCATCAGAGCCCGCCTTTCCTGGAGCTGGAAAGCCACGACCGGCGGCTGACCACCGAACTCGTGCAGGGCGTTTTACGCCAGCGAGCCCTGCTGGACTTTTACATCAGCGAGCTGTCGCGGGTTCCCCGGGAACGCCTGGATGAAGTGGTCCTGTGGACGCTCCGAGTGGGTCTTTACCAGTTGGCGTTTCTGCGCATTCCAACCGCCGTGGCCGTTCACGAAACGGCCAATCTTTGCCGGCGCTTTCGAAAAGCTTCGGCTACTGGGTTCGTGAATGCGCTGCTTCGGCAATTTCTCCGCCGGCGTCCCGATGTCCCCCCCGGGAACTCCGCGGTTGCGCTGGCCGTCCGCTACAGCCACCCCCAATGGCTGGTGCGCCGCTATCTGCAGCGCTATGGAGAGACGGCCACAGTCAGGCTCCTGGAACGAAACAACGAGAGACCGACGCACTATCTGTGGGTCAATCCCTTCCGCACCGATCTGAGTTCTTTTTGCCGGCAGCTGGACCGGGAACAGATCGCTTATCGGATCTTCCACCAGCTGCCCAATTGCTTGATCATGCAGAGCGCCCATTTCTCTCAACATCACCTGTATCCTGGCAACGCTTTCTTTATGGATCCTGCCAGTCAGGAAATTGCTCACCTGCCGGATCTGGCGGAAAAGAAGCGGTTGGCCGACCTGTGCGCAGCTCCGGGCGGGAAGACCTTTTTGCTGGCCTCGCGCCGTCCAGAAACCTCACTCATGTACTGTTGCGACGCCCGCTGGTCGCGCTTGCGCGAAATGAAACGCCGGGCACAACGCTACGGCATTCCTTCGCTGCACTTCGTGCTGGCCGACCTAACCCAGCCGGCTCCCTTCCGCCGGGACTTCGACTTAGTGCTCCTCGATGTGCCCTGCACCGGGCTCGGTACGCTGCGGTCCAACCCCGACCTGCGGTGGAAGGTCCAGAGCGAGGACTTGAAGCGCTTCTCCGCCAAGCAGTTCGAAATTCTGTGTCGTGGGTTCGAGGTGCTCGTCCCGGAAGGTGAGTTGATTTACTCGACCTGCTCGACGGAACCGGAAGAAAACGAACAAGTAGTGGATCAATTCCTGGACAGCCATCCCCAAGCCAGCTTGTTGGGGGATTACTATCGAAGTTTTCCGCACGATCACCCCGGTGAGTGCTTCTTTGTAGCCCGAGTTAGACACCGCTAAAAGGGATATGCTAGATTGAGTCGACCTCCCTTGACGGTCCGGTCAGATTGCCAGCCTGGAAAGGTGGAACCGGTTGGACGGTGGGCATGTCAAGAGCCAAAGATCGCTCGCGGTTGCAGCACAAGTTCCTCAATCTGGGCATGCTGTTGATGCTGTCCGGAATTCTTCTCGTGATTGCTGTTGTGAGCCTTACCGTGAGCATGCGGTTCGCCATTCGGGGAACCGAGGTTGAAGTGCCTGACCTGGTTGGAATGGCGGAAGCGGAAGCGCTTCAAAGCCTTCAGCAGGTGGGGCTGCAACTGGAAGTCATCGGGCGGCAGTATCATCCCTCCGTTGCCGAGGGCGCGGTAGCTTCTCAATATCCCCATCCGCAGGGCCGGATCAAAGCCCAACGCTCCGTTCAGGCCGTTGTGAGCCTGGGGCAGAGAAGGAACCCGGTTCCCGATCTGGTGGGATCCACGCTGCGCGCCAGCCGGCTCTTGATCCTGCAATCCGGTTATCAACTGGGGAACGTAACGGAGGTCGTGGTTCCTGGGGCCGAGCGACAACAAGTGATCCAGCAGTTTCCCGGGCCGGAGACCCAGCGGGTCGTCGATCCTCGAATCGATGTTTTGGTCTCCCGGAAAAACCAAGCCGAGTACGTCATGCCCAACCTGATAGGACAAAGTCTGAATCGAGTGGTGCCTTTTTTCCAGAATCTCGGTTTTCGCCTGAGTCGGGTTCAATACCGGTCCGCCAGCGGTTCGGGTCGAGGGCTCGTGATCAAGCAATACCCGGAACCGGGCTACGTTCTGACAGAGAACGATCTCATCCATCTGGAGGTGGCTCGCTGATGGTTTGGGTGGCGCCTTCCATACTCTCGGCGGATTTCACCAATCTGGCTTCCGAGGTTCGAATGATGGAAGAGGTTGGGGTAGAAATCTTGCACTTCGACGTAATGGACGGGCACTTCGTTCCCAACTTGACGGTGGGGTTGCCGGTACTCTCCGCGTTGCGAGAAAAGACTGACCTCATCCTGGATGTGCACCTGATGATCTCCAATCCCGATGAAATGGCGGAACGCTACGCTCGGGCCGGGGCGGATTATGTTACCGTTCACTATGAGACAAGTGAGCATTTGGACCGTCTAATGGAAGGAATCCGGGAAGCTGGCGCGGAGCCGGGAGTAGCTTTGAACCCGCACACTCCGGCGCGGTCGCTGGAGGAAATTCTACCCAAATGTCACCACGTACTGATCATGTCGGTCAATCCCGGCTTCGGCGGACAGAAGTTCATTGCCAGCAGCCTGCAGAAAGTGGGAAAATTAAGAGCGATGATTTGCTCGCAGCAGCAAGCGGTGAAAATCGAGATCGATGGGGGGGTCTGCGCCCAGAATGCGAGGGAAGTGGTCAGCTCTGGAGTGGATATATTGGTGGCCGGATCGGCTATTTTCGGGTGTGATGATCCCCCAGGCGCTTTTCGAGACCTGCAGCAGAAGGCGAATCAAGCAGCTCGGATTGGACAAGACAATGCGTTATCCGTTTAGAGAATGGGGGTTGGTTCTCGTGGTCTTCGTCTGTGCCTGTGGCGGCCAGAAGAGTGCCGGGCTCCAGGAAAGCGCGGAGGCACCCGATAAGATCCTTTACGAAAATGGTGCCCAATTTCTGGCAAAGAATCACTTCATCAAGGCCCGCCTTTCCTTTCAGACCCTCATCAACACCTATCCGGACAGCGAATACACTCCCAAGGCTTTTCTCTCCATCGCTGACTCCTTCTACGAAGAAGGAGGCCGCCCTAATCTGATGCAGGCCGAAGCCCAGTACAAGGACTTCATCATTTTCTACCCCACCCACGAGTCGGCCGACGATGCCCAGATGAAGATTGCGGCTATCAGCGTTCGATTGATGAAACCGCACGATCGGGATCCCACCTACGCCCGCAAGGCGGAAATCGAGCTGAAGGAGTTTCTGAAGAGTTATTCGAACAGCGAGTTGGCCCCAGCCGGAAGAGAATTCTTGCGAGAAGTGCAGGAAACACTCGCGATGGGAACTCATAAAGTGGGTGATTTCTACTTTTCTCGAGGTTCCTATACGGCTTCCGAGAGCCGCTACAAGGAAGTCTTGGAAAAGTACCCCGACTACAGCGAGCTGGACGAAACCCTGTTCCGGTTGGCGGAGGCTCTGGAAACACTGGGCCACATTGAGGAGGCCTCCGTTTACTATGTTCAGATCGCCCGAGAATATCCGTTCAGCCCACACTTCGAGAACGCCAAGGAGAAATTGATTCTTCTTGAAAAGCCGGTCCCTCCCGTAGACCAGATCGCGGCGGCTCGCCGGGAAGCCAATCGCCGGATCGACGACTTCTCCTTCTTCGATCCGATCAGGAATTTTATGGAGGTCTTCACCCGTGGTGAAGATCCCTACGACGTTGCGAAGCGTCGAGCCGAAGAGAAAGAGGCCGCCAATCAGAAAGCGGGTCCCGTCGAAAGCCCGGAACTGAATCCCTGACTTTGCGTTCTCCAGCTCCATCCCCCATGGTCCACCTTGGATTGGTAGACGACAGTCCCATAACGCGCCGGTTGGTGGAGCTGTGCTTTGCCGACGAATCCATTGAAGTGCAGTGTTTCACCAATGGAGATGCTGCCTGGGAAGCCATCCGAATGGCTCCTCCGGACCTGCTCCTGGTCGACACTTCGATTCCGGGGCTGGATGGCTACGCGCTGTGTCATCGGGTGAAAAGTGCTCCAGAGACGGCTCGCATCCCGGTCATTTTATTGGTTGACACCTTCGAGGTTTTCGATCCGGCCCGAGCTCGTGAAGCCGGGTGCGACGGCCACTTGACGCGACCTTTTGAAACAATCCGCCTGGTGGAGATGGTCGAGGGATTGCTAGAGCGGGAAGCGCAGGTCAAGGAGGTCCGGACGGACGACGCCAGAAAGGGAAGCGGGGAGGTCCTGAAGCAGGAACTCCTCAATCTGTCCCCGGACCAGTGCGCCGCTTCCTTCCAGGGACTGCAGAGGCCTTCGAGAAGGACCGCCCCACCGACCCGCATTGAACTCGACAGTGCGACAATGAACGCATTGGCGGAAAAAATCGTCGAGCGTCTGACCGCCACGTTGAAGAGGCCCTCTGGAAAGGTCGAAAGCGTTCACCGACAAGATTCTCAGCGGTCTCCCCAGGACTTCTCCTGAAAACCGGCGACATCGTGAGTCAGCAGATTCCCAAGAGCTATGATGCCACTGCGGTCGAGGGGAAATGGTACGCTCGATGGGAGGAAGCCGGCTATTTCACGGCCGATGTAGACGCCCCGGCGGAACCTTATTCGATCGTGATCCCACCCCCCAATGTGACCGGATCCCTGCACATGGGCCACGCTCTGAATGTGACCCTTCAAGACGCTCTCATCCGGTGGAAGCGGATGCAGGGAGCCAATGTGGTCTGGGTGCCGGGAACCGACCACGCAGGGATCGCCACCCAGAACGTGGTGGAACGACAGCTGGCCGAGAAGGGGGTGCGGCGGGCCGATTTGGGCCGCGAACGCTTCGAAGAAATGGTGTGGGACTGGAAACAGGTGGCGGAGGATCGGATTCTGCGCCAGATTCGACGTCTAGGCAGTTCCTGCGACTGGAGCCGCCAACGCTTTACGCTAGATGAGGGGCTTTCGCGAGCGGTCCGCGAAGTGTTTGTGCGTCTCTACGAGGACGGTTTGATTTACCAGGGCGAGTACCTGGTGAACTGGTGTCCCCGCTGCAGTACCGCCATTTCAGATCTGGAAGTGGAATACCAGCCTCAGGACGGGACTCTGTGGGCGATCCGTTATCCGCTCTCGAAGGGGCAAGGGTCCTTGGTGGTTGCGACAACCCGTCCCGAGACGATGCTGGGCGATACGGCTGTTGCCGTCCATCCGGAAGACGATCGGTACCGCCATGTGCAGGGTCAATCGGTGCTGTTGCCGTTGATGGATCGCGAGATTCCGGTGATCGGCGACCGCTTCGTCGATCGGGAGTTCGGCACCGGAGCCGTCAAAGTGACGCCGGGCCACGATCCCCACGACTTCGAGGCCGGAGGGCGCCATCAGTTACCGATCATCCGGGTCATCGGCGAGGACGGTCACATGACGGAAGCCGCCGGGACCTATGCCGGCATGGACCGATACGAGGCCAGGCAGGCGGTCCTGCGCGACCTGGCTAAAAAGGGTTTGCTGGTGCGCGCAGAGAGTCACCGCCACCAGGTGGGACACTGCCAACGCTGTGCGACCGTGGTCGAACCGTTGGTCTCTAGGCAGTGGTTTGTAAAGGTGCAACCTCTGGCCGAGAGCGCCATTCGGGCGGTGGAAGAAGGGCGCACCGTTTTTGTCCCGGAAAACTACAAGAGGGTCTATCTGGAGTGGATGTACAACATACATGACTGGTGCATCAGCCGTCAGCTTTGGTGGGGTCACCGGATACCCGCCTGGCATTGTGGTGATTGCAAGAAGATCACCGTGGCACCTCTGGATCCAGCCCAATGTCGACATTGCGGTTCCGATTCTCTGAAGCAAGAGTCGGATGTTCTCGATACCTGGTTTAGCTCGGCCCTGTGGCCCTTTTCCACTCTGGGCTGGCCGGACCGGACCCGGGAACTCCAGGTGTACTATCCGACCAGCACACTCGTGACCGGTTTCGACATCATCTTTTTCTGGGTGGCGCGGATGATGATGATGGGTCTCCGCTTCATGGGAGATGTGCCTTTTCGCACCGTACACATCAACGGCTTGGTGCGCGACGAGCACGGCCAGAAGATGTCCAAGTCGCGCGGCAACATCATCGATCCTCTGCAGCTGATCGACGATTACGGAGCAGACGCCGTGCGCTTCACACTAGGTGTGATGGCGGTTCCAGGGACGGATATCCCCTTCTCTGTGAACCGCATGGCGGGATACCGAGCCTTTTGCAACAAGATCTGGAACGCCGGCCGATTTCTGCTGCTCAATCTGGGAGAGAATCCTCCGGTGGTGGGAGAGGAGGCCGTCCAGGAGCTCTGCGAACAGGGACTTCCCCTGGAAGATCGCTGGATTTTGACTCGCTTGCAACAGGTCATTCTGCAGACGCAGGACAATCTGGAGAAGTTCCGCTTCCACGAGGCCACTAACGGCCTGTACCACTTCTTCTGGCATGAGTTTTGTGATTGGTACATCGAGCTGGTAAAGGCCGGTATCACATCCGGGGGCGCGGACGCTCGGGCACGAGCCCGGCAGTTGGCCACTTACCTCCTGGAAACTTCGCTTCGTTTGCTGCATCCATTCATTCCCTTCATCACGGAGGATCTGTGGCAGCGGCTCCCTCACGAGGGCGAGACGCTGATGCGGCGCCCGTACCCCCGGGCTCGCAAAGAGTGGATGGATGAAACGGCGGTCCAGGAAGTGGGAAGGCTGCAGGAACTGATCACGACAGTGCGGACCGCCCGAGCCCAGCATAACGTCGATCCGCGCCAGAAGATCGAGGGCCAGCTTATCTGTACCGATGCCGACCGGCAGTTTGTGGAGTCTCATGGACACCATCTACAGAATCTGGCCCGTGTGTCACCCCTTCGGATCGTCTCCCAATTTTCCGAAGGAGGATTCCAGGTCCGGGGCGTGTCTCGACTGGCCGAATTCGTCCTCTTTCTCGATGATGTGGTGGATGTGCAAGCAGAACGGCAACGTCTGGGTCGTCAGATCGAGCGCTTGCGGAAGGACGCCCAGGGCCTGGTGGCGCGGTTGGAGAACACTGATTTCCTACAGAAGGCTCCCGAGCAGGTGGTCCAGCTCACTCGCCAGCGTCACCAGGATGCAGTGCAACACCTGAACAAACTGCGAGAAAAACTGGATGCACTTCCTGGGCCTTGACCCTCTCCTGACGGCTGCCCTGCAGGAAGACCTGGGGCGGCGCGATGTAACCACCGAATCGATCCTGGGGTCCAAGCAATCGTCGCTTCCCTCTCAGGCTCGCCTGGTCGCCAGGCAGAGACTGGTTCTGGCAGGATGGCCCGTCTTCCAGAGGGTCTTCCAGCTCCTGGGAGAACTTCAATCCAAGGTTCATTTCTCAGAGGGAGAAGAAGTCCGATCCGGTCAGGAAATAGGTCTCCTGTGGGCGGACGCAGGGGTCCTGCTCCAGGCAGAGAGAGTGGCGCTGAATTTTCTGCAACGGATCTCGGGTGTGGCCACTCAGACGCGGAGGCTGGTCCAACGGGTGGCGCACACTCGGGTGCGGATTCTCGACACCCGCAAGACGACCCCTCTGTGGCGAAGCCTGGAAAAGTACGGGGTCCGAATAGGCGGGGGGTACAACCATCGCCTCGGACTGGACGATGGCGTACTCATCAAGGAGAATCATATCGCTCTGGCTGGAGGATTCAAGCAGGCGGTCCGAGCCTGTCGACAGCAGTTGGGTCATCTCCAGAAGATCGAGGTGGAGGTGAGGAACCTGCAGCAGCTGGCGGAGGCCATCGATTGCAAAGTGGAGGTCGTCTTGCTCGACAACATGGAGGTGGAACAGGTTCGTGGAGCGGTGGAGATGGTCCGTGGAGCCTGTCTGCTGGAAGTCTCCGGAGGGGTGAATGAAGGCAACATCGTTCCTTACGCCGAGACCGGGGTCGACTTCATTTCTTTGGGTTGCCTCACCCACTCCTATGCTGCAGTCGATGTCAGCTTGTTGATCGAACCTGACAACAGTTCCGCCCCGGGTCGGCAATCTTGAGAGCGCGCCTTTTCCAAGTTGACGAGCGACTGAAAAGGACGTCCTCCACCAACGAATTTCTGAAACAATTTCTGGTTCACGGAGTGCCCCGAATGGTTGTCGCCGACGAACAGTCGGCGGGTCGGGGACGTTACGGCCGCAGCTGGTACTCACCGGCCAGGGAAGGGCTCTATGTTTCCTACCTGCTGTTTCCCGACTGGCCTGCGGACCACGCTGGCAGTCTGAATGAATTGGCTTCACTAGCCGTTCGGAACACCATCCACGGTATGGCCAGGCCGGCGGCCGGGTTGTCCCTGAAGCTTCCCAACGATATCTTGATCGGCGGACGGAAAGTGTGTGGCATCTTAAGCGAACTGGGCACGGTGGGCGACCGTCTCTCCTGGGTCATATTGGGAATCGGCGTGAATCTCCACCAGCGGAATTTCCCTCCAGAAATCACCCAGAGTGCGACGTCTCTGGCTCTGGAAGGGGTGCGTGTTGGCGGGTGCCTCGCCTTCTGTGAGCAGCTGACGGAGTGGATCGAGCGTTACTATTTCCGGTTGGAAGCCGGGCAGTGGGAGGAAGTCCACCAGGAGTTTGTACGCTGTCTTGGCTCCTGTGCTGAAAACCTGAGGACCGAATGAAAACGGCGCCATCCCAGTGGAAGCGACTCAAGACCGCGCTTCGATCCGCGAGTCTCGTTTGGGAGCGCAGGGTCGGGAACCTGGTGGGTTCTGACCGGGAGCCGCTCAGCAGGGAACAGCTGGAGGAATTGGAGGCTCTGCTGATCACGGCCGACCTGGGTGTGGAGGTTACCGAAGAAATTCTCGAAACGGTTCGAAAGGAATCGGCCCACGGATCGGACTACGATTCCACGCAACTATTGGCGAGTATTCGCACAGAGTTGCTGTCCGTTTTGAACGATTACCAGAAGGCACCGAAAGAGGTCAGGGAGCCGCCTCGCGTCATCCTGATGGTCGGAGTCAACGGAGTTGGGAAGACCAGCACGGTCGGCAAACTGGCGGATCGATTGAGGAAACAGGGCGAGAGCGTTCTGATCGCCGGTTCGGACACTTTTCGAGCCGCCGCCACCGAGCAGCTCGCCATCTGGGCCGATCGAGCACAGGTCGAACTGGTCAAGCAGGGTTCAGGCGCCGACCCGGCGGCCGTACTCTTCGACGCCATCCAGGCGTGCCGGGCGAGGAAAGTCGGCACCTTGATTGTGGACACCGCCGGGCGCTTACACACCAAGAGCCATCTTATGCAAGAGCTTCAGAAGATGGGCCGTGTGGCCGGCCGTCAGGTAGCGGGTGCACCCCATGAGGTCTATCTGGTTCTGGACGCCACTGTGGGTCAGAATAGCCTCACTCAAGCCCGCGAGTTTCTCGACTGTCTGGGTCTGACCGGCATCGTGATTACCAAGTTGGACGGCACAGCCAAGGGTGGGGCCGTGATCGCGATTGCCAGAGAGCTGAAGATTCCCATCCGCTACGTCGGTGTTGGGGAAGGGTTGGAGGACCTTCTTCCGTTTTTCCCGGAAGCTTTTGTAGACGCTCTGATTGCGAGTGATTCGACTTCGTGAGTCAGTTGTCGAGACGCACGCCTTGGGTGCGCGACGTGGGTTTCACGAATCGAACGTCGCTCTCCAGTTGCACCACGATGGAAGTGCCCTTGGGCAAAGTGACGTCCTGACCTTTTTGAAAGAGCCCCAGCAGAGCTCCTCCCGCGGCTCCGATGGCAGCCCCTACCCCGGCACCCTTCCAGCTCCGGGAGGCCAGGGCTCCGATGCCGGCGCCCGTTGCGGTGCCACCGGCGGCCCCGCCGGCCGTCTCTTTTGACTGGCTCCCTGCGGCCTCAATCTCCCTCTGCTCCTTGCTCAAATCACGCTGGTATCCTTCCGCCGAAGCCACGATGGCTTCCAGCTGGCGGGTGGTGCCGTCTGGAAGAATGACGGTGTCGAAGGCCAGCCGGAGCTGACTTTTACCTTTCACATAGCCGGGTTGACTGGAGGTCTCGACATGACCGATCAAGTAGGTGCCCACTGGGATCACGATCTGGTCGTCCTAGGTGATGGGGACCGAGACGTGACCGTAGAACTTGTCCCCGGAGCGAGCTGTCTTGGTACCGATGGATCGTTCCAGTGTGAAAAAGATTTCTGTCTTCCTCGGGATCACTACTTCGTCCAAGGATTGAGACCAGACGGTGGCAACCGTCGCCAGGCTGTATAAGAAAAAACGATACACGGCTATCTCCTCCAATACTGCCGGGGAACCGGGTAGCGAGCCATTCGTCCGATGAGGACTATTCCCGCCAAGAATCCCCCGATGTGAGCCGACCAGGCCACTCCTCCCGTCGTCGACGAGGCGGTGGCGATCGCCGCCGTACCGCTCAAGAGCTGGATGAGAAACCAGGACCCGAGCACCAGTAGAGCAGGCAACTCCACGATGGGCCAGAAAAAGAAGAATGGAATCAAGGTCAAAATTCGAGCCATGGGATAACTCACCAGATAGGCTCCCAGCACCCCGGCGATGGCTCCGCTGGCGCCCACGCTGGGCACCACGCTGTTGACATTGAATCCGACGTGCAGCAGCCCAGCGGCCAGGCCGCAGACCAGGTAGAAAACCAGAAAGCGGAGATGTCCCATGCGGTCCTCGACGTTGTCACCGAAGATCCAGAGGTACCAAAGGTTGCCCAACAGGTGAAACCAACCGGCGTGCCAGAAACATTGAGGTGAGGAGTGAAGTGCCTAGTCCCTCCAAGGCCTCTACCGGGTGGCTGTGAATCATCTGCAACCGGGCGGGAACCACTCCATAGAGCCGCACGAAGCCCTCCAGGTGGGATTCGCTCAAGGACAACTCGTAGAAGAAAACGGCGAGGTTGGCCGCAATGATGGCTACTGTGATGAGGGGGTAACGCCGAGCCGGAACATTGTCTCGAAACGGGATCATAGGGCCTTCCGCAACCGACCTCTAGATGCATTGTCGCCTCCTGCTGCTCTATCTCAGATGCAGCGGAAGGACATATTTCTCAGGACCGTTTTCGGATGGGAACATCACCAGCGCACCAGCTGGGCGAACTGGACGGCTGGAACGGCGCGGATCTCCTCGATGACCTGGTCGGCGAGGGGCGTATCCGTGTTCACGACTCCGACGGCGTAGGGGCGGCTTTCGTCCCGGCCCAGCACAAAGGAGGCGATATTCACGCCGGCCCGTCCGAGAATGGTCCCCACCTGGCCGATGACTCCTGGTGTGTCCTGGTTGCGAATGAACAACATGTTGGTTTCCAATTGGATCTCCAGGGGAATGCCGTCGATGGAGACGAGCCGAAAGTTGCCGTGGTGCAGAATGGCTCCTTCGATCCATTCGGTTTGGGTCCGGGACCGCAGCTGAAGACTGATGAGATTCGAATAACTGCGTTCTCGACTGCTCACGGTCTCGAGGATGGCGATGCCTCTGTCCCGCGCGTAGTTGCGGGCATTGACTTCATTGATTTGCTCCGAGAGCACCGGGCGGAGGATGGACTTCAGGATGTAGTTGGTAATGGGCTTGTAATCGAGTCGGGTCAGCTCACCGTAGTAACGAATGCCGATCTCGGAAATCCGGATTCTGGAGATCTGGCCTGCAAAGGCTCCCAGGCCTTCGCCCAAGCGGAGATAGGGAAGGATTCGAGCCAGTTCTTTGTGGCTCATGGAGGGGAAATTGACGGCGTTCAAGATGACCTGCTTCTTCAGGAAAGCCGTCACCTGCCGGGCGATGTCGAGGCCGACTTTGGCCTGAGCCTCCACCGTCGAGGCGGCGATGTGAGGTGTGACGATGGTTTTGTCCGAGTTGAGCAGGCGCGGGTGAATGTGCGGTTCGCCGGAAAAGACATCCAAGGCAGCCCCGGCCAGATGAGACGCTTCCAGGGCGTCAGCCAGCTCCTGGTCTCGAATCAGAGCCCCTCGTGCCGTGTTGATGAGCAAGGAGCCCTTTTTCATCAGGCGCAGCGTCTGCTTGCGAATGACATACCGGGTGGAATCGTTCAAGGGCAAATGCAAGGTGACGAAGTCGGCTTGCTTGAGAACCTCTTCCAGAGAAGCCAGGTTCACACCAAGATCGGAGACGTACTCTTCGCTCACGAAGGGGTCGTAAGCCCAGATCTTCATCTGGAAGGCGAGAGCTTGCCTGGCCACGATCGATCCGATTTTGCCCAGGCCCAGGATGCCCAGGTTCTTGTCGTGTAACTCCAAGCCCACCAGGTCCCCTTTGTCCCAGCGATTGGAGCGAAGAGAGGCGTCGGCGGTGGGAATCCTTCGGGCCAGAGCCAGCATCAGCGCCAGCGTGTGCTCAGCCACGCTGATGCTGTTGCCCCCGGGTGTGTTCATCACGACCACGCCTTTTCGGGTAGCCGTGTCCAAGTCGATGTTGTCGACTCCGGCACCGGCTCGCCCGATCACTCGGAGTCGTTCAGCCGCATCAATAACGTCGCCAGTGACCTGGGTGCGGCTTCGAACGATCAGGGCGTCGGCGTTTTTAATGGCTCCGATCAGCTCCTGATGGGTCGGGCCGGATCGATAGCAAACTTCCAGGTCGGACTGGCCCTCCAGAAACTGAGTCCCCTCCTCGGAGAGAGGCTCGGTGATGAGGACCTTCATGGGGTGGCCCGGGTCACTTCAACGGGCAGGCGCCGGCTCTGGTGGCATTCCATCAAGGCCGCACGCACGCCGACTCCCGGTTCTGGCTTCGAACCCAGCCTCAGCAGAGCCAGCTCCAACGCCGAGAGCACCGAAAGCATGTCCAGCAGATCAAAATAGCCCAGATGGGCGATGCGCACGATCTCTCCAGCCAGGTCACCCTGTCCACCTGCCAGAAGGATTCCCTGCTCCTCACTGAGTTCATTCAAAAGCTCCCGGGCCGAAATGCCTGGAGGTGGATAGGCGGCCGTCACGGCGTTGGCCGGAGCCGCCGAGAGCAGCCGAAAGCCCAGCGCTTCCAAGCCACATCGAGTGCAGTGAGCCATCCACGCTGTGTCCTCAATAATCTTTTCCAATCCTTGCTGAAGAATCTCCTGAGTGGCTTGGTCCAGTGCCGTTATCAGAGAAATGGCTGGCGTATAAGCCGTCTGCTCTTTCCTCTGGGCCTTGAGTTCCTTGGAAAGATCCAGGTAATAGCGGGGAGACGTGCTGTTCGCCATTCGGTCAATGGCCTTAGGGCTGAGGGAGATAAGAGAGAGACCGGGAGGAATGGCCAGGAATTTCTGGGATCCACTGATCACGACGTCCAGATGCCAGCCGTCTGTTTCCAGAGGCTGACTTCCAAGGGCTGTGATGGCGTCGACCACGATCAGCACTTCGGGAAAGTCCCGGTGTAATCGCTTGCCGATGGTCTTCAAATCGTGAACGGTGGCAGTGGAAGTCTCACAACCCTGAAGAAGTACCCCTCGGACCTCGGGGAAATCCTGAAGAGAGCGGCAGATCTCCTCCACCGAAGCGGCCTCTCCTGGCCCTTTTCGCAGGGTTTGGTGGGGCACCCGGTGGGCCTGGCACAGCTCGGCCCAGCGTTCGCCGAACTTTCCTACGACGATTACAAGGACGGAATCCTTTTCCGAGAAGAGATTCGATACGGCGGCCTCCATGGCACCGGTCCCGGAAGAGGTCAAGATGAGCACATCATTCTGGGTCCGGAAGATCTGCTGCAAACGAGATCGGGTTTGCATCAGCAAGGATCGGAACTCCCTAGTCCGGTGGTGGACGAGGGGTTGAGCCAAAGCCAGCTGAGCTTGAGGCATCAAGGGAGTGGGCCCAGGCGTGAAGTTCCGGGTTTTTCGCACGGGGGAATCATAGCACGCCCGTGTCTCTCCCGGGTCGGAACAGGAAAGCTCTGTGTTAGAGTGCTGCCGGTGGATGAGACCTGCAGCATTCAGGAGAAGCTCACTTCCGTTCCTAAGCGAACGGTGAGTGAGGACTATGTGGCCGAGGCTGCGGTATTGATGCCCCTCTACAGGCGCCGGGGCCGTTTGCATCTGTTGCTCACGCGGCGCACACAGCAAGTCAGCACCCACAAGGGAGACGTCTCCTTTCCGGGAGGGCTGAGGGAAGATGGAGATACTTCCCTTTCGGAGACCGCGCTTCGAGAGACCCATGAAGAGGTGGGGATCGACCCTAGTTACGTGCGGATTCTAGGCCCATTCCACCAGTACCTGGCTATTAGTAACGTCTCCGTTACGCCATTTGTCGGTTTTCTCCAGAAAGGGTTTCCTCTGCGCCCCAGCCGAAAGGAGGTGGCTGCGGTCCTTCAGGTGCCGCTGGAGTTTTTCGCCGAGACCGTGCCCACCGTCGAAAAGCGGTGGAGAAGCGGTAGGACCCGACGGATCTATTGCTATAACTTCGAAGGCGAGGTTATCTGGGGACTGACGGCGCGCATCATCAAGGATTTCGTGGACTCTATCGTCGTTTGAGGCCGGTGTGGGAGCGCTCCAACGAACTTAACTGCAAAAGAAGGATCTCTAGCAGCAGTCTCCCCCGGGCAGACACAGTCGTGCTTCTACCTCACCCTGGGGCTCAAACACCGTGAAGTGTCGATGGAAGGGTTCAGACTTGAGAATCGTCGCCGTTTTCTCGCAAACTTCCTTGGCAATGCCGGCTGAGAACACGTGGTCCGGATCGGCATCGAGATGGAAGGCCGTACCGGGACCACGGTAGAGGGCAAACTGGCCTCGCCAGTAGCATTCACCAGTGGGGTCGACGATGGGTTTGAAGGCTTCCACGGCCACCGAGTAAAGGCGGACGCGTTCTAGCGCCTCCCTCTCCGGGCTGGAAAGCGAAGTGGTTTCGTCGAAATACGCTTCGAGGACCTCTTCCCCGTTTCTCCACAGCGACTGCGGAGTCAAGGCAATGGCTTGAAAGCTGGCCTGCGTCAGAACCTCGGTCAGCTCCGAGTAAGACAAGACTCCAGCCACACAGTCGGCCCAAGCCCTTTTATTGTCTCGCAGACGAGCGGATAGGGGTTCGTAGGAAACGATATCGGAAAAGGATATTTTCTTGCCGTTTCGTAGAACCCGGAACATCTCCCGGTAGGCCGCAGGTTTGTCCAGAGCCAGATTGTTCACGCAGTTCGAGAAGATGACGTCGATGCTTTCGTCTTCGAGGGGAATCTGAACGTCGAAACGCCCCTCCAGAAAGCGAACGTTGCTGTATCCTAGCCGCTGTTCCACCTGGCGTCGGTAGCGCTCGGCCTGTCGCAGCATATCCGGGTTCATGTCCAGACCGAAGACCTGGCCCTGAGGCCCCACTTTCTTGGCCGCGACGAAGCAATCTCTTCCCAGGCCGGGACCCAGGTCCAGCACGGATGCTCCCTCGACGAGTTGGAGCAACCCGGGAGGGATCCCACATCCGTAGTTACGGTCCAGGACCTGCTGGGGGATGTGACTGATTTCCTCGGGCGGGAATTCGTCCCGATAGTCGATGGCACAGCACAGGCTGGGATCGGTGTTCTTGGCGGCTCGTGAATAGGTTTCCGAAATTACCGTCGTATCCATAGGTTCGTTTCTCTTCTCTCTCTGAGGGGGTTAGGGCAGGGTTTCCGCCCGTCGCGGAAGAGGCGTGAAGGCGGTGGGAGGGGGATGCTTCCTCGCCGTGGCTTCCAGGTCGTCCAGCACCAGATCGATCTGCTCCAGACCATGGCGAAGCAGGAAGGTGGCGTTGGTCCCATAGCTCTTGTTCCCGAGTATATAGAAATTGGATTCCGGGTTGCGAAGAATTTCGACGTTCGACTCTTTGGTGGCTAGGCAATCTGCGGAGCCTCCGAGTGGCGATGCGGCCAACTGGATCGGTCCGCCGGTGGCGTGACACTCATGGACCTGGAGTTGCCGGTAAAGCGAGTTGTCGGGCCGGAAACCGGTATTTACCACGATTTCGTCCGCTTGGAGCTGTTGCCGGTCGGTCCCGGTACACACCTCCACTTCGAAGGCTCCCCGCTCTTGTTGGGGCCGGTAGCTCAGGGCGTCGATCACCGTCCCGCCGCAATAGCTGAGCCACGACGGAGGTCTACTTGCCAGTCGGTTGCCCAGGCGGCTCAGCGAGGCCCGGTAGGGAAGGGGGTCGTTGGGGAAAAGCGGGTAAGGCCTTTCTTGCGGCGAGCGATTGATCCACAGAACCCGAGTCCGCGTATGCGTTTTGGCGAGTGCAGCGAATCCCTCCAGTGCGGTGGCCGCCGAATGGCCTCCGCCCACCAGCAAGGTGATTCGATCTGCCAAGCGGGCCCGGTCGTCGCCCAAAACGTCCACCACCCGGTAATGCAGGTGAGGGGACGCCTCTGTGTGCAATCGAAGCTCGCCGGGAGCCGCGATGCCTCCGCTTCCCAGAGCCTGAGGATTGGAATAGACGCCTGAAGCATCGATCACCGCCCAGGAGCGGTGGATGATGTCCTTCCCGCCTCTTCGCAAGAGCAGCCGAAACGGGTAGTCAAGACGCCTGACGTTTCCAACCCAGTCTTTTTTGGAGAGATCTTCGCGGCGGATTTCCAGGACTTGCACTCCCGTCCAAAGGCGGTCTCGGATGATGGGCAGAGCGGCCAGAGGCTTCAGGTAGTGCCTCACGAACTGACTTCCGGTTTGATACTCGGATGGCTGAGGTCGTTCCCAGTCCGGACGCTCTGCGCGGATCAGTTCCAGTCCCCCAGAAGAATGGTTCATGGAGAAAGGGCTGAAGAGCTGGACGTGACCCCATTGCCGAATGTGATGGCCGATACCGGCCTTTTCGAAGACCTGGACATCCCAGCCCCTCTGTCTGGCGGCCACAGCCGACTCCAGTCCGATCGGCCCGGCTCCAACGATGGCCAGGGTGCTGCTGCCCGGAATCTGCAGGTCCTGAGAATGGCTCATGGGTGCTTTTTCAAGAGGGGAGAGTCCTCGAACTGGAGCATTCTCGACAATTCAGTATAGGTGCTTTGCGCAGTGGACTGCCAGGTGCTGCGCGAACTGAGGTCCTATTTGCCGCCTGCCGCTGTTGGGTTGCGTACAGCCAGGCTTATTACTCCGTTCGGTCCGCCGGGGCACCTTGGGAGGCGGTCCCGGTGTCTGCCTCCCCGTCTTGCTGGGAACCGTTGCTGATCGAGCTGATCGGGTGTTTCCTTGTCGGACGAGGCGGTTGGCCTCTGGCCATCGATTTGCCTAAACTTTGGCCCTCCTACCGTCATCGACCTCCAGTCCTCTTGCCGCCACTGGAACTCGGACTGTTTTTGCTCGATGAACTGGTTCACAATACTAGTACCTCGTTGCGGAAATACGGGTATGTTTGTTGCGAGTGCGACGTTGTCCAGTTCGAGGCGTCGGCGACGAGGCGATGCGCGTATCGTCGAGGAGCCGCAACAAAGAAATGGGCGTCGTCCCGCCGCAACCCCTTGGGCGAATGGGGATTGTGGGCAATCTCTTCGTCACTCGTCCTCGACGATGCTTCGTCATCGCCTCTTCCTCCTTCCTCGACCTCACCACACAAGCCCCATCCGCAAACATACTCCTATTTCCGCAACGAGGTACTAGCTCGTCCGGAAAGTGGCTAACTGGTGATGTTAAAATGAGTTGTGGCCAACTGGGGGGGATGGATTGTATCCCCGAAGGAGAAGCATCCGTCGCAATCCCAGGTATTGGTACCACCTAGGCAGGTGTCTGGTAAGGAGAACAGATGAGACAACTTACTGGCAAGGTTGCCCTGGTAACCGGGGGAGGGCGAGGGATCGGGCGGGGCATTGCCATGGCGCTGGCGGAGGCCGGAGCCGATGTGGCCATCGCCGAAGTCGATCAGATATCTAGCAGTGCCCATCACTACGGTACACTCGTGGTGGGTGGCCTGAAGGCTGCCGAGGAGACCGTGGGTGACATCGTTGCCCTGGGTCGGCGCTCAATGGCCGTGCAGGCGGATGTTACGAGGAAGAGGGACACCTTGCGAATGATCGAGGAGACGACCCGGCAACTGGGCGATCCGAACATCCTGGTCTGCAACGCCGGCGTGATTACCGTCTCGGAGATCGAAACCCTCTCCGAGGAAGCCTGGGATTTCACCTTGGCCGTGAATGCGAAAGGGGTCTTTTTGTCCTGCCAGGCGGCCATTCCCATGATGAGGGCCCAGCAGGGCGGCTGCATCATCAACATCGCTTCGATCGCGGGAAAAACCGGTCGCGCCGGGTTGGCCCATTACTGCGCCTCCAAGTACGCCGTGGTCGGTTTTACTAATGCTCTCGCCAAGGAGCTGGCTGTTTCCAACATCCGGGTCAACGCCATCTGTCCGGGCCTCCTACGCACAGACATGTGGGAGTACCTGGCGGGAGCTTTCAAGGACGCAGGCGAATCCAACGACGAAGTTTGGCAGCGCTACGTGAACACGTTGGTCCCGCTACGCCGTCCTCAGACACCCCAGGACATCGGTCAACTGGCCGTCTACCTGGCACTAGCAGAGAACGTCACCGGCCAGGCAATCAACGTGGATGGAGGAATCGAATCCCATTGAGAGCGAGTCGCTCACTTGAGGCCGTATGCGACGAAAAGCTCGTATCGCTTCGGAATCCGGGCCAGGAAAAAGGCCGTTGCCACCAGGTAATTACCCTTCCTGGGTGACTGGGAACGTTGGTAGCTGTCGACCGCTTGTTGGACCAGCAGCAGATCGTTTCCGGCGCAGACCCGGCCGTCGTTCTTCGTCGCCAGGAAGGCCAGCGTTTTGAACAACTCCTCTTTCTTGGCCTCGTCCATTCCCAGAATGGCGTAAACGGCCGTGGCGGAAGCGTAGGGATCGCTGTGGCTGACGACGCTTCTCAGGACATTGAAGGTATCGGTCGGGCACAGTTGCTTTGCCACCGAGTCCAAAGTCCGGTTGTCATCCCGGTCCCGGCTGCGACGGGAAGCATCGTGAACGAGCACGGCCGCCAGGGCCAAAGCGAAGGTCCGGCGGTGGCGGTTAACCAGGGGCAACCACTGGCGGGACAAGCAGCAGAAGTGAAAGACGGCCAGGGGGCGCTTCCAGCTGCCGGGTCGGGAGTTGACCAGAGCCTGGCAGGCCACCAGTCCCAAGGCGTCCAGGGCCTGTTCCAACCCCACATCGGCCTCGGCCATTTCCACCAAGACGTCCAGAGCCACCGAAGAGTCACCGGCAAAGAGCAGCTGCTGCTCGACTCTCCGGTAAACCTCCGGAGAAGGCTCTTGGCTCTGAGTCAGAAGCGCGGGGAGTGGGTTTTCTCTCCAGAACTCTTTGGCCAAGTCGGATACCGTCCGGTCTCGAGGTCCGGTGACCAGGTAGTGAAGCGGCGCAAACAGAATTCTCTCCACCTGAGTCCAACCCAGCCCTTCGGCTAGCCGCCAGGCTTGAAGAAGGTAGGAGAATTTCTGCCCGTAATGAGCGCTGTCATGCATGGCGTAGGAGAGGGATCTTTCGCGGAAGTAGGTGCGACTCTCCTCGCCGGCCAACAAGCCCTTGGCTGCGGCGAAGGCCCGTGGGAATTGACCCGCTTCCGCAGCTGCCTCGAAGGCGGCCCAGGTTTCCACCGGGCTTGCGTCCAAGTGGGCTTCGATCTGGTCCAGATCCCAGGGGCTTCTTTTTTTCTCTTGCGCTGCCAACCAGCCTTGCTGAACGAACGGCAGCCAGATGTGCTCCTGGCTGAACAGGGACTGGCTTTGAAAGGCCGTGGCTAGCCCAAAGAAGCTCCCGGGGACCCGATCATCATAGAAGTGTTCGTACAGGCGTACCGGCAGATAGCCAGCAACGTCCTGTATGAACTCTTGCGGAGTGGAGTACTCTTCTTGCGCCTTTTTCATTCGTCCCACGAACTGCTTGGGCTGGTCGGAGCGAAATAATTCATCCAGGAGATCTGTCATGCCTTCTACCTCCATTGCAACAGCGGGACAGGCGGCATAGTAAGGAATCGACGGCCAGTCTACAACTACGTTCATCCTGGCGACCAGTTTGGAGTGGGCCGAATGCGGGGGGCGGTGGCGTGTGGCGAAAAAGATGTTGTAAAATCTTGCTAGCATGAAACGGCGTCAATCCATAACCGCGCACGTCGGGGAGGTTCCCGTAGGCGGGGGGCACCAGGTGGTGGTGCAATCCATGACCAACACGGAAACCGCCGATGTGGGCGCCACGGTACACCAGATCGCAGCCTTGGCTGCGGCGGGATCTGAGCTGGTTCGGGTCACCGTGAACACCGACGAGGCGGCGCGGGCCATCCCGGAGGTCGTCGATCGCTTGCATGATGAGGGGGTCCACGTTCCCATCATCGGGGACTTTCACTACAACGGACATCTGCTGCTAACGCGGCATCCCCAATGTGCCAGCAAACTGAGCAAGTATCGAATCAATCCGGGCAATGTGGGAATGGGAAAGCATCGGGATCCGAACTTTCAGCAGATGATCCGGGTGGCCTTGGAGCATGACAAGCCGGTGCGGATAGGCGTCAACTGGGGCTCGCTCGACCAGGCACTGTTGTCCCGGCTCATGGATGCCAATGCCCAAAAGGCCGAACCCAGAGAAGCCGGTGAAGTTCTGATCGAGGCCAACGTAATCAGCGCTCTGGAGTCGGCGGCTCGGGCGGAAGGGTACGGGCTTCCCTCCGAACGCATCATTTTAAGTGCCAAGGTTTCCTCGGTGCCAGATTTGATCGTCATCTACCGGGATCTTGCCGACCGGTGCAACTACCCGCTTCACCTAGGTCTAACCGAGGCCGGCATGGGGAGCCGGGGAATCGTTGCCAGCACGGCGGCCCTCTCCGTGTTGTTGCAGCAAGGCATCGGGGATACCATCCGGGTCAGTTTGACACCCAGGCCGGGAGGAGATCGCAGGGAAGAGGTTCGGGTTGCCCAACAGATTTTGCAATCCTTGGGCCTGCGCAGTTTTGCTCCCCAGGTGACCGCCTGTCCGGGTTGCGGCCGGACCAGCAGCACCCTGTTTCAGGAGCTGGCCGATGAGATCCAGCAGCACCTACGCCAGAAGATGGCGATCTGGAAGCAAATCCACCCAGGCGTCGAGGATCTAAAAGTGGCGGTGATGGGTTGTGTGGTCAATGGCCCCGGAGAATCCAAGCACGCCGACATCGGAATTTCCTTGCCGGGAACTGGTGAAAGCCCGAAGGCACCCGTGTTTGTCGACGGTCGCCATACCACCACCTTGCGTGGAAACAACATCGCCCAGGATTTCATCGCCATTTTGGGGCGCTATGTTGACGAGCGTTATAAACCAGAAAAAGCGAGCACTCTTCTGGCACACGAGTCCGCCAGCTGAAAAAGGAACGAACATTCAAAGGCGTCCGAAGGATATGAAGCCATCAGCGGAAACTAAAATCGATCCAATCTGTAAAGCCGGCACTTGAGAAAACGATTGGCAGGCCCAGCGCCGACCGCTCGGATTTGGTAGAAGCGCTCTTCGCGTACCATTCACCACCCAGGTCGATTCGCACCAGGTCGGGTTACAGTCGCGAAGGAAGGTCCGTAGGGAGCAAACGAGGAGAATCTTCAAAATGATTCGGGCAGAGAATCTGACAAAACGGTACGGCTTGATCACGGCCATTGACGACGTGACGTTTGAAGTGGCGAAAGGCGAGATTCTGGGTTTTCTCGGTCCCAATGGAGCCGGGAAGACGACCACCATGAGGGTCTTGGCCGGTTTTTTCCCCGCCACCCAGGGTAAGGCCGTGGTGGCCGGCTACGATGTATTCAAGCAACCCTTGGAGGCCAAGAAGAGGCTGGGTTACCTTCCGGAACACCCGCCCGTTTACACCGAAATGATAGTGGACGATTACCTCCGCTTCGTGGGCACCATCAAGGGTGTGGACAAGAGTCGCCTCACCTCTCGGATGGGAGAGGTGAAAGAACGCTGTGGACTGGTCGGAGAGGGAGACCGGCTCATCAAGCACCTGTCCAAGGGTTTCCAACAACGAGTCGGCCTGGCTCAGGCCCTGATTCACGAACCGGAAGTGTTGATCCTGGACGAGCCCACGGTTGGGTTGGATCCCAAGCAGATCATCGAGGTGCGTGAATTGATCAAGGAGCTCGCCGGTGATCACACCGTCATCCTCTCGACCCACATCCTGCCGGAGGTGAGCATGACCTGCCAGCGGGTTGTCATCATCAACAACGCTCGCATCGTCGCCATTGACACCCCGGAGAATCTGAACAGTCAGCTGCGCGGAGGCGATGTGATCGAGCTGGAAGTCAGAGGTCCCATCGAGCGGCTGGAATCGGCCTTTCGGGATCTTCCCCAAGTCATCAAGGTGACGTTGGGCCAAGAGCGAGATGGGTACTATCCCGTCAGTCTGGAGACCAGCGGAAAGGATGATATCCGTCACGAGGTGGCCAAGAGAATCATTCACTCTGGGCTGGATCTTTGCGAACTGAAGACACTGACCATGACGCTAGAGGAGATTTTTGTCAAGTTGACCACCGAGGAGGAAGCAGCATGAGAAACTACCTGGCGGTCGTGAAAAAAGAATTCAAAAACCTGTTTGTCAGTCCCATTGCATACGCTGTCCTCGCCGTTTTTTTCGCGGTTTCCGGATACTTTTTCTACATCATCCTGACCTCGGTCATTGACCAGGTCATGCAGATGATGTTCCGGTCCCAGCAATTCGGGGGTGCCCCTCCGGCCATCGACGTACCGAACATCGTGATGCGTAATTTCTTTGGGCTGGTGAGCACTATTTTGCTCTTTTTCCTGCCCATGATCACCATGGGGGTCTATGCCGAGGAGAAGAAACGGGGAACGATGGAGCTGTTATTGACCTCCCCGCTGACCAATCTTCAGCTGGTGCTGGGCAAATTCTCGGCCCTCCTCCTCTTTCTCCTGATTATGCTGGTGCCGACCGTTCTGAATTCGGTTCTGTTGTACCTGTACAGCGACCCCAAACCTTCGCTGTCCCCCTTTCTAGCCGGTTACGCCGGCGCTTTCCTGCTGGGTGGATCGCTGCTAGCCCTAGGCGCCTTCATCTCCTCGCTGACGGAGAATCAGATCGTGGCCGCCGTCATCACTTTTGGCATCTTCATCGTGCTCTGGGTGCTGGATGCAGTGGCGGGCGCCGGCACGACGCTGGGCAATGAGGCCTTGAAGTATCTCTCCGTGCTCAACCACTATGAGGACTTCACACGCGGAGTTCTCGACACCCAACACCTGGTTTTCTATCTTTCCTTGATTTTCCTGGGGCTCTTTTTGACCTCGATTTCTTTGGATTCTCTGAAGTGGAGGGAGTAAGGTGCTGAGAAAAATCATTGACATTCTGGGTTATGTGGGACTGGCTGCCCTGTTCGGCGGATACTTCTACTACTCTCTCAACAATCAATGGGACTGGAAAGCCCAAGCGTCCATCTACGGAGGCGCGGTGGTGTTGCTGATCTACCTGGGGGCGAACTTGCCCAGGATTCGAGCTGGACTAACCAGTCGAACCGGAAGGTATGGCAGCGCGGCCGGAGCCGCGGTCCTGCTCACGGTAGCCATTCTGGTCCTGATCAATTTCCTGAACTTCCGCCATCACAGACGTTTCGACTTGACCGAGCAGAAACTGCATTCGCTGGCGGCACAAAGTCAGAAGGTGGTGGAGAATCTGGAGACTCCCGTTCGCATTATCGGTTTCTTCCAGGACGCAGAAGGAGGTAGGAGCTTTCAGGATCTGATGACCGAGTACCGCTACGCCTCCTCCAAGATCGAATATGAGGTGGTCGATCCGCAGAAGGATCCGGCCAAGGTGTCTCAGTATGAGATCCAGCGGAACGGCCAGGTGGTGGTCAACAGTGGTTCAAGAACCGAGATCGTCGAGGACTTCACCGAAGAGAAGATCACCAATGCGGTGATCAAAGTGACGCGTAAGGGAGAAAAATACGTCTATTTTCTCCAAGGTCACGGCGAACGGGATCTAACGGACCGAGAGGCCGAGGGATTCTCTCTCGTTCAGGAAGCAATCGAAAAGCAGAACTACAAAGTAGCTCCCTATAATCTGGCTCAGGAAAATACGATCCCAGAAAATGCCACGGTTATGATCTCAGGCGGACCCAAAGTGAACTTCTTCCCCAACGAAGTGGACCTGTTGAAGCGACATCTGGCACAGGGCGGGAAGTTCTTCCTTCTGGTCGATCCCCAGACCGATTTTTCCATGGGTGACTTTTTGGGGGAATACGGTTTGAGTCTGGATGACAATGTGGTCATTGATGCCAGTGGCATCGGTCAGCTCTTCGGCCTGGGAGGAGGGACGCCCCTGGTCGCCGAGTATGCCAGTCACCCGATTACCCAGGAAATGGGGCGCATCATGACCTTTTTCCCCATGGCTCGAGGCATTTCTACGACCACCAGTTCGCTGGGTTACGAAACCCAGAAGCTGCTGTCAACCTCGGAGAGAAGCTGGGGAGAGACCCGCCTGGCAGGGCAGAGTGTCCGCTTCGATGAGGGAGAGGATAAGGAAGGACCTCTGGAGTTAGCGGTACTGGCCGTCCTTTCGATGGATAGTAATGAAGAGGAACCCGAGGGAATCGGTTCTGAGGGCGAGAAAGACGGGTCGGCGGGTGAACAGGTTCTGGCCCCAGGGGGTGCCGGGGAAGAATCCGGCCGGGAAGCTCGATTCGTGCTTTTCGGGGATTCCGATTTCGCTACCAATGGCTACTTCAACCAGGCCGCCAACGGCGACCTTTTCCTGAACGTGGTCAGCTGGCTGGCCGAGGACACCGATCTGGTCGCCGTGCGTCCCAAGAACCCCGAGAATCGGCGCGTCAACCTGACCATGAGGGAGTCGAAACTTATCTTCTGGGGTACCGTCATATTCTTGCCTCTGGCCACCCTGATTCTGGGAATGAGCGTCTGGTTTCGCCGCAGATGAAGACCCAGGAAAAACTCCCAAGGAGGTGGTAAAGGAAGATGAAAAAGATTGGAGTCCTTTTTCTACTTTTCGCTGGCTTGACGGCCTTCGTCTATTTCTACGAGATCGAAGGGGAGAAAAAAAGAGAGGAAGCCCGTGAGCTGGAGGAAAGCCTCTTTCAGATGAAGAAAGAGGAGATCACACAGGTGGAAATCGAAGCTTCCCTCAAGGATCTGGTGCGCCTGCAGAAGGACGGGGAGCGCTGGGTCCTGAAGAGTCCCGTCGAAACGTTGGCCGACGAAGAGACCGTCGACTCATTGGTCCGCAACATAGGTACGGCAAAGATCGAACGGAACTTCGAACAAGGCGGAGAAAACGCCGCTGCCTATGGTCTCAGCGAGCCCCGACTGAAGCTGAAGGTAAAAGCGGGTGAGCGCGAGAAGACCTTGCGGGTGGGAGCAAATGACTATATCGGCAACCAGGTCTACGTCCAGTTTGAAGGTCAGTCTCAGGTCTATCTGACGTCCGATTACATGTTCACCACGGCCGATAAAGAGGTCATTGACTGGAGATCCAAGAAAGTTCTCCACTTCAACCGCAATAAGGCCAGGATCGTTGAAATCAATCGGCCTGCAGGGCGCCTTCGGCTACGTAAGCAGGAAGATCAATGGCTGATCGAAGAGCCTCTGCAGGAGCCCGCCGATGGAAGTTCCGTTAGCAGTCTGCTGTCTTCACTGGCATTTGCCGAGGCCGAAAGGTTTGTGGCGGAGGAGGCTGGGGACGGGGCTCCCTATGGATTGGACTCCCCCCCTATCATGGTTCGCATCCAGCAGGAGGGGGAAGACAGCTGGGAGACCCTGCAATTGGGTGAAAAGGATCCGGAAGGAGAGGGGTATCTGGCCCAGAATCCGGACCGAAGCCCCGTCTTTGCCGTCAAGAAGGAGATCTACGACAAGCTGACCCAGGACCTATGGGAGTTGCGGAATCGCGAAGTGATGGATGTCGAGCAGGACCAGGTCGCCAAAGTGGCCATTCGCCGAGGACAAGACGAGATTCTCCTGAAGCAAGAAGACCTCAAATGGACCGTCGAAAAGCCGGACTCCCACAAGGGGAAGGAGGCCTTGGCCTACAAGTTCTGGTATCCCATTGATGATCTCCGCTTCGAAACCATCGAAGATGAGGAAGACGGCTTCCCGCAGGCGGACGTTCAGGTCGTTCTGACTCTGAAGGATGGATCCAGTCGCCAGTTTGAATTCACGCAGAGCGGTGATGGCGCCTATCGGGCCCGGCGGACCGAATCAGGGCGGCAGGGGAGCATTTCGAAGGAATCCTTCGAAAAACTCAAATTCGAGATCGACGATATCGTATCCTGATGACGACCAGAGAATCGTCCCCACCTGAAGGCGCCCTGAACATCGGCATCACCTGCTATCCCACCTACGGAGGCAGCGGGGTCGTTGCCAGCGAGTTGGGTCAGCATCTGGCCCAGCGGGGGCATACCGTTCACTTCATCAGTTCCGCCATGCCCTATCGATTGATCGAGCTGGGTGATGGCGTGTTTTTTCATGAAGTGGAAGTGATGAATTACCCTCTCTTTGAGTACGTTCCCTACGACTTGGCGCTGGCCACCAAGATGGTGGAAGTGGCTCGTCTGAAGGCGCTGGATCTGCTGCACGTTCACTACGCTATCCCCCATTCCATTAGTGGATACCTGGCTCGAGAGATGTTGCGTCCCCGCCATCTTCCAGTCATTACCACCCTGCACGGTACCGACATCACCCTGGTCGGGAGAGACCGATCCTATCTACCCATTACCCGGTTTGGAATCCAGCAAAGTGACGGTGTCACGGCGGTGAGTTCATTTCTGAAGAATGCCACCCTAAAGGAGTTCTGTCCCGATTGTGAGATCCGGGTTATTCCCAACTTTGTCGACGATCGCAAGGTGCGCCGTTTCTTTTCCCGGGAGATCCGGGAGCGGTTTGCTCCCTCCGGAGAAAGAGTCATCGTGCATCTTTCCAACTTCCGTCCCGTTAAGAGGGTGGAAGACGTAGTGCGGATCTTCCACCGGGTACAGCGAGATTGTCCGGCTGTGTTGCTCATGATCGGGGACGGCGTGGAAAGGTCCAACGCCCAGCGCCTGGCGGCGGAACTGGGAATTTCCAAGAAGGTGTTCTTTGTCGGCATGCTGGGATTGGTGGAGAGCTATCTCTCGGTCTGTGACGTGATGCTTTTGCCCAGCGAGACGGAGAGCTTCGGCTTGGCGGCCCTGGAGGCCATGGCTTGCGGTGTGCCCGTAGTTGCCACTCGGGTGGGAGGTTTGCCGGAACTGATCGAAGATGACGTGACCGGTTTTCTTCATCCCTTGGCGGATGTGGAGGGGATGGCCCAAAGTGTCCTGCGTGTCCTGCGCGATGACCGACTCTCGCGGTTTCGGGAAGCAGCCCGCCTGCGAGCCGTGGACCGCTACTCGGCAGACACAATCGTACCGCTCTACGAGTCCTATTACAGAGAAGTGCTTGCCAAGGTCGGTCCTACCGCGCAACCCCTACCGGTTTCTCGCGGTTAACCCATCGGCTTTCAGATGGGGAGTCCGCCCAACTCGGATCAGACCTCTTTCGCCTCGGGCGGATCCGAGTCAGTGCCCGCCCGTTTTGCCGCCGCCGCCAGTGCCTGATCGAGGCCTTCCACCCGGTCACCCCCTGCCTGGGCCTGCCAGGCCTGTCCCCCTCCTCTGCCCTCGATCAGAGGGGCAACCTCCGCAATCCATTGGCTCATGTCGAACGGCACATCCCGGGAGCAGGCGAAGACCAGGGCCGGCCGTTCGGCTCGAAGCCCAAAGAGCACGATGCGTGCAGTGCCGTCCCGACTGATCTTACCGGCCAGCGCTTTGAGTTCTTTGACGTGCCTCCCGGTGAAGATCTTGCAGATCAGCTCGAGGCCTCCCCTCCGATCGCACTTTTGAAGCAACAGCTGGCCCTCCAGTTCCAGGAGCTGATCTTCCACTTGAGCGATTCTCTTGCGAGCGACAGCCTCTCGATTTTGCATTTGCCGGGCCGCTTCCAGGATCTGGGTGTCGGTCACGGAAAACAGCCGTGACAGACGGTAGACAGCCCGATTCTTCCATCGGTAGTCTCGCAGCGCCCGCCCGCCGCAGTAAAATTCCACCCTTGCCTGTTTCTTGGCTCTCTCCCACTTGCGAATCTTGATCAGGCCAATCTCAGCGGTGTTGCGGCAATGGGTGCCTCCGCAGGGCGAATAGTCAAAGTCGTCGATCTCCACAATGCGGACTTCACCGCTTCTGGCGGACAACTTGCGGACGGGAAACTGGTTCTGAGCGGCGCTATCGATGAAGCGAATGTGAATGGAGCGGTTCTCGAACAGGACCTGGTTGGCGAGATCCTCGACTTGGTAGATCTCCTCCGGAGTCAGGCTCTCCCGGTCGAGGTCAATGGCGCAGCTGTCTCGCCCCAGATGAAAGGAGGTCGTTTCCGCATCCAGGACCCGGAGAAAGGCCTGCGACAATACGTGCTGGCCGGTGTGCTGCTGCATGTGGTCGAAGCGGCGCGGCCATTCGATCTCGCCTCGTACACGGCAACCAACCTGCAGGTTGGTTGCCGGTACCACGTGGAGCAGACGGCCATCCTGGTCCAGGACGTCGAGAACGGACGTCTCGTTGAGGTGGCCGCGGTCGGCTGGCTGCCCCCCAGAGGTCGGGTAGAAGCTGGTTCGGTCCAGTTCCAGAGCGATCTTCTCGCGCCAAGCCTGGGTGCTCCGAACGGTGGCCTGAAAGCTGCTCAGATAGCTGTCCCGGTAATAAAGACGATCGGTCATTGCCAGAGGGTTTTAGCATAGAGACGAGAAAGGAGTGGAGCAAGGGAACCGCCGCTGCAGGCGCAGGCAAAGGCACTTTTTAGGCGCCTGCATTCCTAGTATACTGGCGGCCCTTCTCGCAAGACGGAGGATTGAGGATGAGAATACCCAACCTTGCCTACAGGTCCAGCACTGGGCTCGTCTTGGGTTTCTTGATGGGGGTCCTGGTTGGCTGCGGCGTGGATCCTAGGGACGCTTGGAGGAGTGAAAACGCCGCAATCATTCAAAGAGAAAACATCGCTGTCCGGGAACGGGAAATTCCACCGGTCGACGTGGCGTCCAACTTGGATCCTCTGAAAGCGTATTCGCAGTCTGAACTTCCCGTCATTCAGATCGCGCCCGGAGTTGCGGCCGCTGCGGCGTGGGGACGGGGCACTTTGTATGAGTGGGTCGAGATGGATGCTGACACGACTTATCCCGAGGAAGTGTTGGACGGGGAAGTGATCTCCATCGTGCAGAGCGGGTCCCTCACCTGTTCCACTTCCGGTCAGGATCTGGAGCTGGTCAAAGACTCGGTCCTTTACCTGGCAGAGGGTGCCCAGCGCTCGTTGAAGGCCGGCCCGGAGGGATGCAAACTAGTGGAAGTCTTCTCTCCCGTTCGCCGGGATCATCTGAAAAAAGCCGGCGCCAGTCTGCCTGAAAATGCCCAAGTTACCATACCGGATCAGGGTGTGAAGCCTTCGCTCGAAGCGGGCAAGGTCTATGACCTGCACGAAATCCAACTGACTCCTCTCACCCCTCCAGTGGAAGGTCTGAACTACAAACGTAGCGAAGCCAATTCGCGGCTGATCTGGGGGGAAAATACCCAGCTGAGCCTCATCCGCATGGATGCCCTTTCCTCCTTCCCCATGCACGTCCATCCGGAAGATCAGTTCATGGTGACCATCCGGGGGACACTGAGCCAGGGACTGATGGATACGAACCATGCCGTGGACGGCCAGAACCGCCACACCACCTTCATCCCTGGAGGCATGGTCCACTCCGGGGACATGGGAGAGAAGGGAGCCGACGCACTGGACATTTTCTGGCCGGTGCGCCCCGACTATGTCGCCAAGGCCAAAGCTCAAAACGCTCTCTATCACCAGGTGATCGTTCCGGGCACGAGAGCCGTCAAGCTGGCCGAGGGCTTCACCTTCTGTGAAGGGCCGACCTGGTTGAAGGGGAACCTCTACTTCTCCGATATGTACTTCGCCTCAGACTGGACCGGCGATCCCAAGAAGAGCCGTCTGATCCGCATGTCTCCCGATGGGCAATGGAAAGTGCTGTCCAAGGGGATGCAGACCAACGGTACCCTGGCTTCACGCCGGGGAAATCTGCTGGTGTGCGACATGTTCGGGCATCGCGTGGTGGAAATGGATCCCCGCTCGGGACGGATTCTCAAGACGGTCCTCAAACGGGTTGGGGGAGCTGCAGTGGACGGTCCCAACGATCTGGTCATGGACGCCAAAGGGGGCATCTATGTCAGCGACCCTCAGTTCACGCCGGAATCCAGGAAGAGCCAGCCGGGCACCCAGGTCTACTACGTGGGACCGGACGGATCGTCGAAAGTGGTCATTCCCGCCGGAGAGTACGCCATGCCCAACGGAGTCGAGGTCTCACCCGACGGCAAGACGTTTTATGTGAACAACACCTGGAAGAGTCCCGGTGAGAACTTTGTGTGGGCCTACGAAGTTGCCGAAGATGGCTCGTTGAGCAACAAGCGTAAGTTCGCGGCTTTGCACCTGACGTCCACCGCCCTGGACTCGGAGAATCCGGAAGATCACGTTATGACCCAGGCCGACGGAATGGCGGTGGATACGGATGGGCGCATCTACGTGGGCACCCTGGGCGGGGTTCAGATTTTCGACAAGACCGGCACCTACGTGGGGACCATATGGACGCCTGAACTCCCGGTGGTCAGTTGTTCGTTCGGCGGTGAGAACTACGACCAGCTCTACATGGTGGCTCCCAAGTCGGTGTGGGTGATCCAGACTCAGGTGAAGGGCTTTCGGGTGCCGGAGGGCCTGTATTGAGGTCCGGTTCCTGCCGGAGATACCCGGCCGATCCTGAGTGTGTTCATCTTCGGCCAGGTTCCGCAGTTTTTCTTTCCTTCCCGTTTTAGCAATAGAGCGGGTGGCAACAGCGACCTGGAGTGAAAGCGTGGCCGGCTCGCTCCTCAGGGAGGGAAAGCAATGTTGGAGCGGTGGTCCATCGTGATGGCTTTATCCACTACCGGCAATCCGCGCGAGCTGAAAAGGATCTATGGAGAAGCCGTTATCTCGCGGGTGGAGATCCTACAACCTGATTCACCTGGACTCACCCAGCTCGGGGGAGGTTCAGCGGCGCCTGTCCTGTTGTGATCCAGTCGAACTGGACCAACTCAATCCGGTGAGCCTTTCGGTCGCACTGGATGTGATCTACCTGGGTAAGAAATCCCGCCTGGCAAGCCGCTGAGACCCCTAAGACCGGTTCACTCGATCCTGTTGCAGCAAGGTTGCACCCGTCTCTTGTATTCCAGCTTCCTGCATTGAAACCTCCCACAAAAGGGCCTTCGCGACGCTCGATCGTCTTCGCGGTCGCGGTGGGCCGAGTCGGGATGCGCGTTGACACTGGGAAAAGGCGCGGGCATCATGCCTGAATCTGCGGCCGAGCCACGGCAGGGTGATCCATGGAGCAGATTTGGGCACAAAACTACGATCCATTGGGTTGGTGGCCGCTCTCCACGGCTGCTGCGGATTTGCCGATCGTGAGCCTGTTCTTCGTGCTGCTGGTTTTGCGAAAGGATGTGTAGAAGGCGGCTGCCTCGGGAGCCATCATGTCTTTTCTGCTGGCCTTCTTCATGCTCGATATACCGGCCATCCTGATCGGCAACACCGCCTTGCTGGGATTCGTTTTGGCTACTTGAGGATCGCCTGGGTGATCATCGCTTCGGTCTATCTCTATCACCTCAGCGTGGAGAACGGGCAGTTCTAAATCATGAAGGAATCCGTCGCCTGGATCACGTCGGACTCCCGCATCCAGCTGATTCTGGTCGCTTTCTGCTTCGGCGCTTTTCTGGAGGGTACGGGGGGAGGCGGGGCGCCGGTGCCGATCACGGGTGCCTTTCTGGTGGGTCTGGGCTTTCACCCGTTCAAGGCGGCCACCCTGTGTCTGCTGGCGAATACGGCACCGGTGGCCTGGGGTGGAGTGGTCACGGGCCTCCCCGCGCACGCCTTCAACCAGATAATCGGTAGAATCCTTCCGCCTTTCGCCTTCATTTTTCCCTTCTGGCTGGTCTTCGCCATGGCAGGTTGGAAACTGGGCAGGGAAGTTTGGCCAGCGGCGTTCTTGGCAGGTCTTTCCTTCTTGGCCATGCAGTTTTTCTGGTCCAATTTCGGCGAGACGGGACTGGTCGACATCGTTGCGGCGGTCTTCTCCTTGGTGGTGATGGTGGTTTTCCTGAAGTTCTGGAAGCCCGAGACGACGATGGAAATCGATGCGGACACCCATCGTAAGGCCTTGGAAAAGAGACATAGCCTGGGCGCCATCATGAAGGCCTGGTTGCCCTTCATGATGGCGTCTTTGTTCATCCTGCTGTTCACCTTGCCCGGCACCGCCAAGTTTCTGAAATTCGACCTCTTGAGCTTCCCGTTGCCGGGACTGCATGAAAAGGTGCTGCGAATAGCCCCCGTGGCGCCGGCTCCTGGGGAACCGGAGCCGGCGATCATGGATCTGCAGATTTTCTCTTTGCCAGGTACCGCTATTTTCCTGGGGGCTTTAGCAGCCGCTTTCCTTGTGGGTATGAGCTGGAAAGACGCGGCCCGGGTGTTTGGCAAGACCTTTCGAGCCTTGATTCCGTCCATGTTGGCGATCAGCTTCATGGTGATGCTGGCCTTTGTCACCCGCTATTCGGGAATCGATGCGACGCTGGGCTTGAGCCTGACCAGAACAGGCTGGATCTATCCTTTCTTCGGGGCACCCTGTTGGGCTGGTTGGGGGTGGCTCTTACAGGCACCGACGCCGGCTCGAACGCCCTTTTTGGCAACCTTCAGAAACTGACGGCCGAACAGAGTCGGAATCAGTCCCGTTCTGATGGGCTCCGCTAACTCGGCCGGGGGTGTGATGGGGAAAATGATCGACGCTCAGAGTCTAGTGGTTGTCTCCACGGCTACCAACATCTATGGCAGGGAAGCGGAGATCTTCAAGGCCGTCTTCAAACACTCGGTCATTCTGGCTTCGTTGGTGGGTTTGGTGGTGATGGGTTACGCCTACCTGTGGCCCTGGCTCACCCCCAGCTGATGGCCGACGGATCGCCCCGTGATCAGAGCCGACACCTGCCAAGAGGAAGGGAGAAGACATGCAGTACGCCGTGCTGGGGCCTTCCCGGATCCGAGTGTCCCGACTGTGCATGGGGACGATGCTGTTTGGCAATCCCCTGGATGAGGCGGCCAGTCGACGGCTCGTGGATCATTGCCTGGCAAACAGCTTGAACTTCTTCGACACCTCCAATTCTTACGAGGGCTACGACCGCACCTTTGGATCCCGAGGGGGCGTCAGTGAAGAGATCCTGGGCAAGGTGCTCAAGGGGCGACGCCACCAAGTGATTGTTTGCACCAAGTTCGCCAACCCGGTGGGTCTGGGCCCCGAGGAAGCCGGTCTTTCGGTTCGACACCTCGAAACAGAACTCGACGCCAGCTTGAAACGGCTGGGTACCGATTGGGTGGACCTGTTCCTGGCCCATCGCTGGGAGGCGACGGCATCGGTGCAAGAGGTGTGGCGCCTGTTCGATCGTTGGATACAGGCGGAAAACGTGCGTGCCGTAGGCGTTTCCAACTGGCCGGTTTGGCGGATCGCCCAAGCCGGTGAACTGGAGCACCGTTACGGGTGGCCGGCAGTCAGCGCCAGCTCGCCGAAATACAGTTTGCTATGTCGTGGCATCGAGCTGGAACACGTGGCGTGCGCCCGGCACTACGGCACTGCTTTGTTGACCTACCAGGCCTTGGAGGGGGGGACGTCTCTCGGGAAAATACTAGCGGGATCAGCCGCCACCCGAAACCTCACGTGCCGTCGAGTGGCCCAATTCGACCTCCGGGATGGAAGGGGCGTTTTTCGATCGGCTGGAGGCGCTGGAACGATTGGCTCAGGGGGCGGGTATGGATCTGGTTGAGTACGTGACGGCGTGGACGCTGGGCCGGACCGGAGTGGCTTCGCTCATCATGGGCTCCCGCGACGAAAAGCAGCTGGACGGGACTCTCGCAGCCATCGACAAAACCATCCCCGCAGAGCATCTGCCCCAGATTGACGCTCTCTTTTCCCCCGCCCAAGCCTCTGGGAGGAGAACAGGTGCTGTTGTGGCGCGAGAGGCGGGGTTGGGTGCTCGAGGACCGAGAGGTCTGATTCGCCAGCCTATCCGTGATCGGTTTTACGTGGCATGTGGTAGACCCTTTGAGGGGGCGGGCGCATGCGCCGCTTGGTGTTTCCGGCCCCCCGGAAAAAGGCAACCCGGAAGAAGGGAGACTGCAGTCACGGACCGGCGGGTGATTCTCGCGCCTGCGGAGCCTTCACATGTAGCGGCGCTGAATGCTGTAACCGAAGATGGTGCTCAAGGGCACCGCTCTGGGCTCGATAGCCTCAACGGCGAGCCGTGACAGGCGATCCCGATGGCCCAGTTGGCGGATGGTATCCCATTCGGTTCTGCGCAAATCCCGGGAATCGGTGTCCCAGAAAGCGAGCTGATGGGCTCCTCCCTGGTAGGCCTTCAGGGCCTGCACGGCGTAGGCCCTGCCCGGCATGCGGCGGGGCATGACGTCGCAGATGAACTGGCAACGGCTGCCTCGGGTGAGGGAGGAAAAGTAGGCCGTGTCCACGGTCGGGGACCAGGTATTCTCGGTGGAACTCTGGTAAGGAATCAGATAGTCGACCAGCTCTTCCCGGATCCAGGTCTCCGGGTCCAACCCTCCAGCGCGGCACTTCGTCTCATCCCCCAGGACGTTCACAGTGATGCTCAAACGTCCCCCGTCGGGACGATGAAAGCGGTCCAGAGACTGCCGGAGCTCACGAAAAAACTGCGTGACATAACGAGCCCAGTGTTTCAGTAATCTGGGGTCATCGTCGCGGAGATCTCTGGGATCGAGACCCCGGTATTGCTCCTTGAAATCTCGGACCACGGGATCTTCGAACAGCACCATCGGGGGCCGTCGGTTGAACTGAATGCCAATGCCCTCGATCCCGTATCCAGCCATTTCCGAGTACTGGTCGAGAAACCACTTCCGGACCTGGGGATAGGCCAGGCTCATTCGGATAATCGGATTGTTCTGCCGGTCCCGGCAGGTCCATTCCGGGTGCTGGACAAAGAACGGGACCATCAAGTCATCCAGCGGCGGCCAGATGGCCATGGTCAGCCTCTGGGTAATGTGGATCTCCATTCCCAGGGAATGCACGTACTCGATTACCACTCGCAGGGGATCGACGCCTCGCTCGAGAAAGTTTTTCAGACTTTCCGCATAAAGCTTGTCTCCCCGGCGTCCGTAGTCATCCAGGTGCTGCCCGAAAGGGGAGCCCACCCGGCTGGGAAAGTGGACGAGGCCTGGCCCGTGAGAACCAGTGGCCCAGTACAGAGCCCGGAAGTCGGTGTCCCGAAACACCTCCAACTGTTCTTCCAAGTCGGCAGCCGTTTGAGGAGCGTAACTGTAGAAACTGCCGTGACCGTCGTTTTGGGCCACCAGCAGCCGGGTCCCGGGTCGGGGCAGCGAATCCCGATAAGATTCCACCTGGGATGCCGTCAGGGATACGACTCGTAGGAAGGCAAGCTGGGCGAAACGGGAGAGCCCCGCGGACTGGGTGGCAATGAGGAGATCCTGACCGGTCAGATCGGCTTTTTTCCAGAAAATTTCTTCCAGATGGTGGGTGTCTGGACCGGTTTCGGAGCCGATTTTCACGAAGTGGCGATCCCCGGAGAGTTTCAGGCGCAGCAAGAAATCGGACTCGGCCAGCTCGGGGTTGTAGATTCCCAGGTAGATGGCGTGCCAACCACTCCGGTTCAGCGGATAGCGGACGGTTGGTGGGGCAGTGTGTTGAGTGGCTGAGAGCATGTTGCCCTGCACGCCCTCCGCCTGGAAGGGAATCAGTCGCCAGGCTCCCTTTTTCCGCAAGGGAGAAATGGCACTGGAAGGCTGGCAGCGCTCAAAGTCGGCTACCATGGAACCTTCGATCCTCGCGGATGGCCGCACCACCCTGGAGGCCCGTTCAGCTAGCGCTCCAGGCAGGGCGCCCAGCACCCCTCCGACACACAAGAATTGCCTTCGCGAAAGTGCACAAAAATCGCGTAAATTCTGCATGATCTGCTTTGCTCCTGTTTTCGGTCGTTAGGTATCTCACTTTCGGAAGCGGTGGATCAAGTGTTTTTCGACTGGCGGACTGGAATGTAAAGTCTGTGCGCCGCCCCTGAGCGAGGTCTTGGCCCGAAAAACCCCGGTCCACTTGGTAAACGGCCGCAAACCCCTGCACGGCGCCTTGAACTGCTGCATTTCCCGCCGCTTCCTCACGAGGGTGTCGAGAAAGGTGGATTAGGCGAACTGTGACGGAGATGCGGTCGTGAGATCTAAGATGTAACCTGTTGATTATGCAGTAGTTCCTCTGAAATTTTTACGATTTCAGTTCTGATCTCCGCACCATCTGGAGGTGCTCAGGAGGCCTTTTTCGACACCCTCTCATGGTCGCGGCTTCCGGTTCGAAAGTGGCACAATTAAGCCCCATCTGCAATGGATTCGGGCGACACGCCCTTATGATTGTAGCGCCGATCTCTGTTTCTCGATGCCTGCTCGGGAGGTCTTTTGAACCAGCTGAAAGAGGCCCGTGACCCGGTCAGTTCGGGACATGGCCTGGGGATTGGTATACTGTACCGGCCCTACAGTGTCTGTTCGAAACCTCGCGACGCAGTCTTCGCCAAATGCTGCGCAGAGGGACACCCTGGGGGTCACACAGCCGGATGGGAAAGGGCGCAAGTTGAGATTCTTCTTGGTGGTTTTGGCGGCGGGTCTGATATCCAGGGTCGTTCTCCCTTCCATCTCCTCAGAGGTTGGTTTCCGGTTCGAGGAACGGGGAAGCGAGGTGGGGATCGATCACGTAACCGTCCACGGGGGCGCCTTCTTGAACCGTTATCTGCTGGAGACCACCGGTTGTGGAAGCGCTCTGTTCGACTTTGACAACGATGGAGACCTAGACGCTTATCTCGTGAATGGCCGCCAGCTAGAGGAGGCGCCCAAGGGTCAGGAACTGACCAATCATCTGTACCGCAACGAAGGGGATCGAAGTTTTGTCGACGTTACAGAAGGATCGGGGGCGGGGCAGGTGGGGTGGGAGCAGGCTGTGTGCGCCGGAGACTATGACAACGATGGATTCGAAGATCTCTTCGTGACTTATTGGGGACGGAATGTGCTCCTGCGCAACCATGGAGACGGAACCTTCACGGGTGCCACCAAGCGGTCTGGACTGATTCAGCAGCGGTGCCGCTGGAATTCTGGTTGCGCCTTCCTGGATTATGACCGGGACGGAGATCTGGATCTGTTCGTCGCCAATTACATCGACATCGACCTGGAGAATACGCCCTACCCCCGATTCAGGACTTGGCCTTTACAAGGGCATTCAGGTGGCCTGCGGGCCGCCTGGTCTGGAAGGGGATGAAAACATCCTCTACCGAAACAACAGCGACGGGACGTTTACCGACGCCTCGAAGGTGTCTGGTGTGAGTCAATCCAACGGGCACTATGGTCTGGGTGTGCTGACCTTTGACTTCAACAACGATGGTTGGGTGGATGTCTATGTCGCCAACGATTCGAGCCCCAGTGCCCTTTACCGGAACAACCAGGATGGCACCTTCACCGATATCGGGACCCTGGCCGGCTTGTTCCTACAGCCAGCACGGCAGACCCCAGGCAGGGATGGGAGTCACGGCGGCCGATTTCAACCGAGACGGGCATCTGGACATTTTCAAGACCAACTTCGCGGGGCAGACGGCCAATTTATATCGCAACCGAGGCGAGTCTCAGTTCGAGGAAGCAGCCTTTTTTTCCGGGATTGCGGCCAACACGAGATGGTTGGGCTGGGGGTGTGGCTTCCTGGATCTGGATCGCGATGGCTGGGTGGACATTTTTCAGGTGAATGGTCACGTCTATCCCGAAGTGAACCAGCTGGAGGGCGAGGCTCGGTACAAGCAACCCAAGGTGGTGTATCGCAACCAAGGCGACGGCAGTTTCGAAGATGTGACCGCCCGAGCGGGTGTGGCCGTGCAGGTTCCTCAAGCGGGTCGAGGAGCGGCTTTTGGTGATTATGACGATGACGGTGACATCGACGTCCTGGTCAACAACGTGCATGAGGTGGCCAACCTCTACGAGAACGTTTCCCTGAATGACAATCATTGGATCTCGGTACGTCTCCGGGGCGTGGTGTCCAATCGCAGCGGTATCGGTGCTCGAGTGCGCTGCCGGGTGGGTGAATTCGAGTTGGTGGACGAGGTGCGCAGCGGTGGCAGTTACTATTCCCAGAACGATCTGCGGGTCCACTTCGGTCTGGGCGCCGCCCAGCGGGTCGACTGGTTGGAGGTCACCTGGCCCGGGGGCGGAGTGGATCGCTTGGAGAACGTCCCCGTGGATCAGTTTCTCGAGATTCATGAAGGGCGAGGCCTGCAGGCTCAGAGACCGGCCAGGTCGGTGAGGTGAAAGGAAACGAGGAATCGATGCTCAGGATCTTCAGCGATTTTGACGGCACCGTGACCAATCACGACTCGATCGTCTTTCTCACCGAGGTATTCGGTGGTGGTCCCGAATATCGCCACGGCATATTGAAGCGTTTCGAACGAGGGGAACTGGACCTGTTTCAGATCATTGAGCAGGAGTTGGCCTCGGTAAAAGTACCGTGGGAGGAGGCGGCCCGGGCTCTCAAGGACAAGATTTCTGTTGACCCGGAGTTCCCGGCCTTCGTCGATTGGTGCCGTCGGCAACGGTATCCGCTCACGGTGGTGAGTTCCGGAATCCAGCGAGTTGTGGCCCTTTTCATTGGACACCTGGAGGTGCCTTTTTTTGCCCACCCGGTCGAATTCAAACTCGAGGGGTGGCGTTATACGCGTGACCGGAGAGCCGATAAGGAAAAGCTGTTGAGGAGGGCTCGGAGCGACGGACGAAAGATCGTTTACATCGGAGACGGCATCTCCGACATCTCCGTGCTCGGTCACACGGACTGGCTTTTCGCCAAGAGTCGATTGGCCCGCTACTGCCGCGACAACGGGGTCTCCTTTTCCCGTTCGATTCGTTCCGGGATGTTCGAGAGCAACTGGAGAGGCTGTTCGATTCCGCTTGCCGTCAGCGACCCTAACGAGCCGATCCGGTTCCCTGATGGCACTGTTCCGGGGGCTGCATCTTTTGGGATCGATCCGGTTTGCCTGCTCTCAAAAAAACGGTACAATGGCGCCTCTGGAACAGGAGTGAATCCCAAGTCCTTTCGGAGGAAACAAGCCTTGAAAGCAATTGATTTTTCTA
>CBDBID010000040.1:0-220046 GCA_965205565.1 Acidobacteriota bacterium
ATAAAGGACTTTATCACACTCTAAAATAGATCGGCAAGGGCATGCACGTGTCGCCCCGGGTCCTGGTACGTTTTCCGGACGACATGAAGCCGGATCGGAGGGTTAGACTCCGCCCTCCTATCAGAGGGGCGAGAGCTTTCGTTAGCGGCGATTACAGCGCGCAGTCCTGGTAGTCAGTGAAGTTACCCCACTTTTGTGGACAGTTTACGGCTTTCGAATCAAGCCACATCTGAGTGCCTCGATTCATAGTTGATCGGCGACAGATAGTCCAGTGACGAGTGCCGCCTGTGAGGGTTGTAAAAGCCCTCGATGTAGTCGAAGACAGCAAGCCTGGCCTGCAGCTTGCTGCGGAAGCTGTGCCGGTCGATCAGTTCACACTCCAGAGAGGCAAAAAAGCTCTCACACAGCGCGTTGTCATAACAGTCACCGACCGAGCCCATGGAGGGTCTGATGCCGGCTCTCTTGCAGCGCAGCCCGAACTCGATCGACGTGTATTGCGTCCCCTGGTCCGAGTGATGGATCACCCCGTCGGATTCACGCTCTTGAAGTGCCATTTGCAGGGCATCGGTCACTAGCCGGGTCTTGAGATCATTTCTGAGCGACCAGCCGACCACTCGACGACTGAAAGCGTCGACCACTACGGCCAGGTAGACGAAACCTGCCCAACTCGGCACGTACGTGATGTCTGCAACCCACAGTCGGTTGGGGCGGCTGACCTGGAAGTTTCGCTCCACCAGATCCGGAGCCGGACGGCTGTCTTGGCCTCTCAGGGTCGTGCGTGTCTTGCGTCTGCGGCTAACGCCTTCAATGCCGGCGACTTTCATCAGTCGGGCCACCCGGTTTTTGCCCACCAGGTGACCTTCCTCTCGAAGTTCCGCCGTAATGCGGGGAGCTCCATAGGTCCGACGACTTTGCTGGTGGATCCCGTTGATTGTTTCCAGAAGACGAGCATTCGCTTCATCTCGAGTCGAAGGTCCGCGATCGACCCACGCGTAGTAGCCACTGGTGGAGACACCCAGCAAACGGCACATGGTGGTGATTGGATAGTCGGCCTGATTCACTTTCACGAACCTGAAGACTTCTTGGAAATCGGATCGCTCTCCCGTGCGAACCAGGCCGCGGCTTTTGCCAATATTTCCCGCTCAACCCTCAGCTGCCTATTTTCTTTGCGCAACTTCCGCAGCTCGGCTCGTTCTACCGTCGTCAGGCCGTCTCTACGACGGCCTTCATCCAGGTCTGCCTGGGCGATCCAGTTGCGGATCGTCTGTTCGTTGGGTTCAAACTCTCGGGCCAGCTCACCGGGGCTGCGCCCGGCTCGATGAAGCTCGACTATCTGCTGGCGAAACTCGGGTGGATAAGCTCGTCTTGTTCTTGGCATCGTGTCCTCCATTCTCCCAAAGGATTAGGTGTCCACAAAAGTGGGGTAACTTCAATCTGTTGTCGAATGCGTGGTCGGCCAACGGATTGCCTCTTGTCTGAGTGATCCCACTTGCGAGCGATAAGCTCTCGATGCCAGCGCAGAAGCGTGTCGGGCCTGACGATCTTGGCCAGTTTGCCGAGGCTTTTTCGGCCCAGCACCTTACCCTTGACGGCCAAGCGTCGACGCTGGTCGTCGTTGAGCAGAATGCGGCGCTTGCCGAGCTTTTCTCTGAGTACCTGATTTTCAGTCAAAAGATACTCGATCGCGTCCTGCTGGTCTCTGTTGATCCAACCGGCCAAGATCAGGAGCAGCAGCAGCCAGGGCCTGAGCACGAAGTTCATGGTTGATTAGATGCTCACGTCAAGTGCTCAGACGCAAAGGGGGAAAACATTGGGGCTCAACCAAGGCTGACTTCTGTTTGCCGTGACGGTTACAACTTGTTGCACAATAGAGACTTGTGGGTCGGCTGAATATTTTGACCTTACGGGCATCGGCACAGTGCCGGAACGCAGTCCCGCCTGCTGCCCACCGCCGTAGATCAAAGGCTCTATTCGGTCTTGTAAATCGCGGCGAATATACAAGACACCGATGCCCTGCGGTCCGTATATCTTGTGTCCCGAAAGGCTGACCATATCCGTATGCACAGCTAGATCGCTCACATCCATGGCGCACGGTGCCTGCGCCGCATCGCAATGCAGCACAATGCCGTAGGGCGCCAACAGTGCAGCGATGCGTGGTATAATCGTGAATCGTTCCGACTTCGTTGTTCACCGCCATTGCGGAGACAGCCAGAACATTTCGGTCCAGGCACTTTTCGACCCCAGTGTCTCAAAGCAGCTCAAGCAACTCGCCCTCGACGAGGACAGCACGGTTCGGCAACTGCTCGGCGAGGCACTCGACTTGCTCTTTCAAGCGCGTGGCAAGCCCCTGATTGCGCAAGCCCCCAAATCGTGAACGGGAGCATCTGTTGTGGAAATTGTGCCGAGGACCGGAAGGCGCCGGGGGAGCAGACCCGTAGATTCGTGCCGAGCAGCCCTGGTCCAGAACCGGGGCCTGGGGGGATTTCATTATCTACGATACCAGGATCGAGGGGCGCACTGTGGGCCAGGCTTGAGCGTTTCGGTCTGGGGTGCAGGGTATAGTTCTTTTAATGAAATACTTTTTCGGATTTCTGGCTGTGGCGTTGGTGGGTTTCGCAGGTTCGCTCTGTGCTCAGGACTTTACGATCTTTGGTGGCTTCCAGAACCCGGGCGCCCTCACGCTGAGTTCAGGGGTGAGCGGGGTGGGCAGTGCAGTTGGACAAGCGAGGGTCGACCCCAAGAACTTCGGAATCTTTGGAGCGAGGCTGTATCATCCTTTGGCACTACTCGGATTGGAGCACACCGTTGCGTACAGCCCGAATTTCATTGACAGCGACGGCAGTGCCTTTCTCTTCAGTACGAATTTGCGGGTGGGATTGCCCAGCAGTCCCACTCTCCGTCCGTACGTGACGGCCGGGTTGGGCGCCTTTCGTGCGGGAGGCGGTGGGGCCGCCAGCTTCGGAACGAAGTTCAGTTTAAACTACGGTGGCGGGTTGAACGTGATGTTGCTCGAAACCGTCGGAATCCGCTTCGATGTCCGCCTGCACTCCATACGCGGCGTCGAAGGGAACCCCTTGAATGTTCTCGAGCCCAGCGTCGGGATCTTCTTGATGGGGTCCTAGCCGCGATGCCGAAGAAGCGCACGAGTTTCTCGTGAGTCCTTCCATAAAATCCATCGAAAGCAGAACCGGGCACGCGGCATCACGACAATAGTGGGAACGCTATCGAATGTTCCATCGGACAGGTCTTTAAGGTGTATCCCACGAAAACACGTGCGCAACTGCGCAACCCCGACACGTCGGGGCGATATAGGGCTGTGTCACCGCACCCGCCGAAGACCCGCAAGCCGGTCGAGGTCAGTATCTCCGTTGACAGATTCGGTGGAGCGGGAAGGGCTACGCCAGCGTCATCGACATTTGATTACACTGTACGCGGCTACGATCTTGTTCCTGGTCGCGGGTATTTTTACGGAAGCCGTTGGTCAGTGGATTTTGGGATCAGCCGACTAGCAGCGACACTGCGGAGACTTCGTGGGGATGGACGTTTACGGAATTCCACACTTACGTTTTAACAAAACTGGCGCCATTCTTTTGGGAATTATATACGTGAGTGACCGGAGGCCGACTTACGGCTTGGTCTTGCCACTCTCTTTCAGGTAGGCCCACTCCTCCTTTTTCTTGGGAGGGGAGGTCATTAAGGCACGCAACACATTGCCCAGGGTGTCGGGGATGGGTTCTGGCATCGATCGCTTGACTGGTCGGCCTCGTTTCGGCTTCTCCTTCTCCTTCGTTCCCTTCATCGCATCAGAATCCATGCCCAGATACTAGCCCCGAACCGCCTCAGCGTCAACCATAGAATAGGGCTTGACGCCCTTACCTATAAGTTATAAAACCGCCCAGGCAAACTTTATAGGAGGGAGTACTCATGGCTGGATTCTTGATCATAATGGACCATGTACCTCACGTTGAGATTGCGAGGTCAGCCTTCCACGAAAGCAAGGGAAGGCGTTACCCGGGTGGCAATTTTCTATGGAAGGAGAGACAATGGTGGGTGATTGGATAGGCACTCTAGTGGCGGTTGTGTTTCTGGACAGGCTACTAGACCTAGCAAAATAGACCTAACCCACCGGATAGCGATGTCTGTTTACGCCATAGCTTTACTGGAGCCTGATGATGCTGTTAGCCAAAAGATCAGCACAAATTACCAGGGACACTATAAATACAGCCGCACATTGTTCCTGGTGGAAGCAGACGGTCTCGCAGAAACCGTAGCCACCACTGTCGGTATAAAAGGAGATGATCGAGTCCAGGGCGTGTCTGGATTTGTTTTTAAGTTAGAAGATTTCTCCTACTCTGGATATACCTCACGTTCGTTGTGGGAGTGGCTTAGCGAGGTTGAGAAACGAAGGTGAACCACGAGCGAAATCTACAGGCTGTTCCTGATCCCCCTGGAGCCGAGAGCGGAGGTAGAGGCGGTGGTGGCGATAGCTTGGAGAGCCTTTTATTTACAACTATTTATCCTTTTCGGATCTCACGCCTGGAAACCCATTTTAAATATCTTGCCACTAAGGAAGACCTTCAAAAACTAAAGGTGTGGTGGCTGATCGGCATAATATCTGGAATGGCGGCGGCCGCCACCATCGCGGTGGCTATTGCGGTGGCTATTTTGAAACTCTTTTCATAGTCCAACCTTAACCAATCAGATCCTTTATACCGCAACCTTTTTCCGTCCATTCCCTTGGCTACTGAGGCCATCTGGTCGATGGTATCCAGGGAGCGGATATTATGCCGACCGGAGAACTCATTCATATACCGTTGCAAGTGCTTCTCGCTCATGCGGTGGTAGGTTCCGTAGTAGCCCCGCTTGAGCATGGCCCAGAAGGACTCAATGCCGTTGGTGTGGACCTGGCCCTTCACAAATTCCCTGACGCTGTGACGGACGGAACCATGCTCGAAGTTCAGCCAGAGGCGGCTGTAACCGCCGTGGTCGTCCGTGTATACGGTTGATCCGGGCTCAACACGATCTAGGATAAACCCTTCTAGTTCATCCTGTGTGGTTCCTTGAATGACGGTGGCGCTGACACGGTTGGTTTCCCGATCTTTGGCACCAGCCACCGGAGTTTTCCCCACGGCTCCACGTCCGCCATTGAGCTTTTTGGAGTTTCGCTTGTTCTTCTCCTTGCCACCGATGTAGGTTTCGTCCACTTCAACCGGACCCGAGAAAAGACCATGCTGCTCGTCCCAGGTTTCCCTGATACGGTGCGCCAAGTGCCACGCCGTTTTTTGGGTGACATCCAAGTCTCGGTGGAGCTTCATGGAAGAGACGCCCTTCAAGTTGGTGACGAGGATGTAGGCAGCAAAGAGCCAGACTCTCAACCCCAACTTTGAGTCGTGCATCGACGTTCCCGTCTTGACAGAGAACCATTTACGGCAGTCCCGGCAACGATACGGCATAGTCTTGTGTTTGGTCTTGGTCTGAACTGGAGTTCCCCTGGTTTCGTGGACACCTAATCCTTTGGGAGAATGGAGGACACGATGCCAAGAACAAGACGAGCTTATCCACCCGAGTTTCGCCAGCAGATAGTCGAGCTTCATCGAGCCGGGCGCAGCCCCGGTGAGCTGGCCCGAGAGTTTGAACCCAACGAACAGACGATCCGCAACTGGATCGCCCAGGCAGACCTGGATGAAGGCCGTCGTAGAGACGGCCTGACGACGGTAGAACGAGCCGAGCTGCGGAAGTTGCGCAAAGAAAATAGGCAGCTGAGGGTTGAGCGGGAAATATTGGCAAAAGCCGCGGCCTGGTTCGCACGGGAGAGCGATCCGATTTCCAAGAAGTCTTCAGGTTCGTGAAAGTGAATCAGGCCGACTATCCAATCACCACCATGTGCCGTTTGCTGGGTGTCTCCACCAGTGGCTACTACGCGTGGGTCGATCGCGGACCTTCGACTCGAGATGAAGCGAATGCTCGTCTTCTGGAAACAATCAACGGGATCCACCAGCAAAGTCGTCGGACCTATGGAGCTCCCCGCATTACGGCGGAACTTCGAGAGGAAGGTCACCTGGTGGGCAAAAACCGGGTGGCCCGACTGATGAAAGTCGCCGGCATTGAAGGCGTTAGCCGCAGACGCAAGACACGCACGACCCTGAGAGGCCAAGACAGCCGTCCGGCTCCGGATCTGGTGGAGCGAAACTTCCAGGTCAGCCGCCCCAACCGACTGTGGGTTGCAGACATCACGTACGTGCCGAGTTGGGCAGGTTTCGTCTACCTGGCCGTAGTGGTCGACGCTTTCAGTCGTCGAGTGGTCGGCTGGTCGCTCAGAAATGATCTCAAGACCCGGCTAGTGACCGATGCCCTGCAAATGGCACTTCAAGAGCGTGAATCCGACGGGGTGATCCATCACTCGGACCAGGGGACGCAATACACGTCGATCGAGTTCGGGCTGCGCTGCAAGAGAGCCGGCATCAGACCCTCCATGGGCTCGGTCGGTGACTGTTATGACAACGCGCTGTGTGAGAGCTTTTTTGCCTCTCTGGAGTGTGAACTGATCGACCGGCACAGCTTCCGCAGCAAGCTGCAGGCCAGGCTTGCTGTCTTCGACTACATCGAGGGCTTTTACAACCCTCACAGGCGGCACTCGTCACTGGACTATCTGTCGCCGATCAACTATGAATCGAGGCACTCAGATGTGGCTTGATTCGAAAGCCGTAAACTGTCCACAAAAGTGGGGTAACTTCAGGTCACTGACGCCTGTGTGCCAGGACGTATACAGGCTAGTGGGAAGGCACCCCACTTCGGGGGGTGGGGGTGGAACGGTTTTTGGGACGGTGCCACATCGTATTGAGTGCAAAGCTAGCCCAGACCACGGAGTTCATTCACACTATACAAATGACTAATCCACTGATTTCTAAAGGAGTTCAGGCTGAAACCCTTGTGCCAGCAGGCCCAGAGCGTTTTGCCCTGGACCTGATTTGCAAGCGGGTGGTCGGCGGTTCGAGTCCGCTTACCTCCACTTTTGTTTTCAGTAGTTTATGAGATCCGCAATTGCACTCGCCGATGGGAATGTGCCTCTTGGGTAACGCTCTGGGTAACAAACAAGGGTTGCTTGGGGTAAGCTGGAAACAGCCATGACAACCTCCATGTCAGGTTGTGGTGGTTAGCCCTTGTTGGCTGTTCTCACACCAGCCAGCAGGGGCGCTTTACCACCCCCCGGGTTAACGTTTGCCCTTCCGCTTCGGTGGCCTTCCGCCCAGCTTGCCGTTTTCACGGCTGGAACGCTTCTTGGCGGGGCTGGTTTTGCTGCCGCCCACCTGGCCCATTTGACCAGCCATCATGTTCAAGGGAATTTCACCGCCGCAGTGAGGACATTGCATAGATTGTAACTTATCCTAAACGTTTAGGAATGTTAACCAAAAAGTGGAGGGCCGATGCGTAAAGTCCCACTCCCGTTGGATTGATACGGATAATGGCGGTGAGAGTGAACACGGGGAGCACGTCCACTCCGTCCTTCCGAACACCTCTCGGTTCCTGCGGAGTGGGTTGCTTCCTGCACTCTCACCACACCTAGGCGGCTGGTGACCACTGACGTGGCCGTGGTTGGCGGCGCTTGGGGAGTTTGGCCGGGCCGGCGGGGGTTCGGAAGGACACCTGGGCCCAAGCCAACCGCATCCAGGTGGAGAAGTCCAAGAGCAAGAATTAGGGGGCAATCCTCAGTATGTCCCTCCAGTAGCCCCCTACCCCCCTCGCAGGGGATTTGCCAAACTATGCCCTCATACCTCCTGAGAGACAGGCGAGAGGGGTCCCTCTTCCTGAATACCCTTTGGTAAGCCTTCCCTAGCTCCGGTTTGTCCGTCCTCCTCCCCAGTGCTAGCATCACCCGTGACTGCGCACCCTACGCCGTAGTATCTGCCGTTTGCTGGAAGGTTCGCTCATGAAGCACACCCTACGCAAGTTACTCTTCTTCTCTCCGGCATTGGTGATCCTTGGGTCTGGTGCTTGTTCACAGACTGAAGTGTCTGAGCAAAAGCAGCCTACTATCGAAGAACTACTCTCGCCAATCGACGAGGAAAAAGAAGCTCTTGCCGTCTACGAACAATTTCTCCAACAGGCCAAGCAAGGGGATTCTATGGCCCAATATTTCGTGGGACTCATGTGCAGAAGCGGAGTCGGCTCTCCTCAGAACTTCCAGGAAGCCGTTAAGTGGTTCCGCGCGGCTGCTGATCAAGGTAATACCAGAGCCCAAGGCATGCTGGGGGGCATGTACGCCTTTGGCCAAGGAGTCCCTCAGGACTACCAGGAAGCAGCTAAGTGGAATCGCAAGGCTGCCGAGCAAGGTGACGCCATCGCCCAAGGAATGCTGGGGTCCATGTACTCCCAAGGCCAAGGAGTTCCCAAGGACTTCCAGGAAGCCGTTAAGTGGTTCCGCGCGGCTGCTGATCAAGGTAATGCTTACGCTCAATATAACCTAGGGCTGATGTACTACAACGGCGAAAGAGTCCCTCAGGACGACCAGGAAGCACTCAAGTGGTTTCGCAAGGCTGCTGATCAAGGTAATGTCAGAGCCCAAAATGCCCTAGGGGTTATGTACCAATTCGGCAAAGGAGTCCCTACGGACTACGTACTGGCATACATGTGGTGCAGCTTAGCTGCTGCCGACTTAACTGGAGAAAGTAGAGCAAAAATTGTCGAGATGCTCGACGGTCTAGAAAAAAAGATGACTCCAGAACAGCTTGCTGAGGCTCAGCGGTTAGCCAGGGAGTGGAAGCCCGAGTAACGGCTACCATTACGAAGAAAATCGTACGCAAGCTACTCTTCTTTTGAAGGGAAGTGTATATAATTGCAATTAAATAATTGGTTTGTCGGTGGCTGGAATGGTCCAGACGTTCTCGCCTTTGATTGCAGTTTCCACCAGTCCCAACGCATTCGGTGGAGCAAAATGAGCCCGGTGGCTCGCTCTCCACAAGACACCCATTTCCTACAACATTTCTACAACAAAACCGCCCAAACAACAGGGAAAACCAGGGAACAAGAAGGACCTAAATCATTGAGCAGAAAGAACGGGCCATCACGCGTATAGTCTTCGAAACCAAAGGTCGCACGTTCGAATCCTGTCGGGCGCTCCATTTATCCTCTTGATTCGAAATAGTTTATAGGTTGGTTTATTTTCGTCGAGATGAAGGGAATTCGGGTGCTTCTTCAGGGAAGTGTTGTTGAGGGCGCAGTGTTTTCCACCAAGACTGGTTGAGTCCAGTGTACAGTTACCTCGTGCAGCCTCTGTCAGAAATGCTCAGTGCTGCGTACATGTTTGATGATCCAACATCGTCCGGGAATCCAGGTGAAATCATGCTTCCCCGGGGTTGCCTGGGCGGGTTAGCAACACTTCCCTCACGAAACACCGAATCTTTGGCCGAAAATAAAGAGTTCGTTATTAAAACTCTAAGAGAAGAGGCCGAAAGAAGAGGTCTTCTGTGGACCGATATTGAAAGCCGAGCTGTTTCCATGGACATCCTGGAGTTTCGGCGACAAGTTTCCGTCACTGAACGACTATTAACCCACAGACCGAGATAGTGGGTTCGCGATCCTGGGGAGAACTGGGATCGTTTGGATCGAAAAACGGTGAACGTCGAGAGCCTTGAGATCGGCGGGGGCGCATGCTTGTCTATCGGACTGAAGAACGGAAGCTGTTTTCAGGCCGCCTCTGAATTACCGATCGATCCCAACGTACGGGCCGCAGGCGATCATTTCATGGAACACAGTGCCGTTGAGTGCCGAGGACTCGTACGGAAAAGTGCAGAATGTCGATGTAGACAGCTCTGCTCAAAGCAGCGCAGACATGCACCTTGGCCAAGGCAGGGGAGGTCTTTGATTTGCGCACTAGCGTGTCTCGACTTGACCGGACCTACTCAACCGGTGTATTCTGCTATCGCTGTTTCGGTGTCAGGTCTTCTGAGGCAGCCGACGTGAGTATTTGTGTAGGGGAAGGCCTGGCATAACCTGTCTCACCTGAAGCGCAAGAAACCCCTGAAAAACCGGCCGACCGTGGCCTGCACATCGTGTGTCCATGTTCTGCCCCGCTTTGACGGGTCCCAATCGCATCTGGTGGATTTTCTAGGAGGAGAACATGAACAGTAACAAATTGTATGTGGGTGGCTTACCCTTCTCGACCGACGACCGTCAATTGGAAGAACTTTTCGGCGCACACGGAACCGTGGAATCGGCTCGTGTGATCACGGACAGGATGACGTCTCAGTCCAGAGGTTTCGGCTTTGTGGAAATGAGCACCCAAGACGAAGCGCAGGCCGCGTGTGACAAATTGAACGGTACTGAGCTGGAAGGCCGAACCATAATCGTCAACGAAGCCAAGCCGCGGGAAAACCGGGGAGGCGGAGGCGGAGGCGGAGGCGGAGGATACGGAGGCGGAGGCGGAGGCAGAGACCGCTGGTAGGCGAGCTTTTACCTCCGGTCTGTGTTGCACTCATCCAGGTGTCCAATGCTGACCGGATCCTCTGAGGGGGGGTGCGTCCGCGCGCACCCCTCGACTCCCTCATCTCCGTTCTCCGAGAGAGTGGCTATCACGCAATTATGCCAACCAGATTAATTATCGCCACATTGCTTTTACTGCCAATTCTTCCCACCGCCTATTCGCAGGACTTCGACTTCCTAGTATCCTGTGTGATTACTTTCATTGAATGACAGCAACGGATTTTACCTTTTCCACTTTGTGCAGAATCGAAGCAGCGTTCTTGGTCCAGCGGAAAGGTTTGGCCAGGTCCTGGTTGTGGACTTGGATGTAGCGTCGGATTTCTTTTCGTAAGGCTTGGACGCCGGTGAAGGAGTTGCGCTGCAGAGCCCTTTGGGTGAGTTGGGAAAACCAGCTCTCGACGGCGTTGAGCCAAGAGGCGCTGGTGGGAGTGAAGTGCAGATGAAAACGAGCGTGGCGGGCCAGCCATCTTTGCACGGCTGGAGTAGTGTGGGTGCTGGAGTTGTCCAAAATCACATGGATGTCTAACTCGAGCTCCACGGAGCGATGGATCTGTTTTAGAAAGCCCAAAAACTCCTGGGAGCGATGCCTTCGGGTAATGCGCCCGATCACCTCTCCGGAGGCGATGTCAAAAGCGGCGTACAGACTGGCCGTACCGTGGCGCTTGTAATCATGGGTGCGCCGCTCGATCGGTCCCTCCCGAAGTGACAGCATGGGTTGAGTGCGATCCAAGGCCTGCACCTGGGTCTTCTCATCCACGGAGAGCACGGCCGCATTATCCGGGGGATTTAAGTACAAGCCCACGATGTCGATGACCTTCTCGGAAAAGTTCGGATCACTACTGATCTTGAAGGTCTTGATGTGGTGGGGCCTTAAATTGGCCGCTTTTCAGACTTGTCGCACCTGGTGGACCGTGACGCCCGAATACTTGGCCATCAAACGCAGACTCCAATGGGTCGACTCGCGAGGGAGGCAATGCACCGTAGCATGCAGGATTTCCTGAGCCTTCTTCTGAGTCAGTTTGCGAGGTTGTCCGGGACGAGGTCGATCCTTCAAACCGGGCACCCCTTCCAGCTCGAAGCGCCGCCTCCAGGCATAGGCGTTGACCGGATGCAGACCCACCCTACGGGCGATCTTGCTCATGGGCATCCCCTGGCTGGCCGGTGCTTCTTCAGGGAAGTGTTGTTGACTGTCTCCAGCAGCTCCACAACCCGTGATCCTGCCTGGCTTTCCCCTGCCTTTTCTGACATCACACATGTATGACGCAGAGCAAACGCTCCTCTCGCTGCTGTCCCAACCCCGATTGCTCCTTGAGAGACCGGGCCGGCAAAGGCAACATCATCCGCCATTCCGTCTACACCACGACACAGGGCAGACGGCGGCGCTACCGCTGCAAACACTGCGGTCGGACCTTCTCGTCCACTCACGGCACGCCTTACTATCGACTGCATAATCCCAGGTCCCTGTTCGATGAAGTCGTCCGTATGTGTGTCCATGGTATGGGGATCTCAGCCCTGGCGCGCATCAAGCGGATGGCTTGGGGTACCCGTCGCCCGCTGGCTTGAATTGGCGGCCACATATGCTGCCCAGTTCAACGATCGGATGCTGAAAGGCTTCGTCATCCGTGAACTCCAGACCGACGAGATCAGGACTTTCATTGGAGCAAAGAAGAGGGCGATCTGGGTACTGACCAGCCTGGAAGTTTGGTCCAGACTCTGGATCTCCGTCGAGATCGGCCGTCGTCACTTCCTAAACATCAAGAGAGTGATGCTCGACACCCTGCAGCGAGGCCGTGTTGAACGCCGCTTCCTGTTTGCCAGCGATGGTTTCGAGATGTACGAGTGGGTGGCGAAAAGGCTGCTCTTAGGAGTCTGTATCTACGGTCAAGTGATCAAGAAGAGCCGAGAGAATCGGGTAGTTCGGGTCGATCGTAGATTGCTGCTCGGAACACCGGCGGAACTGGAGGAAGCACTGTTTCATTCCAAGGATTCCAGCACCCTGAACACAAGTTTTGTAGAGCGCCACAATCTGACCATCCGCCAGGGGTGTTCCTATCTTGGCCGTCGCACACCCTGTCACGCCCGACGTACAGAATTCTTGGAAGGCCAGGTGGCCCTGCTCATGGCCTATTACAACTTTCTGCGACCGCACAGTGCTTTGAAGTTCGGCAAGACGCGAAGGACTCCAGAGATGCAGGCTGGACTGGCTAAAAAGAGGCTCTCCTCCCGGGACGTATTCACCAGCCAGGTGGCGTCCTCTTTATTTTTCTTGATAGTGGTTGTCGCACGGTACGCTAGGTTGGATCTCAGGTCTCTTCAGTTCCGGCACTGGAGGGAGGATGGCTCAACAACACTTGCTTGAAGAAGCACCGAAACTCGGCCTGTGCACAGTTAGACGCCCTTGAATCTGAGGAGAAGCTGATACCCTTCGTCCGAGCCAATCGGACCTCAAAGATAGCGCCCGATTCAAACGGGCGACGGGCGACAATAGGGTGACCGACGCTCCTAGTTTCGCTAATTGATGTAGCCAAGAGCGGACGAAAGGCGCGTTAAGCGGCCGCGATTCGGAAGGAAAGGGGGCAACCACGAGTACACGGAGTGAATTCTCGACGGATTTCGGTGATGAACTCAACTCATCACTCAGTGTAGAAGATAGGACCACGATGCTAACCTGGGCGTGCGGTCAAACCGACTGATCTCAGGCATCGACTCCTGTCTTCTTCAGGACCGGAAAAACCTCCTCCGGCGTCTTACCAGTGAGCCGCATATAAATCGCATCGGGACAAAGACCAATAGTATCGCCCCACACTAACTCGCCCTGCGCTCCGATTCTCACCGTCTCAAAGAATCCGGGAGTACGCCAGGCAACAAATACGCCTCGACCAACAAGATGGGGAAAATCGACCTCGCCTTGGGAGCCGTCCTGGTAGCGCAGCCACAACCGGAATCGTGGCCAAGGGCTTCACTTTCAGTAGGTTCGGCATTCTGAGGCTATTTTACCACGCGCGTAGGCTTGGCTTGAGACTCTGCGTTGAATCTTTACCGCGTCGATCGGGAAAAGCGAATCAACATTCTCCGTTGCAGGACGCGCGGCGGGGAGTGAGGATCGGAGAGTCGCAAGGCGGCTGGCCCTCAGGCTCGGAATATCCGGGACCCGTCCGCCTGGAAAACTCCCCGGGTGTCGACGATGAGACGGGCGTGGTGTCGGATCATTTCCCAATCGAACCGATCGTGATCGGTGGCCACCAGGACGCAGTCGTAGCGGGCGATGCTTTCCGGATCGGCGGGAACGCTGCTCAAACCCAGATCGTGGGCCCGCATTTTGGGCAGCACGGGGACGAAAGGGTCCGAGTAGGCAACTTCAGCGCCCAGCGCCTGTAACTTTTCGATCAGGACAACGCTGGGCGACTCGCGCATGTCGTCGACATTCTTCTTGTAGGCGGCCCCCAGCACCAGAACCTTCGACTGGCTCAGCGATTTGTGCTGCCCGTTGAGCGCTTTGACCACCTGCGAGACCACGTAATCAGGCATGGCCGTGTTGATCTCGCCCGCCAGTTCGATAAACCGGGTCGAGATCCCGTATTCGCGTGCCTTCCAGGTCAGATAAAAGGGGTCGATGGGGATACAGTGCCCGCCCAGCCCGGGTCCTGGGAAAAACGACTTGTAACCGAAGGGCTTGGTTTCGGCCGCCCGGATCACCTCGAAGATATCGATCCCCATCTTTTCGGCCACCAGCTTCAGCTCGTTGACCAAAGCGATGTTGACGGCCCGGTAGACGTTTTCCAGCAGTTTGGTCAGTTCCGCCACCCGTGGCGATGAAACCGCCACCAATTCATCCACCGCTTGCTGATACAGGGCTTTCCCGACTTCCAGACAGGACGGAGTGACCCCAGCACAGATCTTGGGGATGGTCTGGGTGCTGAATTGACGATTGCCCGGGTCCTCGCGTTCCGGGGAATAGACCAGGAAAAGATCTTCGCCGATCTTCCAGCCCTTCTTCTCGAGTTGTGGCTGGATCTCTTCTTCGGTGGTTCCCGGGTAAGTAGTGCTCTCCAGAGAGATCACCTGGCCGGTGCGCAGATGGGGAAGGATGGTTTCGACCGCACCCAGCACGAAGGACAGATCGGGCTCCCGGTACTTGCTGAGTGGTGTCGGCACGCAGAGCAGAATGGCATCGGCCCGCTGGATCTTGGAAAAATCCGAGGAGGCTTGAAACCGCTTCGACTCAGTCGCCGCTTTCAAGCCACCAGCATCGATGGTTTGGATGTAGCTTTTGCCCGCGTTCAGGCTTTCTACTTTCTCCGGATCGATGTCCAGGCCCAGGACCGGGAATCCGGCCTTCACAAAACGCAGGCAGAGTGGCAACCCCACATAGCCGAGACCGAGGATGGCCACCAAGGCGGTCTTCTGACTGATTTTCTCCAGGATATCCTGCTTGGCATCTGTCAACGCTTTCATTTCATTCATTTTGGTCGAATACGTCTGGGGCTAGCCAGACCGATAAGATCACATCTACTCAAACAACTCCGCCACTTTCAGCGTCAACCCTGGAATCAGTTGCGATTTCAGGACATCCTGTACGCCATAGGTCGCGTGTACCGAGAGATTGGTTCTCCTGCCGAGTCAAAATCTCGACTCTCCTTCTCTCGGGATCCACGAGCCAGTATTCACGCACCCCAAAACGCCCGTAGAGCTTTCGTTTCATTTCCCGATCTCTTGCCTGGCTGGATGAGGAAAGCACTTCTACCAACAGATCTGGAGCACCGCGAATCAACTTCTCTTCGATCATCCCTTGGCGCTGGGCGCCAATAAAGAGAATGTCGGGTTGAACCACGTCATGCCGGCTCAGATATACATCACAGGGAGCCATCAAGACCCGTCCCAGACCCTCTCGTGAAACGTGCTCTCTGAGTTCAAGCAAGAGCCGGATGACGATCTCCTGATGAGCGGGTGAGGGGGCGGGAACCATGATGCAATCTCCTTCGATCAGTTCGCAGCGCCTGTCCTCTGGCAGCTGGCAGTAATCCCGGTAAGTGAATCTCAGATCGGGATGGAAGATACTCATGATCTCATTATTCCACCGAACAGCCGCTGGGTGTCACTTCCGGGCGCGCCCGCCGCGCTCAGTCGATGTACTGACGGTGCCACTCCTCCAGCACCAGCAGGGCCCAAAGATGCTGGGAGTAGTCCCGTCTGCCACCTCGATGCAAACTCCTCATTCTGTTGATCTCTTCGATCTGGAAAACCCCTCGAGCCTAGATACTCATCCGTCTTTTCTCGTAACTCCCGCTCGATCAAGGTGCTCATGGGTGGGTTGAAGACCGCCTTCCTTCGTTGGAGAATGGAAGAAGGCAACTTTCCCGCCATGATTTTTCGTAACAAAACCTTGGTTTGGTGGCGGATTTTCAACTCGGCGGGCAGGCAGGCCATCAGCTTGACCAGCTCTGGGTCGAGGAAAGGCAGGCGCAGCTCCAAGCCGTGCGCCATCGACATCTTGTCCCCGTATTCCAAGACATTGCCGGGGAGGAAACTGTGCAGATCGGCCCGCATGGCGCCGTTCAAAAAGTCGGTTTCCCCAGCCTCCAGAAGCTCCTACAGAAACCGCTCGGCACGGTGTCCATCGACCCTCTCGAGCAGGTCCTCCGTATACAGTTTCGATTTCAACTCAGGACGGAAATAGCCAATGTAATCCAGGTACATAGCTGCTGGAGACTTAAAAGTCGCCGTCAGAAACTGCCTGGTGCGGCGCCAGTTGTGGGCGCCCGATCTGGACTCGGGCAGAAAGTGCGACAATCGCCCGGCCAGGCCTCGCAGGGCAGAAGGAAGGTGGCGGTAGGTCCTGGCCCCATCGAATCCCGCGGTAACGGGGATACCCACCCCGAATAGCTCGTCTCCACCGTCTCCCCCAAGCACGACCTTGACCTCGCGACGGGTGGCCTGGCTGATCTGGTAGCTCAATAGAGCCGTCGGATTCCCGAAGGGTTGGTCGAAGTGGTTCACAACCGTGGCCAGCAAGTCCGTGCTTTTTCCGGAAACGCAGAGTTCGTGATGCTAGGTGCCGAAATGGCGAGCCACGCGGGCCGCCGGCTCCCGCTCGTCATAGCGGGCACCCTCCCCTTCGAAGCTGACCGTGAAGGTTTTAAACCGGGCACAATATTGCGAAGCCAGGGCCACAATGCTGGAGGAATCCAGGCCTCCGCTGAGAAAACTCCCCACCGGTACGTCCGCCAGCAGCGTCCGGCGGACGCTTTCGCGAAGCAGGTCGTGGACCCTTTCTTTCAGGTCGGGGAAGTGCCAGTTGGAGTGTTTCACCGGCGGAAGTCGCCAGTAGTGACTCAGCTTCGTGCTTTCATCCAGAGGTGGACCCGATCGGTTGGACCAGTTGGCGGCATTTTTAAGGTGGACTCCGTAGTTCTTGTTGCCGCCAGTCTGGGAAATATTGAGAGGGGGCAAGCCCAAGGGCGAGGTCCCTCTCAGTATTTTTGACCAGGCCAGTGCACACCTCCTCTGGGGTCGCTCCCTGATGGGTCGAATGGGGTCGTTGGGAGTTGTATCGCTCAATCCACTGTCCGATACCCAGTCGGGCCTCGGTTCCGGTTTCGAAAACATTCAGATAGACGCATTCGTACTTGAGTGAACGCCACAGTCGCTCGATAAAAACATTGTCCATCCAGCGGCCCTTGCCGTCCATCGAGATGCGTACCCAGGCATCTCGCAACAAGCCAGTGAAAAGTGTGCTGGTGAACTGACTTCCCTGGTCGGTATCGAAGATCTCCGGCTTATTGTTATTGTAGATCACCAGCGCTTGCTGCAGTGCCTCGGCACAAAAGTCCGGCTCCAGCGTGTTCGACAGCCTCCAGGACAGCACCATCCGGCTGTACCAGTCCATGATCGCCACCAGGTACAAAAAACCTCTCCGCATCGGAATGTAGTCACGTCCGCGCACCACACCTGATCGGGCTGATTGACCTCCAGATCTCGAAGCAGGTACGGAGACACTTGATGGCCCACATTGGGCTTGGAGGTGCGTGGCTCCGGGTAGATGGCTGCCAGGCCCATCTTTGCCATCAGGCGGCGCACTCGTTTACGGCCCACTCGATAACCCTGCCGACGCAAGTGATAAACCATCTGTCGGGACCCGTAGTAGGGCGTCTCTAAGAACTGCTCGTCCATTCGTCTCATCAGTTGCAGGTTCCGGGGGTTCTCTCCCTGGGGCTCATAGTAATACGTCGAACGAGACAAACTCATCAAAGAGCATTGTCTGCGGATGCTCAGCCGACGGTGCCCCGGCTCGATCGCGGCCTGTCTGGCCTTCACACTCAACGATCGAGCACTTTGGACAAAAAATCCTTTTCCACCGTCAGCTCGCCGATCTTGGCGTACAGCTCCTTGCTCTCGGCTTGTGTGCCGGCCCTGCCCTTGTCCGCTTTGCCCTTGAACACCTCCACCATCCCTTCTCGCACCCGTTTCTTCCCGTTCGTGATCAGATTCGGGTGGATCTCGTAGCGGGCCGCCAGCTCGCTTACGCTGTGTTCGCTTCGAAGCGCCTCAAGCGCCACTTTCGCTTTGAATGGTGTTGAAAAATTCCTTCGTTTTGCCATGACTCCCCGTCCTTTCTCATTCAGGTCGGAGCCACCTTAGCAAATCGTCCAGTTTTCGGGGGCCAGCTCTGTAGTTGCCGGATACCCCGGAAGATGGTGCTGGGTTGCCGGGATGTAGAGGTAGGTCAAGTACTCGTCCAGAGCCGTCTCGTCCACCTCTGCGGTCACCTAGGGGTGTTGCAGCAACGATTTGATTTCCGAGGCGAAGAGGATGTTTCCGTCTCTAAGAGCGTGGTGTAGTAGAGGGGCTTTTCCCCCAGACGATCCCGGGCCAGAAACAGAGAGCTGTGCCGGAAATCCCAGATCCCGATGGCAAAGGGGCCGTTAACCTCTTCCAGAAACCGATTCCCCAGGAGCTGGTAGAGCTTGAGAATGACTTCGGTGTCGGAACGGGTCCGGAAACGGTGTCCCTGCCTTTGCAGACGCTGCCGGTGGGAGCGGAAGCTATAGAACTCGCCGTTGAAGACCAGGGACAGCGATCGGTCGTCACTGAACATGGGTTGATCGGCTGCCGCGGTCACGTCGACTACCGCCAGGCGCGCGTGTCCCAGCTGCACCTGCGCGTCGCGGTGCCAGCCGCAACGGTCCGGTCCCCGGTGGCGAAGACACCGGATGGCTTCTTTCACCCAGCTCCCCTGATCTCCTGTGGCCCCAACAATTCCGCATATGTGCTGGCGACAGCCCAACGGCCGGTCTTGTCATCGGCCTTTCCCGTGGCGCTGTCGCCCCGATGGTAGCATCGGTGACTGTCCCCTTTTCGCTCCGTCGGAGTCAATCACCGCATGGATAGTTGTTGGTATCGAAGACTTGCTCTCTTCCGCTATCTCACAATCCGCCCCGACCAGTGATCGAGAGGCACCCACAGAACCGCGACCGTTAGGAAGCGGCGGGTAATGCGGCAGTTCGCGGCAACTCCGGTCGCGAGCTTGGCGATAGGGTCCCAACTGCACGGCCATTTGCAGGCGCCCCGTCAACTGTCAATGCTGGCCAGTTGATGGCTCCAGCGATGCCAGCCATCGAAGCGTTCCTTCAGAAGACGCTTCCCCTCGCCCGGAGAGTCCAGGCCAGCGGCCTCTGGGTCCGCATCGACCATGATGCTAACCAGATCGGCAAAGAAGATTTTGGCGGCCCAACCCAGTTTGTGGCTGGCCTTGCAAGCGTCCGCCTGCATGCAATCGACCTCGTTGGGGCGAACGTAACGAGGGTCGATCCGGACGTGCTTCTGCCAGTCCAGGCCGACGTATCCGAAGGCGGTCTCGAGGAATTCCCGGACGCTGTGGGCTTGTTCCGTTCCAATCACATAGTCGTCCGGTTGCTCCTGCTGCAATATCTTCCACATGGCCTCCACGTAGTCGGGGGCGTAGCCCCAGTCCCGCTTGGCGTCCAGGTTACCCAGGTAGAGAACCGGCCACAATTTGAGCCACGGCACGGGTGATCTTGCGGGTCACGAAGGCCTGTCCCCGCCGGGGCGATTCGTGATTGAAAAGGATTCCATTGCAGGCAAAAATACCGTAACCGTCGCGGTAGCTCCGGGTCATCCAGTAGGCGTACAACTTGGCTGCGGCGTAGGGGTTTAGGGGCTGGAAAGAGGTCTTCTCGTGCTGGGGAGGCGGAGCTGCGCCAAATATTTCGCTTGGCGAAGCCTGATAAAAGCGCGTCTTGACCCCGCTGAGCCGGATGGCGTCCAGCATGCGCGTGGTGCTCAGACCGGTGATATCTCTGGTGTAGTCGGGAAGATCGAAGCTGACCCGAACGTGGCTCTGAGCCGCCAGATGATAGACCTCATCCGGCTCTACCTCGGCGATCAAGGATTGAAGTTCCCGGTATTTCTCAGATCGCCGTAGTGAAGATAGAGCCGCGTGTCACCATGAGGGTCCCGATAGAAGTGATCGATGCGCCGGGTATTGAAAATACTGGTCCGGCGAATCAACCCGTGGAATTCGTAATCCTTGGATAACAACAGTTCGGCCAGGTAAGAGCCGTCTTGCCCCATGATGCCCGTGATCAGAGTTTTTTCATAAAGGTCGATCTCAGTCTGGTTGTAATGCCGGTGCCGATTACCGAAACTCTCCAATGACCTGGACGACTCTTGCCAGCTGCTCTTCAGTGAGTTCCGGATAGATGGGTAAGGCCAGGCTCTGGCGGGCGGCGCATTCGCTGGCCGGATAATCTCCCGACCGGTAACCCAAACCGGAAAAGCATTCCTGTAGGTGAAGAGGCAGCGGGTAGTAGATTTCGCTCCCCACACCCTCTTGGGTCAGAAACTCACGTAAGGCATCGCGACGACCCGCCCGAATCACGAACTGGTTGTAGATGTGGCGCCGGCTTTCGACTTCCGCCGGCAGCCAGACTCCGAGCTCGCTTTCCAAGGCGCAAGACTCGGCTGCACAGGCGTTCCTGAGGCACTCACCCGCGGACGGGTCCATCACCCGACCGGCTTGCCTGAAGAGCTCCCGGTAAAGATTCGCGTTGCGGCGGCGCGCTTCCGTCCAGGACTCGAGGTGGCCGAGCTTCACTCGCAGGACTGCGGCTTGCACCGCGTCGAGACGGAAGTTTCCGCCCAGCACCCGATTGTAGTACTTGGACCGGTAGCCGTGGTTGCGCAGCATACGTATCCGGTCGGCCAGGTCGGGATCGCTGGTCGTGACCATGCCAGCGTCGCCGAAAGCCCCTAGATTCTTGGAGGGAAAGAAGCTGAAACATCCCAGATGACCGATGGAGCCGGCCCGCCGCTGCTGGTAGTCCGCACCGATGGCTTGAGCGGCATCCTCGATCACCCAAAGCTGGTGCCGCTCGGCAACGGCCAGGACGGCATCCATGTCGGCCATCTGTCCGTACAGGTGGACCGGGACAATGGCCCGCGTCTTCTCCGTCACAGCCTCCTCCAACCGGTTAGGGTCGAGGTTGAAGGTCTCCGGCTCAATGTCGACGAAGACCGGCCGGGCGCCCAGACGGGCGATCGATCCTGCCGTGGCAAAGAAGGTGTAGGGGGTGGTGATCACCTCGTCTCCCGCCTGCACACCGATGGCCATGAGAGCGACCAGCAGAGCATCCGTCCCCGAGGAGACGCCGACCCCAAATCGACACTGGGAGTAGGCGGCCACCTCCTCTTCCAGGCCTTCCACCTCGGGTCCCAGAATGAAGCGCTGGGACTCCACCACCCGCTGCATCGCCGATTGGATCTCATCCTGCAGGGTCTGGTACTGAGCCCGCAGATCCAGTAGAGGCACGTTAAGCTGATGCCGATGATCTCTCGTCGATGTCATCTGGACCAAATCCGAACCCTCTCAAGACCCGATCCGGGACGTTTCCCGCCTGGGATCTAGTGGCTTCGCTCGTCGGGATTGTACCTAACGGACGATGGGAAGGACCAGAAGGAAGGTTTGTCGTAAAATGCGGATTGGCGGACTCCCTCGGAGTTGGGTTCGGGACTCGATAGCCGTATCAACCACGATGCCCCCCCCGTGAAGGGGGCTGCAGCCGTGCAAGCAGGAGCGAAAACGAGTAGGCTGAGCGCGGAGATGGGCATCCGCATTCGGAATCCGTTCCTGGCTCTGGCCTTACTCTACACCGTTTCGGCGTGGGTACAGGCTCCCTCCGATCCTGGAGAGACGGCCGGGACACCCCATTGGAGGTGGGGTCCAATGGGGGTCGGCGCTCCTCGAGTCCTGTCCGGGGACTCGCCCCACTATTTGGTCCTGGTCCACAGCCTCATCGAGGATTTCGACTGGGACTTATCCAACAATTACTGGCAGGCCGAAGAAGGGGGCTGGGACCTGGGTTCGCGCTTCCGAGGGGTCCGGATCGACCGTCAGGTCGATCCGGATCGTGCCGGGAGGGAGCTGAGCACGCATTCTCCGTTTTTCGGTCTCCTGCTCTCCCTGGCAGCCTGGCCGTTCCGGCTCACCCGCTGGGTGGAGCCGTTCTGCATCCTCCTCACGATGGCAGTCTCGCTGTGGGGACTTTACCGATTCTTCGAAAGCACTTCTCGGTCGGCAACCGCGGCCAGTCGGTGGCCCTGGGTGCTCGCTCTGGGGCTAGCCACACCCCTGTGGTGTTACGCTCGCGACCTGTGGACTGAACCTTGGGTCATGACCCTTTGGATTCTGATGCTCACTTCCGGCAGTATCTTTCGCATTTCGGTGTTGGGCTTCCTGGGTACGCTGCTCAAATACCCCTTCGCCGTGGTCCCTATCACGATGGGCGGCATCGCCCTGTATCGGGAAAAGAGGAAGCAGGGAGTGGCTCTACTGGCGTCCGGGATCCTGGGTCTCGTCATCGTGGTGATCTGGGTTCAGGTTTTGTTTCGCGATGTGGAACATGGAAGCCTTTTTCACTCCGGGGTGCATGCTTCGTTTGATTTTCCCCTGGACGGGGCGCTGGGACTTTTTCTGAGTCCGCAAAGCGGCCTGCTGTGGTACTTTCCGTTTCTGGCCTGGGGACTCCGGGAGTTCCGCAAAGGAGGTGAGCGGTACCTGCCGGCCATCTTCTTTTTCGCAGTCCATGCCGCCTATGCCGACTGGGATGTGGGGACGGGGTTTTCTGCTCGCTACCTGGTCCCGGCCCTGCCCATCCTGGTGTGGGCAGTAGCGGACTCGCGTCCGGGCGGACTACTGTTCTCGACGGCGCTGGCCTACAGCCTGTTTTGGGGCGCCATTGTGGGGGGTTCTTCCCGGCGCTGGTCTACGACCGCAGCCCCCTGGGGCGTCTTCGGGCACCTGTTTGGGAAGCTCCACGCCTGGTTCTAGAAGCAGCTGATCCTTTTCTTTGCGCGACGTTCCCCGGCATGGCCCGCTTCACCGAGCCTTTCTGGTCGCCTCTCCCAACTTGATTCCTCTTCTGTGCGTCAGGGATGGGTGGAATCTACCTCGGCTCCAAGATCGACAGTGTGCCCTCTAGGGTATAGAAATAGGAGGACTCCGGCCGTTCGAAGGTACAGTTGATTGAATCGATAAAAACCCGTCTTGCCCGAGATTGAAAGAGCAGCTGGCTCAGCCAGTCCCCCACTGAGGTAGCTGGAGAGGCCGAAGGAGAGGCCAACCCGTCATTTGCCGCCGCCTAGCTGGATATTCTATAATGCCAGTTCCCCAGGCGGGGTCGTAGTTCAGTTGGTTAGAACGCCGGCCTGTCACGCCGGAGGTCGCGAGTTCGAGTCTCGTCGGCCCCGCCATTCAGCCCCTTTTTTTACAAAGGTTTGCGTGGCCTACCTCACTTCGCCTTACGCAAGACCCTGGTCCCATGTTTCCGTTTTGTTTCCATCTCGCCAAATTTCGCCGACCGCCCCCCTTCCAAGACTCGAAGGATCTTCCTGGCCGAGTGGGTCGGGGAGAACTGCGCATAGTGCTTCTCCGTGGTCGAAACACTGGAATGCTCCAGGACCTGCTGGATGTCGTGCATGTCAGCCCCAGCTTCCGCCAACCCAATGGCAAAGTGTCGACGCAAGTCCTTTACGAGAAGTCCCGGAAGCCCTGCCACCTTCCTCGCCTCCTCCCAGGGCTTCCGGCAGTCGTGCCACCGGGTTCCTGTCGCAGGGTTGTAGAAGACGTAGGGGCACTCCCGGTCCCTCGGCAAGGAGTCGACAGCGTCAAGGGCCGCTTCCGCGAGTGGGACATACCGATACTTTCGCGACTTGGTGTCCTCACTGAAGACCACCAATTTGGCTTCTCCCTGGATCTGCCAGTGCTGCAACGACAGCGCTTCCTCACGTCGGCATCCGGTCTCGCGAAGCAAGATGAAAACGGGTTGACAGTCTGGCCTGACGGCCTTCAGCACGGAATCGATCTGTTCGTCCATAAAGCGGGGTCGCTGTTTCTGAGGCTCCCTGAGTTTCCGAAACTTCTCCACCGGATTGTGCTCGATCAGACTGCATTCCTCCGCATAGTTGAGCAGGTGCTTGAGGGTTGCTAGCTCTCGGTTGATGGTGGCTTCGGAAACTCCCTGCCTCTTTCTCCAGCGGATGTAGTGGTGAAGATGGGCTGAAGTAATCGACTCGAGTTCCAGCTTTCCTAGAAATCGGTTGAGGGAGTTGAAGGACGTGATCTTCCGTTTCCATGTCTTTGGCTTGTTGCGAACGGCGGAGTAGTCTTCCAAGTAGGTCTTAGAATACGCATGCAGGGTCAGGACGTTGCGATCCCGAAGCCTGAGCTTCTCCCGGAATTCGCGCCACGATCCATCGACGATGGAACCGTTGATCTGGTCCAGCAACTGCTTGGCTTTCGTCTTGTTGGCACACACCCGAATCATCCGAGTTCCGTCCGGCCAGCGCTTGTCACAAACGATCTGTCCGCGATAGGTGCTAACCCCCATTTGGGCCTCCTTTCTCTGATTCGAGGACAGGTCGGACTAGCTGGATTATAGGGACCTGGGAGTCAATAATTCCAGTGGGTTTGCTCACTGCATCGGGCAATTGTTCGACGAATTCGTCCAGCCACTCCTTAGAGTAGAGCCGGTCGCCGCTGGGGAGAATCTTGGCTCTCAGGTAGCCGAGGTCTGTGTACTTGCGAAGCGTATTCCGTGCAATTTCCAAGTAATCACTGGCTGCGACCACCTTTAGGTAGAGCCTAAACGGTTTGCGAATCATGTCCCCTCGGTCCATAACCAAACGCGACGAAACCGTGCGACTCCGATCAATCGAAGAGGGGCTTCTGTGAGGGCTTTCTCCCATTTGATCCCGGCTTGTCCTTCCCCTGGTTTGCCTCGTCTCCGGGATCCTCTCTCGGAGAGATCTCGAATTCCCAAGGTCCTGCTTCCAAACTCATGAGCGCACGGATCGAATCTTTGCATTGCCCGAGGATTCTCAGGTCTTCCGAGCTTAAAGAACCCTTGGGCGCTCGGATCTGCAGCCCATCTTCACCGTTCAAACTGAGATGGCTCCTGGTCGGTTCGGACCCGTTGCCATCCACTTCAGCCAACTCGATTCCAGGAGAGAGAGAGTGTCTATACCCCCAGAATCCGGTGCAACCCTGCAACCACGAGACCTAGACCCGCATTCACCATATGCGAAACAACAAGCACGAAATCTGCTTCCTTTAATCGATGCAACTATCTATAAGTAAAGAAGATATTGAGAATAAATTGGGCAAGAAATGGCCGACCCCAAGGGTGAGCTTTTGAAGCTCGGTTTTAATAGTAGGGTAAAGCTGGAATTTCATGCGAACTAAGGTCACTTCGGATGCCGGGCTCCTCGCCTATCGGGACCTGGATAAAGCCTTAAGTCTATTTGATCGTGTACCTTCCGTTGTTCAGGATCTGCGGACCGGGCGTAACATCCAGCACGACCTTCCGGCCTTGCTACGCCAATCCGTATACAGCCGCTTGGCGGGTTATGAAGATGTCAACGATGCGCATCGTCTATCGGTGGATCCGACCATGCGAAGGGTCACCGGGAAAAAGAATGAGGACAAGAAGGCCGCCAGCGCCAACACGATGGATGGAAGGAGCACTGGAGAAAACCTCTCATCGACGCATCATTCTGGATCTGGACAGTTCAGCCAGTCCTGTCCATGGCCAGCAGGAGGCCTCTGCCTACAACGGTCATTTTGGATGCACTTGCTACCATCCCCTGTTTTGTTTCAACCAGTTCGGAGATTGCGAAGGTGCCTTGCTACGCCCCGGTAACGTGCACAGCGCGGATGGCTGGAAGGAGCTGCTGGAACCGATCGTAACTTGTTACGAGAAGAAAACCGTCCGCAAATACTTTCGCGGGGATGCCGCTTTCGCCAAGCCGGAGATCTTATGAATGCCTGGAGGAGAAGGGCTTCTTGTATGCCATCCGGCTTCCGGCCAATGAGGTGCTTCAGGCAAAGATTGAAACCCTGCTAACCCGGCCCGTGGGTTGCCCACCCAGAAAGCCCATCGTCTGGTTTGCCGATTTCAGCTATCCAGCCGCCAGTTGGGACCGGCCTCGTCGGGTCATTGCCAAGGTGGAGTGGCATCGCGGGGAACTCTTTCCGAGAGTCGGTTTCATCGTGACCCATCTGAGCGCACAAGCCTCCGGGTTGGTTCACTTTTACAATGGACGTGGCACGGCCGAGCAGTGGATCAAGAAAGGCATTTCAGCCGACCCATGAGGGCAAACACTTGCTCCCTGGTCGGAGGGCTGATAGGTTTTGATTATCCACTAAGGTGAGATCCGAAGAAGGTTCATCACAGGCTGATATGAGGAATGCCGGTTAAACTTGAATCCCCATTATAGTGGAGGAATAGGCGCGATGCCATGCGCCATTTTAAAATGCTTTTCTGACAAGGCCGGCCGGTAGGTGTCTGATTGCCACCAGCTAAGCCGCCAGACGGTCTAAGTCCCTTCTCGGGTAACGACGCTTGGACGTGAATCCGTCATACGGCGCAGGTACTTTCACACAGGAAGCTATCCTGCACCACCCGGCGACTACCTGCCGACGATCCGGATCGGCAGTTCGTAATCCTGTAGAAAGTGGCAAAGGTCGATCCAGCAGTGGTTCCCTCCCGTTCCTACCGGTAGAGTAAGATGATCGGGCCCTATGGGATAGACCTTTGCGCAGTTCTGAGGAGGAAAGCGTGAATGAAACGGAGGCACACCTCACCATTCTGGGAGGAGGGCCGGCCGGCTTGTCCGTGGCCTACTACACTCACCAGCAGGGTCTCCCCTTCCAGCTGTTTGAAAAAACCGACCAACTGGGAGGGCTGTGCCAGACCCTACGCTGCGGCCAGCATGCCTACGATTCGGGAGCTCACCGCTTTCACGATCGGGATGCTGCCATCACGGCGGACGTTCGAGAGCTCCTCGGTGCCCGTCTACGCAGCGTTAGAGCGCCCAGCAAAGTATACGTGGAAAGGCGCTTTTTCGACTTTCCACCGAGGCCGCTCGACGCGCTGTTCTCTTCGGGCCCTGCCCGCATCGTACGGATCGGGTTGGATCTGATCCGCGCTCGTACAAACCCCAAAACGGTCCATTCCTTCGCCGACCATGCGACCAACCTCTTCGGGGAAACCCTGGCGCGCACGTTTCTCCTCAACTACTCGGAAAAACTGTGGGGTCTGCCGGCCGAGGAGCTCTCGCCGGATGTCGCCACGCGCCGTCTTTCCGGCATGCACCTGCGGGTACTGCTCATGGAACTCTTGTTTCCCGGCAGAACCATGGCTCACATCGACGGCGCCTTCCTGTATCCGCGGGGTGGCTACGGCGAGATCTGTCAGGCTCTGACCAGGAAACTCCCTCCCTCCTCGGTGCACCTGAACCATGCCGTGGATGGAATCGACTGCCAGGATCAACGGATCGAGCAGATCCGTTTCCAGACCGGAGATTCGTTCCGTCCGCCCGGCATGGTTGTTTCCACTCTCCCTTTAACGCTACTTGTCTCTTTGCTGGGAGAGGCCGGACCGGCTGTGGCGCAGGAGGCCTCGCGGGAGCTGCACTTCCGGCACATCCGGCTTCTTTTCCTTCGGCTTGCGCAGCAGAAGGTCTCCGATAATGCTTCCATCTATCTGCCTGATTCCAGGCTTTGTGTCTCGCGTATTTACGAACCGAAGAATCGCTCCAGTGAAATGGCCCCACCCCACGAGACTTCGATCGTGGCTGAAGTGCCTTGCCCCGACGGGGAGGAGATCTTCCATTGGTCGGATCAAGAGCTGGCCGACCAGGTCATCCAGGATCTCACCGGAATTGGGATCCTGGAACCGAATCGGATTCTCGAATGGAGACATCATCTGCTTCCCAACGCCTATCCGGTTTACTCCCTGAATTACGTCACCCAGGTAGGAATCATCCGAGACGCCTTGAAGTATCTGGATAACCTGAGACTGCTGGGCCGGGGTGGTCGCTTCTTCTACAGTCATCTTCACGATCAGCTTCGAATGACCAAGGATTTCATTCAGGACCTCACCGGCGACAGGTGAGATCGTGCGCTATTGCAGAAATTCGACCCACGCCATCATCGGCATCAGCCTGATCTACCTACTCTCCTCCTTCGTCACCGGTCCCATCGGTCCGCAGGCGGCCTCGGAGAAGTGGCACTGGCCTCTGGGTCCGATCTATCTGGGTCGCCCCATCGTGACGTCGGGAGACTCTCCCCACTACTTATTGATTGTAAACAGTTTGGTCGAAGATTTGGACGTGGACCTGGCCAACAACCACCATCAGGTCTCCCGAGGAGATTGGGATGCCGGAGCCCGAGTGCGTGGAACCGCCTTCGGCGGTCATGTCGAGACCGACCGGAAGGGCCGCCTCCTGAGTTTTCATTCCTTTTTCCGACCCGTCATGCTGGGTCTTCTGGTCTGGCCCTGGCAAGGCACAGAATGGGTCGAATCGATCTGCATCTGGCTGACGATGCTGGTCGTTTTGGTGGGCTTTATCTGGTTTCGACAAGCTGTGGGAAGAGAGGTTGGATGGGTCCTACTTCTGGCTCTGGCCACGCCGCTGTGGTGTTACTCGCGCGATCTGTGGGGCGAATCCTGGCTGGCGGTTGCCTGGATCTTTCTGTTGACCTCCAGAAATTCTTGGGTGCTGGCGGCATCCTCTTTTCTAGGCACCCTCAACAAGTTCCCATTTTGCCTGGTCCCTTTTACGCTAGCCGCCCTGTCGCTGAGACGACAAGATCGTCATCGCAGCCTGGTTTTGGCAGCGCCCTCTTTGGCCGCCTTGGTCCTAGCGGTCCTCGCCATCCAATGGGTATACCAGGATGCCGATCATTTCAGTCTGTTTCATATGGGTATGCGTCACCTATCCGAAACGGGGTCTTTCGATTTTCCCGGGCTCCGGTTCTTTCGGGCCGCCATCGGTCTGCTGGTCGACCCAAGGGACGGGCTTTTGTGGTTTGCTCCTTTCTTGGTTTGGGGCCTTCCGCAGTTCCGTCGGGGAGGGGACGGGTATCTTCCCGCGCTTGTCTTTTTCCTATTTTACGCGGCTTATCCTGGTTGGCACGCCGGAGCAGGGTATTCGTCACGCTTTCTGGTGCCGATGTTGCCTGTCTTGGTCCAGGCGGTCGCGCAGGCCCGACCGTCGAGCCGCCTCTTCAAGGCCAGCGTCCTGTATAGTCTCTTCTGGGGGGCGCTGGCCGGAACTGTGCCCATCGCCGTATTCGACCGGACACCCTGGGAGACGGTGAGCTTCCTGATGGCCCAGTTCAGGGTCTGGATGGGGTAGCCAGGCGGCACAACAGAAGGCATAGAAGGGCGAAAAACCAGCTGTCCAGGAAATGTTCGAAGTAATGGGAGGCCAGGAGATAGGGGATGCCAAGGCCATCCGGCCGTGCGAAGGCAGGCTTCTGTGCCAGTTCGGGAATTCCAGCTCCGAGTGCCTTCCAGGACTGATACAAAACACCCAGACCGAAAACAATCAGACCTCCCAATGCCGCTCGAAAGAAAGGCGATTGTCCCGACTCAGTAGGCTCTTCCTTTGCCCCTGCCGTTCGGGTGCGGCTCATCAAGAAAAAGACGGCTAGCGGGAAATAGGTCACCGGAAAGGTCGCCAGTTCCCGGACGGAATGGGCCAGATATCGAGGAGAATCCCAGATGAAGCGAACCGTTTGTAGAGAGTCCTCGTTGACCAGGACCGTCATGAGGACTGTTAGGCCGGCACCCAGAAGAAGGTGACGGACACCTCTTCGCTCGCTCCGTCTTCTCCTTTGCAACAGACGAGAAGACCCGAGGACGAAGGTGGGAATCAGCAGCGGCAAGAGGAGGGTGCTGGGCAGATGCAGGTTCCACGATCCTCCCTCTCCATAAACCGATTCGGACTGCCTTCGCTGCAACAAGAAGTCCTGCATCTCCCGACCTCCAAAGAACACCCAGCCCAGCATGAAGGAAGCGATCAACAGGACCAGCAGGGCCCATACGATGGACTTCAAACGAACCTGCAAACTGTCGCCAACCAGAAGCAACCAGTACCCCGCAAAGAAAAGAGCCACCACCGTTATGACCGAGAGGTGACCGATAAAATAAGGGGCATAGAAAAGGGTCCCGACCAAGTCTAGTTTCCCCCCTTCGTGAATGATGGTTGTCAGCAGCCAGAGCTTCCCGTGGTAGTAGGCGAGGTAGGCATAGGAGAGGCCATAGACCAAAAGGGGGGCCAGCAGAAAAAGGCGGGGTGACCGCGCTCCGCTTGGAGTCTTCGTCGTTCCCATCACTGGGGCGCCTCATCTTCATCTCGGCGCCGCTGTCTGCCTCTACGAATCCCTTCCAGCATCCCCGAAGCGGCAAGTCGGAGTGATCGCAGATAGAGTCGAGCCCCGATCTTTCCGGACAGACACCACCTTGTGAGTTCCAGCCAGCGGCTCCAGCCAATAACCGTTACCGCCGAAAGATCGCGCCATCCCGAGACAGGATGGTGGTTGAGCGCAAAATATACAGTGTTTTTGACCACCGGGTACCAGTTGATGTCCAGACGGGCCTGGCGGTTGGGCCCCGGGGCCGATCGATGGAGCACGGAGGCCCCCGGGCAATGCCGGATCCTCCAACCGGCCCGAATCATCCGGAGACAAACATCCGCTTCATCATGGTAGTAGTCGTAGTTTTCGTCAAAGAGACCGATCTCGAACAGAGCGCTCCTTCGAAAGGCACAGTTGGTGCCCATGACACTGTTGAAAAGAGGTCCGGCAGGATCGTTGTAGTGGCCCGGTGTGGGACGGTAGGCCCTGATGCGGCCGTAGAGGTCGACGACTCCGTTGGCGAAATCGATCCGATCGCCTTCCCCACGGACGACTCCTCCAACACCTCCGGTCCGGGCGTCCTCGAAACATCGGGTCAGCGAGTGGAGCCAGTCTGGAGGCACTTCCGCATCATCATCCACGAAGGCCGCCACTTCACCCCTTGCGGCACGGAGGCCGATGTTGCGGGAGATACTAATATTGCGGCTCTCGGTCTTGAAGCGATGCACCCTCGGGAAATCTTCCAAAACCTCTTCCGTCTCATCGGTGGAGGGGCCGTCGACCACCAGTACTTCGAAGCTGGGATATCGCAGTTGCATGACCTCTTGCAGGCACTTGCGCAAAAAGGGAGCGCGATTGTACGTAGTAACGATCACGGACACGGAATAAGGATCTTGTCGGTCGTTCATGGGGTTGGCATCGGCTCCGGCCCGTGTCGTCCGCTTTCCGCCAGTCCAGTGACAGTGGCTGAACTCTCCCCTCGCGGGCTCGCCACCCCGAAACGGCTCAATCGGTTCCCTTCATTCGTTCGACCCGATGATTTACGGTCGCGGCACAAAGCACCAGGGCAGGCTCACCCTGTTCCGCCTCTCCAGAGTGAGTTTGTGACGCTGGTTTTCAGGATTTCTCTTGGAACTCAAACCACTTATCCGTATAACTCGGTACAATCAGGTACAAACAGAGTTGCACGATTTTTGTACCTGTGTTGTAGGGAAATTGGCAAAAACTTGGCAAAAATTGCTCCGCGGCAACATGCAGCTCGTGGTCGGCCTTCAATCCAAGTTGCCCGGGTCTCTAGAGCTAAGATTCTCTTCAGGGAGACACCTCAATTTAAATGACTCTCGAGGCAGCGGACCCACGTCGAGGTCGACAAGTCTGCCATTTCCCGTCACCCCGCCTTGTACGACCCGCGGGTGCTGCGCTAACCGCACGAAAGCCGGAGGGTCTCCCGCTAAATCTTCACTCGCTGAGGTAGCGCTGTCTTGCTTTATCCCAGCGGAGTCGGGGCAATCGACGCAAGGGTGCCGCGGATCGTCCACCGCCAACATCTGGGGATCCCAACCGGGAACCCGGCGGGTAACCAGCTTGGCGATCCAGGGATTATCCGGGAAATCCGAAACCATCAGAGGTCCAGCCGGCCGCGACTGAAGGGTCAAAAGAAGCTGGCGTGTCGGGTTTCCCCGTCTTTCAAACTGGGCGTCCTTGACCCAGCGAATGTAGCCGATGTTGACGGCCAGGAAAGTAACGACGAAGGCAACACGAAGGCCGCGAACGTCCATTTTTCCCAGCAGGACGGCCAAGCTCGCAACCAGTCCCATTGACGCCAGATACAGTTGCCGGCTGGGAATGTGGGCCTGGTAACTTAAGAACACGTAGGGTAATAAGGCGGTCAACATCCAAAGCAGCGGCCTCGACACCGACCACGGCAGCTGTCCACCTTTCTATACGGTAAGGAGCAAAGCCAAGTAAAGCCAGGGAAAATCCAGTCCAGCTTCTTCCTGCTTAATGAACGAGATCTCGTGATCACCTGCATTCGGGAAGAACTTCAAGGACGCGATCCTCAGCCTGAAGACCCCCTCTTCCTCAACAACCATGGGAAGCGCTACAAGCGAATCACCCGCTCTCTCCGGACGGCCTGTAAGAGAGCGGGGGTACCCCACTGCACACACCACTCTTTAAGACACGCCTACGCCACCATACTCCACGAGAGAGGCATCGATATGGGCACCATCTCGAAACTTCTGGGGTGTGCAAGCCCAACGATCACCCAGAACATCTACGTCCACTGGAAGGAAGATAGGATCAAGCAGGCGGCTCAGTCGGTTGAGATTGGAAAAGTGCAAAAAGTGTAAAGTGGCTGATCTCGCCGAGTTTCGTAAGAGCCAGGAGTCCCGTAAGTTGTTTAAAACACGGGTGCCGGGGGACGGAATCGAACCGCCGACACGCGGATTTTCAGTCCGCTGCTCTACCGACTGAGCTACCCCGGCTCAGAGAAAGCCGTATTGTACCAGGAATGTCCGCGCCGGCAAGACGAGGGGTTTCAAGAGACGCCGGCGGGCAGGGGGCAGTGATTTTGGGGTGCGTCGTTTGGGGTCTCACCCCGCCCCTCGGCTCGAACCGGCCCGCCGAACCGGAACTCATCTCGGTGTTCCCACTGGGAGGCTCCCCAGGGACGAGCTGTCCGATCCAGGTTCGCTGGATCGCGCTGGAGGAGGTTCACGGGGTGTGGTTCGAGTGCTCCGACGTGAGCGGAGAGGTGGAAAGCATCGAGGCTTCCGACGAGGCTGCCAAGGAGGGCGAGCCGGAAGAATATGTGGAGCGCAAGAAGTCCCAGCATCTGGTTCGGGTGAGGGTCCAGGCGGAACCCAGCGCCGATGCGGGGCTGCATCTTTTTCGCCTGGTGACGCCTCGGTGGCTCTCCAACGCTCTGGCCATCCAGCTGTGGTTACCGCAGTCGGTGATCCGGGAGAGCGGTGAAGCTCATCAGCAGGACTCCCTGGCCCAACCCCTGACCCCACCCGTGGCCATCAACGGCCGCATCGAGGACAACGGCAACATCGTTTTTTACTCCTTTCAGGTCGCAGCGGGGGAGGAGTGTGGGAGGAGGTTCTGTTCGTTGCGGGGTGGGGCGACTGCTCGGTCCCCCTTAAGTTAGTCGTCGTCGGCCTGCTCGGCGAATTCCACAACGATGGGCCAGTGATCGGAAAGGTCACGGCGAAAACTGTTCTGGGCGGCTTGCCCCGGAGCGGCAATCTGTAATCTGGTGACGCCGGAAAATTCGCGGTCGCTCTGGCTGCGCGGGATGTAGCAGCGGTCCAGCGGGCGGCCCGAGATATGGGTGGATCGATCCGAGTAGTTCAGATCGAAGAGCCGGTCTCGCCCTCGATAAACCCGCTCCGCCGGCTCGCTTCGTCGGCCCATATTGAAATCCCCGATCAGGATGATGTCCTCGTCTTGAAAATGCTGACGAAGCTCATCCAATTCGACGACCAGCGCCTCGACTTCTTTCTCTCTCTGCTCCAGAGCCTCGGCGTTCCGTCCCGCCTTCATGTGGATGGGGATGACCACGAAATCCGTCCGTCCGCTGCCGCGCGTGAACTTCATGGCATGGGGGTGACGATCCCACTCGGCGAATTCGCGCGTGGTGACGTCGGTCACGGGGACCCGGACCCGCCTGCCGACCGATTGGACTTTACTCCGGTTCCAGGCGAGTCTGGTGTGCTGAACGTCGGGGTCACACCTGCGCTTGGCAAAGAGCAGGTAGGTCCAGGTGTTTTCGAGATTCTGATTCAATATGTCAAAGGTCTGATCCAACACCTGGTTGGTGGCTCTGCTGTCCCCATCTTCCGTGTCGTCGATTTCTTCCAGCGCCAGCACATCGAGGTGGAACGCTTCGATCTGAGCCGCCAGATCTGGTGGCTTTCGGACTACGCCGAAGCCGTGCGCTGGGACTCGCGTCTGTAGTCTCGACTGTAGGGCGAACCCAGCGTCTCGATGTTCCAAGCTCCCACCCGAATCTTCTCCTGGGCACAGGCGAATGGTGTTGTGCACAGCAGGAACAATGTCGACAGATAGCGATTCATGCCCACGTTCTCCGTACTAGTGGGTGCCGTTTTATCAGAGCTGCGTTCGTGAGAACTCAGGCGTAACCCATTGATTATGAATGTTTTCTTCTGCAATCCGATTGAAGCTCCGATCTCTGTCGCTCTGGACCCGTCATCACTCAGATCAATTCCGAAAATCGGCTGTCCGGTTCGTCGTCGATGGAATTGGCGATCTTGACTGAGCGCCGCCGGATCGGTAGGTCCGGATCAGATCAGTTCGTGGATGGGGATGCCGGTGGCGTCTCCAAAAGAATTGGCTATCTTGATGGGCCGGCCCACGGGAGTCATGTAGGTCTTTTCCCAGTCGATACCGAAGGCCTTGTAAACGGTGGCGAACAGATCGCCGATGCTAACCTGGCGTTCGGCCACGTAGCCGCCGCGCTCGTCGCTGGCCCCCACCACTCGGCCACCTTGAATGCCGCCGCCTCCCAGTACGATGGACCAGCATTGGGGCCAATGGTCCCGCCCGGCCCCCGGGTTCATCTGAGGTCCGCGGCCGAACTCACCCATGGCGATCACCAGGGTTGACTCCAGCAGTCCCCGCTGATCTAGATCATCCAGAAGGGTGGAGAAAGTCTGGTCGAAGGGAGGTACCAGGACATCGCGGTGGCGCCGATCGTTGTCGTTGTGCGTATCCCACTCGATGTGCTTGTAGCCGGCAGCCGTGACGAAGCGGGTTCCTGCTTCCACCAGACGCCGGGCTAGCAGGGTGCTTTGGCCGAATCCATGCAGCCCGTAAGCTTCTTTGGTCTTCTGAGATTCCTGGGACAAGTCGAAGGCCTCTCTGACGGAGGGCTGCAACACCATATCCAGAGCCTGTTCGGTGAAGGTGTCCATGGGGCTGGACTCGGTTTGCTCGACCTTTTGACGATAGAGGCACTCCACCACTCTTTGAAAAGAGAGTCGGTCCTGGATACGTTCCGAGTTAATGGATTTGGGCAGGCGCAGGTCCGGAACATGGAAATCCGGTCGGCTGGGGTCGGGAAGGGTCATCGGGTCATACTGAGTGCCGATGAAAGCCGCTCCGAAGCTTTCGATCACAGAGGTGTCATTGTCGGTCTCGGGGGTCAGGACATAGGGAGGGAGGTTGTTTCGAGATCCCATCTCCCTGGCGATGATCGAGCCCAGACTGGGAAAGCGCATGGCGGGATTGATCTGATGACCGGTGGCCGCGTAGTGGGTCGCTTGAGGGTGGTTGTTGTCCAGGGTGTGCATGGACCGGATGATGGCCAGCTTGTCCATGCGCTGGGCCGTCTTGGGCAGCAGTTCCGAAATCTGGATGCCCGCAACATTGGTGGAGATGGAACGAAAGGAGCTGTTTGATTTTGGATCCCACATATCGACCTGGCTGGGTCCTCCCTCCAGAAAAAGGAGGATGCAGGCTTGGGCCTTGCCTTTGGCCACCGCGCCGGTCGCCTTCGCCAAAGCGCTCTCCATCCGCAGCATCTGGCTCACGCTGATGCCCAGCAGGCTCAAAGAACCGACCCGGAGAAAGTCCCGTCTCCGAAGGGTCGGGTCGTTGATGTCCAAACAACCGACTTTTCGCATGGGAATACCCCTCACCATCTTACCGTGCCTCGCGGCGATTCGCATCCCTGAAGTGGGGTTGAACCCTTTCGATGGCAAGATGCTGGTCCCACATGATGGCCGCCGCCTTCCCGCCGGTTAGCGCCGATGCGCCCATCAGAGCTGGAAGGAGCTTGGATGGAACTGAAAGATGAGGGCAAAGGCAAGCACGAGTAAAGGCAAGGGGTCAAGAAAAGCGAGAATCACCAGCGGGATGAGGCTGTCTTCCTCGCCCCTTCAGTGGTTGTGATAAAACTCCGGGGAATTAAGCAATCCCCACAGTAGGTCCTGCAACCCTTCCCGACGAGAAACTCGAGAGGCGATCGACTTTCCCAGCGAGGATTGCTCTTCTCGGGTCGGGTAGCGGGTGAGGGTGTGCAAATATAGCTCTTCGATGATTTGGGCCGTGGAGGCACCGCTTTCGATCAAGCCAGACAAGCGTCCCTGAGGGTGAGAGATGTTGTCAGTAAAGGTGCTCCCGGCCAGGCTATGAAGGGCCCGGCGCAAGTTGGGAATGGGGCGCCCTTCGGGCAGCATGGAGCGGTTGCCCTGCCCGTAAATGTTCAATACACGCGACTGGAAAACGTCTGGAATTTTCACCTGAATGGCCCGGGTCCCGGGCGGCAGAGTACCCAACCCCTCGCCGTAGCTGTCCTGGCGGAACAGAAGCGGCATGCCAGTCACCGCGGCGATGGCGTCCAGGAGTACTTCCGCTTCCAGCACCCTGGGCAGGGAGTGGGAATAGTTGAAACGGTCTTGCCGATTGTTGGGGTTGGGCCGACTGCTGAGCTGATAGGTGCGGGAGTTGACGATCACCCGGATCAGCTCTTTCAGATCGTAACCGCTTGCCAGAAAATGACGGGCCAGGTCCTGGAGCAGGCCGGGGTGAGTGGGGGGGTTGTCGGAGCGAAAGTCGTCGACTGGCTCCACCAGTCCGCGGCCGAGAAAGTAAGCCCACATCCGGTTTGCGGTGGCTTCGGCGAAGTAGGGGTGGGCGGTCACCCATTCGGCTAGCTTGAGGCGGGGATCTTCCAGCTCCGGTTCGGACAACCGGGTGCCGTCCGGAAAAGCCGGCCAGACTTCTTTTTTGGTGCGGGGATGGAGGACCTTCCGGCTCTTGTCGACCACGAACAGGTCGATTTCCTGTCCGGTGGGGTCTTCGTAGATGACCGTTCCCGGTTCCTCGCCCCGGCCACCGATCAGGTTCATGCGGCCGAAGAAAGCGGCCAGTCCCCAGAATTGGTCCTGACTCCAGGCCTCAAACGGGTGGTTGTGGCACTCCGCACAATCCAGGCGTCGCCCCATGAAGACCCGCACTTGCTCGCCCATCTTGTTCTGGGGATAGCGTACCTCTCCGTTGGGCAGGAAATGCCGGGAAGCGGGCGAGGAGCCGATAGCGGCGATCCGCTCCCGGGCCACCCGATCATAGGGGGTGTTTGTACGGATTTGGGTGCGAATCCATTCCCAGTAGGCCTCACTCCACCGCAGGTTGATGCCGTTTTGAAACAGGGCCACTCGGAACAGCTGAGCGAATCGAAAGGTCCAGTAGTCGACGTACTCGGGCGTATCCAGGAGGATCTCAATGAGTTTTTCCCGCTTTCCCCGGTCGGGATCGGCCAGGAACTCCCGGGTGCGTTCGGGAGGGGGCAGGGTACCGGTCAGGTCCAAACACACACGTCGCAGAAATTCGCCGTCGCTGGAGAGCTGCGAGGGGATCAGATGAAAACGTCTCAGCTTGTCGAAGACGCGCTCGTCGATGAAGTTGTTCGAGGCGGCCGGGGTTGTCCTTCGCAGGGACTTGGAGAGGACACCGATGCGGGCGCTGACGTTGTGTCCGGCAGCCCGGATCGTCACCGAGGTCTCACCGGGACGAACGGCGGTCACCTTTCCCTGGGACGTCACTTCCGCGACTTCGGAATTGTTGGAGACATAGCGCACCCGTTGGGTGATGTCTTCGCGGCTCCCGTCGGCTCGGTGGGCGGTCACCAAGAGCTGACGCTTGCCTTCCGGGTCCAATACCGCCTCACCGGGATTGACCTCGATGCGCACGATTGGCGAGCGGAAGGGGGAGCGGTCTTCGTAGGGCGCCCCCCGCTTCACCCAATCCAGGATGACGAAGTAATCGGATGAATCCTTCGGCAGGAGACGGCCGCCGGCGTGCGGTGCCGCCAGGCTGGCCTTGCGCAGCAGAGAACTGTTTTCCGGTTGGCTGCGGTCGATTCGGGGGGTCTGAACCCCGGGATCGGGAGACAACACCTGATAGGCCCCCCCCTGAACAATCCATTCGTAATCGTCCTTGGGATACAGGGCGTCCAAGGAAAGTTTGAATCCGCCCCGACCCTTGACACCGCCGTGGCAATGGCTGTCGTTACAACCGTGCCGGGTCAGGATGGAGCCGATCTCCCAGGCGAAGCTGAAGGGTGGTTTCTGGCCCGAGTTCTGGACTCGAACCCGAGCCGAGGCCGAGAGTCCCTTCAGGGTGGCGGTCAGAATCGTTGTGCCGTCGGATTGCGCTGTCACCAGACCGTCGTTCTCAACGCGCAGAAGACTCGGTGCGGACACCACGAAGCGACTCTGTTCGGTCAGATCGCGCTCCAGCCCGTAGTCGTACTGGCCCAGCACCACGAAACGCTGGGTCGCCCCCTCTCCCCGAAGTTCCGTCTGCTGGGGGATCAACCGGATCGATAGCAGTTGTGGCTGGGGAACTTCCGACAGCACCGGCTGGGTGAAGGCGGCGCCAATCACCAGCAATCTCGTCCAATGTTTCGTCATCAGGAAGGCCCCTCTGTTCCTGGTGGTAACTCTGGAGTGGGCGGAGTCCGGACCATTACCAGGATCTCTCCGACCATGAGCGCTTCTCCGACCTTTCCCCGCACCACGGGACGGCCGTTAAGGCGGACTTGCACTGGCATTCTGGTAATCGGTGCTTCAGCATCGGCCATCAGTACGATCGTCGTCTTCTGGCTCTTGGCAACGAATCTTTCCTTGTGGATCTCGGGAAGGGGTGGTTCCTTATCCGGCTCCACGTCGGCTCCGGGCAAGGCGCGGACTCCGGCCGGCAGCCCTTGCAGCTGGAAGGCAACCTCACCCTGGAAACCCTCTTCCTGCCAGGTAACGATGGTGACCTTGCCTGCCTCGCCCGGACTCAGGTGAAGGACTTCCGGAGTGACGTTGAACTCGCCCACATGAGGGATCTGAGGCCGGATCATCACTCGATAGCGAAAGTCAAGTTGGCCGTAGCGAGGCGTGATGTCCCGGATCTGGAGTTGATATTCTCCACCCCGCTCCAGCGTGTACAGGGTCTTGGCTTGAACCAGCTTGACCCAATCGTCTCCGTCACCCGCGATTTTCTTGAAGTAGTTGGTGAGGATCTCTTCACCGTTCTCGTCCAGGACGGACAGGTGGGGATTGAACTCGGGCGGGGCCGCCTCGGGGGTTTCCAGCTCGAAGGCCAGGGCTGTTTGCGGCTCCACGCGGAAGCGAAAAAGATCCAGGTCGCCCGCTCGCTCAATGGCCCCTTCCAGCAAAATGGGTAGAGCGACCTGGGGAGCCTGCCCGGCCCTCTCATTCGGTTCGCTCTCGGCCAATGTTTGGCAGTCCAGTGCCGGCCTTCCCGTCAAGGTTGAAGCGACACTCCCTCCCGGAGAAGGATCCCTCCCACCCTTCCCGGGAGACGGCGCCGTGTCGGTCGGGGAGACGGTCCGAGCTAGCAACCGCTGCAGGCGATCCAGCCTTAGAGGCCTCTGCAGCGGTTGCTGGATTCGGGCCAGCGGAGTGGGTGGGAGGATAGTCTGGATTTTCGGAAAGGAGACCGGCTCCTGGGAAGCGGATACGCTCAACTGGTAGGACACGTTCGGGTTGCCGATTCCCAAGGCGGAGCCCACCTCGATCAAATAGAGTCCCGATCGCTGGCATCGGTGGGACAAGTCCGCATCCGGGGAGTAGGCCAGGCGAAGAGGTCGGTCCGGATCGAACCAGCTGCCTTGAGCCCGGTGCAGGGTCAATTGAATGGCATCAAATTCCCGCGAACTGGCGTTGGATAGGGCATGAAGGGTCAGTTGCTGTCCCGCCTGAAGGTCGATGGCATAAAAGTCGATCTCCCCCTGCTGGCCGATCCTGCCGTGGACCACGGCGGGCGAGTGAAGAAGCTGAGCTTGCCCTGGTGTACTGCGATCCCCCGGCAGCTCGAGACTCACCGTCTTGTCGAGCACCATGAACCAGAGAGGGTTGGAGACTCCCCTCGGGGAAACCAATCGCAGCAGATACTTTCCCGGCTCCACGCTGGGATCGATCGGAATTTCCAGAAAGGCCCGGTGGCCTGGCACGACCTTCTTTTCGTCCCGGAGGCTTTTCTTCTCCTCGATCGGAATTTCTTCGATTTTCCTGACCTGTCCCCGCAAGGCCGGATTCGCAAACCAGACGCCGTAGGTGCCCTGCAGGTGTTTTCCACGCACCTGAATCCGGAGCGTCGAACCGCGGCTCGCTCCCAACGGGAAGAGCGAGATCAGTTCGGGGGTGGGTGCTGCGTCCTCAGCAGGTGTTGGCAGCGGCGAGGCAGACCCGATAAAGAGCGATAGGATCAGGATCCGACCGGCGATCCTCCCTCCGCAAACGTCACCGTATTTATGGAAGGGAGTACTCAGCCCGGTTGATCCCCGTCGATCGGAGGGTGTCGAGCCAAGGGGAGTCTTCATGATGAGCAGCTCGGTCTGGTTAGAGTTCATCCCCTTATGGGAAGACTCCGTAAATTTATCCCCCTCATGCACTTGGGTCAAGCCGTCCGAGCCTCGAGATTCCCGGTCGTCCTGCCAGGATCGGCACCAGTCTGATTGACCCAGGCGAGGGCCTCTAGTATGTTCCGGTCCCACAAATGAGCAGCTCCATCCAGGTCCTGGAACAGGGTCTGTTGTACGAGAATTCGATCCCGCATCTACGCAGTCGACACGGCTACTTCCCAGGGGTTGTCCGCTTGCCTTCCAGAGATCTGCTGGCCCTGTTCGTGGTGGCGGAAGCGTTTGAAGCCGCCAATGCTACGATATGTGCTTCCCGTTCCCGAGACGATGGGCGAACCTGGCACTTCGAGGGTCCGATCTACCGGAAGCCGGACTCGCTGTTGACCTCCGATTCAGTAAAGCCACTGGTCTTGCCCGGAGGCAACCTGCTCGGACTCGGCTATCGCTTCCACCGTCCTGGTCCGGACGAAGCTCTGGCCAATCCCGACACCAATGGCCTGCGCGATGGGGACAATGTGGTGACCCATTCCTCGGACGAGGGCCACACCTGGACTGCTCCCCAGGTGATCCCGACGCAACGCCCGGAAACGATCGAAGTGTCCGGACCGGCCATTCAATTGTCCAGCGCTGAGATTCTGGCCGTTGGCTCACTGTTCCCGCTGTGGGACGGAACCCGTCCCTCGGGCAATGTGGGTGTCTTGTTGCGGAGCGCGGATCAGGGCCAGACCTGGGATGACTCGACGCTTTTTTTCGCAACCGGGTCCAACATCGCACCCTCGGAACCGCGCATCTGCGAAATGCAGCCCGGCCACGTGGTGGCGCTGGTGTGGGCCTGTGACGAGGATCTCGGGAAGAGTCTGACAAACCACGTGACCGTCTCTCATGATGGCGGGCGCACCTGGTCCTCTCCCATGGACACCGGCATCCCGGCACAGGCATCCAATCTGATGTACCTTGGCCAGGATCTTCTGCTCACGGTGCATTGTCACCGAGAGTTTGGAGAAGTGGGTGTGTTTGTCCGCCTGGTGGACTTCCAGAAGGATCGCTGGGAGGTGCTGGCCGAAAAGAACGTCTGGTCCGAAACAACCCGCCATCCGATCCGAGGTTACGCCGACATGGGGACGGGTCTGAAATTCGGACAGGCATCGCTTCTACCCATGGGCGAGGACCAGTTCCGAGTCACCCACTGGGCCATCGGCCGGGACGGGCAAGGCCGGATCCTGACCCACCGCATCCAGCTCCATCGGTAGGCATCTGGCAGAAGCCGCTCGAAAAGCGGAATCACGGGCGGACGGCCGAAGGAGCGCCCTCTGATCCCAAGACGTCATTCAAACAGGGTACGTACCATGCATCAGAAGCAGTCGATCAAGGCGCGAAAGCGCGGGGCGAAACGGCTGGCGCAAGCGCTTCTTGGGTGGGGCCTTTACGGTCTCGGTCTCATCGCCGTGGTATCCGCGAACCTGCGGGGTGAGGACTGGCCCCAGTGGCGGGGGAGTCAACGGGATGGAATCTCCCGGGAAAAGGGACTCCTTCATGAGTGGCCCGACGGGGGGCCACCCCTGCTTTGGAGAGCCCAGGGGGTCGGCATCGGCCACTCCAGCATGTCGATTTCCGAAGGTCAGCTTTTCACCATGGGGGCCTTCGGGGACGCCGAGTCAGTGGTCGCCTTGGATGCTGTTACGGGGGAGGCGCTGTGGACGACGCCGATGGGAACCTCCTTTCCGCCCGGTCCCGGTGATCCATCCGGAATCGATGGCCCTCGAAGCACCCCCACCGTCGTTGGGGACCACGTCTATGCTCTGGGCGCCAATGGAGACCTTTCCTGCCTGGATGCCAGCACTGGGCGAACCCTCTGGACGCTCAATGTTTTGAGCGAATTTGAAGCTCCCAACATCATCCACGGTCTGAGCGAATCGCCTCTGGTGGTTGGAGATCTGGTGCTGGTCAACCCCGGAGCGGAGGGAGCCTCCGTGGTGGCCTTGAACCGGCAGGACGGATCTCTGGTGTGGAAGAGTTTGAGCGATCCGGCCAGCTACTCCTCAGCCGTCCAGGCCAGACTGGCCGGTATCCCCCAGGTCATTTTTTTCACCGGTCTTCGCGCTGCGGGACTGGACCTTTACACCGGACGACTGCTGTGGGATTACGACCGCGCCGCCAACGACATCAAGATCCACGTGGCCACGCCCATCGTGTCCGGAAACCGGGTGTTCGTCTCCTCGGATTACGGACAGGGCGGCGGCCTGGTGCAGCTCAGCGCCCAGGAGGGAAAGGTGGCGGCTCGTGAGGTCTATTTTAACCGGGAAATGAAGAATCACCATGCCAGCCCGATTCTGGTCAACGGCTATCTGTACGGCTACTCGAGCGCCATCTTGACGGCCATGCGATTCAAAGACGGCGAGGTGGGATGGAAGCATCGCAGCGTCGGCAAGGGGTCGCTGCTGTATGCCGATGGACACCTGTACTGCCTGAGCGAGAAGGGAGTGGTGGGCCTGGTGGAAGTCTCCCCGCAGGAGTATCGCGAAAAGAGCCGTTTCCAGATCTCCACTGCGAATTTCACCTGGAGCCCTCTGGCGCTGGCCGGCGGCCGCCTTTATCTACGCGATCAGGACCAGATCTACTGCTACGACGTGAAGCGCCGCCCGGCCGCATCTTCTCGACCTTAGTGCTCGATGGGACACTGCGGAACGGTCCTGGCTGGCGGAATGCTGGCCAGCAACGCCCTGACCTTCGCGTTCCTGAAGGGAACGGGAAGGCTGGTTGACACCACCTCGGACTATCGGTTGGCGCTAAGCGTCGCGGCCTGTGGATTCATCGCCTTCGGCGTGATCGCGGCCACCACCGGGTTCGTCCGGGCCGCACCCTCTCGGAAGCCAGTTGATCCCTGATCCGATCAATAGGGCGGCTCCGCTGGCCCGGTATAATCACACAGCCCCAACCGGGGGGAGTTCACTAGATCCAATGGCTCTCCATACTCGTCGTGGGCGTGCTCCCCCGCGTGCTCTTCACACAACGTCCCCACTTCTCCTCCTCATACAAGCATTCTAGACACAGCTTTGTGACCGCCTGACCACACTCCATGCAATTCTCTTCAGGACGAGAGTTGCGAGCCATGAGCGCTATCGGGCGTGAGCTTGTTGGTCTGCCCTCCCGCACCGCTACAGCCCTTATCAATGTCTCCGATGACGTCCCAAAGTCATAGATGTGCGTAACTTCAACACCGGGTTTCAATACCTGCTCCTCCTTCTTTCCCATGCGATCTCTGCTCCCCGCCAACCACCGATGGAAAACTGACTCAGGTGGCCGCAACATTCCAGCCAGATGGCGCGCAGGTAAGCATCCAATTGCTGCAGGGTGGCTGAGCACGCATTTCAAGATCCAGCCAGAAAACGCCCGGTCCGGCATCTTGTACCCGCAGATGGTAGAGTCTTTCGTTCTTGCCCGGCTTCGTTTCGACTGCTGCGAGAAGCTCACCTCGCTTTCGACAAGTTGCCAAATGTTTTGTCATGCCTCCATTTGCGAATTCGCGTTTGCAATAGGAGCATGTATCTCTTGACTGCTTTCTTCTAGGCATATCTGTTTTACTCAGTGAAATGGGTGACGGATGGACTCATAAGTGAGCTGGTTCAAGGTGTACTTGGATGCCCTCCGAACAAAGACTTTTTCGTCCTGCTCGTACCATTCCAGGATCGACCCGGGAGCTACACCAAGCCTTTTGCAAACCTTGGCCGAGATCGAGATTTGCCCGTGGGCGGTGATTCTTGACTTGGCGATGCTCATGCCCTGATGATCCCACCATTACCCCAGTAATGAAATGTGTCCTTCCTCGCCATATCACCTCTCGACGAAGGGTCGAACGGTAGGGTTAGCGGTTGACTTGCCTCTCGAGTGCTTCCGCGCATTCTCAAGGAACAAGGTCGAAACTCGGGCCTTGGGTCGAATGATAGGATACGAACCAATGGCCCAATTGCCATCGACACCGGCTCTAGACGCGCAGTTGACGACACCGCAGTTTCTCATCGATCCCTATCCCGTATACCGGAGGCTTCGCGAGCGGGATCCAGTGTACTGGTCCGCGGCCTAGCATGCCTGGCTGCTGACCCGCTACGAGGACGTAGCGCAGGCGATGTGCGGGACTTCAAGCAGTTTTCCAATGTGGGCATCGTGGAGCGCTTTCTCAATCAGCTGCCCCGCCAAACGAGACTCAAAACAAGATCCCTTTGCGAACACTTCGTTACGGGGTTGGCCCAATCCGATCCGCCCCGGCACACCCAGATTCGAGCTTTGATCGCCAAGGCCTTTTCGCCTTCGATGATCGAGTCTATGAGGCACCGTGTCCAGCAGGTGGTGGACCGTCTCATCGATGCGAAACGGGGAAGCCGGCACATCGATCTGATCGGAGATTTTGCATACCCACTACCGGGAACAGTCCTGGCCGACCTGTTCGGTTTTCCCCACCAGGATCGGGATCAATTCCAGGCCTGGTCCAAACAAATCAGTGCCTTTCGTGGAACAGGGCGGACCGATCCGTCCACCGTCGAACTCAGCCAGGCGGCTCTGCTGGAAGCCCGCAACTGGCTCGGGAAGTTGATTCAGGAGCGCCGGCGCCGGCCCCGTCAGGACCTCCTCACCCAGCTGGTGGGAGCCGAAGAGAAGGGGGATCGTCTGAGTGAGGCCGAGTTGTTCTCGACTGGTGTCACTTTCATGGTGGGAGGGCACGAAACCACCACCAACCTGATCGGGAACGGGGTGCTGGTCCTACTCCGTAACCCAGAGCAGCTGGCCAGGCTGCGCCGGCATCCCGAAGAAATCGCCGTAGCGGTGGAAGAACTGCTGCGCTACGATGTGTCGGTGCAGCGTGGGCACCGCATTGCCGTGCAGGATCTGGAATTGAACGGCAAGACGATCCGGCGGGGAGATGTCGTGCAACCCGTGCTGGCGTCAGCCAATCGAGACCCGGCCCAGTTTGCGCATCCAGACCGCCTCGACATCACCCGCAAAACAACCGCCACTTCTGTTTCGGTGAGGGTCCCCATTACTGTCCCGGAGCGGTGCTGGCCCGGCTGGAGGCCCAGGTGGCGATCCCTACGCTGCTGCGCCGTTTGCCCGGTCTGCGCTTGGCTGAAGAGGCCCGGATCGAATGGCGTCCCAACAATTTCTTCCGGGGGCTTCAAGCGCTGCATCTGAGATTCGCCCCGGACCGGTGAGATGGTGACCGGCACGGAATTGGTTAGGCGCCTGGCGCCAACTCTCTCTATTTGATGCCCACGACCATTGAATCCGGCCCCGCCAGGTGCTTGACATAAGTTTCGATGAAACCGACTCTCGGAAAGAGTTCCCCGCGATGCCACTCCACCTTGGCAATGACCCGACGAGGCCGGTCCCAACTGGCGGCTGGATAGCTGAAATCGGCAAACCAGACGATGGGCTTTCTGGGTGGGCAACCCACGGGCCGGGTTAGCAGGGTTTCAATCTTTGCCTGAAGCACCTCATTGGCCGGAAGCCGGATGGCATACAAGAAGCCCTTCTCCTCCAGGCATTCATAAGATCTCCGGCTTGGCGAAAGCGGCATCCCCGCGAAAGTATTTGCGGACGGTTTTCTTCTCGTAACAAGTTACGATCGGTTCCAGCAGCTCCTTCCAGCCATCCGCGCTGTGCACGTTACCGGGGCGTAGCAAGGCACCTTCGCAATCTCCGAACTGGTTGAAACAAAACAGGGGATGGTAGCAAGTGCATCCAAAATGACCGTTGTCGGCAGAGGCCTCCTGCTGGCCATGGACAGGACTGGCTGAACTGTCCAGATCCAGAATGATGCGTCGATGAGAGGTTTTCTCCAGTGCTCCTTCCATCCATCGTGTTGGCGCTGGCGGCCTTCTTGTCCTCATTCTTTTTCCCGGTGACCCTTCGCATGGTCGGATCCACCGATAGACGATGCGCATCGTTGACATCTTCATAACCCGCCAAGCGGCTGTATACGGATTGGCGTAGCAAGGCCGGAAGGTCGTGCTGGATGTTACGCCCGGTCCGCAGATCCTGAACAACGGAAGGTACACGATCAAATAGACTTAAGGCTTTATCCAGGTCCCGATAGGCGAGGAGCCCGGCATCCGAAGTGACCTTAGTTCGCATGAAATTCCAGCTTTACCCTACTATTAAAACCGAGCTTCAAAAGCTCACCCTTGGGGTCGGCCATTTCTTGCCCCATTGATTTTCAATATCTTCTTTACTTATAGATAGTTGCATCGATTAAAGGAAGCAGATTTCGTGCCGCATATGGTGAATGCGGGTTTAGACCGGTCACCGACAACGAAGTTAAATCCAACGGAGTGGGTGCTAGTGGAGACATCCGAATCGGTGCTCACTATTTTGATGGTTCCAGCGGAACGCTCGCCCACGCTTACTTTCCACCACCGAATGGTGTCACTGCTGCTGGAGATATGTATTTTGACGTGGATGAGGAGTGGTCCTGTGGCCCCAATGCAGGAGCAATCGATCTCGGTATTGTAGTACTTCACGAGATTGGACATGCGATAGGCTTACGACACGAAAACAGCGATCCGGCAGTCATGGAAGCCTATTATAATCCGGCGTTAACATTCGGCCCACTGGCTGATGACATTATTGGAGCAGGTGAGATCTATGGGGGCGGTCTAAGCAAACGCTTTTTTTTCGGCAATGTCGGAATTGGCACCGATTCGCCAGATTCCCATTTGAATATTCAAAGGGGAGGTGACCTGGGAGTGCCCAGTGTAGATACCGTTCTGCACCTTGAAAATGAAAGAGAGGGTGGCTATGGAACTGACCTGAGCATCACGAGCACCGCTAAAAAGAGCAGTCGTATCCACTTTTCCAGAAACGGCGATATGGATGCGGGAGGCCTCTACTACAGCCACAGAACCGACAACATGACTTTCATCTCAAAGGGTGCGACCCGAATGCAGCTTGGTCCCGGTGTGGGAAGTCTGCCAGAAGTGGAGTTTTTTGGGGATGTGTCTATCACAGGCAGTTTGTCCAAGGGAGGGGGAGGTTTCAAGATTGACCATCCACTGGAGCCTGACAAGAAGTACCTGCACCACTCCTTTGTAGAGAGTCCGGACATGAAGAACGTGTACGACGGCAACGTTGAGTTGGATGACAAGGGTGAAGTCTGGATCCAGATGCCAGACTATTTTGAGGCTTTAAACCGGGAGTTTCGCTACCAACTAACCCCGATTGGCGCACCGGCACCTTCTCTATTTGTAGCCGAGATGATCAGTGACAATCGTTTCAAGATAGCCGGCGGTCCAGCAGGACTGCTGGTGTCCTGGCAGGTGACCGGGGTCCGAAAGGACACCTGGGCCCAAGCCAACCGTATCCAGGTGGAAGAGTCCAAGAACAGGAATTAGGAGCCAATCCCCAGCATATTCCCCTAGTAGCCCCCTACCCCCCCCCGCAGGAGGTGTGCCGAACTATGCCTCTATACGTCCTGATAGACAGGCGAAAAAGGTATCCTGAATTTTTCCGGGGTGTAAATATTTTATGTTGTATGATAATGATTCAATGAACCATTATTTATCAACCTGAAATAGGGGATTAAACTTTACCATAGGGATTCTACTAACATTATTACCAAGGGATTTGACCGACATTTTCTGACAGCGCTGGGCGGCATTCTGATGATCGTCGTCTCTTCATGCTCTAATGCACCTCTTAAACGGCCCACTATTCTCATCGCAATCTCTGATGACCAATCCTTTCTCCATGCCTCAGCCTACGGTTCAACTAGTGTCCAGACTCCGTCCTTCGATCGGGTAGCACGCCAGGGAGTATTATGCACAAATGCTTTCGTTGCTTCCCCAGGCTGTAGTCCTTCACGTGCTTCTTTACTGACTTGACTTCAACCATGGAAACTTAGACAAGCGGGAACCCATGCAAGTTTCTTTCCTTCGCGATTCACTGTCTATCCTGACCTATTTGAAAAGGCAGGTTACTTTGTGGGCTAAGTTGTCGACGCTCCAAGCTGATTGGAGAGCTTTCTGCTCGCTGGGGTCGGCTATGAACTTTGGGGGAACAAGGTGCTCCTTGAGGAGATCGGAGCCAATCTTGTACTCATGGATGTAGTGACTCGGAGCCTTGCTTGCCAGCTTCCGAAGATCGGAAGTGCCCTCGCTGAACGTTACTCGCGTATCCGAGAGAGCGCTCAGCACGTCCAAAACGCACGCCCGATTGTACTCCAGGCTATTCGACCGACTGCTTGAGCTGGTTCAAACCGGACGAGGCAGCTTGTGGCTGGAAGCCGCCGATTCCGGGGGGGCTGGCGATTAACTTGGTTCCAGTGGACTCTGACAGGTACAGTATAGAGACTGAGACGTGGGCGTGAGGGCTGAATCCAGACGTTAGGCTACGAAAGCGAGATTCAACCTTGCGCGCACTGGCCTTCAACCCACAGAGATAATGAGAAACCCATGATCACCGGGGAACTCAAATGAAAGGTCGACCGCATCTGGGACACCATGTGGTCGGGCGGTATCTCGAATTCGCTGTCGGTCATTGAGCAGCTGACCTACCTGCTGCTCATCAAGCAGCTGGACGAGTTGCAGACCCTGAAGGAGCACAAGGCTGCCCGCACGGGCAGGCCAATCGAGGACCCCGTCTTCACGGCCGGCCAGGAGGCACTCCGCTGGACTCGCTTCAAGGAGACCGCCCCTGAGCAGATGTTCGAGACGGTGCGCGATGAGGTGTTTCCCTTCATCAAGACCATGGGGCAGAAGTGGACCTTTCCGACGCCCTACTTGACTCACTAAAGGAGTTTAAACGACAACGCAAGATCGAGTGGTTGAAGAAGGGTCGTAATGAAATTCCAGATTGGATCTTTAGCAACCGGAACGGCAACCCGGTGGACATGAAAAACGTCAAGACCAGCCACTTCCACAGAGGCTTGGAAAAGGCGGGCATCCGGCGCATCCGGTCCCATGACCTGAGACACACGTTTGCCACCCTGCTGCTCCAAAATGGGGAGTCGCTGGCCTACGTGAAGGATCAGCTGGGCCACTCCACCATTAGGATGACGGTTGATGTGTACGGACACCTTGTGCCTGGGGCCAACCGCCAGGCCGTGAATCGTTTACCTACATTGAGGGCTTCTGGCTCAGAGGGAGAAAATGCCCGAAAGTAAGGCGAGAGTTGAAAGTTAGAAGTCAGGGGAGCAGGTTACTCTCCAAGAGGAAGTCTGACCTTTCGGGTAGTGTGAGACGGGGTCACTGGAAGAGTGACTACAGTCGCTTTTCTACGAAAAATCCAGCTTAACCGGATCAACCGAGGACGGAATGGGTCTCATAGGAACTAGGTTGATGCTTAGCGGAAGCGGTCGGTTGGCTGGCGTCGGAAAAGTGGAGACCGGATCATCACCACTGCACTCCGGGATCAGAAGCTGTTCCGGCGGAAAGATGAGCAAGAACCTTGTGCCTTGACTGGAGGACTGATACAGATCATCGAGTATCGTAGTGAAAACATCTTTGTCATTTATCGTCGGAGTAGCCCTCTCCGTTAGTTTCCCGGAGGCTGCATCAGTCGACAGGATCAAGAAACTTGATTGTAAGAGCAAGAATTTCAGGCGCAAGGAGTGCTCAGTCAAGGGAAGCGTCAAGGCGGTCTTTCTGCTCGAACAAAAGTCTGATACCCCCTGTGTGGAAGGGGCGTCCTTTGGCTTTTCCGACGACCATGTGTGGGTCGATAAGGGCTGCTCGGCCAAGTTTGAAGTGAGCTACTCCGCCCATACGACCTCCTGGGGGTGGAGTTGGTTGAACCAGAAGGGCGGACGAGAGAAGCGTCGCATTAGCTGTAAGAGTAAAAGCTTCAAGCCCAACACGTGTCGAGTGGCGGGTCGGATACACAGCCTGAAACTGCGCAAGCAAAAGTCCGAGTCCCCCTGTACGTTCGGAGTGAGCTATGGCTACCGGGGTGAGTCGGTTTGGGTGAGCGACGGTTGCGAAGGGAGTTTCGAGGTTGAGTACAAGCCGGGTGGTTCAGTATCCAACACGACTCCGTTGTGGGGGCGCGACAGGAAGAGGAAGGTCAATTGCAAAAGCAAGAACAACAAGTGGCGAACTTGTCGTGTGGGCGGACCCATCGAATCTTTGCGGATGCACAAACAGAAGTCGAACTCACCCTGCATCGAGGGTCAGAACTACGGCTTCACGGGAGACACGATCTGGGTCGACAAGGGTTGTCGGGCGGAGTTCGAGGTCAAGTTTCGTGCCTACTGACCACTCGGATTTAGACACCATCGGGTCGATTCCTCCACCACCTTGGAAGGTTGGTTGGCTCCCGGCCTAGTTCTCAAAAAGCGCCCGCACCCCACAGCTGACTCCATCCCGGACCTGCCAGCCACGGATACTTGGGTCTGCTTCCAGCGCCAGGCAATGTCGACTGTAATCATCCACCACTGCCAAGATCGTCACCGCTCTGCCTCCGATCAGTCCGTCAAAGACGAAGTCGTAGCTCCACACATGGTTCACGCCACGTACAGGGGCTTCTTTCGAATCTCTCCCTGAGGCTCACGGGCTCTCTCCTTGGGCCGTCTTCCGGGAAGGCTCAACCCCTCCTGCTTTCAAACCCGCTACACCTGTTTGTGGTTCACCCCAAAGCCCTCTCGATTCAAGACAACCCCTTAGCATCGATAGCCAAATCTAGGCTAGATTGTCGCGCTTGTCTTCCTCAAGTCGGGTTCTCAACCCAGAGAGATTGGTGGCAAAGCTACCCTTGTGTCCCTTGTATCCCTTTCGGCACTCGTGGAGTCGGATTGGAAGAGCTACTTCCGGAAGGAGAAAGTCGAGCCGATAAAGGAGGCCGTCCTTGAACAGAATGTGACCCGAGCGTGGAATCTGGTACTCGTAAAGCTTGATGAGTGTTCCCCATTCCGCGTCACGCGCGTCGGGTTTGTTGCCCTGGGGAAAGAGCAGCAAACTCAGAACTTTGAAAGAGAGGATTGATTGGGCTGTCGGATCGGCAGCTGTTCGAAGGGGGGCTAGGTAAGTAAAAACAGACATTCGTGTGCCAGGTCGCTGCTCGCGGCGCACGACGGTGAATCCCCACTAAATGTAATGTTCGCGACAGCCGACCAAGCTCCAAACGCATCGGAGATCTCCTGGTAAAAGCAAGGTTCAAACGTCTCCAAACTAGCGATGGCCATGTTCGAACCAGCAGAGGACGACTCGTTGCTCATTGAAACGCCATTTCCCATGAAACTGTAAGTGACTTCCCCTCCAGAAGTTCTCGGACCCTGTGCATCGCGATTATTACCAATCCGGGAAAATGGGGAGCCTGCCCCCCATTTTGTCCCGTGCAGGTTGTATTGAGGATATGAAAAATCATCTGTAAACATCGGAGCACTGTTACCAAATGTTGAACTAGCTACCCAAAGACCTCCATCATCGATTTTCTGGGCGGTGGGGACGCCCATTCCATATCGGACCTGATAGCATAGTTCCGCTTCAAAAATGTAGCTCTTCGCGGCATCCCGAAATTCCTCGTTGGAAATATCGTCCGGTTGTCGTTTCCGGACCTCCTGCAAACGGCGAAACCTGGCTTTGGCCTGTTCAACGGTTTCTTCATCACACACTGAGACCGTCTGAGAACCCATCGTGACTGTACACATCGTCAGTAATGTTAAAGTGATGATTCCCAATGGAATTCCTTTCCTCATTCCTTCCTCCCAATCTCCTTTGAAGTGGTTGACTTGACTGAATCAGAAATGTTATTGTGGTTGCCGGTTTGGAGACTGTCGACAAGTTGTTGATACCCTGAGTTCAGCCTGAGGTCGTCCTCTTCTAGATTTATATTCTCGATTGATCCCTTACGCTGGCTTGCAAGGTAAGCGTAAGTCATATACATCACCACAGAAATCCCAGAACGAAGATGGTTCGTCTCATGGCGATCAGTTTACGGACCGAGCCCTCCAAGTTCAAATTCCGCGATACTCGCATCGTGCGGCGGAATGGACCCACAGTCGCACCATCTCAGAGGCTGTCTGGGCCCAGTGTTCTGTCCCAATGTAGGGTGGTCGGAGTGAGTCACCGTATCCAGGGTTTGGTGCATCTCTCCCGACAGCAACCGGAAGGCACCCACAGAGCCGCGACCGGAGGGAGTAGCGGGTGATGTAGCCGTTTGAGGCGACGTCGGCGCAGCGGTTACCAGCTTGTTGCAACTGCACAACTATCTTGTCCAACTTTCACCGGAACTGAGGCTACTTTTGTCAATCTGGTCTCGGCAGGGGCGCAGCATTCCGCAGCAGTCCCAGCATCCACGTTGATCCGCCCCGAGTTTTTTCTTCCGCCCCCTGGGAGGGTGTCACAAGGTGTGTATTGATGGATTCTGACAGCGCTGCGTTCGCGAGAACGCAGACGTAAGTGGCTGATTATTAGGAATTCCCTCTGCAATCGTACGATTGCTGCTCCGATCTTTGTCTCACGGTGAGGGCTCTTGAGATCTTTTACAACACCCTCTGCTGGATCGCCCTTCCGTCCGGGATCGTGCGTGGTCGGTATTTCAGCTCTTGCTGGCTCGCTGCACCACCTTGCCAATGGTCAAACCCTGGACCAGGACCGAAAAGACGACCACCAGGTAGGTCACGGGAAGAAAGATCTGGCGCGCCGGTCCGACCGGCAGCGACAGGGCCAGAGCCACCGAAATCCCTCCCCTCAAGCCTCCCCAGGTCAGGATGCGGATCGCCCCCGGACTGAAGGTTCGGAATCGGCGCAGCAGCAGAACCAGCGCCGAGACCCACACCCACCGGGAAGAGAGCACCAACGGGATGGCCAGCAAACCAGCCAGCAAGTGTTGCGAAGAGATCTGCAAGACCAGGATTTCCAGGCCGATGAGGAGGAAGAGCACCGCATTGAGAATCTCATCGACCAGCTCCCAGAAGGTGTCCAGATGACCACAGGTCCGGGCCGACATGGCTAGCAGACGGCCGTAATTGCCGATCAGCAGGCCAGCCACCACGATGGAGATGGGAGCCGAAAGGTGCAGCCACTCGGCCAGCGCGTAGCCTCCCGTGACCAGCGCCAGCGTCACCAGCACCTCCACCTGATACTGATCCACACTCTTGAGCATCAGGTAGGCCAGCCAACCGATCAGGAGCCCGAAGAGAATCCCTCCTCCAGTCTCCAGCACAAGCAGGCCCAGCACCCGATCGAAACGAGCCCCGTGAGGGCTCGTGGTGACATCCAGCAGCACCAGGAAAACCACCACCGCAACGCCGTCGTTGAAAAGAGACTCCCCGGTGATTTTCGTCACGAGGCTGCGGGGGATTGTGGAACGTCTCAGGATCCCCATCACGGCGATCGGATCGGTGGGTGAAATCAGGGCCCCGAACAGAAGACAGTCGATCCATCTCACCTCCAGACCCAGCCAGTTGAAGAGGGTCCAGGAGAGCAAACCGATCAATCCGGTGCACCCCAGTACCCCCACGGTCGCCAGAGCGGAGATGATCCATTTCTGCTCGGCCAGATCGCCCAGATTCACGTGCAGCGCCCCGGCGAACAAGAGGAAGCTGAGCATGCCGTGCAACAGCGCCTGGTTGAAGTCGATCTGCATCAGCAGGTCCTCGGCCAGCCGCTCCAGTTCCCAGCCCACGTAGCTGGCCAGAATCAGCACCAGCGAAAAGACCAGCGCGATGAGCATGACGCCGATGGTGGTGGGCAGTCGGAAATAGCGGTAGTTCACGTAGCTGAACAGAGCCGACAGAGTGATCAGGACCGCCAGGATTTCAAAGAGACTCATGGGTGAACACGCTCTTGCTGGGGTGAAACTTCAAGCCGATATTCCTCATATCAGCCTCGGATAAATCTTCTTCGTGCTACCGTTGAGCCCGATCAAGCAACTGAGCGCCTTTGCCCAGATTGCAGCGATCACAAGCCGTCCTCAGATTGTCTGGATCGTGGCGGTGCACTTTCTCCCAGGGCACCATGTGATCGATGTGTAAACGCACCTGCGGCGTGCGTCGGCCACAGTTATCGACCACTTGCTCGGCCTCCATCTCGCGCTCGGGGACGCTGGTGCGGATCACGTAGATGCCGTCCAGGGAAGCTTCCCGGTCGATGCTCTCTCCCTGGAGCTGGAATTGAAAGCTGTCTTTCGAGATGTGCAGTTGGAAGTGCTTGGCCATGCCCCAACGATGCAGCACCCGGCCCACCCGAAGGCCGATCTTATCTTGTCCCCGTAAGGGTCTCTTGGGGCGATCGACCGCCTCCACGATCCGCTCCAGTTGCTCTCGGGTGGCGGCCAGTGACTCCCGCCGTTTGCGGCTCCGTTCTTCCGCCAGCAGGGGATTACGGCACACGATCAAGCGCTCGCCTGGATAGTCCAGACTCCGGATCTGGGCCAAGTCTCGATCGTCAAAGAGCAAAAGCTGCAGATGGCCCTGATCCAGCAGTTTGCCGATCTGTGGCGCCCGCAACGCCGTGATCCAGCCCAGCCCTTGCGGCTGGAGATCCTCGCTGATGTGGGCGCTCGTGATCAGCCCCCGATCCCCCACGATCACCACCAAGCGCAAGCCGAAGCGCTTTTGCAGCTTCTCGATCTGGGAGTCCAGCGTGCTGGGGTCGGCCACGTTGCCTTCGAAGGCTTCCACCGCCACCGGGCAGCCTTGCCGGTTGCACAGCATGCCGATCACGATCTGCAGCTTGCCCTTCTTGCCGTCGCGCGAGTAGCCCAGCTTGGCCAGCGGACAGCGGCGCTCTTCGAAGTAGCTGGAGGTCAGATCGTACAGCACCAGACAGCCCTCCTGAAGGTGACGGCGCGCCAGTTTTTTCTCCAGGCGGCTCTGGCGCGCCAGCAGCCAGTCTAGAGCCGCGTAGAGCCCATCCACCTGGGCGTTTGCAATCTCGGCCACCGTAGCCAGAGTGCTCAGCTGGCTCTCGGAGTCCAGCCCCCGGACGGTGGCCAACTTGGAGCCGGGATCCAGGATGCGAGCCACCACCATGGCGGCTACCAGCTGGCGTTTCCGGCCAGGCTTGCGAGAAAGTAGGGCCAGCAGACCGAGTTGGCGCAGCGTGCCCCACACGGCACCCACATGGCCGTGCGGCAGCGAGCGCACCTTCTCGAAGGACTCGGCCAAGTTCTCTACCGCCGTCCCGCCTTTGAGCAGGGTGCGAAGCCCTTCCACCAGAGGTTCGGGCCAGGAGCTGAGATTGGCCAGGGTGCGCTTGATGACCTTTTTGCCCTGCCGGGAGGACTGGCGCAACAGGATACAGGGCGGGGAGTTTCGATTGGGGACGCTCTCGATGTACATGGGCACTGTCCTATCAGTAACATCTAACATATAATTTATGACTACCAAACTATACATGGGCACACAATGCGCGGAGATAAGCCGCCTAAACCCCCTTCTATCAAACTGTTAGCTTGAATTTTCCCTGATTACGCGCCGGAACTTCCGACTAGTCGGGGCACCAATTCTTCCAGTTGGCTGGTGGCAACACTGGCATCGGCCGCCTCCGGCAGCTGTTGTCTGTAGGTACCGAGCTGGCGATCGAGTGCTTGCAGGCGAGCCTGGTATTGGGGAGTTTCTTTTGGCTCTCGACATCCTGCGAAATGTGTCCTCGAGCCTCATAGAAAGGCAGGATCACGTACAGGCCCACGAAGACGACGACCAGCAAAGAGACGCCGATGCCCAGTGCCCGACGATCCCGCCGGGACAGCTTTTTCAGGTTGATGATCTGCATTGGAGGCCGCTGACCAAGGCCAGCGATACCGTCGCCAGCAAAGCCATCAGAACGAGGGTGGGAATCCGACTCGGTTTTTCCTGCACCACCCGCTTCTCGGGCGGTATGAGATTAAAGGAGTTGGCACTCCAGCAGGTTGACTAGAATCAGCTCTTGACGTTGACCCGGATCACCTGCTGGCCTTTCAGGACAAAATCGGTGGGAGTCAACTCGTGTTCAACATAAATGACCTTCCGAATCGATTTGATCTCTCCCGACGTCTTTTCGGCGCTATAGAGAGCCAGCAGCGATGGCGGCAAACCGGGCAGACCTTCGCCGGCGATTACCGCACCTCCCTGTTCTCGATACAGACGAACGTAAAGCCGATCGTTTCTCTTGATGTTGTTGATGGCCTTGATTAATTGGGACAGGCTCTTGGGAACGAACTCGTCTAGGCCAGAGCCCTCATCGTCCTGGAGTATGGAGAGCCCGTCTCCGATCAGGATCTGAAGGGGCCCGGGTGTCATGTCGTCCGGGATTTTTACGGGGTACCTCTGGATCTGGTCGTCCCCATTGGGTTTTCTCAAAAAGACGGTGAGCACGACTTCTTCTCCGGCGCGAACCTCCAACTTGTCCTGCCAGACTCGATCCAGGGTGGCCAGCCGATTCTGCTCTCTGGCCTGAACTTCCAACTCGATCTTTTCCATGACCAGCTCGTCGAATCCGCTCTTCAGGAGAAAATGAACGGGGGCGGTGGCGGCAATCGCGGCAAAGGCGGGCCCGTTGGCCAAGTCCGAAACGCTATTCTCGAAGTGGACGTCCGGTTGACCCTTGACTGAAATGAGGCACTTCACCTGCAGGGTCTGTTCACCGACGGCCCTCTCCGAGGAAACGATGTTGCTGTGTACCAGAAAGGTGATCAGAAAAGGGGTCAGAAAGTTGTCGATGACTACTTCGTAGCGGTATTCCTTCGTTGCATTGCGGCTCGTGCGAAGTCGGAGGTTCACCGGAATCAATTTCGGTTTCTCGCCCGTCAGACCCATGACCCCAGTGGCCCGATCCTGTTTGATCGCTCCCACGAATCGCGTTGAAGCCGAGATCCTGGCACTGGTGTTGAGGCTGGGGATGATGGTCAAAACGGAGGCCTGGTTCATCGGCAGGTCGGTGTAGCCAATTCCCAGGAACGGATGTCCAAAGGCGTAAATCCGATCTCCGCTCAGGTGGGTGACCGTGCCACTGGCGCTTAGATCCAGGTCCCCGCGCAAGAGCTGCACACTAATGGGAGACCCCGGTTCCAAAGGAGGTTGTGCCGCTTTGTCAGCTGCGGCCCCGGCCAAGCCTCGCACTGGGACGATCCCGAGAGCTTGTAGCTGGGTGGCGAAGTATCGGACGGATCGCCAGGAAAAGCCGGAAATGTTCAGGGGCGTGGCTATCGGGGTCAGCTGCCCCCAAGTCTGGCTACCGGGTAGCCCGTTTTGGTCCCACCTCGTCGGCTGGAACCAGGCCGGTCCCCGTCCCGAGATGGGATCCTGCTCAACCTGGTACAGGGTCTTCAGCGACTGACTTCTGGGAACCGGGCTGATCCACTGGGGCTTTTCCTTGAAAATGTCGACGGTCTCCTGTATCGGCGTGATTCCGGCAATCGGTTCCTTGGCAAAGGGGAAGGCATAGGCTACGGCTCCCGCCAGCTTGCCCTCCAGGTAGACTGGACTGCCGCTCATGCCAGCAAAGATGCCCGTCCTTTCCAGGGGACCGCCGGAAAGCCTGGCCAGAATCAGGTTTTGTTTGGGACCGACGTTTTTCAAAACTCCCAGGATTCGGACCTGAAAGGTCTCGACTTTGGTCCCCTGGAAAACCGTCTTGCCATAGCCTTCCTGCCCGGCCCGGATCAAATCCAATGGATAGAAATCGGCGGATTGAGCTCCCACTGTTCCCGTCCAAAACAGCAGAGACGCGAAGGGCACTGCGTACAGCTTCATTCTGGCACTCTACCTCTTTTAAGCTGCTCGCCTAAACCGACATTTCTCATACTCAGCCTCGGATGGACCTTCGAGTCTCCCCGTGGTGCATGATCAAAACCTATCAGCCCTCCAACCTAAGGAACAAGTGTTTCTCCTCACATTTCGGTTGAAAACGACCTTCTGATTCGTGGGCTATCCAGGTATTTTTGTTACGAGAGCCCCGCTTGGTCGGACTACCCCAAAGAGGAGGGAAATCCTTAAGACGGAGGAATCCATGCAACGACTTCTGCCTGTCGTTGTGATGCTATTTTGGGGGATGGGAACGCTCCTGTTCGACGGCTGCAAAAAGGAAACACAAGCAACGGCACCCACCCCTCCTGGTTCCACTACCAGCACACCGGACACCCTACCTAAGCCGGCGATTGTGCCCTCCATGGCCATCACCGCTTCACCCAGCACCCGAATCACGGTGGCCGACCGCGCCCCGGGGATCATCGCGGCCACCGACATTGAGGCCCTTCAAAAGCCATCGATGACGGGTTGGTCCACCCTGTTTTCTTCGCCTACGACAAGGCCCGACTGACCTCAGGATCTAAGCGGATCCTGGGGAAAATGCGCAGTAGTTGCGGAGATATCCGGCTGTCGGAATCGTTATTGAGGGACATTGTGACGAACGCGGAACCGAAGAGTACAACCTGGCTTTAGGGGATGGCCGGGCCCGGGCCACCCGGCAGTATTTGATTGAACTGGGCGTGGATCCGGGCCAGCTGGAGACCATCTCTTTCGGAGAGGAAACTCCTTTTTCCGGCTATCACGATGAGTCTTGCTGGAAATTGAACCGCAGGGCCCACTTCGTCGTTTAGAAGGTAGCGACCTGAGGACCGGATAGGCGGCCGTCGAATCCCGGACGCTACACGCCCCGTTGGCTCCCCGAAACCGACCATTCTCCCGGGTTTTGATCCCTGCTCCAGCGACCGGTAGAATAAGGGCCGGGAGAATCCATCGTGAGAAATTCCGGTTTCGCCTTCCTGGCATTTCTTCCCTTTATCACTACAGCGGCCTGGGGAGGCACCAAAGAAGAGGTCATCCGTTTGCAGAGCGATGTTTTGCAACTTCAAACCCAGGTTCGACTGTTGCAAAAAGCCATCCACGAGAGCGGCGGCATCGTGAAATCGCTCCTAGAGCAGCTCAACGATCAGGTGGCCACCAGAAACGTCATTTTTCAGCGGTTGGAGAGCGCCCTTCGGGGCCAAGAGAGCAGCGCCGCGGACAGCTCCGAGCAGATTCGGCAAGCGGTTCAAAATCTCAGCGTGAAACTGGACGACACGAACAACCGAATCGCTTCTTTGCACCACAAGGTGGAAGAGCAGCAGCTACACATCAGCACTCTTCGCACCACTCCCTCTGCCGCCGGAGGCACAGTCGAACCGGACCAAGTCTACAGCGCAGCTTACAACGATTACCTGATGGGCAATTACGATCTGGCGGTGGCCGGATTTCAAGACTTTCTGGCCAGTTATCCGGATAGCGAATACGGTGGTAACGCCGCCTACTATATGGGAGACGCCTACTCCATCCAGCATCGCTACGAGTTGGCGATTCAGGCCTTCGACCAGGTGATCAACCTCTACCCGAAGGGCGACAAGACACCCAACTCCTATTACAAGAAAGCCGTGGCGCTGCAGCAGATCCAGAAGCACTCCGAGGCTGTGGAAATCTTCAAGTCCCTGATGGCCCTTTCCCCCGACTCCCACGAATCCAACCTGGCGGCGCGGGAGTTGGAGCGTCTGGGTGTCAACCTCAGTCCGACTCGGCGCTAAAAGAAATTCGCAGTAGGAAATCCGAGGCACGAGTGGCGTGTTGCCCAAAGCAAGACAGGCCTCGAAATCGGAAAGAAAGTGGCTTCCAGCCGGGGATGCTTTTCCAGAAAACGGTAGGCCCAAGCTGCCAGCATCTGAGCTCCCTCGAAATCCCACTTGCAATCCGAAGGGAGCTCGGAGTCGCTAAAACAGGATGTCGTCCTCGGTGATTCACGGCTCCAGCTTCTTTTGAGCCGCCCCTACAGCAACCGGGACTTGGCCCGGGGCTTGAACCTCTTCTCGGGAACCCACCATGCGCATATCGGAGGCCACGATCTCGGTGGTGCGGCGTTTATTACCGTCCCGGTCGTCCCACTCCGGGGTTTGGATGCGACCTTCGATGAACACCAGTTTGGGCTTTGTTCAACTTAACGCGGCTGGGTCGCTCTAGATCGGCGATGGTGTTATAGAGGAGAGAGATCCTCATCAAGCAGCTCTTTCCTGGACGAAGAAAGGGCTAATAACATCCTTATGCTACCATTGCAGCCGGGGAGTAGCTTATGAGTGAAATAGACTTAGGCAAAGGCATCGAGATCGGTCTCGACCGGTTTCGACAATTTAAGGCGTCTCCGCGATTGGTTCTGATGATCGCGCTTCTGATTCTGCTGGGGTTCATTCTCTTGGGCAGCTTTTATCAGGTCCAGCCGGAACAGGTGGGCGTAGTGACTCGATTCGGACAGTTCGTGCGGATATCCGAACCCGGTCTCCGATTGAAAATGCCTTTTCTCGAAAACGTCATCAAGGTGCCCGTACAGCGTCAGCTCAAGGAAGAGTTTGGCTTTCGAACCGAGGCACCGGGTATCCGCACCCGGTACTCATCGCGGCAGTATCTGGACGAATCCTTGATGTTGACGGGAGATCTCAACGTAGCAGTGGTGGAATGGATCGTCCAATTTCGGGTCGCCGACCCTTATAAGTACCTGTTCAAGGTGCGCAATATCCGGGAGACGTTTCGCGATATGAACGAGGCGGTGATGCGTGAGGTTGTGGGGGATCGAACGGTTACGGAAGTCTTGACAGTAGGCCGTCAGGAAATCGAGACCACGGTCCAATCGCACCTTCAGGCACTGTGCAAGCAGTACGAAACGGGTATCACTGTGGATCAAGTGGTTCTGCAGGACGTCAACCCACCGGATCCAGTCAAGCCCTCTTGGGATGAAGTGAACCAGGCTCAACAGCAGAGAGATCGTCTCATCAATGAAGCTCGAGCTGAGTACAATCAGGTGATCCCGCGGGCGCGGGGAGAAGCCGAACAAGCCATCCTCCAGGCCGAGGGTTACCTGCTGGACCGCGTCAACCGAGCCGAGGGAGACGCCGCGCGCTTCAAGGCTCTGCACCAAGCCTATCGCAGCTCTCCCAAAGTGACCCGTCAGCGCCTGTACCTGGAGACGATGCAGAAGGTGCTACCGCAACTGGGGACAAAGCTTTTCATAGATAGCGAGGCCAAAAGTGTCTTACCCCTGCTTCCCCTGGAGACGTTGAGGCAGACCACGAGGGGGGACCGACAGGAGGAGAGCCGATGAATTCTAAAGGAACCGTGATTCTGATCCTGGTGGTGGCGTTCTTGATGGTTCTCAACAGCGCGCTGTACATCCTGGACGAGACCGAACAGGTCGTCATCACCCAGTTCGGAGAACCGGTAGGCGATCCGGTGAACCAGCCTGGTCTGCACTTCAAGACACCCTTCATCCAGAAAGCCAATTTCTTCGAAAAGCGATTCCTGGAATGGGATGGGGACTCCAATCAGGTGCCCACGCGCGACAAGCGGTTCATCTGGGTGGACACCTATGCCCGCTGGCGCATCAACGATCCGCTAAAGTTCTTCCAGCGGTTGCGGGATGAGCGGGGAGCACAGTCCCGTCTGGACGACATTCTGGATGGTGAAACTCGCAGTGCTGTGGCCCGGTACGATCTGGTGGAAGTGGTTCGCAGCAGCAACCGGGAGCCCGAAGCCAGTGATCAGCCGCCTGACGAAGAATCAGCCGGTTTGAGTGACATCCAGAAGGGACGTAGCGTCATCACCGACGAGATCCTGGAACTAGCCTCAGGGCGGGCCAAGGATCTGGGGATCGAACTCGTGGACCTGCAGTTCAAGCGCATCAGTTATGTCGAGGAGGTGCAGAAAGACGTCTTCGCCCGCATGATCGCCGAGCGCAAGCGGGTTGCTGAACGGTACCGTTCCGAAGGGGAGGGTGAAGCCGCCCGCATCCGGGGAGAACGGGAGCGGGACTTGAAAAAGATCCAGTCCGAAGCGTATCGCAAAGCCCAGGAGATACGGGGCGGGGCCGACAACGAGTCCACCACCGTCTACGCGGAAGCCTACAATCGTGATCCCGACTTCTACGCCTTTACCGAGAGTCTGGAAACGTACGAAGAGACCGCCGATCCTCAGAGCGTGTTCATTCTGACCACCGACAGCGAGCTTCTGCGCTACTTCAAACGGCCTTGAGAAACGGGCTCTGACCCCGGTGTCCGTTAAGCGGACGCAGGCATACTACTTTTGATTTGCGCTCCAGTACCAGATCCACCGCGTCCGTTTCCGGGCAGAAAAGCTTTTTTGTAGCTCTCGTGGTGTCGAGCCGCCATAATGCTCACAACAGCGGGTCAAGAAGCAGTCGTTCTCTGAGCGAATTTGAAGCTGGCTCCTGCCCCCCCAAATTGAGAAAGGTACTTGTGGCTTGCCACGGGGACAGAAGAATTCCCGGAAAGGCCCGAGGAAGAATCTAAATTGGAAGCAGAATCTAAATGGAAGGATACTGAGGTTAGTTTTGAGTTAGAGGCTCGACAGGTTTCGTCAAATGGGGTATTCGGTACGCTGGGGCTTTTTTCGAGGCTCCAATGCCTCTTGGAGAGCGCTCTCCTTCGGGTCAGGCAGAGCTGTTTGCCATCTTGGTTCGCAGGGAGACTGCCGACTTGCTCCGGGTCACCTACTTAACTTAGGCCAATCCAAGAATCTGGCCCGCCTCCCTCTTTACTGGCCCATACTCCCGACTGGGGTTCGGATAGGAGGACTCTCGCGGCAGGTTCGCTGTGGAGCGGTCGGAATCGTTGCCTGCCTTTGTCTCCTCCTTGCCGCGATCTGCGAACCGATCCTGGCTCAGGGTTGTACCATGTGCAAGGCGGCCGTGGAGTCCCAGGAAGCCACCTCGTTGGAGGCTCTCAACACCGGCATTCCGGTACTCCTTTTCCCTCCTCTCTTGATCCTGTCCGCCATCGTTTTCATGGCCGTTTGGCGAAACGACCCCTAAAGAGGCCCGCTTTTCCGTGGTGGAAACGTCCAGGTCGGACGGTTTTTTCTGGGCCGGGATTTTTGGGGTAACATGTGGCGCGACAGTGATCGGGTAGCAGGAGCAAGTAACGCGCGTTTTGTCCCGAATCAGGTGAGGTTGGCTCTGTTTGTTTTGGCTTACAACCTGGGGAATTTTCTGCGGCGTCTGGTCCTGCCCAGAAGAATCAACCATTGGTCCCTTCGCATCCTATTGGCCAAATTGATCAAGATCGGAGCGAAGGTGGTGGATCGTTACGTTTCAGATAGCGGAGGTAGCGGTAGGTAAGGAGGTATGGGCCGAGATGTTGTCTCGGATTGACCGTTTGAGGTGGAGAACAACTTAGAGTCCGTGTTTCTGATCGAGAGGCAAGTGAGGCGGACCCCATCGGTTGGACCAGTTGGCGGCATTTTAAAGGTGGACTCCGTAGTTCTTGTTGCCGCCAGTCTGGGAAATACTGAGAGGGGGCGAGCCCAAGGGCGAGGTCCCTCTCAGTATTTTTGACCAGGCCAGTGCACACCTCCTCTGGGGTCGCTCCCTGATGGGTCGAATGGGGTCGTTGGGAGTTGTATCGCTCAATCCACTGTCCGATACCCAGTCGGGCCTCGGTTCCGGTTTCGAAAACATTCAGATAGACGCATTCGTACTTGAGTGAACGCCACAGTCGTTCGATAAAAACATTGTCCATCCAGCGGCCCTTGCCGTCCATCGAGATGCGCACGTCGGCATCTTTGAGTATGGCAATGAACTCGGTGCTGGTGAACCGACTTCCCTGGTCGGTATCGAAGATCTCCGGCTTATTGTTATTGTAGATCACCAGCGCTTGCTGCAGTGCCTCGGCACAAAAGTCCGGCTCCAGCGTGTTCGACAGCCTCCAGGACAGCACCATCCGGCTGTACCAGTCCATGATCGCCACCAGGTACAAAAAACCTCTCCGCATCGGAATGTAGTCACGTCCGCGCACCACACCTGATCGGGCTGATTGACCTCCAGATCTCGAAGCAGGGGCGGACACTTGATGGCCCACATTGGGCTTGGAGGTGCGTGGCTTCGGGTAGATGGCTGCCAGGCCCATCTTTGCCATCAGGCGGCGCACTCGTTTACGGCCCACTCGATAACCCTGCCGACGCAAGTGATAAACCATCTGTCGGGACCCGTAGTAGGGCGTCTCTAAGAACTGCTCGTCCATTCGTCTCATGAGTTGCAGGTTCCGGGGGTTCTCTCCCTGGGGCTCATAGTAATACGTCGAACGAGACAAACTCATCAAAGAGCATTGTCTGCGGATGCTCAGCCGACGGTGCCCCGGCTCGATCGCGGCCTGTCTGGCCTTCACACTCAACGATCGAGCACTTTGGACAAAAAATCCTTTTCCACCGTCAGCTCGCCGATCTTGGCGTACAGCTCCTTGCTCTCGGCTTGTGTGCCGGCCCTGCCCTTGTCCGCTTTGCCCTTGAACACCTCCACCATCCCTTCTCGCACCCGTTTCTTCCCGTTCGTGATCAGATTCGGGTGGATCTCGTAGCGGGCCGCCAGCTCGCTTACGCTGTGTTCGCTTCGAAGCGCCTCAAGCGCCACTTTCGCTTTGAATGGTGTTGAAAAATTCCTTCGTTTTGCCATGACTCCCCGTCCTTTCTCATTCAGGTCGGAGCCACCTTAGCAAATCGTCCAGTTTTCGGGGGCCAGCTCTGCCGATCAGATTTCGGCCAAGGCTCCTGAAATAACTCGGGGATCAGAGTCCGTTTTCAGCGTAAATATGGGGAAAAACCCTTGTTCCTTGGTTGGAGGACTGATAGGTTTTGATTATTCACCACGGGGAGACCCGAAGAAGGTCCATCCGAAGTTGATATGAGGAATGTCAGTTTATGTGGAATCTTGGCTTTCCTGAACTGGTTGTTATTTTCATCCTTGCCCTGCTCATTTTGGCCCCCGGAAACTTCCCGAGCTTGGCAAATCCCTGGGCAAAGGACTTGCCGAATTTAAGAGAGCCTCCAACGAACTCAAGCGCACCTGGGAAGAGGAGATTAATGCAGAACGGGAAGAGCTGGGGAAAATCGAGAGAGACCTGAATACCCGTTCCTGAACCTTGCACTGGTCTTCGAAGACCGCCCAGCCCGTGGCGCTGAACTCGTTTTCTGACTCGTGAGCTTGTCTTGAATGCTGGCCTTCTGTCCCCAGCTGGAACTGTCTTTGACCGCGGGGACTTCCTGCTCACAAGGTTCAGGAAGGCTTTTGCAGACTACGTTCGGCCGAGCCTTACGGGAGACAAGCTCTTCTACCTGGCCAAGTGCTCGACCTGAGCTACGGACCGATGGCAAGCGGCTACGAGTATATCGACCCCCCTGTGGACAACCTTCCTCCCCCCCCCGATGACTGAAAGATGCGACGACAAAGTCACACAAAAACTGCCTCCAGATCGCCCCACATCCAACATTCGTCCTTCGCCCCTTACCTGACCTATTCCCCTATTTGACGAATGTTCCACGGTCTCCAAATCCCTACTCCTTGACGCTCCTTTCCCCTCCGGCATATACTCCGGTCGAACAAGTGTTTCCTATTCTGGGGAAGCGGCCCCTGACTATCCCCGGCGGCAGACTCCGTCTCGGATTGATGAGGAGGGGGACATTGTCGAGAGAGGTTTGAGGCGATGAGTGACATCACGATGAAGCAGGCCAGGGCGGCCGTCGATGCGGCCTTTAACAAGTCCGATGAGCTGGGTGTGAAGATGAATATCGCGATTGTCGATGCGGGAACAAATCTCAAGGCCTTCGCCCGCATGGACGGCGCTTGGCGAGGATCGATCGACATTTCCATCAAGAAGGCCCGCACGGCCCGCATGTTTGACATGAACACCGGTGCCATTGGCGACCTGTCGCAGCCCGGCGGGCCACTCTACAACATCGAGCATTCAAACGAAGGTCTGATCACCTTTCCTGGCGGTGTGCCGATCAAGAACAGCGTGGGCGAGGTCATCGGGGCGATCGGTGTGTCGGGAAGCACCGTCGAGGATGATCACGTCGTAGCGGTAGCCGGGGCAGCAGCGGCAGTCTAGTGTTCTGTGCGCTTAATTAATTTTAATAATAGTCAGGGGTCTTTGCTACCTTTCCCTATGGCTAGACCTCATAAGAAAATCAGGGTTCCCAAACAGGACAGGGTCGAGCTTGAGTCTTGGCTTCGTCGTCGCAATACTCCAGACGGCTTGGCGGCTCGAGCCCGGATCATCCTTCTGTCCGGAGAAGGTCTGACGGTTGCTGACGTGCCCAAAAGGGTCGGCCTGTGTGCGGCCAGTGTCTATCACTGGCGACAACGCTACCAGCAGGAGGGTATCTCGGGTTTGTACGATCGACCCCGGCCCGGTCAGCCTCGCAAGCTGATACTCAAAAAGGTCAAACGAATCCTCCACGACACCGTACATTCGATCCCTCGAGAATCGACCCACTGGAGCTTGCGCTTGATGGCCAAGTATGCGGACGTGACCGTGCATCAGATTCGCCAAATCTGGAATGCAGCCGATCTGAGACCTTACCGCATCCAGAGCTTCAAGATCAGCAACGATCCACACTTTGCCGACAAGGTGGTGGATGTCGTTGGCTTGTATTTGGACCCGCCCGACAACGCTTGTGTGCTCTCTGTCGATGAAAAGACCCAAGTACAGGCGCTGGATCGAACCCAACCCCTACTGCCGATGCGTCCCGGTCAGATCAAGCGCCGGACCCACGACTACAAGCGCCACGGTACGGCCAGTCTCTACGCCGCCTTCGATGTGGCCAGCGGTCAAGTGCTGGGGCGCATCACAAGCCGGCATCGAGCCCGCGAGTTCCTGGCCTTTCTGCGCCAAATCGACCAGAGTGTCCAAGCCAACTTAGACATCCACCTCATTCTGGACAACTCCAGCACTCACAAGACCGATAAGATTCAGAAGTGGCTCTCCAGACGAACCCGCTTTCACCTGCACTTTACCCCCACCAGCGCTTCCTGGCTCAACGCCGTAGAGACCTGGTTCTCGCAGTTGACTCGAAGAGCCATAAGGCGCAGCGCCTTCACCAGCGTAAAAGCTCTGCGTAATGGAATCCGTCGCTACATCCGTGTGCACAATCAGGAACTAGCCAAACCCTTTCGTTGGACCAAGAGTGCGGCTTCCATCCTGCGTAGGACTGAAAACGCCAAAGAGGCTGATATTATTCAAATGAATTAATTAAACGGCACACTAGACCCCAGTGAGAACTCCCGTAGAAGGCCCGCGAAATGGCCGAGTTCTGCCCATGGTTCTCCAATCAAAGGGCGATCCCAGTTTAGAGCTGTTCAAAGCCCGAGTATTCGATTCAAAGATTCGGAAAATGGGCAGGGCGAGCACTCAGTTTTGGTTGCAAACGGGTTGGTAACGTCGGATTATGCCTCGCGCGCTGTCGAGCTTGGAAATTCAGGGAGCACCCCTGCTCTTGGTGCATGGCATTGTGGGCTAAAGCCCCTCCCGGTGCTGTTGGAACGATTCTAATCGATTTCCAGTTACCGCTTGAGGTCTTTTTGCGGAGAATTCATGGAGAGTAAGCCCCCTAGACCGGAAGGTGGTTGGCCTCCCGGAAACCCAGGAAGCATCAACGACCCTGACCGCATCTACTTTCGCGAGTTGGGGGCGGTGCCGCTTCTGAGTCAAAAGGAGGAAGTGGAGATCGCCAAGCGAATCGAAAAGGCACAAGGGCAGGTGCTTAAGGCTCTTTCACGGTCTTCCCTGGTCGTCGCTGAAATCCTGGACTACGGAAGGCATCGCCGGGAAGGGAAGATGGCGATCAAGAACCTCGTCAGGCTGGGGCGGGATGGACGAAGCGAGCAGATTCAAGCCAGACGGCAGCAAGAGGTGGTGGGGCGGATCGCAGAGATTGCGGAACTGCAAAAGAAGGTTTCTGAGGTTCGCCGGCGCCTGCAACTTGCAGGCCTGGAAGCTTCTGAGCACAGGCGCTTACGTCTTCAGCTGGCGCGCTACCGGACTGCCATCGCCCGTCACATCCGGGACCTGGATCTCACTGCGGCGATCCAGGGCAGGCTGGCGAGTCTCGTTCGAACAAAGGCCGAGCGTATCATTTCATTGGAGCGAGAGGCAGAACGGCTGAGCAAGCTGCGGGGGGCTTCCCTGACGAGGAATGAAACCGACAGACTAAAGGATCGGCTTAAGGAGCTCGGAAGGGAGATGAAGGAGACGGAGGAAGATGCTCGAGCCAGCCCGGCGGAGCTCAAGCGTACCCTTTCGACCATCAGCCGATTTCAACTGGAAGCAGACATCGCCAAGGCGGAACTGGTGGAAGCCAATCTGCGGCTGGTGGTTTCAATCGCCAAGAAGTACACCCAACGAGGTGTGCTCTTTTTGGACCTGATTCAGGAAGGCAACATCGGCTTGATGAGGGCGGTCGACAAGTTCGAGTATCGACGAGGGTACAAGTTTTCCACTTATGCCCATTGGTGGATTCGCCAGGCGATTACCCGAGCCATTGCCGATCAGGCTCGAACCATTCGACTGCCGGGGCACATGGTGGAGAGGATCAACGAGCTGATCCAAACCTCAAGAGCCCTGGTCCAACAGTACGGCCGGGAGCCAAGTTCGGAAGAGATCGCTCTCAAAATGGGGATTCCTGCCAGCACTGTTCGGCAGGCCCTGAAGATCGCACAACACGCGATCTCGCTCCAAACTCCACTCGGCGATGAACCGGACAGCCAATTGGGCAACTTTGTAGAGGACCGCGGAGTGGTCTCGCCGGCAGAAGTGGCGATGGATCTCAATCTAAAGGAGCATGTGGCGGGGACTTTTCTCCAAGTACTCACGCTGCGCGAAGCCCAGATTCTTCGGATGCGTTTTGGAATTGACGATGGCATCGCCTGCACCCTGGAAGAAGTCGGTCAGCAGTTTTCGGTGAGCCGGGAACGCATCCGTCAGATTCAGGTCAAGGCGCTGCGCAAACTGCGGCACGTCACTTGACCAGAATCGCGACACTAGTTTCAGAAGGGACGAATCGGCAGTGCGTGTACACTTGGTTAATCCCAGTTGGATGGATGTATAGAGGGAGGCGGACCAGATTCTTGGATTGGCCTAAGTAGATGAACCGGCGCAAGTCGGAAGTCTCCCTGCGAACCAAAATCGCAGACAGCTCTGCCTGATCCGGAGGAGAGCGCTCTCCAAGAGGCTCTGGACCTTCGGGAAAAGTCCCAGCGTACCGAATTGCCGCATTTGACGAAACCTGTCGAGCCCATAACTAGGACGAGTCCCAGGATAAGCGTATCAGTTTCAGAAAGCGCTTTTTAACGTGAATCTAAGCGGATCGGGCGACTGGCCAGATCGGTGCGGGTCTCTGGACTGCCCCAAAACCATCCAAAGGTTGCTCGATGGCGCCCCGTCTGGCCATTTTGGCCTTTTTCGGGCGTACCTCTCTCCCCGGGGACTTGAACAAAGGGAAGTCGGACCGTTGCGACCGGTTAGCCAAAGCGCCTTCTCCTGAGCCATAAACTACCCAACAAGATCTGCTCCGTCCATTCGTTGACCGAGATCAACCGATAGGTCAGCCGGCGGCTGTGGCGAAGGATCTGGCAGGGCAGTTGCATGATGCGTCTCAAAAACCGCTGAAACTGCATGCGCAACACCTCCCGGCCGAAGCTCTTTTTCGGATGCAGCAATCCCAGCCACGCCTTCAGGTTCCAGGCCTGGGCGGCGATCGCCAGATAGGCCCAGTTCGAGACCAGCGTGTCCGAGGGCATGCGCATCGCCTCCACCCCGTTTTTCAGTTGCTCCACCACGTTCTCCTGATTACAACGCTGGTGGGCACTGCCCACCAGCTGGCTCGGCTTCTTCTCCTTCCGACTCACATTGGTGATGTAGAACAGATAGCGTACCTCGTCAAAGAGTCGGCACTGTCCCTGCTCTACCCGGATCCTCTTGCGCACGACCACCACTCGATAGGATCTTTGACAGGCCACCGGCCGGTAATCGAACTCGGCTACATTCTCCTCGGCCAGTTCCAGATTCCGATAACCGGCCTGCCGGATGAGATTCTTCTTCACGTTGCGCCGTCGCCGTCGCTGTCGCCTGCGTTGGGGCTTGGCGGATCAGTGGGCTCCAGGCTCTTTGCAGCAGCTCCTCGGCGCGTCTAACCAGCCCCTCTCGAGCGTCCATACCAAAGAGGAACCCCACACCCTCTTTCGTCCACCGGTCCAGATGAGTCGTCTGGGTAAAAATCGGTATCTCCGCGCAGCAACACTTTTTGACAACCGGCTCGTCGCACCAAAGCGACGGCCCGGTCCAGGTACTGAGCTGCCCCTTCCGAGGAGGGCCGGTTGCCCGCTCGGCTGCGGAGGCTCGATCCAGAAACTGACCAGGCGATGCAGATTGCCGCCCTCGCCCATGATATCGACCGGGCTGTTGAGTCAGAAAAGGTACGTCGCTGCGATTATGATGACTTTGACACTTTCAAGAGCGTCCATGCCCGCAATGGGGCCAAGATTCTGAGAGCCATCCTGGAGAAGTGTGATGTCCCTGGGGCTACCGCTGACGAAGCGTGCCGCCTGGTCGTGCTTCACGAAGCTGGGGGTGATCCCCGCTCGGACCTACTCAAGGATGCAGACAGTCTCTCCTTCTTTGAGGTCAATATGCCTTTGTACTATCAGCGCGAGGGGTGGGAGGAAACCAAACGTCGATGCATCTGGGGATACGGGCGTCTCTCAGTACGGATGGAGGAAGTCGCAAAACGAATCACCTACGAAGACGAGGGGCTGACACGCCTGCTCAAAGAAGCGATCCGGGAAGCGGGTCTGAAAGATTTGATGGAAAAGAAGGCGAGTCAATGAATGGCTGGAGGGGATGCAAAGGCAATATGTCACCTCTTCGAAGGCGCCCATGTTTTCACTCAGGAGGATCTCAGCAATTTTTCTCCCAATCCCAGGTGGTAAGAAAGCTGCGCTACGAGCTTCTGAGGAATCTCCTCCTTGATGGATTCGTCAGTGGAATCATGGGTGACCGGAATTTCAATGTCGGCCTCTTCCACCCGTCGTTAAAAGGTTTGTAATGCGGAGTGTACTATCATTGCGTGAAGGTCAGAAATTGGGAAGCAGACAAGTACGGTCAGTATCCCTCAAAGCCCGAGCCGTTAAAACGATGGACGATAGGAATCTCCCTTTTTCGACAGCGTATATTCCACCCGCCGGAAGATGGGCACTCCCTCTTCCGAATTACCGACGTACTCCGTCCCACGTAACACAAGCGGCCAGCCAGCATCTTGCAGTTGTTGGCGAACCAGGCTCAAAGGGAAAGAGTCACCGCTGACGGTATACGTGAAATCGATCGTCCCTTCCGATTCGCTAGTCACAAAGGCCATGCCATGGAGCAGATGCTCATAGCCAAGCCATCCCAGCGTAATGCCATAGTGACTTTCATTGGTGAAGACGAGTTGTCTGAGAGACCCAAGGGCGTTAGTAATTTCTCCGGACAAAAGACCGTCCGCGCTTCTGACGGATTTACTCGACCGATCGGTCAAGCTACCGGAAAGACTGACATGTAGAGTGTTCTCCACGTCAACGGATGACGACTGGGTGCTTTGATCGGGCAGATTGATGTCGGCGTATTCGGCCGCCAAAAGCTGCGACTGCGAGAGATCGACCGTCAGCCGCAGCGGGCCGAAGGATTTCCCAAAGGGGGGGCGCGCCTTTCCCACCGTGTGATCAAGGACAAGGTCGACGTTAACCACAAATTCTTTACTCTTCCCGTTGATGTACCACAACAATGCACCAGTATCCTTCCCTTCACCATCGTCCGGTACCCATCGGATGTAGCCGCTGTCGGTCTCAACCTTCCGGTCATCGTTGAGCAAGAATGAGAGTCTTGATTGTTTTAGGAGAGGGCTCCCTTTGACCTTCCTTAGCAAGTCTTGCGGAAAGGTGTCTCGGAAAACCCACCGTTTCACTAGCGCCACGGACACCTCTGGGTACAGTTCTTCCACGTCGAATCGATAGTACCGCCCCCGATTCAGAACGATGGCCTTCGGCTCCTCCATTCGTACCACTTTCTCTCCGGTCACATCTCTCTGGCCCTGAACCTGTTGCAGCGCCTGTGCCCACACTTGTGTGAACGAGAAAAAAACCAGAATGGTAAGCCACCGATCCATTGTTCACTCCCTTCTTTATTAATGTGCCATGTCGGAAACGTTTATAGCCAGCAGGACTGGCCGAGCTCGCGAAGAGTCAGGACGGGCTGAGCGACGATCTACACCTGTGCACCGCGTAGGAGTAGTGACCAAAAAATCGGACCACGCCGGCGCAACCCTTCGGACGGATGTGGGCTACCAGCGACTCAGAGTTGCTCGACGACGACGATGCACCTTGGCATCGCCTTCCCTCTCCGCAGTCCTGTTTTGCCTCGTACAAGGCCTGGTCGGGCCGGATGAGTTAGCTCCTGGGCGGTCCTGCCGTGGTCGGGAAACGGCGCGCCACGCCGGCCACTCATTTTAACCGACAAGACAGTTCTTGGAACTCTAGCTAATGCCCAAGATGTAGTATTTGTGCAACAAAGCGCCTTGTACCCTCCGTCGATCCCGGTTCTAATTGGCCGTACCCGAAGGGATCTACTTGCCCATCATCGCCTCAGGATCTTGACAAGGGTTGTGGACGCATGCTAGTTTTAGCACTCTCAGTGGTCAAGTGCTAGAAAGGACGGCCAAAGCTATCGGCTCCCGAAGGTCGGACTGAAAACGAAAGTTTTCTTTTTTTTGAAATGAGGGAAAAGGAGTTTGAACGATGACGATGAGACCGCTACACGATCGCATCCTGGTGAAGCGGATGGAAGAGCAGGAAGATATTCAGGGAGGGATCGTCATTCCGGACACCGCGAAAGAGAAACCCCAGGAAGGAGAAGTCGTGGCTGTCGGAGACGGGAAGATTCTCGACAATGGCCAGAAGCTGACCATGTCGCTCAAGGCCGGGGATCGTATCCTGTTAGGGAAATACGCTGGAACCGAGGTCAAGCTGGACGGCGAAGAGTACCTGCTCATGCGGGAAGACGAGGTGCTGGGCGTTTTGACCGGGAAGAAGACCAAAGTCCTAGCCTGATTGCAACGGCGCAGGACGAAACTATTCAAACTAAGGAGGGGCAAGGCTATGGCTGCAAAAGAGATTACCCAGGGTGAAGAGGCGCGCCGGGCCTTGATGCGCGGTGTCAACACGCTGGCCCGCGCCGTGCGCATCACGCTGGGACCGAAGGGACGAAACGTTGTCTTGGAAAAGAAGTTTGGATCCCCCGTGGTCACGAAGGACGGTGTCACGGTGGCCAAAGAGATCGAACTCGAAGGTCGGGAAAAGGTGGGAGCTTCCATGCTCCGAGAAGTGGCGAGCAAGACGAGTGATGTGGCAGGCGACGGGACTACTTCCGCTACCGTTCTGGCCCAGGCTATCATTCGGGAGGGACTCCGGAATGTGACGGCCGGAGCCAATCCTATGGCGGTGAAGCGGGGAATCGAGAAGGCCGTGACGAGAGCGGTGGACGAAATCAAGAAGCTGTCCAAACCCGTGAAAGGCGACATGATCGTCCAGGTCGGGACCATCTCGGCCAACAACGATAGCACCATCGGTGACATCATCGCCGAATCCATGAAAAAGGTGGGAAAGGACGGGGTCATCACGGTCGAGGAGGCCAAGTCCATCGAGACATCACTCGAGGTGGTCGAAGGGATGCAGTTCGATCGCGGTTACCTGTCGCCTTACTTTGTGACCGACCCGGATCGGATGGGGTGTGATCTGGAAGACGCCTACATCCTGCTGCATGAGAAAAAGATCAGTTCCATGAAGGACCTTCTGCCCTTGCTGGAGCAGGTGGTCAAGGCGGGCCGTCCCTTGGTCGTGGTAGCCGAAGACGTCGATGGAGAGGCTCTGGCGACTCTGGTGGTCAATAAGCTGCGGGGAACGTTGCAAGGGTGTGCCATCAAGGCTCCTGGGTTTGGAGATCGGCGCAAGGCCATGCTTGAGGACATCGCAATTCTGACGGGTGGCAAGATGATCTCAGAAGACCTAGGAATCAAGCTGGAAAACGTGGGCTTGGAGGACCTCGGAAGAGCCAAGAAGATAATCGTAGACAAGGACAACACGACCATTGTCGAAGGTTCCGGTCAGCAGGCAGACATCGCCGGCCGCGTCAAACAGCTCCGAACCCAGATTGAAGAGACGACATCCGACTACGACAGCGAAAAGTTGCAGGAGCGTCTGGCCAAGCTGGTAGGCGGCGTGGCCGTCATTAAAGTGGGAGCCGCCACCGAGACGGAGTTAAAGGAACGGAAGGCTCGCGTCGAGGACGCCATGCACGCCACCAAGGCTGCCGCCGAGGAGGGCATCGTACCGGGAGGAGGGGTCGCTTATCTGCGCGCTGCTCAAGCTCTGGGGGATTTCAAGCTCGACGACGAGGACGAGCAAGTGGGAGTGAACATCGTTCGTCGGGCTCTCGAGGAACCGCTTCGCCAGATCGCCCAGAATGCAGGGCACGAGGGCCCCGTGGTGTGCGGCAGAGTCCGCGATTCCGAGGAGGCCAACTACGGGTTCAACGCGGAAACCGAGGAATTCGAGGATCTGGTGGTCAGCGGTGTCATCGATCCCACTATGGTGACGCGAACGGCCCTTGAAAACGCCTCTTCGATTGCCAGCCTCCTGCTCACCACGGAAGCACTGGTGACGGAGATACCGGAAGAGGAGAAGGAAATGGCTGGTGGTCATCATCCCGAGATGGGCGGCATGGGTGGCATGGGCGGCATGGGCTAAAATCTGCAGTCCGGAGAAATTTTCCCCTTTTCGATACAGGGCCTCGCTTCTGAGGCCCTCCGAGGCTGATATGAGAAATGTCGATTTGACGCTTTCCACCTCCCCACCACCCAAACCACCAGCGACCAACTTCGTGGATGCCATCATCGAGCACTTCCGACAGACCCACACTATTCCCACGGCCCAAATCCTCGAGCAGCAAAGACCGCCCGTGCCCACTCCCCAAGACCCTCCTGTTCCCCCACCCAAGGATATCTACTAGAGCGGGCTTTCTGGTTTAGAATCCAGAGCTGGCCCAATCTTCCAACATGCCTTCTTGATTGTCTTACTTGGGGTTAATGTCGATTTGATGAACAGCGAGCCGGTCAGCCCATTCACCAGCTGTTGCTAGTCACCATGGGCATCCGCATCTTTGACAACTGCGATCAAGAGGACTTGGGTGAGGCGGCAGAACAGCGGCAGCGCTGGGAGTTTCTTCTCACCGCCGCCCCCATTCCGGTCGCCGGTGGCACTGGCTCACCGTTAAACTCGATCGCCACCTTTTGAACACCTGGATCGCGCCTTGGGTTGAAGCTGAGGGCCTCGGATTACAAGTTGAAGTTGTTCAGTTTCTGTCCCCCTTGGAGGTGGAGAGTCAAGATTCGGCAAACGAATTCAGGTGTCAGCTACGTGTAGCCCTCGCTGGGTCTTCGGGTCTTCTCGTCCACGGAGAGCACGGCCGCATTATCCAGGGGATTTAAGTACAAGCCCACGATGTCGATGACCTTCTCGGAAAAGTTCGGATCACTACTGATCTTGAAGGTCTTGATGTGGTGGAGCCTTAAATTGGCCGCTTTTCAGACTTGTCGCACCTGGTGGACCGTGACGCCCGAATACTTGGCCATCAAACGCAGACTCCAATGGGTCGACTCGCGAGGGAGGCAATGCACCGTAGCATGCAGGATTTCCTGAGCCTTCTTCTGAGTCAGTTTGCGAGGTTGTCCGGGACGAGGTCGATCCTTCAAACCGGGCACCCCTTCCAGCTCGAAGCGCCGCCTCCAGGCATAGGCGTTGACCGGATGCAGACCCACCCTACGGGCGATCTTGCTCATGGGCATCCACTGGCCTGGCCAGCAAAAAGATACGGGCTCGTTGGGCCAGAAGCGCGGGGTATTTCGCCGCCGCAGTCAAGACTCCAGTTCGGCCCGGGCCTGCTTGGATACTCGAATCTTTTTGGTGGTTCTTGCCATGCCCGAAAGATATCGAATACCCCTGACGATTCCTCATCGAAATTAATCGTACATGACACTAGCATCGATTGCAACAGAGCAGATTCACCGACATGTGCATAGGCTTCCGGTCTGGGCTCTGAGGGGAAATAACGATGAATCTGTCTTTTGAGGGCCAATTCCAGAGGCTGGTGTTTTCTGTGCCACGGAAGTCAACTCCAACCGTCCAACGAGTGTTTGTACCGTGGCAGCAGGAAGAGCGTGCCACCCCAAACAACGAGCAAAATGGAGACCAGCAGCCAAATCCTCTCAGCGTTCCTTTTCCAGGTGGTTCTCTTCATGTCGGATACAGTCAACCCTGAGCTTGCTGCAACCGTTCTCTCGATACTCTCGCCATTTTCCTGCTGAAAAACAACCCGCGCCACGAACGGAGGTAACGGCAGTGTTTCCTCCCTCGAAGCCCCTCAGGGAAGAAGCTGGAAAAGACGGGCAGGCCTCTCGCCCGAAAAAAAAAGAAAGAGTTTCTTAACCTCCAAGTTTTGGCTGCAACCCTGTAACCGTAGGCCTAAAATTAATTTTTCAATTAGATAAGTGTTGCATAGCTGTGTGGAACCCTGTGGTAATCCCCAAAGCCAGAGCCGAAACGCGATGACCATTTCCAAACCTTCATCCCAGGGCCAGCGGATGGCATTCCCCTCACTGGAAGCTCTACCGAACCGAGTCGTAGGACTCTTCTATAATTAGGGCATATGGCGCAAGAGATTCCTCCCAGGGACGAAATCGTCGGCACCGTGACCGGGCGGAGTAGGCCAAGAAGAACCACACCTAGCAGAAGCCACCGTGTGGAGGTCTGGCTCTCGAACTCCCAGCTCCGCTGGCTCTGGTACGTTTCTGGTACGTTCCCGAAAGAGAAGACCGGTCCATGTCGGCCCTGCTCCGGCAGGCCTTCGGTCACTACGTTCGTAGTTTCTACAGTAGGTCGACAAGCCCCCCCGGGGCTGTGTCAAGTTAATGAGCGGGGGTCGGTTCCTGGCCCAAGGGTGGCTGTAATCTCCTCCCTTCAGCATCCACACGTCGCCCTTTTCCACCCAGTAAAAGCCCGTTCTCGAAGGAGTCGATCGTGGATAGATTGGAGGTGGTGACGACCGACACGAAACAGATTTTGAATCGGACCGTCGGCGGAAAGGAAACACTGAGCCTGGGCCATTGATTTGAAACGACGCATTTGGCGTTCCTGCTCGCGGGTGTGCTGGTGCGAGACCTCAGCTCGGTTGTTCTCGTACTGGCCGGTTCGATGCTCAACTGAAGGGAAGACTTCGCGGTGGGCGGCAGGATAGCTCTTCAGCTTGTCCGTGATCAGTCTCCACGGCGGTTTTTCTGGAGCGTTCAACACTTTGCGAAAAAAGAGCTTAGCCGCTTGCTGGTCTCTTCGTTTCGTCACCAGAATGTCGAGAACATCACCGTCCTGGTCAACCGCTAGCCAGAGGTAAAGTTGTTGTCCTTGAATCTTGACGAACAACTCGTCTACATGCCAGATATCGCCGAGTCGACCCTGCTTCTTCCGGAGCGTTCGGGCGTACTCCGGTCCGAACTTCAGACACCAGAAGCGGATCGCTTCGTAAGAGACAATGATGCCACGCTCGGCCAGCAGCTCCTCCACGTTGCGAAAGCTGAGTGTGAAGCGGTGGTAGAGCCCGACCGCGCGGCTGATGATTTCCGATAAGAAGCCCTTATTCTTGATATAATACTTTGTAGGTAAAGGGTTTATGGTGATTCTACCACATAGGGGAAGCTTCCCAGACATATGCCGAAAAAGGACGCTTTGGTCAGACGCAAGGTGGAGAGAAGGAGACGAGGTGCCCCTCTGAATCACACCAACTCGGTGGTGAACGGCGTCTGGTCAGATCTGCGTCGGAAGGGCCTGGATGGTAGGTCCAAACTAGCGAAGGCGATGGATGTGGCCGAAGCTGACCTAGTCGCGGCTTTGGGCGGTAATGAAAAGGTCACTCCCCAACAGAGAATCTTGCTAGACCGGTGTGTGTACAAGCTGGCCAAGTGCGTGCTTTTGAGACTGTCAAGAAAGGAGCCAAGTGAATGATCGTAGTACAGAACCGCGTGCCAGTCGCTGTAGGCTACGAGGACGATTTCCTCGATCGATTCCGCACCCGGAGAGGTCTCGTTGACGGGCAACCGGGTTTCATCCGTAACATAGTGCTCCGGCCCATCAAGAGTGATTACTTCATCGTGCTCACTTTCTGGGCGAGTGAACAGGACTTTCACGCCTGGACGGAGAGTGCGGCCTTCAAAGAAGCGCATAGCCGCATCCCACCGAAGGAGATGTTCAAGGGACACGGCCAGCTCGAGATCCACGAGGTGGCACTGGACACCGCCAGCTGACCTTGATTGGCCTTTGTAGGCGGTGGAGGACAGTAGGCCGGGCCCAAGTGCCCCACGGGGCCCGAGGAGGTCAACCTTCAGGCCGAAAGACCAGATAAAATAAGACTTACGAGACTCAGGAGTCCTATCTCTCTAAAACGTGGCACACGATTCCCGACTAGCCTCCGACGCCCACGAGATCCTTTAGTCGGAAGTTCCGGCGCGTAATCAGGGAAAATTCAAGCTAACAGTTTGATAGAATGGGGTTTAGGCGGCTTATCTCCGCGCATTGTGTGCCCATGTACATCGAGAGCGTCCCCAATCGAAACTCACCGCCCTGTATCCTGTTGCGCCAGTCCTCCCGGCAGGGCAAAAAGGTCATCAAGCGCACTCTGGCCAATCTCAGCTCCTGGCCCGAACCTCTGGGGGAGGGCGCTATTGGACGTGGAAGAGCCGTCGCAAGAAGCGGGGTCGCCCCGCAGTAACGCCCGAGGTGAGAAAACTCATTCGCACAATGAGTCGGGCCAACCCTTTGTGGGGCTCACCCCGAATCCACGGCGAGTTACTCAAGCTCGGAATCGAGATCTCGAAGACTTGGGTCTCCAAGTACATGGCTCGCGGCGCAAAGCCGCCTTCTCAGGCATGGATAACCTTTCTGGAAAACCACATCGGCGAACTGGCGTCCATCGATTTCCTGACTGTGCCGACCCTGAGATTCCACGTGCTGTTTGTCCTTGTCGTCTTGTCTCACGAGCGACGACGAGTTGTCCACTTCAACGTCACCGATTCGTCAACCGCAAAATGGACGTCACTCCAGATTCTTCAGGCATTTCCCTGGGATTGTGCGCCACGGTATTTTCTTCGTGATCGCGACGGCGTCTACGGCCATGAGTTCATCAGCACAGTTCGGTCGATGCGTATCCAGGAAGTGAAGATTGCTCCCCGTTCCCCATGGCAGAATCCGTACGCGGAGCGTTTCGTGGGCACGCTGCGGCGAGACTGTCTCGATCATGTGATAATTCTCAGAGAAAATCATCTGTGTCGCATTATTCGAGAATATCTCGCCGATTACCACGCCTGTCGAACGCACCTCTCCCTGGACAAGGATGCACCAGACCCGAGAATGATTGAGCCGCCAGAATCGGGCTAGGTCATGGCACTTCCCCAAGTCGGTGGACTTCATCACCGCTACACGCGCCGAGCGGCGTGAACACACGCATCCCGCATTACGGATCGTCACTGCCTGTCAGCAATTGGTGTCTCCCGTAGCCACAACCCCCGTCGATCTCGATTTCTTGAGCGTGTGACTCGGCACCACAACTCAGCTTTCCATACAATGTGGCGGTCCCCGGCTGAGTTTCACCCTTGCCGGGAGTAGGGAAGCTGTTTGGATCGATTAAACAGGAGGGACAACATTTGTTGCCATCCCTTTACCCATTTGTCCCAAGCCGATAAAACCAACGCGCTCCATTGTTTGCCTCTCGTCAGTTACCCGATGACCTTTTTCACTATCTCGATGACTCTTGAGCGGAATGGAGTGCAGGAGTCGTCCCTCTCCCATCGGCGGCTGCCCAAAATCCGTAGCCTCGCCGTTAGACATGGACACGGCCATAGGCTGGGCAGAGGGGGCTAGTGCGCCATTTGTCTAAACTTTCCCCGGTATCGCACCTATGGCGTGCTTCGTCTTTCTCCGCCATCCATGTATATGGAGCTGCCGAACAAGTAGGAGCAAGGCTCTGATGCCAGAAAGGCAACCATATTTGCAATCTCCTCTGGCTCAGCTATTCGCCCTGCGGGAAGGATCCTGCCCAACTCCCGGAGAATCTCCTCCACATCCCGGCCTTCGTGAGCAGCTCTTTCCCGATGCAAATCGCGCGCCCGCTGGGTGTTGGTTAATCCCGGACAAATCGTGTTCACCAGGATGCCATAACCGGAAACCGCATCCGAGAGGGCACGAGTCATGTTCAGAATTGCGGTGTTGGCAAGGCTGATAGGGATGTTTCCCCGCGCTGGGCTCGCTCCTGCGCCACCAGCGATATTGATGATACGGCCCGACTTGTTTCGTTTCATGTGTGGAACCACAAGCTGGGACATGCGCAGATAGCTGTAACTCTTCAGACCCAGTGCGTCGTCAATCAACTCTGTTGGAAGCTCTAAAATGTCGCCATTCTTCGCCGCTCCGGCGCAGTTGACAAGAATGTCGACACCGCCGAACTTCTCCACAGCCTCGTTCACAACCATTTGACAACCTTCCAGGGTGGTCAAGTCAATTGCAATGGCATGGCCTTGACAGCTGGATTGGTTGATCTGGCCGATGACCTTATCCAGCAACTCCTGGTTACGGGCCGTGATGCAGACACGGGCGCCTTCACGAGCGAACACCAAGGCACAGCAGCGTCCGATGCCGCGATTAGCACCAGTTACAATTGCCCGCTTTCCCTGCAACCCCTAGTCCATGGGTTTTCTCTCAACAATGCAGCAAAGAAGCAGATTCTATTGTGCGGTATTCTGTGCTCCCAAGCAATCTTCCGAATTGCCTCACTATCAAAGTGCCAGAAAGGGGATCTTTGCCTCATATAAAAAAGTGTCCGAAATGGGATAGGAAGAGGCCCCATGAAAAGGGGTCCAAGCAAGAGGCTAACGATGTCGGAGTGACGGGTCTTGGTAAAGGCGTTTGCCAAGGAGTACCAGAGGGGGAGGAAGAAGGACAAAGGAGCGATCTTCGACGGGTTTGTGGAGGCGACGGGCTACCAGCGCCGCTATGCCGCGCGGCTGTTGCGCCATTCCGGCCGGAGGGTGTGGTTTGGCAGGGGTGTGGAGGTGGACCTGGTGGCCCACGAGGGAGGTCGAGCGCGAGGCGACTATGCTCAGACGTTAGATCTGACGGATGTGTCGACGGGCTGGACCGAACTGGCGGCGGTGAAAAACAAAGCGCAGGTCTGGGTCTTTGAGGCCATCCAGCAGGTGCGCCAGCGTCTGCCCTTTCCCTTGTTAGGCCTGGACTAGGACAACGGATCGGAGTTCATCAACAACCATCTACGGCGTTATGTGGGTTACGCTCGCTACGACACGCCGGCCGAAGTCGAGTTGCTCAACCAGCTGTACGAGCAGCTTCGCCTGTACGTGAACTTCTTCTTGCCCTCGCAGAAGCTGCAAGAGAAGGTGCGCCGAGGCAGCCGGGTGGCCAAACGCTACTCGCCCGCAAGGACTCCCTATCAACGCGTTCTGGAGTCAGTGGAGAATCTCGGCCAGCTGGAAGCGACAACTGAGAGCGCAATACCGACAACTGAACCCAGCTCAGCTGCACCGGGAGATCGTTCGGTTGCAGGAAAAACTGTTGGATCTGACGGCGAAAAAGCGAAGCGGTCCGGCACCGTCCACCGCCCCTACCACTACGGGTCACACTTGAGGTACTTTTTAGTTGAGGCAACGAATCCTCTTTTGGGCACTTTTCTACTTGAGGCAACAGGTCTTCAACGCTGGCTAAGAGCCTATCCCAAAACGCCAGCAGAGCTGTCTACAAAACTGGATTGAATTCCTCATCGCGTTTGCAATGATCGGAGCATGACCACCACATCTCGACGCCAGCGTTGCTACGATCCACCGTCTCAAAGAACTCGTCCGCACTTCCGGATCGGGATGTGAACCGCCCGGCTCGGCTCCCCCGGCGAAGGCGCCGATTTTGGAAGCCTCTCCGCTACGCTCCCTGGCTTCCAAAATCCTCAACTTTCCATCTGATCTTGTCTCTGCCATCTTTGGTGATCCACTTTCTCGCCCTCTACTCTAAATTACGAGAGATGAAGTGTCTCAACTATATTGGCACGGAGGGTACTCACCGTAAGCTCAACCTTGTCGCGCCCGACGGGGCCGCTGCTTCTCGGTAGATTCAGCCTCAGGGCCGCGACAACCCACGGAAGGTGAGATTTGTGGGCTTCTATGGTAATTTTGGGGGAAACTGTTTCTTTCGGTTCAGAGCCTGGGGAGGAAACATGAAAAGCGCCAAAAGAGGAGAGGACTCGTTCACTGGAGTGGGTCGTCGAGAGTTTCTGAAACTGGCCGGCATCTCGCCTTTAGCCGGAGGTGTCTCCATCCCATTGAGCAGGGCCGAGGCGAGCGCGGCCACTTCCCCCAAGCCGGGGACCCTGTATCTGGCCGACCTGGACCAGTGCCAACCGGCCTCCGCCCTGGCTCGAAAGTGGAAACACGGCTCCTGGCGGTTACTGGAATATGGAACCGATGCATTCTCGGGTCAGATGCTACTGGCGGTAGAAGACAGCCGCGCTCCGGAGGTCAAGTATCCGGTGAACCGCAGCGGATGGCACGAGATCTACATTGGCATCTACCGCAAACCCTTCACGGAGGCCAAGCGAGTGCAGCTCCGGCTGACGGGCGACCGGGCCTTTAGCAAGCTGACGGGCCGGGTGGGCGAGAAAGATCACCAGGAGCATTGGATCGACGAAATCTTCTGGAAAGCGGCGGATCTGACGGGGCAGGGGATCGTCTTCGAACAGATCACGAAGCCGGTGGTGGCGCATGCCTGGGTGGCGTTCATCAAGCTGGTTCCGCTCTCTGCCGAGGAAGTGGAGGCTCTGCAGGCGGATCGGCGGCGCACCGATACCAAGCGGCTGTTCGCTCACAATGACGGAGGCGTGATCGACCTGTCCGGTACGGGACAGGAAGTGATCAACAGCCTGGAACCGCTTCGCAACACAGACGTGTCGCGCATCTACTGGGAGGGGGGAACGGGCGATACCGCCAAGCGTTTTTCCAAGATCGCCACCGATCACTCCAGGGAACTGCGAGACCCTCCCGAAGGGGGAGCCTTTTTCAGCTCACCCTACGGCCGCTGGTGGGCGGAGGGCTGGCTGGCCTATCACAAAAAGGGCGTAGATCCCTTTCGTGTGGCGGCCGAATACGCACGGGAAATCGGTGTGGAGTTTCATGCCGGCTTTCGCACCGGGGGTTTCGTCTACCCGCCCTACGGCAACCCGCTCCCCGGAAAGGACTTTTATAAGAAGAACCCGGATCTGGTCTGTGTGTCTCGCGAGGGCAAGCCCATGCCGCGTATCTCCTACGCCTACCCGAAAACGCGTCGCTATGTAATCTCTCTGTTTCGGGAAATGGCCACCGAGTACCCGATCGATGGGGTGGCGCTTCTTTACAACCGGCGGCCTCCCCTGGTGGCCTACGAGGCTCCGCTGGTGGAGGGATTTCAAGCTAAATATGGACTGGACCCTCGGGAGATTTCCGAGACCGATCCGCGCTGGCTGCGTTACCGGGCGGGGGCTCTGACTCAGTTCATGAAGGAACTGCGCGCCGAGATGGACCAAGTGGCCCAGGAGTTGAAACGGAACAAGAGATTGGAAATCAGCGCCGTGGTTCCCCGAGGTCCGGAAAATCTCCCTCACGGAATGGACCTGGAGACCTGGGTCCGGGAGGACCTGGTTGACACTATCATCCCCTACTCCTCGGCCGTCCGCCTGCTATCGTCGCAGGAAACGGAAAAGACGCTCGACGATGACCCCACCTGGGAAGATCCCAAGGATGTCGACTGGTTCGTTTCCCTGGTGAAGGGAAGCCAATGCCGTCTGGCTCTGAACCTGATGCCCCGGGACATGAGCGCCGAGGACTATTATGGAAAGGCCCACAAGCTCTACAAAGCGGGGGTGGAGAACTTCTTTTTCTGGGATGGAACGGAGCGGGTCCGAAAGGCCCGTCGGTTGGGGCATCGGGAGGAAGTGGAGGCCTGGATGGCGGCCGGTCAACCGCCTCGGCTACCTTCGGCCGTGCGGGTTTGGGACTTGGGCGGATGGGATCTGCACATGGAAACACCGGGTTAACCCGTTAGAGAGGCCTTGGTTAGCTCCAATCTAGGAGCGGCTTGAGTCCGGGAACCAGTTAGTATGAACACCCTCTTTTTTCGTTTGATGTGGATCACCCCGGCCATCCTGCTGGCAGTCACGGGCTGTGGCGAAATGGAAACGCCTCCGTCACCAGACGCTGATTTGACTGCCTCCCGCTATTTGCTGCTCGATGACCGCGTGGTCGAGGAAACGAACAACGTACGTCTGGCCGTGGGTACCGTAAAGAAGCATGAAGCCAATCCACTCTTCGGAGAAGACAAGCCCTGGGAACCGCGCTTCGACAACCTCTACCCCAACGTCTTCTATGATGAGGAACTCCAGCTCTATCGATGTTGGTACAACCCCTTCATTGTGGACCAGCTGACGTCCGCGATCCCGAGAGAGAGGCGCAGCGAGGTCGAGTACGTCAACAGCTACCGCGAGTTTGGACTGGCCTACGCCACCAGCGAAGACGGTCTGAAGTGGAGCAAACCCGAGTTGGGCCTGGTCGAGTTCGAAGGGAGTACGGCCAACAATTTGTTGCTGCGAGGTCCACATGGCATGGGCATCTTGAAGGAGCCCCACGACCCACTGCCGGAGCGGCGTTACAAGATGCTTTACGGGGGCCACTGGATCGGTAAATACGAACCGGGCCCCGCGGTACGATTTTCCAAGGACGGTCTGCGCTGGAGCGAGCCCATCGCCTGCCCCGAGATCGAGGCTCACGGCGGTACCCACAATATGGCTCTATGGGTCCCCGAGCTGAATAAATACGTCGGCACCACCCGAATTTTCAGAGGCGAGCCCTTCTTTCTCCACCCTGAGGGCCAGCGGGTGGTGGGGCGAACCGAAAGTCCTGATTTCCTGAAATGGAGCAAAGCCGAGCCGATCCTGAGCGGGATTCGCGAGAACCAGACCTACGCCATGCCCATGTTTCGCTACGGCGACGTGTACCTGGGCCTGCTCATGATCATCCGCCTGAGCGAGGAGCGGGTGCACTGCGAACTGGCCTGGAGTCCCGACACCATTCGCTGGGAGCGCATTGAGCCTGGCACCCCGTTTATCGCCAATTCCTCGAGCGAGGGGGATTACGACTGGGGTTGCGTGTACGCCGCTCTCTCTCCGGTCGTGCGGGAGGACGAAATCCGAATCTACTATGCCGGCTCCAATGGGCAGCACCGCTATTGGCGCGACGGCTTCCTGTGCCTGGCGACCCTTCGTCACGACGGCTGGGCCGGCTACCAACCGGTCGATTCAGCTCAGGCCGGAATGGTGCTGACCAAGCCGCTGGACTGGCCGGGCGGATTGCAGCTGTGCGCCGACGCGGCGGGAGGCTCCGTGAAGGTGAGTGTCCTGGACGGAGCAGGTCAGGTGGTGGCCCAGAGTGTGGCCGTGACGGGAGATGTGACCGACCAGCAGGTGATCTTCTCCTCCTCCCGTCAGCTGGAGAGTCTGACCGGACAGCTCGTCCGCTTGAAGTTCGAATTGGACAAAGCCAAGCTCTATTCTTTCGCCCTCACCTGGTAAGCCGCCTGCTGCTGCGGGGGCGGAGTTGAAAAAACCGTCAGATGACTCCAATGGCGTGGACCAAAAGGAGGAGACGGCACGCCCTCCTTGGCCTAGTATTACTTTGTTAAGTTTATTGTCAGAGTGGTGTACGATGGTAGGAGTCCATGGAATGGAACACCAAGCTGTGGCAAAGGAGTGTGAAGGAGTTTGAGGATTTCATGATGCCGCTCAGTTGGACCGTTGGACGTGCAGAACGGCGGGTCGGGGCGACGTTGTATGTGGAGGGATTGCTGCTTGCGGGACAGCGCAAGTCGATTGAGCCCATGGCCGAGCGTCTGCAAGTGGAGGGACAACGGCTTCAGCAGTTCATCACGGACAGCCCCTGGAAAGAGGAGGCGGTGTGGCGAGCGATTCGCCAGGAGGTGGTACCGCACCTGGGGCCCCTGCAGGCCTGGGTGGTGCATGAAACGGGGTGGGTCAAGCAAGGAAAGTATTCCGTAGGAGTGGCGCGACAGTACTGCGGAGCGATCGGCAAACGAGCCAACTGCCAGGTGAGCGTGGAGGTGACGGTTAGCGACGGCCACATCACGGCACCCGTGGGCGTGCAATTGTATCTGCCAGAAAGCTGGACGAGAGATGGGGATCGCTGCCGTGCCGCGGGAGTGCCGTCCGAGGTGACTTTTGCCACCAAGCCGGAAGTGGCCCTTTCCCTGATTGAGAGGGTGTTGGGGGATGGCGTGCAAGAGGCCCCTGTGTTGGGGGATGCCGTGTATGGGGACAATGCCCGCTTTCGCCAAGGGTTGCGCCAAAGGGGGATGGAGTTTTTTCTGCAAGTGGATCCTGGCAAGCATAAGGGGTGGACGGAGTCGAAGAAGCGAACCAGTAGCCAGGCGGCGATCAGGAAGAGCAGGAACTGGAAACCGTTGGCCAGCAGTGAGCGCAACCCAGCGGGCAGGTTAGTAAGCCGAGGCCGAAGCGGATACCCACAACGGAGATGAAAAACGAAACTGGCTCCTCGATCATGTCGATCAACAGATCGTCCAGATGCGTCTTCGTCCTGGCGGCGTAGCGACGAAATACCGTCTTGAAGATCCAGTATAGAATCCGCCCCACGATGGTGGCGGCAAGGATGACGAGTAGCGCGGTCAGCCACTCCTGGACCGTGTTGCCGTAGTAAGTCTTGTTCAGTAGGTCCTGCACGTCATAGTCTCCTCAGTAGGGCGAAACACGGCGTTCCTGACCTCCAGTAGCAAGACGTTCCAGTACCTTACCTCCGCTGGGGTTGCACGGAGGCCTTCTATTATCGTCCACCGGGCCTGACACCAGGTTTTTGTCGCCCGTAGGTCAAGAATTCAGCCCACGCTCAAGTTCCAATGACAACCGGGTGGACGGGTCGTGCGAACCGGAATTTCTGGGGTAATTCGTGACGACGATGCCGTGGGAGAGGCGAGTTTGCAACCGGCAAACGTCGCTCCAGGCACACCAGTTGGTCAGTACTCCCGTTGTGGAGTCAGGCGAACCGTCAGATCCACAATTATCTGGCGGCTCGGTCGCCAGTTGTAGTTCTATCAGTTATGCACTGACCTCCGCTGCATGGGAGGGCGCAGACAGCCAGTTGAATAGATTGCTTAGACGGATGATTCAGCAGGACTCCTCTGTGCCAATATAGTTGAGACACTTCATCTCTCGTAATTTAGAGTAGAGGGCGAGAAAGTGGCTCACCGAAGATGGCAGAGACAAGATCAGATGGAAAGTTTCCCTCCTCCCGCAGTCGTTCGAAAATACGCTTGGCTGTGGGCCGCTGTTTGCGGGGTAACTCCCGATCGGAGTCCAGGATGGCGGCGATGCGCTCAAGATACGGCCCCAACTTCGGCTTAACCCGCACCGGGGTCCAAAAGGCCGGCGGAATGGGATGCGCCAGAATCTTCTTGATCGTATCGAAGTGAAGCCCGGTTTCCCGCTGGATCTGCCGGATGCTCTCTCCATCCCGAAGTACCCGTTGTCGAATCTCACACCACTGCTCCATGTCTCGAAACACTCCCTGCTCCCTCCCCTGATTTCTGGAGGCCCCATACCTCAAAAACCACGGGAGTCTACCAAGGGTGCTTCACTTCTCAACCGGCGTTTACACCTGGATGATATAGTATATCGTTGCGAGCAGTGGGACTGAGAAACAGGTCTAATCGACTCCACAATGATGGAGTAAGAAGTTCGATCAGCGGTTCGAGTACTACAACTCCTCGGCCTTCGGCTATCGGACGCCGACCGAGTTTCTGGCAGCCAACATTGAAAACCGAGGAGAGGATTCAGCCCGAAATCTTATCCGAATTTAGCACTGGCTGAGTTTCGGGGGCTCACATCCACACGAGAAAAAGGAGAGAATCGCATGGGCGTTCTGGTTTTGATCGAAGCACCGGTCAAATCGGGGGATATTCCTAACATGAAGTCATATATGGCCGAGAGACTTCCCGATACTCGTGCATATGAGGGTTGCCAGGGAGCAGATATGTACTTCAACACAGAGGATGCAGACAACCTGGTTCTGCTTGAGCAGTGGGACTCACATGCACATCATGAGAAATATGTTGCCTGGCGCACCGAGACCGGAGTCATGGATAAGATAGGCGCGATGCTTGCGGGGCCGCCGAGCATCCGATATTTCGAGAGAACTGACGCGTAGACTGCGGGGAAACGGCTTTTTGGCCGAGCGCCAAGCCCTACGGTTTCAGTTTCATCTCTCTGCGGAATCGGCAACCGCCAGCTCTTGGTGGGCCGGTGGGGATATCATGCTCCTGCCTGGAGAGAGGCCATGGACGACCTGTCCTGCGACTGAGCCGGCCAGCTCCTGCTTCTTGAACTACTTGGCCCCAGCTTTTCCTTTTGCTTTTCGTTTGGCCCAATACTTTTTCATTCTCTCAGACTGGGCCTCTCGCTCTTCAGGAGTGCGACTTCTGCGCCGCCCTCGTCTGGATTCTGCCTGTCGCGGCACTGGCTTGTCATCTCCTCCCACAGAGCTGCTAAGACCAATGTTCCTTCTAATATCCTCCATTTCAGCATCCAGTGCAGCCCTCTTTGCAATCAGGTTTTCAAGCGCGAGTTCTAGAAGTCGCTGTTTCTTCATGGGCACGGTGTTTACCACAGGCGGTTGGATACTGACAAGCCTGTTTTTTCTCTGTCCCATTTCGGTACGCATCGTCGCGTATCTGCTTTCCGAGCGAAGTAAGTACAACACCGATTGGAATTGGAGCGGGTGCTGCCTTCCGCAACCAGGAGGGTTCCATCCATGTTCAACTCGATTGTTTCGCTGATCTGATCCTGCAGCGTCCTGGCAAACTCTTGAAGTTGACATTCGCTCTTTTCCACGTCACGCGACTGGCATGCTGGACCAATAATGCGTGCAGGAGGAGAGGGAGAAGCATGAAAGGAACTCTGTTGTGGATTGCACTGCTACTGTGGGGAACCAGTTTCTCGTCTTTTGTATTGGCGCAGGATCCGTCACAAAACTCTCTTAAAATCTGGAGTGGTGCTGCTGGCGCCGGCCTGTCCCTGACTACCGGAAATACCGACACTACAGATCTCAACCTCTCCTTTGATGTTATGCGCGATCCCAAAACACGGAATTTGATCAAATTCGGGACACTCTACATTCGAGGTACAGCAGACGATGTAGTCAACAAGGACAGAGCGAGGCTCTACTTTCGGGACTATTATACGCTGACCGACAGGGTCTTTTTTTTTGGGTCTTTTGATTATCACAGAGATCCGTTCAAAGCAATCAACTACATCGTAAACCCAATCGCCGGTTTGGGTTACAGGGCTTATTCAACGGATCGGTTGCAGCTCAACTTCAGCGGCGGCAGCGGTCCGATCTGGGAGAAGAACACGGGATTAGAAGGTGATACTACCGGATCTCTCAATGCCGGTCAGGAGTTGGAGTTCCACATCTCTGAAACGGCCCGCCTGACCGAAGAAATTAGCGGTCTCTGGAAGACTAGGGACCTGGGAGATGCGTTGTACCATTTCGTTACCGCCTTATCAGTTAGCATAATTGAGAACATGGAGCTGAAGATCGAATTCCATTTTGATCACAAGTCCAAACCGACGGGTACCGACATTCTCAGGAACGATACAGCAACTCTCCTGAGTTTCGTTTACAAGTTCTAGGTTCATTGCTTCAGTAATTCCATCAGAATACAGATACAGTCGATCCCCAGGCTTTAGCTCGACTTCCCCACTCGGCCTTCCGTAGCCAGACGGCCGATGAGATGTACTACGGCACAGGCGATCACGTCCCGCGTGAACTTGAGCAAGCACGCCTGGCTGCACGCAGCGCACGGCTCGAGGTCAACCGTGAAGAGCAGTTTCTCTATCGTCTTTTTCGAGATATAATCGATTGTTGTAGGGTTGACGATGCAAATCAGCTGGCGGCACATCGAGGCATATGGTTCCAAAGTGTATAAATGTGCTTACTGTGGCGCAACAGGGGGGCCAATCAGGGTTACATGGGACATCACCAGAATGAAAGCGGACACCATTACATATTGATCTGCTCGAATTGTAACAAACCAACATATTTCCCCTACAACGAAGACGGTCAGTATCCGGGAACTTCGTATAGAGATCGGGTGCAGCACATTGACGATGAGGGGATTGCGGCGCTCTACGAGGAAGCGAGGAATTGTATTTCGGTGGGAGCTTGCACTGCCGCAGTTCTCTGCTGCCGCAAGATTTTAATGCATGCGGCAGTGCTACAAAAGGCACCGAAAAACAAGAAATTAATCGACTACGTCCAGTATCTTGCAGACAACCATTTCCTACCGCCTAATGCGAAGGGGTGGGTCGATCACATTCGCAAGAAGAGTAACTGCGCAAACTACGGAATTCTGTTGATGACTCTGGAAGAAGCAAAACAACTCATCGACTTTACCGGGATGCTTCTCAAACTGATCTACGAGTATCCGAACCGAATAGTTCCTCCACAATCTCCCAGACTTAGCGCGAGAGTTTCAAGCACGACGAGTTAAAATGAAGCTAAGCCGCTGATCAGGTCGGGACCGAGGACCATGGTAGTGAAAACCTCAGACGCGCTGCCTATTGGTCCGACGTTCGTCATATCAACTTCGGATCTGAGTTTCTCTGCCCCCCCCGGTGATGGACAACGCAAGCCTATCAATCCCTCCAACCGTGGGTCAACGATTCTCGCGTCATGTTTCCCCTGTCTTGTTTTAAGCAGTTCGGAGATTGCGCAGGTGCCATGCTTCGCCCCGGCAACGTTCACAGCGCGGATCGCTGGAAGGAGCTCGTGGAACCGATCGCGGCTGGCTAAGCGCCGAGTGTTTTCTGAACAAGGGCCTGGAGAGGCGTATACACTTATCGGATTTTGACAAGAATGCCTGGATAGCCCACGAATCAGAGGGTCTTTTCAGCCGAAACATGAGGGGAAAAACTTGTTTCTTGGTGGGAGGGCTGATAGGTTTTGATCATTCACCACTCGGAGACCGCGAAGAAGGTCCATCCGAGGCTGATATGAGGAATGTCGGTTAGAAACATCCTATGAATGACTGGATTATAAGCAATGAGCCGTTGATTCGGCTAACTGTCTCTGCTGGTGTATTCGGTGTAATGGCGATCTGGGAGGTTGTAGGTACTCGTCGGGAACTGACGGCCGCTAAAAGTAGACGCTGGTTTGCCAACCTGACGGTTATACTAATTGACACCGTGATCCTGCGCTTGCTCTTCCCTACGGCAGCAGTCGGGATGGCCTTGGCGGCAGAGAATTTCGGCTGGGGTCTGTTTCACAGTGTCGACGTACCCTACTGGCTCGCAGTATTGGTGTCCGTGGCCCTGCTTGACTTCGCCATCTACCTGCAGCACGTGATGGTCCATGCCATCCCACTCCTGTGGCGCCTGCACACGGTCCACCACGCCGACGTGGACTTCGACGTGACCACCGGTATCCGGTTTCACCCCATTGAGATAGTCCTGTCGATGTTGATCAAAGTGTCGGTAGTATCAGTCCTTGGACCTCCCGTTCTAGGCGTGCTTGTTTTTGAGGTGTTGCTCAACGCCTTAGCGATGTTTAACCATGCAAATGTACGCATCCCACGGCGCCTCGACCGTGTTTTGCGCTGGATCATCGTCACGCCGGACATGCATCGAGTCCACCATTCTGTCGACGAAACGGAGTACCGCACTAACTTCGGCTTTAACCTTTCCTGGTGGGACCGGGTGCTAGGCACCTATTTGGAGCAGCCGGCGAAAGGGCACAAGGGGATGAGCATTGGGTTGGAGGATTTCCGTGATGCTCGCTGGCAAACCATACCACGGATACTTGCCATCCCGTTCTTCAAGCAGGCCGCGCTAGGCGCCAAATGTGGCGCGGTGAAGGTGAGACGTGAGGACCAGAGATAATTGAGGTTAAGAGGAGAGAAACTCCCAGCCGCTCGGCTATCTCGCCCCGCCGCCTTGACCGAGCCTCCACCAGCTGTTCGACATATGTGAGAGCCACACGAAGAGTCGCCAGCAAAGCCAGTTCTTCAGCCAACCTGATTTGGACCCATTCCGCTTCGATTAGTTGAGGACGGGTTACACTCCGACGCTGCAGATCTCGGACTTGTGAACGCAGAGCTTCAACCCTGGATTCGATATCCGATCGTTCCCGCTGGCGGAACGTGGCAATGATTTTGAGACACTTTTTTCGAGAATTAGTGTAGCTTCAGTTCAGCAGTCCTCCGGTTTGGGTCGATTGATCCCGGCCGCCTCCGGTAAGGCCGGAGGAACGGGCTTTCCGTTGGGAAACCGTTCCGGCAATCGTGCGAAAGCGGCTTCCAAGGCTAGAGGTGGGCCGTCGTGAGTCCAGCGGCAAGTCCCGCCGGTCCGGCTCCGATGATCATCACGTCCCAGTAGGGAAGATTGGTGAAGTCGACCCCGTGAGCGAGTTCCTGAATCCGAAAATCTGATATTTCACCACCCTTCCAAGACCTCAATAGGCAAGCATCCCTGTCAAACTCAAACAGACTCTACAACAAAGGACGCGCTGTCTGGCTGCGAGGACTCAGAGAATCCTCAATCGGTTGGATAGGCGGAGACGACATATAAAGATCACAATTTTGGCGGTGCCACCCCCTTCCCTTGGCAAGGGGTGGGTCTGGAGCAGACGAGGACGCAGACTGTGGGGCGTGAGTGTTGCTGGTAGACAGCGGCCAGTCCGGCGGCGGCAATGAGTGTCATCAGGACCAGGAGTCCCCACTCGGAAAGAGTGGGCGACCCAGAATCGCCGCCGAAACCGCCTCAGTGGTCATCCCCGCTGGTACTGTCTCAAACTCGTAATCCGTGGTCGGCCCCAGGAAGCCGGAGACGTGCCCCGGTGCACCGACCTTCAAGGCTTCATCCAGTGGTCCGAAACGTTGCCACAACCGCTCCAACTCCTCACCGGAAAAACGTTTGACAAGTCTCTCCAGAAGCCAATCGTAGACCGATTGCCGGGTGTCTGTTTCCGCCTCATCCCCGCCTGTTTCGCGACTTTTCTGGTGCAGGTCGAGAGCCACCTTCGAGAGCAGGATCAGACAGGTCAGTCGCCCCTTCTCCGGCGGGTGCAGTCGGGCCAGACCGGTGAAAAACCGGTCTGCATCCCCGGCCAGAGCGGAGCGGAAGGTTTCCTCGATCCTCGCAAATTCGTCCTGGTTGAGCGTCAGCCATCCTTCAGCGATGTTCCGCTGTGGCGTTCCCTCGACGAACCGGTTCCAGAAGCCCACAGGCAGGTAGCATTTCTGGTGGGGAAAGATGGACCCGAAGGAGCGGTAGCCCATGTGGATGGTGCGGCGTTTCTTTTCATGGGTGTACTTGCGGCCCCAATGCAGGATGGTGTTGTTGTAGACAACCCCGCCACCAGGACTCAGCTCCGCGCAGCGGCTCTTCGGCAGCGGCGTCAGCGTACCCCGTTCCTGCTGCAGGTGGGAGGTCTCGTCTCCGGCCGTTAGACGCTTGTGACTGCCGGGAACCACGTACAGATGGTGATCTTCGTAAAGAGCGATGTTCCATTGCACGTAGGCCGGTCCGTTGGCTAGTTGATCTTCCAGCAGGGCGCTCAGCGGCCCGTCTCGATCGGGGCGCACGTCCCGGTGCCAGTTGCGCGGGTCCGTGCCCCACGATTGTCCCGGGCGTTGCGGATCGTCCGGTGTGAATTCCGGATTACAGAGCACCATGGCGCTGGTGGCGGCGACGGCCTCTCGAGGGCGGTCCAGCAGCCCAGCGCTGACGCCGTGGGTGTTAGTGTGCAATAGGAACTCGAACGCCCCCACTGTGTCCGCTTCGACTTGGTCGGCGATCAAGGCGCGGGGTTGCGGGTTGGTGTCCCATTCCCGGTCATTGGCCCGTTGACGTTGCACTACCGTCTCGATGTCATTTCTCAAACGGTCCAGTTGCTCCGGCGGTACGACCTGCCGCAGAATAACGTATCCGTCACGCAGCAACTGCGCCCGTTTGCGGTCCATGTCCTGCAAAAGGGGATGGCTCATAATCTCACCTGTCAACCGTGTCTCCACGAAACCCCGGTCCGCCCCCGCGCTTTGCCGGGTGCCGTACCCTGTCCAGTGTAACTCTGGACTCAAGAAAAGTCAGCCTTTTCAGCCGCTCGAGCCGACCGATGAGCATTCTTTCCAAGCGACTGGACACCCTCGTCTCGGTGTGGCTCTTGCTCGCCGGTGTCCCCGTATCGACTCGTCGTCGCTCCTGGAATCCGAGGGCGTCGCGTTCGCAACAAACGCGATCGTATTTATGAAATGGGGTACTAAGGAAGTAGCCCCACCTTCTCGAAGGAGGGCAGCAAGCGCTGCAGGCGAGCGATCTTGTGGATTTGGTGCAACCGCCGCCGCTGGTTTGGCAACAGCTGATCGGCGAAAGCTTCCAAAAAGGCCCGCCGATTGTCCCCGATTTCAAGGCGCAGCTGGTGGATCAGCAAGACCAGGTTACCCACCCGGGCGCTGTCGGGAATCTCCGATTGGAGCTCCTTCTGGAGCTCTTCTTCGTGATGGCCGATGGCTTCATGCGATTCCCGAAGGATGGGCTCCAACTGTTGGCGCAGCTCGATCAAGGTTGCCAGCTGCTGCTCGGACAGGTGCAGAAAACGGATCACGACCCGCAGGGGTGGGGGAAGTGAATCGTCCTCGGTGGCGGTCTCCCCTGAGAAGATTCGAGAGTCCTCCGTGAAAGTGGTTTCGGCTTTCAGTGGGAGGGCTAGCGTGGCAAAAGCCAACATCACGCAAAGGGGTTTCATGGGTTGTCTCCTTTCTGGGTGAGGGGATGTACCTCAACGGTGCGCGGGCTGGCCGGGTCCACGGCGCTGGTTGGCTCGCGCGGCCTGGTGCCGGCGCAATCGCATCAAGCGCTCCCTCTGCTCATCCGTCAGGGTCTTCTTGATGCGCAGAGCTAGTAGCAAGTGTGCGGTCTTGATCTGGTTTTCCAGCTCTAGCACTTGGTTCAACTGGGCAAGACCTCCTCTTCATCAGCCGCCGCTTCCAGAAGCCGAGAGAGGGTCTCGACGTGGCGTTGCAACTCCCACTGCAGGGGCGTGAATTGGGCTTGAGCGGACTGCACTTCCTGGATGATGGTTTCCCGTTGCTCTTGACTGATCTGCAGAGTGTTCTGGTGACGCATCACCAGTTCGGGTGGGAAGAGATGTTGTTCCAAAGGATCCCCCTCCTCAGGCTGGGCCAGCAGCGGAGAGAGACCGAAAAGCGCGGCCAACAGGGTGATCGATCTCCATTTCGTCATGGCTTTGCTTCCTCATAGGCGGCGGAGGGTGTGGCGGATCCCCTCCGCTCCGGAACGGCGGAACGCAGCGGCCAGCTGGGGTAGTCTGGGCCGTCGAGGCGAAGTGTCGGATTCCGAGCCGGCGAGCGCAGCAGGAACTCGGTGGGAGAAGACCAGGAGGACAAACCGGATGGCTGGGGAAATGCAGGGGGGGCAGACTGGAACCATTGCTGCAGCAGCAAGACCGCGACCGCGGCCGTGGCCTTCCACCAGTGCAGGCGTGCCCCTGGGGCGGGGAACGGGCGTTCCAGCAGTCGCTGGAAGTCCGGGGTGTTCAGCTCGTCTTTTTCTCTGGCCTCTTTAAAGAACTCTTGAATAAGTCGGCCGCCAGATCTGTCTATTTTCGACTCCCGCCTGTTGCAGGTCACGGCGCAAGCTCTTCTTGCCGCGGTGATAGTGAGTCCGAGCGCTGCCCGTCGAGATACCCATCACTCGGGAAGCCTCCTCCACGGTCAGCTCCTGATAGAAAACCAGGTGTAGGCGATCTCGTTGCCGCTGCGGCAAACGGCTGAGCAACTGCTGGAGCAGCTGGCGGATCTGCGCCTGGTAGAGCCGCTCCTCCGGACTGCGGGTTGAGAACCGGCCGGCTGAGGCCGGCAGTTGGTGCCGGAAAGAGCGCCGCAGTCTCATCTTCCAGCTCATCGCGGTCACTCGGATCACTCCGAAGAGCCAGGTCTTGAACCGCTCCTTGCCGGAGAAGCGGGCCCGCCCTTCCAGAATCGCGAGGTAGGCGTTGTGAAGCACCTCCTAGCAGCCCGTGGTGAAAGTCGAGGATAAGGGGTCACACAGCGACACTAGACTGACCCCATGGCAATGGGGAAAAAGAAACGTCGACAGCAAGAAGACCTGTGGGTCGCCACCAGTGAGCTGCCCCGCACCGCCGGCCATCCCTTCTACGAAAGACTGAATGGCCTTTTCAACGAACACGGCTTTGACGACTTCGTGGAGGGACTGTGTGCGAAGTTCTATGCAGACAAGATGGGGCGACCGAGCCTGGCTCCGGGAGTGTACTTTCGGCTGCTGCTGGTGGGGTATTTCGAAGGGATCGGATCGGAACGAGGAATTGCCTGGAGAGCAGCTGATTCTCTGGGACTGCGAGAGTTTCTGGGATTGAAAGTGAGCGAGTCGCCGTCTGATCACTCCACGATCTCCCGAACCCGACGACTGATCGATGTGGCTACCCACGAAGCAGTCTTTGACTGGGTACTGAAGCGGATCGGGGCGAGCGGCCTGCTGCGGGGCAAGACGATCGGCATCGATGCCACTACGCTGGAAGCGAATGCAGCGCTGCGCAGCATCGTGCGCCGGGACAGCGAGCAGGGGTATGAAGAGTTTTTGATGGAGCTGGCGAAAGCCTCCGGGATTGAGACGCCGCGACGGGAAGATCTGGCCAAACTGGACCGCAAGCGCACGGGCAAAGGATCGAACCGGGTTTGGAAGCACCCGCATGATGCGGATGCGCGGATTACCAGAATGAAGGACGGGCGGACGCACCTGGCGCACAAGGCGGAGCATGCAGTGGATCTGGAGACCGGAGCGATTGTCTCGGTGACGGTACAGGGAGCCGATCAAGGGGACACGCAGACCATGGTGAAGACCCTGACGGAAGCGGTCGAGAAGGTGGAACAAGCGCTGCCGGAGGGACGAGGCATCGAAGAGGTGGTGGCCGACAAGGGGTATCACAGCACGCAGCGGATGGTGGACCTGGATGCGGTGGGACTGCGCAGCTATGTGAGCGAACCGAGGCGAGGGAAGCGACGCTGGCGAGGAGACCGGCAGGGGCAGGAAGCGGTGTATGCGAATCGGCGGCGCATCCGGGGAGAGCTGCAGCAGCGGCTGCTGCAGCAACGAGGAGAGCAGCTGGAGCGACCCTGTGCGCATCTGTACGGGAGCGGAGGGATGAGACGGCTGCATGTACGGGGACATGAGAATGTGTTGAAGCGACTGCTGATCCAGGTGAGCGCCTTCAATCTGGGGATGCTGATGCGTCAGAGCCTGGGTGTGGGAACGCCGCGGGGTCTGCAGGGGCGGATTTGCGCCCTAATGCTACTGATTTTGTCGCTGTTCAAGCGTCTTAAGGTCCTGTTCGGACTGATTCCGGCTGCTTGGCCCGAAAAACCCACCTCAGCGACCCCTTCGCTGCTTCCACCGGTGGGTACCACCTGAGCTCAGAAAACGTACTTCCACCACGGACTGCTAGGCCTGGCTATTTGTTCCCGCCACAACAGTGGAGAGCCCACCCGTAACAGGACGAATGATGGGTTTCCAGGGCCTTTCGGATTTCCCGACCTGTCATCTTGTCCCTGGATGGTCCCCCCATCAGTCTCGCAGATGAGTACAGTGGGAACGGTTTTTATATGACACGAAAAGTTTGCGTCGGCAGGCCTCTAAAGTTGCCACAGGAGGTAGCCTGCGGCCACGCACCCGATAACCGTTGCCCCGTAACAGAACAGATTGACGATCCCTTTCAGGTGTTTGATCTGGAGTAAGTCGTACAGAGTGTACCGGAAACGATGGGTCCAGTGAAACAGCGAGAGTACGCAGAGGAAGAAGAGCCCAGTGCGCGTGAGCGGGTGGCGCAGCACAGCGAGCAGATGCTCGTGACTGGGAGGTAATAGCCAGCCCAGAGGAAATGCCAGGCCGAACAGAAACAGCAGGCTCGGTATCAGCAGCGCCGCCAGCGCTCCGCCGGTACTGAAGAGTAACCACAGCAGGGGTTCGATCGATCGCTTGACCATTTAACCACTCAGCAGGAGCCAGGCCACGAGCGCCGAGGACAACGCCAAACCCAGGTAATTCGAGGCGGTGATCCAGACTCCCGGCACCCGCTTGCCCCGCACGCGAAGGACCAGCGCCTGGGGCGCCGCGTTGAACCAGGTAACTGCATGAAAGAGGACGAAGAGCAGGCTGACCAGGTTCAGCAGCAGGATCAACGGTGTGCCGGACCAGTCCAGAAATTGCTGATAGCTACCATCTCCGTGGACGACCGCCCGGATCAACAGGAGGAGATACACGACAAACCAGGCGACGAAGAGGCTGCTCAACTCTCGCAGGGTGAAGCTGAGATAGGACCGATGTTTCACCCACCAGTAAGTGGACATCTTGGGACGCAACCAGCGAGGGTGATACCTCGTATACCGGGACGTCTCGCTCATCGCGCACCCCGCGGCAGGAAGAACGACTTGAGGGTCTGTAGGGCAGCCGTCAACTTGTAGCGCTGGATGGAGCCGGCTGGATCGACGTTCTTGGGACAGACCTTGGTGCACTCGCCCACAAAGGTACAATCCCAGATCCCCTCGTGCTCGGAAAGAATCTCGAATCGTTCCTCGGCTCCCTGGTCACGCCCATCGAGGTTGTAGCGCTGCGCAAGCGCAATGGCAGCCGGGCCGATGAATTCCGGATCCAGGCCGTAGACCGGGCAGGCCGCATAACACAACATGCAGTTGATGCACATACTGAACTGCTTGAACTCATCTAGCTCGTCAGGAGTCTGTCGATGCTCGCCCTCCGATAGCGGTTTCTCCTGCTCGCGAATGATCCAGGGCTTGATGCGGACCAGCTTACGCATGAAGTCGCCCATTTCGACAACCAGGTCTCGGATGACAGGGAAGTTGCGCAACGGCTCCACGCGCACCGGGCCGGGGGCGTACTCGGACAGCATGGTGGCGCACGTTAGCTTAGGCTCGCCGTTGACGGTCATGCCGCAGCTACCACAGATGCCCATCCGGCACGACCAGCGAAACGAAAGCGTGCCGTCCAGCTGGTCCTTGATGTAGTTGAGACCGTCGAGCACCACCCACTCCTTGTGGCAGGGGACCTCGTACTCCTCGAAGGTGGTTTCCGACTCCTCCTCCGGCCGGTAGCGCGTCACCTGGAGTTTGATTCGATTCTCCATCGGGTGCTATCTCCCATAGACCCGCTCGGCAGGGGGCCAGCGGGTGATCGTGACCGGCAAGAGCTCGGTCCGGCATGAGCCATCGGGGTTGCGGTAAATCAACGAATGGGCCAGAAAGCCCTGATCGTCTCGGGAAGGGAAGTCGGTGCGCTGGTGGGCACCACGCGACTCCTTCCGGTGTTGGGCGGAATGGATGATGGCCTCGGCCACGTCAAGCATGAAAGACAATTCCAAGGCGGCCACGAGCTCGGTGTTAAATGTCAGGCTGTGGTCCTGAAGGGCGACATCAGTGAAGCGCTCTTGCAGCCGGCGTAGGGTGTCGGTCGCTTGGCCCAAGGCTTGGCCCGAGCGGTAGATGCCCGCACTCTCCTCCATGGTCTTCTGCATCTCCTCGCGTAGCGGCGCGAGGCGCTCACGACCGCCCGTCTTTCGGAGCAAGCCTTTCTCCAGTGCCTTCTGCTCGTCCTTGAGCTGGGCCGTCACGGTTGGACCGGGATGCTTGGCGCTGGCGGCGTATTCGGCGGCAGCGCAGCCGGCCCGCGCACCAAAGACCAGTAATTCCGACAGAGAGTTCGATCCCAGGCGGTTCGCACCGTTGATACTGACGCAGGCGACCTCCCCGGCGGCGTACAGTCCGGCCAGGGAGGTGGTGCCGTCGATGTCCGTGTGGACCCCTCCCATCATGTAGTGGACTACGGGTCGCACGGGGATCAGTTCCTTGATGGGGTCGAGGTCCTCATACTTCAGACACAACTCGCGCACGAAGGGCAGCTTTCTTTTGATGATCGTCTCGCCCAGGTGGCGCAGGTCGAGGTGAACGACGGGGCCGTAAGGTGTGTAGGTGGTCCGCCCCTTCTCCACCTCTTTCACGAAGGCTTGTGACAAGCGGTCGCGGGGCCCCAGTTCCATGGTACGAAGCACCGGCTTCGGTTCCGGCTTGCCCAGGTCGTAATCTTGTAGATACCGGTAGCCGTCCTTGTTGAGCAGGTAGCCACCTTCCGCTCGCGAGGCCTCAGTGATCAGGATGCCGGTGAAGGGGAGGCCCGTCGGGTGGTACTGGATGAACTCCATGTCTTTGAGCGGGGCGCCGGCTCGATAGGCCAGAGCCATCCCGTCGCCGCTCTTGATGTTGGCGTTGGTCGTGAAAGGGAAGACGCGGCCGCACCCGCCCGTGCACAGGATGACGGAACGGGCCGTGATGGCTTCAACCTTTCCCGTCATCAGATCGATGGCGACGACCCCCTGCACGCGGCCGTCGTCCACGAGGAGCTTCGTCACGAACCATTCGTCGTAGCGAACAATGCTGGTGTACTTGAGGGAGGTCTGAAAGAGCGTGTGGAGCATATGGAAGCCTGTCTTGTCGGCGGCAAACCAGGTGCGCATGTTCTTCATGCCGCCGAAAGGGCGCACCGCAATCCGTCCGTCCGTCTCGCGGCTCCATGGACAACCCCAGTGCTCCAGGCGAAGCAGCTCTTCGGGGGCTTCCTGGACGAAGGCCTCGACGGCCTCCTGATCGCACAGCCAGTCTCCACCTGAGATCGTGTCGTAGGCGTGCTCGTCGAGACTGTCGTCGGAACGGATCACTCCTGCCGACCCTCCCTCTGCGGAGACCGTGTGACTGCGCATCGGATACACTTTGGAGACCACGGCAATGCTCAGGTTCGGATCGGTTTCTGCGATGGCAATGGCCGCACGTAAGCCCGCCCCGCCGCCGCCCACCAGCACAATGTCATGGTAAGGAGTCATGGCCTCTTTCTGGCGACCATACCCATCCGTCCGAAAGCTTCGCAGAAGCGAAAGAAGATGCGGAGGAGCCGTCCAGCCTCTGGCAGATTCTACAGCATCGGCGCTCTCACAGGCGGGTCAATATAGCACCCCTGTAGAGGGCTAGTCCACCACCTTCATGGTGGTCAATCGCCTCCGGAGTTCCGATAAGCCTCCAAGTCCAGGTCGGCCATCTTCACCGAGGCAGCTGTCGGCCAACCCCTCTTCAAAGATTGATTCAATATCAAAGAAACGCTTCTGTGAAGTCGACTCTCTCCCCCTCCTGGGCAGCGGCAAGATCGACCCGAAAGCGGTGCGAAGGCTCGAATCGAGGGTTACGAAAAACAGATTCTTCGAGTCCGATTGAACGTATCTCCAGGAAGGACAATAATGGTTGGGCAACCCGAAGAGAGCTACCGATTCCCATGGCCCAAGCCTCGCAATGCGACCGGTGTGGACACGCATTCCAGTCCGAACTCACGGGGGAACTCTGTCCGAAGTGTTTGCTGCAGGAGGCCTTGGGTGAAACGGCGGACCCCTTCTCCATCGGCTCCACGATTTCCCACTATCGGATCGTGAAGCCGATTGGCCGGGGGGCGATGGGACTAGTCTATCAGGCCGAGGACATCCGTTTGCAACGCTTCGTCGCCTTGAAATTTCTGGTGGAAGATTTCTGCGAGGACGAGACGGCGCTGGCTCGATTCACGCGAGAGGCGCGTGCGGCATCGGCTTTGAATCATCCGCACATCTGCACGATTTACGACATCGGCGAGCACCAGGGACATCCCTTCCTGGTGATGGAATGGACCGAAGGAGAGACGCTGGATCAACTGATCTCGCGTCGCGCCTTGAGTCCCGCTGAGGTACTCGGCCTGGCCCGCCAGATGGCACAGGCTTTGAAGGCGGCCCACGTGGCGGAGATCATCCACCGCGATATCAAACCCAGCAACATCTTTGTCAACCAAGAGGGGGACGCCAAGATTCTGGATTTCGGTCTGGCGAAGGTCTGGGTTGCGGAAGGGGAAGGGAGCCCCTTATCGGTCACCACTACTGCCGAGGGGACGTTACTGGGCACCTTCCCATACACCTCGCCGGAGCAATTGGAGGGTCGTCCGGTCGACCCCCGATCGGACCTGTTTTCCCTGGGAGTGGTGCTGTACGAAATGATCGAGCGGCGGCGCCCTTTTGAAGGCGACTCCCCGGCGGGAGTCATCGGTGCGGTCTTGAAGTCGGACCCGCCGCCCATTTCCCGCCCGGACCTGCCGGCCGGTTTGCAGCAGGTCATTGGACGCCTGCTTGCCAAAAAGGCGGCGGAGCGCTACCCGAGCGCCGACGAGTTGTTGGTGGACCTGGACCGTATCGCGCAGAATGAGGCCAAAACAAAGCGTCTGGCGAGACGCTGGGCTGTGACCGCGCTGGTGGCCGCCGCGGCTTCCGCCATTTTACTGTTCTGGCTTTTCCTTTTTTCGGAGCTTAGCATCGATCGAATCGGACCTCTCCCATCGATCGAATCGGTGGCCGTGCTACCCTTCGGCAACCTTTCCGGCGATCCAGAGCAGGAATATTTTGCCGACGGCATGACGGACGCCTTGATTTCCAAATTGGCCACTATCAAGCAATTGCGGATTCCTTCCCGGACCTCCGTCATGCGTTACAAACGGTCCCGTCAATCTCTACCGGAAATCGCGGGGGAACTGGGTGCGGATGCCCTGGTAGAAGGCTCCGTGCTCTATTCTGGAGAGCGGGTTCTGTTCCGAATTCGTCTCATTGACGGAAAATCCGAAAGAATCCTGCTGGCCAGAGAGTACGAGAGATTCTTCCGGGATGTGCTGGATCTTCAGGACGAGGTGGCTCGGGAGATAGCCACCGAGATTCAACTCCAGTTCCGCCCGCCGAAATCCAGACCCGTCGACCAACAGGCGTATGTGTCCTACCTCCGGGGACGTCACATGCTGGCCAAGCGGTCGCCGGCATCGTTCACCAAGGCGGTGGAGTACTTCGAGGAAGCGGTTCGAAAGGATCCCGGTAGCGCGCTCGGTTACAGCGGAGTGGCCGAAGCGTATGCTCTTCGGGCGGCTACCGGGTATGGTGACCGGCGACCCTCCGACACCGTGCCCAAGGCTCGGGATGCGGCCTTGCAGGCTCTCCAAATCGATGACTCTCTGGCGGAAGCGCGCCTGACCCTGGCCTATGTCAGTATGGCCTACGACTTCGATTGGGAGCAGGCTCGGAAGCACTTCCGAGCGGCGCTTGAACTGAAGCCCAGTTACCCGGAGGCCTACCACTGGTACGCGTTGTACCATGCCGCTCGGGGAAACTTGGACGAGGCCCTGAGGTTGATTGAAAAGGCCAGGGAACTGGAGCCGGTCTCAGCCACCACGGGTGCCGGTCTTGGCCGTATCCTTTACTATCGCGAGGACTATTTTCGAGCCCGCCAACAGTATTTGAAAACTCTGGAGTTGGAGCCGGATTTTCCCCCGGCGCACTTAGGTCTGTCACTGGTCTACCTCCGGTTGAAGAAGTTTCCCGAGGCGTTGGAGCATGTTCGTAGCGGCACGCTGTCTCGAGCCAATTCCGAGGGGCTTCTCGAGGCTTTCGGTCTTGCCGTGAGGGGAAGTGCGCAGGAGGCCAGGAATCGCCTCCTGCGGCTCCGCGAGGGGGAGAACGGTTACGTCTCTCCCTTCTATTTCGTCATCTTTCACGCGGTATTCGGGGACAGGGAATCCGCCTTCTATTGGCTGGACCAGGCGATCGAGGAACGTTCCGAGTATCTGGTGTACCTGGAGGTCGACCCCATCTTTGAAAGCCTTCGCGGTGATCCAAGATACGCAACGGCCTTGCGTCGAATCGGCCTGTGATCCCGCTTCCCTGTCACCCCAGGGCTGCAAACAGGGTGTGGATTTCGGTGTCCACCTCAGACGGGCTGCCATGGCATCGAGGGTTCGTTTTCGGTATTCTCTGCCTGGCAGCAGAGGAAGCGACTCCAGGAGCTGAGTCGCCTTGATTCCCCCCGCTCGAAGTCCCACGGCCTCTTACTCGTTCCCGCGGGAAAGGGATGGCGGCCGCCGGAGGGAAGTCGCGGCCCACGGAGTGCGATTTGACCATGAATCGGGAGCAGGGACCGCCAAAGGAGGAGGAATGACGTCCGGAGAAGCCCAAAAATTTCTGCAGGACAACGCGGTCAAGTTCGTCTTGGCTCAATTCGTGGACATCCATGGTGTGGCCAAGACCAAGGCCGTTCCGGTCAGTCATTTCGGGGATGTTCTGACGAACGGCGCTGGATTTGCCGGTTTTGCGGTCTGGGGTCTGGGACAGCAGCCCCACGACCCAGACTTCATGGCGGTAGGCGATCCTTCGACCCTCACCCTGGTGCCGTGGCAGCCGGGTTTCGCGCGTCTTGTATGTCAGGGGAAGGTGAAAGGGAAGCCCTGGCCCCTGGACACCCGTAACATATTGTCTCAACAACTGGAGCAGTTGAAGGAAAAAGGATGGACCTTTCAGACGGGACTGGAGCCGGAATTCATGCTGCTAGAGCGAGGGGAGGATGGTGCGGTGCGCCCGGCGGACTCCAGCGATCGCCTCGACAAGCCTTGCTACGATTACAAGGGACTCTCCCGAAACCTAGGGTTCATCGAGAAGCTGGTGGACTCGCTGATCAGCGTGGGTTTCGACGTCTACCAGATCGACCATGAGGACTCGAATGGACAGTTCGAAATCAACTTCACTTTCACGGACGCTCTGACGTCCGCAGACCGCTACGTTTTTTTCCGTATGGCGGCCGGGGAGATCGCCCGGGAGTTCGGTATGATCTGTTCCTTTATGCCCAAGCCGATATCGACGCGAACGGGGAGCGGGATGCACATCCACATGTCCATCACCGATGCCGGTGGGGCCGGGATCTTCGAAGACGATTCCGATCCCAACCAGCTGGGTCTCTCCCGGACGGCATACCACTTTGTGGGAGGGCTCTTCGAGCATGCTCACGCCCTGGCAGCCCTGGTGGCGCCGTCCGTCAACTCCTACAAGCGCCTGGTGGTGGGACGTGCTCTGTCGGGTGCTACCTGGGCCCCCGTTCACATTGCCTACGGCGACAACAACCGAACGGCCATGGTCCGGGTCCCTTACGGACACTTGGAGCTGAGATTGAGCGATTCAAGCTGCAACCCGTACCTGGCCACAGCGGCGGTGCTGGTGGCCGGCCTGGACGGCATTGAGCGAAAGCTGGACCCCGGTCAACCTCGGAATCTCAATCTCTACGACTACTCGCTCGAGCAACTGCGAGAGATGGGCATCCAGACCTTGCCGCAAACTCTCCGAGAGGCCTTGGACGCGCTGCAAAAGGATAGTCTCTTCAGCGATCAACTGGGGCCAGATTTCATCCGTGAGTTCATCGCAGTGAAAGACATGGAATGGGTGGAGTACCAGAGACATGTGTCCGACTGGGAAATAGAGCGCTACCTGGAATATTATTAAGTACTCACTTCCACAAATACGATGATGTTTGTTGCGAGCGCGACACGCCTGGAATCCAGGCGCGACGACGAGTCGATGCGGGGACATCCGGGAGGAGGAGCAATACCGAAGACAGGGGGTGTCCCGTCGCAACCCCCCCTTCGGGCGGAAGGGGGGTTGCGGGCGATCTCTTTGTCGCTCCTCGTCAACGATGCCCTGCATCGCCTCCTCCTCGCTGCTCGACCTCACCTCCCAAGCCCCCTCCGCAAACATCACCGTATTTATGGTAGGGAGCACTGAGACAACCGAGGACTAGGTCGGAAATGTGCGGAATCATCGGTTTCCTTGCCAAGACGGAGCAACAGCGCCAGTCGCTGGGTAAGATGGTGACTCCCATGGTGGTGTGTATGGGGGACCGTGGGCCCGACTCGGCTGGATTGGCGGTGTTCGTTGAAGGGGAGGACCTATCCATGCGCCGCTACAGTCTATTTTCCCCGGACCAGGAGGTGGGCTGGGAACATCTGGCCGAAAGTTTTCGTGAGCAGGGGGACTGCCAGATTTGGTATCGGAGCAGGCATGCGGTGCTGCGGACAGCCAGCGAACCCCGTGTTGTCGAAGAGTGGCTGAAACAGCACTATCCGGAGTTGAATCTCCTGTCCGTGGGGCGCCGAATTGACGTATACAAGGACGCCGGCCATCCCACGGAAATCGTCCAAAGATACGGTTTCGAAGGGCTGAGGGGAACGCACTGTGTGGGACACACACGGATGGCCACGGAATCGGCGGTCACCCCCGCCCACTCTCACCCCTTTACCGCCGGTGAGGACTTCTGCCTGGTGCACAATGGTTCCATCTCGAATCCCTGGCAGGTGCGCAGAAAGCTCGAGCGCAAGGGCGTCTCGTTCGAAACCGACAACGATACGGAGGCCGTCTGCCGTTACCTGCAGTGGAGGATGCAGGTTGGGGATTCGATCGAGGAGGCGTTGCAAGCATCCTTTTCGGAACTGGACGGTTTTTATACGTTGCTGATTGGGACGGCTGACAAGATCGTCTTGGTTCGGGATGCCTTCGCCTGCAAGCCGGCGGTCGCGGCGGAGACAAACGAGTACGTGGCCGTCGGATCGGAGTTCCGCACCCTGGCTCATCTGCCGGGTATCGGCCAGGCTCATCTGTTTGAGCCCCGACCCCAGAGGATCTATTCATGGAGCGTCTAGACCTGGCCAAGATTTCCGTCCGGGACTTGAATCAGTTCTTTCACCGCGGATTAGGCGATAGCCGGGAGAGAGAATGCGAGGTCTTGCACCCAAACGGACAGCACAATATCGCTGTGGGATTGGATGCGCCGGTGCGGGTTCATATTCGGGGTCATGCCGGGTACTTTGTGGCGGGAATGAATCAGCAGGCCGAGGTGACTGTGTACGGCAACGTCGGCTGGAGCGTTGCCGAGAACATTGTCTCGGGCATCGTGCGAGTCAAAGGTTTCGCATCCGAGTGCGCCGGAGCGTCTGGCCGGGGCGGTTTGGTGGTCATCGAAGGTGATGCCTCCTCTCGCTGTGGCATCTCCCTGAAGGGAGCCGACATTGTCGTGGGCGGGGGCGTGGGCCATATGTCGGCTTTCATGGCCCAGGCCGGCCACCTGGTGGTGTGCGGAGACGCCGGAGCCGGACTGGGAGATTCTCTTTACGAAGCTGTGATTTACGTCCGGGGACAGATAGAAGGTCTGGGGGTGGACGCCCGGGAGGAACCGATGGCACAGCAGGACTGGGATCGGGTGGGCACGCTCCTGGCGGCGGCCGGCTTCGACCACGATCCGAAAGGGTTCAAGCGCGTGGCCTCGGCCAAGACGCTTTACCACTGGATCCCGGAACAATGGGAGGGTTGCAGCGCTTGACGGATTCTCCCTTCTTTTCCCAAGAAGAAAGCCATCTGTACGACCGGAAGATTCTCGCCTACATCCACCAGGCGGCCGAAACAGGGGTGTACGAGATCCGCGGACTGGGTGCCAAGCGCCGCTTGCCCAGCTTCGACGACCTCGTCTTTCTGACTGCATCAATGTCGCGTTATCCCCTGGAGAGCTATCGCGAAAAGTGTACGACAAAAACGATTCTGGGTGATTTGCGCGCCAAGAAGCCAGTCGAGCTAGAGATCCCCATCACCATTGCTGGAATGAGCTTTGGAGCCCTCTCCGCCAATGTGAAGGAAGCCATCGGGCAAGCTGCTTCGGCGATGGGAACCTCGAGCACGACCGGTGACGGCGGGATGACCCCGGAGGAACGACTATCCTCGCAGACACTGGTTTACCAGTGTCTGCCTTCGCGCTACGGTTTCAACCCTGAAGACCTGCGCAAGGCGGACGCCGTGGAGATCGTTGTGGGGCAGGGAGCCAAGCCGGGCGGAGGCGGCTTGCTTCTGAACCTCAAGGTCAGTAAGCGGGTGGCCCAGATGCGGACCTTACCGCCCGGGATCGATCAACGCTCCGCCTGCCGGCACCCGGATTGGACGGGCCCCGATGACCTGGCCATCAAGATCCAGGAACTGAGGGAGATTACCGATTGGCAGATCCCGGTGTTCATCAAGATCGGAGCCACCCGAGTAAGCGACGATGTCAAACTGTGTGTCAAGTCCGGTGCGGATGTCGTCGTGCTGGACGGCATGCAGGGGGGAACGGCCGCCACCCAACAGGTCTTCATCGAACATGCGGGCATCCCTACGCTGCCGGCCGTGCGCCTGGCGGTGGAAGCGCTTCAGGAACTGGACGTTCATGGCAAGGTCCAGCTGGTGGTTTCGGGAGGGATTCGAACCGGAGCCGACGCGGCCAAGGCACTGGCCTTGGGAGCGGACGCGGTCAGCCTCGGGCAAAGCGTGCTCATGGCGCTCGGTTGCAACAGCGCCCGTTACTTCAACGGAGAAGGGGCCGTCGATGCCACGGCCGATTATCAGGCTCTCGGGACCAGCCCGGGCTTTTGCCACCACTGCCACACGGGACGCTGCCCGGTGGGTGTGACGACCCAGCTACCGGATCTGGAGAAGCGTCTCATTCCTGAGTGGGGAGCTCGCCGACTCCAGAACTATCTGCAGACGATGACGATGGAGCTGACCACCCTGGCACGAGCTTGCGGGAAATCCGATGTTCACCATCTGGAACCTGAAGATCTGGTGGCTCTGACCGTAGAGGCGGCCGCCATGGCAGGCGTGCCGCTGGCAGGCACCAATTGGATTCCGGGCGCTTGAGATTCAAGATCGAAATCCGCGGTGCCCTGCGGAGGTGGCACAAAGGATAGCTCAGCGATTCGTAGATACTTAGCGTCCTCTTCCTGACCCTCACCTGTGCCCCTGCCTTTGCCCTCATTTTGGAGTTTCGTCAAGGCTCTTGACCAAACCGGTCTCAGCATTGACGCGATCCCGAACGGGATACGGTTCGGCTGCGCGCCCTCTCATCTTGCCCTCCCTCAGTAATGACGTCCCACCCGCGAAAGGCACGAGATGGTCGCCGGAACAGGGCAAGGGCAAAGGTAAGGCGATCTGCGCCCAAAGCCATGCTATGATCTGCCCGGAAAGGAGCCACGTCGATGACGTCGAACAATAGTAACCCCATCAACCGACGGGATTTTCTGGAACGGACCTCCGGATGGACGGCAACCCTGGCTTCCGCCCCCCTGCTCGCACCTGCTTCGGTGTCCATGGGCCAAGCCTTCGTGGGGAATCCGACCGGAGTGGTGGAGGCCATGTCCAGTCTGGCCTCCGACTGGCTGCGACCGAAACTCAAACCGGGACCCGGTTTCGCCGCCCGCCAGGGTGGCGATCTGGTCCAGTGGAGCCTGTTCTCTTCAGAATCCAGTGGCCAGGACGGCTGGAGGTTCGAATACCGGACGGGAACGGGGCTGCGATCCACCTGCGCGCTGCAGCTGGATCGCTCCTATCGGGTCGCGGAGATGCGAGTCCGGTTCACTAATTCCCCGCTGGGCGTTCCGGCGAAGTTCAGCGAGTTGTATCCCCTGTTCTTGCGAATCGGGGGGGCCGAACGACCCGTCATCCAAAGCTGCACCGGCGCGGGCAGCTCTTCCTATTTTCCGCATATGCGGGAATTTCCTCCCGACGCGTTTCGTCCCCGCTGGATTCAGCCGATCTATCCGCGCACCGTCGAGTTCGCCAGCCACCGTCAGGTGCGGGGTTATCCCACCGGGGACAGCCGTGCTCCGGCAGCTGCCAGACAGCGGGGCTTTGGAGAACGTTGGACGGGCTCCTCTTCGCAGGATTTGCCGTTGTTTCTTCTCAGTCCGGGACCTGATTCCCGCCGACCCGGACTGTTTTTCGGCCTGGAGTGGTCGACCTTTTGGATCGCTCGAATCTTTTACGACGGCTCTCCTGCTGATTTGCGCATTGAAGTGGGTCCCACCATCCACAGTCTGGTTCTCGAACCGGGTGAGAGTCTAGACCTTCCGGTGGTGCACCTGGGTTTCTTCGATGAGGGTTTGGAGGCTGGTTCCAATGCCCTGCGTCGTTACATCCAAGAGCGATTGACGCTCCAGTATCGCGGGAAACCGATGGTTCCGGCGGTGGCCTACACGTTGTGGCCCGGCATGAGTGTGACTTACAGCGAGGAGGAACTGCGCCGGCACGCCGGCGCGGCGGCGGATCTGGGCGTGGAAATGTTTTGCGTGGATGCCGACTGGTACACCGGTGGGCATTCTCGCGGGAGGGGAAACTGGGAAGTCGATCCCGAGAAGTTTCCCAACGGATTGCGACCCTTTTCCGAATTCGTGCGCTCCAAAGGAATGGGACTCGGTCTCTATTTCGAAGCGGTGGCTTTTTCCCACACGAGGCTGGCCCGAGAACATCCGGAACACTTCTATCAGCTCCCGGATGGGTTCTTCCCCCTGAAGTACAATTTCAGCTCGCCGGAGGCCTGCGATCACTGGATCGAACTCATCAGCGGTTTCGTCGAGCGTTACGATCTGAGATTCATCCGAGCGGATTTCTACACCGATCCGATGCGGGGCGAGGAATCCTTTCACTGGGAGCGCGTGGAAGAGAAAGGCAAAACCCGTTTTGCCCACGTGCAGGGACTCTACCGGGTGTGGGAAACCTTGACGAGCAGGCATCCTCGCCTCATGTTGGAACTCAACGCCGGCGGGGGAAATGCCATCGACCTGGGGAGTCTGAGGCGTCACCACTGCGCTTGGCTCAATGACAGCAGCGGCGACCCTCACAGCTGTCGCATGATGCAGCTGGGCGCCAATACATTCTTGCCCCCCTCCTATCTCGGCCTGGCCGTCGGGAAAAACCGGGACGGGCCGGAGACGGGGCTGGATGTGGGTTTCTCCGATCTGTCGTTCCTGAGCCGGATGTGCGGTCAACTGCTCCTGCATGGAGCCCTGGCGGATTGGCCGCAAGAGGTGTCCCGGCGGGCCCGGCACTGGGTGGGTGTCTACAAACGCATCCGGCCTTTACTGGTCAAGGACTACTATCGGCTGCTTCCACCCCCTCAGAGTGATGCTGCCTGGGATGCTGCCCAGTTTTGTGACGGTTCGGAGCGGGGCGTCGTTTTCATGTTCCGCTACGCTGGACTCCAGAATTTGAATTCCATTGTTCTTCGCTCACTCGATGCCGATCGGCGATACCTGTTTGAGGACGAGGGCTCCGGTGAAAGGCGCATGCTCACCGGTGAAGAAGTCCTGACTGAGGGCCTGAAGGTCCGGCTGGCCCCCAACTCGGCCCGTCTTTTTTCCTACCACTCGGTCTGAGAATTGATGTTTTGAGTTGAGGAAGGAATCGGTGATCGCACGCGAGTCAGGGTTGGCAGAGCAAGTTCAAGCCTTCAGATCCCGAATTTCCATTTCAAGCGGCGTTGGTCTCATTGGCTGGTTGACGGCCGCCGGGCTGGCCGGGGGCGCGATTCGTGGATATCAGCTAAGGAGCCAGATCCTGGCCGACGATGAGTGGCATGCCGTTCACAAACTGCTCGACGACGGTTACTTGTCCATCGCTATCGATTTTGGTTTTTACAACCACTCCATCGGTCTGACGCTCTTCTACCGTCTCATGGCCGACACTTCGGTGTGTCGGAGCTGGTGATGCGATTGCCGTCGCTGGTCTGCGGCCTGGCAACCATTCTGGTGTTGCCTCTGTTTCTACGCCCACAGGTAGGATCGCGCTCGGCCGTCTACCTTAGCTGGTTGTTGGCCATCTCTCCCATTCACATTTTTTACTCTCGTCTGGCGCGTCCCTACAGCCTCACTTTGTTGGGTACGGTGGTGGCCCATGGCCCTGTAGTAGTAAAACTGCTTCTGAAAGGAGGGGATCTGTGAAGGGTACGATTTTCGATCTCAGCGGTAAGGTGGCGTTGGTGACGGGAGGGAGCAAAGGTATCGGTAAGGCGATCGCTCACGCCTTTGCCGCAGCGGGAGCCGAGGTCGTCATCTGCAGTCGCCATCAGGATCAGCTGGAGGCTGCTTTGGACGAAATCGAAGACGACCTGGGCGTGCGGGGGCGCTATTTCGTGGCCGACGTCTCGAGACGGGGGGAGTCGGAAGCTTTGGCTCGCTCAACCCTGGAGGTGGCCGGCAGAGTGGACATTCTGGTCAACAATGCCGGCAGCAACGTCCCCGAGAGCATCGACCAGGTCAGGGATCAAAACTGGGATCGCATTCTGGAGCTGAATCTCAACTCTTGCATGGCCCTGACTCGGGCACTCTCTCCCCAGATGAAGGAGCGCCGGTGGGGTCGGGTCATCCACATCTCTTCGATCATGGCTCTCTCTTCCAACGCGCAGCGCAGCGCTTACAGCGCCACCAAGAGTGCACTCGTCGGGATGGCACGAGCCAGCGCGCTGGATCTGGGTCCGGACAAGATCACGGTCAACTGCATAGCTCCGGGTCCCTTCTTGACGGATCTGGCGAAACAGGTTCTCTCCGAGGAGGAACGCACCAGCCTGGCCGCAAGAACGGCCCTCGGGCGGTGGGGCGATGTCCGGGAGCTGGCGGGGCCGGCTCTGCTGCTGGCCAGCGAGGCGGGCAGCTACATTACAGGTTCGGTTCTGGTGGTCGATGGGGGGATTCTCTGCCGGGTCTTCTAACCCGGCGTGTCACGCTGTCTGGTCGTGTGGAGGCGCCCCAAGAGCGGGTGACCCCACCTCCTACCAGACCATGCGCACGACCCGGTAGGTGTTCTGCAGGAAGTCCCGGGCTTTTTTCTCGGCCGTCTCCCGATCAGCCGCAGCGAAGCGGTACGGTACCCCGCCTCTACCCAGCAACAGGCAGGTATCCGACGCCTGCTCGAAGCTGAGGCCCAAATAGCCCACCCAGGTTTTCTCTTCCCGGGTGGTCCGGATCTCGACCCTGACGGCCCCGGCGATGTCGGGCATCTGGATGTCGAATTTCATCGCGGGTGGTTCAATCGCCGAGGGAAGGAGCCGATTGGATGATCTCCTCGCGACGCCAGGTCGTGAGCTGGTACCGCAGCTGACCGGCGAACGGAAGGTCCGGCTCCAGCCGCAGGAGGTGTCGATATTCGGAAGCCGCCTGGGTAAAGTTGCCCTCCTGGGCGTGGATGGAGCCCATCAAAAAATGAATCAGTGGGTAACGCCTCGCCTCCCGGCTCTGACTGACCTTCAAAGCCGACTTTTTGGCGGCCCCCAACTTTCCCAGGTAGTAATTGGCCACGCCGTGATAGTAGTAAGCTTCCATGGTTTCCGGGTCCAGCTCGAGGATTCGAAGCGTTAATTCATCGACCTCCTCCCAGCGGTTGTCCCGGAAGTCGAGAGCCGCCGTGGAAAGGCATGGAGGGATGTAAGCCGGATCTGAACTCAAAGCCTTGGAGAAAGCTTCTCGAGCACCCTCCTGGTCTTCTTTGGAAAGGCGGAGTTGTCCCAGCATCTGCCAGGCTGCGGCGAACTCGGGGTACACCCAGACCGCTTTCTCCAGTTCCTTTATTGCCCTGGGGTAACTGCTGGCCTTGTTCCGGGCCAACTCTTTTCGAGCCTTCCAGTAGGCCTTGCGCGCTTTCCTAGGTGCGGCCAGGGTGTTCAGGCTGACCATGGTGTCTTGTACATCGGTCCGACGCGTCAGCAGGATCGTGCCTACATTCGGCGAGTCCCAAGCGGATCGGCTCGCTAGTTGCAGAGTGTCGGACCGAAAACCTCCCAATAGAGCCCTGATTTCACAGCCGCTCATATTGACTCGTGTGCCGCTGACCTCGAAGTCGCTCAGAGCGGTGATTCCGAACTGGCTGATGGCCGGCTTTCTGGCACTGGCGTCCATGACGGCCGATCTCTCGTTCCCCAGCTGAAAGCTGAATCCACCGTCCGCGGACGTATAGGTCTGGGAGCGGATCTCGAAGTTGCAGAGCAGCTCCACCTTCACCGGTTCGGGCGGTGGATTGTCGTCTTCCAGTACCACCTTGCCCGACAGCAGCAGTAGCTTTGCAAAGGATTGCCGGTTGCGCCGCCACTCTTCTTGCTGGCGAGGGTCGGGCCTCGCCCCGGGTGTGGAAGGTTGACGCCGGGAGGGTGTTTGTGGTGCCTGGGCCAGGCCGGATTCGAGAACCAAGGGAAGCCACAGAACCCAGAAAAGCCGAAGACCCTTGCTGACCATACTCGATTCCTACACCTGAGATGACTGTTGAGCCGGATCGTACAACAAAGGCAGCCTGGGGTCTATGCCTTCGTACCCCATTTCATAAATACGGTCACGTTTGTGGCGAGCGCGACGGTGTTGAGGGAGAGACAAAGCTATCGGCCCGGAGGTCGGCCGCCAGGATCCCTCAAGGCCAGGAGTGGGTTTGCCCGCCCTCTGGAACCGTGACGCAAACAAGTGGCATAGGTTGACTTTTCCCGCACCGGAGGCGTAATTTCGAAGTAGTCGGAAATTCCTTCGGTGCGGCGAATGCGGCGGGAGCAAACTCATGGAAGAAAATCCGAAAAACCTTTGCTGTGACGGTGAAACTAAGCGGGGCCGGCGGCAGTTTCTGACATCCGTCGGAACCATCTTCCTGGCGGCGGGAATCGATGGGTTGGTGAGTGGCAAGGAGGTTGCGGCGACTCGCGCGGCCTCAGACTCGGATGAAACGCTGGTCAAGGCCCTTTTCGATACCCTGACTGCCGAGCAGAGAAAGATTGTGGTCTTACCCTGGAACGACCCCAAGCAGCGTTTTATCAGTGCCAATTGGAAGGTGACCGGACCCTCTATCGGCAGTGATTTCTACACCAGGGAGCAGCAACATCTCATCGACCGGATCTTCCGGAGCGTCACAAGTCTGGACGGCTACGAGCGCTTTCTTAGACAGATGGAGGAGGATTACGGCGGATTCGGTTCCTATTCCATGGCCATCTTTGGCCAGCCCGGTACGGGACAGTTTCAGTGGGAAATGACGGGGCGTCACCTGACCATCCGGGCCGACGGTGACAGCGTTGAAAAGTCGGCTTTTGGAGGTCCCATCGTCTATGGTCACGGCGTCGGCCATTCGATCCCCGGTTTGCCGGGGAACCTTTTCTACCACCAGTTGAAAAAGGCCAATGAAGTCTTTGGTGCCTTCGATGGAAAACAGCGAAAACGGGCGCTGCTGGCTCTGGCGCCCGCGGAAGATCAGGTTCCAGTGCAAGGTGAGCGGGGAGCCTTCCCCGGAATTCCCGTGAGGGATCTTTGGCCCGATCAGAAGATGCTGGTGGAAGAGACCATGCAGGTGATTCTGGCGCCTTACCGCTCAGAAGACGTTGCCGAGGCTCTCGCACTACTGAAGCAGGGCGGCGGTTTCGAAAGTCTTCATCTGGCCTTTTACGAAAGCGATGATCTGGGTGAAGACCAGGAGTGGGAGATCTGGCGCCTGGAGGGTCCGACTTTCGTTTGGCATTTTCGAGGCTCTCCCCATGTCCACACCTATGTCAACATTGCCCGGGTTTGAAGGTTGGCCCCGCCCTGCCGGCTCAGCCCAATCCGGCCCCCGAATCCCCGCAAAGGGGAGGAGAAAGGCATGACCTGGATACGAACCGTTTCCTACGCTCAGGGGGGGGCTCGGCTCAAGAAGGCCATGGATCGGCTACGAGAACTCTACCCTCCAGAGTACGATCTGCCCGTTCAAGAGGCCGGGCAACGGCAGGAGAGCGTGGTGGCGGTACATAGCTTGATTCCTGATGCTCTCTATCATGCTCTGGCGACTCACGGTGTCCTGCTGTCTCCCGAGCTGCCGCTGAGCCGGGCGCAACAGGAGATGATCTCCACGGTGGTCTCGGTTCAGAATCGGTGCTCCTTTTGAATCGAATCTCACGCAGAGTTTCTGCGTCAAGTTAGCCTGGACGAACCACTGGTCAAAGCTCTGCAGGAAGATTACCGATCGGCGCCGATTTCCGATCGGGACCGGATGATGCTGGATTACGTAGTCCAGCTGACCAAGGATGCCACCCGGATTTCGCGACAGGATCATCACAAATTGGGTCAGGCGGGCTTCGAGGAGCGAGCCATCCTGCAGATGACCCTGATTGCCGCTTGGTTCAATTACATCAACCGAGTCGCCGATGCCCTGGGCGTCGGCCGGCCTTAGTGCTCCCTACCATAGATACGGGCATGTTTGCGGAGGGGGTTTGGGAGGTGAGGTCGAGGAGCGAGGAGGAGGCGATGGCGGGGCACCGTAACCAGCCTTGCCCGTGCGGCAGTGGCAAAAAGTTCAAGAGGTGCTGCGGGTGAAGCGGGACACGGTCTTGGCCTACAGCGGAGGCCTGGATTCGACGACCCTCTTATATCTGCTGCACTCCCAGGGATGTCGTCTCCGGGCCTTGGGCGTTCATTACGGGCAGCGGCACCAGAAAGAGTTACGGGCTGCCGAAAGTCTGTGCCGGGAGTTGCAGGTGGAATTTCGCCGGGTGGATCTGTCGTCGCTGAGCCCGTTGCTGGCTGGTAGTGCCTTGACGAGTGGGGAGGTCGAGGTGCCGGAGGGGCACTATACGGACGAAAGCATGGGGCAGACGGTGGTCCCCAACCGCAACATGTTGTTGCTCTCCGTCGCCATCGCCTGGGCGGTCAGCGCCGGGTCCGGCAGCGTGGCCTACGCGGCCCATGCTGGAGACCATGCCGTATACTCGGATTGCCGACCGGAGTTCGTGGAAGCCATGGACCAGGCGGCCGCGCTCTGCTCTTACGCGCCGGTCCGTATCTTGCGGCCCTTCATCCACAAGACCAAAGCCGAAATCGTGGGCCTGGGACATGAACTGGGCGTGCCCTTCGAGCGCACCTGGAGTTGTTACCAGGGGCGGGACCTGCACTGCGGGCGATGCGGAACCTGCTCGGAACGAGCGGAAGCGTTCCTTCTGGCCGGTGTCCCCGATCCGACAGTGTATCGGTCGTCTCCCCCGATCCTGGGGGAGCGCCCGTAAATCTCCCCGCTGATCGCCAGTTCTCACGGGAGTCGGGGACGGGCAGTCGGATCGGCCAGAATCACAGGTTGACTCTCCACTGTTCCGATCATTGCAATAAAGGGGTGGTGCCGCGCAGCCGATTCGAAGGCTTGCGGAGCCAAATCGTAAGGAGAGTGAACAGCTGGATTGGGATTATGGAATGGCTTGTTTTGCCGGCCGCTGTGGTGGCCCTTTTCGGAGTCCTGGTGCTGGCTGGAGTCCTCTACCAGATGGTGGGAAGCCGGAGGGACCGATCCCGGTATCCGCCCACGGGGCGCCTTGTCGAGGTCAGTTCTCACCGGCAGCACATCCACTGCCTAGGACGGGGCAGTCCCGTCGTGGTCTTCGATTCCGCACTGGCTGCTTCAAGCTTGAGTTGGTGGCAAGTTCAGCCTCAGGTAGCCCGCTTCACGCGAACCCTGAGCTATGACCGGGCAGCTTCGGGTTGGAGCGAGGCCGGGCCTCTTCCGAGGACCGTCGACCGCCTCGTGCAAGAACTGCGGCTGCTCCTCAAGGCTTCCGGCGAGAACCCTCCCTATGTGCTGGTGGGACATTCCTATGGGGGGCTCACCCTGCGCCTGTACGCATCCCGCTATCCAGGCGAGGTGGCAGGAATGATTCTGGTGGACCCAGCTGATCCGAAGGAATGGCTGAATCCGGATGCGGAGCGGGGAGAAACATTGGAGGTCGGAGCCCGGATGGCTCGCCGAGGAGCCCTTCTGGCTCGTCTCGGTGTTGCCCGACTGATAGGTGACCTGGCGGCCTGCGGAGCCTTGAGCCGGGCTCGACAAATGGCATCCTGGGCGGGTCTCGGAATCTTGCAGGCACAGGAGACCCGGCTGGTGGCTCCTCTGGCCAAGCTTCCCTTGAAATTGCGGTTGGTCGGCCGAACCTTCTGGACACGTCCCGAATTCTTCGAGGCCCTGGCCAGCCAGATTGAACACCTACCCGCCGGCGCTCGGCAGGTCGATGCCATCGGTGATCACGGAGATGTGCCCCTGGTCGTGCTGACGGCTGCGGAATCTCCGATGGATAAGCGGCGAGCGCACCAGGCGATGGCCGCTCTTTCTTCCAGCGGGCGCCACCTGCTTGCCTCGACCCGCAGTCACTGGATCCCCATCGAGGAGCCGCAGTTGGTGATCCGGACTGTCCAGGAAGTGGTGGAGGAGGCCCGCCGCAAGTCGAGAAGCTCCTGATCCGAGGGAGTCAGCGGGTGGTCCGAAGGGGTTCAGGCAGCGGAGCTGGGAAATTCCTCAGGCTTGCGGAGATCGCGAAAAATGTCACTTCTGGGCTCAGTTGTTTGGTGTTTTCAGAAGACTCTGCTATTACCGGGTCCAACGTGGAGTCTGAGGGCCGAATCCTTCCGGGCGGGGGTTTCTCTTTCTTCAGTACCCGAGGACGGGTCGTCGGGAACTTTTTTGCGACTCTACGCCATTTCTGTCATCCTTCCATCATGAACCAGGGGTGTTTTGTGTTTTGCTGGCTCGGGAGGGTGGTGAGATTTTTCCCATTCGGGTTTGATCTGAATTCTAGTTCCAGCGCGGCGCTGGAAGCCCGCCACCAGGATGCTGAAGCCATTTGAGTCGTTGGCCGGCCCGGCGAGAGATCAGAGCTTCTCGGTAGGGGTGATTTAGTCGAAACGAGCGAGCGGGATTGATTAACGGCTTGAAAATCTTAACTATTTAGCCGACATTCCTCATATCAACTTCGGATGTGAGTTCCTCTGACCTCTACATGATGAATGATCAAAACCTATCAGTCCCCCAACCTTGAATCAACCGTTCCTTCCCCATCCTTCGGCTGAAAAGGGCCTGTGATCACTGGTTTTCAAGATGCTTTTGGCAAAATCTGATAATCGGAGACACCTCTCCAGTTGCTCGATCAGAAACACTGAACGCTAAGCTGTACTCCATCTCAATCGGTCAATCCGAGACAATAGCTCGGCCCATATCTCCTGGCTTACCGCGACCTCCGCCATCTGAAATGTGACGATCCGGCTATGCCAAACTACCTTCGCTCCGATCTTGATCAGCTTAGTCAATAGGCTGCGAAGGGACCAGTGTTTGATGCTTCTAGGGAGGACCAGCCGCCGCAGGAAATTGCCCAGGTTATAGGCCAAAACGAACAGACCCAACCTCACCTGATTCGGGACAAAGCGCTGGCAGGACAGCCGTGTCCAGTTCAACGCATACTTGCCTTCCTTGATCCACTGCTCGACGGTGCCACGCCCATTGTAAAAGTGAACCACCCCTGGAGCTTGCGCGCTCATATTGGTCACGATGAAACCGACTCTCGGAAAGAGTTCGCCGCGATGCCACTCGACCTTGGCAATCACCCGTCGAGGCCGGTCCCAACTGGCGGCTTGATAGCTGAAATCGGCAAACCAGACGACGGGTTTTCGGGGTGGACGACCCACTGGCCGGGTCAGCAGGTGTTCAATCTTTTCTTGAAGCACCTGGTTGGCGGGAAGCCGGATGGCATACAAAAAGCCTTTCTTCTCCAGGTATTGATAAATCTCCGGCTTGGCGAAGGCGGCATCCCCCCGAAAGTATTTGCGGACTTTCTTCTTCTCGTAGCGAGCCACGATTGGTTCCAGTAGCTCCTTCCAGCGATCCGCGCTGTGAACGTTGCCGGGGCGAAGCAAGGCACCTTCGCAATCTCCGAACTGGTTAAAACAAAACAGGGGATGGTAGCAGGTGCATCCAAAATGGCCGTTGTAGGCAGAGTCTTCTTGCTCGCCATGGACCGGGCTGGCTGAACTGTCCATATCCAGAATGATTCGTCGATGAGCGGTCTTCTCCAGTGCTCGTTCCACCCATTGGCCATTGACTTCCGAAAGGGCTTTGAGGTTGTCCTTAACAGACAGCATCTGGGTCTCAAATCGACCCATTGTGTTGGCACTGGCGGCATTCTTCTTGTCGATCTTCTTTCCAGTGATCCTCCGCATAGTCGGATCCACCGATAAACGATGACCATCGTTGACATCTTCATAGCCAGCCAGGCGGCTGTATACTGATTGGCGCAGCAACGACGCGAGGTGGTGCTGGATGTTGCGCCCGGTCCGCGAATCGTCAAAAACTGAGGGTACACTATCGAATAAAGCCAACGCCTCGTCCAGGTCACGATAGGCGAGAAGTCCGGCATCCGATGTGACCTTTGCCCCATGAAATTCAAGCCTCAGACTGCCATCAATACCAAGCTTCATACCTTCACCCTTTGGGTTAGCCATTTCTTGCCCTCTTTCATAGATTATATCTGCTGTAATTATAATGGGTTAGGGTGATATAGGGAGGCACGATGAGTGTCCCATATGGTGAATGGGGATTAAATGCAGTGGCTTCCCCCAAAGTTCGGCGGCAGATCCGATTTTACAGACTTGATGTTGAGCCGGACGAAACTGGCCATCCACAATCTGTAGATTTCCGAGAGGTTCTCAAGAAGATCGGTCGATTGCAGTTCCGACTCGGGGAGCGGTATTTGGATCTCAGTGGCGGTCAGATATTGTGCGTCTGGCCAGAGAAAGAGCAATTGAAGTCGAAACCACCACGATTGAGGTTAGGCACCGTCAGGCAGCAAGATTTACCTCAACTTGAGGACCACGGGAGGATATCTCCTCTTCGATTACAAAGCCAACAGGGCATCGTAGAACAGACGCATGTAGTCTTTTTTGACGATGGCATTGTCGGAGTTGAGTTCAACTTTCATGGTCCACGGATTAATAGACTGGGGAGGTACTTATATGTTAGATTTCCTCATGATCTCCCCAAAATAAACTTCGACATAATTCTGAACTAGGATATCGATAAGAAGCTGGAGCATCTCCAGGATATTCATCTGGTACAATTCCGCTCAAGACGTGGTTATACAGACAGTGTGAGGCGTGCATCAGAGAGTCTTCCATCTGCTTTGCAGCAGATGGAAGATGCCGTGAGTCCTCCTGTAATAGACATTATTATGAGAAACGAACTCCGATCCCGCAAGAGTTTAGGGAAGGCAGTCCTCGATTGGGTACGAGAGATAGCGGGAACTCCTAGCTCTCTTGAGGAGCTCGATGTTTTCAAGGTTAAAGGGACCGATGATAGGACTGGAAGGGTTGAAAACTTTGATTTCTTAAGTGATCGATTTGTGGCTACGAAAACTGTCCATCTACAACTCGACACCCATAGAGGAATAAAATCTGGTGAGATGTACGATGCCATCAGTGAATCTCACGCAGAGTTGAAAGATTCTCTAAATCAAGCGGCCAGTTTGTCATGAGCACTATAATATCCTTATACCAGCGTCACTTTATGGTCGTAGACCTAATTGGATCAATGCTCTTGGCGGTGCTGATTTGGGTGGAACACAGATACCTAGCAGTCCGTGGTGGAAGTACGTTTTCTGAGCTCAGGTGGTACCCACCGGTGGAAGCAGCGAAGGGGTCGCTGAGGTGGGTTTTTCGGGCCAAGCAGCCGGAATCAGTCCGAACAGGCCCTTAAGACGCTTGAACAGCGACAAAATCAGTAGCATTAGGGCGCAAATCCGCCCCTGCAGACCCCGCGGCGTTCCCACACCCAGGCTCTGACGCATCAGCATCCCCAGATTGAAGGCGCTCACCTGGATCAGCAGTCGCTTCAACACATTCTCATGTCCCCGTACATGCAGCCGTCTCATCCCTCCGCTCCCGTACAGATGCGCACAGGGTCGCTCCAGCTGCTCTCCTCGTTGCTGCAGCAGCCGCTGCCCTCGCTCTCCCCGGATGCGCCGCCGATTCGCATACACCGCTTCCTGCCCCTGCCGGTCTCCTCGCCAGCGTCGCTTCCCTCGCCTCGGTTCGCTCACATAGCTGCGCAGTCCCACCGCATCCAGGTCCACCATCCGCTGCGTGCTGTGATACCCCTTGTCGGCCACCACCTCTTCGATGCCTCGTCCCTCCGGCAGCGCTTGTTCCACCTTCTCGACCGCTTCCGTCAGGGTCTTCACCATGGTCTGCGTGTCCCCTTGATCGGCTCCCTGTACCGTCACCGAGACAATCGCTCCGGTCTCCAGATCCACTGCATGCTCCGCCTTGTGCGCCAGGTGCGTCCGCCCGTCCTTCATTCTGGTAATCCGCGCATCCGCATCATGCGGGTGCTTCCAAACCCGGTTCGATCCTTTGCCCGTGCGCTTGCGGTCCAGTTTGGCCAGATCTTCCCGTCGCGGCGTCTCAATCCCGGAGGCTTTCGCCAGCTCCATCAAAAACTCTTCATACCCCTGCTCGCTGTCCCGGCGCACGATGCTGCGCAGCGCTGCATTCGCTTCCAGCGTAGTGGCATCGATGCCGATCGTCTTGCCCCGCAGCAGGCCGCTCGCCCCGATCCGCTTCAGTACCCAGTCAAAGACTGCTTCGTGGGTAGCCACATCGATCAGTCGCCGGGTTCGGGAGATCGTGGAGTGATCAGACGGCGACTCGCTCAGTTTCAATCCCAGAAACTCTCGCAGTGCCAGAGAATCAGCTGCTCTCCAGGCTATTCCTCGTTCCGATCCGATCCCTTCGAAATACCCCACCAGCAGCAGCCGAAAGTACACTCCCGGAGCCAGGCTCGGTCGCCCCATCTTGTCTGCATAGAACTTCGCACACAGTCCCTCCACGAAGTCGTCAAAACCGTGTTCGTTGAAAAGGCCATTCAGTCTTTCGTAGAAGGGATGGCCGGCGGTGCGGGGCAGCTCACTGGTGGCGACCCACAGGTCTTCTTGCTGTCGACGTTTCTTTTTCCCCATTGCCATGGGGTCAGTCTAGTGTCGCTGTGTGACCCCTTATCCTCGACTTTCACCACGGGCTGCTAGGACTCATACCCCTCGTTACATCCTTCTCTGATAATCACCAGACTCTCTATGGCACTCTGGCTTCTGTATGTGGGTCTCTTCTGGGCTTTGTTATCACTTCTGTATCGATAATATTTTCGTTGTCTCCTCGGAAATCTTTTCGGATGCTCACTGATTCAGGCCATCATCAAACCCTTTTTGCCGTCTACTTTAACTCGGTCTTCTTCCTGGCTTTTGCCACGGTCTGGGCACTGGTGGGGGTTCTTTTTGACACTAGACTTTCACCATCTCCGTGGATTACATGCATGATGTTGGGGTTGACTGTGGTAGTGGTATTTCGAATATACCGCTGTATCTGGATCCTTAAGCAGATGGTAGGTATCACACTACGATCCTATTAGTCACATACTCCCCACTAAATCCTTATACCGCAAACGTTTCCCGTCCATGCCCTTCGCTACTGAGGCCATCTGGTCAATGGTATCCAAGGATCGGATGTTGTGCCGACCGGAGAACTCATTGACATACCGCTGCAGGTGCTTCTCGCTCATGCGGTGGTAGGTTCCGTAGTAGCCACGCTTCAGGAGCGCCCAGAAGCTCTCAATCCCGTTGGTGTGGGCCTGTCCCTTGACAAATTCACGGACGCTGTGACGGACGGAACTATGCTCGAAATCCAGCCAGAGCCGATTGTAACCGCTGTGATCGTCCGTGTAGACCGTTGATCCTGGCTTGACTCGCTCCTGGATAAATCCTTCTAGTTCTTCCTGGGTGGTTCCCTGGATGACTGTGGCACTGACACGGTTGGTTTCACGATCCTTGACGCCAGCGACCGGAATCTTGCCCACGCCCCCACGACCAGCGTGAAGCCTCTTGCTAGGATGCTTGTTCTTCTCCTTGCCGCCGATGTACGTTTCGTCCACTTCGACCGGGCCGGAAAGGATCTTGTCGCCAAAGTCGAACCCTTCCCGTATGCGCTGCATCATGTGCCAGGCTGATTTCTGAGTGATGCCGAGTTCCCGGTGGACCTTCATGCTGGAGATGCCTTTGAGGTTGGTGGTCGCCATGTAAAGGACTATGGCCCAGTCCCGAATGCGGATGTTGCTGGAATGCATGGCCGTACCCTTGCGGACGCTGAAGTACTTCCGGCAATCCTTGCAGCGGTAGGGCATGGTTTTGTGATTGACTCGTGAGTACCTTTTGGACTCGCAATCAGGGCAGTGGATTCCGTTAGGCCATCTCTGCTCCTCAAACCACTTCTCAGCGGCTTCATCGGTTGGGAAAATGTCGAATAACTCTGTGATCGTCAGCCCTTTGCGGTCGGACCTTACGGGTGCTTTTGCCTTCTTCATGGAAACTATAGTACCATGATAGTCTGACAGTTTTGGAAACTTAGGTATATAATTCCCATTCTTTTTGTCATCGCATCTCCAGGCACTTCGCCAGGCCATGGACCCCTGGGTCAAACATGCCCGAACCCGGGAAGAAAGGACCGCCGAACTACAGAGACATTTGACGGTACTGCCCAAGGGTTCGGTGAAAAAGATCCAGGATGCCTGCCAGACCGGTACCTAGTACACATATTCATATCCTGGCTCATGGCGTTCCTTTCAAAGAAGGCGATGAGACCAACTATGGACTGGCTCTGCACGACGATCACGAGCCCACCAAAGCCGACGTCGTCCCCGGAAATCGATTGGCGACACTGCTGAGACCTCAGATCGAACGACGGGGGGGAGAATTGGCCTGTCCGAGTGTCGTAACCATCGCCAGCTGAGACAGCGGAAACGTGGGTTCGGTGGTCGGCGCCGGCGCCAGCGTCGCTCATGCCCTACACGAGTCCGGCATCCCTTTGGTGGTGTCTTTCCAGTTTCCACTGTCCTGTTCCGGTTCGGTTGTTCTCACCCAGTCACTGTACGAAGGTCGTCTGGCGGGATCTGACCCACGCCGGCTGGTGGATAAGACCAGACGGCTTCTGAAGACCCAGGTTTCGAAAAGCCATGATTGGGCCGGTTTGGTCGCGTACGCGTCGTTGCCCACGGACATTGAGCAGAAGATCGCCGAGGCACGCATTCAAGCGGGCCCATGACCGGATGGAAGCGGCCCTAAATCACGCCTACAGGCAGCTAAAGAGCATACCTCAAGATACCGTTAGGGAGTCACCTGCCGAGAATCTGAAGCTTTACCAGGGGTTACAAGACCGATTGACCGGGGCCCGCCAGCGTTTACTGGAGTTTCTGAACATCGAAACGGATGGTCGACGACGCTCTCAGATTGAACAGAAACTGGGCAGCACTCGGAAACGTCTGGCTGAAGTACTGTGGAGGACATCCGGGGTCAAGAGCGGGGATGTCTTCGGGGATGCTCTCACTCAAGCGCTCGACAACCTAGTTAAAGCCAAAAGACATTACGGGGAGGCTTTCCACGAGGACGAATCTCAGATTTGGATTCTGGTTCAGGCGCTTTCTCTGCGAACCGTTCGGGAAGGAGGCGGGATCGAAGAATTCGATTTGCAAAAATGGCGCATGGCAGAGGCGGTTTCCTTGCATCAGGCCGAGAGCGACGATACTACCACTAGGCGCTGGGCCTACGGAAACCTCATCGAGCTGTACCTGATGGTCTCGTTCCATCCGTTGCTAGATGACTTGGATAGTCTGGGGTATGCCTCGATCCTCAATGTATTCTCGGAAGAACAGGCTCAAGTTCGGGCCAGGGGTTTTTTCGAGATGGCCGGCCAGGATGCCTTTGAAGTCATCGTGACGAAAATGCAGGTACGGCGCTACCTGGGCCTGTTTCCGTCTCTGGCGGACTTGTTGCCCCAAGGGGATCCCAATGCAGGACGATGGGAACATGTAAAAGCGTCGGCTGAAACGATTGTCCACCTGCTATCCGGTGAAAGTGAGTAACCGGTTCGTCGTGCAACTCGTCCCAACTCCTTAATGGCTCGGGGTTTTGGGATCAAGCTGGACTACGGCCAGACCCACATGACGTCTATCTTACCCCTCTTCACCCTTACCTCTTAAGGTCCGGTTCTATCCGGTTCTGTCAATTCCACCTGTCTGAACGAGCCAGATCGCTCTCAAGCCAGAAGGGGTCTTGAAGAACCCCGGAATGAATCGTTGCGAGGAAGATGGATTTGTAGAAGAGGCAAGAAAAGTCTTAATGTGGGGGAAGAGAGAATCTCAACAGTCCTGGATCAGTGTTGATGGGAGGGTGGCATGGCAACCATACGTGTGATGGAAGAGAGGGAGGCCGAGGGGCGGGTTCGGGAGATCTTCGAAGAGATCAAGAAAACCAAAGAGATTGATTTAGTGCCAGCCATCTGGCGGGCGCTGGCGAATCATCCCGGCCATCTGGAAGTGACCTGGAAGAAACTGAAGGGAATCATGCACGAGTCCAGTCGACTGGACCTGAAGACCAAGGAGATGCTGGCCCTGGCGGTATCCATTACCAACGGTTGCACCTACTGAATCCATTCCCATACAGTCGCCGTGAAGCGGCTTGGATTGGATAATAAAGGGTTGGGCGAGCTGATCGCGGTGATCGACCTATTTAATGGTTTGAACCGAGTGGCCGATGGCTACCAGCTGGAGCCGGACGTGGTACCTGCTCTGGAAGATTGAGAAACTTCCTAAGGGCACCTTTCCAGCCAACCTGCTGGTGGCAAGACTGCCGGGAACGGAATCCGAAGGAGAACGACGATCGATAAGATGCTTCCATTTTTTCCCCTTCTTCTTTTCACCCTGAACCTGGTGGCTGAGCAACAACCCATGTTTCGGGTGGAAACTCGGCTCATCCGGGTCCCGGTGACCATTCTGGACCCCACCGGACGGACTCTGAATTCTCTCACTCGGGAGCATTTCCAACTGCTGGACGAGGCGGAGTCTCGTCCGATCGAAAACTTCGTTCTGGACGCCACGCCGCTGCACATCGTCCTGTTGCTGGACTGCAGCGCCAGCGTCCAGTCAGAAATCGAAGAGATCAAGGACACCGCCTATCAATTTTCTACCTCTTTCGGCAGGGAGGACCGATTCGCGCTCATCACCTTCTCAGATGAAGTGCGGGTCGTGCAGCGTTGGACCAATAGCCGGCGCCGGATCAGAAAGGCCCTGGGCAAACTCAAGGCGGGCTACAGGACTGCCCTATACGATGCCCTCTCGGGATCGGCGGTGGAACTTCTGCGAAGGGTGGCGGGCAAAAGGGTGATTATCGTCTTGACCGATGGGCTGGATAATGAAAGCCAGGCCAGTTATGAAAAGGTGATCGAGAATTTGATCCGCCAGAATATCTCTCTCTATATCGTCAGCCGGACGCGGCTGGTCGGTCCCGAGGTAGCCAAGAGCGACCGAGTGGAATTTCTCAACCAGGTGATGAAAAATGTGCTGGGAGAAGATGGAGATTTCGTCGATGCTTTTTTCAAGCAAAAGGAAGCGGCCCTGATTCAGCTGGCTCAAGCGACTGGGGGGCGCGCTTTTTTCCCGAAAAAGTTGGAGGAACTGGCAAGCAGCTACCGGCAGCTGGCGCATGAATTGAGGACCCAGTATCTATTAACCTTCCGGCCTCCGGCGGTCTCCAATAAAGCCTTTCGCTCCATCCGGGTCATCTGCACCGAACCGGTGAAGAAGGTGTACTACCGCGATCACTACTACTGGTCTCCTCCGCACTCCCAATAGGGCCTGGGAGCCCTGACGAAAGGGGCGGTCCGCTCGCCCAGACCATTGCACCGGATTGTTCGTACAGGCCACAGTTCAACTCTCCCTTTCGTAATTTTTCCCATCTCAATCGTTGTAGCGTCGAGGTAGAGGCCTACGATGATTCTTGTGCGTCGCTTCCTGCTTTTCCATCCCAGTCTCGTTTTGGCCGTGATCCTGGTGGCAATCCGGGTCGGATGCGGCCAGTCAGAGCCCCCGAAAATGGTGTTGGATCTGGATCGACCGGCAGAAGTGATCGGATGGGTGTGCAGTGGCATCGAGAAGCTGCCGGGACGAATCGATCTCGACTTGAAACCAATTTCGGTGTCTCAAGCGGCGGTGAGTGTCCAGTATCCCTACCGAGTGCGACTCTCCATCTACTCCTCAGGGACGCCAGGTCGGGAATTTTTCGACCCGCCCTTGGAGTATGGAGAGGTGGTGCGTCTTCACACGTTCCTGCGGGAGCCGCCCTGTACGCCCTTCCCGGAACGCTCAACCAACGTCAGCTCTGATTTCAAGAGGGAATCCTTCATACCATCCGCTTGAAGTCGCCTCTTCAGATCGAGCGCCTGGGACGCCATCAGGGAACCCCCCTCCTGAGGCCCATCTTTCAGCACACAGGACAGTCCGAAGAGTTTTGTGAGAAGGCAGTTAGTCCGGATAGATTGAAGTTAATTCTAAGTGTCTTTCTGGGTCGCAAGAAGGTACTGGAAGAGTCGGACCGGCCGTTGATTAAGCGTCTGGGCATCTTTCACCTTTTTGTGGTATTGGGCTTTCACGTTACCGTCCTGCGTTCTCTTTTTCATCTGATGTTTCGTCCTCTGGGCCCATGGCGATTGTGGTTGTCCTTGGCAGGAATGTGGATGTACGTGTGCGTGACCGGTGCCGGGGTCTCAACGGTTCGGGCCGGAATCATGGTCACGGTGTGTACTATCTGCTGGGCCTGGGTGGCTTACGCTATCGGTTCCTGAACATCGTGGGGCTTTCGGCCTGCGTTGTTCTCCTCTTGTGGCCGAACAGCGTCTTCCATCCTGGTTTCCAGTTCTCTTATCTATCGGTCGGCGCCCTGGGCACCATCGCTTTTCCGAGGCTGCGGTCGTTCCGAGCGATGATCCACGGATTCACCGCGGCCTTTGCAGACCGGATCTTGGTAGGCCGAACTGGGGAAAATAAAAAACGGCGCAAGGCTCGATAATGGTTGGAGGAGGTGGCGGAGTTCTGGCCTGTGTCTTTTCGGCGAGGGTTTCCCGTTGTCGCTGCAGTGTTCTACCGGGTCTGGAGCCTGGTGATTTGTACCCTTTCGATTCAATTCATGACACTCCCTTTGAGTCTCTATTACTCCAACGCGTGGGGCTTTTCTCTGATTGTTTCGAACCTGTTCCTGATTCCCTTTTTTCTGCTTTTTGTCTTCAGCTGTGCGCTGCTTTTTGGGGTGTTCTGGTTGCCGGGAGGACAGTGGCTGGCGGCCCTGATCGATGCCTTCGGGTTGGGGCTGTCAGCTGCTAGTCGGCTGCTGGACAGCTGGGGAGGCCCGTCATATTTTCCACAGCCCGAGGCGTGGCAGCTGATCCTGTTCTATTTCCTGCTGGTGGCAATCTATTTTCTGCAAAGACGGTGGTTGCGCTGGCTGGCTGTTGCTGCCCCCGCCCTTCTTCTGATGTCCGTCCCGGTCAAGATCCACCCAGCGGGCCGGCTCACGATCACCATGTTGGATGTGGGGCAAGGCGAATCTATTCACGTGCGCTATCCGGATGGAAGCGATGCTCTGGTCGATATTGGTGGCCGGCCGCCCCTAGGCGACCATTCGAGAGACTTCGTGGGAGAGCGGGTACGAAGGCTGCGCTACGTCCTTTTGACCCATCCGCACGCCGACCACGTGCAGGGTTACGAATTCGTACGAGGGCGTTTCCGATCGGCCAGCTGTTCTTCCATGAGTACTCTGCTCAGTACGAACCGTCTGCCAGCATGGATTGTTTGCGAGCGGGTGATGGCTTCGTGATTGCCGGCGTGGAGCATTCCGTGCTGCATCCGGCGATGACATGTACAGTCCAACCCAGGTCCGATACCAATAATGCCGCGCTGGTGTTCTTGCTGCGGTATGGGGGATTCTCGATGCTCTTCACGGGTGACTTGGAGGTCGAGGGCGAGAGAGCACTACTCTCGCGGCTGAAACCGGTTACGGTGTTGAAGTCGCCTCATCATGGAAGCAAGTCCAGCAATACAGGAGATCTTCTACGTCGCAGCCACCCGGAAGCGATTCTGATATCGGCGGGCCGGGACAATGTTTTCGATCACCCCTCTCGTGCCACTCGCTTGCGGTTTCGCCAGCTCCGCATTCCCTTTTTCGTCACCTCGGCATGGGGATCGCTTCGGGTGGAAACCGATGGCGAGCGCTGGCGGCTTCTTCGCTACAGCCGCGCGGCGGACCGTTTTCTGGAGATTCCGTTGAAAGACGGAGTTTTATGTCAAACGCTTAGCTCCAGCAGGCTAAAGTCGGGCAGATCATAGAGCTGACGGATCTTGCGTTCCAGATAGCTGTTCTGCAGACGAGCATAGCTGGCTTTGGACAGATGCTTGCGATACAGCTTGAGTTCTTTGCGCACTTCGATCTTAAGTTGGTCAACCTGCTTTGCTGGAAGTTGCTCGCGAAGATCATCAGCCAACCTACGCGCAAGCTGGTTCAAGTCCTGATCCAGCTCCCGATAATCGCGTTCTGGATGGGCAGCCACTTCCTTTTCCAGGGACTCCAGGCGACGGGCCCCTCGAGTAAATGCATCACCTGTTTGGCGCTCCAGAGTCTTCCTCAATTCTTGCAGATGATCCAGGACCTGTCGGGGGGCGAAAGGAGCAGCGGGGGTGGATACTGGCGAGGGTGAGGTGGCGCCTACCATGGCCCGCTGGTACTCCTCAAAAGCTTCCGAGACGGCCGGGTGACAGTAAAAAAGGGTGGTGGGTGATTTGCCGCGCCTCTTTTCCGCTGCTTCAAAACTGCGGTCGATTCCACGAAGCGCGATGTGAAGCGGAATGCCCTCGTCCTTCCACAACTCGATCAAGCACCAATCCAGGGGCGAGATCAGAAGGTTTTTGGATCGTTTTTTGACAAAATACTCTTCCACTTCCGTGAAATAGTTAAAGTAATTTTTCAATCTTCTGGTCCCCGCCTCGGTCAACCCGCCGCCGAACACTTCTCAAGAGGTTCTCAGTCCTCCCGAGCGAGCCCATTCGTCGCAGAGGTACAGCCCTTGGAGAGTCAGATTTTCCTCGACAGAGTTGATCTGGCTGGATTCTTGACCGATCAGCGCGGCCAGTCCACCGGTTGCCACGACATAGCATTTCCCCATTTCTTTTTTCATGCGGACCAGGATACCGTCGACCAGGCTCACGTATCCGAAATAGATCCCGGATTGCATGCTAGTCACTGTGGAGTTCCCGATGACGCGGGAGACTCGCTTCACTTCGATGCGCGGCAGTTTGGCGGCTCTGGCAAACAGGGCTTCTGTAGATATTCCGATGCCAGGGGCGATGATTCCTCCCAGGTATTCGCCCAGCTTGGAGATGGCATCAAACGTAGTAGCCGTGCCGAAGTCGACCACAACGGTGGGACCTCCAAACGATCGGAAGGCCGCCAAAGCATTGACGATCCGATCCGCACCGACATCGGAGACGGGTTCGTAAAGGATGGGCATTAGATCCTGTTGGAGAGGATCGACGAAGAAGGGTTGCAGTCCGAAGAATTCGGTAGCAACCCGTGCAAAGCATTCGTTCAAGGGGGGGACGACCGAAGAGATGGTAATGGCCGTCACCCGCTGGCTTTCCAGGTTGGCCAGAGAAAAGAAACGATCGATCAGGACGGCGTATTCTTCCGAGGTGGTTTGCCTGCGGGTAGCTACGCGCCAGGATCTGACCAATCTCTTGCCCTGGAAAACTCCGAGCACGATATTGGTGTTTCCGACGTCGATGACGAAGAGCATGGAAGGTTCTCCGGCGAGCTGGTGGAGGTTGCCCCTAGTGACGGAAATGCCGCCTGCCGGTGAAGACCATGACTAGATCTTTTCCGTCCGCCATTTCTACGATCTCCGGGTCGCGGACGGAGCCTCCTGGCTGAATGATTGCCTGAATGCCGGCTTGCGCGGCGGCCTCGACACCATCGGTGAAAGGGAAGAAGGCATCACTGGCCATGACCGCACCGGTGACCGGTTGCTGAGCCTTCTCGGTTGCCAGGCGTACTGAATCCACACGGCTCATCTGTCCGGCTCCGATCCCCACGGTCTGGCCATTGTGGGCGATCACGACGGCGTTGGACTTGACGTGCCTGCAGATGGTCCAGGCAAATTTTAATTCCGCCAGGATGGTTTCGTCGGGAACCCGGCGAGTCACTATCTTCCAGCTGTCGGATTCTTCTTGATGACCGTCTCGATCCTGAACCAGGAAGCCCCCAGTCACCTTCTTGAAGTCCAAAGGCTCGGGCAGGTTCCGCGTCGGAGCGATTTCCATGACGCGCAGATTCTTCTTCCGAGCGAAGATCTCCCGAGCTTCTTCATGATAGCCGGGGGCGATGACCGCTTCCACGAAGAGGGCGGCCATGGCCGTTGCCGTATCCCGGTCAACGGAACGGTTGAATCCGATCACAGACCCGAAGGCGGAAACCGGATCGCAGGCCAGAGCCTTTTCATAGGCGGCTAAAGGTGTTTCTCCCATGGCCGCGCCGCAGGGGTTGTTGTGTTTGATGATGGCGCACATGGACGGATGCTCAAAATCACAGCAAACCTGCCAGGCGGCTTCCAGATCCAGGTAGTTGTTAAAGGACAGCTCCTTGCCCTGCAGCTGCGCTGCCGCTACCAGTCCTCTGGTGGGTAACCGAGAAGCATAGAGTGCCCCCCGCTGGTGAGGGTTCTCCCCGTAACGAAGCAGCGTCTGGCACTCCAGTTTCAGATGGATTACCGGGGGCAGCTCTTCGGGTTCTCCTGCGGTGTTCTGGAAGTACTCGGAGATGGCTGCGTCATAGGCGGCGGTGTGCTGAAAAGCCCGGGTGGCGAGACGCTGACGCGTCTTCATCCCGGTCTGCGCGGAGTTGGTTTGCAGTTCCTCGATCAGCCCGTCATAGTCAGAAGGATCGATCAGCACCGTCACGTGCTGGTGATTCTTGGCGGCGGCGCGGATCAGGGTGGGTCCCCCAATGTCGATCTGTTCAATCGCTTCGGACGGTTGAATGTCTGGTTTGGCCACCGTCTCTGCGAAAGGGTAGAGATTGACCACCACAAGTCCGATGGGCGGAATCTCCTGATCACGAAGGACCTGGAGGTCGTCCTCGTGATCCTGACGTGCCAGGATGCCCGCGTGAATACGCGGGTGAAGGGTCTTGACCCGACCTGCCAGTATTTCGGGAAAACCGGTGTGTTGAGAGACGAGGGTGACGGGAACGCCCGCCTTCTGGAGGGCTCGGGCGGTGCCTCCTGTCGACAGAATCTGGATTCCCAGCCCGGCCAGAGAAGCGGCCAGTGCTTCAATACCTCTCTTGTCGGACACGCTTAGAAGCGCTAGTTCAATACCCATGAGATCTCTCCGCCGAGCAGCAAGAGCTCATACTAGTGTTGACCCCTGTCAAAGTCCAGGTGACACGTGGCATGTGGTCCGGGGGGAGCAAAGACCGGAAAAAGGGGAAGAAAAAAGTCCGGGCAGTGTCTCAGTTTGATTAATCGGCCTATTGTGTCTGCCCGGCAGTAAGTGGTAGGCTCTGTCCATGGCAAGAGGACCGAAAGGCGAATGGAGGCCCACAGACCCGTTAGCATGCGCTGTGCATTGCGCGAAGTTGGCTACAGGTGAGATTCAAGAGACCCACTCAGATCCCAACCAGGTGGCCACCCGCAACCGCGCCAGCAAGAGCGGCAAGGCCCGCGCCGCCTCTCTCTCACCGAAGAGGCGTAGCGAAATTGCTAAGGCTGGTGCGAGTGCTCGGTGGGACCGATAGATCATTTATCGTGCTGCCCCTTGAGAACCACACCGAACAAGGGACCATAAATAGACTCGTCCGGGACAATAATCTCCAGCGTCCTACCGTCACGACACTTAACCTTGCCGTTTAACCCTAACAAATCATTCCCGTCGTAGGTGTGCATTGCGTCAGAGTTCCAATATAAAGCCGTAGCTAGGTGTATGGCGTCCGGAGCTTTCTTGAGTTCTTCATGTTCTCTAAGAAGCTTCCGTGCGTTATCGGCTACTATGTGATCTAGGTCCGCCAAGATCACATGCTGCTGCCGAAACATTTCAGATATTTCGGTTTCTTTCGTGTCGGACAGTGGCTTTGCGTCATTTTGCTCGCACTTCTTCTTGAACACTTCTACTTGACTAAGCACAGACGTAAGTATCTCGCATGATCCATTCTCCGCCCTGGACCATACCTCACGCAAAGCTATGTACTTCTCTGTCTCCCGATTCAACAGTCCAAGCCATGCACAAGCATCCCAATAATATCTTTTTGTTTCTGGCAATCTATTCGCCCCACAGGTCGGCTAGATGTCGTTGCGGCGATTGGCCCCCAGTGGGGTCAGCTATGTTATCAATATCAACTTCACCAACTGTCACAGGGTGAATCTCGTCCACTGTTAGTTGTGCAATCTTTCCGGTGCCTTTTCTCTCGATCGTTCCTGATACGATGCAACGCTGGCCTGTCCAAACTTCTCCCCAGTTGTGTTCCGTGCCGATCTGTTCTACACGATCATTGGGGATCACACATAAAATCTTCTCTCCCGATATGCGATGCAATAGCTTGAAGGCTGGCTTGCCATAGTGTTTGATCGCTTCGATTACCTTACCCTCAATAGTGCCTAGATTTTTGATGGGCAAATATTCAGCCGAAAACTCGCTGTGGCTGATAACATCTAAAGCAGCTTCAGCACGATCAGTAACGAGTTCCAGCGGAGCTTTGTTATCTAATAAAACCACATCGGTTTGGGAGACTCCATTAACATTTCTCTCAAGCCAGCCTTTAAGCCTATTCCTAGTGCTTGAAGTAGTCCAATCTGGCAATGCGCGGTCTTCCAATACAGCACTAAGAAGTTCGTAGCATCGTTCCCTTGCTTGACGAGCATCTGACTCGATATCCGGCCACTCCTGCGGATTGGCGCTGGCAGCTTCTGCAACCGTTCTAAATGGGCTACTCATGGTTGCACTTACAAGACACCACTTTAATTTCGAGCGCGCATCGTCAATAGAAGAAGCAACGACTAACTCAATAGAATCGAGAACCTGCTGCATGGCGTCTTGAACAGTCATGACCCCGCCTTCGCGAGCATGGACGATAATTGTAATTCTCTCAGCCATTTTGCCTCATACTTTTACAAACACCTTGCAATTCACCGTCGATTCCGTAACTCTCCTGTCCGGCCCGAGCCGACTCAGGATCACTTGCGAATTGCTCTCAACGTCGGACAACCTGGACGTGGTTTTCGTTCTCAACAAAGTTTAGGAAGCCGCGGGAAAATAATAGCACAGAGCTCACCGACAGGTTGACGGCTATGCTTGCAGATGTTATACTTTAATTATGAACAAGCTCCCGGCAAAGAGGCGGGCCAAGATCATTCGGTTGCTGGTCGAGGGTGCTTCGCTCCGCTCTATAAGCCGGATCGAGGATGTCTCAATCAACACCGTCTCCAAGCTGTTGGTCGATGCGGGTGAGGCGTGCGTGAACTTCCACAACAACCATGTGCAGGGCGTGAAGGCCAAGCGCATCCAAGTAGACGAGATTTGGCAGTTCTGCTACGCGAAGGAGAAGAACGTGGATAAGGCCAAGGCCGCGCCGGAGGGATCGGGCGACACATGGACCTGGACAGCGATTGACGCCGATTCCAAGCTGATCGTTTCATGGTTGCTGGGAGAGCGCGACAGCCGCTCCGCCTATCACTTCATTGCGGACCTGGCCGAGCGGCTCACCGATCGCGTGCAACTCACCTCAGACGGCCTCGGCCTCTACAGGTGGGCCGTGGAGTGGGTGTTCGGATCGGACGTCGACTACGCCCAGCTGGTGAAGATTTTCGGTGCGCCCGTCGAGGGAGAGAAACGCTACAGCCCCGCCACCTGCAAGGGCACCAAGCGATCCGCCGTGATGGGCAACCCCCACCCCGACCACGTCTCCACTTCCTATGTCGAGCGGCACAATCTGACCATGCGGATGTCGATGCGCCGGTTCACACGCCTGACAAATGCGTTTTCTAAGAAACTGCGGAACCATGCTCTCGCGCTCGCGCTATACTTCGTCTACTACAATTTCTGCCGGATTCACAAGACGCTTCGCATGACACCGGCTATGGCCGCTGGCCTCACGACCCAACTGCACGATGCAGAATGGATCGTTGGATTGGTAGACGCACGAGCACCTAAGCCAGCGAAGCCCGGACCGAAGGGGCCTAGAAAATAATCAAACTGAGACACTACCAAAGTCCGAGCAACCTTGACTTCTCGGGAGTGCGTGTCTATAGTTTAGCGCGCTCGGGGATTCTGGGGGTGTCGGGGAGGAGTATCCTACCGTTGGAAGCAGAGCAGCGAGGCTCGAACTTCCTTCAATAATATCATAGGTGGTTTTGTTGCCGCTATCCGGCAGCCTGCGCGGAGGGTCGCCCATAAGGGCGGTGCAGCTTGGGGCAGGAGGGGCAGACCTGCAAGGGGATGTGTGATGAAGAAATCGGGTAAGGTCAAGTGGTTCAACAACGCCAAAGGCTATGGATTCATCGAGCATGAAGAAGTGGAGGCCGACATCTTCGTCCACTACTCCGCGATCCAGGGAGAAGGGTATCGCACGCTCAAGGAAGGCGAGGAAGTCGAGTTTGCATTGAAAAAGGGTCCCAAGGGACCCCAGGCAGAGAATGTAGTACGGCTTTTCTTGGGCGAAGTGGAAGTAGCCGGCTAGCAGATTCCCCCTCCCAAGTCCACATCCCTTAGACCGCTCTCTTATCGGGAGTGTTGCAAAAGAGCGGCACCGTGGGAGAGAAGCGGAGTCCATCCACTGGAAAGCCGCTACGGGGCTGCCTTTCGTTCTCAAAGTCGTCACGGCTATAATGGCCCCTGTGGCGAACCCCACCCAGGCGTTACGCTCTCTCCCCTCCGTAGACGAGGTCCTGCGGCGCAGTGCCGTCAAGAAACTGCTGCAATCCCACGCCCGAGATCTGGTGGTTCGCATCGTCCAGGAGCGCCTGGAAGAGCTGCGCACGCTGGTTTTGAGCCAGCATCTGGACGAGGCCGCGCTGGAGTCGCGTCTGGCGAATCTGGACGGGTGCATCAGTGCTTGCTTGAGAAAATATCTTATCCCGTCGTTGCACAAGGTGGTCAATGCCACAGGTGTGATCGTTCATACCAACTTGGGCCGGGCCCCCATGGCGGCTCCCGCGGCGGCCAGGTTGGAGGAGATCGCCAGATCCTACTCGACGCTGGAGTACGATCTGGAGAAGGGTGATCGAGGGCATCGGGACCGTTATTTCGAGCAGCGAATGATGCAAGTTCTGGGATGTGAGGCCGCCACCGTCTGCAACAACAATGCCGCCGCGGTTTTCCTGCTCGTCAACACCCTGGCCGCCGGCAAAAAGGTGCTGGTGAGTCGAGGTGAGCTGATCGAAATCGGAGGGTCTTTCCGCATTCCCGACATCCTTCGAAGTAGTGGTGCTGTCCTGAAAGAAGTGGGGACCACCAACAAGACCAGGACCTCGGATTACCGGAACGCCATCGACGAGGACACGGCTCTCATCTTACGGGTTCATCCGAGCAATTACCGAGTCGTAGGATTTACGGCGAGGCCCCGTTTGAAGGAATTGAGCGAGCTGGCGCGGGAACGGAACCTGTATCTCATCAAGGATGCGGGAAGTGGTTACCTTTTCCCGATTTCCCACTCAGTCTTGGGTCGCGAACCAACCATCCAGTCGGTCCTGCAAACGGGGGTTGATGCCGTGTGTTTCAGCGGCGACAAATTACTGGGGGGGCCACAGTCCGGCGTGGTGGTAGGAAAAAGGGATTTGATTGATCGCCTCCGCGACAACCCTCTGATGAGAGTTTTCCGTGTGGACAAGATGACTTACGCTGCGCTGGACTCGACGCTGCTGGAATATCTCAAGGGAACGGCGGCGCAAACAATCCCCGTCCTGCGCATGCTATCGCTTTCGGTCGAAGAGCTGGAGCATCGAGCCAGGGGGATACAAGAACAGCTCGATTCGCGCGTTTTTGAAACTTGTCTGCGAGCGGGGGCCTCGGTAGTGGGCGGTGGAGCCGCCCCGGAAGAATCGATCGACACCAGGCTACTGGCTATCCGCTGGCCAGCCCATTCAGCCCACGACTTGGAGCAAGCGCTGCGCCACCAGGATCCTCCGATCCTGGCACGTATCGGAAAAGATCAATTGCTGCTGGACTTGCGAACCGTCTTGCCGGAAGAAGACCCAATCGTGGTAAAGGCCTTCTCGAGACTGGCCAATAGGCGTGAGGATCCCGTTCACACAAGCGGTTGAGATTTTTGCCGTGTCGGGCTATTGCCGCTGTGGGGGTGATCCGCTCATGAATGAGTTTTTCAGAGTTGGCGAAGGGCCAGGTTGGCGGCGATCTGCAGGGGATCCCACAGTGTGCCGTAGGGTGGTGCGTAGGCAAGGTCCAGCTGAGAAAGCTCCCAAACCGTCATTCTGGCCGTCAGGGCGGCAACCAGGGTGTCGATCCGCTTGGCTACGGAATCGTTTCCGGCGATCTGACCGCCCAGAATACGCCCGTCTCCTCGATCGAAGATCAATTTGACGTGCATGGGACCGGCGTCCGGATAATAGCGGGCCCGGTTGCGATCGGTCACGTAAACAGAGCTGGCTGCGAAACCGGCTTTGTAGGCCTGACGCAGGGTCAGACCGGTGCGGGCGACAGCGAGTTGGAAAACCTTTTCCAAGGAGGTCTCCAGGCTCCCCGCGAAAGATGCTGGTTTGACCGGCCAGATTTTCCCCCACGACGCGCCCCTGCTTGGCGGCTGTGGTACCCAGAGATGAGAAGATCGGCTGTCCGGACACCTGGGAGACGGTCTGTGCGCAATTGCCGGCCGCATACACACCTCCGGTTCGAGTTTGCCCGCGTTCGTCAACCCAGATAGCTCCGCTCATCCCGCAAGGGATTCCAGACCGCTCCGCCAGTGCGGTGTTGGGATCTATCCCGACGTCGATCACCGCGAGGCCCACGGGGCGGACTTCGGGGCCCACCTCTACAGCCTGGACCGCTCCGTTCAGACCAGCCAGTTTCCTGACTCGTGTTTCCAGGACTAGGTCGATCTGGTTTCGTCTCAGCTCCTCCTGGATAAGCTCGGCGATCTCCTCGTCCACCTGGTTAAAGACGTGCGGATTGCGCTCGACCAGGAGCACCTCCAAGCCCAGAGTGCGCAGGGCGTGGGCCATCATGAGGCCAATGTAGCCCCCACCCACGATCACCGCGCGACGCAGCTTGTTTCGCTTGATGGCATTCCGGATGCGGATACCGTCTTCCAAACGGCTGACGGTAAACACGTTCTGCAAGCGGAGACCGTCGATGTCGGGTACTCTGGGGACGTAACCGGTGGCGATGACGATTTTCCGGTAAGGGATCTCGAATGACTTTTCCGAGCGCAGGTCGGTGCAGGCAACCAGGCTGCGGCCCGTGTAAATCTCATCCACGCGGACGTTGGTGCGGGATAGGATGCCGCGCTCGGTCCGGAGACGCTCCGGTGAAAAGGAGATGAGTCGTTCGTGTTCCCCGACCATCCCGGAAACGTAGTAGGGCAGACCACAGATGCTGTAGGAGATAAAGGGGCTGGCTTCCAGGAGGGTTATCTCCAGATTGGGATCAAGGCGCTTGGCACGGCTGGCCGCGGTCATCCCGGCTGCATTTCCGCCGATCACCACGATACTTTCGCCCATGACGCACAGATCTTACCAGAGGTCGGATCCAGGGGACTCAGGGGCCGCTTTTCCAACCCGTGAAGCGCGCGAAAAGGTTGAAAACGATCCGGTGCGGCCAGATCGAATCGAGCCTTGCCGGATTGTGTGTGCGTCGTGTGGGCAGGACGCGTTGGCACGGCGGGGAAATTCTGCTAAGCTCGGAAACTCTTTTAGGGGTGTACAGAATATGAAAAGGTGGTTATTTCTGAGCCTGCTGGGCTTTATTCTGTTTCCTGTTTTTGGACAGGAGACCCCCATAGGGCCGCGATGGTGGCCTTCGGAATGGGGTGCCGAGGACGAACGGGGCGCCGTGAACCGTATTACCCCCGAGAAGGTGGCTCAGGCGGCCCGACTGGTCCAGTCTGGCCAGGTCTACTCTCTGGGCCGCGTCTATGAGTCCGGGATGCCCATGGCCGGGAAACGTCACTACAAATTGACCATCCCCGGATCGCCCTCGTTCCCGCCTGACGGAGAAAATCAAATCGTTGGTCACGACGAGAGCGTCAGCGGCGAGATCGGGCAAGTGGGAACCCAGTTGGATGGATTGGGGCATGTGGGTGTCCAACTGTCGGACGACGCCTATTTTTACAACGGGATCAAACTGGCCGACATGGCGGACGGCTACGGGCTCAAGAAACTGGGAGTCCAGAACGTAGGTGTCTTTTTTACCCGTGGAGTGTTGATCGACGTGGCCTCCTCCAAAGGCGTGGATCGGTTGAAGGTGGGCGATAAGATCGGGGTCGCCGACCTGGAGAAAGCCCTCGCAGAGCAGGGTACTCAGGTGCAACCGGGCGACGTCGTTCTAATCCGGACCGGACACGGCAAGCTGTGGATGAAGGATAACGCGGAGTACAACCGGGGAGCGCCCGGAATTGATCGCGAATCAGCCCTCTGGTTGATTCAGAAGAAAGTCGCCTTGGTCGGTGCCGACACCTGGCCCATCGAGGTTGCCCCGACAGAGGATCCGGAACGTCCTTGGGAGATCCACCAGTGGTTTCTTGTGAAAAACGGCATCTACCTGCTGGAAAACCTGGATCTGGAGGCGCTGGCTGGGGACAAGGTTTGGGAGTTCGCCTTCATCTTCTCACCCCTGCGCTTGCAGGGGGCTACGGGCTCTCCCGGTAACCCGATTGCGGTGAGATAAGCCGGCCCGTTGGCCAAGGCACCAGGGACGGGACACATCGATTTTTCTGGAATTGATCCGGACCCTGGACTCGATGGAGTTTGGGGACTACCTGTCGCTCGATTGTGTCCCCGGCAAACCCGATTGGAAGACCCTGCTCACCCGCTCCATCGCCTTCATGAAGCAGGTCGAGGAAATGGTAGCCTTTCAAAAACAACTGGCTTCGGCGAATTGAGAGTGACCTTCGCCAGCTCGATCCGGAAGGCAGCTGGAAGAGGGTTCCGGTATGAGGCCCCGGGTGCTGTTCTGAAAACCAGAGGAGTCGTTAAACCACTCGGATTCTGGGATACTTCCGAATTCTCGGAAGGGAAATCCCGTCACCTTTTTTCCTATTGTGAAACCGAACATGATCAAGAAAAGTCAAGCAGAGCTGCAAAATTTAGCCAGCCACATCCTTGAAGCAGCCGGCGCTGAGACCGGTCATGCGGAGATGGTAGCCCAGCATTTGGCACTGGCCAATTTGAGCGGTGTGGACACCCATGGCGTGTGGCATCTGTCCGGATACGTCAAAGGCCTGAAATCCGGGGAGATTCACCCCTCAGCAAAGCCTTCCATCCTGAAGGAAACGCCGACGTCCGCCCTGGTGACCGGGAATTGGACTTTCGGACATGTGGCGGCGCACGTCGCTACGGAAGTGGGAATGGATAAGGCCGACTCAGCCGGGATCAGTGTGGTGGGTCTGGTGCAGTCCCATCATATTGGTCGGCTCGGACACTTTGCAGAGATGGCAGCCCGACAAGGCTTGATTTCCATGATCTGGGCGGGAGGGCAGGGCAGATTGAAGCCGGCGGCGGTACCTTACGGTGGGAGTGAACGGCTGCTGCACACCAATCCGATCGCTCTGGGTATGCCGGCTGGCAACGAACCTCCGTTCATAGCAGACTTCGCCACCACCGCGGCTTCGGGAGTGAAAATCGACAACGCCTACCGGAGGCGGGAGTCGCTGCCGGAAGGTTGGATCGTCGACAGAGAGGGCAATCCAACCACCAATCCGGCTGATTTTTTCGACGGTGGTGCTCACCTGCCGTTTGGATCCCACAAGGGTTACTCGATCATGCTGGCGGCGGAGGTCTTGGGAAGGATCTTTACCGGGGCGGATGCCTTCTCGGATCCAAACTGGTGCAGCGACATCATGCGCAACCAGGGGGTGAGTTTTTTCTTTGTCCGCACCGACCTGTTTCAAGAACCGCAGCAGTACCAGCGTCTGGCCGATGAACTGGGAAACCAGATCCGGACCAATGCTCCGGCTCCCGGTTTTTCTGAGGTCATGGCCCCTGGAGGTCCTGAGGTCCGGGCCCGAGCGGAGCGAGCTCGGGACGGGATTCCTGTGGCCGAAGATATCTGGAAAGACCTGGTCAAATTGTCCGAAACCCTCAACCTGCAGATCTGAGCGATGTCCAGAGACGCGCAAAACCCGTCGCGAGCCTTTTTTGGAGAACGGGCCGCCCCTCTGAACGGAAGATTGCACGGCCGTTCAAGGCGGGGTATCGTTCTTGCCGACGTTTCGTTAGTGGAGATCCTGCTCGGTTTTGGACAGGATCTCTTGGAGTCTCCGCTCCCTTAGAGGGCGTCACGAAAGGCGGATTAGGCGAACTATGACGGAGCTACGGTCGTGAGACCGCAGATGTAACCTGTTGATTATGGATTAGTTCCTCTGCAATCTTACCAATTTCAGCTCTGATCTCCGCACCACTTGGAGGTGCTCAGGAGGCCTTTTTCGACACCCTCTTACGCGAGAGTCACCACAAAGATGGGTTGGCCGACCTTGAAGCGGTGGCGTGACGACTACGGGTCGCTCTATTAGAATCTTCCACCCATTCTTAGCCTGGTCGAGCGGACCGCGCAGAAAGAGGAAATGGCCCTTGCCTCGAGTGTTCCATCTGGCAATCTTCAGTCTTCTACTCCTACCCCCCGCTTCGGGATTTCCCTTCGCAGGCCAGCAGGAGGAAAAGATTGACTTCGTGGATCTTTCCCTGCCTGTGGCTTCCGACTACCCGGCCACCTGGCCCACTGGCATGCCCATTTTCCAGATCAATCACTACCTTCGCATCGGTCCTTCAAGTCCCTACAACAGCGACATCCTGGTCATCGACCCAAACACCGGAACTCAGCTTGACGTGCCACCCCACTCCATCCCCGAGCCCGGGTCAGGTCTCCCCAATGGGGGACCGTTGGGACTGGCTTACACCGACACGATTCCGGCCTGGCAGTTCGGTGGTGAAGCCTGTGTAGTCGACGTTCGAGAATTACTGGACCAGAGTGAGCCGGGGCATAGCAGTCTCATTCGAAAGACGCATCTTCTGGAATGGGAGGCCAAGCACCGTCCCTTTCAATTCGGAGACGTGGTTCTCTTTCACAGTGGCTACAGCGACCGCTACTACAAGCGCTTTCCCGCAGGACGCCGCTTCGTCGCAGATCCGGTGGAGGGAAAGGCTCCGGCCTGGCCGGGACCGCATCCGGAGGTGATGGAATATCTGGCCTCCCGCAAGGTGATGACACTGGGTACGGACGGCGCGAGCATGGGGCCCTTGCCCGATCTGGCTGAGCCGTCCCATCTGGCGGGTCTGCAACATGGCATGATCTGGACGGAGAGCGCCACTCAGCTGGGGCGCCTTCCAGATCGCGGAGCCTTTTACTGCATGCTGTTTCCCAAACATCGCGCCAGCCCCACCAGTGAAGGAAGGGCTTTTGCTATCGTGGGAGATCCACTGGCTGGCTGGCTCATCGAAAGATTTCGGGAGAAAAAAGTGGTGGATCTCTCAGTGGTCCTGGCTCAAGATTTGCCGGTTTCCTGGCCGGGACGGGGCGCGGGGCGACACCGTCAGGCCTATCTTCGAATCCCGTTCGGAGAGAATCCGGTGGTTGGAAAGCCTTCCGAAACCCACATGTTGGACAGCCACAGTGGCACTCACCTGGTGCCCCCAACCTACGCCTTGCCTCATTATCCCCCCAATACAAAAGTCAAAAACTATGATTCGGTAGTGAACGCCTGGATCAAGGACCACGAAAGGAAGTACGGCCCCCTTCCCGTCAGTCAGACCACTGCGGACAAGGTCCCGATCCAGCAGACCTCAGGTTGGGCTCGTGTGCTGGATGTCCGGGAGCTGGTAGGCACGACCCGCCCGGAAAGCTGGCCGGCTTCCCCCCGGGTGACGCCGGATCATCTCCGGGCATTTGAGCAGCGATCCGGAGAGTTGAAAGTGGGTGAGATCGTCATTTTCTCGAGTGTTTATAGCGATGAGAAGTGCACCCGGCAGATGCCCAAGGGGCAGTCTTGTATGGTGGATCCTCTCAATGGGAAGAGCGAGGGCTGGCCTTCTGTCAGTGCCGAAGCAATCGTTTATCTGGCGGAGAAGGGAATTCGTTGCGTTGCCACTGACGCGCCCACCTTGGGGGGTGTTAACCCCCGCCAGGCGTTGATGACCTACTGGGCTCTGGGCAGTCGGGGAATGGTAGCGGTGGAGTATCTGACCAACGTCGGCCAGCTGCCCGAACGCGGCTATTTTCTATTTGCGGCGGCCAAGGTGTTGGGTGCGCACGGGGCCCCCGGACGGGCTATTGCTGTGCATGATTGAGGGGAACCCTGCCTGCGCGGCGCGTTAGCTGAGGCCGCTGGTACATTCGAAAGGAAGAGACTGATTTTGGAGGGTAGGCGTCCCCGAGGGAACGGGTCTGCGCCTGCTCCTCAATCCAGATCGGCGATCACCGGCGCGTGGTCGGAGGCGGTCATTCCTTCCTTCTTCTTGCGATAATCCCGGTCGATCTCAATGCGCTCTATACGGTTCGCCAGAGCGCGAGTCATCAGCAAGAAATCGATGCGCAGACCCTGGTTCTTGTGAAAGGCGCCGGCTCGGTAGTCCCACCAGGAAAAGGCCTGTTTGTTTGGGTGGCGAAGGCGGTAGGCATCGATCAGCCCCCAATCCAGAAGCCATTTGAACCGGGACCGTTCTGCTTCGGTGTGAAAGATCTGGCCCTGAAAACGATCCTCGTTCCAGGAGTCCAGGCCGCTGGGGCAGATGTTGAAGTCTCCGCACAGGATGAAGGGATCCGCGGCAGAGCCGTCTTGCTCCAAGTAAGTGGCCAAACCGTCGAGCCAGGCGAGCTTACGTCCAAACTCTTTGTCATCCACGTGACGGCCGTTCGGGCAGTACACCGACACCACGCTGGTTCCTCCTGCGCTGGCACCGATCAGGCGCGCCCCCAAATGTTCCTGACCAGGTAGCCCCAGCTGGCTGGGCTTCATAGGCTTTGAACTCAGAATGGCAACTCCATTCCACGTTTTTTGGCCGTGGCTGAGGGCTGAATACCCTTCGGCCGCGAGATCCTCGTGAGGGAACTTTTCGTCGGCTAGTTTCAGTTCCTGGAGGGCCACGATGTCGGGTCGTCGCGCCCGCAGCCAATGAATCAGGAAGTCAAAGCGAGCCTGGAGTCCGTTGATGTTCCAAGTGGCAATCCGCATGGGCGTGACCGTGTCGCAGGAGCCGATCCAGGCTAGGGGCTTCTCACCTGATCGCCCACCTGGACGCCACTGCCGGAAATCAAGGTGCCCACTGAAAAGGCCTCTCCCACCTCGGTGATGCGGAGCTGGCCAACGGCTGCGGTTACTTCTCGTAGCACCTTTCCGCTGGCGGGATCTTTGGTGGTTCGCGTCACCCGGAGAATGTCCAAAACGGAATCCTGTTCGATTCCGTGATCGCTGCCTACGTTCAAGGTAATCCAAGAGGCATCCACGTCCGCCACCAGATCTCGGATCTCAATCTTGGTGGCCGCTATCCGATCGTTGAGTTTGACCAGTTGTGAGGAAAGATCTCCGACCGCGGAGGTCACAGCTTCGCCTAGAATGGTTTCACGAAAGTCGCTGCTGCTCATGCTCACGCCGCCAGCTCCGAATCCACCCCCACCGGCTCCCACGCCGGCCAGAAGTAATCCACTCCTTTCGGACAGTCCGGTTCCCTTGGCGACCGCTAGGATTTCGCCAGTATTGACATCCACCATGCGGGCGTCCACGGCGACCTTGGCCTGCCCCTTCTGAGTGCCGAACTTGCCGCCGCCGAAGCCACCGAAACGCCCCCCGAGGCCGCCAATGCTGAATCCTTTTTTCTCGGTTCCAAATTGAGTGATGCTGCCTACAATAATGGCGGTTACTCCCAGAATCTTGCCGATCTGGGCGGCGCTCGTCGGGTTGGCGCGTTCGCTGTTGGAAAAGTTCTGCTCGGCCAGAACGGCATCGAGCCGCTTGCGTTCGATCACGCTATAGGTTCCGTCCGTGACCAGTTCGGTCACGATCATATCGGAGATTCCCTTACCGATGTCCCAGGTGCCCTCCCACCAGCGCTGAACGGTGGCGTAATCGAAATCAAGGATGGCAACTCTCTTTCGCGGCGAAGCAGCACCCAGAGCCAGGGTACTTGCCACCGCTACCATCAGCCAGGTTGCTACAATTCTTCTCAAAGCATCACCTCCTGAATGTGAAGAGAATCCGAGTCTGAGTGCCATGGGCAACCTCGGAACATCTTCAGTCGTTCCTCGTCTCGTCCGCTGAAGTGCATCCCTAGCCTTTCAGCGGATCCATTTTAGTCTTCCGCTTTGGAAGAGTAGGGAAAAGCTCGAGTATTTCCAAACCTGTTTCGTGCCTACTGGGCTTCTCTCCAGAGGGGTTCCCACCGCCAACGCTACCTCCTCACCGGTCATGCCCTCTGAAAGCCGCCGGGACTCTGTGAGGTCGGACCAGGCCTCTTCGGGAAAGGTTTCACGGTCCTTCCATTGCTCGACGAAGCGCGCACTAGTGGAAGGCTCTTTCTGCCAGGCGCGCCAAGCGTAGACTGAGGACACCCATGGGGTCCAGCTGCTCCACCCAAAGAAGGTGCGGCCGCGCTGCCCTGCAAAACGTTTTTCCTTGAAAGAACGCGATGAACCAAAGAGTCCTACAGGCCCCCCACCGCGGAAGAAGGCGCCCCCGAACAAAGAGAAAGGGGATCCGAGAAATCCGATTCCCAACCGGCCTCTTTCCAAGCTTGAATCCAGCGGTTGCCCTTGATGCTAACCCGGCTCTGGGCGGGCAGTAAGGTTCCGGTAAGGAAAAGGAGTGCGATCGCAAGGATCAGTTTCTGCTTCATGGCAGCGCGCGTGTTCACGTTAACATAGATTCGAAAGCGCCATCAATTGTTCAATTGTCTCAATTGTGGCTCCAAAAAGTGGGATCCGAGGGGAGTCTCCAACCGCGAACTGCTGAGGAGCCATACGTCTGATAGGCTCTCGCCGAAAAACGCTAGAGGATGAGGGTTAAGATTTGTGGAATGACCAGGGCAACGGACGCTTGGGTAGGGTCTCATTTTCTGTGTGCGGCAGAAACAATTTCCGGTCCTGATGGTATCTTACAGCAGGAGGTAATTTGATGATAGCGTTATAACTCCGTCGCCTAAAATTGACCCCTCTCTTTGCCTGTTACTTTGGCCTTCTTCCCTTGCTTTTCGCACAAGCGCAGGCAACGGAGAAAAGAGCTGAGCCAGAGTCTCAGGGCGATCGACCATCACACCCTTATCTGGGAGATCACGGCCGAAGGATGGCTGAATTTGGTGGCCAAGGCCCAAGGCTATTGTTGAGGGCACTTCGCAGTCAAAAGCTTCAGAAAGAGTTGAGCCTCACCGAGGAACAGCGTACCAAGCTTGAGGATTTTGGTTTCAACGCCGCCAAAACGATGATTGAACAACGGGCTGCCATACAGGTTCAACGGTTGAAACTGCATCGCTTGATGGCCAGTGAGAATCCGGACCGAGGTGCGATTGACCAGACTCTGAACAAGATCGCCGAGACTCGTGGTTCCTTGTCGCGTTCCCTTGTGAACTCCTTTTTGGATGCTCGAAACGTCCTCGCTGAAGAGCGCGGGACAAACTGCGGCAGCTTATGCGCAAGAAGATGCGCCAGCGATTTCACCAGCGTGAGCGCAGAAAACATTTTAGGGGCCGCCATCCAGCTCCGCCGCCCGAGCCACCTGGTCAGTGAAGGTCCAACAAACCCTGCATGTCCCGTTGCAGGCGCATCCCTTGCGAGGCGAGCCATTGGAGTCTGCGCTTGAGGGCCAAGTGTGCCGGCGTCACGGTGCCTCACCTTAGGCAAGTCTGGAAGGCGGCGGATCTGAGACCGCACCGGATCAAGACTTTAAAGATCAGTACCGATCCGAACTTCTCCTAGAAGATCATCGGCATCGTGGGCCTGTATCAACGCGACCGGTGGGACTCCTAATTTCCCCGCCTTTCATCTTGACTGCTCTCCGTTTGTGGGCCAACCTTTCAAATCTCTCAACACCGCTGGCGCCTGAGCTGGAGAAACAATCCTGAATCGTGGAAGAGGTAGATGGCCAGAAGCCTGATGCTCATTGCAGCTGCGACCTTTATCATCGCTCCGCCGTCCCCGACACCCAAGGCCGGGGAGGAAACTTTGGCTGAGAGCAAGAAGGTGGAACGAATTGCAATTACGGAACTCAAGAAGAAGCTTGACGGTGGCGTAAAAATTCCTCTTGATTGATGTCCGAGAGGATTGGGAATTGGAAGAACATGGGGCGATCCCGGGTGCCCTTCACATCCCCGTGGGCGAGCTCGACGACCGGATGAAGGATATTCCCAAGGGTGTCGGCATCGTCTTCTACTGAATGGGTGGAGGGCGCGCGTCGCGCGCCGCCGAGAAGTTCATCAAGGCCGGCTACAATACTGGTCAGTTTTGTGGCCTTCGCGACTGGAAGAAAGACGGTCAGGAAGTCGTCGAGAAAGTGGATCGGCCGCCAGCAGGACCGATCCAGCCAGAAAGATAGCTAACCCTCAATTCATGGCTCATCTGTGTCTGGGTGCCGGAGAGATGACCGACCTGTGCTTTGGCAGGTCGCTGCTGCCTCCAACAACTCCCTCAGCTTCCTGAGTGCCGCTTCCTGTCTGCCCTGAATGGTCGACGCGGGAATTCCCGTTTCCCTTGAAACTTCTGCTCGTTTCCGCTCACTGACGTCGAATTCAATGGCCTGCTGCTGGTAGCTAGGAAGAGACTTCACGGTTGGCAGCATGCTGAGATCGTAGAGTTCAAGCCGCTCTCGGCGCTCCAGAACGGCATGCGGGGATTCGTCTAAGGCGCCTATCAGCTCTCCGTCGCTTTCTAGCCGGGCTGTGCCACTTTCAGGTAGCCGGCGATGACCATGACGAGTACGCCCAGCATGATGGTGATGCGCAACCAAAGTTTCGCGTTTTGCCGGATACGCTCGAACGCTGCGGCTCTTCCGGTAAGTGCGGATCTCAAGGAAAAAGATGCCAAACGCGAGAAGGATTTTGATTCCCATAAGTGTGTTGTATAGCGTGTCTCCGCGATGCTCGGGAAGCGAAACGACAAGGTAATTGTAGAATCCGCTGGCGAGAAACAGCACGATACCGATCATGACAACGACCTTCCATCGGCCCATGATGTGCCCTCGCAGGGCCTGCTGTTCCTCCTCCGGCAGCTGCGTTGCGGCGGGCATCAGCACAAAGCGCATGAAGATGCTTCCCCCCAGGACAACAATCGCGGTGGCAACGTGAACGACACGGGACACAATGTCCAGAGCTTCCGTCCGATTTCTCCTTGCAGCGGCAAGCTCATCTTGTGAGAAATCGCCGAGAGCTACAATATCGGCTCATCTGCCGAGGAGTGGCGGGAAGAGAAGTCCGCCTTTCCAATCCAAAGGGTGAGCAAGGAAGCGACGGAAAATATTCGGCTCGTTCCAGACGACGATGACGAAATCTTGGCTCCTGGGGGTGTCTACCCGCCACTCCTATCGAACAAGTCGATGACGGTGGATGCCGTCTGCGTTAGCGTCAGGCGGTTTCCTTTCTGGAACCGCGATTGCATCGTACGACACCTTCCGAATCTTCGCACCTGATGAGTACGCTGGAGTAAAAGTGCCCCTTTACGCACTCTGGAAGAAGAAGTGGGAAAGACGGGGACTACCGCCATCTTCCAAAATCGGCAAGCTGGTGGTGATCGTAGCATCGACGGTGCGCTGATTTCACAGACCCAGACGATTTCGTGTTTTGCCGAGCTGACGGCAGCCCACTGGACACTGATTTGCTTCGCCGAACGGGGATCTACCCGGCACTGGAAAAGGCGGGAATCCCCTTCAAGAAACGCGCGAGCGGGTGTCATGCCTTTCGGCACCTCGTGGCCAGCATTATTCACGAGGCTAGGGGGAGTCTGAAGCTGGCCCAAAGTCAGTTGGGTCATTTCTACGACTAGCGACATCTACACGCAAGTGGTACGACCGAGAGCTGGAGAAGTTTTCTTCCGCTCTGGATCGAGCACTGGGTCAGGGTAATGACGTTGTAGAAATATTGATACGACGAAGAAATTGGTACCAGCTCGGTGCAGTAAATATCAACTCAAGATCCATGGAATCCAAGGGTTAAGCGTTAGCGCCCGACAGGATTTGAACCTGCGACCTTTGGTTGCGTAGTCAAACGGGAGGGCCGCGACGGCCCTCCCATATTTCACTGCACACTAAGCGGATGCAGTGTACTTGCAGAAACACTAGCCAATCCTCCCAGTCAGCCTGAGTCAGCTGGAATAAGCCTGAGTCATGTCCTGACTGGCACATTTCTTAGCCCATTTCTAGGCCCCCGCCCCCCCCGCTTGGGGCTGCCTTTCCACCAGCTTATATACGTTTTGGCACACAGGCGTCAGTGACCAATTTCGAGCAGTGGAGGTCAGTGCTGTTCCTGTCTACAATGCGGATCAATCACCCGCGTGCGGTCTGCTAACGAGAGCGAGGGGTGACCATCTTCTGGAAGGAACAGGCTCGGAGAAAGAGCATGAAAGAGAAAAGCAGCCGCCTGATAGTCATCTTCACTGCGTTGATTCGGGTCACTCTGATGGTAGTAGAGTTGAATCCGCATTCACCATATGTAGCCCGACATCTGCTTCCTTGTAATCTATATAACTATCTATAAGTAAAGAAGATATGGAGAATAAATGGAGCAAGAAATGGCCGACCCCAAGGGTCAGCGTTTGAAGCTTGGTTTTAATAGTAGTTTAAAGCTGGAATTTGATGCGAACTAAGGTCACTTCGCATGCCGGGCTCCTCGCCTATCGGAGCCTGGATAAATCCTTAGGTCTATTTGATCGTGTACCTTCCGTTGTTCAGGATCTGCGGACCGGGCGTAACGTCCAGCACGACCTTCCGGCCATGCTACGCCCCGGTAACGTGCACAGTTCGCGGATGGCTGGAAGGAGCTGCTGGAACCGATCGTCAAACTTGTTCCGAGTCGAAAACCGTCCTGGCAAATACTTTCGCGGGGATGCCGCTTTCGCCAAGCCGGAGATCTGATGAATGCCTGGAGGAGAAGGGCTTCTTGTATGCCATCCGGCTTCCGGCCAATGAGGTGCTTCAGGCAAAGATTGAAACCCTGCTAACCCGGCTCGTGGCTTGCCCACCCAGAAAGCCCATCGTCTGGTTTGCCGATTTCACCTATCCAGCCGCCAGTTGGGGCCGGCAATCTGTCGGGTCATTGCCAAGGTGGAGTGGCATCGCGGGGTCCGCTTTACGAGAGTCGGTTAAATCGTGACCCATCTGAACGCACAAGCCTCCGGGTTGGTTCACTTTTACAATAGACGTGTCACGGCTTCGAGCAGCGGATCAAGAATAGGCAAGTCTTCCCTGAATCTGGTCCAGAACTGTCCTGCCATGCGCCCTGTCCCGAATCATGTCAGGTTGGCCCTGTTTGTCTTGGCCTCTCGGATTGACCGCTTGAGATGGAGTACGGCTTAAGCGTCGAGTGTTTCCGACCAACGCAGGTGGAGAAGTGTCTCCGCTTATCGGATTTTGCCAAGATGACCTGGAGAATCGAGGGATCAGAGGCCTTTTTCAGCCGACCCATGAGGGCAAACACTTGCTCCTTCTGGTCGGAGCTGGCTGATAGGTTTTGATTTCCACCACGGTTGAGACCCGAAGAAGGTTCAGTCACAGGCTGATATGAGGAATGTCGGTTGATAGCAGTCATGCCATTTGGTTTTGCTTCTCCCCAGCTACTAGTCTCTTTCTCGTTCAATTTTTCGCACAGCTGTGCTGACGTCATCGCCTTTGGATTGTCAGCTTCCTCAACGGCTTGTTTCAGATCACGGAGATGCAACGTCCCCAAATCTTCAGCGTTTCGATACCACCCAGGGCTTCTGCGGCATTCAGTGCCATGTCCTCGCACCCTGCAAGCTTGGCTATGGTGAACGCAGTGCCCCAGTTATCACAGGGCCTATCAGGCAACCACTCCGGTCGTGAAGCATCGCGTTGGGCAGTCTCAAATGCTTCCTTGAGATCATCGGTCCAACGCTTGATTTTCTGAGCTAATACAGCACCCGCTTTTACGTACACATTTGAATTACAAGGTTCTATCTTCTCGGCCTTGGGCTTCTTTTGAAGTTCGATAACCAGAGAGCAGTCCATGAGCGTGGCAGCGAGTGGTTTGATTGAAGCTATAGCGCGTGAGACCGTACGCATCATATGTTTTAATCTAGTCGTTATCCTTACGGCTGATCCGGCGAACTTTTTGGTCATTGATATATCGCCGCATTTATAAGCCTAACCATTTCTTGATTGCCATATCTTCCAGAAAGTTGCTCGCCTTCATCGATAAGAAAAGTCGGATGGCTTTGTTCATTGAGCCTAAATAAGACAGCAGTTGTAATTCCTGCGCTCATCTATTCAAATCAGGTCTTGTACAAACTAGCTCTAGCAGTCCGTGGTGGAAGTACGTTTTCTGAGCTCAGGTGGTACCCACCGGTGGAAGCAGCGAAGGGGTCGCTGAGGTGGGTTTTTCGGGCCAAGCAGCCGGAATCAGTCCGAACAGGACCTTAAGACGCTTGAACAGCGACAAAATCAGTAGCATTAGGGCGCAAATCCGCCCCTGCAGACCCCGCGGCGTTCCCACACCCAGGCTCTGACGCATCAGCATCCCCAGATTGAAGGCGCTCACCTGGATCAGCAGTCGCTTCAACACATTCTCATGTCCCCGTACATGCAGCCGTCTCATCCCTCCGCTCCCGTACAGATGCGCACAGGGTCGCTCCAGCTGCTCTCCTCGTTGCTGCAGCAGCCGCTGCCCTCGCTCTCCCCGGATGCGCCGCCGATTCGCATACACCGCTTCCTGCCCCTGCCGGTCTCCTCGCCAGCGTCGCTTCCCTCGCCTCGGTTCGCTCACATAGCTGCGCAGTCCCACCGCATCCAGGTCCACCATCCGCTGCGTGCTGTGATACCCCTTGTCGGCCACCACCTCTTCGATGCCTCGTCCCTCCGGCAGCGCTTGTTCCACCTTCTCGACCGCTTCCGTCAGGGTCTTCACCATGGTCTGCGTGTCCCCTTGATCGGCTCCCTGTACCGTCACCGAGACAATCGCTCCGGTCTCCAGATCCACTGCATGCTCCGCCTTGTGCGCCAGGTGCGTCCGCCCGTCCTTCATTCTGGTAATCCGCGCATCCGCATCATGCGGGTGCTTCCAAACCCGGTTCGATCCTTTGCCCGTGCGCTTGCGGTCCAGTTTGGCCAGATCTTCCCGTCGCGGCGTCTCAATCCCGGAGGCTTTCGCCAGCTCCATCAAAAACTCTTCATACCCCTGCTCGCTGTCCCCGCGCACGATGCTGCGCAGCGCTGCATTCGCTTCCAGCGTAGTGGCATCGATGCCGATCGTCTTGCCCCGCAGCAGGCCGCTCGCCCCGATCCGCTTCAGTACCCAGTCAAAGACTGCTTCGTGGGTAGCCACATCGATCAGTCGTCGGGTTCGGGAGATCGTGGAGTGATCAGACGGCGACTCGCTCACTTTCAATCCCAGAAACTCTCGCAGTCCCAGAGAATCAGCTGCTCTCCAGGCAATTCCTCGTTCCGATCCGATCCCTTCGAAATACCCCACCAGCAGCAGCCGAAAGTACACTCCCGGAGCCAGGCTCGGTCGCCCCATCTTGTCTGCATAGAACTTCGCACACAGTCCCTCCACGAAGTCGTCAAAGCCGTGTTCGTTGAAAAGGCCATTCAGTCTTTCGTAGAAGGGATGGCCGGCGGTGTGGGGCAGCTCACTGGTGGCGACCCACAGGTCTTCTTGCTGTCGACGTTTCTTTTTCCCCATTGCCATGGGGTCAGTCTAGTGTCGCTGTGTGACCCCTTATCCTCGACTTTCACCACGGGCTGCTAGGAGAGTAAGAAGGTTTGACTTTCCACACCCCGAGGTAGGACTAATAACGGTATCTCTGTCGTCGTCAGCCTTCTTGATTGGGGACAAATCTATCAATTTCTTCCCGGAACCAAGTAACCACTACCCAAAGAGCCACCAGTGTCGAGCCGGTAACTGTTCCATATACATATACGAGCCAAACCATTCACTGATGTTCTTTCAAAACGAGAGGAGCCTTCGACAGGATTCGGATAGGGGGTAACAGGGGGGACTGCGTCATCGTGCTTAAGGGCTTTGCGCTTCAGGCATGCTTAATAGCTGGCGTCCACCAGTCGAGCAGGCGCATCCACGCCACCCTCTTTTAGAGCGTCTATTGCTCCGAGAACGCAGTATCTCGCGACCTAAATTGGGTAACTACTTACTTGACATACCAAAATAACCCTGCTATTATTGTCTCATCATGAGGTATCCAAAGTCATTAGTTGAGGCTGTCCGGTTCTTTTCAGACTTTGAGCGTTGCCGCCAATACATGGTGAAACTTCGCTGGCCCGACGGCAAGGTGACTTGCCCACGGTGCGGCGGGGATCGAGTCAAGTGGCTGGCAAAGGCTCGGGTATGGAAGTGCTACGCAAAGCACAAGCAGCCCACCTTCACGCTCAAGACGGGAACGATCTTCGAGGAATCTCCTATCGGTCTGGACAAGTGGACTACGGCAATCTGGCTGGTCGCAAATTGCAAAAACGGGATTTCTTCTCTTGAGATGGCCCGCCATCTGGGAGTGACCCAGAAGACGGCATGGTTCATGAATCACCGCATCCGCAAGGCCATGCAGGACGGGTCGTTCGTCAAGCTGGGCGGAGAGATCGAAGTCGATGAGACATTCATCGGTGGAAAGGCTCGCAATATGCACGTCTCCGCAAGGAAGCGCCGGATCACTGGCACTGGCGGGAAGGACAAAACCGCCGTGCTGGGAATGCTGGAACGAAACGGAAGGGTCCGAACTTCCGTGATAGAGGATCGTAAGAGGCGGACCATCCATCCCCAGGTCCGTGACCAGGTGGAGGCCGGTTCCGCACTCTATTCCGATGAGTTACTTTCATACGAAGGGCTGGCATCCGATTACGCCCACCAGGTCATCAATCACGCAGTCGAATACGTCAGGGGTGAGGTTCATACCAATGGCATGGAGAACTACTGGTCGCTGCTCAAGCGCGGCCTCAATGGAACCTATGTCTCGGTCGAGCCGTTTCACCTGTTCCGTTACCTAGCAGAGCAAGCCTTCCGGTTCAACAACCGCGAGGCTGAGGGTGGAGACTTCGAGCGTTTCTCGATTGCGATGGCACAGGCAGTTGGTCGCAGGCTTACTTATGACGAACTGTCGGGGAGGGCACCTAGTCAAGCGACGGTTAACTAAGAAGGAGTCCGAGAGGCAGGGTCGCGGGAAGCGCCGCGACCGCTAAAGATTGATTTCATCACTGTTTGGAATCTTCTGAACGCCTCCGGCCCTTCGATCATGTTCAGCTCACTTGCCGATTTCTTGGCCTTCTGCTGAGAAGATGAGCGACTGGTACTCGCCTTAGCTTCTCTTTGCCGTGGTGGTCTTCCCAAGCGATCCTCCTCTCGAAGCAACTTTCCCCAAGAAAAGTGCATCTTACACTTTTTCAGGGAGGTTTTCAATCATGGGTACCGCTTTCGCAACCAAAGACCTTGGAATCAAACTCGCCAATGATCTCGGAGACACGTGTCCAGGTTTTCCAGAGAAGTTGTACAAGGTTCCATCTAACCCCGGAGACAAGGTGGAACTTCTCAAACCCTACCGAGAAGCAAGGATATGCCTTTATCTCCTCGTCCGCTCGGCCAACGGGGAACGTTCCAAAAATCACCTCATCTTCTTTCAGCAACGCGTTCCCGTCCACGTGGAACAGCGGTGTGCTCTTGTTCCCTGTGTGTGCGGCCAATGTGCCGAACACAATAAGCGTTGTGGGGATGATTCTATGCTTGTCGGTGTTGTGGAGTTCTCTGAGAACCCAGAGCATATCATCGTGCGGGGCACGGGGGATTCGTTCGTAAGGCTGTTCCCTCTCTATGAGAGATGCTTGGAGCGGGGATACACCTTCTATCATTCCGCCCGATCTGGATCTATACCCGCTCCTGGTTTTGAAGATGGGAAACTGGAGTCTTCCCTCTTTCTGGAGATCAAGACTGGGTTCGTTCAAAAGCACGATCTGATGAACGAGATGGTCAAGACTAGATCGCAAGTGGTACAGGGCCTCCCCGGCCAACAAGACGATATTGATATCGAGCTTGAAGCTGGGGTTTCTGACTGCGGTAAGCGTTACGGCGGGACTCCCTTTCTCCGATTTTTCATCGACTCGGATGGTGTATGGTTCACGCTTTGTAAGCTGGTCAAGGTGCCCATTCAGGTCGTTGATTATGGTTTTGGCCCGTTCAATTTTGAGGCGGATTCCTTCTAGCGGATCAATCATCACTCAAAAAGGCTCGGATTCATCTCGTGTTCCCGCCGGATCTTCCGCATGATCGGGTTCTCTCTTTCTGAATCCGCCATGTAGCCCAGCTTCTTGTTCTGCCTTCTCAGTCCGATCAGCGTTAGCGTGTTGCTCTTGAGCCGGTTGCACGGGCTGCAGAGCAGAATCCGGTTTGACAGTTCGTTCGAGCCGCCGTCCGAGCGCGGCTGCCGGTGGTCCAGTTCCAGGTAACGGGGATCGTCAAACTTCCGGTCGCACCCCTGGCACTTGGGGCCGTGCTCGATGATGAGCTGGTGAAACATCGCCGTCCGGCTGAGGGTGGATTCTCTCGGCTCGTGCTTGGAGTATTTCACCTTGAGGAATGGGGCCGCAATCTGTCCGTCATCGGTGCGCTTTGGGGTCCGCTTACGATAGTAAATCTTATCGAACGCAAGCTTGTCCCTAGCGTGTCCCTTCACCTCAAAATACTCTTCCCTGAATCTGTCCAGAACTACCTCATGCGCCCTGTCCCAAATGTCAATGCCTACCCATTGGCGATCAGCCAACTCAGCCGCAACGCAGGTAGTCGCACAGCCACAGAAGGGGTCAAGCACCATGCTTCCCTTCTTGGAGCTGGCTTGGTTGATTCGGTTGTAAAGGGTTAGTGGCTTCTGTGTTGCGTAGCCGGTGCTTTCATCTTTCCCGGCAGGTGCAATGTCGGTCCACAGATTGGGAACGGCTTGTTGCGGAATGCCTTGCAAATAGCGTTTGAGTCTCGGCTTTCCGTTGCGTGTCCAGTGTATTAACCCTACCTTGTCTAGTGCGTGGCACTTGCCGAGTTGGTCAAGTTTGCTGTAGCCGCTTCCCAACAAGTCTTTTTCCCAATCTGGCAGTTTCGATATTTGCGGTGGCGCCCATGCTCTCCCGGCTGGCGGCGGCATGTCATTGAACGCCCTATAAGCCTCTTCGCTGCCCGCCTTGCCGCCGCTTAAATCAGTTGTTGTAAATCGTCCGCGCTCATCTTTTTGGGTGTAAAGAGCATCAATCTGATCTTCTGTCATGGGCGTATAGTCTCCCCTGAAAACGAACTTGCCGCTTTTCGGGTAGAACAGGATGCAATCCGTGATCGCTTCGTACTTGCGAATGGACAGCGGGTGTGCGTTGGTGCGTCTCCAAACAATCTCATTCTTGAAGCTCTTCCACCCGAATATCGCATCCATAGATCGCCTTGAGGTAGTGGCTGGCCGTGGGGTCGCAGTGGAGGTACAGCGAACCGGTAGGCTTTAACACGCGGTGCATTTCCAAGAGCCGCACGGCCATGAAACACAGAAAGGCTCCCATGTCTGACCCAACTTCCTCCCTGGACCGTTTCAGGTTCTTCTTGGTCTGTCTCATGTAGATCGCGTTAGCCGCGTCAATCACTTCCCAGACAGGAGGGAAATCGTCTTTGATCTTGTCCACCCAGTCTTGATGCACGTCCCGATCCCAGGACCAGCGGTCCTGAAATCGTGCACCCTGTGCTAGGCTGTCGGGCGTGGCGTGAAAGTCTCGACCCTTGTTGAACGGTGGATCGGTGGCGATGAGGTCCACGGTCCCGCTGTTCATGGCACGAAGGAACAACAGGTTATCGCCGTGGAATAGAGTGCGGTTTTTCCAGTTGGCTGTAGGCATCCCAGAAGGGATGCTAGACTAGGTATGTTGGTATGTCAAGTAAGTAGTTACCCTAAATTGTCTAGACTTTCTGCTTCCTTTTTCACATCAAGCAAATAGGCTTCTACTTTATCGATGTCCAAGGTTTTCTTATCCAAAGTGGTGTTTCTTCTTCTCGTTAAGGAAAGCACCAATTTCCCCAGGTTGGTAAGGGACAACAGCGCCTATTGTCCCGGGGGCGTAACGAGAAAGACTGGCAGAGATTGTTTCGATTTCATGATCTTGAATTGGCGGATCAACATGGTATTTCTTGATTATGAGAAGACATTCGAAGATTGCCTCTCGACACAGACCTACCCTTCGAAGCGTTCCTCCGATACTAGTAAGTGTTGCGTTTCTCTTGCCCTTGGAGATCATCCCTTTCTCTCCGCTTATTACTTGTCTAGCGGGTGCTTCCAACAAAAGCGGGAGCAGGAAACCACGCAGAGGAGCTAATCGGACTTTATTAGCCCATTGATATTTATTTCCATTAACATGAACTGAAGGCGGAACCACGACGTAGCCACCCTCACCACGGACGTCTATCCGCTCTCGGAATCCTGTCTTGTTGCGGATCAATTGGCCTTCGGGATACTCGAAAAACAGCTGTGATCCTCTTCCAGTTTTCTGTTCCAGGGTTTCGGGAAACCTACCCAGCTCGTTTTGTAATTCGTAGAAAGCTTCTTGTCGATCAATATCTAGAACCACTAAACCTGAAGCCTCTCCTGTAGGCATTCCGATGTTCGCTTTAGGCCATTGCTCCAACCAATCTTTTATGACTGATGCGTCACAAGTGGCGTCTTTTAACCCTCGGCTTGTCAGCGGGTGCTTTCCTGGACTTGAGCACTTCGCCTTTCCACAGGAACAGGCTCTGTCCTCAGGCCAGTAGAGAGGAAGAATTAGCTTTCCCTTCTTGGCGTATTTAAGTGCTTCCTTGAATGTCATTTCTTCGCTAGAGGCTTTAATAGAGATCCTGGGTTGAGCGACTTTAGCTTTGCTGGTGTTGTTTCCAGCGCTGTAGAGAACTTCTCTATTTCTTTGTTTTCGGCTTTGATATGTCCGTTTTCAATCAATGAATTTTTTAAGAGGGGATGCCAGTCTTTTCAGCCAAGTCCCACTGCGTCAGGCCAGCCCAGTGTCGAGCGACTTTTAATGATTTCATGCCTCCCATTACATCCAATATAGGGGTTAACAGCAAACTAATTTGTTAGTAATTATAAGAAAATAACGGATATCCGGAACTATCCGGCCCTAAGTCCGGCCCTGCTGGTTAAAATCGATGGGAAGGGTTACGAGGAGGTAGATTCACCACGTTTCGCAAGAAGCTTTAGGAGGGACTCTGATTTAATTGAACCAGTAGGGAGTTTCTCTAGTTTTCCCTGTTTCTCAAGCTTACGGATCCACCTAGTTCCAACGCGGAGGCGCTCAGCAGCCATCACCTGAGTAACCTTGAAATCCACTTGAAGACTCTGATCTATCTCCCGCATGCGATCATTGTTTACGGATTTGTATCGACCTAGCTCATTTGGCAGTTCTTGTTTTATGGCTACCGACAGTGCTCGAGCGTTCTCGTCAGTACGTACTCCTTCTTCTCTAAGATTTCGGTCTGTGTCACTCAGTAGTTTGTCGAAGCAGTATTGTGCACTGAATCTATCAATAGGTATTTTTTCCATGAAGATATGCCCGCCAGTCACTTTCAAAGTGGTCCACATTCCAAACTGTACTGATCTCTTTAAACCACTTGTCGAAGGTGTAGTTGAGCATAGCTGGGTTGCTTGATAGCTCTTCATAAGTAATGGGGAATCCAGGGGGTCTATTATCTGCTTTTATACTGAACCCATACACCACCGCCACTCTCGTGATATTACGCACTAACCAATGAAAATCTGGCTTGTTAGGACGATCATCTACCATTTGCTATCCCCTGCCGCACAAGGGTTAGCCCCACAGCCAGTGCAGCGATCTAACCGGAGAGGATAGATCTGACTATGGGGCCTTCAGAACACCTAATTAGACTGCCTGTTACTTAAATTCTATCGCTTCTATTTATTTGTCCCTCCCTCCTTTTGATCCGGGTTGATCCAGGTTCTGAGAATCTGGCCGGAAGAAAAGACCGGACACTTCTTCTTCAGGTATTGAAGTCCAAGGGCATGATTTTCCTCACTTCGAGAGGCTACCGCGTCTTCGACAATCACCGGGTAATAACCGTGCTGGATCATGTCCACGGCTGTCTTGAGCACGCACCCGTCCGTCTCGCAATCCATCAATAGCAAACTTTTAAGGCCACGGCTTTTCAGCATATTATCCAGAGAAGTATTGTAGATGGCGCTGGCTCGGCTTTTCTAAATCACCATATCCTCAGCTCTGGGAGCAAGCTCGTCGACGGTTTGGGCTTCCCAGCTACCCTCCACCACATCGGAGATCCACTCCTGAGCCGAGTGCAGGAGCAGGTTAGGCCCGTCCACCAGCGTCAGGCCACCACGATTCCTGTGAACGAACTCAGCGTAGCTTATGAGCAGTCCCAACCGGCGGCCCGCTCCCAAAATCCTGGCGATAGTGGAGATGATCCTCTGGATTCCCGAAATGTCGGTCCGATGCCTAGCATAGCCTCCCCGCTGGTCTGCAATTTCGTTCTGCATATCGATCACCAGGATGGCGCTGGAGTCAGGATTAACCAGTTCTTCCAGACTGTTCAAGACCTCTACTGCGTGGATTGTGATCATAGGATTTCTCCGTTTGAGTAATGAGTAAATACTCGGCGGCCAACTCCGCAATGTGAAATGAGAGACCAGAGGAGAAAGCAAGACACAATTCGGAAAAGACAAAGTTGAGGGCTAGTAGAGGAAGCAATTTATCCCCGTTAATAATTCTTTCCCTTCGGCTTCCACTCACGTGATAGCCGTTGTGCCTCAGAAATCTGTTCCTGAGTCATATTCTTTTCTAGTTCGTTGAGCACCTTGAGGGTCCGTTCTCTGGCGTTGTCTTCAGTGAAGTTGGAGACACCTAAATTGTGCCACATGTATGCAAGTAAGTAATCTCTGGGGACTCCTCCGCCTTTGGCGTACATCACCCCTAGGTTATATTGAGCGTGGGCAATACCTTGATCAGCAGCCTGGTACCACTTAGTACCTTGATCAGCAGCCTTGCGGTACCACTTAACGGCTTCCTTGTAGTCTTTGGGGACTCCTTGGCCGTCGTGGTACATTGCCCCTACTACAAATTGGGCCAGGGCGTCACCTTGTTGAGCAAGGCGGAGTTGGTACTCGAAGAATTCACTTTGGGCATAACCGCCTGCCCCAAGAATCACCAGTGTCAGAAAGAAAAAGGGCAGCTTGCGTAGAGTGGCCATGAGCTAACCTCAAGCACACATTGGGTATTTACAGTTGAAAATAATCCTAGCAGCCAGCAGTGTGAAGGTCAAACCGGGCTAAAGAAGGCTAACCAAAGGGCATTTAGCAAGCGGGACAAATTTGGGAAAGGAAAAGTTGAAGAAGGATAAATATATTAATTAACCTTCTTAGATTCTACTTCAACAATCATCGTATCAACATTGGGGTCAAAGCTTTCAGCAATCGATCTTGCTCGTTCGCTCGGAGGGAGAAGAAAAATAGGCATTTCTCGCTTAGCGTCGGATTTCTTTTCTAACAAACCATTGATCTTGGCGAGCAGTTCGTAGTTCGCACGGAGCTCCTTCCCAGCACTCAAACAAATCCTCAGATCACCGTTCTCCCGTGCCTTCCTAAGAATCTCTTGGAATACATCCTCTAGAGCAACGATCTTCCCTAGTAACCTGTCCGCATGAGTTAGCTCTCCAGCCTTCTCTGCTTTCGCTACAGTCTTTGCTAAGTGTTGGTTCTTGTGACGCTGTAGGGCAGATGTAGACAAACGATTCCGTGCCGCTATCTCCCGCAAAGGTTCTCCATTGACCAAGGAAAGCTCGATGGATTCTTTGTTTTCGTGGATACAAACACTACATTTCTGAGCCATATTTGTTAGGGAATTATAGTGCCACGGAACGACATGTTACGGATGCGTGTCAAATATGGTTGTTTACCGAGAAAACAATACTGCTCCAATAAAAAACGGGGTCAAGGTATAGAGGAGAGATCCTGAAAGGGCATATAATCCCCATTCACCATATGGGACACTCATCGTGCCTCCCTATATCACCCTAACCCATTATAATTACAGCAGATATAATCTATGAAAGAGGGCAAGAAATGGCTAACCCAAAGGGTGAAGGTATGAAGCTTGGTATTGATGGCAGTCTGAGGCTTGAATTTCATGGGGCAAAGGTCACATCGGATGCCGGACTTCTCGCCTATCGTGACCTGGACGAGGCGTTGGCTTTATTCGATAGTGTACCCTCAGTTTTTGACGATTCGCGGACCGGGCGCAACATCCAGCACCACCTCGCGTCGTTGCTGCGCCAATCAGTATACAGCCGCCTGGCTGGCTATGAAGATGTCAACGATGGTCATCGTTTATCGGTGGATCCGACTATGCGGAGGATCACTGGAAAGAAGATCGACAAGAAGAATGCCGCCAGTGCCAACACAATGGGTCGATTTGAGACCCAGATGCTGTCTGTTAAGGACAACCTCAAAGCCCTTTCGGAAGTCAATGGCCAATGGGTGGAACGAGCACTGGAGAAGACCGCTCATCGACGAATCATTCTGGATATGGACAGTTCAGCCAGCCCGGTCCATGGCGAGCAAGAAGACTCTGCCTACAACGGCCATTTTGGATGCACCTGCTACCATCCCCTGTTTTGTTTTAACCAGTTCGGAGATTGCGAAGGTGCAATGCTTCGCCCCGGCAACGTTCACAGCGCGGATCGCTGGAAGGAGCTACTGGAACCAATCGTGGCTCGCTACGAGAAGAAGAAAGTCCGCAAATACTTTCGGGGGGATGCCGCCTTCGCCAAGCCGGAGATTTATCAATACCTGGAGAAGAAAGGCTTTTTGTATGCCATCCGGCTTCCCGCCAACCAGGTGCTTCAAGAAAAGATTGAACACCTGCTGACCCGGCCAGTGGGTCGTCCACCCCGAAAACCCGTCGTCTGGTTTGCCGATTTCAGCTATCAAGCCGCCAGTTGGGACCGGCCTCGACGGGTGATTGCCAAGGTCGAGTGGCATCGCGGCGAACTCTTTCCGAGAGTCGGTTTCATCGTGACCAATATGAGCGCGCAAGCTCCAGGGGTGGTTCACTTTTACAATGGGCGTGGCACCGTCGAGCAGTGGATCAAGGAAGGCAAGTATGCGTTGAACTGGACACGACTCTCCTGCCAGCGCTTTGTCCCGAATCAGGTGAGGTTGGGTCTGTTCGTTTTGGCCTCTCGGATTGACCGCTTGAGATGGAGTACGGCTTAAGCGTCGAGTGTTTCTGACCAAGTGGGTGGAGAAGTGTCTCCGCTTATCGGATTTTGCCGAGATGACCTGGATAATCGAGGGATCAGAGGCCTTTTTCAGCCGACCCATGAGGGCAAACACTTGCTCCCTGGTCGGAGGGCTGATAGGTTTTGATTTCCACCACGGTGAGACCCGAAGAAGGTTAATCACAGGCTGATATGAGGAATGTCGGTTTGAAGCAACGGTTCTTATCGACCGCCTGCGAGCAGAACCCTTGGGGTGAGCACGTGGCTCTCCAGCGAATGCAGGCCCACTGGGGTGTGCACTCCAGCAGCTCGAACTCATCGTAGCCGGGTGTGTTGCCCAGATAGCTCAGCACGGCTTCTACATCGTCGTCACTGGGGTTGTGGATGGCTGCCACCTCTTCGATCATCGACCGCTCCAGCTCAAAACCGCCTGGCGACACCCCGGAACACCTTTGGGATTGCTCAGATCATCGTCCACCAGGTCACGGCCCAGTTCGGTTCAATGTTCTTCATGCGGGACTTTGTCTTCGTGAACTCCATTTACCGGGGAAAAGACTATATAGTCTTTTTTGTAGGGGTTTGGACTGATTAGAAACGGAACAACGGGTAAATTAAACTCCCGTTCTATTCCCGTTCTTTTCGGGACCAGCGGTCCTCGTTGAGGGCTTTGATGACGGCTTCCTTCAGAAAGGTGTCATCCTGCACTTCAACCCAGGTACAGCTGAACAGACTTTTTCGCCTGCGCCTTACGATTGGAGAGGGAATCAACTCGAAGTCGAGGTTACGGAGTAGATCGTAGAATATCTCGGTGTCGTAGAAATCCCTCTTCTTTTTGATGTGTTTTCTGACTATCCTCTTTCGGATCCTAATTTCCTTAACCGGTTTCCTCCCGGCCTTGCGAGGGACGTCCCGCTTGAGGCCCCTTAATAGCTTTCTGATTTCCCTCTCACTCATGTTGTGGAGATACTGGGCTTCGTCCTCGAAAAAGGGATATCAGCAGCCCTCATCTCAGTGTGATGGACCATTCGCTCAAGGCTTCGATGAAGAGTTGTCTTAACCTGCTCAAAGACCCACGAAAAGAACTCTATCCCGGGAGTTCCTGGGCCGGACCAAGCCTTTCGATACGCCTCAATTTCCGCCTTCAGCCGCTTCTCTGTCGATCGTCTCCAGCCCTTGACATCAATCGAGTTATCTTTGACCCATCCCTCAGACTCCTCTTCAAACTGAAATTGCTCCCTTGCTTCGTCAAGCAAATCGCTGAGATGGCCTATGTCGAGCTTTTGGAGAAAGAAGGAATCTTGCTGGGCAGTCGAGTTTGATTGAAGGATCGCGTAGATGAGATCTGGGTCGGGGGAGGAAAAACTGAAAGAAGATGGTACTTCAGAATCGATGCTTTCGAGCGGATCTTTGCTCGGGCCCTTAGACTTGTGCTTAGCCACTTCGACCCCTCCTGCAAGGGCCGGCCCCACAGCCAGCCAGAGGATCCAACTTATGAAGCTGGCTCTGGCTGTGAGACCAAGTCTTTCGCTATAGAACCAACATTCCTCATATCAGCCGGTGATGAACCTTCTTCGGGTCTCACCGTGGTGAATAATCAAAACCTATCAGCTCTCCGACCAGGGAGCAAGTGTTTCCCCTCATGGGTCGGCTGGAAAAGGCCTCTGATCCCTCGATTATCCAGCACCTCCGCTCGCGAGAGTGGAGAGCTTCTATCTACCCGGCCTTCCCGAGGATAGACGCGACAGCCGGGGTTGCTCTTTAAGGGGCTACTGAAGCCGGGCAAAAAATGCACCCTATGCGCACCCTGGACCAATTGGGCTCGACGGGAGCAGATCAGGAGATTCCCCTAAAGTATTGAAAATATTAAAGAAAGATTGGTGGAGCTGAGGGGATTCGAACCCCTGACCCCCTGAATGCCATTCAGGTACTCTTCCAACTGAGCTACAGCCCCACTCTTGGCGAGTTGACCGGCCAAAGCTCAGCCGGCTTGGCAGCGCTTATTGTACTGACTAGCTGGTCAATGCGTCCAGCAATTCCTGATTGACCGTGATTCGATCCTGGTTGCGCAGCTGTTCGATGACGTTCTGGATGTAGGACTGGAAAAAGGCGTCTCGCTTCTGCTGCCCCAGCTCTTCACCCAACTTGGCCTTCTCCGCCTCCAGCTTCCGCTCATCCAGCTGGCTTTTCTGCACCACCTGGAAGACCACGTACTTCCTGGCCACCTGTACCGGCGGGCTGATCTCGCCGATGTCCATGGTGAAGGCCCGGTCGTGCACCAGAGGAGAGAACTTCAAAGTGTCATCAATGGTGGCACCCTTCTTGAAAAATCCAGTGGTGGTCAGGGGCAAACCTTCCTCTTTGCTCAATTCTTCAAACCGGTCTTCCTGGCGCGCTTTCCGGGAGAATTGGAAGGCCTTTTCCCGGGCCAGCTCGTGCCCTTTTCCGGAGCGATAATCCTCGCGTATCCGATCGAGCACATCTTCAAACCGGGCCATCTCCAAGGGCCGGATATCGAGCAGTTCAGCCACCAGGTAGGTGCCGGTTGCCGAGTACGGGTCAGTCGTCTGGCCCTTGGTGAGATTGAAGACTCGTTGATTGAAGTCGCTGCGAACGTACAGACCAGGAATGGGATCGGCCAAGCCGAAATAATCCGACTCCCGAACGGCCAGGTCATGGCTTTGGGCTGCCTCCTCCAAGGAGGTGCCGCTCTTGAGCTGGCGGGAGATCTGGTTGGCCACCTCTTTGGCCTGCTGGGAAGCCAGCTCCTGACGCAGCTGAAATTCTGCAATGGGCCGACGCTGGTTGGCATCGAGATGGGGCGCCTCGACCACCTGGATGATGTGGAAACCGAACGGGGACCGGACCAGATCGCTGATCTGACCCGGCTGCAGCGAGAAGGCCACCTCCTCGAATTCGGGAACCATCTTTCCACGCCCGAAAAATCCCAGATCACCTCCGGCTTGGGAGCTGGCCGTGTCCTCCGAGTACTGGCGTGCCAGCTGGCCGAAGTCCTTTCCTGAGCGAGCTTCTTTCAGGATGCGACGGGCCTTCTTCTCCAACACGGCTTCCTGGGCTTCATCTGGCACCCGGACGAGGATGTGGCGGGCCCGCACCTGAAGTGTGTCGGTGACGTCGGCCAGACGACTCTGAATCTGATCTTCGGTCACTTCGACCCGTTCGGGATCGATGGGGACACGCACGAACTTGATCTTGCGCTGTTCCAGTTTTCGGTAGGCCTCCCGTCTCTCCTCGAAGAACTCCCGTAATTCCTCCTGGCCGATCCGGTCCGGCACCATGTTTTCCGTGTCGATGGAGATATAGCGCACTTTCACCTGCTGGTTGCGATTGGCAAACTCCTGTAGCACCTCGTCCGGGGTGATGAGGATGCCGTCGGTGAGAACACTCATCAGTTTGCGCCTCAGCAGCTCACGGCGAGTATTCGCTTCGAATTCCTGGACGGTCAGGTGGTTGGCCTGCAGGATGCGCTCGTATTGAGTCACTCCGACGAACTGGCCGTTGTTCTGAAAGACGGGATAGGTGCTGATGTGGCGGGCGATCTCTTGAGGTGTGGTTTGGATGTTCAACTTCTGGGCCTCGGCCAGGATGGCGTACTCGCCGATCAGCTGACTGATGGTTCTCTGCCCGATCCCCAGCTGCTTGACGATTTCCGGGTCCTGCTGGTCCAGCTTATAGGTCTGGCGGTAGACCTCGTACAGGCGGGCGTAGGAGCGGTGAAATTCCGCCACGGTAATCGGATTGCCATCCACCATGGCCACCTGATTGCTCTCCAGCCCCTGTCCGATTCCGGTCGGGGTGTCTACGAACAAGAGGAGCATTCCGGCACCCAGGGTCAGGATCACCAACCAGAGAATCCACTTAAGACCTTGGTGCTTTTTTCGAAAGAGTGCTAGCATTTACAGCTCTTTTCCGTATATCATTCGGAGTCCGTTTGAACCTCGGAACGAACATTATAGCATGGGGTCTGAGACCTCACGGTTCCGTGTCCGTAGCGAAGTCCTTGAGGTAGCGAGGGGAAACCGGTCATCCATGCCCAGCAGGATGCCCAGAAGAAGAGTTTGGGTCAATAGCGCATGGGACTACGCTCTTTTTTCAGTTTTTTTTCCAATGATCTAGCCATTGATCTTGGCACCGCCAACACACTCGTCTACGCTCAGGGTCGCGGAATCGTCGTCAACGAACCCTCCATTGTGGCCATCAATCGCGCTACCAGCAAGGTGGAAGCGGTCGGGCGCGAGGCCAAGGAGATGTTGGGCCGCACTCCGGGTAATATCGAGGCGCTCAAACCCATGCGGGACGGAGTGATTGCCGATTTTGACGTAACCGAAGAGATGTTGAAGTACTTCATCAAGAAGGCCCACAACCGGAACTACCTGATCAGTCCCCGCATCGTCATCTGCATTCCCTCCGAGATCACCCAGGTGGAGAGGAGAGCGGTCCGAGAGTCGGCGCTGCGAGCCAAGGCCAGTGAGGTCTATCTGATCGAGGAGGCCATGGCGGCCGCCATGGGCGCCGGCCTTCCCATCACGGAGCCCAGCGGCAGTATGATCGTCGACATCGGTGGCGGCACCTCCGATATTGCCGTCATCAGCCTCTCCGGTATTGTCTACAGCCGCTCGGTCCGCGTGGGCGGCAACGAGATGGACGAGGCCATCATTCAATACATCAAACGCAAGCACAATCTATTGATCGGAGAGCGCACCGCCGAAGCGATCAAGATAAGAATTGGTTCCGCCTGTCCTCTAGAAGAGAAGATAACGATGGGCATCAAGGGCCGCAACCTGATCGAAGGCATTCCCAAGACCATCAACATCACCGATGAAGATATACGCGAGGCTTTGGCGGACGCCATCTCGGCCATCGTCAATGCCGTGAGGGTTGGGCTAGAACGCACCCCACCAGAGCTGTCGGCGGACATCTTCGATCGGGGAATCGTGCTAACCGGAGGCGGGGCACTCTTGAAGAAGATGGATCAAAAACTCAAGGACGAAACGGGGCTGCCGGTGTTCGTTGCCGAAGATCCATTGTCTTCCGCGGTCCTGGGTACCGGCAAGCTGCTGGGCAACATGTCCCTCCTGCGGAGAGTGAATCAGTAAGTAAACCTCCATGATCAAGACCGAGCAGCCCCGCCCCCTAGCTTCGTTGGCAACTCTGGCGGTGGTGCATTTGCTGCTACTGTCGCTACAGCTGCGTACCCCGGAGGGCCAGGTGATCTTGCGTTCCTGGACTCTTTCCGTCTTCATTCCTGTGAGTATGGCCGTTCATCTGCTGGCCGAGCAAACCGAAACCGCCGTGCAGAAGTATTTGTTGCTCAGCGGCGCTCAGCAGGAAAATCAGCTCCTCCGGATGGAGAATCGACAGCTCAAAGTGCGATTGGTCCAACTGCATGCCGTCGAGGAGTTGGTGTCGCGAAGCGCCGATTATCAGTTACTGAGAAGGCAGTACTTGTTTGACACCGTGGTGGCAGGAGTGGTGTGGAAAGGCTCTCTCGGCCAGGCTGAACGGATTCTGATCAATGCCGGAATGCGTCACGGAGTGGGCAAGGATGCTGCTGTCTTGGCGCCCGAAGGGATTGTGGGGCGGGTGCGGACCAGCTCGGCTCTGGGAGCCGAAGTGGAACTGATCACGAGCCCGGGCGCGGCCGCTGGCGCCGTGCAAAGAGGGTCTCGTTTGCAGGGAATCATTCAGGGGAACGGGTCGGCTTTGCTCGAGTGGAACTTCATTCCCAATTACGAAAGGGTCCCCGTGGGAGAGATCGCCTTCACCTCGGGAACAGACCAGATCTACCCGAAAGGGTTGCCGATCGGACGAATCGTACTCTCGGAAAAGGGACCCAGCGTTTATCGCAGGATCCTGGTGAAACCTTTCGTGGATTCGGGTCGCCTCGAAGAGGTGATTGTGGCCTTGGAAAGGTGAAGCCGCTGCGGACATAGGGGGAAGCGAGGCAGAGCATTGTTGTCGGGAGCAATCCAGCAAAGGAAGGGGAGGGAATGGATTGAATCGGACGATACGGGGTGCCGAGTTACTACTGCTGGCAGCCGCTACCATCGCTTACGACCTGATCATCTCCCAGTTCCTGACAGGGGCCGGGTATCTGGACCTGTCGCTGGTCTTTACCCTCTACATTGGATCCTACTCACCGCCCGTCAAAACTGCGATTTGCGGTACCGCCTTGGGTTTGCTTCAGGACGCACTCCCCTCGGGTCTATACCTGGGTCTGCACGGCTTCACCAAGACCGTCCTTGGATTCGGGGCCGCCAAGCTGAGCCGTTGGATCGTTTGGGATCGCATTGCCATCTGCTCCCTGGTCGTAGGCCTCCTCAGCTTGCTGGACCGTTTGATCGCCCAGCTTTTGCTGAAGCTGGGAGACCAACCCTTTTATCGAGGATTCTGGTCCGACTGGATGGTGGGAGGGATCGTCACGGGGCTGGCCGGAAGTCTGCTGTTCCGGTTGCTGGATCGAATCCGGACTCGGCCCAAATGGTGGCGAGAGGAAAACTAGCCGCCGGCACCAGAGCTGGCACCCGGTAGAGCCATGCCGATTTTCCAGGATAATCGTCCGGTTCTGAATCGTTTGAAGTGGGTCCGGATGATCCTCATCCTGCTTTTCGCCTTGCTGGTAGGTCGACTCTGGCAGCTGGGGATTCTCCAGCACGACCGCTACCGGGCCCTGGCGGAGCGCAATCATGTGCGCACTATCCCTCTACTGTCGCCGCGGGGTTTGATCTACGATCTCGACGGCCGGGTGCTGGTGGACAACGTCTACGGCTGGAACCTGGTCCTGTTCAAGGACGAGATGCAGGATCTGGATGCGACGCTGCAGTTTCTGGAACGGGGGCTGCAAGTGGATCCGCAACGGCTACGAGAACGGCTGGAACAGGTCCGCAACTACGCCCTGTACCAGCCGGTGGTGATTAAAGAAAACCTCTCCATCGAGCAGATCTCCTATTTTCTCTCCCACCAGTCCGAATACCCGGAATTGAAGATCTTCCGACAGCCAAGGCGCATTTACCGGTACGCCAAGACAGCGGCCCATGCGCTGGGCTACGTTGGAGAAATTTCTCCGGAGGGATTGGCTCTTCCCCAGTTCCGGGACAACAAGCCGGGCGACATCGTGGGGAAATACGGTCTGGAACGACAGTACAATCGCCGCCTTTCTGGGAAGGACGGATACCGTCGGGTGCTGGTCAACAGCTTCGGAAAAACGCTTTATGAACTTGACCGAACGGATCCGGTGGAAGGGAAAGAGCTACACCTCACCCTCGACCTGGACCTGCAAATGATCGCCGAGGAAGAGCTGGCCGATAGTCCCGGCGCCATCTTCGCCTTCAACCCCACCCAGGGCGAAGTGCTGGCGATGGCCAGCAATCCTGCCTTTGACCCCAACAGTTTTGCCACCCACGTCAGCCAGCGGGAGTGGGAAGTCCTGGTCAATCATCCAGATCACCCCTTTCAAAATCGAGTCATCCAGAGCAGTTTCTCTCCGGGTTCCATCTTCAAGGTGTTTGTGGGTCTGGCTGGGCTGGAAAACGGCATCGTCGACCGCCACACCACAGTGGTCTGCAGCGGGTCGGCCATCCTCTATGGACACGAGTTCCGTTGCTGGAAAAAAGAAGGCCACGGCGAAATCTCTCTGCAAAGAGCGATCCAGGTTTCCTGCAATGTTTATTTCTATCTGCTGGGTCAGAAGCTGGGGATCGAACACATCTCTCGATTCAGTCGTAAACTGGGACTGGGCGTGCGCACGGGCATCGAACTGGCCGGAGAGGCGAAAGGTCTGATCCCGTCCGTGGAATGGAAGCGCCAGACCACGGGAAGACCCTGGTATCCAGGGGAGACCATCTCGGTGGCGATCGGGCAGGGGCCCCTCAATATCACCCCCATCCAATTGGCTCGCGCCGTAGGGGTCATTGCCACGGGACAAACGCCCCAGCTGCACCTGCTAAAAGATCAACGGCAATCCCAACCGCGTCTCAGGCCGGCCGAGGAATTTTATTCCGAGAATCTGACGCTGGTGCGAGAGGCGATGTGGAAGGTGGTGAAATGGGGCACCGGCCGGGCCGCCCAGGTGCGCGGGTTCGAGGTTTGCGGGAAGACCGGCACCGCTCAAATCATCAGCCGGGCCACCCAATCGAGACTTTCGGCAGAGGGCGAAAGGCGATTCCGACCCAACGCCTGGTTCGTCGGTTTCGCCCCGCACGACGCTGCCGAGATCGTGGTGGCGGTGATCGTGCAGCGGGGAGGTTCCGGCGGGAGTGTAGCGGCTCCCATCGCCGGCCGAATCTTTCAGGAATACTACAAGAAATACAAAGTCCGGGCTTCTCCCATGCTGGAAGCGACCTGGAAAGTAGACCCCTCTAAATCCTCCTAAGGGACCGCCAGTGACCGTCCAAAACCAACTGCGTCACTTCGATTTTCCCGCTTTCGCGACGGCGCTGGCGCTCTCGGGATTCGGTCTGTTGGGGATCTACAGCTCGGGCATCCAGGGTGCCTCTGGCGATCTGTTCCTCCGACAATCGGCCTGGATCCTGATCAGCGTTCTGATCTGTTTCCTCTTCCTGTCCCTGGATTACCATCTGTTCGTTACTCACGCCTTCCTGCTCTACGGGGCCTGCCTCGTCTTACTGACGGTGACGCTTTTTTTCGGGACAGAGGTTCACGGGAGCAAGAGTTGGATCAAGCTGGGACCAGCCGGGTTCCAGCCATCGGAGCTGGGCAAGATCGTGCTGGTCCTGGCCATTGCGCGTTACCTGGAGGAGTTCTCAGGAGCGCATCTGAGGATCGGAAACCTATTGGTTTTGACCGCCTTGACCGCGATCCCCGCCGGCCTGGTCATCGCCCAGGGGGACCTGGGCACCGCCCTGATGTATTTCCCGATCCTCATGGGGATGGCTCTGGTGGCCGGGATGAGGGCCCGCTCCTTGCTGGCCATCCTGTTGATGATCGTGATTCTGGCGCCGCTTGGATGGGTGTTCCTGGCGGATTATCAGAAACAGAGAATCCGGGTCACCTTGGATCCCAGTCTAGACCCACAGGGAGTGGGCTATCAGACCCGGCAAGCCGAAATCGCCATCGGATCGGGAGGGCTGGCCGGGAACGGTTTCGGACGGGGACTGCAGAGTCAGTTAGGCTTCGTACCGGAAATCCAAACCGATTTCGTCTTCGCTCTGGTAGGCGAAGAGTTGGGCTTCCTGGGCGCGGCCTTCGTACTGCTGCTGTATCTACTGCTTTCGCTCCGGCTGATTTCGATCGCCGAGGGCGCCCGCGATCGGTCGGGAATCCTGGTCGCCACGGCGGTCTCCATCATGTTGTTCTCCCATGTGGTGATCAACGTCGGAATGGTGGTCGGTCTGCTGCCTCCCATCGGAATACCGCTGGTCTTGCTCAGCTATGGTGGATCTTCCACGCTGACCACTTTTGCCGCGATTGGGATCGTCTTGGGCATCCACAAGCGGCGGTTCGTCTACTGAATCCCGTGGGATGTCTCCCGCTGCGCTGAGTCGGATTCTCCCCTCTGACTGAGACCCGCTGGTGTCAGATTGGACAGCTTGTGGTAGATCCATTTACGGAGAGGAGTGAATTGAGCGAATTTCGATTGGGGGAGATCCCCCCCCTCCCCGAAGGGCTATCGAGCCGGCAATCGGGAGGGGTCGGAGGAGACGAGGGAGCAAGTCCTGGAGGACATCCTGGAGTCTTTCGCCCCCGACCAGTTCGAATGGAGAGTTTCCAGACGCTCCCCAAGGAGAGCGATTCCCAAACACGTCAAGATCACTCTGCTCACCGCAGTTGGGGTGCTCGGCATCTGTGTCATGCAGGTGATTCATGGCAAGAGGAGTTGAGGTGTCCAGCCCCGCCACCGACAGCAGTCAGAGAATGGTGCGTCCTGGAGCGCTGCCCACAAGAATGTCTGGGCGGTTGGGGTCGGAAAAGGGGGAACCGGCAAGACCTTTGTGGCGTCCAGTCTGGGCCTGCACCTGGCGCGCGAAAACATCGATGTGGTGATGGTCGACGCCAACCTCGGCGCTCCCAATGCACACACCTTCCTGGGCGTACAGCATCCCCGGATGACGCTGGCGGATTTCATATACAAGAAGGTGCCCAACCTCAGCGATGTCCTGACCGACACACCCTATCCCCGATTGCAACTGGTGGCTGGCTCGAACCGGCGTCTCTATATGGCCAATCTAGCCTACTTCCAGAACCAGAGGCTGCTGCGCCATATCAAATCTCTCGATCAAACTCACACCATCGTGGACACTGGGGCCGGGACCTACTTCAACTGCATCGATTTCTTCCCGATCTCCGATCTGGCGATCCTGGTCGTCAATCCCAATCCTGCTTCCATCGAAAACGCCTACCAATTCCTGCGCTCGGTAACTCTTCGCATTCTGAAGTTCAGCATTCGGCGCAATGGAATGTCGGATCTCGTCAAGGAGGCCACCGAAGGCGCCAACGGGATTCCGGAATCCATTAATAGTCTCCTGGAACTCGTGAAACGGTGCGACCAACACCAAGCCGAAGTCTTGCTTGGCTCTCTGGAGCAGTTTCAGCCCTGCCTGATCATCAACAAGGTGCGGGGGGCGAAACGATGCCTTGTTGGAACGGTCCATGGCGCAAGTCGTGGAACGGCACTTGGCGGTCCGCCTCCATTACGTGGGAATGGTGCCCTACGACCTAGACATCGAAGACTGCATGAAGAGCTTCACTCCCTATGTCCACCCTGTTGCCTCAAGTAGAAAAGTGCCCAAAAGAGGATTCGTTGCCTCAACTAAAAAGTACCTCAAGTGTGACCCGTAGTGGTAAGGGCGGTGGACGGTGCCGGACCGCTTTGCTTTTTCGCCGTCAGGTCCAACAGTTTTTCCTGCAACCGAACGATCTCCCGGTGCAGCTGAGCTGGGTTCAGTTGTCGGTATTGCGCTCTCAGTTGTCGCTTCCAGCTGGCCGAAATTCTCCACTGACTCCAGAACGCGTTGATAGGGAGTCCTTGCGGGCGAGTAGCGTTTGGCCACCCGGCTGCCTCGGCGCACCTTCTCTTGCAGCTTCTGCGAGGGCAAGAAGAAGTTCACGTACAGGCGAAGCTGCTCGTACAGCTGGTTGAGCAACTCGACTTCGGCCGGCGTGTCGTAGCGAGCGTAACCCACATAACGCCGTAGATGGTTGTTGATGAACTCCGATCCGTTGTCCTAGTCCAGGCCTAACAAGGGAAAGGGCAGACGCTGGCGCACCTGCTGGATGGCCTCAAAGACCCAGACCTGCGCTTTGTTTTTCACCGCCGCCAGTTCGGTCCAGCCCGTCGACACATCCGTCAGATCTAACGTCTGAGCATAGTCGCCTCGCGCTCGACCTCCCTCGTGGGCCACCAGGCCCACCTCCACACCCCTGCCAAACCACACCCTCCGGCCGGAATGGCGCAACAGCCGCGCGGCATAGCGGCGCTGGTAGCCCGTCGCCTCCACAAACCCGTCGAAGATCGCTCCTTTGTCCTTCTTCCTCCCCCTCTGGTACTCCTTGGCAAACGCCTTTACCAAGACCCGTCACTCCGACATCGTTAGCCTCTTGCTTGGACCCCTTTTCATGGGGCCTCTTCCTATCCCATTTCGGACACTTTTTTATATGAGGCAAAGATCCCCTTTCTGGCACTTTGATAGTGAGGCAATGCGCGGCCTTGCATCCCCATTCGAAAACCAGTTACGCTTTGCGGGTCATTCTGGACCGACTGGTGGCACATCACAAGCCGCCAGCAACGGGTAGAGATTCGTGAACTTGGAGAAGCTGACTTTATATGAGCTGCTGGACGTAGCTCCGGATGCCTCTCAAGCAGAGATCCAAAAAGCATACCTACTGGGAGTCAACACCTATCAGAAGAGTTCACTCCCCATCTACGGGCTCATTTTTCAAGAAGAGCGTCAGGTGATGCTGGACCGCTTGGAGAACGCCTTCGCAGTCTTGAGTGACCCAGTCAGACGGCGTCAGTACAATACCAGCATCGGTCTGAGTTGGCACCAGATTCAGATGGACCGTCTGCCCCCGAGCACTGTCGAGAAACCGACACTCGAGGAAACCAATCTGTGGTCGAAGGCGACTTCCCGGTTGGGTCACCGTCAGACTCCCCATCAGACCCCGCAAGAGGTGCCTGCGGTTCCGAGGGAATTTCAATCCTTCGATTATTCCCTTTCGACCGGCCGGTATTTGAAGAGCGTACGGAAGCTGAAAGGTTTGACCCTGCAAGGAATCGTGGACGTCACCAAGATTAGCCAGCGCTACCTGGAAGCCCTGGAATCGGAACAATACGAAAGGCTTCCTGGCGGGGCTTACGTCACCTATATGCTGGGCGCTTATGCCAAGAGTCTGAACCTGAACGCCGAAACGGTGATCGAGGATTTCCGCTCGATGCAGTCAAGATAAGCCCCCCTCCGCAAACGAGTGTCCCTACGTGTTGGGGGGGGGGGAGCTGCCCATCCCCTGGCCACTCCTACCGATATTTCCGGTAAGCGACGTCGTGCCACTGCTTGGGAACGATTTCGACCGATCCGGGAAAGCCTGTGCGGGAGGTTCCCACCTGTCAATCCCAATTCCATCGAAGGGCCTCTGAAAAGAACGGGATCCAACGCTGCCTTGCCTCCATTGCGCCCCAATGACTATAATGTACTGGTTTGCTAGCTACTTACTTGAATCGAACGTGAGCACGGCGGCTTAGAAGTGAGGTCGGATTGGCGCACCGGAGGGTGGCTCGACCGAATGAACCGCACGTGACGAAGAGCCGGGAAAGAAACCCTGGCTGATAAACAACGGGACAACTCGGCGCCCAGTGCAAAACGATTGCTGGCGCCCGTGAAGCAGTACAGATTGAGCACCATCGGCTTTCGCTTTTCTCTCCCCGCCCAGCCTTCTGTGATCCAGAATCCCAGTCTTGATGACTCTCCTCGGCCTTTCGGTGGAGGGACCTCTAGAGAAACCGTCGGAACGCCCCTCCGCCCATCTGCTCGCAGTCAGCCCAGCTCCTTCTGGACCCATTCGGAACCGAGCTCCCGGATGAGGACGGATTATGGCTAAAGAATTGATCGTGAGGTCCACTAACCTGGAGACGAAGGTAGCCCTTCTGGAGGATGGCAAGTTAACGGAGATCTTCTTCGAACGAACCAAGAGCCGGGGCATCCTTGGCAACATCTATAAGGGTCGCGTTACCAAGGTTCTTCCCGGTATGCAAGCGGCCTTCGTCGACATTGGTCTGGAACGACACGCCTTCCTGTATGTTTCTGATTTCTTCGAAGATCACGAGGAGTATGAGGAATTGTTCACTCCGGCGGAGGGGTCTGCCGGGGAGCTGACCCGCCCAGCCGGACGACGACCCCCGCGGGGTGATCCTAAGCGGTCGCGACGCTCCCGAAAGGGGCGCTCGTCCGCCAGCAAGAAACCTGCCCCGTCTGCAAGCGATGCTTCTGCCAGCCCTGCCAGCCCCGACAAGACCACGATCGGAGCCGCCAAGGGGCCCCCTCGCCAGCCAAAGGCCGGCACCGATGGGAAAGAGTTCCCTTCCCCGCTTGCCGCCGCAACTCTGCACATCCTTCCTGACTCCTTGCCGCAACCGGATGGAACCGGGGAGGTCAGCCCCAGCGAGGAAACCGAAAGGGCAACGGGACCGGGGGATCCTTCCCGACCGCCTGCCGGATCTGACCATGAAACCCTCCGATTCGGCGTCCGGCTTGGAGCGGTCTTCCACCGGCGAGGCTCGCTTGAAGCAAGAACCTCCCTTGGATCGCCTGGAAACCCGGTCACCACGGCGCACAAACCAGAATCGTTGCGTTACGCAGCCTTTGATCGGCGATCTGCTCCGTGAAAACCAAGAGATCCTGGTCCAGGTGGCCAAGGAACCCATTGGCAGGAAGGGAGCCCGCATCACATCCCACGTGGCCTTGCCGGGGCGTTTCCTCGTTTTCATGCCTACCGTGGAGCACGTCGGCGTGTCTCGAAAAATCGTCTCCGATAAAGAACGCCAGCGGCTGAAAAAAATCATTCTCGAGCTGCGGGGAGAGTCCGGCAAGGGGTTCATCGTGCGAACCGTGGGCGAGAATCATAGCGAGGAGGATTTCCGTGCGGACCTACAGTACCTGACTCAGCTCTGGGAAGACATTCGGATCAAGGCCGAGCAGGTCTCCGCCCCGGGCTTGGTCCATGCGGAGCCGAGCCTGGTCCACCGGATCATTCGCGACTACTTCTCCAAGGAGTTCAGCCTGGTCCGCGTCGATGATGATCTCGAGTACGCACGGATCGTGGAATTCGTACACCGTTTCAACCCGGAACTGACAACGCGCATCCGGCCTTACAACAAGAACACACCCATCTTCGACAAGCATGGAATCACTGGGGAGCTCGAGGAAGCCCTGCGTTCAAAGGTCTGGTTAAAAAACGGAGGCTACATCGTAATCAACCAGACCGAAGCACTGGTGGCGATCGACGTCAACACGGGCCGCTTCGTGGGACGGACTAACTCGCTGGAAGAGACCATCACCCGCACCAATCTGGGGGCCGTCCAGGAATTGGTTCGACAGATCCGCCTGCGGAATCTAGGTGGCATCATAGTCATCGACTTCATCGACATGGATGAACGCAAGAATCGGAAAAAGGTAATCGAAGCTCTGCACGAGGAGCTGTGCAAGGACAAATCCCCATCCAAGATTCTCCAGTTCAACGAGTTCGGACTGGTGGCCATCACCAGACGCCGAGTCAAGCAGTCCCTGGAGAGGACCCTGTGTCAGCCTTGCACCAACTGCAACGGCCGGGGTCTAACCAAATCGGTTCGAACCATCTGCCATTCCGTTTACGACGAGATCTGCAAGAACTTGCCGGAATTGGAGCGAGGGAGCGAGATTCTCATCCACTGTCACCCCGAAGTGGGAGAGGCGCTACAGGGCAGAGAGCGTTTTGTCCTGGCGGAGATCGAGGAAATGACGGGCAAAACCGTCACCATTCAGACGAACCCTCTGATCCACATCGAGCAGTTCGACATCGTGGAGGCGTGAGACCGAACCGGGTGACCTCTCCTCCAGTCCGGCAGACTGGCCCCGATCGGAGAAGAAATGAACGCGCACAAGGACTACTTCCGGGAACTGGTGGAACTGATGAATGTGCTGCGCGGACCCAACGGCTGCCCCTGGGACAAAGAACAGACCAGGGAAAGCCTCAAGGCCCACCTGATCGAAGAGACCTACGAGGTGCTAGATGCTCTGGAGAGGGGAGATCCTGCCGACCTTTGCGACGAGTTGGGAGATCTGCTTTTTCAGGTCATCTTCCACAGCCGGATCGCTCAGGAGAAAGATGAGTTCGACATCGACGAAGTGTGCCGGCGCAGTCACCAGAAGATGGTCCGGCGTCATCCACACATCTTTGGCGAGGCCACCTTTCGCGATTCGCAAGATCTGCTCCGGCACTGGGAAGACATCAAGACGGCCGAAAAAGAGGCCGCTGGTGGGAAAGTGGAGCGCCAGTCCCTACTGGATGGCACACCTCAAAATCTGCCGGCCATACACAACGCCTATCAGATTTCAGCCAAAGCGGCTCGAGTCGGCTTTGATTGGCCCAGCATCAAGGGCCTGCAGGAAAAGCTCATGGAGGAATTCGATGAATTGCTCGAGGCCTTGGAGCGAGGAGATGATCGAAGGGTTCGAGAGGAGGTGGGGGACTTGCTCTTTGCCGCCCTCAATGTAGCCCGCTACCTGCAGGTGGAACCCGAGACCGCGCTCAAACGGGCCAACGAGAAGTTCTCGCGGCGCTTCCGCCGACTGGAGGAACACTTTGCCTCTCGAGGCCAGCCTCTCAAGGAGGTGAGCTTGGAACAGATGGAAACATTCTGGCAAACTCAAAAGGCAGCCGAGAAGGAGGCCCGTCGCTCCCAGGCTCGTTTGCAGGGGGCCGCGGGGTCGGGCCGAGCCTTTTCGGCCGGGCTCAAACCGGAGTCGGAGGCGGAGAAAGATGAGTGAAGACGAGCAAAAAACCTTCAAGGTAACGGACCGCAGACAATTCACCGCCGAGGGCGATCCCAAGGAGACCCCGGATTCGAACGTGCCTTCGACCGAGTCCCCGCCCCCGATGGATGAGGCGGCGCACTCCGAATCCCAGCCGGCTGCACCGGAGCCGATGGACTTTTCCTCTTTTCTGCTGTCGCTAGGGACTTCCGGAATGGTCCAACTGGGAGAAATCCCGGATCCTATGACGGGCCAGAAGGCCGAAAATCTCGAGGGAGCCCGGCAAACCATCGATCTGCTGACCCTCCTCAAGGAGAAAACCGAAGGGAACCTTTCTTCGGATGAATCCCACCTGTTCGACCAGTTGCTCTACGAACTGAGAATGAAATTCATCAGCAAGAAAAAAGTCATTCAACTTTGATGCGAGTCACCTTTCTGGGCACAGGTACCTCCCGGGGAATCCCAGTCATCGGCTGTGATTGTCAGGTCTGCCGCTCGCCCGATCCAAAAAACAAACGGCTGCGCCCCTCGGTGCTGCTCGAGGGCGGGGTCAACGTGGTGATCGACACCTCGGTTGACTTCCGCCAACAGATGCTGCGGCACGGGGTCCACCAGTTGCACGCGGTCGTCATGACCCATTCCCATGTCGATCACATTCTGGGTCTGGACGACGTCTACCCGTTCAACGTGTGGTCCAAGAAGACCATCCCGATCTACGCCAGCCCCACCACCCTCAAGGAACTCGAGATCACCTTCCGCTACCTTTTTGCCGAGAAGCGTTATCCCGGAACCCCCAGCCTCGAACTGGTACCCATTGACGAGGCGTTTCAAATCGGTGATCTACCTTTTCTCCCCATCGAAGTATGGCACGGGAAATTACCGATTCTCGGCTTTCGGGTAGAAGACTTCGCCTACGTGACGGACGTCAGTTACATCCCCAGCGAAAGCGCGGAAAAGCTCCGGGGAGTTCGATGGCTGGTTCTGGATGGTCTGCGCTACAAGCCTCACCCCAGCCATTTCTGCCTGGCGGAAGCGGTCGAAGCCGCCCGGTCCCTGGAGGCAGAGACGACATACCTGACCCACATCTGTCACGACATCGAACACGAGGAAGGAAACTCGAAGCTGCCGGACTCGGTCCAACTCGCTTACGACGGCTTGACGCTGGAGATCTAGCCTCCAGCTGGGGACAACCGGACAGCGGAGCGGGACCGCTCAACTCAATCACCATGAAGATCGTCGAGAATCTGCGTCAACTCCCGGCGAATCTCGCTTATCCGGTCATGGCCGTCGGGGTGTTTGACGGCGTCCATCTCGGACACCAGGCAATCCTGAGGCAGGTGGTTCGCCTGGCTCGGGAGAAAACCGGAACAGCGATTGTGCTAACCTTCTCACCGCATCCTCAGAAAGTGATCTCCCCCGACCAGGCTCCTCTTTTGTTGCAAACTTCCTGGCAAAAAAAGGTCGCCTTGCAGGCCTTCGAAATCGACATTCTGATCCGACTGCCCTTCACCCGCCGGCTCTCTTTGTACAGTCCCGAGCAATTCGCCCGCCATGTGCTAGCGGATCGAGGGATCCTGGGAATCCACGTGGGCGAAAATTTCCGCTTTGGTCACCGCCGGTCGGGCGATTTCAAAATCCTGGATTCCCTGGGACGAGAACTCGGATTCCGGGTTTCCTCGATAGCCCCCGTGATGTTTCGAAACCACCGGGTCAGCAGCACTGGAATCCGTCGCCTTCTGAGCTCCGGTCAGGTCGCCGCTGCCCGGCGATTTCTGGGAAGACCCCACCAGGTTTGCGGCACCGTGGTTCGGGGCGCCGGGCGGGGACGCCAGTTGGGTTTCCCCACTGCCAATCTGAGCCTGGAGAACGAACTGATCCCGGCCGTCGGAGTCTACTTGACTCGCACCCATCTGGGTCCAGCCACCTTTTCCAGCATCACCAACGTCGGCTACCGGCCTACGGTTCAGGAACCGCCGCAAGCTCATCCCATCGTGGAAACCTACCTGTGCGATTTTGAAGCAGATCTGTACGGGGAACGGCTCTGCGTCGATTTCTGCTCCCGGCTGCGCGGCGAAAGGAAATTTGATAGCGTAGGAGCCTTGCGACGGCAGATCGCCCGGGACGCGGGGCGGGCTCGCGCCTACCGGTTGCGCCTTGAAGGCCGAGAGAAGGGGAGTGAGTCACCGTGACCGTAACCCAAGACGAAGTCAAAAACATCGCCGAATTGGCCCATCTGAGGTTCCAGTCTGAAGAGCTGAGTCGGTTGGTACACTCGTTTCAGGAAATCCTGGAGTACTTCAACCAGCTGCAGGCGGTGCCCACCGCGGACGTGGCCCCCCTGTACCACGCCTCATTCCAGGCGGCGGCGGACACTCCCGTGCGTGAGGATGAGGTCACACCGGCCTTCTCCGTGGGCCAGGCCTTGGCAAATGCCCCGGACCCCGCCGATCAGAGGTTTCGAGTACCCCGTGTGATCGAGTAAACGGCCGCTTAAGGACCGGCGATCCGACAAGTCGGCCGAAAAACGAACACGAGCTTCCCCGATCAATGGCCCGCTTCCGACGAATATGATGCATATCTGCGAACTATCCCTCAAGCAGATCCGCGACGCCGTCCTGGCCCGCGACCTGTCGCCGCGTCAGGTGGCCGAAGCCTACCTGGCGCGCATCGACCACTGTGACCCTTACGTACGCGCCTACCTGAGGGTGGAACCGGAAAACGTCCTGGCCCAGGCCAGCGAAGTGGAAAAGCGCCTGCACGCCGGGGAATTGAACCAGGAGGATTCTCTGGCTGGAGTACCGCTGGGCATAAAGGACAACATCGTGACTCGCGGTCTGGTCACCACGTGCGCTTCGCGTATTCTGGAGCGCTACTCTCCTCCCTACGACGCCACCGTGGTGCGAAAACTCAAACAGGCGGGAGTCCTGATCCTAGGCAAAACCAACTGTGACGAATTTGCGATGGGATCCAGTACCGAAAACTCGGCCTTCTTTCCTACCCGAAATCCTTGGGATCTGGATCGGGTGCCGGGAGGATCCAGTGGGGGCTCGGCAGCCTGCGTGGCGGCTCGGGAAGCGGCCGGCGCGCTAGGCTCCGACACGGGCGGCTCCATCCGCCAACCAGCCTCCTTTTGTGGCGTCGTCGGCCTGAAACCCACCTACGGCAGGGTTTCGCGTTACGGATTGGTGGCCTTTGGCTCTTCACTGGACCAGATCGGACCCGTCGCCTCCACCGTTGAGGATGCCACCGTGATCTTCCAGGCCATCGCCGGGCCCGATCCGCGCGATTCCACCTGTTCCTGTGAGCCTCCCGACGACTACCTGAAGACTCTGGGCATGGGAGTGGAATCGCTCACCGTGGGAATTCCAGCCGAATGGTTCGGATCGGGGCTGGAAGCAAAGGTACGGGAACCGATTGAACGGGCTTTGCAGGTGCTGGAAGGATTGGGCTGCCGGCTGGTCGAAGTGCATCTGCCGCACACCGAATACGCCATCGCCACCTACTACATCATCGCCCCGGCCGAAGCCAGCTCCAACCTGGCCCGTTATGACGGAGTTCGCTACGGCTACCGGTCTGCCCACCCTCAGAACCTGGAGAGCATGTATCGAAGCACCCGCAGCGAGGGCTTCGGAGAAGAGGTCAAACGGCGGATTATGATCGGGACCTATGTCCTGAGTTCCGGCTATTACGACGCCTACTATCTGAAGGCCAGAAAAGTGCGAGCCCTGATCGCTCAGGACTACCGGGAAGCCTTCCGGAAGGTGGACGTGTTGGTAGGTCCCACCACACCCTCCCTGGCTTTTCGCCTGGGAGAAAAAATGGCCTACCCGCTGCAGATGTACCTGAACGACATCTATACCGTTACCGCCAATCTGGCAGGGGTGCCCGGCCTGGCTCTTCCCTGCGGCTGGCAGGACCGACTCCCAGTAGGCCTGCAGATCCTGGGACCCCATTTTCAGGAGGGCCGGCTTCTGCAGCTGGGCTACGCCTTGGAGCAGGAGCTGGCACTCGATCCGCCTCCATTGCCTTTCGAGAATGGCTAGGTGCTCGTCTTTCCAGAGGGAGCAGCGGGAAGGCTGAGCGGATCTGCTGAAGCCGGTGAGACCGTTTTCTGCAGTTGGGCAACTGCAGAAAGTTGACCCTGCTGAAGCGCGGATCGAAGCTCTCCCGCTCCTGAGCTGGATGGGAACAATGTTGGCCAACTCAGGAGACAACCGGTAATGGAAAGCCTCTCCCCAAAGCTGGCCCTTGACCTGAACCGCAGAAGATGGCGTACAATCGAGTCTGGGGATCATCGCCTACCACGGTTCCAGACTGGCTAACCAAGGAGGATCGAGGAATGCCCGTGGAAGCTCCAACGCCGGAAAAGTTCCAAGGCATGTACGCCAAGATGTGGCGGATCCGCCTGTTCGAGGAACAGGCGGAGTTCCAATCCACCCAGGGGAAGGTGAAAGGTCCCCTGCACACCTACATCGGTCAGGAGGCTGTAGGCGTAGGGATCTGCGCCCATCTCAGCGACACCGACTACATCACCAGTACCCACCGCGGCCACGGCCACTGCATTTCCAAGGGCGCCGACGTGCGTCGGATGATGGCCGAACTGTTCGGACGCTCCACCGGCTACTGCCGAGGAAAGGGAGGCTCCATGCACATCGCCGATTTCCAGGTGGGAATGCTGGGAGCTAACGGCATCGTGGGGGGTGGGTTCGGCCTGGCCACAGGGGCCGGACTGGCGGCTCAGATGCGAGACAGCGGACAGGTAGCGGTCTGCTTTTTCGGGGACGGCGCCGCCAACCGGGGGCCCTTTCATGAGAACATCAACCTCGGAGCGGTCTGGCGTCTGCCCGTCGTGTACGTGTGCGAGAACAACCAGTACGCCCAATGGACGCTCCAGAAGGACATCACCCTGGTGACGGACGTGTCGAACATGTCCTCGGCTTATGGGATTCCGGGCTTTCAGGTCGACGGGATGGACCTGATGGCGGTTTACGAGGCCGCCGGGGAGGCGATTGAGCGGGCCCGTCGCGGCGAAGGTCCCACCCTGCTGGAGTGCAAGACTTACCGATTTCACGGTCACAACTTCGGCGATCCCCAGCAGTATCGAACGCGCGAAGAGATCGCCCAATGGGTCGAGAAGCACGACCCCATCCAGCGGATGAGCACCTACCTGCAAGGGCAGGGGGTTCTGACGGGCGAAGAGGATGCCGCCATCCAGGCCCAGCTGGCTGAGGAGATCGAGGAGTCGGTAAACTTCGCCGAAGAGAGTCCCTATCCAAAAGCAGACGAGCTGTACGAAGACGTTTATTCATACCTAACCACGTGAGAATCTCCCATGCCCAAGATACGTATGAACGAAGCCATCCGGGACGCCTTGTACGAAGAGATGGCACGCGACGAGACCATCTTCGTCCTGGGTGAGGACGTCATAGCCCACGGAGGCCCGTATGCCGTGACCCGAGGCATTGCCGAAAAATTCCCCAGCCGGATTCGCCAGACCCCCATCTCGGAAGCGGGGATCGTGGGGACGGCGGTGGGAGCAGCTCTTTGCGGCATGCGGCCGGTTGCCGAAATCATGTACGTCGACTTCGTGACCTGCGCCATGGATGAAATCGTCAACCAGATGGCCAAGGTGCGCTATATGTTCGGAGGCCAAACCGACGTTCCGGTGGTGCTGCGCCTGCCCTCCGGAGCGGCCCGATCGATCGCCGCCCAGCATTCCCAATGTCTGGAAGCCTGGTTTCTGCACGTGCCTGGTCTGCAGGTGGCGATACCCTCCACGCCCTACGACGCCAAAGGCCTGATGAAGACTGCCCTAAGAGGTCGCGATCCGGTGCTCTTCTTCGAATACAAGCGCATCTACGCCACCCAGGGAGAGGTCCCGGAAGGAGACTACACCGTTCCCTTCGGCCAGGCCGACGTCAAGCGCGAGGGACACGACCTGACCATCGTGGCCACCGGCCCCATGGTGAACAAGGCGTTGGAGGCGGCCGATAGGCTGGCCGGGGAGGGCATCGAGGTGGAAGTAGTCGACCCCCGAACCCTGGCGCCGCTGGACCGGTCGACGATCTTCGCCTCGGTGGAGAAAACCAACCGCGCCATCGTCACCGACGAAGGAGCCCGCCGGGGAGGGTGCAGCGCGGAGCTGGCGGCGCTGATCGGGGAGGAGTGCTTCGACTCGCTGGATGCACCCGTCAAACGGGTGGCCTCCGCTAACGTGCCCATGCCCTTCAGCACCGAGCTAGAAAAATTCGTGGTTCCCACGGCCGAGAGTCTCGTCAGCGCCGCCCGGGAACTGGTGCGTTAGTGCTCGTGCCGCATTGCGCCGTCTTGAAGCCAGGGAATATGGAATCCCTGTCGACCGGCGGCTCAGATTGGATGATAACGACATGGCCATCCGGTTAGGAATGCCCAGCCTGGGGCACACCATGGAAAGCGGCAGAATCGTGGAGTGGCTCAAGCGGGAAGGTGACAGGCTGGGCAAGGGCGACCCCCTGCTTCTGGTCGAGACCGACAAAGTTGTGACGGAAGTGGAAGCCCCCGCCGACGGCGTGCTCGCCAAGATTGTGGTGCCGGCGGACGAGGAGAGGCCCATCGGTTCCACCCTGGCGCTTCTGGCCGCCCCCGGGGAAAGCCTGAGTGAGGCCGAGATCACCCGCTTCCTGGCCGAGGAACCATCCGCCGAAGAGCCCCCCCCCAAGACAGCGGCGGGTTTCGCCGCTTCGGCGCCACCCGCCCGCCCGGCGGGAGAACGGGTGCGTATTTCTCCGGTGGCTCGGAAGCTGGCGCGCCAACATGGCGTCGATCCCGCCACCGTGACCGGCACCGGTCCGCACGGGCGGATCACCAAAGAGGACATCCTGCGCGCCGCTCAAGCCCCGGCCGCTTCGTCAACCCCTGGGCCGAGTGTTTCCGAAACCCTTCCGCTGGCCGGCATCCGGGGGCGCGTGGCCGCTCGCATGTCCGAGAGCTGGAACCAAATTCCCCAGGTGACGGAAATCATCCATGTGGACATGAGCGCCAGCGTCGCTCACCGGGAGTCGAGACTGGAGGAGTGGCAAAAGCAAACCGGTGTGCGCATTACCTTCAATGACCTGATCACCAAAGCGGTGGCGGTTGCCTTGGGCCGCCACTCCCGTCTGAATGCCACTCTGGTGAATCAGGAAATCCGGGTACACGATCGAGTCAACGTTGGCGTCGCCGTCAATCTGGAGGAAGGACTCGTGGTGCCCGTGATCCGGGACGCCGGCGGTAAGGATCTGGGACAGATCGCGCGAGAAAGCCGGGAGCTGGCCGAGAAAGCCCGCTCGGGCCGCCTGCAACTGGAGGATCTCAGCGACGCCACCTTCACCATCACCAACCTGGGTGCCGCCGGGATTGAGCTGTTCACCCCCATCATCAATCCTCCCCAGGTGGCCATCCTGGGCGTGGGCAAGATCCAGCCTCGCCCCCTGATCCTGGACGGGCAGCTGGAGATCCGCCAATCCGTCTACCTGTGTCTGGTCTTCGACCACCGCGCTCTGGACGGCGTCCCCGCCGCCAGCTTCCTGCAGGAGTTGGAACGGTTGTTCGCCAATCCGGAAGAGTACGCTTCTTAGCCCCTCCGCCCTCGAGTTGCTGACCCGCGGAGGAAAAGCAAGCATCGCGGGCTGGAATTGCAACGACCCGTCCCCATTTGGGTAATTGCAAAGACCTGTCCCTGTTTCGTGCCTGTTTCGAGTCGGAAGTCTTGCTGCTCAGTGGGGGACGAATTTTTGGATTCGGCGTCCCCGGCGGACGTCGCCCACATAGACGGTCCCATCGGGGCCGGCCGCTACGCCGTGGGCCCAGTCGAACTGACCGTCGTAGGCTCCGGCCGAACCCCACTTGGCCAGGACTTTACCGGTCAGATCCAGCCTCAGCACACGCGCTCGGTTGTTCGCTCCCTTGAGCAGATCTCCTCCATCCGCCACCAGAAGATGACCCACCGGATCGAAATCCAGGCCCCAGGGACGGCCCAGTTCGGCGCTCTTCCATTGAGCCAGAAAGTTCCCGTTTTCGTCGAAGACCTGGATGCGAGAATTGCCAAGATCGGCCACGTAGACCCGTCTCCGATCGTCCACGGCGATGGCATGAGGGATCTCGAACTGACCGGCTTGCTGGCCTGCACTACCCCAGGAACTCAGATAGGCGCCCTTCCGGTCGAATTTGACGACACGACGGTTTCCGTAGCCGTCCGCCACGAAAAAGGTGCCGTCGGGCAGAACCGCCACGTCGGTAGGACCATTGAAATGACGCCTGTCGTTTCCGGGCGTCTGTCGTGTTCCCAGTGCCATCTTCAACTCGCCATCATGGCTGAATTGGAAGACTTGGTGAAGATCGACGTCCGTGAGCCAGACGTTGTCCTGCTCATCGACCTCCAATCCATGGGGCCGTGAGAATCCGCTTTCTTCCCAGACCGCGATCTGCCGGCCGCTGCCACCTTCGAAACATCGCACCTACTGGGCGCCGCGATGAAAGACGAAAACGTGATTGTGGGAGTCCACGTCGAGGCCCGCAACACCCCCAAAGACGAAGTCTCGAGGGAGCTGAGGCCAACCGTGGACGACCCGATAGGCAATGGCCCGGCTCTGGCCTCGGTTCATGCCAGTCCAGAACGGGGAAACGAGTAGGATGAGGATGCAGAAAAAGTTTTTCATGATGGTTACAGGAAGGATTGGAATGAATCAACCGGGCCGGCTTTCCCAGCCGGAAACCACCTGACCAGCCCAACTCGCCCATCTCTGGGTGTATTGGAAGACGCGAAACCGCCAGGCACGGGGACCGAAGGGTGCTTTCTGATCGGAGTTTGCCACTTTTTCCTATCTCCTTCGGGGCAAGTCGTACTATGATAGCCGTAAAGAACCGTTTGAGGCGAATGGGACTTCCTTTCCTCACAGCGCGAGCATCCGCTCTCAGATCGGCCGCGTGCAGTAGGGAATCCTGTCCACCCCGGGGGAGGGAAGGCTATCCTGGACGGTCTGGGCCGCTTAAACCCTTGGCCGAATCGTTCCGAAACGGGTTTCATCCAGGCTCCCTCCAAACCGGAGAAAGAGGGAAAACATGACCATCAAACCCAGAGGCGTTAATCGACGGCAATTTCTGGCTGTTTCTGTCCTTGCGGGGGCCTCGCCCCCCCTTAGATCAGGTGCCGCCCTGGGGCGTCTGGCTCCGGCAGCGGACCAGTCTGTGTACCTATCGGATCTCGACCGGTGCCGTCCTTCTTCCGCCCTTTCCCGCCGCTGGGAGCACCACACCTGGAGGTTGTTGGAATATCAGGCCCAATCCTTTCGTGGAACCATGCTGGTTGCTGCTGAAGACAGCCGGGCGCCCGAGGTGATCTACCCCGATCCCCCCTCCGGCTGGCACGAGATCTACATCGGTCTGGTTCGCAAACCCTTCGAGGAGCCCAAGCAAGTGCAGGTCCGGTTGACCGACGATCCGGCTTTCACCACACTGACGGGTCGACCCGGGGACAAAGATCACCAGGAGAACTGGGCCGATGAAATTTTCTGGAAGGTGGCCAACTTGACCGGCAGAGGCATTGCCCTCCGGCAGATCGTTTCCCCGGAGATCCGACACGCCTGGGTGCCCTTCATCAAGCTGGTTCCTCTCTCGGAAAAGCAGATCCGTGTGGTCCAGGACGACCGCACCCAGAGCGCTACCCGGCGTCTTTTCGTGCACACCGACGCACACTTCGTAAATCCCACCGGGTCGGCACTGGAACTACAAAATTATATTGAACCCCTGCGTCACACCGACGTGGCCCGCATTTACTGGGAGGGTGGTGGTGGTGACCAATTGTTGTACTTTTCCAAACTGGGTCAAGACTTCCTGGACAAGTATCCCCAAACCGGGAACTATCCGGAGGAGGTCTTCTATCCCCGGAAAATCGATCGTTTGTGGGTGGAGTCCTGGAAAGCCTATCGCCGGTTGGGAGTGGACCCGCTCCGAGTGGCAGCCGAGTTTTGCCAACAGGCCAGCCTGGAGTTTCACGCCTCCTACCGGGTCGGTGGTTTCGTCTACCCGCCGCCTCATGACCCCAGACCAGGATCCAGCTTCTACCAGCAACACCCCGATTTGGTCTGTGTGGCTCGAGATGGGACACGGCTTCCCCGCATTTCTTACGCCTTTCCGGAGACCCGCCGCTTCGTGGTGTCGTTGTTTCGGGAAATGGCGTCGGGATATCCAATTGACGGAGTCTGCTTGCTGTACAACCGCAGGCCTCCCCTGCTGGTTTACGAAGCTCCTCTGGTGGAAGGCTATCGAGAAAAATTCGGGCGGGACCCCCGCCAGATGGACCCGGAAGATCCGAGCTGGCTCTCCTATCGAGGTTCCTTTCTGACCCTCTTCATGCGAGAGTTGCGAGAGGCAATGGACCGAGTTTCCGAGGAGAAGAAGCTGGACCGGCGCCTCCAGATCTCCGCCGTCGTTTCTCGGTACCAGGAAAACCGCTTGCACGGCATGGATCTCAAGGCCTGGATCCAAGAGGGTCTGGTCGACACCATCATCCCCTACTCCTCCTCGGTTCGGCTCAACAGTTACGTCCCGGCCTGGGAAGACGTCAGCGAGATCGAACCCTTCGTTTCCCTGGTCCGGGGCACCAAATGCCAGTTGGCTCTGAATATGATGCCTCGCGATCTGACGACCGCAGAGTACCGGCGAATGGCCGATCGACTGTACCGGGCCGGCGTTAAAAATTTCTTTTTCTGGGACGGTATCGGAAGGGTCCGCAGGGCCGGCCGTCTTGGCCATCGCGATGAAGTCGAAGCCTGGATTCGAGCGGGAGAAGCGCCGATCCGGCCCACGGCCGTGCCGCTGACGAGAATGGGTGAATGGGACCTGACTGTGGAAACACCGGGTTAAACGGGCGAAGTAGACACCTGGGGGCGATCCGAAAAAGAAATCACCGGCACAAGGTGCTTACCGCGGGGCGGACTTGCCTTTTCACCGAGGTAATGAGGAGGGGTTGGTGAACGAACGAAGCCGGCGGGCAGGCTGCTGGATCCTTCTCGTTTTCCTGAGTTTTTCCTGTGCCGCTCCGGGACCAGGAGATGAGAATGTCACTCCCGAGATTCGGGTGAGCCAAGCGCGAGTCCTCGAAGGCTCCGAAGGCGAACCCTTCCAGGCGGGTCCTCTAATCGAAATAGGCGATGGGGGATTGATCCTGGGCCTGTCCGGCTCTTCCCAGGTGAGCGGCGACGGGGGAAAGACCTGGTCGAACCAACCGTCGCTCCCCGCCTCTCACGTTCTGGTTCGCCGAGACGGGTCTGCATACGTCCTGAAAGGGCGTACCGAACCCGCCGCCGACACTCCGGGCATCTTCACAGCTGACTATCTGGCACTGGAAGATGCCAGTGCGGTCTTCCCCACCGACCCGATCACCTGGAACCAAGCCACGGTGACACTTCCCCAGTGGACTTCGCTGACCGGCGATGACGGAACTCACGTGACCACCTTACACATCACCGGCCCCTTGCTCGAACTTGGTGACAAAACTCTGCTGGCTGCCTCCTACGGAAACTTTCAAGGCGACACCGTTTCCATCGAGGGATTCGTCCCGACCCGGGGCGAGAAGTGGTTCAAATACTGCACCTATCTGCTTCGATCGACCGACTCCGGTCGCAACTGGAGCTATTTCTCTACCGTAGCCTACGACGGAGTTACGGGTCAGGAGAGCTTTTGCGAGCCGGCTTTGGTGGATTTCGGAGAGGGCGAACTGCTGGCGGTGATGAGAACGGGACGCTTTGCTCCCATGTATCAGGCTCGCTCCCTGGACGGCGGACGGACCTGAGGCAAACCCGAGTCCACAAGAATTTTAGGATTGCCCCCCAGCTGGGGGTTCTGGACAACGGGGTTCTAGTGTGCAGTTTCGGGTGGCGTCCGCTGAAGAACCTTTCCTCTCAGGTCGATGGGGAGCCTATCCGGTGGCTTTGCAGGATTACCGACGCCGCTACCAGGCGGAAGTCGGCATTCAGGATCCTTCCAAGGCCGCCGGAGATTATGTCATGGTGAGTCTGAATCGAGGACACACCTGGCTGGAGTCCACCCCAGCGCATCGCCGAACCGCTTCCGGTCGGCTCTACGCTGCTGGCGTCCAGCGGGAGGGATAGCTGCCTGGCCTTGACTCGCCGGGTCACGCTGCCTGGGCACTCTCGCCAGGACCTTCTGGAAAAATGGAGGGACGAATGGGACCCTCGGCCCGATGGTGTAGAAGCTGAGATCGAGGCTCGTACCGTTCAGGTTGTGAGGGAATAACGTAGCTCAGAGGCCGATGTATTCCGTCTCCACGCCGCGCACATCCATTTCGAATTCCAATCCCTGGATGGGCGGTCGAGCCAGATACCAGCACAGACCGTAGGCAGCGCTGGAACCGCGAGGCAGCTCCAATTGCTCGGCGCGCAGAGAGTGGATGTCGTGGGGCGTGTAGATATTGGTCGCCGTCACTCTTTCCCACTCTACTCCCAGCTCGGCGCAACGATCTCGCAGAGTCTTCACCACGAAGGCAATCTTTTCGGACAAGGCTTCCTCGGAGGTCTCCCCCGGCCGGATCACCCCCTCCGGACCGATGTCTCCGACGCCCGAGAGCAAGAAGGACGGAATCCTCTGAGCCAAGGTAGAAATAGTGTAGGAAAAGGAGTAGACCGAGGGCTCCTGGGGAGGCGAAAGTTCTGGAGCGACGTTGGTTCGCGTCATGGACCCCATTCCATCGACCAGGAGGCCCCAATCCTCCAGGATTTCCTCGTAACCTCGATTGAACACCTCAAAGTCTTCCATGGCAACAGGCTCGGGGGATCTCAATTCGACTCCGCACAAGGCTCGAATGGGGCGTCCCATGCGAGACAGGGCTCTACGGATGATTTCGAATCCCTGCAGATAGGGCAGAGACTGCCGCAAGGTGACGTGAACAATCTCGTGCTTGCCCGTGGTGACCACTCCCATGGAAAAGGTTTTGCCGCCGGGCAAGAACAGAAAGCCGCCTTCTTGATTGTCGATCAGCAATTTATCGCCCTCCCTTAGTGCTCCCTTCCATAAATACGATGATGTTTGTTGCGAATGCGACGTGCCTGGATTGCAGGCGCGACGACGAGTCGATGCGGGGACATCGGGGAGGAGGAGCAACACCCAAGACAGGGGCGTCCCGTCGCAACCCTTCGGGCGGAGGGGGGTTGTGGGTGATCTCTTTGTCTCTCTTCGTCGACAACGCCCTGCATCGCCTCCTCCTCTCTCCTCGACCTCACCTCCCAAACCCCCTCCGCAAACCTCACCGTATTTATGGAAGAGAGCACTTAAAAGCAGTCTTCTACACTGCATAGCGCACAAATACAAGAGGCATGCTCCGACTGGAGCACAAATAGGAGCAACAAAGCAGCGGTGGAAAGGGACGAAGCCGTGGGCAGAAGGGTTCGCCTTCACTCCTTTCTGCGATCCAACCTTGTTGGCACACTGCCCGCGTGAACGATTTTCCGGACGATCCCGTTTATGCTCACACCCGGCGCGAAGCGATCCTGATTCTGATCCTTTGGCTATGCTGTTGTCTTTACACCGTCCCCTTCTGCTATCTAAACGGCTACCTGATCCATGACCCCGCGCCGAGCAGTTTCGGGCCCTCCATCGATCTGCTGCCGGGCTCTCTGGAAGATTGGAATCGAGACCCCAGCTCCTTGTCCACTCCCTTCGGTCTGGGAATTCCAGACTGGATCTTTTACGGGGTTGGCCTTCCCTGGGCGGTTTGTGTCCTTCTCGCCTTCTGGTTCTGTCTATTCCATTTTCAGGAAGACGATCTCGGAGAGAGAGGGGACGGGGAGGGGGCCTGAATCGATGGAACAGACCAGCCAGGTGACGATCGTAACCTTCATTGTCTACATCGTTGAAATCCTCCTCCTGGCAGCTATTGCCCACCGCTTCTTAAGCGGTAAGAGTTTTCTGGCCAAGTACTTCCTGGGCAGTCGAGGGCTGGGCAGCTGGGCCCTGGCCTTCACCTTCGCAGCCACATCCGCCTCCGGGGGCAGCTTTACCGGATTTCCGTCTCTGATCTACAGCTATGGCTGGCTTCTGGCCTTCTGGGTCGCCAGCTACATGGTCGTGCCTCTTTGCACCATGGGAGTGATGGGTAAGCGCCTCAATCAGGTGGCCCGCAAGACGGGAGCCATCACGGTACCAGACGTGTTGCGGGATCGATATGACTCGGGGGCGATCGGACTGTTCGCCGCCTGCACCATCGTGTTCTACACGGTCAGCAACCTGGTGGCCCAATTCAAAGCCGGCGCCCTGATCGTAGAGGCGACGTTCAATCTGTCCGAGACCTGGGGTTATCTGGCTGGGTTGGGCATTTTCGCTGGCGTGGTGGTGATCTACACCGCCTACGGAGGATTTCGAGCGGTGGTCTGGACCGATGTCGTTCAGGGTGTGTTCATGGGGATCGGAGTAGTGACCCTGCTGCCCATCGTCCTGAGCCTAGCGGGCGGGGGGCGACAGGTATTCGAAAACATTCGAACCCAACCACCCTCCCTCGTAACATCCCTTCCAGGTGAACATAACGACCTGGTTTTCCTGCTGCGTCACAACGGGCAGCAGGAATTGCCCGTGGGAGTCGAATATCAGGTCGGAACCGAGGAAAATCCGAGCGTGGCGCTGGTCCGAAACTCGACGGGCGAGCGAGTGATTCGCGTTCTCCTGCCTCTGTCGCTGCAACCGCCCGTGTCGGCCCGCGAGATCAAAGACGCGGTCGAGCATGACTCCCTGGCAGCTCCCATATTGCTCGGAGTGGAATACGCCTACGAGAACGATGGCTCTGGAGCGGTGGCACCCATGGTGTTGCGACGTTTTACCCGGGGGCAGGATTTTCTGTTTGGGCCGGGACGTGAGCCGGACGGGACGCCTTTCCACCCTTTCGGAATGACCCTATCCTTTTTTCTCATCTGGGCCATTGCCGGCATGGGCCAGCCGGGGACCATGGTCCGGTTGATGGCCTTTCGAGACAGCCGAACTCTGAAGCGGGCCATACTCATCGTGACCGTCTATTACGGCCTGATCTATCTTCCTCTGGTCTGGATCTTCGTGACCGCCAGAACCCTTCTCTCCTATCTACCGCAGGAAAGTTCCGACAAGGCCATGGTGCTTGGTGGCCACCCGTTTGGTAGCCGGTATGGGATGGGGTTACGAGATCCTGGCGGCCGTTTTCATGGCGGCACCCTTCGCCGCCATCATGTCTACGGTGGACAGTTTCCTGTTGATGATCAGTTCGAGCCTGGTCCGGGACATCTACCAGAAAAGCATCAATCCTCAGGTCAGCCAGCGAGCGGTGCGCGGGGCCAGTTACGCTACCACCGTGCTGGTCGGTGTATCGGTCACCGTGCTGGCCACTCAGCGCATCGATTTCCTGCAGTACATCGTCGTCTTTACGGGAGTCGGTTTTGCCAGTTCCTTCTTATTCCCGACACTGCTGGGGCTCTACTGGAAGGGCATGACCCGGCAGGGGGCGATCAGCTCGATGGTGGGAGGCTTTCTGGTAGTCGTCTTCCTGTTTGCGCCCAGCCTGTTCGAAGGCGGCAGAATCAACCTCTTCGGGTTGCACCCCATCGTGTGGGGTCTGACCAGCTCAGCCTTCTTGGCCGTGTTCGTCAGTAAGTAGACGGGGCCACCACCGGAGTTTCTGGTGCGCCGCTACTTCACGTCGGATCCGTCTGCCGCTTCACAACCGTAATTGCGTCGCCCGGGCGGATGAAACCGCCGCTGACCACACGAGTGCAGACGCCGGCCCGGTTCCCCAGAGCCTTGGTCATCCCGGCTTCGGTGATCGACTGGATGTAGGCGCAGGGAGGCCGCGGTCGATCGTACTCCAGCACCGCTTCACCGACCTGGAAACGGCGGCCTCGAAGCTCCCGCAACCGGAGGCCCAGGGTCACCAGATTGCGGCGGTGCTGGCCCTGGCTCACCCGAACCTTGGACGTCTCCTCGATGAACTGTAGATCTTCGGCCGCGATCAAGGTGACCTGACAGGTATCGACCGAACTCCAGCGACCGCTCCCGCTGCTGTAACGGTCGCCTCTCAGCCCCAGACCGGCCACCGCCTGCACCTCATCCAGGCGCTGCATGGGCTCTCCTGCTCGGGAGGCGACGTAGATGGCCAGAACGGATGCGGGATCCGTCTTCCCAGCGATCTCTTCAGATCGCTTTTCCGGGGATTGGCGAGACTTCATCCGGAGGTACGCTCCAGGAAGCGGCGCATGCGACGGATGCCTTCCTCGATCTGCTCCAGCGAGTTGGCGTAGGAGATCCGGATGTAACCTTCCCCGCCCGAACCGAAGTCGACGCCGGGAGCTACCGCCACACCCGCCTCTTCCAGTAAACGGAAAGTCCAGTCGACCACTCTCGTGGTGAGCGAGACGACCTTCACAAAGACGTAAAAAGCGCCGCTGGGCCGTACCGGCACTTCGAGTCCGGCTTCCTCCAGCCACGTCAGCAAGCATTTCCGCCTTCGATTGTAACCGTTGCACATCTTGCGTACATCCTCCCCCGCCAGGGTCAGTGCCGCCACGGCGGCGATCTGAACGAAATCAGCCGGGGAGATGAAAAGATTCTGCTGCAATTTCTGGACGGGGCGGACCAGGAATTCGGGGAGGATAGCGTAGCCTAGGCGCCAGCCGGTCATGGCGAACAGTTTGGAAAAGCCGTTGATCACCACCGCCTGTCGGTCGTACTCGAGGATGCTGTGGGCGCGACCCTCATACACCAGGCCGTGATAGATCTCGTCTGAGATGACGACGGCTCGATCAGAAATCGTCTCCGCCAGATCCGCCATCCGATCGCCGCTCATGAGGGTGCCAGTCGGGTTGGCGGGCGAATTGAGGATCACAGCCGCCGCCTTCTCCAGATGAGGCGGCAACTGATCCGGGCCATAGTGAAAATCGTGGGCCTCGGACACCGGAAGGGTCAGCGGCTTCCCTCCGAAGGTGGTGACAAATTTGGGGTAGCAGGCGTAGTGGGGGTTGGTCATAATCACCGCATCCCCTGGTTCCAACAAAGCCGCACAGACCAGCAGCATGGCGGCGGAGCTTCCCATCGTCACCACCACGCGCTCCGGACTGACCGTCACTCCGTAATGTTTGCCATACCAAGCGACGATCGCCTCGCGCAGTTCGGGACGACCCAGGGAGTGGGTGTAGTGCGTGTGTCCCTCCCGCAGGGCTCGAAGGGCGGCCTCTCGAACGACTTCGGGTGTGTCAAAATCCGGTTCTCCCACCTCCAGATGGACGATGGATTTTCCGCTCCTCTCGAGGGCAGCTGCTCTCTCGAACACCTCCATGGCCAGGAAAGGTTCAATGGAGCGGGCTCGCTGGCTGATCCTGCGTGAACGGTCTTGCCTTTCGCTCATGGCTAGGTCCGGGACACTTCGGTCGCTGGTGGCTCAAAAATACTCTCCGGGTAAAAGCTCGGCTGAGCTCTCCGGTCAGGGAGCGTTTTTCTCCGCGACGAAGGCCAGTCCGATCCGGCTCTCACCGGGAAGCAGGGGCACGGCCACCGTGGCCCGGGTGGGTCGAGGATTGGCGAAGTGGCTGATGTAGGCCGCGTTCATCGGACCGTAGTCGTCCAGACTGAGCAGGTAGACTCGGGCTTCTACGATGTCGCTAAGGGTGAAACCACCGGCGCCAAGGATCTGTTTGACCCTATCCAGCGAGTCGTCGAGCTGTTCCTGGGAGGTCGGTTTCCGGCTGTAGACGCCGGCCAGATACATCCGATTTCCGACCCGAAGGCCGCGACTGTAGTGGTCGCTGGGCGGCATGCCTTCTGGCAGCACGGCCTGACGCTCCCTCCGGTCCGCGATCATCGTGATCTCGACTGGAGAATCCAGAGGGAGGGCGGAAGCTCCGATCGGCACCCGAGCCGGTCTTGGCTGCTGGGTGAAGGAACGGTACACCTCGTTGAGAGGACCGAAATTCTGCATGTCCGTCAGGAAGACCTCCGTGGAGACCACTTGGGAGAAGTCCATCCCGGCGGCCCCCAGGACCGTACCGATGTTCTCCAAGGTCTGGCGGACGTGGGCCTGAACATCCCCTTCCACCAACGTTACCGGAGAGCTGCCCGGAACCACCCCGGCCTGACCCGACAGGTACAGGGTATCCCCGACCAGGATGCCCGGACTAAAGGGAGCTCTCCCCGGCACGGTTCCTTCCGGGTAAATGTATTGTTTCTCTCCGCGGGCGGCAACCATGGCGATTTCAACCGGGGATCCACCGGGCAGTGCGGCAACGGCGACCGTGGTGCGGGTGGGCAGCGCCTCATCCTCGAAAAAGGGCCGATAGGCCGCGGTCATCTCTCCGATGGTGCTCATGTCGGTCAGCCAGACATGGGTCGCCACCGCATCGGCGAAACTCCAGCCCTTGGACTCCAACTCGCGCTGTAAATTGAGCATGGTTTGGTGGGTGGCGGCCTTCACTCCCTGGGGATGTTCGCCGGTTTCCGGATCGCGACCGCCTTGACCCGAAAGATACAGCGTTTCGCCCTTCTGGATCGACAAACTGTAGGGCCGGGTGGGATCAACTTTCAGTTCTCCGCCGCAGCCGACCAAAAAGGTCGAGATCGCCACCGAGAGCGCCCAGACACTCAACATTGTGTATCGCTTCATTCTGGTCCTCCCAAGATTGATTCAGTGGGGAAGTGAGCCGTCCAGGCAGCGGGTTTTGACCGCCTTCCCCTCAAGAGAAAGAACCAATTAACCACGATCGAGACGGCGGATCAAGGTTCCAGCTCGGCGGTTTTGAGATAGGGACAGTCTTGAACGAGTCGCCGAGTGTGACTTCCCAAACGGAGCCGCGAGCCGCTGCCGGGCCCACCAATCGGTGAAAAGAGAAAAAGGGAGGGAAGAGGACTTGACAAAGCTTCTGTCCTCCAGTGAAATTCAAACTTACGTTTGATTTAAACAAACGATTGTCTGGAAGCCAACATGAATCAGGCCGATCCCAAGGGAAAGATTCTAGATGCCGCCGAGCAGCTCTTCGCCGACAATGGCTTCGCGGCTAGTTCCGTGCGCGCCATCACCTCCGCAGCTGAGGTCAATCTGGCCGCTCTGCACTACCACTTCGGCTCCAAGGAAGGGTTGGTGGAAGCGGTCTTTGCCCGCCGCATCGGTCCGCTGAACCGGGAAAGGCTGGAGAAGTTGCAAGCGGTGGAAGATCGATTCCCGAGCAGCCCTCCTTCCGTGGAATCCATTCTGGAAGCCTTCTTCGGGCCTCCCCTGCGGCTGGTGGCCGACCCCTCGGGACGAGGGGAGATCTTCGTGCGATTGATGGGTCGGGCCTACTCGGAGCCGGGCGATTTCTTTGACGAAATCGTCGCTCGGCATTATTCCCAACCGTTTTCCCGATTCCTGAAGGCGCTGGGGCGGGCCCTGCCTCAGCTTCCAGCCGAGCAACTGTTCCTGCGCACCCATTTCCTGATCGGCATGCTGGCTCACACGCTTTCACACACCCTCCGGATCATTCGCAAACGGGCCCAGGGAGATTCCATCCCGATCGATCCGAGGGTCGTTCCCGAGAGGCTGGATGTGGAGCAGACCATCCGCGCCCTGGTGTCCTTTGGGACGGCTGGTCTGGAGTCTCCAGTCTCGAGCTGCGAGGGGAAATCATGAAGAAGCTTCTGGGAATTGCTCTGCTTCTCACCTCCTGCGTCCGCGCTCCTCTTCAAACGCAGCGCCCACCGGTCGCGATCGCGACGCCGGCACAGTGGACGGTCACTCGGGCCGCCTCCGGCGCAGTGACTCCCAGCTGGTGGGAGAGTTTTCAAGATCCTGTCCTGCAGGATTTCATCGCTGAGGGCCTGCTCAACAGCTACGATTTGGCTGGGACGGCCGCCCGGATGGTGGCGGCGACCGCTCAAGTCCGGATCGCGCGGGCCGATCTGCTGCCCAGTGTGAACACCAGTCTGGATGGCACTCGGACTCGCCAGAACTTCATCGGCTTCCCCATCCCCGGGGCTGACAGCGGTCGCATCTTGAGCACCACCTCGACCCGCTACGGCGTGTCTCTCGGGGTGAGCTGGGAACTGGATCTGTGGGGGCGCCTGGACGCAGGGAAGCAGGCCGCAACGGCGGAATTCCAGGCCAGCGAATCCGATCTTCGAGCCGCCCGCGAGTCGCTGGTGGCCCAGGTGTGTAAGGCCTGGTTCGCGGTGCTGGAAGCCTCTCGCCAACTGGCCCTGGCCGAGGCGACCATCGCCAACTACCAGGGCACGGTGCGACGCGTGCGTGACCGCTACGAACGTGGTCTGCAGGCTTCTCTGGATCTGCGGCTCGCCATGGCGAATCTGGCGTCGGCCACGGCTTCGCGCCAGCAGCGACGGGAAACCCTGGACGTCCAGATCCGCCGGCTGGAGATCCTGATTGGACGCTACCCAGCTGGGGCTCTGGTTGCGGCCGAGCAACTGCCCCAGCTGCCAGCGCAGCCGGCTCTGGGATTGCCAGCGCAGCTGGTGGCTCGACGGCCCGATCTGGTGGCAGCCGAACGCCGGCTCTTCGCTTCGGATGCCCGCTACTACCAGTCCCGGCGAACTCTTTATCCACGCTTGAGCTTCTCCAGCGCGGGAGGATCGGCCACTCGGGGGGTAGTCGACCTGTTCGATCCCGGCTTCTTTACTTGGAATTTGCTGGGCAGTCTGATCCAGCCGATCTTGGAAGGGGGGCGATTGCGTGCTCAGGTGGCGTCGGCGGACGCCAATGCCAGGCAGGCGCTCACCCAGTTTGCCAGTGCAGTTCTGCAGGCCTTCTCAGAGGTGGAGACTGCCCTGGCCGCGGAAGGGTTCTTGGCGGAGCGCGAGAGGGAGCTTCGAGAGGCGTCACAGCAAGCCTCGGCCGCCTATCAGCTGGCCGAGAGTCGCTACAGTCGAGGACTGGAACCCATCGTGACGGTGCTGGAAGCGCAGAGACGAACCTTGGATAGCGAAAGCCAACTGCTCAGCGTCCAACGGCTGCGTCTGGAGACGCGTGTCAACCTGTATCTGGCCTTGGGGGGTGGTTTCCCCGACGATCCTCCCCCCGCCGAAAAGGAGGAAGGATGATTCGGCTCCTGTTGAAGATCCTGTTGCCGATTCTCGTTCTGGGCGCTGGACTGCTGGGCGCCTGGCACCTCATGAATTCTCGAACGGAGGTCCAGACCCAACCGAGAACTGAACACTTCCCCTTGGTCCGCATCGTGGAAGTCCGTCCTACCCGCATCCAACTGCGAGTCCACACCCAGGGAACGGTCGTTCCACGGACCCAGAGTGCGCTCGTCCCGGAGGTCTCCGGACGCCTCGTCCAGGTGTCGCCTTCCCTGGCGCCGGGAGGGTTTTTTACCAAAGACGAACTGTTACTGAAAATCGATCCACGGGACTACGAGCTGTCTATCATCCAGTCGGAAGCGGAAATCGCACAGATCCAGCGCCGACTCGAACAAGAAAAGGCGGAAGCCGAAGTAGCGCGCCGAGAATGGGCGGAACTGGGAAAGGGCGAACCCTCTGCTCTCCTTTTGCGCCGCCCTCAGTTGGCCGAGGCAGAGGCCTCGCAGGCGGCGGCCCGGGCAGCCCTGGAGCGAGCCAGCCGCAATCTGCAACGGACCGAAATCCGAGCACCCTATGACGGTCGCGTCCGATCCAAGAGCGTCGACTTGGGGCAGTATGTCACGGCCGGCTCTCCCGTGGCCCAACTCTACGCAGTCGACTTTGCCGAGGTGCGACTCCCTCTCCCGGACCAAGAGGCGGCCTTCCTAGATCTGCCCCTGCACTATCGCGAGGGGGGCGCCTCCAAGCCTGGGCCGCAGGTGTTGCTGAAAGCCACCTTCGCGGGGAGGCAGCACAACTGGTTGGGAAGAATCGTGCGTACGGAAGGGGAGATCGACCCGGCGACGCGAATGTTGTTCGTGGTGGCCGAGGTGGAGGATCCCTACAGCCGCCGCTCCCACCCGGGACGACCGCCCCTGGTGGCTGGAATGTTCGTCCAGGCTGAGATTCTGGGTCGCTGGCTCACGGATGTGGTGGTGCTCCCCAGGAAGGCTCTGCGCGAAAACGACACCATCATGGTTGTGGACACAGAAGAGCGACTGCGTTTTCGCCCGGTTTCGATCCTGCGCATCCAACAGGAACAGGTCCTGATCCAATCGGGCCTAGCCGAGGGGGAACAGGTTTGCATCTCTCCTCTGGAGACCCCAGTGGACGGAATGAGGGTTCGCACGGCCGCCCCCGGAGGGCAGTCATGAATCGAGCCATCGCCTGGTTCGCCGAGAACGGAGTGGCCGCCAATCTCTTGATGGCGGTCATCATCATCGGCGGATTGCTGACCATCCCCACCATTAAACAGGAGGTCTTTCCCGAGTTCTCCACGGATCTGATCTCCGTGAGTGTCCTCTATCCGGGAGCGGCTCCCCAGGAGGTCGAAGAAGGGGTCTGTATCCGCATTGAAGAGCAACTCCAGGGCATTTCTGGGATCAAGAAGATGACCTCAACCGCCTCGGAAAGCCAAGTCTCCGTGCTCATCGAGTTGCTGGAAGGAGAGGACGTACGCGGCGTTCTGGATGAGGTCAAATCGCGAGTGGACGCCATCGAAACCTTTCCGGAGGAGATCGAAAGTCCGGTCATCCAGGAAATTCTGGTTCGACCCCAGGTCATCAATGTCGCGGTATCCGGCCCCGCGGACGAGAAAGCGCTCAAAAGACTGGGTGAAAAAGTGCGAGACGAAATCTCCGCCCTGCCGGGCATCACCCAGGTGGAACTGACCAACGCCCGGCCCTACGAGATCTCCATCGAAGTCTCTGAAAATACCATGCGCCGCTATGGTCTAACCTTCGACCAGGTGGCCAACGCGGTTCGTCGCTCCTCAATAGATCTGCCAGCGGGCGCGGTCAAGACCACGGGTGGGGAGATTCTGCTGCGCACCAAAGGGCAGGCCTATGAGGGAATTCAGTTCGAGAACCTGGCTCTGATCAGCCGCCGGGACGGTACCCAGCTTCGCCTGGGGGACATCGCCCAGGTTCGGGACGCTTTCGCCGAGACTGACCAGATGGCCCGATTTGACGGGCAGCCCGCCGTTCTAGTCCAGGTCTTTCGCGTGGGCGAGCAGAGTGCTTTGGCAATCTCCGCTGCCGTCAAGCGCTACATCGCCGAGGCCCAGACCCGAATGCCAGAAGGCATCCAGCTCGTGACCTGGAGGGACGACTCCGAACCGCTGCGCAGCCGGCTGGATCTGCTGGTGAGAAACGGCTTGCAAGGATTGCTGCTGGTGGTAGCCATCCTGGCTTTTTTTCTGAGGCTCCGGCTCTCGTTGTGGGTCAGTCTGGGCATCCCCATCTCCTTTCTTGGCACCTTCCTGCTCTTGCCCAGTCTAGACGTCTCCGTGAATCTGATTTCGCTCTTTGCCTTTATCGTGGTGCTGGGCATCGTGGTGGATGACGCCATCATCGTGGGGGAAAACATCTTTGCCCACTACGAGCGGGGCAAGAACGGGTTGCAGGCCGCCATCAATGGAACTCGGGAAATGATGGTTCCGGTCATCTTCGGAGTCTTGACCAGCGTGGCGGCCTTTACACCCATGCTGGCCGTGCCGGGACCGACCGGAAAGATCTTCAAAGTGCTGCCGCTGGTGGTGATCCCGACCCTGATGTTCTCCCTGGTGGAGTCCCTCTTCATCCTGCCCAATCACCTGTCTCACGGAAACAACCGACCTTCGGAAGGCTCCTCCGAGGGCGCGTCAAAGCGAAAGATTTCTGCGGGTGGACCCTTCGAGAGAGCACTCAAGTGGTTCATTCGCAGCGTGTATCACCCCCTGCTGAGCTTCTGTCTGGAATGGCGATACCTGACGGCGGCCACATCTTTTGCCACGCTGCTCCTCACGGCCGCGTTGCTGGCGGCCGGTTGGATCCAATTCCAGTTTCTACCCAGCATCGAATCGGAAAACGTTCTGGCCGTGCTCTCTATGCCTCTGGGAACACCCGTCGAGCAGACCGCCCGGGCCGTTCGCCGCATCGAGGAATCGGCCGAGGATCTACGCCAGGAGGTGGACGGCGGGCCGCCAGCCGAGCACAGCGTTTTTCGCCATATGCTGGCGTCCATCGGTGAGCAGCCCACCCGCGCCGCGCAGGGCAACCGGGCCACCAATGCCGCCTCCAGCTTCAGTGCCGCCCATTTGGGAGAAGTCAATATCCAATTGGCCGACTCGGAAGATCGGAGGTTCTCCAGCCGGGAGCTGGCGGAACGATGGCGCCAGTTGACCGGCCCCATCCCCGACGCTACCGAGTTGAGCTTCACGTCTTCCCTATTCTCGGCCGGAGAGGCCATCAACATTCAGCTCACGGCCCTGGATATCAATCTCCTGCGCCGGGCCGCCGACGAGCTGAAGGATCGACTCATGGCCTACCCCGGTGTGTTCGACATCACCCATTCCTTCCAGACCGGGAAGAAGGAGGTCACGCTTCAGATTCGTGCCGAGGCGGAGATGCTGGGTTTGTCCCAACTCGATCTGGCCCGGCAGGTTCGCCAGGCCTTCTATGGAGAGGAAGCCCAACGCATCCAGCGCGGAAGAGACGATGTGAAGGTCATGGTGCGCTATCCCGAGGCGGAGCGAAAGTCGCTGGGGGATCTGCAAAACATGCGCATCCGCACCCCCTCGGGCAGCGAAGTGCCGTTTTCGACCGTGGCTCGGGCCGAATTCGGCACCGGCTACTCCTCGATCAAGCGAGTCGACCGGCGCCGGGCCATCAATGTAACCGCGGATGTGGATACCACCCAGGCCAACTCCAACGACATCATCGCCACACTGCAGCGGACGGATCTGCCGGAGCTTCTGGAAAAATACCCTCAGGTCAGTTACACGCTGGAGGGGGAGCAGAGGGAGCAAAGAGAGATGTTATTTTCCCTGTTCCGAGGCTTCCTGCTGGCACTGCTTTTGATCTACACCCTGGTGGCGGTTCCCTTGAAGTCCTATTCTCAACCCCTGCTGATCATGTCGGCCATTCCTTTCGGACTGGTGGGGGCGGTTTGGGGACACATCCTGATGGGCCACAATTTGTCCATCCTGTCGATGTTCGGGATCGTGGCCCTGGCCGGAGTGGTGGTCAACGACAACCTGGTCTTGGTCGATTACGTCAACCGCAGACGCCGGGCTGGAAGCAGTCTGCTGTATGCAGTCCGGACCGCCGGGATCTCCCGTTTCCGTCCCATCCTGCTGACCTCCTTGACCACGTTCGGCGGTTTGACTCCCCTGCTCTTGGAGAAGAGCCTGCAAGCCCAGTTCCTGATCCCCATGGTGATTTCTCTGGCTTTCGGGGTCATGTTTTCTACCTTCGTTTCCCTCATTCTGGTGCCCTCCCTCTATCTCATTCTGGAGGATTTTAGAGGCCTCGTCTTTCGCCCTGTGCCGGAGAATTTCGGCACAGATGGAGCTCCGATCCCGGCCGATTGATCGAGTTTTCATCCTGAAACTCACCCCTTGGTTCTCTTGACAGAGGGAGAATCCCTGCCTATCATTGGTGAATAAAAGGTGAAATTGGCAATGGCCGTGCAGAATGCATCCGCACCTTGGGTTTCCGTTTCTTCCGCTCAAGCTCTCTTGAATCCGGTGGAGTATCTAGCTACGGGAGTCCGAATCCTGGATCTGCGTTTGGAAGGAGGTCTGCCTAGAGGTCGAATCGTCGAGTTGGTGGGTCCCTCCAGCAGCGGAAAGACGAGTCTGCTTTTTTCCGTCCTGAAACAAGCTACGCATCGAGGAGAGATGGTGGCCTATGTCGATACTTTCGACACTCTGGATCCAGGATTTGCCGCCCAATCGGGAATCGATCTACAACGTCTGCTCTGGATTCGCTGTGGGGGGACCCAAGCCCACCCGATGCCCAAGGCTCTCCGGGCCACGGACATTCTGGTCCAAGCCGGAGGGTTCGGCGTCGTGGTTCTGGATCTGGATTCCGGAGAGAAGAGAAAGCATCCCGCTTGCCGGAAAGTACCCTTGCACACCTGGTTTCGATGGCAGCGAGCCCTGCAAGAAAGCTCCACCGTACTGGGCGTACTTGAACCCGTCTCCAGTGCCGGAAGCGCAGCCGCTCTGGTCCTCACCCTGCGCGGTCGGAAACGGTACTGGACTCTCCCTCAGGGAGACACGTCCCCGGCATTCAGGGATGCCGATCCACCCCACTCTCTTCTGCAGGGACTCCAGTGTGAGGTATCCCTGCTTCGTAGTGGAAAGCACGGAAATGTCACGTTTTATAGCCATCTTTAGCTCCCATCCTGCCCATTTTTTGAGTCAGGCCCAGGCACTGTCTCCTCGGGTAGAGATGGGGTTTGGCGGGTGTGTTCTTCTGGAATTCCCGTCATCCTGGGAGGAGAGAACTTTGCAGCGGCTGCACCAGCAGGAGGCCATTTTTTCCCTGAAAATAGGGGTGGCCTCCACCCGGACCACGGCACTGTTGGCTTCTCTGGCCAGGCCGGGAAGCATCGTTCCCAAGGGCCGGGAACGGTCTTTTCTGGCTCCCCTGCCGGTGCAGCTGCTTCGGGGCTTCGGTCTTGTGGGGAAGCAGGAGAGAAAGATCTTCCTGACCCTGGTCCGCTGGGGAATCCGAACTCTGGGACAGCTGGCCCTTCTGCCGGAAGCAGACTTGACCGCTCGGCTGGGAACGGCACGGATTCGTCTCCAACAGATGGCCTGTGGCCAGGACATTGTACCGGCACGACCCTATTCCCCTCCTCCCCGCTTCGAAGAGAGCGAAGAGCTGGATTGGAGCTTGGATTCTCTGGAACCGCTGACCTTTCTGCTAGGACGGCTGCTAGACCGTCTTTGCCGCCGACTCCGGGATCATGGCAAAGCGGCCGAAACGTTGCGGGTGGTCTTGCCCCTCAGGGATGCCAAGACTCTCCTTTCCCTTACTGCATCTGGAACTTAAAATCCATCCTCCTCCAGGGGGGGTGATCGGCGTCTCCTTGCAACTGGAGGCCACGTCCCCTCGGGTGATTCAATACTCGCTGCTGCAACCTCCGGTTCCAGCTCCGGAGAATCTGGCCCGGACCCTGGGACGACTGTGGGCGCTGGTGGGAGAAGAAAACGCGGGTTCGCCCATCTTGCCGGACTCGCACCGTCCGGATGCTTTTCGGGTCCAACCCTTCCAGTGCAAATCCCAGGGAGACGCTGCCAGCAGCTGGGAGTCCCCGCCACCCCTCTCCCCGGTATCAAATGAGGTGGATTGGGAACAGCAGCTGCAGCTTTCCCTGAGAAGATTCCGTCGCCCTCGACCGCTCCGCATTCGCCCCGGGCAGATCCGAACGGAGAGTGGACCATGGCGTTCCTCGGGAGATTGGTGGCAGGTCTCCCCACAACGAATCGGATGGTCACGAGAGGAATGGGATTTGGAGCTTCGTGACGGTACCTTGGCTAGAGTGTTCTGGGATCCAAATCAACTGTCCTGGTTCTTGGAGGGGTTCTACGACTAGATGGGTTATCTCGAACTACACGCCTGCAGTGCTTTCAGTTTCCTGCAAGGTTCGTCTTTACCGGAAGAGTTGGCCACTACGGCGGCGCGATTGGGATACCCGGCCCTGGCCCTGCTGGACCGGGATGGGATCTATGGGGCTCCTCGTTTTTACAAAGCTTGCCGAGAGGTGGGTGTCAAACCTCTGGCGGGAGCGGAGGTCACGCTCCAGCAAGAATCGGATGGGGGGGGGCGGGCAGCTTCCTCTGCTGGTGGAGAATCGGGACGGATACCAGAACCTATGCCGTCTCATCACCCGCATGAAGTTGCGATCGAGCAAGGGGCAAGGAGAGGTGACATGGGAGGATCTGGAAGAGTTTTCCGACGGTCTGATCTGCCTGACGGGAGGGGAGCCGGGAGCTTTGCAGTCCGTTTTGGAGCTCCGCGGTCTGTCCCAGGCCCAGCGTTTTTTGGATCGATTGCGTTTCGTTTTCGGTGCCCGCGATGTCTTTGTGGAAGTGCAACACCACTACCAGCGGCACCAGGCCGCACTCAACCGGGCTCGGATCGATCTGGCCGATCGCTGCCAGCTCCCTCTTCTGGCCACCAACGGAGTGCGCTACGCCCAACCTTCCGGACGTCCCTTACTGGATGTCCTTTCCTGCATCCATCACAAGACCCGGCTGGCTGAAGCCGGTCGTCTGCTGAGCCCAAACGCCAAATGCTATCTGAAATCTCCCCACCAGATGACCCGGCTCTTTTCCGATCTTCCCAGGGCGGTGCGGAGCAGTCAGGAACTGGGAGAAAGAATCCAGTTCACTCTGGAGAGTTTGGGATATCGATTCCCCGAGTATCCGGTACCGGCAGGAAAAAGCGTCAACAGTTATTTGCACCGTCTCACCGAGTCCGGAGCGCAGCGCCGCTATCGACCCTACTCGGCCCGCGCCAGGCGTCAGATCCATCGGGAATTGGCATTGATCGAAAAGCTGGATCTGGCGGGGTATTTTCTGATCGTGTGGGATATCGTCCAGTTTTGCCGCCACCACCGGATTCTGGTCCAGGGACGGGGCTCGGCCGCCAACAGTGCCGTCTGTTACAGCTTGGGGATCACGGCAGTCGATCCCGTCGGCATGGACCTTTTGTTCGAGCGCTTCCTGTCGGAAGAACGGGGGGAATGGCCTGATATAGATTTGGATCTTCCCAGCGGCGAGCGCCGGGAGCGGGTGATCCAGTACGTCTATGAGCGCTACGGCCGGCGGGGGGCGGCCATGACCGCCAACGTCATTACCTACCGGGCACGTAGTGCAGCCCGGGAGGTGGGGAAGGTTTTTGGATTTCCTCCGGAAACGCTGGACCAGCTCTCCCGGCTCTTGAGTTCCTGGGGCCTCGAGGATCTGCAAAAGCAGGTCCTGCCACGCTTTCGCAAGGCCGGGCTCGAACTTTCGGACCCTTCCGTACAGCACTTTCTCCGGATGTGGCGCCGCATTCAGGACCTGCCCCGTCACCTGGGACAACACTCTGGTGGCATGGTGATAGCGCAGGGCCGGTTGGATTCCGTGGTCCCCTGGAGAACGCCACCATGCCGGGCAGAAGCGTGGTGCAGTGGGACAAAGAAGACTGTGCCGACCTGGGAATCATCAAAGTGGATCTGCTGGGCCTGGGGATGATGTCGGTGCTGCAGGATGGCCTGCAGCTGATTCGGGACTTCCGGGGAGAGACAGTAGATCTGGCTCACCTTCCGGCTGACGATCCAAAGGTGTAGGCCACCTTACAAAAGGCGGATACTGTGGGTCTTTTCCAGGTGGAAAGCCGGGCTCAAATGGCCACCCTGCCCCGGCTCAAACCCCGCTGCTTCTACGATCTGGTGGTGGAGGTGGCGATCATCCGTCCGGGGCCGATTGTGGGAAAGATGGTTCATCCCTATCTGAAGCGCCGGACCGGCCTGGCTCCGGTCCGCTACCCCCACCCCTCTTTGGAACCCATCCTGAAGCGAACCCTCGGGGTTCCTCTCTTCCAGGAACAGCTGCTGCGCATGGCCATGGTGGCGGCCGGTTTCAGTGGAGGCGAAGCCGAAGAACTCAGGCGAGCCCTGGGCTTCAAGCGCTCCGCCGCCCGGATGGCGAAAATCGAGATCAAGCTGCGGCAAGGAATGGCCCAAAAGGGCATTATTGGGGAGGCTGCCGAAACCATCGTTTGCTCCATTACCTCCTTTGCTCTGTACGGTTTTCCAGAATCTCACGCTGCCAGCTTTGCGTTGCTGGCTTACGCCAGCGCCTATCTGAAGGTCCATTACCCGGAGTCCTTCTTTACGTCCCTGCTCAACAACCAGCCCATGGGCTTTTATCATCCGGCGACCCTGGTGAAAGATGCCGAGCGTCACGGTCAGACGATCCGCGGTATCGACGTTCAGGAGTCGGATTGGCTCTGTAGGATTGAGTCCGATGGCTCCATCCGGCTCGGATTGATCTATGTGAAGGGACTTCGAGAAAAGGCGGGCAGAGCCATCCAGTGGGAGCGGGCCAGCCGTCCTTTTCGATCCTTGGAGGATCTGCGCCGGCGCACCGGTTTGAGGAAATCGGAACTGACCACACTCGCCGAAATCGGCGCTTTCGGCAGTTTGGGGATGCAGCGGCGGGAAGCTCTTTGGCAGGCAGAGAAGGCCAGCCGTCCCCAGGGACGCCTGTGCGCATCGATCCCCTCTGAGCCAGAGGAAATCCAATCTCCTTTACCCGAAATGAGTCTCGAAGAACGCTTGCTCGCCGACTTTAGCGGGACAGATCTGACCCTGGGGCCCCGTCCCATGGCGCTGCGCAGAAACGACCCGGCCTTGCGCGGAGTCTGCAAAGCTTCCGACTTACCCCACCTTCCCGACGGCAACAGGGTGCGGGTGGCGGGAGGAGTCATCGTGCGCCAGCGACCTTCGACCGCCCGGGGTTTCTTCCTCATCAGCCTGGAAGATGAGACAGGAATCGCCAATCTCATGATCCGTCCCCGGCTGTTCGAACGGGAACGACTGCTGCTGGTCAGTCAACCTTTTCTCCTGGTGGAGGGAAGGCTTCAAAACCGCAACCACGTGACCTCGGTGCAAGCCGAAAAACTATGGCCTCTTCAAGGGATCCGGATGGATGTCTCTTCCCACGATTGCCGGTAAGAATCGTGGCCTCGGTCGCTATTCTTGGTTGCGCAGGGCCTTCAGTTTTTCTCGATGGCGGATGTCCTTGCCTTCCACCATGAAGACGACCATCTCAGCGATGTTGGAGCTGTGCTCCCCGATGCGCTCCAGATACTTGATGACGTAGATGAGTTGGATAGCGGATGGAATGATCGTGCGATCATCCACCATGCGCCGGATCAACTGGTCAAAAAGGCGGTTCTGCCAGGTCGTCCACTTCGTCGTCCTTGGCGATCACCTTGCGGGCCTGGCCCACGTCCCGAAGAACGAAGGCATCCAAGGCCTCCCTCCGGCTCCATTGATCACCATCGGTGCAAACTGAGCCGGGGCTGCTGACCGGCGGCGATGGTGACAATCATCGTTTCGCCAATGGCCCGGGCGGCCGCCAGCACGAAGGAAGCGGAAATCCCGGAAAAGGCGGCGGGGATGACCACCTTGAAGGAGACCTGCAGGGGGGTGGAACCGAGAGCATAGGCCGCCTCCAGCAACCCCCGCGGCACGGCTCTCATGGCGTCCTCACTCAAGGAAGAGACCACCGGTAAAACATGATGCCCATGACGATTCCGGGGGAGAGAGCGTTGAATCCGGCCAAGCCGGGAAGAAATCCCTGAAGCAGCGGCGTCACGAACAGCAGCGCAAAGTAACCGTAAACCACCGTGGGGACACCCGCTAGAATCTCCAAAATCGGCTTGAGCCGCCGCCGGACCTTCTCGGGAGAATATTCGCTCAGATACAGAGCCGTGAGCAGGCCCATCGGCAAAGCCATCGCCATGGCCGTCAGGCACACCAGCAGCGTTCCGGAAAGGAGCGGCAGAATCCCGAAATGCTTTTCCGTGAAGAGGGGCGTCAATTGGGTGTCGGTGAAAAAAGCCCAAAGGGAGACTTGCTGGAAAAATCCCAGCGTTTCCAAGAGCAGGACCACTACAATTCCCAGCGTGGTCAGCACGGAGATCAACCCGCAAAAAGCCAGCAAGGTTTCGATCAGCTGTTCCCTGGCCTGGGAAATCGTTCGTCCTGTGGTTCGGCTCACCAAATGGACTTCCCCTGCCCCGCACGCATCCTGCAATCGACCCCGGGGGCATCCCTTACAAAGGCCACCCTCAAACTCTCAGAGAGTACCCAAAAACGGCCTCCTCAGCCAGCCCTGGTTCTTGCAGAGAAACTATTTTCCAGAGCCAACGCTTTCGGTTAGACTCCTGTTCGAGTCGACAGGCCGGGTCACACCTTCCGCCGGACTCGTAAACGGAATTCAAGCGATCGAGGAGGCTGTGTGGAGGTCACATCGGAAAAATTCAGAGAGGTCATGGGTCACTTTGCCACGGGTGTAACCGTGGTCACCACTCGGGGCAGCGACGGCACACCTTACGGCGTTACGGTGAACACTTTTACCTCCGTTTCACTGGATCCCTTGCTGGTGCTGGTGTGCCTGGACAGCTCCTTGAGCGGCCTCGAAGCCTTTCAAGAGAGCGGCCGTTTTGGCGTCAGCATTCTCAGCGAAGATCAGCAGCAGGACTCCAATTTTTTTGCCAAGAGCGGCTCGGACCGCACCCAGCATCCCTATCTGCAGGGATCTACTGGGCTTCCCTTATTGCCGGGCTGCTTGGCTAGCCTCGAGTGCCGGATCGTCGAGACCTTCCCGGGAGGCGATCACCACATCATCGTGGGCGAAGTCCAATCTGCCGATCTACGGGAATCCAACCGGTCAAAACCGCTACTGTATTACTGCGGGGCCTACGGACGCCTCTCCTGAGAGAGACAGGCCTCGGCCGCCCGCCGACGGAATCTGGACCGCAATCAGGGCCAACTATCGGAGGGAGATCAATCCCAGCCAGGGGGTCGAAATTGGCTCGAATGGAAGATTTGTCGAGGATCAAGGCTCTGACGTTCGATCTCTTCGGTACGATTCTGGATCTTGGGAGTAGTCTCGAGCCATTCATCGCCGAGTTCCTTCGAGATGCAGAAGCGGACATCTCGCCCAATCACTTCTGGGACCAGTGGCGGGCCAGGCAAAGGATCGAGCAGTACCAGGACACGGTCTTGATGTTGGGTCACAGCGGCTACCTGGAGACCGCCCGGCGTGCGCTCGTCTACACCGTGCGCCTAAACCGTATCGAGAGCTCAAAACAGCAGGTAGGCGACTTCATGCAGGCATGGCAGCAGCTGTCTCCTTTTCCAGAAGTCCTTGCTTCGTTGCAACGCCTCAAAGCTCGTTACCAACTGGTGGTCCTTTCCAACGGAGAGCCTCGCTTCCTCGATCACTTGGTAAAAAAGCGGATCCACTGGGATTTCGATGACGTCATCTCCGTTGCAACAGCCGGAGCCTTCAAGCCTCATCCCGGTGTATACCGGCGAGCGGCTCGAATACTGGGTCTGGAAGTGGGGGAGTGTCTGATGGTTTCCTCCAATTCGTTCGATTTGGTAGGCGCCCGGAGCTGTGGATACAGAGCCGCCTTTGTGAATCGTTACCAGCTTCCCTACGAGGATTCGCCCTATCGTCCGGACGTGACGGTCTCGGACTTCACGCAGCTGGCGGACCTTCTCGTTTGAAGCCTCTGTTTGGTAAAGTCAAAAGTCCTGCTCGCTACCATGAGCCAGCAGGCGGGTTGAAAGTCGAGTTTGCGTCGCCGTTCTCGCCGGCTTGAGAACAACCAGGCAAGTCGCCGCGGTGGCGGATCGGAAGGAGGAAAGAATGGATCGAGCTATCCGAGTACTGAAGCGATTAAAGGGCCCGGTGGTGCCTCTGAACGTTTGTTTTTCCGAGGACGGGCAGGTCGACTACGCGGCCATGCGAAGATATGTCAACTGGCTGTGCGAACAGCGAACTCCGGTGATCTTGCTGACCTACGGAAGCAGCGAATTCGGCTGGATGGCCGATACAGCGCTGTGGAAACTGACGGCCGAGCTGGCCGAAGAAATCGATGGGCGTTCTCTGTTCGTGACTTCCACCGGCTGGTGGATCCCGGCCGTGTGCAAGGACTTCTTGCGGCACGCCAACCAGGTGGGAGCCGATGCCGTCAAGGTCCAGATCAACCCCTGGGTTGTTTCCATGACCGATCTTCCCAAGACGGAGGTGATCGTCCGGTTTTTCGACGCGATTGAAGGCGAAGAGATCCCCCTGCTCCTATGGGCTCATGCCCTGGCTCCCTATCCGATCGACACGATCCGTGAACTGGCCAAAAGACCGCAGATCGTGGGAATGAAAAACGACGACGACCCATTTTACTATTATTACGACACCATCCGAGCCACCCAGGATGAAAATTTCGGGGTGGTGAGCGGGGGGCTGATGCGAAATTTCATCTTTGGCTACCCCGTGGGTTCGACCGCCTATCTGTGCGGGGTGGCGCCGTTCCTCCCCTCCATCGCGCTGAAATTCTATGACGCCCTGGTCCAGGGGGATCTCCAGGAGGCGTGGGCGGTCATCCATCGGTACGAGGACCCGTGGCTCAAATGTGCCGTCGAGATCGGCTGGGGGCGCAGCATCAAGACTGCGATTCATCTGTATGGTCTGCTCCCCAACGATCGGCTCGGGAGCCCCGGTTCCCTGCCCACCTCCGATCACCGTCAATCCGTCCGCTCTTGTCTGGAAGACGTGTTTGGCTCCATACAGAAGGTCGAGCTGTGAAGCTTTAGACCGGAGAAAGGCGACTCCAGGCATCGCGGAGAATCATACGAACATGCGGATCACGAACATCCAGGTTTTGGGGAAGCATCTTTGTTTGGTCCGTGTTGAAACCGATGAAGGCATCGCCGGAGTGGGAGCGACGGCCGCTCATTCGGGGGCCGTACGGGCGCTGATTAACGAAGGTCCGGGAAACCTGTCCCAACTCCTGATTGGGGAGGATCCCACCGACACCCAGCGCCTGTGGCGAAAAATGTTTGAGGAGTGGCAGGCCCAGCGCGGGCGCGGCGATGAAGGTGGGATCGCCGTCAACGCCATGAGTGCCATCGACCTGGCTTTGTGGGACCTGGCGGGAAAAGCCCGAGGCTTGCCGATTCATCGGCTTCTGGGTGGGGCCATTCAATCCGAGATCATGATCTATGCCAGCGCCACTGCCTTCGACATCAGCCGTCTGAAAAGAGAGGGCGTCCTCAGCCACAAAACCACTCCGGAACTCGAGCGGGAGTGCGAGCAGTACCTAGAGCAGGGCTTCAAGGCCATCAAGTTCGGATGGGGCAACCGTTTTGCCCCCAGCCATTTGGAGGCACTGGCTGCCATTCGGGAGAGGGTGGGAGACGAGGTGCTGCTCATGATCGACTTTGGCTGTCCCGCCTATCTCACCGAGGGCTGGTCCGTGAAGGATGCCATTCGGGTGGCCCGCTTACTGGAAGAGTACGATATTCTCTTCCTGGAAGAGCCGCTCAGGCCGGCCGACGTGCAGGGATTTGCCGAACTGACGCGCAGCGTGGAATTGCGGATCGCCACCGGGGAGAGTCTCACCAGAGTCGGAGAGTTTTCCGACTTGATCGATCGACGCGCCGTGGATGTCGTCCAGCCGGACGCCCAGCAAATGGGGATTACCCAGATGTCTCGCGTGGCTCATCGATCTGAAGAGGTGGGTTTGCTTTGCATCCCACACTGCCCTTGGACCTCGATTGCCGTAGCCGCCCATCTGAACATCCTGGCCACCGTGAGCAACGGCATCCTGATCGAGTACCCGGCCTTCGCCAGTTGTCCTGAAGACAGCTTGGAGTACGCCATGATCGACGCCACCCACTACCGGATCATCGAGCGCCCCCTGCAAGTGAAGGACGGGTTCCTTCAGCTAACCGAATCCCCCGGCCTGGGATTGGGCGACCTGGTGCCAAAAGCCGTCGCGCAGATCGAATCCCTTTACGAACAGAGAAGACCTTCATGAGCGCAGGCAAGATCCGCAAGGTGGTGATCACCTGGGCCGGTTGGAAAGAACTTATCTTGAGTCGGGCCAGGAGCGATGGGTTCGAGTCACTGAACATTGTAGCCCTGGACGACCGTCAGGAGATTTTGGCCGCGGTGAGAGACGCCGATGCCCTGGTCGTGGGTGCCCTGGACGCGCAGATTCTCGATTCTGCCAAGCAGGTGATGTGGATCCACGCCATGGCCGGCGGGGTGGGCCCCTACCTGTTTCCCGAATTCGTCCGAAGTCCGGTTTTGTTTACCTGCTGCAAACCCTGCTTTGGGATCGTCGGAGCTGAGTACGCTCTGGGAGCGATGCTCTTGTTCTCCCGCCGCTCTCACACCGCCATGGGTTCGCCCTTTCTCTCGCAGTGGATGGTCGCGCAGGACGAGGTGCTTTCGCCTTTTGAACTCTCCGGCAAAACGTTAGGCATTATCGGACTGGGCAATATGGGCCAGGCTCTCGCTCAAAGAGCTGGCTGTTTGGGGATATCCGTTCTCGGAACCGCCCGGAAAGCACGCGCGGCTACGGACTGGGTCGAACAGACTTTCGCTTTCGAGGATCGGTGCACTCTCCTGAAGCGATCCGACTTCGTGGTCATCGCCATCCCTCTCACCCCCGAGGCCCGAGGGTTTTTCGGTGAGCCGGAACTGCAAAGCATGAAAGAGACAGCCTATCTGATCGACTGTTCGGGTCGGCCTCCTCTTTTCGACTATCCGGCTCTGGAAACGGCCTTGAGGGACGGAGTGATCGGGGGGGCTTGTCTGCAGCCGTCAGGCGAGCAACCGGGGGTGCCGATCCCGCCTTCTGATTCGACCTTTTGGGAACTCGATAATGTGATCGTAACCCCTTGCCGGGCCACCTCGAGGGAGCAGGAAGAAGCTTGCATCGAGCTGTTTTTTGCGAACCTGGGACGCTACGAACGAGGACAATCTCTCGAGGGTGCGGTCGACAAAGAAGCCGGCTATTGAGCGCAAAAGCCGAGCAGCGGTCGTGACGCCACTCGAACTCTTATCCGCCTCCACGGATCATGTCGAAGTCATGGAGGCCGACGAGCTGAGGGCCGGGGGAGGCAGGCCAGCTCAGGGTCGATCTGGCCTGGACTTGCATGATGTGTGTGTGTTTCTCTCTGCCCGTAGATCGGAGCGCCGATCCTTGGGGGGGGGGGGGGGGGCTCCGCGCGAACCTAGTAGTGGGCTGTCACCGGGAAGGTCAGGGTCAGGACACCACCTGCAGAAGAATCCTCGGCGGGAAGATCGGTGATGGCGTAGGGAGCCAGCAGGAAGGCGGATCCCTTCGTCGAGTGCTGTGCCGTTTGACACTTGACCAGACCGATGAAATCCCGGTCATGAGAGAGATCCTCGGTGAGGATGAAACGAAGTCCTCGGGTGGGGACCCGAAGCCAGGCGCGACCCACTGCCCGGCCGTTGTGGTTGTAGCCGATACAGCGAATCAGACTGCGGCCCCCCCCGTATTCGTGAACACCAAGGCGGTATGCACCGAATCCGGGTCCATCGTCCGGTCAGCGATGCGTTTGCGTAGTTCATCGGCGTCTCGAGTGATCTCAACTCCGTCCTCGACGCTCACTTCGTCTTGAGCCCGGACAGTGGGAATCGACAACATGATACCGACAAACAGGGGTACTTGGACCCAGAAGCGCCGTTTCGTTTTTCTTTGCACGATTTCCTCCTAAAACTTCATCAGTTTGTGTGCATTCAATTAACGCGACGTTTCAGAGGTCATGATCATGTCCTTCCTATCGACTCTTTAAGATGCTCCTCGACCGATCTGGCTGAAAATAATACGAAAAGAAATTGCCGAGCCTGCCGTTGAGACAAGATCCACACCCCCTGTAGAAGGAATAAGAGCCGCGCCAGACCCACCTGTTGTGATTTGCACAGTGAGGTGGAGCTATGAAGTGTCTGGCCTGTCAAAGGAACTTAGGCCAACGGACGGTGGGTAATGTAACCGTGGATTGCTGTGAGGGTGGCTGCGGCAGGATTTGGTTCGACCGGTTCGAACTGCAAAAGTTTGATGAAACCCATGAAGAAGCTGGCCGGACGCTGCTGGATGTCAGCCGAGCTGATCGCCTATCCCTGGATCCCACCAAGCGGTTGAACTGCCCCAAGTGTGCAAATGCGATTATGATGCGACACTTTTTCAGTGTGAAAAGGAAGGCTGAGGTGGACGAGTGTCCGGCCTGTGCCGGGTTTTGGCTGGACGTGGGCGAGCTGGCTCAAATCCGTTCCCTGTACGCATCGGAAGCGGCTCGGAAGCCGGCAGCAGCTGACTACTTTGACGCAATCTTCGGCGACAAGCTGGCGGCCATGCACGCCGAGAGCGAGGAACAAGCCATAAAGCCCGTCGCATCACCAATCTGTTTCGCTTCATCACCCCAGTTACTACCTGCCGGGCAAACAGAAATGGGCCGCCTTCTAGCGAGTCGATAGATTTTTTTCGGTACGGCCCCGGGGTAGCAACCTCGTCCTTAGAAGGATCGCATCCCGGCTGGGATCTTGGACGGCGACATAGAAACACAAGTGATGCGAGTGCCCGTTACCATTGCGGGTATTAATGAGAGCCTTCAAGGCGGCTTTCAACTCGAATCGGCTGGCTCCGTGCCAGGAGTTCAAATGCCACTGAAGATCTCTCTAGCTGGTCCGGACGTCTTCCTCGCCGATGCGGTGGAGATCGGGCGCCAGAAACTGGAGCTTTGTCGCCACTTTGGCTTCCAGGGCATCTTTCCGCTCGACCAGGATGAGGCCGATGCTTTCGGGATCTTTCGGGCCAATCGCTCGCTGATGCGCCAGGCCGACATCGGGCTCTTCAACCTCACGCCTTTTCGTGGACCCAGCGCTGACGCCGGGACTGTCTTTGAATTGGGTTTCCTGTACGCTCGCCACAAACCCGTGTATGGATATGCCAGCACCGCCATGCCCTACGCCGAACGGGTGGAAGGCTGTAAATGGCGGCGAAGAACTGAAGTGGGTGGCGGTGTAAAAGTGAAGCACCGTTGGTACTGATTATCTTGCTTTCTCCATATCCATACAAATGAGATTGGGTTTCTTGTCCTTGAACCCCTCCCCTCGGGGAGGGGCGCGATTCCAGGGTTGTTTCCTGCGTTGATTTCGGGCCCGTTTCTTGGCGTCCCGAAGTCGGTAGCTTTCACCGTTGGCCTCGATGATGTGGACGCGGTGAGTGATCTGGTCCAGCAGAGCGCCGGTGAGTCGCTCGTTGCCCAGCACTTCGGTCCAGTGCTCGAAGGGTAAGTTGGTGGTCAGGATCAGACTGGTGCGTTCGTAGGCGCGACTGACGACTTCGAAGAGCAGTTCGGCCCCGGCCTTGGAAAAAGGCACATAGCCAAACTCGTCGAGGATTAATCAGGTACTGCTTCTCCAGACGTTTGAGAAAACGTTCGAGCTGGCGATCTTCCCGAGATTCCAGGAGCTGCGTGACCAGAGCCGTCAGGGAGAAGAAGCGGACCCGTTTGCCTTGCCTGCAGGCCGCTTGACCCAAGGCCGTGGCCAGGTGGGTCTTTCCGGTACCCGGATTTCCCATCAAGAGGATGTTCCCCTGGTTTTCGACGATCCCCTCTGCCACGCCTTTCTCATTGGGCCGCCCTACCCGACAAAAACGCTCGTCGAACAGATAGTGGCTTTGGAGCTGTAGAAATCCTGTAGTCAGCTTCCGCCTGCGGGCTCCTGTGATCTGGGCCACACTGGTGCGGGCGTTGTCGTAGCCGATCCGCCTGGGGACTCCTTGAAGGAAACCGAAGGCGCGCACACGGCCGTCCTGGAAGGTTTCCGTGCATTCCCGGGGATAGGCCGCGATGAACATCGCGTCCGAGTAGGGCAGCTCCAGGGCGAAAAACGCCACCTTGCTCAAGCTCCCCGCTAGCTTCACCAGGGCATAGCCGAAGCCCACCTGCGCTTCCCCGGGCTCTTGCACCAAGGGGACAAAGACCTCCCCACCGCTGCGCTTCAGCTCCCGCACCGCCTCCTTGACCTGGGTGTAGCCCCCGCTGTACCCCTCATCCCGCAGTCGTTCGAAAATACGCTTGGCTGTGTGCCGCTGTTTGCGGGGTAACTCCCGATCGGAGTCCAGGATGGCGGCGATGCGCTCTAGATACGGCCCCAACTTCGGCTTAACCCGCACCGGGGTCCGAAAGGCCGGCGGAGTGGGATGCGCCAGAATCTTCTTGATCGTATCGAAGTGAAGCCCGGTTTCCCGCTGGATCTGCCGGATGCTCTCTCCATCCCGAAGTACCCGTTGTCGAATCTCACACCACTGCTCCATGTCTCGAAACACTCCCTGCTCCCTCCCCTGATTTCTGGAGGCCCCATGCCTCAAAAACCACGGGAGTCTACCAAGGGTGCTTCACTTCTCAACTGGCGTTTACAATCGCTAAGGTGGTTTCAACTCTGGGGGCGAAAAAGGGTCACCAGGCAGCCCCCCAGAGCCGCTAAGAGCATCCCCATCACAAAGGGCCACCGAATGGCAGAAAGACCTCCCTGGGGCGGATGCATCCACATGGCGGCCATCGCATTGACGATGGGGGCGCCGGCGAAAATGATGGACATCACCACACTCGGGGAACCCCTGGCGCCAAAGGCCAGCAGCACCCCAAAAGCTCCAGCGGCACCGACCACTCCAGCCATCAAGGACCAACTCATCCCGGTCGAGGAGAAATCCCAGCTGGAACCCTGCAGGATCAGGACCGCCAGCGGGGCCAGAACCGCGGTCAGAAAATAGGCGATTCCAACGAACAGGAAAGCCTTGTAGCGTCCTCCGGCCGGATCTTGAAACCCCAGCTGGCCGGTGTGTAGAAGAATCCCGTAAAGCCCCCACATCAGGACCGTGAACAACGCAAAACCAAGCCACGCGAGACCGGGTGGTCCCGGGGTTGCCTCAGGCATGAAAAAATCCTCCTCTCCGAG